>JBDRCE010000034.1:0-51393 GCA_043822005.1 Pseudomonadota bacterium | reverse complement strand
CGATCGGAACGTCCCTCGCGGACTACTGTGCCTCAGGCCGCACGGGTGCGCCAGCTTTCGACATAGTTTTCGCGGGCTTCCCGCGCATAAGGCGCCGCCGAGACGCGCACGCGGATTTCGGCCTGACGGTGCTTTTCCGTCGCCGTTTTGTCCGTCCCGCCGTCGGGCTCGCCCCAGACGAGCGTCAGGATGTCGCCGATCTGGACATCGTCGTCGACGACGCCGAGCGACAGCATGCAGCGCTCGTTGAAGCTGTAGCCCGAGAACATCGAGAGCCCGACGACCCGGTTGCCGTGCATGATCCTGTCGAAGGACGAGGAGGCATAGTTGGCGACCGGGAAATCGATCCACTTGTAGGGGAGTTCATCCCGCTGGAACCCGGACGCGAGGATCTTCTGCACGTCGTCGCCGTTCCACTCGAACGTCACCTTCTTGCGGTGCTTGCGGCCCTGCATCTTCTCCAGCGCGGCACGCCCGACGAAGTCGTGGTCGTTCTTGATGTAGAAGCCGTAGCCGAGTTCCCACGGCGTCGAATAGTAGTCGCGGATGTCGTCCGACACGTACGACCCGCCGATGGATCCGGTCGCCTCGTAGCCTTCGGCCGGCAGCCACTCGCGATAGGCCTTCATCTCGTCGCCGGTATAGACGGCCGGCAGCGGCGACGGAATCCAACCGGATTCGAGGGTATTCGTCGAATAGGCACGGCTGCCGACCTGGTAGAGGTCGAATTCCTTGCCGGCCTCCAGGATCGCAGCGCGGATCTCGTCCTTTTCGGCATAGGGTCCGAAGACCTCCAGCCCGGGCGCGCCGGCCATGCCGTGGCGCAGCGCCCTGACCTTGCGGCCGGCAATGTTGATGCGGTCCATATGGAAGAACTTGATGTCCGGCACCGGCCCGCCATTGAGCTTCTCGAAGATCTGCGGCGCGTTCGGCCCCTGGATCTGGAACCGGTAGTGACGCCGCTTGACCTCCTTGCCGTCCGGGCGCGAGGGCGACCGGTCGTCGCGGATGGTCTTGAGCGAGTGGCCGCCCTTCTGGGCGTTGTATTCGATCCAGTTCACGGTCGGGGCGCGGCCGACCAGGAGATACTGGTCCTCTTCGAGGTGGAAGAGGATCACGTCGCCGATGACGTAGCCTTCAGGGCTCACCGGCACGTAGTGCTTGGCGCGGTCGACCGGGAAGTTCTTGAAACTGTTGATCGCAAGGCTTTCGAGGAAGCGGGCCGCATCCGGCCCCTCGACAGTCAGCTCTGCCATGTGGTGCGACTGGTCGAACAGCACCGCGGAGTCGCGCCAGGCGCGCTGCTCGTCGCGCCAGTTGGCGAACTCGGCCGCCACGACTGGATACACATAACTTCCGATACGCGAGTTTCTGAGGACGTCGACGATGTTTCGACCCGAGTTGATGACTGTTTCCAGGCTGTTCGATGGCATTTTCCGATCCTCCCTGATCGTGTGCGCTACATATGAATGGGAATTGTATACAAGCAGAAGATGGGGACGAGTTCAATCTCAATCGCGAGGACATCGCGCAGGACGCAGCGCTTGCGTACGCTCACCGTTCGCCTGACCTCGCCCGCCATGTGAATCATCTCACAGACGATCGTCGCGAATTCGGAGACTTTCCCCTGCGGCAAGGCCGAATCGGGCCTTGAGCCCAATGAAAAGGAGCGGTCTTCGCGGCCCGCATCGTTCACTCATGTCGAAGCACTTTTCATTGTCGTCGTCTGCGCGGGCGGTTCCTCCCGCCGTCCGCGCAGACGGCCCGCCGCGCTCCGCGACACCTGTCCTGCCGCCCCGGCCGACACCCAGACTGCTGGGCGCGCGCGCCGAACGGCCCGTTGCTTTCGCATCTTTCGAGTGAGTGACAAGCCATGCTTCCCACGCTGATCGACCTGTCGTACAGAGATGCAAGTCGCCGCGAGCGGAGCGTCCCGATGACCCACGCCGCAAACGAAGCGGGCAATGGCGCGCCGGTTCGCATCGGCCCGGATCTCTTCGATCTGCTGTTCAAGGGGTGCCGCGTGGAGCGCTACGCCGCCGGCCAGCATCTCTTCGTGCAGGAAGACACCTCCGACCGGATCTACGGGGTCATCTCGGGAACCGTCGAGATCTCGCTCTACTCTCCGGGCGGGCAGAAACTGGTAGCCAACATCGAGCTGCACCACAGCCTTGTCGGCGAGATCGGCGCGCTGGATGGCGGCACCCGCACCGCCACGGCGATCTGCCTCACGCCTTGCGAACTCGTTTCGCTCAGCCGCGCCCAGCTCTTCGAGCGCATGGAGCGGCACCCGACGCTCGCCCGCGCGATGATCGAACTCCTCTGCGCCCGGCTGCGCTGGGTGAGCGGCGAGATGGGAGACCTGGCCTTCTTCGCCATCGAGGCGCGGCTTGCCAAGCGCCTTGCACTGCTGTCGCGCATCAATGCCGACAAGGACGGCTGGATCGAGATTTCGCAGGCCGAGCTCGCCGAATTCCTTGGCGCCACCCGCGAATCCGTCAACAAGACGCTGAACGACTGGCGGTCGAGGGGTGTCATCGAGCTGCGCCGCGGCGGCGTGCGCGTGATGAGCGCGCCCCGCCTGCGCCACATCGCCGCCGCCGGCGAGGACGACTGATCCTTATTCCATCGCCGGGGACTGCCGCGCACTCCTTGCCGGAATTGCGCTACAGCCGCGAGATCATGTAGCGCAGGGCCGCTCGGCCCGGCATGAAGAAGTAGCCGCCGCCGCGCGTGGTCACAAAGCTCGGCATGTCCTTCAGAACGACGCTGCCTTCCCACCTGGGGATCGAAAACCGTCCCTTCCCCTCATTCGCGCCGATCGCGGGATCCTTCTCGCGCGGCAGGCCGTGGAACGACGGAGCCGACACCCAAGTCTGCTGCATGAACTCGTACTGGCGTTCGATGTCGGCGTTGAGACACATGAAGAGCAGGCCTTTTTCGCCTTTTCCGGTCTCGTAGGTGCGCCCGACGCGCAGGATACGGTGCCGCTTGCCGATCCTGACCTGCGCCGCGTGATCATCGCCGAGCGAGTCGCGCGGGTTGGACCGCCGGATATGCGCCCCGAACGGACAGCGCAGCCCCTGCGGATCCTCAGCCCCGTAGGAGAAGGAGTTGTCGACCGGCCGGTCGGGCCGGCCCTCCGGATTGCGCACCAGCGACGAACCGTCCTGCCACCGCCCCATCATCTTGGCCGCGATCCAGTCCGGCGTGATCGAGGGATCGTCGTGTTGGGCGGCCTTCGTCCGGGCGGCGAAGGAGCAGTATGCCGCGAAGTCGTCGACATGCTGTTCGAACTGGCGCACCACAAGGAAAGAGCCGTTGCGGCCGAAATCGTGCAGCGCGTCCGTCGTGCCGTCCGCCCCGCGCCTGAACCTGAGCGTAGGCAGGATGCCCGAGGGGTCATGGCCGGCCTTCACCGCTGGCGACACCGGATAGAATCCGTGCTCGTCGCGGTAGCCGAAGAGAAACTCACCGGCCGCGACGACATTGGCGTCCGGCGCTCCGGCGTTGACGCGCGCCGTCCCGCGTACGGCCGGCTGAGAAATGCCGTCCGCGAAACCGAAATGCTCGATCGCCTGAGGTCGCCGGGATTCGCTTTTCGCGTCTGCATCCTGTCCGGCTTTCGGTTTCTCCCGGCGCTTGGTCTCGAGCGGCAGCTCGAACACCGGTGGCGACAAGCCCGCGCTCTTCGCCTGTTTCTTCACTTCGGCGACGGTCCTTGTGAGTAGCCGCTTCTCCTTGGCATAGCAGACGACGATCATGTCGGCCGGATTTTGCGACGCGCCCCAGCCCCATTTCGCGGGCTGGCTCTCGCCGATGTCGTCGAGGATGCGGCTGCGTTCGGGATGGCCCATGCCCTGCAGGAAGGCGTTGGGGAAACGCCTCAGCGCCTCCTCACCCGCTCCCGCATCCAGCCCAAGACGCCGCAAGCCGTCCGGGCCGAAGCCGACGGTCATCGCGCTGACGCGCGGGATCGGATCGCCGAAGCTGGTCTGCGCGGTCAGGAACTCCAACCATTGCCTGCGGGCGTCGCGCCTCAGTCCGTCCGGCACGGCGAATGCCAACAGGTGGCCGTAGTCGAGCGCGCCGAAGGCGTTGAAGAAGATCGACTGGATCTCACCGCTTTCCAGCGGCTCGGGCGGCGGCGGCAGAACCGGCTTGGCGTCCGCATTGACCAGTTCCTGCGAGATGCGCGGACGCGGCCTCGAGCCGAACAGGCTCAGCCAGTCCCGCGCCTCGCCGTCGGACGCGCGGCAGATGCCGCGCCGGATGCGCGAGTTGATACGGATCCGCTGCGTGTTGAGGTCCGGATAGGCCGAATACCAGAACAACGTCGGCACCTGCTGGCGTCGTGCCCAGCGCTTGAACCGGTCGCCGTCCCTGGCGCCGTCGAAGAACAGCCATTTCGCCCGAGGGAAGCCCTCGGTATTGCTCCAGACACCCGTCAAGCCTTCCGACGCCTTGGTGATGAAGTCCTCGAGATAGCTCTCCCAGCTTCCCCCGTAGTTCGAGAAGAACATCAGCCGGTCGGTTCCCGGAAGCAGTATCCAGCGGGCGAAGTGGATGGTGTTGATCGTGCCGAGATAGCCCGGCCGGAACACCTTCTGCGCGGCGATCGAGATGACGTAGAAAGCCAGCCGCAGCGCCAGCCGCCTCAACGTCCCGAATTTCATGACCGAGATCGCCGTCAGATGGTTCTGCGCGCGGAGGTCTTCCCGCTTCTGGATCTCGACCAGTTCGGCGAGCGGAATCGACTCCACGCTCCGCTTGTCGCGGTTTTCGAGTCGTTGCAGCGCAAGCAGCGCCATGCCGAACACGGCGATTGCCAGCGCGGCAAGTCCGAGCAGCGTCAGCAGCAGCGAGGTGCCGCCGACGAGCAGATTGCGCAGGACGCCCGGCGCCGGCCCGAACACGTACCAGTAGGTGAGCCAGGTGAAGATCGCCACGAGACCGATCAACACCGCCGCAAATGCGGGTGAGCCGAGCGTCGCCTGGACGGCTTTCCGGGCGCTGCCCGCAGGTCGCTCCAAGAGGCTCTCGGCTGAGCGGAAAGCCCAGTCATGGCCCCCCTGTTCCTTCAGTCTCTCGCGCACCTCGGCCAAAGCTCCCGCGGCGCCGCGGGGATCCGCCGGATGGGGCGTTTCGACGATACCATGAACGAGGTCGGCGAGACGCGCCTCCGCCTTGATCCGCCTCACCGAATGGCCGGGCGTACCGGCGAAGACCAGACCCGCCGTGCTGCCGAAGGATGGCGATATCTCGAGGCTTTTGTTGAGGAAGAATTCTTCGAGGTCACCGCTAGGAATATCGCAGGCACGCTCAAGGACGGGCCGGACTATTGGTCCGGCATGGTGGGCGAAGGCGCTGATGACCTGGCGGCTGTCGCCATCGCCCGACATCTCCAGCACGATCATCGCTTCCGGCGTGCCGGTCGCGGGATCGGTCTCTCCTGTTTCGGCGACCGCGATGCTGGCGAAATGGATGATCCCGGTCGCATCCAGCGCCGCCTCCATGGCAGCACCGGCGGGATTGCCGAGCTCCGTGACACCGTCGCGGACAGTCTTGAGGTCCACGCCTTTCCTGGCCGGCAGGACCACCGTTACCAGCGACTGGGGTGTGATCCCTTCGAGCGTCTCGCGCTCGAAGTCCACCCTCAGATGCTCGGGGAAGGCGCCGAGACGCGTCATCTTGCCGGCTCGCCCCGGCATGCGGCGAACGCCTTTCTTCGCGAAAATCGCGCGCAGGCATTCGCCGATCTGCACGCGCGCCACCTCGGCGCCGATGCAGACATGGATGCCGTGGCCGTAGACCATATAGGTCTTGCGCGGGCGCTCCGGGTCGAACTCGTCCGGCCGCTCGACCACGTCGGGATCGAACATGGCCGAGAGCGTCGCCGGCATCACCGTCGTGCCTTGCGGGATCAGCTTTTCGCGCTTCGTCCCGGAGGCGATGCGCAGGTCGGCCGAGGCATAGCGCCAGGGGCCGATCCAGATCGGCTTGAAGCGCATCGCCTCCATCACCGCCTTGTCCAGCGCCTCGATGTCGCCGGCTCCGATCGCCGCCTTGACCGCCTGCTGGGCTTCAGGCTTCGACAGGATGACGTCAAGGCAGTTGCCGCCCGCCAGAAGGTTGGTCGGCGCGAAGCCGGAGATCATCCCCAGCATCACCGAATGGACCTCCTTCAGATCGAGCACGCCCTTGTCCATCATCGCGACCATGCGCGAGAGCGGCGTGTCGGGCAGCGCCGCACCTTCGCGGATGGCGGCGATCGAGCGATCAACGGCCTTGACCATCCGGTCTGCGGCGACCACGGCGAGCTCGCGCGTGACCTTGCTCGCGGTCGGGTCGGAGAAGAAGATCGAGCTGAGCGCGATCGACCAATCCGTGAACTCGTTCTCGTCGTCGACGATCATGCCGAAATATTCGCGGCAGATCCTGGCCGGCACGACCTTCATCAGCCCGGCGATGACGTCGAACCCGGGCCATGCCCGATCCATAATCTCGCGCGCATGGCGCGCGGCGATCGGCCGGACCCGCTCTTCCACCTCGGCCGGTGGGAATGCGCTCAGCAGAGGCTTCTTCAGTTTACGGTAGTCCGGACCATCCTGCATGCCGAGGACGAAGTTCGCCCCGTTCGCCATCTCGGTCATCTCGAGACCGTAGGGCGTGATGAACTCGCTCTCGCGCTCCAGCACCTCGCGCACATCCGCATCGCGCGTCACGAGCGCGAATCCGCCGATGCGCGGGGTCGGCCACCAGCGGCGCACGATCTTCAGCCACCAGCGCGGATCCTCAAGGAGGAGGTTCTTGACCCAGTCGCCTATACCGCCCTTCGACCGCAGCCGGCCGATATCGAAAGGCGGCATGCCGGAGACAGGCCCCTGTTCGGCCTGCGCCTTGCGCACGCCGTCGAAATATTTGGTCTTGATCATTGTCGAGGGAGCCCCCGCTCCAGAACTGAAAGCCTAAAAGAAACGGAACCGTATCGAACCATCAGTCGCCTGGAGCAGGCGCGCTCGCCGGCCGGCATCGGGATCAACGAGGTTGGATGCGAAATCATCCTCAGGCCGTCCCCGAGCCTCACTCACCATGGCTCGATTTCGATGCGGATCGGCGCCACTGTCTAGGGCCGCGCCCGCGAAGTCTGTGACCTAGTTCATACACCCTATGCGCAAGCGGTCGATCGATCATATCGTTAAGGTTGTGCCAATTCGAAGTTGGCAATCAGGAAATCGTTTGCCGCCCTGTCGACGAACGGTATCCAGCGAACCCGCTGCACCGTGAAGTCTGGATGCCGCGTGTCGAAGATCCGACGCTCCCGCACCGCCTCGTCCATGCGCCCGATGCGCGCCAGCGCGCCGATCTTCAGGAACCGCGCATAGAAATAGCCAGGCGAAAGCGCCAGCGACCGCTGCGCCGTTTCGATTGCCGACGGCCAGTCCTCCATCAGGCAGTACGCGGCGGCCATCTCTCCGAGATTGTGGAAACTGTAGATGTCGAACGGGCTGAGCCGCTCGGTATCCTTGAACAGCGGTATCGCCGCCGCCGGATCGTTGAGCAGCAGGCGGGCGCTGCCCATGGCCGAGCGGGCGAAGGCGAAACTCGGATTGATGTGGAGCGCCACTTCAAGGTGCTCGGCCGCCCGTGCCGGCCGCCCGCGCATGATCTCGGTCGCGCCGAGATTGGCGTGCGGCCGTGAATCCTGACTGTCCATCAGGAGCGCCTTGTGTGCGAACTGCGCCACCCGGTCGAGGTCTTCATTGTCGCCGAAGCGCAGCCACGCCCGCCAGAACCACCACCAGGCCAGTTCGTTCAGCACGGCGCTGGAGTTCGGATCCTGGTTGTGGGCTTTGTTGAAGAGTTCGTAGGCGAGTTCGGTGTCCTGGCTGGTGCGCCGCGCCATATGCCAGCGACCGCGCAGCACCAGTTGCCACGTTTCGAGACTCTCCCACGGCACCTGGAAGGTGCGCGCCTGCTCGACGCGATCGACCTCCTTTTCCAGGATTGAGACGATCTCGCTGCCGATCTCGTTCTGCAGCGCGAAGACATCGGCGAAATGCCGGTCGAAGCGACGTGACCAGACCAGCCGTCCGTTCGAGGCATCGACGAGGGCGACTGAGATTCGAATCTCGGCGCCGTTGCGTGCGATCGTGCCGCGGACCACGTAGCGTGCGCCCAGCGCATTGCCGACGAGCCTGATGTCGAGCGCATCGTCGCGAAACTGCGAGGACGAGCCCATCGCGATGACCGACAGCCAGCGCACATTGGAGAGGCCGCGACCGATCTCCTCGGCGATGCCGTCGGCAAGGTAGGCGAGTTCGCTCTCTCCGCCGTCGCGGAAGGGCAGCACCGCGATGGCAGGCGGCCCCTGCGACGTCGACAGATGCTTGAGCAATCCGAGTGGCAGACTGGCCGGCGCCGCACCCTCCGCGTAAGCCGAGCTCCTGCCTGCCGCGAAGACGCGCACCGGCAGTGTGATGTTCTTGAGCGACAGCACGCCGAGATCGGTGAACTCGGCCGCCGTCTTGTCCTTGACGTGGTGCCAGGTCGTCTCCGAGATGGTCAGGCCGCCATGCGGCGCGAACTCCTGGATCCTTGCTGCGATGTTGACGTCGTCGCCGTAGAGCCGCCCTTCATGCGCGATCACGTCGCCGGTGTTGATGCCGGCTCGGAAGGGCATCCGGCGGTTTGCGGGCGCGGCCTCGTTGAGCGTCGAGATCCGCTCCTGGAAATCGAACGCCGCCAAAAGCGCTTCGGCTGGATTGCCGAACTCCGCCATAATCGAATCGCCGGCGTCGCCGAAGGTTCGCCCGCCATGCGCGCCGCAGCGCTCGACGATGATGTCGCGCCGCTCTTCGAAGGCCGACAAGGCCGCCTCGTCGTCCATTCCCATCAGGCGCGAGAAACCAGCCGCGTCGATCGAAACGATCGTCGCGAGCTGTCGGATGTACCGCCGAGCAGCCATGCCGCGGGTCTGCCCTTCCTGCCGGCGCAGGTCGCCCGTCCGGTCGACCCGACGATGTTCGCTTGCCTCTCCGCCGCAACACGCCCCGCGATGCGTCGGCCCCTTGTCAGACTAACGCTAGCAGGACGTTAGGGAAACCTCCACCACCACATTGCCGATGGATGCAAGCGGCAACGGGAAATCGCCGCGTCTCAGGACCGTGATGAGGATGGCCTGCCACCGGCCGGAACGGCGATTGTCTGGAGCTCGGACGCGCTCTTTCCGGCGATGGCGCCCATCACGGCCAAGGCGAGTTGCCGGCCCGCCAGGCGGAAGTCTTCCTCGACCAGCCGCAGGTCCGGCCGGAACCAGCGCAGCAGCTTGGACGATTGCTTCGTCACGACATCGACCTCACGGCCGAGCACGAGCCCCGCCGCTTCGAGCCCGGCTACCAGGGCAAACGCCGCGCCCCCGCTGGCACAGACATAGCCGTCCGGCGCGCCGGATCGGGCGGCCACCGCCGCGATCCGGTCGCGGACGGTGTCGATCGAATCGTCGATCGACAGGTCGCCGAGGGAGTATTCCTGCAAGCCGGCCTCCGCCAGGGCGTCGGCGAAACCCTTGCGCATATGGCGATGATAGGTGAGCGCGGGCGGCGGCGGCAGCAGCGCCATGCGCCGCCGCCCCTTGGCCACCAGCGCCTCGACGGCCATCCGGCCGAAGGCCTCGTTGTCGAAATCGTGGAACGGATGGGCCTGGCCCATGTTCGTGCGCCCATGCGCGGCGAACGGAAAGCCGTGTTCGATGAGATAGAGCACGCGCGGATCGTTCGGCGTCGTGCGGGAGATGATGATCCCGTCCGCTGACCCGGTTTCGACCACGTAGCGGATGGGTTCCATGGGATCCTTGCGCCGCGAATAGGGCGTCACCACGAGATGGTAGGACGTGTCCGCGATACCGTCCGAGATGCCGTAGATGATGTCCGACACAAAGCCGGTGACATCGTCTTCGGTGTCGAGGACGAGGCTGATCACATTGGTCTTGCCGGTGCGCAGCCTGACGCCGGCGCGGTTGGGCCGGTAGCCAACCTGCCGCGCCACGAGTTGCACACGGCGCCGTGTCTCCTCGCCAATCTCCGGGGCATCCTTCAACGCCCGCGACACGGTGGTAACGCCGAGCCCGGTCATGAAGGCGATGGATTTCAGGGTCGGACGGGCAGGCTCGCCGCGTCGCGTCTCGTCGCTGTCGCCCTGTCCGTCCATGCCCGTCATCCTTCCGACGACACGATAGAGCCGACTCCAAGGAGAGTACCGGTATGACGGCTCGATTCGGCTAGTTGTAACGTTACAGCTTGAGAATGTCACCTCCGGCCGAGGCGTCGTATCCTCCCTGCGGGAAACAGCGGCTCTGAAGAGCTTCGCTGCAATGCACCCATAAGAGAAATCAGCGTCTTGACGCAAGATTCAGCGCAGTTTTCCGCATTGCAGCGTGGTTCTTCGGCATCGCAGCGAGAACGCCTGGCTGGCCAAGGATAATTTCGGGCCTCGAAAAAAGTGTCGGCAGGGCATTGCCTCCTGCCACCGCATGACATATCGTGCCAACTGTAACGTTACAGATCAGGGAGGAGATGTAATGCGTTATCGGTTTCTCGCCGCGGCTCTGGCAGCTTCGGTTTCTTTCCAATTCACCTCACTTGCAGGCGCCACCGACCTCGAAGTCACGCATTGGTGGACGTCCGGCGGCGAAGCCGCGGCCGTCGCTGAATTCGCCAAGGCATTCGACGCCACCGGCAACAAATGGGTCGACGGCGCCATCGCCGGCGGCGGCAACACAGCACGCCCTGTCTTCATCAGCCGCATCACCGGCGGCGACCCGATGGCCGCAACGCAGTTCAACCACGGCCGCCAGGCCGAGGAGCTGGTCCAGGCCGGACTGATGCGCGACTTCACGGCGCTCGCCGAGAAGGAAGGCTGGAAGAATTTCGTCCGCCCGGTCAGCCTGCTCGACGGCTGCACCGTCGACGGCAAGATCTACTGCGTGCCGATCAACATCCACTCCTGGCAGTGGCTGTGGCTCTCGCACAAGGCGTTCGCGGATGCCGGCGTGCCGGTTCCGAAGAACTGGGACGAGTTCGTCGCCGCGGCGCCCGCACTCGAGAAGGCGGGCATTGTTCCGCTCGCGATCGGCGGCCAGCCCTGGCAGAGGACCGGCGCGTTCAACGTGCTCATCCCGGCGATCGCCGGCAAGGAGACCTTCCTCAAGGTCTATCAGGACAAGGATGAGGCGGTCGCGGCGGGGCCGGAGATCGCCAAGGTGTTCAAGGCCGCGGACGACGCCCGCAAGATGTCGGCCAACTCGAACGTCCAGGACTGGAACCAGGCCACCAATCTCGTCATCACCGGCAAGGCCGGCGGCCAGATCATGGGCGACTGGGCGCAGGGCGAATTCCAGGTCGCCGGCCAGGTCGCCGGCAAGGATTATTCCTGCCTGCCCGGGCTCGGCGTCAACGAACTGATCTCGGTCGGCGGCGACGCCTTCTACTTCCCGATCATGAAGGACGAGGAAAAGGCCAAGGCGCAGGAAGTCCTCGCCTCGGTGATGCTCAGCCCCGAGACACAGGTCGCGTTCAACCTGAAGAAGGGCTCTGTGCCGGTTCGCGGCGATGTCGACCTCGCGGCGGCTAA
Source organism: Pseudomonadota bacterium (assembly GCA_043822005.1). Lineage (GTDB taxonomy): Bacteria > Pseudomonadota > Alphaproteobacteria > Rhizobiales > Rhizobiaceae > Mesorhizobium_A. The sequence continues at coordinate 39,762 of JBDRCE010000034.1, read as the reverse complement.
CGACTGCATGAAGAAGGGTCTCGAAATCCTCGCCAAGGGAAACACGATCCCCGATCCCCCGCGGCTCAACACCGAGGACACCAACAACCAGCTCAACGATCTCTTCGTGGAGTTCTTCGCCACGCCGTCAATGACGCCGGAAGACGCGCAGAAGCGCTACGCCGAAATCATCGCCAAGGCTGACTGAGCCCCCTCCGCGTGCACGCCGCCGCCGGGTCCGAGAGGCCCGGCGGACGGCGACCGTTCGCCAAGCATCCGGACGACGACCATGGCGACAGACACATCCAAACGGCCGAACTCGCTGTTCCGCAATCTCAACGCGAAGATTGCGTCCATCCCGATGATCTTCACCGCACTGGTCGTCTTCGTCGGGGGCACGGTCTGGACCGTCGTCTACTCCTTCACCAATTCACGGCTCCTGCCCCGCCTGCAATTCGTCGGGCTGGATCAGTACGAGCGACTCTGGTCGACGCCGCGATGGCTGGCGTCGATCGAGAACCTGATGATCTACGGCGTGCTGTCGCTGATTTTCTCGCTGACTATCGGCTTCCTGCTCGCTGCGCTTCTCGACCAGAAGATCCGCTTCGAGAGCGTGTTCAGGACCATCATCCTGTATCCGTTCGCTTTGTCCTTCATCGTCACCGGCCTCGTCTGGCAGTGGCTGCTCAATCCCGACTTCGGCGTTCAGCACTTCGTGCGCGGCCTCGGCTGGGAGAGCTTCACCTTCAATCCGCTCTACGACCAGTCCATCGTCATCTACGGTATCCTGATCGCTGCCCTGTGGCAGGGCACCGGCCTTGTGATGTGCCTCATGCTCGCCGGTCTGCGCGGCATCGACGAGGACATCTGGAAGGCTGCGCGCATCGACGGAATCCCGATGTGGAAGACCTACCTGTTCATCGTCATTCCGATGATGCGGCCCGTCTTCGTCACCACGCTGGTCATCATCGCCTCGGGCATCGTGCGCGTCTACGATCTGGTCGTTGCGCAAACCTCCGGCGGACCCGGCCATGCCTCCGAAGTGCCGGCCAAATACGTCTACGACTACATGTTCTCCGCGCAGAATCTCGGCCAGGGCTTCGCCGCATCGACCATGATGCTGCTGACCGTGCTGATCGTCGTCGTGCCGTGGGCCTATCTCGAATTTGGTGGGAGGAAGAACCGTGGCTGACGCGGTCCTCACCTCTCATCCGGCGGCCGCCGTCGTGCCCTTCGGGCCCAAGCCGCGGCGGGTCTTCTCGCGGCGAAACATCATCGTCTACGGCACCCTGAGCCTGGTGTCGCTCTACTACCTGCTGCCACTCTATGTGATGATCGTGACGTCCCTGAAGGGGATGCCCGAGATCCGTTTCGGCAACGTCTTCGCGCCGCCGCTGGAAATCACATTCGAGCCCTGGGTGAAGGCGTGGTCGACGGCCTGCACGGGCCTCAACTGCGAGGGTCTGTCGCGCGGCTTCTGGAATTCGGTGCGCATCACCGTGCCGAGCGTGATCGTCTCGATCGCGATCGCCTCGATCAATGGCTACGCGCTCGCCAACTGGCGTTTCAAGGGCGCGAACATCTTCTTCACGATCCTCATCGTCGGCGCCTTCATCCCCTACCAGGTGATGATCTATCCGATCGTCATCATCCTGCGCGAGATGGGCATCTACGGCACGCTGACCGGCCTGGTCCTCGTTCACACCATCTTCGGCATGCCGATCAACACGCTGCTCTTCCGCAACTACTTCGCATCCGTGCCGGAGGAACTGTTCAAGGCCGCACGCGTCGACGGCGCCGGCTTCTGGGGCATCTACTTCCGCATCATGCTGCCGATGTCGTTGCCGATCTTCGTGGTCGCCATGATCATCCAGGTCACCGGCATCTGGAACGACTTCCTGTTCGGCGTGGTCTACACCAAGCCCGAGACCTACCCGATGACGGTCCAGCTCAACAACATCGTCAACTCGGTTCAGGGCGTGAAGGAATACAACGTCAACATGGCAGCCACGCTACTCACGGGGCTCGTCCCGCTGATCGTCTACTTCATATCTGGCAAGTTGTTCGTCCGCGGCATCGCCGCGGGCGCCGTGAAGGGGTGATCGGATGACCAGCGTCCTCGTCAAGGATCTCTCGCTCAGCTTCGGCGCCGTCGATGTGCTCAAGAAGCTCAACCTCGATGTCCAGCAGGGCGAGTTCGTCGTGCTCCTCGGGCCGTCCGGCTGCGGCAAGTCGACCTTGCTCAACTGCATCGCCGGACTGCTCGACGTCTCGACCGGGCAGATCTTCATCAACGGCAAGAACGTGACCTGGGAAGAGCCCAAGGACCGCGGCATCGGCATGGTGTTCCAGTCCTACGCGCTCTACCCGCAGATGACAGTGGAGGGAAACCTCTCCTTCGGCCTGAAGAACGCGCGCCTGCCGAAGGACGAGATCGCCAAGCGCATCGCGCGCGCGGCCGAAATCCTGCAGATCGAACCGTTGCTCAAGCGCAAGCCCGCGGCACTGTCCGGCGGCCAGCGCCAACGCGTCGCGATCGGCCGCGCTCTGGTGCGCGACGTGGATGTGTTCCTGTTCGACGAACCGCTGTCGAACCTCGACGCCAAGCTGCGCGCGGAGCTCCGGGTCGAGATCAAGCGCCTGCACCAGCAACTCGCCAACACGATGATCTACGTGACCCACGACCAGATCGAGGCCATGACACTGGCCGACCGGATCGCCGTGATGCGAGGCGGACTCATTCAGCAGTTCGATTCGCCGCAGGCGATCTACAACAAGCCGGTCAACCGCTTCGTCGCGGGCTTCATCGGCTCGCCCGGCATGAACTTCCTCGAAGGATCGATCGCGGCCGGCTCGACCTTCAGCGCCGAGGGGGTGGATATCCCCCTTGCCCGCTACGAGTTTACCAGGCAGCCTGCGGCCGGCCAGGCGGTCGGTTTCGGCATCCGCCCCGAACATGTCGCGCTGAACAGCGGCGCTGACTGGCCGTTCTCGGCCCGCGTGAAGGTCGACGTCGTCGAGCCGATGGGATCGGACACACTCGTCTGGACCAAGCTCGGCAACCACAATCTGGCTGTGCGCGTGCCGACGGAGCGCATGCCGGCCAGCGGCGACATGGTCGACATCGGGTTCGACCCGATGCGCGCGTCCATCTTCGATTCCGGCGACGGTGGCCGGCTGTGATCAAATCTCTCGAGCGAACTGACGGGACATGGGCATGAACTGGTCTTTCCAGCTGTACAGCGCACGCAACTTCAAGCCATGGGCCGACGTGCTGAAAATGCTCGCCCGGCACGGCTACACACAGGTCGAGGGCTTCGGCGGGGTCTATGACGACGTCTCTGGTCTGCGCGCCGAGATGGACCGCAATGGCCTGACGATGCCCTCGGCCCATTTCTCGATCGATGCGCTGGAGGGCGACTTCGACGGTGTGCGCCGCATCGCCGACACGCTCGGCGTAACGCTGCTCGTCTGTCCCTATCTGATGCCCGACAAGCGCCCGACGGATGCCGCCGGCTGGCGCGCTTTCGGCGCGCGGCTCGCCGCCGTCGGCGACAAGGCAACGGCGGCCGGTTACGGCTTCGCGTGGCATAACCACGATTTCGAATTCAAGGCACTGCCCGACGGCTCGTTGCCGCAGAAACTCATCCTCGACGCCGCGCCGTCGATCGGCCTCGAACTCGACGTCGCCTGGGTGGTGCGGGGTGGCGCCGATCCGGCGAAATGGATCGCGGACTACGCGGGCCGTATCCTCGCTGTCCACGTAAAAGATATCGCAGCAGCGGGCGAGAACGCCAATGAGGACGGCTGGGCCGATGTGGGCCACGGCACTGTCGCCTGGAAATCGCTGATGGCCGAACTGCGCGCGAAAACGCCGGCGAAGGTCTACATCATGGAACACGACAACCCGTCCGACGTCGAGCGCTTCGCGCGCCGATCCATCGCATCGGTCAAATCCTACTGAGAGGCCGCCAGATGGCTGGAAAAAAGAAACTGCGGGTCGGCGTCGTCGGCTGCGGCAACATCTCGACGGCCTATTTCCGCCTCGCGCCCCTGTTCAAGGGCGTGCGCATGGTGGCCTGCGCCGACCTCAAGCCCGAACTTGCCGAGACGCAGGCCAAGGCTTTCGGTCTGCGCGCCATGTCCGTCGACGACCTGCTCGCCGACAAGGAGATCGACATCATCGTCAACCTGACGATCCCGACGGCGCACTATCCGATCTCCAAGGCCGCACTCGACGCCGGCAAGCACGTCTACTCGGAAAAGCCCTTCGTCCTGTCGCTCAAGGAAGGGCTCGACCTGAAAAAGCGGGCCGAGAAGAAGGGACTTCGCATCGGATCGGCGCCGGACACGTTCCTCGGCGGGGCGCATCAGCAGGCCCGCGCGCTGCTCGACGATGGCAAGATCGGCAAGGTCACGTCCGGCGTTTGCCACGTTATGAATCACGGCATGGAACACTGGCACCCGAACCCGGACTTCTTCTACGCGCCGGGCGGAGGTCCGATCCTCGACCTCGGGCCATACTATGTCTCCAGCCTGGTTCAGCTGATCGGGCCGGTGACGAGGGTCGCGGCACTCACCTCCATCCCGCGGGCCGAGCGGACCATCTCCAACGGTCCGCGCACGGGCGAGGCGGTGCCTGTGGCCACGCCGACGACGATCCACGCGCTGCTGCATTTCGCCAATGGCGCGGTCGTCACGCTCAACGCGTCATGGGATGTCTGGTCGCACGGCCATGCACCGATCGAGCTCTATGGCGAGAACGGCACGATGCTGGTGCCGGACCCGAACTTCTTCGGCGGCACCGTCTGCCTCACCCGGCAGGATAAGCCGCTGGCGAAACTGCCGGCGTGGAAGCACCCGCTCGGCGTGCCAAACCAGCAGTCGCCGCGTGGCCCGCTGGCCAACTATCGCACCATCGGCCTGGCAGACATGGCGCTGGGAATCCTCGAGGATCGCCCGCATCGCTGCTCGCTCGACTTTGCGCTGCACGCGATCGACATCATGACCGCCATCCTGCAGTCTGGCGAGACGGGCAAGTTCGTCAATCTTACGACCACCTGCGAGCGACCGGCGGCGCTGGATCCAGCGACTGCGCGCAAGATGATGGCTTGAGGAAACACTCCCCCAGACAGTTCGGGCGGCCCTCATTCGGACCGCCCGTCAAGGCATCGTGATTGGACGGGCGTCCGGGCTTTCCGGACGCGCGTTGAAAACACCCGTCAGTGCTTCTTGGGCTGCTCCGCCTCGCGGATCGCTTCCTCGTGGTACCAGCCGTTCACATCGACGACAGGAGACTGCGGCGCCGGCACGAGGGGCTCGTGGCGCGCAAGGAAGCCGGCGCGACCGCCGAGGGGAAACTGAAGGATCGTGGCGCCTTGGCCATTCTGCGTGTTGGTCATCATCTCTACTCCGCCTGATGCCGAACATCAGTATAACCCAAGTGGGTGCTGCACTCAATTTAATCAAGATGCCTTTTTTGTAGTCATTTTTTGAGCACCCCTCGAGGCGAAGTGCTTTCTGCACGCTAATGCGCCAATTACGGTCCGGTTCCTGCCCGTCGCAGCTGCCATTGTCGAAACCGCAGGCAAACGCGAAAAATGCTGCATTTTTCGCCGCTTGCGGTAGGCCCACCATGATTCGGCCTGTTACGGGCCGCGAAGTGCCCTTTCGTAAGCGAAGCGTTAACCCCAACTGGCACGCCTGTTGCATCGCACCATCCGGCATGCGCACGGCGGATTGGCCGGGCGATCACAGTTCGACGCAACTTCGTAAGAGAGGCGAAATGACCAAGTACAAGTTGGAGTATATCTGGCTCGACGGCTATACCCCTGTTCCGAACCTCCGCGGAAAGACGCAGATCAAGGAATTCGACCGATTCCCCTCGCTCGACGAGCTTCCGCTCTGGGGCTTCGACGGCTCGTCGACGATGCAGGCAGAGGGCCGCTCTTCCGACTGCGTGCTGAAGCCGGTCGCTCTCTACCCGGATCCGGCGCGCAAGAACGGCGTGCTGGTCATGTGCGAGGTCATGATGCCCGATGGCGTCACCCCGCATTCGTCGAACATGCGCGCGACCATCCTCGACGACGAGGGGGCCTGGTTCGGCTTCGAGCAGGAATACTTCTTCTACAAGGACGGCCGCCCGCTCGGCTTCCCGGAGCACGGCTATCCGGCCCCGCAGGGTCCCTACTACACCGGCGTCGGCTACAGGAACGTCGGCGATATCGCCCGCACGATCGTCGAGGAGCACCTCGAACTCTGCCTCGAGGCCGGCATCAACCATGAAGGCATCAACGCCGAAGTGGCGAAGGGCCAGTGGGAATTCCAGATCTTCGGCAAGGGCTCCAGGAAGGCCGCGGACCAGATCTGGATGGCGCGCTACCTGCTGCTGCGTCTCTGCGAGAAATACTGCATCGACGTCGAATTTCACTGCAAGCCGCTCGGCGACACCGACTGGAACGGCTCGGGCATGCATTGCAACTTCTCGACCACCTTCATGCGCGAAGTCGGCGGCAAGGCCTATTTCGAGGCCCTGATGGGCGCCTTCGAAAAGAACCTGATGGATCACATCGGCGTCTACGGTCCGGACAACGACAAGCGCCTGACCGGCAAGCACGAGACCGCTCCGTGGAACAAGTTCTCCTACGGCGTGGCCGATCGCGGCGCGTCGATCCGCGTGCCGCACTCCTTCATCAAGAACGACTACAAGGGCTATCTCGAGGATCGCCGTCCGAATTCGCAGGGCGACCCCTACCAGATCGCCTCGGTCGTGCTGAAGACGATCTCAGAGGTCCCGACCGAAGCCTACAAGAAGGCCGCGGCCTGATAGAAGGCGGCCCTCGCGCCGGCTGAATGCGAACCAGAAGCGGTCCGGCTGAACCCTCAGCCGGGCCGCTTGCTTTTCGGCGTTCCCTGGCCTGGCTGGCGGGGCTTGCGGGCGTCTGTTAGCGTGGTGGCACATCGGAGTTTGCGACCATGCTTCAAGCCAGCCGGCTGTCCCTGACGACCGCTTTCGAGACACAGAAGGCGGCGGCGGCGCGCGACCCGTTCCCCGGACTGGATGCCCGCCGCGCGAACCTCCGCCAGCTTCTGGCCTTGACCGAGAACTACGAGTCCGAGTTCTGCGCGGCGATCGACGCCGATTTCGGCGGCCGCTCGGCGCATGAGACGCGGCTCGCCGAGATCGTCGTCGTTCGCGCCGGCATCCGCCACGCGCTGTCGCGCCTGTCCTCCTGGATGGCCGAGAAACGCATGCCGACGGCGATGCCGTTCTGGCCGGCGAAGAACCGCCTTCTGCCGCAGCCGCTCGGCGTGGTCGGCATCGTCTCCCCCTGGAACTATCCGTTCCAGCTGGCGCTGGCGCCGGCGACGGCGGCACTCGCCGCCGGCAACCGCGTCCTGATCAAGCCGTCCGAGCTGACGCCGCGGTTTTCCGAACTGCTCGCCTCGCTGGCGGCGAAACACTTCGCGGCCGACCAGCTGAGCATCGTCCTCGGCGATGCCGAAGTCGGCAAGGCCTTCGTCGCCATGCCGTTCGACCATCTGCTCTTCACCGGCTCGACCTCGGTCGGACGCCAGGTGGCGGTCGCCGCCGCCGCCAACCTGACGCCGGTCACGCTCGAGCTGGGCGGCAAGTCGCCCGCGATCCTCGATCCCTCCTGCGATCTCGACAAGGCTGTTGCGAGCGTCGCCTATGGCAAACTGCTCAACGCCGGGCAGACATGCATCGCGCCGGATTACCTGATGGTGCCAGCCGGCAAGGGCAGAGACATCGCCCGCAAGGTCGTGGAGGCCATGGTGAAGCTCTACCCGAGCTTCGCCGCCAATCCCGACTACACCGCGATCATCTCGGACCGCCACCATGCGCGGCTGAAGGGAATGGTCGAGGAGGTGCGCACGCGCGGCGCCGAGGTGATCGAGGTCAACCCCACCGGCGAGACCTTCGGCAATACGCGCAAGCTCGCACCCGTGATCGTCCTCAACGCCGATCCGGACGCCAGGCTGATGCAGGAGGAAATATTCGGGCCGATCCTGCCCATCGTCGAATATGGCGACGTCGGCGAGGCCATCGCCTATATCAACGAGCGCGACCGGCCCTTGGCGCTCTACTGGTTCGGCAAGGACGCAACGGCCCGGCGCCGGGTTCTGCACGAAACGGTGGCGGGCGGCGTGACCATCAACGACTGCCTGATGCACATCGCCCAGGAGGACCAGCCCTTCGGCGGCGTCGGTGCCAGCGGCATGGGTTCCTATCACGGCGAATGGGGTTTCCGCACCTTCAGCAAGGAAAAGCCCATCTTCGTCCAATCGCCGCTCTCGGCGGGCGGCATGCTGCGCCCGCCCTACGGAGCGTCATTCGAGCGGGTGCTGCGCCTGTTCCGGCTGATGACCTGACGAAGGGGCGCTGCGAACCTACCGGCGCCTCAGCCGAGCTCCAGGCTCGTCACTCCGTAGACGCCGCCGGTCTGGATCGCAGGCGCTGGGCCGCGATACATCCGCGCCGTCTCGAAGCCCCGCGACAGGCCCGCGGCGCCGAGCATTGCAGAGAATTCCCCTTGCCCACCCGGCACGTCGATGTGGATGTCGCCGCCGCAGGCGCCGGCCAGCGACGCGAGCAAGGTGACCGCGACATCGATGTCGCTCGCGAAGAGCGGCCCGACCTTGAAGCCCTCGCGGCAGGCGCGGGCGACGCCGTAGCCGCGCACCCTGTCGCCGTCCATGCAGACGAGCGCCACATGCGGCGGGGCGATCCAGCGTTCGAGAAAGGCGGCTCGCGGCGCCGGAAAGTGCAGCCGGTCGAACGCATCGACGGCCGCGAAGCGATCTGGGCTTATTGACTGTGTCGGCTCACGCTGCGCCGCCCCGGCAAAGCGCCCCGACCAGCGAAACGTCGGGTAGTCGGCGACGAAGCCCATGCTGCGGTAGTTGGCCTGCTGGGCCGGCACGCCGTCGAGCCCGACCGTCCGGCCCGCGAGACGCGCCATGCCGGCATCCCACACCGCCTTGCCGTAGCCCTTGCCGCGCATGTCCGGACGGCAGATATAGAGGCCGATGAAGCCGAAATCTGCGCCATAGGCCACCGCGGCGATGCCCGCGACCATCTCGTCGTCGACAAAGGCGCCGAGGAAGCCGTCCGGATCGGCGGCGTGGAACGCGGCCGCGTCGTGACGGCCGGGGTTCCAGCCTTCACCGGCGGCCCAGTCGACGAGCGTTGCGATTTCGGCGAGGGAAAGCGTTCTGAGGGTGGGTGTCATCGTGCGGCCAGCGGTCAGGCGGGTTCAGCCTCTGGCGCGAACGCCGCAAGCGCGCCTGCGAAGCTCTTGCCCGCCGGAAAGGCATAGGCCCCGCGCTTCGACGTCGCAAGTCCGAGCCCGAGCAGGGCTTCCGGCTAGCCGCGCGACTGCGCTCTGCCCTTGCGCATGTTGCGCATCATCAGCCGCGCATAGAGGCCCGGCGACAGCCGGTTGATCAGCGCGGCGAGCCTGGCGACCCGCCCGACCGGAATGAAAGCCCGCCGCCGCTCCACCCCGTCGAGGATGATCTTCGCCGCGACGGCGGGATCCATGTAGTCGATCCCGTCCGGCGCGGAGCCGGGCCGGGCGATGCCGCCTTCGCGTTCCTGGGGCGCCCCGATATTCGTCGCGACGAAGGACGGCGCCGCGATCAGCACGTCGACTCCGAATTCCCCCTCCTCCTCGCGAAGCGTCCGGAAGAAGCCCTCCAGCGCATGCTTGCTGGCCGAATAGGCGGAGCGCCGGTAGAGCGGCGCGAAGCCCGCGACGGACGAGATCGCCAGATGCACGCCTCTGGATTGACGGACCGGTTCCAGCAGGGCTGCCGCAACATGGATCGCGCCGAAATAGTTGACCTCGAACACCCGCCTGTGGGCGGCAAGCGGCGTCTCGGCGAAGAGGCCGATCTGGGTGATCCCGGCATTGTAGACGACCAAATCGATCGACGCTCGTTCCGCGCATAGACGCCGGCAGACCGAGGTGACCGCATCCGCATCGGTGAGGTCGCAGGGATAGGCGGTGACCGACGCCGAGGCCGTGCGGTCGAGATCGGGACCGGGCAGGTCGAGCACGGCGACGTGCCATCCCTTCGCGACGAGCGCCTGCGTCAGCGCCCGGCCGAGGCCGCCCGCCCCACCGGTGATGACCGCCGTCTTCACAGCCCGACGCTCTTTCGCCAGGCGTCGAAGGCGTCGGCGCTGGATTTCTCGGGCACGTAGCCGAACACGGTCTTCAGCCGGGTGTTGTCGAGCACCGGCCGGTATTGCAGGAAGCGCACCTGCTCCGGCCCGTAGCGCGACAGCCGCAGCGGCTTCGCGACCGCCAGCGCCGCCTTCAAGAACGCTGCCGGAAGGCGCAGGACGTTCTTGCCCAGCCGCGCGGCGATGTCGTCGACGCCCAGTGCCCCGTCGCCGGCAACGTTGTAGATGCCTGCCGGACCATCCGTCGCGGCGCGCAGCAGGATGCGCGCGAGATCGTCGACCCAGATGAAGACGAACGGGCTCGGCGCGCCCGCGATCGCGAGCAGGCGATTGCGGCGGAACAAGGCGGTGATCTGGTTGTCGAGGCCGGGTCCGAGGACTGTGCCGACGCGCAGCACCACCTGCTCGAGCCCCGGATCATCGACCCTCGCCGCCGCCAGCATCTCTTCGACCAGGCGTTTGTGATGCGAATAGGCGAACTCTTCGTTGCCCCGCACCGCGCAGTCCTCGGTGAGGGGAACCGGATTGTCGGCATGATAGCCATAGGCCGCGCCGCTGCTGGTGACGACGAGGCGCTTCACCCCGTGCGCGACGCAGGCGTCCAGCACATTGCACGTGCCGGTCACGTCGACCTCGTATTCGAGATCGCGGGTCGAACCCTTCGGCGGCGTGACGATCGATGCGAGATGCACCACAGCCTCGGGCCGGACCTCGCCGATGATCCGCTCCGGATCGCCTCCGCGCACGTCCAGCCGGTGGAACCTGGCGTTCTCGGGCAGGCGCGCCGGCTCGCGGATGTCGCCCGCGACGATTTCGTGTCCGGCCTCACCGGCCATATCGAGCAGCGCCTGGCCAACCAGCCCCGCCGCGCCGGTGATGAGGATGCAGCTCATGCGCGTGCCGGCTCCGTACGTCCGACCCAGCTTGCAAAGGCAAGACCCGAGACGGCGTGCCAGATGCCCCAGAAGGCGGCGGCGACCGTCATGCCGCCGAGCCCACCGAAGAAGGCGAAGATCAGGATCAGGCCGAGGCCCGAATTCTGGATACCGGTCTCGATCGTGATCGAGCGACGGTCGTAGTCGCTCAGCCGCGCCAGCGTCGCCAGCGTGAAGCCGGTTCCGAGCGCGATCGAGTTGTGCAGCACGACGAGGACCGCGACCTGGCCGACATAGCCGAGGAAGAAGCTCCAGTTGGCGGCCAGCGCTGCCGCGACGAAGGCGATGAAGATGACCATCGACACGATCTGCAGCGGCCGGCGTAGCCGGGCCGCGATGTCGGGGCGGCGCGCGTTCAGGAGCATTCCGAGCGCCATCGGCAGGACCAGCAGCAACAACACGGTATAGAGCACCGAGAACGGATCGATCTCGGTCGCCCGCAAAATCTCGCGGGTCGGCGGATAGAGGCTGCCCCAGAAGGCGATGTTGAGCGGCGTGGCGATCGGGCAGATCACGGTCGACACCGCCGTCATCGACACCGACAGCGCCAGATTGCCCTTTGCCCGATGGGTGAGGAAGTTCGAGATGTTGCCGCCCGGGCAGGCCGCGACGAGGATCAGCCCGAGCGCGATGCTGGGCCGCGGCTCGATGAGCACAACCAGCACGTAGGTCAGCGCCGGCAGCGCAATGAACTGCGAGATCATGCCGACGACGAACGCCTTCGGGTTCCTCGAGATCGCCTTGAAATCGTCGACGCGCAGGTCCAGCGCGATGGCAAACATCACCAGGCACAGGATCGCGTTGAGAAGCGTCAGCGACGCCGGACTGAAGTTGAGGACGATGTCGTCGATGTCACTCATGCCTTGCCCCCCTTCATGGCGCCGATGCGCTCGTTGACCGCCCGCCGGAAGGCCGTTTTCTCGACATAGTAGGCCATGCGCGGGAGCTTCATGTAGTCGACGCCGCCGGTGAGGCGTTCGAACCCCTTCGCCTTTTCCTCCCGGATGGCCAGCGCGGCGGGATTTCCGTCCCTCAGGCCGCGCAGGTAGCGGGCGACCATCTCCGCCTGCTCGTGCCTGCCCTGCCAGCCAAGGCCCGACGCTTCGACCATGCCGAGCACGAACAGGTCGTCGCGCTGCGGATGCATGGCGTTGAGGAAGAGTTGCGGCGCGTCGCCCTGCCAGTTCAGAAGCTCGCGCGCAATGAACGGATAGTGCAGCTTGTAGCCCGTCGCGGCGAGCACCAGGTCGTAACCGGCGAAGCTGCCATCCTTGAAATGGACGGTCGAGCCATCGAACCGGGCGATGTCCGGCCGCACCTTGATGTCGCCGTGGCCTGCATGAAACAGCACCAGCGAATTGACGATCGGATGCGACTCGTAGAGCGCGTGGTCGGGCTTCGGAAATCCGTAGCGCTGCGGGTCGCCGGTGAACCATCTGAGGATCGTGCTGTCGATCCTGCGCTTCAGCCACATCGGTAGTTTGATCGCCCCGCCGATCGTGTCGGCCGGCCTGCCGAAGATGTATTTCGGCACGAAATGATAGCCGCGCCTTACCGAGATATCGCAGCTCGCGGCGTGGTGCACCGCGTCGATCGCGATGTCGCAGCCCGAATTTCCCGCGCCGACGATCAGCACCCGCTTGCCGGCGAATTGCCGCGGCGACCGGTAAGCGGCCGAGTGGATCAGCTCTCCGGAAAACTGGCCTTCGAAGCGCGGCATGTTCGGTTCCGAAAGCGTGCCGTTGGCGATGATCAGCCCGGCGAAGACCTCCTCCTGCGTCGCGCCGCCTGCCTCGCGCCAAATGATGCGCCAACCCTCGCCCGGCCCGCCCAGCGGCTCGGCCTTCACGACCTCGGCGTTGAACCTGAAATGCCGGCGCAGATCGAAATGGTCGGCGAAGGCGCGGAAATAGCGCTTCAGCTCACGATGCGAGGGATAGTCCGCCACGTCGTCGGCCATCGGGAAGTCGGTGAACTCGGTCATCCGCTTCGACGAGATCAGATGCGCGGTTTCGTACATGGTCGAGCGGTCGCCCTCGATGTCCCACAGGCCACCGACATCCGAATGAAGTTCGAAACCCTGGAACGGAATACCCTGTTCGATAAGCGTCTTCGCTGCGGCCAGACCTGTCGGGCCAGCGCCGATCAGGGCGAATGGCCTGGGATCGTCGGAATTCATGGAGAGCATCGTCCGTTCATTGGCAGGCTGGCGTGCAGGATGCGGTGGGCGGGAAGCAATGGCAATGGATCACGGTACCTTCCCACAACCGCAATTCGCCTCGCATATGAGGAAGCCGGGTGCGCAATCGCCGGGTCGCCCCGCACCAGATGCTGCCCGGCGCGGACGAAGCCTATCGAGGCGATGCGAACTGCTCGCGCAACGTCCGGCGCAGCACCTTGCCGTAGGCATTCTTCGGCAGTTCCTCGAGAAAGAAGACGTGCTTCGGCTTCTTGAAGCGCGCCAGCTGGTCGCGGCAGAAGTCGAGCACGGCATCCTCGGTCATGCCGGCCTCGGCGACCAGGGCAACGGCGACGGACTCGCCCCATTCGCTGTCGGGCAGCCCGAAGGCGATGACCTCGCGCACGGACGGATGCGCGGCGAGCACGTCCTCGATCTCCTTCGGATAGATGTTGGTGCCGCCCGAGATGATCGTGTCGTGCCGCCGGTCGAGCACGCGCAGCCGCCCGCCCGAATCGAAATGGCCGATGTCGCCGGTGTGCAGCCAGCCGCCCTTGAGCGCCTTCGCGGTCGCGTCCGGATTGCGCCAGTAGCCCTTCATCACGACGTCGCCGCGCACGCAGATCTCGCCATCGCCGCCGGGCAACACGTCGCAGTCGTCCTCGTCGACGAGGCGCACCTCGACCCCGCTGCGGACATAGCCGGCCGACACCAGCGTCTCGTCGTCGGCGCCGAGATGGGCCCCGCCCGGCAGGTAGGAGATCGTCATCGGTGCCTCGCCCTGCCCGTAGAGCTGGTGGAAGATCGGGCCGAAGCGCGCGACCGCCGCGCGGATATGTTCCAGGTGGATTGTCGCCCCGCCGTAGATGACGCCGCGCAATGTTGCGACGTCGCTGCGCGGCCCGGCTTCAAGGAAACGCACGATCATTGTCGGCGCGACGAAGGCGATGACCGTGATGCCCTCCCGCGCGATCGTGTCGAACACCTCGTCCGGTCGGAAATTGGGGCGGTCATAGATGAGGTTGCGGGCGCCGCGCGCCAGCGAGGGGATCAGGTAAAGCCCGCTGCCATGCGACAGCGGCGCGACATGCAGCACGCGGTCGCTTTCCTGGAAGGCGAACACATCGGCCAGACAATTGACCGAGGCGGCGATCAGGTTGCGGTGCGACAGCGTCGCGCCCTTCGGCTTACCCGTCGTTCCGGACGTGTAGAAGATCCACGCCGGATCGTCGGGATCGACCTTGGCGGCCGCCGGCGCATGGGAAATCGGCTGCGGCAGTGCGAAATCCTCGATCGCGACGATCCGGGGCTTTGCATCTCCCTCCAGGGCCGCATCCAGGGCTTCGACATGCTCGCCGTGCGTGAAGATGAGCTTCGGGCCGGCGTCGCCGGCGATCCAGGCGACCTCGCGCGGGTGCAGCTTGGCATTCGTGGGAACCACGACGAGCCCGGCGCGCATAGTCGCCATCAGTAGGACGGGGAACTCGAAACCGTTCTTGAGGAACAGCAGCACCCGGTCGCCGCGCTCGCAGCCTTGTCGGCCCAGCCATTCGCCGAACGCCGCGCAGGTACCGTCGAAATCGGCATAAGTAAGCTGATGCTTACCATAAGAGACGGCGACCTCGCCCTTACGACGACGGATAGCGTCGGTGAGCATCGAATAGACGTTCATGGGACTCCTGTCCGCCTGGATGAGAGTTGCTCGAATGACCGGACCGTCCCGCGCGCATTGCGCGGGACGGTCGAGTATCCCGCGCCGGCGCGGGACGCGCAATGTTAGCCCTAAGGAGCCGGATGCGCGTCCACGAGCACCGCGGCGAGCAGGCAGGGCTTGTCGCTCGTGTTCTTCCAGGCGTGGTTGGTTCCACGCTGGACGATGCAGTCGCCCGCCTTCAGCAGCACTTCGCCTTCCTCCATGATCATCCACATCTCGCCGGAGATGACGACGAGATAGTCGACCGAATTGGTCTTGTGCATGGTCGGGTGCTTGGCCTTGTCCTCGTCTCTGGGCTTGTTGCCCGACCCCAGCTGGGCGAAGGTCGCCTCGGTGTCGATGGCCGATTTGCTCTCCGGCGGGATCTCGACGACCCGGAAGATGGTGCCGTTGCGAACAGGATCGTGCTGCAGCGGGCGCAGCGACTGGTCGCTCTCGCCCATGTTGTTGACCGGCATTTCGCCGGTGACCCAGACCTCGGTGACGCCCGCGCCGGGCCACCCGCTCAACGGAACGGCGTTCGGCGCGTAGTCGTCATAGGTCACGATCGCCTTGCCATCCTTGTTGTGGCCGGTGACGTAGCGCTTGATCTTGCTGATCGACATTCTATCCTCCCTCAGTTCGCCCGGGTCAGCACGCGGTTGCGCAGGATGCCGATACCCTCGACCTCCAGCTCGACCACGTCGCCGTGCTTCAGGAACCTCATGTGCTCGAGGCCGCAGCCGTTGCCGACCGTGCCCGAGCCGAAGAACTCACCCGGATAGATGGTCTCCGACTGTGAGACATGGGCGATCAGATCCTCGAACTTCCAGTGCATCGACGACGAGTTGCCGCGACCCCACTCTTCGCCGTTGACGCGCGCGATCATGGTCAGGTTGTAGGGATCCTTCATCTCGTCGGCGGTGACGAGGCACGGGCCCATCGCATTGCCGTAGTCGAAGTCCTTGCCCTTGGCCGGGCCAAGCTGCCCGCCCATCTCCGCCGTCTGCGCATCGCGGGCCGAGAAGTCGTTGAAGATGGTGTAGCCGTAGATGTAGTCGCGCGCCTTGTCGCGCGCGATGTCGACGCCCTTCTTGCGCACGTAGAAGCCGAATTCCAGTTCGAAATCCATCAGCTTCGAGTAACTCGGCCACAGCACGTCCTGGTCGGTGCCGATCACCGAGAAGCGGTTGGCCTTGTAGTAGATCGGCTGCTCGTAGAAGATCTTGGGGATCGACAGCACTCCGGTGCGCTCGAACTCCTTCATAGCGGCCTCGGGGTCTGCGGTCGCGTTGGCGCGAACGCGCCGGGCGGCGGCGAACGACTGCTTGAGATGCGTCTCGAAGCAGAGGCAGTCGCGCATCTGGACCGGCACCGGCACCGGTGCGAGCAACCGCACGTCTTTCCGGGCGAAGGCACCCTTGCGTCCCTTCTTCACGGTCTCGTAGGCGCGGTCGAGCGCGGCGTCGCCGGCCTCGATCATCGCCTGCACGGATGCGAAGGCGGGATAGGTCTTGCCGAACGCCTCCTTGTGCGCATCGGCCAGGTCGACGATCTTGCGGTCGCCATCGACCAAGGCACCGGCGCGCGGCTTTCCCTTCCGTTCATAGGTTACGAGCTTCATTGGTCTCCTCCCGTTGAGCCTTGTTCCCGCGGCAGTCGCCGCCGGTCATTCCTTCTTCGGCACGCGGCCGTAGAGCAGCGCAGCTTTCATCAGCGCCACCAGATGGGTTGACGTCGTCATCTCGTCCTCCGGATCGCATCGCCCCGCGGAGAGGCGGCTGATACGTCCGGTGTCGGCCATCGTGTAGACCATGACGCCCAGCATAGCCTGATAGCCCCAATGGATCTCCTCGATGGTGCGGTCGGGCATCGCCCTGTGCAGCGCCTCGGTCACCCTGTAGGCGACGGGGTCGAAAAACTCTTCGATGACCTTGCGGTGATGCGATTTCGGGTCTGCCACCTCGCGCGCCAGAATTCGCGCATAGCTGGAGTTTTTCTCCGCGCTGCGCATATGCAGGTTCGGAACCAGGACCGCCTTGACGATCATCTCGACCTTCCGCTCCTGGTCGGGCTCCATCTCGGCCAGCCGCAGGCCGGCGAGGCGCTGGTCGATGATCATCGGCGCGCGCATCTCGAAGATCGCGCGATAGAGGCCTTCCTTGCTGCCGTAGTGATAGTTGATCAGCGCGACCGGCACCTCCGCCCGCAGCGCGATCTGGCGGACCGAAACGCCGTCGAAGCCGTGGTCCGCGAATTCCGCCTCGGCTGACTCCAGGATGCGCGCACGCGTTGTCGCGGCACTGCGATGGGTCGCCTCGGCCACGCCAACTTTATGATCCGGTTCGGTTTTTTCTGATCGTGCCATCTTCGTCATGGGCCATGGCGGACCATGTGCTCCTCCTCCGCCATGTTTGAATTGAACGGCATATCAAAGTTCTTGTCAACTTGTTCAAATATGCTACCGTTTACCCAATGACGGGATCGGCAGGGAGAGAGCCGCCGTCTGAACAGGGAGGATGTGAATGTATCGTAATGCTTTGCTGGGCGGCGCAGCCGCCATTGCCCTCGCGTTCGGCTCGGCGCCGGCGCTATCGCAGGAAACGCTCAACCTGACCGTCGCGGCGGGCCATCCGGAGGTCTTCCTCTGGGTGAAACACCTCAAGGAAACCTTCGTGCCGACGGTCGATGCCGAACTCGCCAAGACCGGCAAGGTCAAGATCAACTGGACGCAAGGCTATGGCGGCACCATCGTCAAGCTCGGCTCGGAGGTGGAAGCCTTCCAGCAGGGCATCATCGACGTCGGTCAGATGAGCGGCGTCTTCAATCCGGCGACGATGGGCCTGCTCAACCTGACCTACGCCATGCCCTTCGGCCCGCCCGACGCGCGTGGCGTCACCACCGCCGTCGAGAAGGCGTTGACGGAGACTGAAGGTGCGCTGGCGAAGCTTGAGGAGGCGACCGGTGTCGTCTACATCGGCGGCGGCATCGCCATCGACGACTACAACATCGCCTCGACCAAGGAGCTGTCCAAGATCGCCGACATGAACGGCGTGAAGCTCGGCGGCGCGGGCCCCAACCTCGCCTGGCTGGCCGGAACCGGCGCCGTCGGCGTGCAGGGCAGCTATGTCTCCTTCTACAACGACATCAAGACCGGCGTGTACGACGGCAATATCGGCTGGATGACCGCCAATGTGCCGGCCAAGCTCTACGAGGTCGCGCCCAACTGGAACCAGACCCATTTCGGCGCGATGTATATCGGCGGTATGGGCGTCTCGAAGCAGATCTGGGACACGTTCTCGGATGAGACCAAGGCCGCGTTCAAGACGGCCGCGGCCACCTATACCAAGGCCTATTTCGACGAGCAGGAGGCTCGCTACGAGGCGGCCAAGAAGACGCTGGTCGATGCCGGCGGCAAGATCGTCGAGTTCGATCCCGCCGAGCGCAGCGCCTGGATCAAGGCCCTTCCGAACCCGACCGCGGCGTGGGCTAAGGCAGCGGAAGCCCGGGGTGAGCCGGCCAAGAAAGTACTGGAAGCCTATCGCGACAATCTGAAGGCGTCCGGCTTCACGTTCGAGCGCGACTACCTGGCGGAGTGATCATCACGCCCGGCAGCAGCCGGGCAACCGGATCCCCTCCGCCGGTCGGAGGGGATCCGTCACTCCCGATGAAAAATCACACTGGAGGTAACGCCATGGCGGGCGAGACCGCAATTCCCCTTGACGGCGAGCTACCGCCCGCCGCTCGGGGCGGCCCCTTCGCGCGGGTCATCGGCGTCATGAACGCGACGGGCACGGTCTGGATTATCGGGCTGATGCTCCTCATCAATGCCGACATCTTCGGGCGCAGCTTCCTGTCGCGTCCGATCGCCGGCGTGCCGGAACTCGTCTCCTTTTCGATCGTCGGCATCGTCTTCCTGCAGCTTGCGCACACGCTGCGTTCCGGCGCGATGACGCGCTCCGACGTGCTGCTCGGCGTTCTCGAGCGCCACGCTCCCCGCGTTCGCTTCGCGCTGCTGGCGGTCTTCCATCTCGTCGGCGGGCTGCTGATGCTGATGATCGCCTGGAAATACTGGCCGAGCGTCGTCGCCGCCTGGCAGCACCCGGAGCGGAATTTCATGGGCAATCCGGGATTCTTCACCATCCCGCAATGGCCGCTTTTCATTTTCGTCTTCCTCGGCATCGCCGCGACCGGGATCCAGTTCCTGCTAATGTCCTGGATCGACCTCCGCTCCACGCGGGAGTCCGCGCGATGAGCGGCGTCGGCATCGCGTTCCTTTCCATCGCCGCCATGCTGGTCCTGATCTATTCGGGCATGCATGTCGCCATCGCGCTGATCCTGCTGTCGTTCTGCGGCGTCTGGTTGCTGCGTGGCAATTTCGACATCGCCTCGAACATGCTGGTCATCGCCTTCAAGGATTCGATCAGCGACTATCTGTTCGGCGTCGTGCCGCTCTTCGTGCTGATGGGCCTGCTGGTCGCCGTCGCCGGCATCGGCCGCGACACGTTCGAGGTGGCGGCGCAACTGTTCCGCCGCGTCCTCGGCGGTCTCGGCATCGCGACGGTTGCCGCCAACGCCGTCTTCGCGGCGATCACCGGCATTTCCATCGCCTCGGCGGCGGTCTTCACCAAGGTTGCCGTGCCGGAGATGATCCGCCACGGCTACACCGCGCGCTTCGCCGTCGGCGTGGTCGCCGGCTCCTCGGTGCTCGGCATGCTCATTCCGCCCAGCCTGCTCTTCATCCTCTACGGCGTGCTCACCGAACAGTCGGTCGGCTCATTGTTCATTGCGGGCGTCATTCCCGGCATCCTGCTCTCCGTCGTCTACTGCATCGGCATCTTCGCCATGGGCCGGTGGTGGCCCTCCTTCATTGGCGGACGCAAGGCTGGGAGCTATGACACGGCGAACGACATGAGCGTTGCCCAGATGGCAAGCAAGCTCGCGCCGATCGTCATCCTGATCGGGCTCGTGCTCGGCGGCATCTATGGCGGCTATTTCACGCCGACCGAAGCCGGCGCGGCCGGTGCGCTCGGAGCCCTCCTCATCTCGCTCGCCAAGCGGCGGCTGACCTGGGCGAGCTTCTGGCAGGTCCTCGTGCAGACCGGGCATACCACATCGTCGATCTGCTTCCTGATCATCGGAGCCAGCCTCTATTCGCGCATGCTCGCCATGTCCGGCATGCCCGGTTGGCTCGGAACCTGGGTCGTCGAGTCGGGCCTTGGCGTCACCGGCATCGTCCTTGCCCTGATGCTCGTCGTCATCGCGCTGGGCACCATCCTCGACTCCGCCTCGATCATGCTTCTGACGCTGCCGATTGCGATCCCGATCCTTACCGGCATGAATGTCGACCTGATCTGGCTCGGCGTCCTGATGGTGCTCGCCGTCGAGATCGGCCTCCTGACGCCGCCCTTCGGCATTGCCGTGTTCGTGGTGAAGGCGACGCTCGGGCCGGACAGCAAGATCACGCTCGGCGAGATATTCGCCGGCGCCACGCCCTTCGCGGCGATGATGCTCTTCGTCCTCGTTCTCGTGTTCCTGTTCCCGTGGCTCGCCACGGCACTCGTCTAGTTCTTCGGGAAGCATGCAATGGCCAAATGGCAATACACAAAAGGCGTCCACGACCTCGGCAACGGCTGCTACGCCTATCTGCTGCCCGACGGCAGCTGGGGGTGGTCGAACGCCGGGCTGATCGTCGACGGCGACGCGACGCTTATGATCGACACGCTGTTCGACCTCAAGCTCACCGCCGAGATGCTGGAGACCTACCGCGCCTCGATTCCGGCCGCGAAGGACATCGGCATCCTCGTCAACACCCATGCGGACGGCGACCACACCTTCGGCAACCAGCTTGTGAAGGACGCCCGCATCATCGGTACGCAAGGCACGGTCGACGACTTCATGCGCTTCGACCCCGCCATCCTTCAAAAGGTCAACCTCAATGCCGAGCAGTTCGGCAGCGCCGGCGCCTTCATGCAGGAATGCTTCCGGCCGTTCGACTTTTCCGGCATCGTGCTGACCCCACCGACGGAGGTGTTCTCGGGCACGCTCGACATCATGGTCGGCGACAAGAAGGTCCAGCTCATCGAAGTCGGCCCCTCGCACTCGCTCGGCGACGCGCTGGTCTACGTGCCGGACGACAAGGTGCTCTTCACCGGCGACATCCTGTTCACCGAGGGCACGCCGATCGCCTGGTACGGGCCGGTCTATCGATGGATCAATGTCTGCGACATGGTGCTCGACATGGACGTCGAGGCGGTGGTGGCGGGACACGGACCGATCTCGACCAAGGACGACGTGCGCCGGATGCGCGACTATCTCCAGTATGTCACCGACAAGGCGCGTCCGCTCTGGGAACAAGGCATGGACTATCTGGAAGCGTCGTACAAGATCGATCTCGGGGAATACCGCGACTGGAACGACGCCGAACGCGTCGTCGTCACCATTCAGACGCTCTTCGACGACTTCACCGATGCGCCGGAGCGCCCGGTGCGCGCTCCGATCCCCTATTTCACCGAAATGAAGGGGTTCAGGCATCACCTCGGCCGCGGACCCGTGCACGACGCCTATTGCAAGGCCTGCGGCATCGAACGCGGCTTCCGCGCCTTCTGACGGGTTTTGGAGGCGCGACCGCCGATCTGCCGGGAACCAAAATAGGGTCTTGACCTTCCAGTTGCTGGAAGCGCCAGTTGTGTCGGATACCTGAAACGAGGGTCGCCGCCATGAGCACGCATGATCACGATCACCGGCATCACACACCCGCACCCGCCGCGGAAAGCGACACCGCGATGGTGCGCGATCCGGTCTGCGGCATGACCGTCGATCCGTCGGCGGGAAAGCCCACCGCCGAGCATCGCGGCCATAGCTACCACTTCTGCTCCGAGCGCTGCCGGACGAAATTCCTCGCCGATCCGGACTCTTATCTGACCGCCGAGGACCCGGTCTGCGGCATGGAGGTGGACAGGGCATCGGCCAAGCACTTCGTCCGCCATGAAGGCAGCGGCTACTATTTCTGCTCCGACGCCTGCGAAACGAAGTTCAAGGCCGAACCGGCGAAATACGCCGCAGGGCGCCCCGTCCCCGAGCCGATGCCCAAGGGCATCAAATACACCTGCCCCATGCATCCGGAGATCGTCCGCGACCAGCCGGGCTCCTGCCCGATCTGCGGCATGGCGCTCGAGCCGATGGGAGTGCCGACGGGCGAGGAAGGCCCGAACCCCGAACTGGTCGACTTCACCCGCCGCTTCTGGGTGAGCGCGATCCTCTCCCTGCCGCTGCTCGCCATCACCATGGGACCCATGCTCGGCCTGCCGGTCCGTGACTGGATCGGCGACCGCGTCGCCGCCTGGCTCGAATTCGTGCTGGCGACGCCGGTCGTACTTTGGGCGGCCATCCCCTTCTTCCGGCGCGGCTACGACTCCTTCGTCAACCGCAGCCCGAACATGTGGACGCTGATCTCGATCGGCGTCGGTACCGCCTATGCCTACAGCGTCGTCGCCACGCTCTTCCCCGACCTGTTCCCGCATCAGTTCCGCGGCCACGGCGGGTCGGTCCCGGTCTATTTCGAGGCAGCGGCCGTCATCGTCGCGCTGGTCTTCCTCGGCCAGGTCCTCGAACTCAGGGCGCGCGAGCGCACCGGCTCGGCGATCCGCGCGCTGCTCGACCTCGCGCCGAAGACGGCGCGGCGACTCTCGGCCGACGGCGCCGAGCAGGACGTTCCGCTCGACCAGGTCAGAAAGGGCGACCGCCTGCGCGTCAGGCCGGGTGACAGCGTTCCGGTCGACGGTGTCGTCGAGGAGGGACGCACCTCCATCGACGAATCCATGATCACGGGCGAGCCGGTTCCGGTCGAGAAGACCGAAGGCGACACCGTCACCGGCGGCACGCTCAACCGAAACGGCACGCTAATCATCCGCACCGAGCGCGTCGGCGCCGAAACCATGCTGTCGCGCATCGTCGAGATGGTCGCCAAGGCCCAGCGCTCGCGCGCGCCGATCCAGGGGCTGGCCGACCGCGTATCCTACTTCTTCGTTCCGACGGTGGTCGCCGTCGCGATCCTTGCCTTCATCGTCTGGGCTATCTTTGGGCCCCCTCCCAGCATGGTGTTCGCCATCGTGTCGGCCGTCTCGGTGCTGATCATCGCCTGTCCCTGCGCGCTCGGACTGGCGACGCCGATGTCGATCATGACCGCCACCGGCCGCGGGGCGCAGGCGGGCGTGCTGATCAAGGACGCCGAGGCGCTGGAGCGCTTCGCCAAGGTCGATACGCTGATCGTCGACAAGACCGGAACCCTGACCGAAGGTAAGCCAAAGGTGACCGATGTCATCGCCGCCGAAGGCTTTGAAGAAGGCGAGCTTCTTTCGCTCGCCGCCAGCCTGGAGCGCGGGTCGGAGCACCCGCTCGCCGAGGCGATCGTCGAAGGCGCCCAGCAACGTGGCGCGAGCTTCTCCGATACTTCCGCGTTCGAGGCGGTGACCGGCAAAGGCGTCGCTGGCGTCGTCAACGGCCGCAAGGTGGCGCTCGGCAATGCCGCGATGATGGCCGACCTCGGAGTTGATCTGTCCGCCCTCGCGGAGCGCGCGGATGATCTGCGCAGCGAAGGCAAGACTGCCATGTTCGTGGCCGCCGACGGCCGGCCTGCGGGCATCGTCGCGGTCGCCGATCCGGTCAAGGCGACGACCGTCGAGGCGATCAGGGCGCTGCACGATCGTGGCCTGCGGATCATCATGGCGACCGGCGACAACGAACGGACGGCGATGGCCGTCGCCGGCAGGCTCGGCATCGACGAGGTCCGCGCCGACATGCTGCCGGAGAGCAAGCAGAAGCTGATCGAGGAGCTTCGCGCCGGCGGCGCCAGGGTCGCGATGGCGGGCGACGGCGTCAACGACGCGCCGGCTCTTGCCGCGGCCGATGTCGGCATCGCCATGGGCACCGGCGCCGACGTCGCGGTTGAGAGCGCCGGCATCACGCTGGTGAAGGGCGACCTCAACGGCATCGTCCGCGCCCGCACTCTGGCCCAGGCGACGATCCGCAACATAAAGCAGAACCTGTTCTTCGCCTTCGTCTACAACGCGCTCGGGGTGCCGGTCGCGGCGGGCGTACTCTATCCGGTGTTCGGCACGCTCCTGTCGCCAATGATCGCGGCGGCGGCGATGAGCCTGTCCTCGGTCTCCGTCATCGCCAATGCGCTCAGGCTGAGGACGGTGAAACTCGGCTGAGCGCCGGGTGGCGGGCGAAGCGGTGCCCGCCCCTTACTCCGCGGCCGGCGCACCCCAGCCGCCGCCGTTCGCCGTGGTGATGACGATCTCGTCGCCGGGGCCGAGCGACACGCCGCTGGCGAAGGTGAGCATGTCGCATCGGCCGTCCGGCCGGCGCAGCGAGACGCCATTGACCCCACCCGGCAAACCGCCTGACGAGCCCCAGACTGGCTGGCGGGCGCGACTGTAACCTACTGACATAACCGCCGGCCCGCGCAGCCGGTAGCTGATCTCCAGCCCCTTGCCACCCGAGCGCAGGCCACGCCCGGCGGTTGACTCGCTCAATCGCCGGTAGCCGACATCGAGTCCGTAGCGCGTCTCGCAGATCTCGACCGGGCAGTTGAACGTCTCGCCGTGGCTGGCCGAATACATCGCATCCAGCCCGTCCCGGGTGGAGGTGGCGCCCCAGCCGCCCATCTGCGGCTCGACCATGGTGAAGCGCCGGCCGGTGTCGGGGTGGTCGCCGGCAATCACCGTGCCGCAGATCGAGGCGAAATGGCCGGCGGGCAGCCGCTCGGGCAGCGCCTGTGCCATGCAGCGCCACATCATGTCGTAGAGCCGGATACGCGTCTCGAAATAATAGCCGTGCGGCGCGTTGCCCTCGGCATGGAAGATGGTACCCGGCTCGGTCATAACCTCCAGCGGGCGGAACGATCCTTCGCTGGCGAACAGCGCCGGATCGGTCAGCGCCTTGAAGATCATCTGGCAGGAAATCACCGCTCCGTCGCGGCTGGTGTTGTAGGGCGCGGCGCGCTGTTTCGGATTGCCGGTCAGATCGACGAGGAGCCTGTCGCGCGACATGGTGATCGCGACGCGCCAGATCGCGCCGTCATCCTGCTCTTCCTCGATCGAGTAAGTGCCTTCGGGCAGGTTCGCGAGGCCGGCGAGCGCGCGCCGCTCGCCTTCCTCGAAGATCGCCTCCACCGCCGCGTCATAGGCGTCCGGCCCATAGGCGTCCGCGAGTTCGCGGATGCGGGTGGCAGCCTTGCGGCTCGCCGCGACCTGTGCCCACAGGTCGCCTTTGACGAAATCAGGCAGGCGCGAATTGGCCATGATGATATCGAACACCGCGCCGATCGGCTTGCCATCCTGCATCAGCCGCACCGCCGGCAGCCTGAGTCCCTCCTGGAAGATCTCCGAGACGTCGACCGCCATCGAACCCGGCGTCTTGCCGCCGATGTCGTTCCAGTGCGCGATCGACGCCGCCCAGGCGACGCAGCGTCCGCCGGCGAAGACCGGCATAGCCACCACCACGTCGTTGAGGTGGGTGACGCCGCCATAGGACGGATCGTTGGTGATGAAGCAATCACCGTCGCGGATCGAATCCGGACCGTGGATCTCGACAATCCGCTTCACCGCCTTGTCCAGCACGCCGACGAAGGTCGGGATTCCCGCGCCCGAACTGACAAGACGGCCCTGCGCGTCCGTCACGCCGGTGCCGACATCCAGCACCTCGTAGATGATCGGGCTCATCGCTGTCTTCTTCAGCACCGCGAACATCTCGTCCGCCGCCGCCGTCAGTGACGCCTGGATGACGGAGAGCGTGAAGGGATCGACGGAGCTGCCCATCTGCTTCGCCTTCACACCTGCACGACGTGGAGGTCGCGGGGCAGATCGGAAAGGATCTCCGGCCCGTCCCCGCGCAGGATGACGATCTCCTCCAGCCGGATGCCGAAGCGGCCGGGCAGGTAGATGCCAGGCTCGATGGAGAATACCATGCCTTCCTCAAGCACCGCCTCGGAGGTCGCGGTGATGTAGGGCGGCTCGTGGCCGTCGATACCGAGCCCATGGCCGGTGCGATGGACGAAGAACTCGCCATAGCCGGCATCCGCGATGACGTTGCGCGCCGCCGCGTCGACCTCCTTGGCGAGCACGCCGGGCTTCGCCGCCTTCAGCGCGGCCTGCACGGCCTTCTCGACGATGCCGTGGATCTGGCCGTAGCCTTCCGGTGGCTGGCCGATGACGGCCATGCGGGTGATGTCGCTGGGAAAGCCGCCCTTGCGACCGCCGATGTCGATGACGATCGCGTCGCCCTCGGCAAGCCCGCGCTCGCCCGTCTGGTGATGCGGGAAGGCACCGTTCGAACCGGCGCCGACGATCCAGAAGGCGGGCGTCGCGCCTTCGGAAGCGAAGTGCTCGCGGATGATGGCGGCCAGTTCCTTCTCCGTCATGCCCGGCTTGATCGAGGAGAATGCCTTCTGCATCGCGCGGTCGGCGATCGAGGCGTTCATCTTCAGCGCCTTGAACTCGGCGGCATCCTTGCGCATGCGCAACGCGCCGAGCGTTTCGGCCGTGAAGGCATGCGCAGCACCCGGCAACGCGTCGAGAAGCAACAGCGCGAAGTCGGCGCGCATCGTCTCGTCGAGCGCGACCTTCTTCGCCGGGACGGCACCGACATCGGCAAGCGCCGCCGCGAGCGCCGCATCGGGGCCTTCCGCGTCGGCCCAGGTGTGGAAGGCGATATTGGTCGATTCGCGCGTCCCCTCGGCATTGAGCACCGGCATCAGGAAGGCTTCGCGCTCCGGTCCGACCAGCAGCAGGCAGGGCCGCTCGTCGGGATGCGGATGGAAGCCGAGCAGCCAGTCCATGTGCGAACCCGGCGCGACAGCAACCAGATCCGTGCCGGTAGCCTTCATCCGCCCGCGCAATGCGGCGAGCCTCCCCTTGGTGTCGACGGTCATGGCTGAATTCGTCCTTCCTTCTTAGTTCTCATTTCTCGCGCCCCCTCCACCACTACGTGGTCCCCCTCCCCCGCTTCGCAGGGGAGGATCAGCGGTGCCGTTTGCACAACCTAAATCCTCCCCCGTTTACGGGGGAGGGGGATCGCCGAAGGCGGTGGAGGGGGCACTGCTTGATCTCACGCCGCCCTGCGCGCCGGCTGCAGCGGCTTGGCCGGAACCACGATGCGGTTGCCGAGGATCTCGCCGTCGTCGAAGCCGCCGAAGCGCGCGATCTCCTCCTCGGGCGGTGCCTCGGACGACCAGCGTCGGCTCGGCTTCCAGCCGCAGTCGTGTTTCAGCACAGCCGCGTATTCCGCCCGCTTGAGGGCAGCGATTGACGGGTCGATCACCGGCACGCCAGTCGCCTTCTCGACGTCGCGATAGAAGCCGACCTCCAGTGTGCAGCCGAGGATGAGCGCCTCGGCGAACTCCTCCTCCACCGCCTTGCGCCCTGCCGCGATCAGCCGGCGCTCTGTCTCCGCATGGTCCTTCTGGAAATCATCGACGCCTAGTTCGACGTGATAGAAACCGGACAGCCGGTGCTCATGGCCGTGCTCGCGCACGGTCGAGTGCATCTGATGCACCCATTTGCGCCGGCCGACGATGACGCCGAACCGGTTCGACAGGCTGGCCGCGATCTCGCAGGAGGCGACGCACGGCGCGGTGACGATCATGTCGCCCGAGACCTCGCGCGCCTCGTGCAGCGCCGTATCGTAGAAGCAGCCGATCGCGAAAGCGTCGAAGCCTTCGTTCGCCGCCGCGCGGGCGGCGCGGACGATGCTGCGCGTGACGATCGCCTCGTAGGAGCGGAACTCGATATGGGTGAAGCCGCCGATCGACGGCGGCAGGGAGGCGATGTGCACCTCGGTCTGCGGCAGCTTGTGCTGCCGCGCCATGTCGGCGAACACATGGTCGTAGCCGGACGTTCCGACCGGGTTGAGATACATGATCCTGAGCGGTCTGTCGGTCATGATGAAGTCTCCTCTTCCTCGAAACTCTACAAACGCTCCTCGCCTGCCCGGACTTCCGTCCGGGGAGGCGACATGTCTTGATCAGGCTTCGTAGCCGTAGACCTCGCGCGCGCGCTCGGGCGTGATCAGGCCGTTCTTCAGATCGTCCTCGATCAGCTTTCGGTCGCGCTCCTTCGGATTGCCGATGCCGCCCCCGTTGCCGGTGACGACGCGGATCACGTCGCCTGTATGCGTCGTCAGCCCCGAGACGAAGGCGTAGCGCTGGTCCGTGCCGTCCTTGCCGAGATAGCGGACATAGTTGGGCGTGCCCTCGTTGCCGCCGTCAAGCGCCCAGGCGGGGAACTTGGAACGCGTGTAGCCGGCGGTGAGGAAGCCGTTGTCGCCACGGATGCGGTAGTCCATCACGATGCCGCGCCCGCCGCGATACTTGCCCTCGCCGCCGGGCTCCATGTTGAGCTCCATGCGGTCGACATAGAGCCCATTGCGCGCCTCGTTGATCTCGGCCGGGCAGTTGTAGGTCTCGCCGTGGAAGCCGCAGAAGATGGCGCTGTTGCCGTCGCCGGTGCGGCTGCCGCCCCAGCCGCCGATCTGCGGCTCGATGATGGTGTACTGGCGCCCGGTGTCCGGATGGATGCCGCCGATGAAGGTGCCGCAGACCGAGGCGAAATGGCCCGCCGCCAGCCGGTCCGGCATATGCTGCGCCAGGCAGCGCCACATGATGTCGTACACGCGCAGCTCGATCTCGTAGTAGAAGCCGAGCGGCGCGGGCTCGGCCGCTTCGAAGACGGAGCCGGGCCGGGTGAGCAGCCTGATCGGCCGGAACGAGCCTTCGTTCGCCGGTGAATACGGGTCGGTCATCGACTTGAAGATCATCTGCGCACAGACCATCACGCCGTCGCGGCTGGTGTTGACCGGGTTTTTCGACTGGTCCGGATTGTCGCGCAGGTCGACCAGGAACTCGGTATCGGAGATCGTGATCTTGACGTTGAAGATACGGCCGTCGTCCTGTTCTTCGGACAGTTCGAACGTGCCCTTGGGCAGCTTCGAAAGTTCCTTCAGCGACACCTGCTCGCCGAAATCCATGAACGAGGTCATGGCGTTCTCGAATGTCTCGACGCCGTATTTCTCGGCGATCTCCACCAGTCGTTTCGCGCCGATTCGCACCGAGGCGATCGCCGCCCAGACGTCGCCTTCCAGCACGTCGGGCATGCGCGAATTGACCTTGATGATGTCCATCACCGGCCGGATCGGCTCGCCCTTCGAGATGATCTTGATCGCCGGCAGCCGCAGGCCTTCCTGGAAGATTTCTGTCGCCTCGCCGGTCAGCGAGCCGGGCGCCATGCCGCCGACGTCGGAGTTGTGGGCGATGTTGGCGGTCCAGGCGATGATGCGCCCGCTGGCGAAGACCGGCATCATGACGATGATGTCGTTCAGATGCGTGACGCCACCGTAGTAGGGATCGTTGGTGGCGAACACGTCGCCCGGCTCGACGTCGCCCGGCTTGTCGAACTTAGCGACGACGACCTTGACCGCCTTGTCGAGCACGCCGACGAAGGCCGGGATTCCCGCGCCGGAAGACGCCAGCGCGCCCTTGGCGTCGGTGATGCCGGTGCCCATGTCGAGCACTTCGTAGATGATCGAGCTCATCGCCGTCTTCTTCATCACGGCGAACATCTCGTCGGCGGTCGCCTGCAGCGAGTTCTGGATGATCTCCAGCGTGATCGGGTCGTTGACCTTGGTCGTCATGTTCGCCTCCTCACGCCAGCTTGATATGGATGTTGCCGTAGCCGTCGATCTCGACGGTATTGCCCGGATGGACGACCACGGTCGTGCCGGGATCCTCGACGATCGCCGGACCGGTGAAGGTCATGCCGGGTTCCAGCTTCGTGCCGTCATAGAGCGCGGCCCTCTTGACGCCTTCGAGCGCATAGTCGACGTCGCGATGGCCCTTAAGCGCGACGTCGGCCTTCGCGCCGGTCGGCGCGTGCTTCTTCATGGTGAGCTTGCCGACCTCGGCCGAGGCGACGAGGTGTATGCCGACCATCTCGACCGGCGCGTCGAGGCGGTAGGTGTATTCGCGCTCGTAGGTCTCGTGGAACGCCTTCTCGATCTCCGACAGCCGTGCGTCGGTGATCCTGCCGCCTTCGATCAGCACTTCCGTCGTGTGCTCCTGGTTCTGGTAGCGGAACTTGCCGTAGCGCAGGAACCGGATCTTTGACGCATCCACGCCCTCGGCCGCGAACTGGGCGCGTGCCCGGTCCTCGCTCTCGGCGAACACCGCCTCGATGGCCTCCGCAGCCCCTTTCTTCAGATCGGCGAGCTTGGTGACGAAATAGTCGCGTCTGAGGTCGGACATCATCATGCCCCAGGCCGAGAAGACCGAAGCGCCGGCCGGCACCACAACCTTCTTCACGCCCAGTTCCATTCCGAGCGCCACGCCGTGCATCGCCCCGCCGCCGCCGAACACGACGAGGGTGAAGTCGCGCGGGTCGTGGCCGCGGTTGAGCGAGACGAGCTTTAGCGCGTTGACCATGTTGTTGTTGGCGATGCGGATGATGCCGCGCGCCGCCTCGTCCACGGACACGCCGAGCTTGCCGGCAACTTCGCCGAGCGCGGCTTCTGTCGCCTTCATGTCGGCGTTCACCTCGCCGCCGCAGAAATAGTCGCGGTTGATGCGGCCGAGCCAGAGATTGGCGTCGGTGGTCGTCGCCTTCGTGCCGCCGCGCCCGTAAGCCGCCGGTCCCGGCATCGCGCCCGCCGATTGCGGCCCGACATGCAGCTTGGCGAAATCGTCGACCCAGGCGATCGAGCCGCCGCCATTGCCGATCTCGACCAGGTCGACCACCGGAACCATGATCGGATAGCCGGCCGAGGTGCGGTCGCGCTCGATCCAGTAGTCGGTCTTGATCTTCACCTCGCCGTTTTCGATCAGCGAGCACTTGGCCGTGGTGCCGCCGATGTCGAGCGCCAGGACGTTCGGTTCGCCGATCAGCTTGCCGAGCTCCGCCGCCCCCCAGAAGCCGGAGGCAGGACCGGATTCGACCATCGTGATAGGGATCTTCGACACGGATTCCAGCGAGTCGACGCCGCAGTTCGACTGCATGATGTAGGGGCTGCCCTTCAGCCCCTTCTCCTTCAGCCCGCCGGCCAGCCGCGACAGATAGCGCTCGGCCGTCGGCTGCACATAGGCCGAAAGCACGGCGGTGTTGGTGCGCTCGTATTCGCGCCATTCGCGCGTGATCTGATGCGAGGCGACGACGGAGACTTCCGGCCAGAGCTTCTTGACGGCGTCGACGGCTGCCTGCTCGTGCGCCATGTTGGCATAGGAGTGCAGGAAGCAGATGGCGATCGCCTGGACCCCTTCCGCCTTGAATCCGTCGAGGATCGCCGGCAGGCCGGAAAGGTCGAGCGGCTTCAGCTCCTCGCCCTTGTAGGTCATGCGGCCCGGCAGTTCCTTGCGCAGGTAGCGCGGCACGAAGGGCTTCGGCTTCTCGTAATGCAGGTTGAAGAAGTCAGGGCGGTTGCCGCGCGCGATCTCCAGCGTGTCGCGGAAGCCTTCCGTCGTGATCAGCCCGACCTTGACACCCTTGCGCTCGGTCAGCGCGTTGATGACGACCGTCGTGCCATGCGCCAGGAAGTCGACCGTCTTCGGATCGACGCCGCCCTTGGCCAGCACGTTGAGCACGCCCTGCTCGAAATTGGGCGGCGTCGTGTCGGACTTGGCGGTGACGATGCGCGACTCGCCGGTCTTGTGGTTGGTCTCGAAGCAGACGAGATCGGTGAACGTGCCGCCGACGTCGGTCGCGACCCGGATCGTTGTGTCGGCCATCAGAGGTCTCCCTTGGCGTCGAGTTCGTTGAGCAGCAGACAGACCGCGCCGGGAAGCTTCAGCGCCTCGGCCGCCTGCACCCGCTCGGGCGTGTAGAAGCCCGCCTCGTGCAGGCAGTTGATCGTGCCCTTGAATTCGCCGGCGACGATGATCGGCACGTTGATGACGCTCTCGCAGCCGAGCGACTTGATCAGCTCGTGATCGTAGAAGACCTCGGCGATGTCCTCGATCGTGTTGGCGACAAAGGTGCGCCTCTCCTCGATCACCTGCCGCGACCAGTCGGTCTCGTTCGCGGGCTTGGTGCCGGAGACCGGATAGGCATCCGGCATGTTGGAATAGACGCGCCCGGAGTGGCCGGTCCGGGAATCGTGCGTCATCACGGTGAAGAGCTTCACGCCCACCACGTCGCGCGTCAGCGCGCAGAGCGCGTCGAACGCATCCCGCGGCCCGTGTCCCTCAGCCAGGGCCGCGGTGAAGGCCGAGTAGTCAGGCATGTGCATCTGCATCCTCCGTAAGGCGTTGGCGCAGCGCCGCCTCGGCGGCCGTGACGACGGGCACCGCGGAGATCAGCCTGCGCGTATAGGCATGGGTTGGGGCCTCGAACACCGAGGCGGTGGGGCCGATCTCGACGAGCCGGCCCTTCTCGAAGACCGCGACGCGGTCGGCGATGTTGCGCACGACGGAAAGGTCGTGGGTGATGAACAGATAGGTCAGGCCCCGGCCCTTCCTGAGTTCCGCCAGGAGCTTCAGCACGCGCGCCTGGACCAGCACGTCGAGCGCCGAGGTCGGCTCGTCGAGCACGACGAGTTCCGATTGGCAGGCAAGCGCGCGCGCAATCGCCACGCGCTGGCGCTGGCCGCCGGAAAGTGCTGCGGGCGAGCGCGTGCGGAAATCGGCGGGCAGGCCCACCTCTTCCAGCAACTGGCCGGTGCGCTCGGCGCGGCCGGCCTTCTCGCCGATCCCGTGCACGTCGAGGGCGAGCCTCAGCGAGGCGCCGATCGTGCGGCGCGGGTTGAGCGAGGAGAGCGGGTTCTGCTGCACGAGCTGGATCGCGCGGCGATGCGCGAGATCGCGCCGGGCGGGCAGCGCCGCCCCCTTGAAGGCGATCTCGCCCAGCGTCTGCGGATAGATGCCAAGGATCATGTTGGCGATGGTCGACTTGCCCGACCCGCTCTCGCCGACGACGGCAAGGCACTCGCCTTCCGCCACATCGAACGAAATGGCGTCGACGGCACGAACCTCGCGACCACCGGAGTGGAAGGTCTTGGAGACGGCGCGGAGCGACAGAAGCGGATGCGTCATGCCACGCCCTCCGGCTCGCCATATCCTTCATGCACCTCGGTCGGTGCGAAATAGGCGTCGGATGCATCCTCGATCTCGGGGATGCCGTCGCCGGTGATGCGCGGCACGGCGTCGAGCAGCGCCCGCGTATAGGGATGGCGGGGGTTTTCGAACAGCGCCGCTGTCGGCCCCTGCTCGGCGATGCGACCCTTGTAGATGACGTAGACGCGGTCGGCGAATTCGCGCACCACGCCGAGATTGTGCGAGATGAACAGCACCGACGTACCGTGGCGCTCGACCTGCTCGCGCATAAGCCTCAGCGTCTGCGCCTGCACGGTGACGTCGAGCGCCGTACCCGGCTCGTCGGCGATCAGCAGCGACGGGTCGTTGGCCAGCGCCATGGCGATCATCACGCGCTGGTTCATCCCGCCCGAGAGCTGGAACGGATAGGAGTCGAGCGCCCGGGCCGGGTCCGAGATCGAGACGTCGGCCAGCGCCTTTTCCGCCCGCGCCTTCGCCTCCGTCAGATTGATCGCAGGATTTGCCCGCCTCAGCACCTCGTGGAACTGGGTGAGGATCGGATAGACCGGATTGAGCGAAGAGGTCGGATCCTGGAAGATCATCGACATCTTCGTGCCGCGCAGGGCATGGCGCTCACGTTCGCTGAGTTTCGACAGGTCTCTCCCCTCGAACTCGACCAGGCCGGAGAGGCGGGTCGAGCGCAGCGATTGCAGCAGGCCGAGCACGATGCGCGCCGTCACCGACTTGCCCGACCCGCTTTCTCCGACCAGCGCCACGCGCTCGCCGCGGCCGATATGCAGCGAGATGCCGTGCAGCACCTCGACCGTGCCGTTCCAGCCTTTGAAGCCGAGGGTGAGATCGCGGATCCGCAACGTGTTCATTGCTCCGCCCCCAGAATTTCGCGAAGCGCGTCGCCGATGAGGTTGAAGCCGAACACCGCGACCAGGATGGCAAGACCCGGGAAGACCGTAAGCCACCACGAGTCCGGCAGGTATTTCGCGCCGTCCGCCACCATCGAGCCGAGGTCCGGCGTCGGCGGCTGGACGCCAAGGCCAAGGAAGGAGAGCGACGAGGCGATCAGGATGACGAAGCCGAGGTCGAGCGTCATCTTGGTCAGGATCGAGGGCACGCAGTTCGGCAGGATTTCGCGGAACATGACGTGCAGTCTCGACGCGCCGATCACCTCGGCGGCGAGCACATAGCCTTCTTCCTTTTCGGAACGCGCAAGATTGTAGACGAGCCGCGTGTACCAGGGCCACCACATGGCGGTCACCGCGATCATGCCATTGGTCAGCGTCGGCTCGAGCAGGCCCATCATCGACATGGCGAGCACCAGCGGCGGGATCGACAGGAAAACGTCGGTGATGCGCATCAGCACATATTCGGTCCAGCCGCCGAGATAGCCGGCGAACAAACCGATCGCAACGCCGACAGGCACCGCGATCGCCAGCACCACCACGCCGAGGATCAGCGAGATGCGGTAGGCATAGAGGATGCGGGAAAACAGGTCGCGTCCGACCAGGTCCGTCCCGAAGATGTAGGGCCATTCCGGCGGGTTGTTGAAATTGGCGAAGTCGACTACGGCGCCGCGATGCAGCGGGAAGGGAGCGATGAAATCCGCGAACACGGCCGACAGCACCACCACCGCGACCAGGATCAGGCCGAGCAGCGATAGCGGGTTGCGCAGCAGGATGGAGAAGGTGCGTCTCATGACGCCCTCTGCGAATAACGGATGCGCGGATTGATGAAAGCGATCAGCAGATCGACGATCACGTTGACGATCAGGAACATCGCCGAGATGATCAGCACCGTGCCGACGATCGCGTTCAGGTCCTTGCGCAGGATCACCGCGACGCCGTAGCGCGACAGGCCGGGCCAAGCGAACACCGCCTCGACCAGGAAGGCGTTGCCGAGCATCGCCGCGAAATCGAGGCCGATGATGGTCATCGACGGGATCAGCGACGGCTTGAACGCATAGCGCCAGGCGATGCGCTTTTCCGGGAAGCCATAGGACTTCGCCATCTCGATATAGGGCCGCTCGTAGGTCTCGACCATGTTCGAGCGCGTCAGCCGCGCCGCCTGCGCGATGCCGGAGAGCGCCAGCGCGAATGCCGGCAAAACGATGTGCCAGGCGGCGTTGCCGAAGGCCCTGACGTCGCCCGCGATCAGCGTGTCGGCCAGCAGGAAGCCGGTGACCGACGAGATTGTGTAGGAATCCGAGATGCGGCCGGCGATCGGGAACAGCGGCAGGTAGAAAGCGAAGACCAGCATCAGGATCACCGCCCAGACGAAGCTGGGTGCCGAGACCCCGAGCAGCGTCACCATACGCACCACGTGGTCAATCCAGGAGCCGCGATATCGTGCCGAAAGCACGCCGAGCGGCAGGCCGAGCGCGACCATCATGATGCCGGCGACGATCACCAATTCCAGCGTCGCCGGCAGGTAGTCGGCGATGTCCCGTGTCACCGGACGGTTGGTGTAGAGCGATATGCCGAGGTCGCCACGCGCCAGATCCGCCAGGAAATAGCCGTACTGGACGATGAACGTGTCGTCGAGGTGCAGCCGCTCGCGCAGCGTCGCGATCGCCTCGGCCGTCGCGTTCGGGCCGAGCGCGATGCGCGCCGGGTCGCCGGGGATCACCCGGGCGATGGCGAATATCAGCAGGGAGACGCCGATCAATACGACCAGCGAGGTTCCCAGCCGCTTCGCGAGAAGGCGGAGGACAGGCGGCATGGCAGATCCGCTCGGTTGAATGAAAGCCCGGCCGGCGACAGTGCCGCCGGCCGGGGGCTAAAGCGGTCCCGGCCGCTACTCGTTCATTTCCATCAGCCGGAAGGTGAAGCCGAAGCCCGACAGGTTGAACGCCTTGGCGGGATCGGTCAGCGCCGGCACCGACACGCGCTTCGACGCGGCGAAGACGGCCACCTGGTCGTAGGCGTAGATCGACGGCGCGATGGCGACAAGCCGCTTGTTCAGCGCCGAATAGGCAGCGCCCCGGCCGGCGTCGTCGGTGGCCGTCCGGCCCTCGTCGAGAGCCTTGTCGACCTCGGCGTCCTGCAGATACTCCGGCGATTGCCACGTGCCCTTGGCCGACGAGTGATACATGCCGTAGAGCAGCGTGTCCGGGTCGCCCGTGACCGAGGACACGAACAGCTGCGAGATGTTCGGCGTGTTCTCGGGCTTCGACACCTGTTCGGAGAACAAGGCCCAGGGCAGCTTCTTGATCTCGGACTTGACGCCGATCTCGGCGAAGTTCGCCTGCATCAGCAGCGCGAAACGTTCCTCGAGCGGCACTTCGCCGATCCAGGACAGTTCGAGGTTGATGTCCTCGGGCTTGTATTTGCACTTGGCGAGATGCGCCTTGGCGGCTTCGAGGTCGCGCTTGTTGGCCATTTCGGCCGGGTTGGCGCCGAGCATGCCGACCAGGACCGCACCGGTCGACGGCTTGCCCTGCGAGACGGTGTCGTTGATCGCCACCATCTTGATGCCGGCGTCGTAGTCGAAGGCGTTGGCAAGTGCCAGACGGCACTCGACGTCGTCCAGCGGCGCCTTGGTCGTGTTCATCTTGACGTAGAAGCCCGACGTGCCGGACTCAGTGAGCAGCTGCGCACCGTCCCCGGCCAGCGACTTCAGCACCTCGGGCGGCAGCCACTGCGAGGAGATGTCATGTTCGCCCTGCGCGATCAGCGTGCGCACCGTCGCGGCCTCGAGCCCATAACGCAGACGCACCGTATCAGGCGCCTTGGCCCCGGCGCCGAGGAAATAGTCGGCGTTCTTCGCCATCACCGTTTCCTGCTGCGGATTGTGCGATGTCACCTTGTAGGCGCCGCTGCCCGCGTCGTTGCCCGAGAGGAAGGCCTGGCCCCAGTCCTTCATCTCGCCGTCGCCGGCGCCGAGATTGGCCATGACCAGCTTCTTGTCGACGATGGGGAGGCGAACCAGAGAGGCGACGAAAGGCGAATAGGCGCTCTTGAGGGTGATCTTGACCGTGCTCTCGTCGACGGCTTCCGCCTTGTCGACGATCTCGAACAGATAGGACAGGCCCTGTCCCAGCGCCTTCATGCGGTCGAGCGAGAAGACCACGTCCTCGGCGGAGAGCGGATTGCCGCTGTGGAACTTCACGCCGGGGCGCAGCTTGAACGTGAAGGCGTTGCCGTCGGCCGTCCAGCTTTCGGCGAGATGCCCCTGATGTCCCGGCGCGCCCTGGTTCGGAATGACCAGCGTGTCGTAGACGTTGAACATCAGGATCGAGTCGGCATAGTCCGAGGCCTTGCCCGGATCGAGCTCGCCGACGGCGACCTCGTCCAGCCTCAGCACGGTTTCGGCCGATGCGACGGTGGCGGTGGCTGCCGTCACCGCGGTCAGTGCGCTCGCGGCGACAAGCGCTGCGGCTAAGGTCTTCAATATGCTCTTCATGATGACTTCCCCTTTTTTGCTTTGCTTGTGGTCTTAGGCTTGGGTGCGGGCGCGGTCGCTGCGTCCGACCGGAACGAGCCGTCTCTTTCGCGGTCGCCGAACACGTCCATGGTGCAGGTGTGCAGGATGGTCGAAGGCGACCCCATGTGGTTCCAGGACGAATGCACTTTCGTCGACGGAAAATGCAGCGAGTCGCCGACACCGAGGACATGCGTCTCGCCCTCGACCTCGACCGTGATCCCGCCTTCCAGCACGTAGAAGATCTCCTCCCCTTCATGCGCGATGGGCTCGGACCGATACCCCGGCGGCTCGTGGATGATGACGGTGTTCAGCACATTGCCCGGGAACGAGGCCGACAGCCGCTCGTAGACGAGAGAGTTGGAGCCCACGGCGTAGTGCGGACGCTGGTCATGGCGCGTCGTCGGCGCCAAGCCCCTTGGCTGCGACAGGAATTCGGTGACATGCAGCCCAAGAACGCGCGACACATTCGTGAGCGAGGACAGCGACGGCGTGGTGATGCCGCGCTCGATCTGTGAGATGAAGCCCACCGACAGGCCCGCGCCGTCGGCGACTTCCTTCAGCGTCAGCCCGAGCTCTCGACGGCGCGTGCGGAGTCGTTCCCCGAACGCATCGTGGTCCAAGCCGCGGACGCCGTCTTCGACAGACTGGTCGTCCAAGGATCCGTTCCCTGTTTTAGTATTGCTAAAAATCTAGGGTCAGGATCGGCTTGGCGTCAAGCGGAATTTTAGCGCGGCTAAAAAAAGAGCCGGCAAATTCCTGGCAAGGCCGCTTGCGCCGCGTGCAAACGGTTTGGAAGCTATTCGCATGTTGACATAAAGATGTCTTTATGTGACGAAGAAATCGTCGCATTAAGGACAGGTCATGTCGCAAAAAAGTGTCTCCGATGCGCTGTTCGGCGCGACGGCCCCGCAGCGGGACGGCGCGGAGATTGCCGCCGCCTTGCGGGCGGCCGCGCGCGAGCGGATTCTCGTTCTCGACGGTGCGATGGGCACGCAGATCCAGGGCCTCGGCTTCGGCGAGGACCATTTTCGCGGCGACCGCTTCGGCGGCTGCGCCTGCCATCAGCAGGGCAACAACGATCTTCTGATCCTCACCCAGCCGAAGGCGATCGAAGAGATCCATTACCAATACGCCATTGCCGGCGCCGACATCGTCGAGACCAACACCTTCTCCTCGACCTCGATCGCCCAGGCCGACTACGGCATGGAGGAGATGGTCTACGAGCTCAACCGCGACGGCGCGCGGCTGGCCAAGCGCGCGATCCGGCGTGCGGAGCAGGAGGACGGCAAGCGCCGCTTCGTCGCCGGCGCGCTCGGCCCGACCAACCGCACCGCTTCGATCTCGCCCGACGTCAACAATCCCGGCTACCGGGCCGTGACTTTCGACGATCTGCGCATCGCATACGCCGAGCAGCTGCGCGGTCTGATCGACGGCGGCGCCGACATCGTCCTGATCGAGACCATCTTCGACACGCTCAACGCCAAGGCGGCAATTTTCGCGACCGAAGAGGTGTTCGAGGAGAAGGGCATCCGCCTCCCGGTCATGATCTCCGGCACGATCACCGATCTCTCCGGCCGCACGCTCTCCGGCCAGACGCCGACGGCCTTCTGGCACTCGATCCGCCACGCGGCGCCCGTCAGCATCGGCCTCAACTGCGCGCTCGGCGCCGCCGCCATGCGGCCGCATCTCGCAGAGCTTTCATCCGTCGCCGACACGTTCACCTGCGCCTATCCCAATGCCGGACTGCCCAACGCCTTCGGCCAGTACGACGAGAGCCCCGAGTTCATGGCCGCCCAGGTCGAGGAGTTCGCGCGCGAGGGTCTCGTCAACATTGTCGGCGGCTGCTGCGGTTCGACGCCCGAGCACATCCGCACCATCGCCGAGGCGGTTTCGCGCCATGCGCCCCGCGCAGTGCCGGAGCACAGACCGCTGATGATGCTGTCCGGTCTGGAGCCCTTCACGCTCACGCAGGACATTCCCTTCGTCAATGTCGGCGAGCGCACCAATGTCACCGGCTCGGCGCGCTTTCGCAAGCTGATCCAGGCCGACGAATACGAGCAGGCGCTCGAAGTGGCGCGCGACCAGGTGGAAAACGGCGCGCAGATCATCGACGTCAACATGGACGAAGGCCTGCTCGATTCCGAGAAGGCGATGGTCACCTTCCTGCATCTGATCGCGGCCGAGCCCGATATCGCGCGCGT
This sequence comes from Pseudomonadota bacterium, assembly GCA_043822005.1. Taxonomy (GTDB): domain Bacteria; phylum Pseudomonadota; class Alphaproteobacteria; order Rhizobiales; family Rhizobiaceae; genus Mesorhizobium_A. The sequence goes on along the minus strand of JBDRCE010000034.1, from coordinate 49 downwards.
GCCGATCATGATCGACTCTTCCAAGTTTCAGGTCATGGAAGCCGGCCTG
>JBDRCE010000033.1:0-103720 GCA_043822005.1 Pseudomonadota bacterium | reverse complement strand
GAAAACCTATTCGCCAAGCTCAAGGACTGGCGGCGCATCGCAACCCGCTACGACCGATGCGCCCACACCTTCTTCTCGGCCATCTGCATCGCAGCCGCCGTCATCTTCTGGCTTTGATCAATGAGTCCTGACCCTAGACGTTCTGCTGTCGGGCGAGGTCGGTCGAGCGCAGGATGAGGAGCAGCACAAGCGCCGAGAATATGCCGGCGTCGCGCCACTCGCCGGGAAAGTAGCCCGTCCAGAGGGATTCCGCGAGGCCGACGCCCATCGCTCCAAGGGCTGAGGACGATGGCGAGCCGCCAAGGCCGAGCGCGGCGACGAACAGCACCTTCAGCCCGAAGACCAGTCCCGTGTCGAAGCTGATATTGCCGAAATGGATCGCCGCGAGAACGCCGGCCAGAGCGGCGAGCATGCCGCTCACGACGACCGTCGCGCGGAAGATCCGGCGCGAATCGATGCCGCACATGGAGGCGGCCAGCGGATCGTCGCAGATCGCGCGCCATGAAGCGCCGAAGCGGGATCGGGCGAGCCAGGCCGCCGTCAGCGATACCGCTGCCGCGACGACCGCCACGTCGACGATCTGGATGAGCGTCAACGTGACCGGGAAAGCGCCGTCGCGCCAGAAGACGATCGTGGTGGCCAGTATCGGCGGCAGCCACAGATCGCGGCTGTCCATGGCCAGGCGGCCCAGTTCCATCAGGACGATCGCAACCGCGAGCGTGGCGGCGACGATCGTGTTCGGATTGCCGGCGCGCAGCGGCTCGAGGACCGTTCGTGAGACCAGATGGGCCGCCAGCCCGGCAAAGGCGAAGGCGAGAAGCACGCCGAATCCGAGGGCGGCCGGGAGGGTGAGCCACAGCACGTTCCACGCGAACACCGTGGCGAGAATTCCGACCTGGCCGCCGAACGCGAAGATCGCGCCGTGGGCGAGATTGGCGCGGCGGAGGATGCCGTAGGTCAGCGCATAGCCGAAGGCGAGTAGCGCGTAGATCGAGCCGATGTGGAGGCCGTTCAGGAGCTGCTGGAGAAAGTAGGCCATCTCGGATCGGCGGAACACACATCAGGAGACGTCGACGGAATGCGCATCGCCGAGCGGGCACGCGGAATGAATCTAACTTGCAATATGCATTTTGCAAGTTAGTATTTCGGTATGGAGACAATCTGGACCCCACACCGGTTTTCGGGCGAAGTGCTGGCGCTGGACGTCGCGAACACGGTGGTGCTGCGCGACGACCCTGCCCGCACCTTCGACCGGTTCGACGATCCGACGGAGATCGAACGATTCGCTACCGCGGCGACCGGGTTTCGCTCGGAGGAGATAGGCGGCAATGCGCTGGTCGTTTCCGTGCCGGGCACCGCGCAGTCGCGGATCGTCGCCTTGCGCGAGGCCACCGACGCGCTGTTCCGCGACGCGGTGACCGCGGGCACCATCCGGTCCGGGCGTCTCGCGCCGCTGCTCGACCGCTGCTCCAGCGCGCTCGCAGCGTCACCGGTTGAGATCGCAGGCGATCGGGCGGGCCTGGCGACGGGGCAGGGCCGGGTCGAGCTCGAATCGGCGGTCGCCGTCTCCGCGCTCTCGCTGCTTCAGCCCGACATACGCCGCCGCATCCGCATCTGCGGCAATTGCGGCTGGCTGTTTCTCGACAAGAGCCGCAACAGCAGCCGCCTGTGGTGCGACATGAGCGTCTGCGGCAATCGCCAGAAAGCGCGGCGGCACTATCACCGCACGCGCGACGACATAGGGAAGCGGACCGATGCGTAGATCTCTTGGGCTGGCGATGGCCGTCTCGCTGCTGATGCTGGGCGCGTGCAGGGATGAGAGCAGACCCGGCAAGCTGTTCGAGATTTCAGGCAAGCTCTTCGTCTTCAACTACCGCGTCGCCACTGCGACCTACCTGGTGACGCTGAAGCCGCTCGGCCCCGTCGAAGACGGCCAGACCGCCGTCGCGAGCTTCGAGGATCCGGCAGGCGGCGAAGCGATCGTTGTACGCCAGAAAATCTGGCCGAGACTGGAGAAGACGGTTCTGGAGAGCCCGCCGCTGCGTTGCGTGCGGAAGGACCGCCCCTACTCGGTGACGATCAGGATCGAGGGGCCGGATGCGACCGTCCGGCAGGAGATCACGACGGCGATCACCTCCAACCTGGACCAGGAGGTATTGCCCGACCGGCCCCTGGTCCTGGGGCCGGTCTATACGCCGAACCCGGATCTTGCCGGACGTCCCGACGGCAAGCTCGACGTGACCAACGAAGCGGGTTGCCCGGGCCGAGCCTGAGCGAGCTTCCCTTGACCGGGCGGCGGAAAGTTGCGCGACGGACCCCGATTGCGGTCATTAAACCCATGCCTTCGCACCGCATTCTTCACGGCGATTGCTCTTTTACCGATCGCGTTGATTTCGTTTGACGTTGCCGAGCGGCGCGGAAAACACTAGGTCATACGGAGGGCGGTTTGGCCTACCCAACCGTCCGGCAGGAGGCCGTTGATGACGCTTCACGACGTGACGCTCGACGACAAGTTCGATCTCGCCAAGGAGCGAATCTTCCTGTCGGGTGCGCAGGCCGTCATCCGCATGCTCCTGATGCAGCGCGAGCGCGACCGCCGGATGGGCCTGGATACGGCCGGCTTCGTCTCCGGCTATCGCGGCTCGCCGCTCGGCGGGCTCGACCAGCAGTTCTGGCGCGCCAAGAAGCAGCTCGAAGCCTCCAGCATCGTCTTCCAGCCCGGCATCAACGAAGAACTCGCGGCCACGGCCTGCTGGGGCTCGCAGCAGACCGAGCTTCTCGGCGAAGGCAAGCATGACGGCGTCTTCTCGCTCTGGTACGGCAAGGGGCCGGGCGTCGACCGCTCGGGCGACGTCTTCCGCCACGCCAACCTCGCCGGCACGTCGAAGAACGGCGGCGTGCTCGCCCTGATGGGTGACGACCACACCGCCGAATCCTCCACCAACGCGCATGCGACGGAGTTCCTCTTCGTCGATACGATGATCCCGATCCTCAATCCGGCGGGGGTCCAGGAACTCGTCGACTACGGGCTCTACGGCTACGCCATGTCGCGTTTCGCCGGCACCTGGGCGGCGATCAAATGCGTCAAGGACAATATCGAATCGACCGCCTCGGTTGACGTGTCGCTCGACCGGCTGAACATCGTCCTGCCGGAGATCGACCTGCCGCCCGGCGGGCTCAACATTCGCCACGAGCTCGACCAGATGGGGCAGGAGGCGCGGCTGCATGAATACAAGCGCGCCGCCGCCGCCGCCTTCATCCGCGCCAACGGGCTGAACCGGATGATCTATTCCGGCGGTCAGAACCCCAAGGTCGGCATCATCACGGTCGGAAAGTCCTATCTCGACGTGCGCCAGGCGCTGGACGACCTCGGCATCGACGAGGCGCGCGCGGGGCAGATCGGGCTCAGGCTGTTCAAGGTGGCGGCGCCGTGGCCGCTCGACGTCGAGCACATCATGGACTTCGCCCGTGGGCTCGACACCGTGATCGTCGTCGAGGAGAAGCGCTCGCTGATCGAAGTACAGATGCGCGAGAACCTCTACGGCACGGCGACGCAGCCGCTGATCGTCGGCAAGAAGGACGAGCGCGGCGACTGGCTGTTTCCGGCGAAAGGCGCACTCGATCCCAACGATATCGCGATCGCCGTCGGTGAGAGGATCCTCAAGACGATTGGCCATTCGGAGGAGATCGCCGCGCGGGTGGCGCAGCTCAAGCAGTACCAGGCGATGCTCGCCGACACCAAGGACGTCGCCAACCGCACGCCCTATTTCTGCTCGGGCTGCCCGCACAATTCCTCGACCAAGGTGCCCGAGGGCTCGCTGGCGGGCGCCGGCATCGGCTGCCATTTCATGGCGCTGTGGATGGATCGCTCGACCGTCGGCTTCACCGCCATGGGCGGGGAGGGCGCGCAGTGGGTCGGCCAGGCGCCGTTCTCGAAACGCGAGCACATGTTCCAGAACCTCGGCGACGGGACCTACAACCATTCCGGTTCGCTGGCGATCCGCTTCGCGCACGCCTCGAACGCCAACATCACCTACAAGATCCTCTACAACGACGCGGTCGCCATGACCGGCGGACAGCCGCACGAAGGCGGGCTCAAGGTGGACCAGATCGCGCGGCAGGTGCGCGCAGAGGGCGTCGAACGGATCGCGGTCGTCACCGACGAACCGGGCAAGTATGCCGGCAAGGCGGAGTTCCCGCCCGGCACGACCTTCAATCACCGTGACGATCTCGACGCCGTCCAGCGCGAGCTGCGCGAAGTGAAGGGCATCTCGGTGCTGCTCTACGACCAGACCTGCGCGGCCGAGAAGCGGAGGCGGCGTAAGCGCGGCACGTTCCCCGACCCCGACAAGCGCGTGATCATCAACGAGCTGGTCTGCGAGGGCTGCGGCGACTGCGGCGTCAAGTCCAACTGCGTCTCGGTGCAGCCGGTCGAGACCGAGTTCGGCCGCAAGCGCCGCATTGACCAGTCGAGCTGCAACAAGGACTTCTCCTGCGTCAACGGCTTCTGTCCGTCCTTCGTGACGGTGCACGGTGCGAAGCTGCGCAAGGCGGAAGGGATTGCCGGCGCGGCCGATCCACTTGCCGGCGTGCCGGAGCCCAGCCTCTTCCCGCTCGGACAGGACGGCTGGGCCTGCATCGTCGACGGCATCGGCGGCACCGGCGTGGTGACGATCGGCGCCATCCTCGGCATGGCCGCGCATCTCGAAGACAAGGGCTGCGGCATGATCGACATGGCGGGCCTGGCGCAGAAGGGCGGGGCGGTTTTCTCGCATATCCGCATCGCGCCGACGCCCGACGACATCAACGCGATCCGCGTCTCGGCGGGCAAGGCCGACCTGGTGCTGGGCTGCGACCTCGTCGTCTCGGGCGCCAAGAAGGTGCTGGCCTCGGCGCGCGAGGGCCGCACGATCTTCGTCGCCAACACCGCCGAGGTGATGCCCGGCGATTTCACGCGCCAGACCGATTTCTCGCTGCCGACCGAGCGGTTGAAGAAGGCGATCCGCCAGGCGGTGGGCGACGAGAACGCACATTTCTTCGACGCCACCAGAAGCGCTTCGACGCTGTTCGGCAACTCCGTCGGCGCCAACATGTTCATGCTCGGCTTTGCCTATCAGCATGGCGGTCTGCCGGTGTCGGCCGAGGCGGTCGAGAAGGCGATCGAGCTCAACGGCGAGGCGGTGAAGATGAATATCGCCGCCTTCCGCTGGGGACGGCGCGCCGCGCACGATCCCGAGACGGTAAGCAGACTGGTGCAATCGGTGCAGGGCGCCGACAAGCCCGCGCTCGCGCAGACGCTGGACGAGGTCGTCGCCAGGCGGGTCGAGTTCCTGACCGCCTACCAGAACGCGGCCTATGCGCGGCGCTATGCCGAACGTATCGAACGACTGCGCCAGGCGGAGGCGCGCGCCGTGCCCGGCTCGACGGCCGTCACGGAGGCGGCGGCGCGCAACCTGTTCAAGCTGATGGCGGTCAAGGACGAATACGAGGTTGCCCGGCTCTACACCGACGGCTCGTTCCGCAAGCAGCTCGCCGCGCAGTTCCAGGGTTTCGACAGTCTCGAGTTCCACCTCGCGCCGCCGATCGTCGGCCGCAAGGGATCGGACGGGCTGCCGCGCAAATCCTCGTTCGGGCCGTGGATGATGAAGGGGTTCGGCGTGCTTGCCGCCCTCAAGGGCCTGCGCGGCACTGCGCTCGATATCTTCGGCTACTCGGCCGAGCGCCGGATGGAGCGCCGGCTGATCGTTGAGTACGAGGCCGATCTCGATCTGATCGAGAAGCATCTTGCGCCGGCTTCGGCCGACGCGGCGGCGGCGCTGGCCTCCGTGCCGGCGCTGATCCGCGGCTACGGCCACGTCAAGGCTGGCAATGTCGAGAAGGCGCAAGGCGAGCGGACGCGGCTGATCGGCCGCCTCGTCGCCTCACCGGCGAAGCCGGCGCTTCAGGCGGCGGAGTAGGCTATCTTCCGGCATCCGGATGGACACGTGGCGCCCCCGGCCGGGCGTGCCGCAGACAGCGATGCCGCGAGCCGTGCTTTTCGGTGCGTTTCCCCGGAATCGCCGCGATTCATAAGCCTTTCTTAAGGTGGCCATGACAAAGGTCGGGTTCCGTTCGCAGGCCCTCGGGAAATGGCAAAGACGAAAAGCAAGGCGGTTCCCAGCGAGGTCTACATCCCGTTCGTACAATCGCTGTACGCGGATGCGTATATCTTGTATTGGGGCGGCATCACACAGGGCGCCACGTCCTTCATCGTCTATCTGCACAACGGCAAGGTCGCGTATCTGCTGCTCGCGATAGCGCTTTTGGGCGCCGGGCTGTTCCGTTACTACGGTATCCGCAAGCGCCAGAAACTGCCGCCGCCTGCGACCAGCGAGATTGCGCGCCAGTGGGAGGTCGACTACCTTCTGCGCGGCGCCCTGCAGGGGTCCCTTTTGGGGTTCTACTGCTTCGTCGCGCTCTACCTGCAGCCCGATCCGCTGGCCGAAATCGCCTCCATCGCGGTGACGCTCGCCTGCGCGATCGCCATCGTCGGACGCAACTATGCGTCCAACCAGATGGTTCTCATCCTTTCGACGACGATGACGCTGCCGATCTCCGCCGGCGTGATCCTGCGCGGCGATCCCTACAACATCGCGCTCGGCCTGCTCTTCGTCCCGTTCTTCACCGCGATCGTGAACATGTCGACGCGTGTGCGCGAGACCTTCCTTTCGGTGATCTACGAGAAGCTCAAGGCGAGCAGTCTGGCGCTGCGGTTCGACCGGGCCCTCAACACGATGTCGCATGGCCTGATCATGCTCGACAGGAACGGCCTCGTCGCCGTGGCGAACGCCGAAGCCGCCGACCTGCTCGCATTCTCCTCGCCCGACAAGCTGATGGGGCGCACGCTCAAGGCGCTCCTGATGCGCGGCGTTGCGGGCGGGCTCCTGTCGCTGCGCGATTCCCACTATGTCGAGACGCAACTGACGCGCGCGTTGCGCGACGGCCGGGACAGGAAGCTGCTGGTCAGCTTCACCAACGGGCGTCACCTCGAGTTCTCGGCCCGCGAAGGCCGCGACGATCTCGGCGTGATCACCTTCGAAGACGTAACGACCCGTGTCGAGGCGGAAGAGAAGATCCGCTACATGGCGCGCTACGACAATCTGACGGGCCTGCCGAACCGCGCCTATTTCCACGAACTCGTCGGCGAGTTCCTGATCAGCGGCGACCCGCAGCGCAACTGCGCGCTCGCGGTCGTCGACCTCGACGATTTCAAGAACATCAACGATACGCTCGGCCACCCGGTCGGAGACGGGCTGATCTACTCGGTGGCGCAGAAGCTCGCCGGGCTCGCTCGCGACAACATCAAGATCAGCCGCTTCGGCGGTGACGAGTTCATGCTCTATTTCGACAATGTGGAGAGCCCGGAGGCGCTGCAGGCCGAACTGGCCCGCATTTTCGATGCGTTGCAGGGCGAGGTCGACGTCGCAGGGCATTCGCTGCGCGTCCAGGCAAGCGCCGGCGCGGTGATGGCAAAAGTGTCCGACACCGATGTCGATTCGATGTTCGTCAAGGCCGACCTCGCGCTCTACAAGGCCAAGGAATACGGCAAGAACGGCTGGCAGGTCTTCGAATCCACGATGGATGCGGAGTTCCGCAACCGCCAGATCCTCAAGGCGGATCTGCGCAACGCGGTCGAGCAGAAGCTGCTTCGCGTCGTCTATCAGCCGATCGTGGCGATGGACACGATGCGCATCGCAAGCTGCGAGGCGCTCTGCCGTTGGGATCACCCCGACATCGGCCCCGTGTCGCCCGGCGTCTTCATTCCGCTCGCCGAGGAAATGGGTATCATTTCGGAGATCAGCGATTTCGTGCTGAAGGCCGCCAGCGCGGAATGCGCCAAGTGGCCGGAACATATCCGCGTCTCGATCAATCTGTCGGCCAAGGATTTCCGGAACAGCAACGTCATCGGCGCGGTCAACGAGGCGCTGGCTCAGTCCGGCCTCGCGCCGGACCGCATGGAGATCGAGGTCACGGAGACCGCGCTGCTGGACGACAAATCCTCGACCCGCAAGCTGCTCGAAGAGCTGAAGGCGCTCGGCGTGCGCATTGCGCTCGACGATTTCGGCACCGGATATTCCAGCCTGAGCTATCTGCACACGCTGCCGCTCGACAGGGTCAAGATCGACCGGTCGTTCATCGAGGACATCACCCGCAACGAGCGTTCCCTTCAACTCCTGCGTGGCGTCGTGAACCTCTCGCGGCCGCTGGGTCTGTCCGTCACGATCGAAGGTGTCGAGACGTTCGAGCAGCTCAAGGTCCTGGCGCTCGACGTGAAGCCCGACCTGGTGCAGGGCTTCCTGTTCGGCTCGGCGCTTTCGGCGTCCGGCATCGAGACCATGTCGACGACCGTCTGGCCATTCGCCCAGGACCTCAAGCCGCTTCGCCGCATCGTCTCCCGCTAGAACCAGTCCGCTTCAGCGAACCGGAACCGAGCGCAGTCGGCTGCGTTAACCTCCTGTTAAGGTTAACGTCAGGTAAACGGGTCGCGAACAAGTTTCGCCTTTACTCGTCAAAGCCTTCGTCTACCTTTCCGGAAGGGGACAGGGCCACTGACATGATCGTACAACCGGTAAGCCTAGCCGGCGAGAAAGTTCCGGCTGGTGTTTTTGACACGACGCCGGTGCCTTCGAACTTCGCCCGCAGCGTACTCGACCTGCTCGGCCGCACCGAATATCGGCGCTGCGACAAGGGCGAGGATCTCGAGGCGGTCTATCGACTGCGCTACAAATCCTACCTGGCGAGCGGCATGGTCTCGGCCAATCACGAGCGGATCGTCACCAATGTGCTTGACGACCTGCCCAACTCGATGCGTTTCGGTATCCACGTCGACGGCGAACTGGTGTCGACGCTTCGGCTCCATCACGTGACCGCTGAGCATCGCCAGTCGCCGAGCACGACGGTCTACGGCGACCTGCTCCATCCGCGGATCGACGCGGGAGAGACTTTCATCGATCCGAGCCGCTTTGCCGCCGATCCGGACTGGACCGCGCAATATCCGCACCTGCCCTATGTGACGCTGCGTCTCGCGGCCATGGCGTGCGTCTACTTCGCGCCGGACTATTGCCTGTCGACGATCCGGACGGACCACGCCGGCTTCTACCGCCGCGTCTTCGACGCCCAGCAAGTGGGCGGGCTGCGGGCCTATCCGGCGCTCAACTACGAGGTCGTGCTTTACCAGGCGCACTACAAGAGCATCGCGGCCCGCACGGGTCTGCGCTATCCGTTCTTCAAATCCTCGCCGCTGGAGCAGCGGCTGATGTTCGGCAAGCCGGCCGAAGGCGACCTCGAGCCGCTGACCATTCTGCCGACCGCCCGGTTCTTCGCCGAAGCTGCCTAAGACTGTTTCGAAATTCGCTCTGGCGAGTCATATGGTGGTGGTTTCGGGGTCGCGTGAGCGATGAGCGCAGCGGACATTTTGGTCCGTGAGCACCGGAAGCGCAGAAAACGCCATCAGATGGCCGTCAGAGTAGAGTTTCCAGACGGTCTTCAAACGGCGACCAACCGCCGCGTCGCTTGTGTCCGACGCCCCGGCGCAGCATATGTCCTCGGGCGACGTCTGATCCGCGAGCGCGAAGGACGCATGATCACCAAGGACGAATTTGTTCGCAACGCCATCTGGGCCCGGGAGCTGTCGCCGGCGGAGCTCGACCGCGCCCGCCGCGGCGTCGTCGAGAAGCACATTCCCAAGGGCGGATATATCTGCCACCGCGGCGACAAGCTCGACTACTGGACAGGCGTGATCAGCGGACTGGTCAAGATCAGCGCGATCTCGGCGAGCGGCAAGGCGATGACATTTGCCGGGGCAGGCGCCGGCGGCTGGTTCGGCGAAGGATCCGTCCTCAAGGACGAGCCGCGCAAATACGACCTGGTGGCCATCGCCGACACGCGTCTGGCAATGATGGCGCGCGCGACCTTCATGTGGCTCTACGAGAATTCGACCGGCTTCAACCGCTTCCTCGTGCGTCAGTTCAACGAGCGGATGGGGCAGTTCATAGCCACGATCGAATATGACCGGATCCTGTCGCCCAAGGCCCGGGTGGCGCGCAACATCTCCTGGTTCTTCAATCCGATCCTCTATCCGGTCACCAAGCTGGAGATCGACATCGGGCAGGAAGAACTCGGTCTTCTGGCCGGCGTCTCGCGGCCCGTGGTCAGCAAGAGCCTGCAGGCGCTCGAGGCCGAAGGGCTGCTGCGCGTCGAGCATTCGCGCATCGTGGTCTTCGATGTCGAAGCCCTGGGAAACTACGAAGACGATTGAGTGAGACGCCCGTCATGCCCCCGGTCCGGGGCGCGGAAAACGAATGGCGCACTCCTAATGACAATTCCGCTGCCTGTCTGTCAATGGCGGCGTTGAACCTTGCCTCGCAACGTGGAACTCTACCTATAGAGGAACAAGGTCCGGACAGGGCTTGCCGGTAATGCGCAATCTACTCCGAAGTGAGGGGTTGCTTGCGTTTCGGGCGGGCATCAAAATCCGGACAAACCGCGAATAATGCGGGCCGGGAGGAGTTGGCGAGATGGATTCGACGGCGTCTGCCGCCGAAAGGCCGCTTGATACGTTTCCGAAGTATCTGCTGTGGAACGCGGAGCGCTTCGCGACGCGTCCGGCGATGCGACACAAGAACTACGGCATCTGGCAAAGCTGGACGTGGAAGCAGCAGCTCGACGAGGTGCGGGCGCTGTCGCTCGGCCTGCAGACGATAGGCTTGGTACGTGGCGACAAGGTCGCGGTCGTCGGTTCCAATCGGCCACGGCTCTACTGGACCTTTGCCGCGGTGCAGGCGCTGGGTGGCGTCCCGGTGCCGGTCTATGCCGACTCGGTCGCCGAGGAGATGGCCTATGTGCTCGATCACGCGGAGGTTCGCTTCGCCGTCGTCGAGAACCAGGAGCAGGTCGACAAGCTGCTGTCCGTCGCCGACAAGGTGCCGTCGCTCCACGACATCGTCTATGACGAATCGCGCGGCATGCGCGACTACGACCCGAAGCACCTGCACGACTGTGAGAAGGTTCGCGAGGCGGGCCTGAAGCGGCTGGAAGCCGGCGGGGTCGCCGAAGGCTGGCTCGCCGAGATCGCCCAGGGCAAGGGTTCGGATCTCGGCATCATACTCTATACGTCGGGCACGACAGGGCGTCCGAAGGGCGTGATGCTGTCCAACGATAATCTGGTGAAATCGGCGCTGCACGGCAACGCCTTCGATCACCTGACCGAGCACGAGACCACCATCGCCTACCTGCCTCTGGCCTGGGTCGGCGACCACGTCTTCTCCTATTCGCAGTCCTATACCGCCGGGTTCTGCGTCGCCTGTCCCGAAAGCCCCGACACGGTGACGGAAGACCGCCGCGAGATCGCGCCGACCTACTTCTTCGCGCCGCCGCGCGTGTTCGAAGGGTTGCTGACGGCGATGATGGTGCGCATGGAGGACGCCGGGCGGACCAAGAAGCGCATGTTCGACAGTTTCATGGCGCACGCGCGCAAGGTCGGCGAGAGGATCCTCAACGGCGAGAAGGTCGGCGTCTTGGACCGTGTGAAATATGCGGTCGGCGAGTTCCTGGTCTATGGCCCGGTGAAGAATCGCATGGGGCTCTCGCAGCTGAGGGTCGCCTACACGGCCGGCGAGGCGATCGGGCCGGAACTGTTCCGCTTCTACCGCTCGATCGGGCTCAACCTGAAGCAGCTCTACGGACAGACGGAAGCGACGGTCTACATCACGGCGCAGCCCGACGGCCAGATCCAGGCCGATACGGTCGGACTGCCGTCGCCCGGCGTCGAGATAAAGATCGCCGACAATGGCGAAGTGCTCTACCGCTCGGACGGCACCTTCATCGGCTACTACAAGAACGAGCAGGCGACGCGCGAAACCAAGACGCCCGACGGCTGGGTGAAAACGGGCGATGCCGGTTTCTTCAACGCCGACGGGCACCTGAAGATCATCGACCGGGCCAAGGATGTCGGCAGACTCAAGTCCGGCGCCCTGTTCGCGCCGAAATACATCGAGAACGCGCTGAAGTTCTTCCCCGATATCAAGGAGGTGGTGGCCTTCGGCGACGGCCGCGACTTCTGCGCCGTGTTCATCAACATCGACCTGCAGTCGGTCGGGTCCTGGGCCGAGCGCAACAACATCGCCTATGCATCCTATCAGGAACTCGCCAACCATCCCGACGTCTACAGGATCGTCGGGCAGCACGTCGAAGCGGCCAATCGCAAGCTCGCGTCCGAGCCGATGATGGCGGCCTCGCAGATCCGCCGGTTCCTCGTCCTGCACAAGGAACTCGACGCGGACGACGGCGAGCTGACGCGCACGCAGAAGGTGAGGCGTTCCTTTATCGCCGAGCGTTACGGCGAACTGATCGAGGCCCTCTACGACGGCTCGACGAGTAAGTGGGCGGAGACGGAGATCACCTACGAGGACGGGCGCAAGTCGAAGGTGGCCGCGACGGTCAGGATCGTCGACGCGCCGACATTCGCCGGTGCGGCCGAACCGATGCGGGAGGCGGCCGAATGAACAGTCCCGTGGATCACAACAAACTCCCCGTGACGCAGGACGGCATCGCCGATGGCGAAGTCCTGCTCGACCTGCGCAACGTGTCGCTCGCCTTCGGCGGCGTCAAGGCGATCACCGACATCTCCTTCGATATCCGCAAGGGCGAGATCCGCGCGATCATCGGGCCGAACGGCGCCGGCAAGACCTCGATGCTCAACGTCATCAACGGCTTCTACACGCCGCAGAAGGGCAAGATCATCTTCCGCGGCAAGGAACGCGTCGGCATGAAGCCGCACCAGGCGGTAGGGCAGGGCATCGCGCGCACCTTCCAGAACGTCGCGCTGTTCAAGGGCATGTCGACGCTCGACAACATCATGACCGGGCGCTCGGTGATGATGAAGCGCTCCCTTGGCTGGCAGATGCTCTGGCACGGACCCGCGCTGGCCGAGGAGATCGAGCACCGCAAGAAGGTCGAGGAAATCATCGACTTCCTCGAGATCGAGCATATCCGCCGCACGCCGGTCGGCAAGCTCCCCTACGGCCTGCAGAAGCGGGTGGAACTCGGCCGGGCGCTGGCGATGGAGCCGTCGCTCCTGCTCCTCGACGAGCCGATGGCGGGCATGAATCTCGAGGAGAAAGAAGACATGAGCCGCTTCATCCTCGACGTGAACAGGCAGCGGGGCACCACGATCGCGCTGATCGAGCACGACATGGGCGTGGTCATGGACCTTTCCGACCGGGTGGTCGTTCTCGACTACGGACGCAAGATTGCCGACGGCACGCCGGAGGTGGTCAAGTCCAACAAGGATGTCATCGACGCCTATCTCGGCGTCGCTCACTGAAAGGACACGATCATGGACTTCTCGACGCTTCCCCTCACACCGCTCGTCTCGCTGATCGCCGGCGTGCTCATCCTCGTGATGCCGCGGCTGCTCAACTACATCGTTGCGATCTACCTCATAGTCATTGGCCTGCTCGGCCTGTTCCCGCAATTGGCCGGATGAGAACTGCATCTTGAGCGCGCGCCCGCAGCCCACGTCGATGAAGCATTTCCCGCCCGAGGAGCTGACGGGCGTGCGGATGCGCGACGTCACGCTCCTGTCCGACAACTGGTATTTCCTCTGCAAATACCAGTTCGATCTCCGGCTGGCGGACGGTTCCTGGCAGCCGCAGCAGCGCGAGGCCTACGACCGCGGCAACGGCGCGACGATCCTGCTCTACAATCGGGCCCGTCAGACGGTGGTCCTGACGCGCCAGTTCCGGCTTCCCGCCTTCCTCAACGGCGGCGCCGGCTGGATGATCGAGACCGCCGCAGGCCTGCTCGACGGCGACGATCCGGGCGCCGCAATCCGGCGCGAGGTGGCCGAGGAGACCGGTTACCGGATCGGCGAGGCGAGGGAAGTCCTCGACATCTTCATGAGCCCCGGCTCGGTCACCGAGCGCCTGCACTTCTTCCTCGCCGAGTTCGATCCGGACGACCGGCCGACAGATGGCGGCGGGGCCGAAGGCGAGACCGAAAACATCGAGGTGCTGGAAATCGGCTTCGACGAGGCGCTGGCGATGGTGGCGCGAGGCGAGATCCGGGACGCCAAGACCATCCTGCTCCTCTACCACGCGCGCATCCACGGGATCCTTTGAGATGCTGAACGACATCCTCATCAAGCCCTTCGCCGACATGTTCGGCGCGCCCGATTTCCTCATGCAGGTGCTGTGGGAGGGGCTCGTCTCGGGCGTGCTCTACGCGCTCATCGCGCTCGGTTTCGTGCTGATCTACAAATCCTCGCGCATCTTCAACTTCGCGCAAGGCATCATGGTGGTGTTCGCCGCGCTGACGCTGGTCGGCCTGCATGAGAAGGGGGTGCCGGCCTGGCTGGCGCTGCCTTTGACGCTCGGCGTCATGTATCTGCTGGCGATGTCGATCGAACGCGTGGTGCTCAGGCCGCTGGTCAACCAGCCCGACATCATCCTGTTCATGGCGACGATAGGCATCACGCTGTTCCTGATCGGCTTCGGCGAGATCATCTTCGGCGGCGAGAACAAGGTGATGATCACCGAACAGCTCGGCATCCCGACCGGATCGTGGGAGTTCGAGCCGTTCGGCGGCTTCCTGTCGATCGAGCAGCGCGACGTGACGGCAGTGGTCGGCGCGGTCCTCCTCGTGGCGGCGCTCCTCCTCTTCCTCAACAAGTCGAAGATGGGCCGCGCCATCCGCGCGCTCGGCGACGACCACCAGGCGGCGCTCTCAGTCGGCATCTCTCTTTCGACGATCTGGGTCGTGGTCTGGTTCATCGCCGGCGTCATTGCGCTGGCGACCGGCATCGTGTGGGGCTCGCGCGCCGGCGTCTCCTTCGCGCTCGAGGTCATCGCCTACAAGGCGCTGCCGGTCTTGATGCTCGGCGGCCTGGAAAGCGTGCTCGGCGCCATCGTCGGCGGGCTGGCAATCGGCATCCTGGAGAAGCTGTTCGAGATCTACTGGGGCCAGCCGATCCTCGGCGGCAACACCGAGACCTGGTTCGCCTTCGTTCTGGCGCTCATCGTGCTGCTGTTCCGGCCGCAGGGCCTGTTCGGCGAACGCATCATCGAGCGGGTGTGAGGATCTGATGCTCTACAGAACCGCAGGCCAGTTCAAGACCACCTACGAGGCCGACCACGCGCTGTTCCCGGTCCGGCAGGACGCGATCCTGCTCGGCATCATCCTCATCGTCGCCTGGGTCGTGCTGCCGCTGACGGCGAACGAATTCGCGTTCAAGGCCCTTCTGGTGCCGGTGCTGATCTACACGCTGGCGGCGCTCGGGCTGAACATCCTCACCGGCTATGCCGGCCAATTGTCGCTTGGCACCGGCGCATTCATGGGAGTGGGCGCATACGCCTGCTACAAGATCATCACGATCTTCCCCGAAGTGAACCTCCTCGTGGCGATCGCGCTGTCCGGCTTCTTCTCGGCCGCCGTGGGCGTTGCGTTCGGCGTGCCCTCGCTCAGGATCAAGGGCTTCTATCTCGCGATTGCGACGCTCGCCGCGCAGTTCTTCCTCGTCTGGCTGTTCGAGAAGTGGGCCTGGCTCTACAACTACAGCGCTTCGGGCGCGATCCAGGTACCGACGATCGAGATGTTCGGAGTGGTCGTGGCAGGCCCGAACGCCAAGGCGATCACGCAATACTATTTTGTGCTGGCGGTCGTCACGATCGTCACCATGCTCGCGATCAACATCACCCGCGGGCGAATCGGGCGGATCTGGAAATCGGTGCGCGACATGGACATCGCCGCCGAGCTGGTCGGCATCAATCTGATGAAGGCCAAGCTGTCGGCGTTCTTCGTCTCGTCCTACATCGTGGGGATCGCGGGCGCGCTGTTCGTCTTCCTGTGGCGAGGTGCCGCGGAACCCAACCTGTTCGACATTCCGCTGTCGTTCCGCGTGCTGTTCATCGTCATCATCGGCGGGCTGGGCTCGATCCTCGGCAACTATCTCGGTGCCATGCTGATCGTCGCCCTGCCGGTGGTGCTGAGCTACCTGCCGGGCGCACTCGGCATACCTGTCAGCTCGTCGATGGTGGAGCACCTCAACACCATGGTCGTCGGCGCACTCATCATCTTCTTCCTGATCGTCGAACCGCATGGGCTGGCGCGGTTCTGGGCGGTTCTCAGGGAGAAGCTCATCATCTGGCCGTTCCCTCACTGAGGGGCGGCGCTGATCGCGGCCAGGGACTGGTTCCCTTGCCGCAGAAAAATGGGGTTGGTTCACCCCACCACATCGGGAAAAACGGACTAGTGGAGGAAATGACATGAAGAAACTTGCAAAAACCGCGCTCCTCGCATCCAGCTTGGCGCTGGCGGCGGCGTTCGCTGCGCCGGCGTTCGCGCAGGATGCGATCAACCTGCCGAACCTGTCCTATCGGACCGGGCCGTTCGCCGCGACCGGCATTCCGCTGATGAACGGACAGCGCGACTACATTGCGATGCTGAACGCGCGCGACGGCGGCGTCAACGGCGTGACGATCAACTACGAGGAATGCGAGACCGGCTACAACACCGAAAAGGGTGTCGAGTGCTACGAGAAGACCAAGGCCGGCGCCGCTGTCACCCAGCCCTGGTCGACGGGCATCACGCTGCAGGTCCTGCCGAAGTCGAATGTCGACAAGATAGCGGTGCTGGCGCCCGGCTACGGTTTCTCGCCGATGGCGGACGGCAAGACGTTCAAGTGGGCGTTCAATCCGCCATCGTCCTACTGGGACGGGGCTTCGATGATCCTGCAGAATATCTCGCAGGGCAATCTCGACAGCCTCAAGGGCAAGAAGATCGCGCTCCTGCATCTCGACCATCCTTACGGCAAGGAACCGATCCCGCTGCTTGAGGCGCTCGCCGCCAAGCACGGCTTCACCTTCCTTCCGATCCCGGTCGGACTGAAGGAGATGCAGAACCAGTCGGCCCAGTGGCTGCAGATCCGCCGCGAGAAGCCCGATTTCGTGCTGATGTGGGGCTGGGGCGCGATGAACGCCGGCGCCATCACCGAGGCGGTCAAGACGAAATATCCGATGAACCAGTTCATCGGAATCTGGTGGTCGTCGCTCGACGGCGACCTGAAGCTCGTCGGCGACGCGGGCAAGGGCTACCGCGCCGTTTCGTGGAGCGTGCCGAACTCTGCCTCCAAGGCGATGCAGGACATCAAGACGCACGTCGTCGATGCCGGCAAATCGATGATCAACCAGGCCGAGGGCGAGTTCGACTGGGTGTTCTACCAGCGCGGCGTGCTGATCTCGATGATGTCGGTCGAGGCGATCAAGGCGGCGCAGGCCAAATTCAACGTCAAGGTTCCGAACGCGGAACAGGTGCGTTGGGGCCTCGAGAACCTCGACATCAACGAAGCGAAGCTGGCCGAACTCGGCATGGAAGGCATGATCGTGCCGTTCAAGACGAGCTGCGCGGACCACACCGGCCATGGGGGCGCCTGGATGCTGGAATGGGACGGCAAGCAGTTCGTCAAGGCTTCCGACCTGATCAAGCCTGACCGTTCCGCGATCGAGCCGCTCGAAGCCGAGAAGGCCAAGGAATACGCGACCGCCAACGCGCCGTGGCCCCTCAACGACGAGTGCAAGTAAGCGACATTGGCCGGCCCGGTTTCCGGGCCGGCCTCTCAATTCCTGAAAGGCGGGGGTAGCAGCCTGATGTCGAACGCAGCGCCGATGGCCGAGACGGCCCAGCCGATCCTGTCGATCAACAATATCGAGGTGATCTACGACCACGTGATCCTCGTCCTGAAGGGCGTATCCCTGAGCGTGCCGCAAGGCGGCATCACCGCGCTGCTCGGCGCCAACGGGGCCGGCAAGACGACGACGCTGAAGGCGATCTCCAACCTGCTCCAGGCCGAGCGCGGGGCGGTGACGAAGGGCAACATCCTGTTCGAGGGCAACGAGATCCAGTCGCTGTCGCCGAACGAACTGGTCAGGCGCGGCTGCATCCAGGTGATGGAAGGCCGGCACTGCTTCGGCCACCTCTCCGTCGAGGACAATCTGATGACGGGCGCCTTCACGCGCCGCGACGGGGCTTCCGCGATCCGCCATGACCTCGAAATGGTCTACGACTATTTCCCGCGTCTGAAGGTGCGCAGGACGAGCCAGGCAGGCTACACGTCCGGCGGCGAGCAGCAGATGACGGCGATCGGCCGCGCGCTGATGAGCCGGCCGAAGATGATCTTGCTCGACGAACCGTCGATGGGGCTGGCGCCGCAGCTCGTCGAGGAAATCTTCGAGATCGTGCGCAAGCTCAACGAGGAGCAGGGCGTGTCCTTCCTGCTCGCCGAGCAGAACACCAACGTTGCGCTCCGCTACGCCAAATACGGCTACATCCTCGAATCCGGCCGCATCGTGCTCGACGGCGAGGCGCATGCGCTGCGCGAGAACGAGGACGTCAAGGAGTTCTACCTCGGCATCGGCGGCGAGGGCCGGCGCTCGTTCAAGGACGTCAAGCACTACAAGCGGCGGAAGCGCTGGCTGTCCTAGGCAATGCCTTTTACCGCCCAGGCTACGGCGGCGTATGATCGCGGGCCATCCTCCTCTCCGTCGAGGTAAGCCGAGCGCAGCGCTTTCCGGAGTGCGTCCCTTTTTGCGTTGTCCAAAGTCGCGACATAGGCGGCACCCGGTCCATCGCTCCGGGTATATGGACGCCAGAAGTCTTCGAAAGTCTCGAAGTCCATGCGGACAGCGAGCATCGTATCTTGTACTTCCCTGAAACCGGCTTCTCGCCACGCGG
The DNA here is from genome assembly GCA_043822005.1 of Pseudomonadota bacterium. GTDB lineage: Bacteria > Pseudomonadota > Alphaproteobacteria > Rhizobiales > Rhizobiaceae > Mesorhizobium_A. The sequence goes on along the minus strand of JBDRCE010000033.1, from coordinate 84,955 downwards.
CGGTCAGTTCGCCAGGCCTTGTCATTGGCCGCGTGAAGCTCCTGGCGCGCATCTCACCTGCCCTTGGATCGAGCATTGCGGCTGTGTCGCAGAACATTCGACTGGTCACGAAACCGCCCCGCGCGTCCCAAACTGTGGCGGCGACCGTCGCGCCGGGCTTTGCTACCCGGCGCAGCTCGGCCACGGCAGCGGCGCCTCTTGGCACGAAATGAAGCACTAGCAAGGACAGGACACGGTCGAAGCGGCCATCCTCGAAAGGCAGGGAACAGACATCGCCGACGCTGAACGTCGCACGCGGATCCGGGAGGCGCACCTGTGCATAATCCACATAGGCATCCGCCAGATCGATGCCGTACAATGTTGTCGTGGCAGTGCGTGCGACAATGGCCTCGGACAGACTGCCCGTCCCGCAGCCCGCGTCCAGGACGCTCTCGCCATCCAAGCAGCCGGCGAAATCGAGAAACTTCTCGGCCAGCCGCCGGCTCCAACGACCCATGACCTGCTCGTAGTCCTTGGCACTGGATGCGTTGAAGGTGGAACTGGTGGTCATCGTCGAATGAAGCTCGCTTGGCGAAATTCGAGAAAGTCGCCTTGCGCGCATTTTAGCAGATCGGTGACCGGTCCAGAAGCTGTCGACAAGTCGGGTATGCACTGTATGGCGCCGGCGGCGAGGGGCGGCGCTCGTTCAAGGACGTCAAGCACTACAAGCGGCGGAAGCGCTGGCTGGCGTAGACGTCGGCCCGGGTCGAAGGTCAGACCGGCTCGCTCCCGGGGCGGTTGAGCGAAGCCTGTTGCCACCGACCGTTGCCATGCCGTCCCCTGCACCGCACAATGACGGGCGGACGTTACAAGGCTCCGACCGTCGGCGATCGGGAACCCAACCAGCATGCTTCTTTCAATTATCGGCGGTTTGGCGGGCCTCATCCTCGGTGCCGACCTGCTTGTGCGCGGCGCCGTCGGCCTGGCCCAACGCATGGGCGTCTCGTCACTGCTGATAGGCTTGACGCTGGTCGGCTTCGGCACTTCGGTGCCGGAGACGGCGACCGCCGTGTCCGCCGTGCTCGGCGGCGCCCCCGGCATAGCGATCGGCAACATCGTTGGGGCGAATATCGCCAACTGCCTCGCCATCGTCGGCATTGCGGCAGTCATTACCTCCATCGCCATTCCAAGTGACTTCATAAAGCGTGAAGGCGCTGCCCTGATCGCGATGACCGTATCGTTCGTTGCCTGGGGCTCATTCTTCGCCTTCGACTGGATGACCGGTATTGCGATGCTCGCGCTGCTTGCCCTCTACGTGTGGTCCGTCGCCCGACGGAGTTCGGCTGCGGATGACGTCGGAGACGAAACCACGGCGGATCTGGCGCAGCGGGAGGGGTGGCGTTTCGCCTTCGCCCGGTGGTTCGGCGCCTATCCCGTGGCGAGTGCGGTGAGCCTGATGCTGGGCGGCATCCTTCTCATCGTGTTCAGCGGACGCGCCTTCGTCGATGGCGCCGTGCTGCTCGCGCAGAGCCTGGGCGTATCGGATGCCGTCATTGGCGTCACCGTGGTCGCGATCGGCACCACGTCGCCCGAACTCATCACGTCGGTCGTCGCCGCCCTGCGGGGTCGTCCGGGCCTCGCCCTCGGCAATGCGATCGGCTCCTGCTTCTTCAACATCCTCGGAATCGGGGGCCTGATTGCGCTGCTAAAGCCGATCTCCATCCCGGAAAGCGTTGTGCGTTTCGATTTTCCAGTCCTGATCGCCGCGGCGGTGCTGACATTGCTTCTGGCGTCAAGCGGCCGGCTGATTTCACGTCTCGAGGGAATCGGCCTGATTTTCTGCTACTGCATCTACATCGCCACCGTCGCCTGGGTATGAGCAGCCTATCGATGGGTGCGGCTAAACCCGCCATTGCCCTGCCCTACAGTTTTCGCTATGTCGGCCCACGGTCACTTTGCAGGGGAAACTGACTATGGCTGATCATTCGCCGACGGGTCCGGTCGAGATGGGCGCGAAGATGGATTATTCCGAGCACGAGAAGACCTATTCGCTGTTCGTCCATCTTGTAAAATACGGCTCGCTCGCCTGCGCGGCGCTGATGGTCGCCATGGCGTTCGGCTTCTTCGCCGGCGGCGGCTTCATCTCCTCGACGATCCTTTTCGTCCTGATCTGCGCGGTCGGCATCTTGCTGCTTCGCTAGGCTCCGCCGGCGGCCGACCGCCGCCCGGACGGATCGACATATCTGTGGCGGGGAGCACCCGCAGGCTCGACTTCCAGGGAGGATAACCAGGCGTGGGGCAGATCATCTTTGTGCCGACTGAGGGAGGTGCGGGAGAACCGCGCGTCGCCGCGTCGCCGGATACCGTCAAGCGCCTTGCCGGCCTCGGCTTCGATGTGATCGTCGAGGCGGGCGCGGGGCAGGGCTCGCGCATTCCCGACGAAGAGTTCGCCAAGGTCGGCGCCTCGATCGGCAAGGCTTCCGACGTGTCGAAGGCCGACATCGTGTTGCGCGTGCGCCGGCCGTCGGACCTCAAGGGTTACAAGACGGGCGCGGTGGTCATCGCGACCATGGACCCCTACGGCAACGACGCCGCCGTGCAGGCGATGGCCAAGGCGGGCCTTACGGCATTCGCCATGGAATTCATGCCGCGCATCACCCGCGCCCAGGTCATGGACGTGCTCTCCTCGCAGGCCAATCTGGCCGGATACCAGGCCGTGATCGACGCTGCCTCCGAATATGACCGGGCGCTGCCGATGATGATGACGGCGGCCGGCACCGTGCCCGCCGCCAAGGTCTTCGTCATGGGCGTCGGCGTCGCCGGCCTGCAGGCGATCGCGACCGCGCGGCGCATGGGCGCGGTGGTGACCGCGACCGACGTTCGTCCCGCCGCCAAGGAACAGGTCGCCTCGCTCGGCGCGAAATTCCTCGCCGTCGAGGACGAGGAGTTCAAGGCGGCCGAGACCGCCGGCGGCTACGCCAAGGAAATGTCCAAGGAATACCAGGCGAAGCAGGCGGCGCTGACCGCCGAGCACATCGCCAAGCAGGACATCGTCATCACCACGGCGCTGATCCCCGGCCGGCCGGCGCCGAAGCTGGTGTCAGCGGCGATGGTCGCCTCGATGAAGCCGGGCTCGGTGATCGTCGACCTCGCGGTCGAACGCGGCGGCAATGTCGACGGCGCGCAAGCCGGCAAGGTCGTGACGACGGCGAACGGCGTGAAGATCGTCGGCCATCTGAACGTGCCGGGCCGTGTGGCGGCTTCGGCTTCGCTGCTCTACGCCAAGAACCTCTTCGCCTTCCTCGAGACGATGGTCGACAAGGAGACCAAGACGATCCGGATCAATCCGGAGGACGAGCTGCAGAAGGCCACGATGCTGACCAATGCAGGTCAGGCGGTGCATCCGGCCTTCGTCAAGGCTGCCGAGGCCGCGGCTGCCGAGACGGCGCCGGCCGCGAAGCCCACCGTCGGCAAGGCTCCGGCGAAGCCTAGGGCCGCCAAGCCGAAGAAGGGGGACGCGTGATGGAGAAAACCGGGCTTGAACAGGCGCTCGACCGCCTCGAACAGGCGATCGCCGCGGTGCGCATGGCGCTCGCCGACAACAGCGCCGCGGACGCGGCAGGCGCGGTGGCGCACGGCGTGTCGGGCGGGGCGATCGATCCCTTCGTCTTCCGCCTTGCGATCTTCGTTCTGGCGATCTTCGTCGGCTACTACGTCGTCTGGTCGGTGACGCCCGCGCTGCACACGCCGCTGATGGCCGTGACCAACGCGATCTCGTCGGTCATCGTGGTCGGCGCGCTTCTGGCGGTCGGCATCTCGGCCTCGGGGCTCGCGACCGGCTTCGGCTTCGCAGCCCTTGTGCTCGCCTCGGTGAACATCTTCGGCGGCTTCCTCGTCACCCAGCGCATGCTGGCGATGTACAAGAAGAAAGAGAAGTAAGGCCGATGTCAGCCAATTTCGCCTCTTTCCTCTATCTCGTCTCCGGCGTCCTGTTCATCATGGCGCTGCGCGGCCTGTCGCATCCGACGACCAGCCGCCAGGGCAACATCTACGGCATGGTCGGCATGGGCATCGCCATTGCCACCACGCTGGCTCTGGCCACGCCCTCGGCCACCGGCCTGGGGCTGATCGTCCTCGGCCTCGCCATCGGCGGCTCGGTCGGCGCAGTCACCGCACGGCGCATCGCCATGACCTCGATGCCGCAGCTGGTCGCGGCCTTCCATTCGCTCGTCGGCATGGCCGCGGTCATGGTCGCCGCGGCGGCTATGTACGCGCCAAGCAGCTTCGGCATCGGCGAGGTCGGCGACATCCACGCCCAGGCGCTGGTCGAGATGAGCCTCGGCGTTGCCATCGGTGCGATCACCTTCACCGGCTCGGTTATCGCCTTCCTGAAGCTCGACGGGCGCATGTCCGGCAAGCCGATCATGCTGCCGATGCGCCATGTCATCAACGCGGCGCTCGGCATCGCGCTGGTGGTCCTGATCGTCATGCTGGTCGTGACGCAGAGCTACACGATCTTCTGGCTGATCGTCATCGTGTCGCTGGCGCTCGGGGTGCTGCTGATCGTGCCGATCGGCGGCGCCGACATGCCGGTCGTCGTGTCGATGCTGAACAGCTATTCCGGCTGGGCGGCGGCCGCGCTCGGCTTCACGCTCGGCAACCTGGCGCTGATCATCACCGGCGCGCTGGTCGGCTCTTCGGGTGCGATCCTGTCCTACATCATGTGCAAGGGCATGAATCGCTCCTTCATCTCGGTCATCCTCGGCGGCTTCGGCGGCGAAACGGCGGCGGCCGCCAGCGACGATGGCGTCCAGCGCACGGTCAAGCAGGGCTCGGCCGACGACGCCGCCTACCTGATGGCCAATGCGCAGAAGGTCATCATCGTGCCGGGCTATGGCATGGCGGTCGCCCAGGCGCAGCATGCGCTGCGCGAGATGGCCGACAAGCTCAAGGCCAAGGGCGTCGAGGTGAAATACGCGATCCATCCGGTCGCCGGCCGCATGCCCGGCCACATGAACGTGCTGCTGGCGGAGGCCAACGTGCCCTACGACGAGGTCTTCGAACTCGAGGACATCAACTCGGAATTCGCGCAGGCCGACGTCGCCTATGTCATCGGCGCCAACGACGTGACCAACCCGTCGGCGCGCGACGACAAGTCGTCGCCCATCTACGGCATGCCGATCCTCGACGTCGACAAGGCCCGCACCTGCCTCTTCGTCAAGCGCTCGCTCGGCTCTGGCTATGCCGGCATCGACAACACGCTGTTCTACAAGGACGGCACCATGATGCTGCTCGGCGACGCCAAGAAGATGACCGAGGAAATCGTCAAGGCGCTGGATCACTGATCCTTCCGATGCCGCCGCAGCACTGATCGAAAGGCCCGGCCCGCGCGCCGGGCTTTTTCGTTTCGTGCACTCCCTTGCTTTCCGACCCCGCCTCGTGTGCACTCCGCCAATGCCTGCATCAGACGGGTGGGGAGGACCGATGACACTGCGTGACCGGCCGCGCCGCCGTCGATGACGACCACGATCGGCGTTCCGTTCTGGCTCCTGGTGCTGCTGTGCCTGTTCGCGGCCATCGGCGTGGTTGACCGCGTCTTCGCGCCGTCGGTCCGGTGGTTCTTCCGCCGCCGCGTCAACCAGGCGATCGACGAGCTCAACCAGCGGCTCGACACGCGCATCCGGCCGTTCCGGCTGACGCAGCGCCAGTCGCAGGTGGAGCGGCTGATCTACGATGCCAGGGTCATCGAGGCCGTGGATGTCGAAGCGCGGTCCACCGGAGAACCCCGCGCGGTCGTGATGAAGCGCGCCGAGCGCTACGCCCACGAGATCGTGCCGTCGCTGTCGCTGACGGCCTATTTCGGCGTCGGCACGCGCGTTGCCCGCTGGATTTCCGAGTTCGTCTACCGCGTGCGGCTCGGCTATTCCGACGACGAGGCACTGAAGGCGGTGCCAGCCGACGCGACCGTGGTGTTCGTGATGAACCACCGCTCCAACATGGACTACGTGCTCGTCACCTACATGGCCTCGCGCCGCGCCTCGCTGTCCTACGCGGTGGGCGAATGGGCTCGGATCTGGCTGCTCGAAAGCCTGATCCGCTCGATGGGCGCTTACTTTATTCGCCGCAACTCGGGCGACGAGCTCTACCGCAAGGTGCTCGGCCGCTATGTGGCGATGGCGACCCGCGAGGGCGTCACGCAGGCGGTGTTCCCGGAAGGTGGCCTGAGCCGCGACGGGCTGTTGAAGGAGCCGAAGCTCGGCCTGCTCGGCTACATGGTGGCGGAGTTCGACGCGGCGCAGGCCGACATCGTCTTCGTTCCGGTAGGCCTCAATTATGATCGCGTCATCGAGGACCGCATCCTCACCGCCCGCGCCGAGAAGGAGGCGTCCGGCCGCGACTTCCGCGCGCGCCCGCTGGCGATCCTCGCCTTCATCTGGAACCTCGTCTGGCTGCGACTGCGCGGCAAGCTCTACCGCTTCGGCTATGCCTGCGTGTCGTTCGGCAGGCCGATATCGCTCGGCCAGTGGCAGAAGGAGCGCGGCGTCGAGTTCCGCGCCGTGCCCAGGGACGCGCGCTTCGGCGCCGTGCAGCTGCTGGCCGACGACCTGATGAAGGCCGTTGGCGCCATCGTCCCTGTGCTGCCGGTGGCGCTCGCCGCGCATGTCTTCCTGCAGCGCGGCGACGAGTGGATCGGCGAAGAAGAGCTCAAGTCGGCGATCTTCGCGCTGATGAGCCGGCTCGAAGGCGAGGGCGCGCATGTCCACATCCCCCGCGCCGACCGCGACTACGCCGTCTCGGCAGGCCTGCGCATGCTCGAACTGCGCCACATGATCGACGTCAGCGAGCTCGGACTCTACCGCGCCAACATGCGCGAGCGGCTGCTGCTGCAATACTACGCCAACTCGATCGCGCACCTGGTCTGACGAGGGGCGAGACGGGGCGAAGGCCGCCATGCGAGCGGCAATGCCTTTCACCTGCACGGCGGTCGTAGTAAGCTTGCTTCTCGCAGCAGGGAGTGAACCGCTTGGCGCTTGCCCCTGAGACCACGGAGCCGGAAGACGGGCCACTGCCGGGCGAGACGCGGTTGAAACAGGCCGTCGTCGTCGTGCATGGCATGGGCGAGCAGTGGCCGATGAACACGCTGCGCAGCTTCGTGGACAGCGTGTGGACGCGCGATCCGAAGGTGGTCGAGGCGGCCGGCCATCCGAACGGTGCCAGGACGTGGATCAGTCCCGACAAGCGAACCGGCTCGCACGAGTTACGGCGGATCGTCAGCGCCTATGTCTTCCATCCGCCGAAGGAATCGAAGGTCAAGATCCGCACCGATTTCTACGAGCTCTACTGGGCGGACCTCACTCAGGGGAACACCCGTTCCCGGCTCTATGCCTGGATCAGCGAACTGATCTGCCGCGACAGGAGCACGATTCCGCCCAACGCCCAGCCGATCTATCGCGCGACAATGGTCGCAGCCGTCGTATACGGCCTGGTCGCGCTGCTCGTGGCAATCTCCGCTCTCCTCAATCCACTCCTCGCGGTGGCCGTTGCCGCGATCGCGGCGCTGCTGTCGTGGCTCATCGACCGCATATTTCTGCCCTATCTCGGCGATGTGGCGAGCTATGCAAGGGCCACGCCACAGACCGTGGCGCAGCGCGCCGCGGTGCGCGAGCGGGGCCTCGAACTGCTGCGCAATCTCTCAAATGATTCGGACTACGACCGGATCGTGCTCGTCGGCCACAGCCTCGGCTCGATCATCGCCTACGACCTGTTGCAGCTTCTCTGGGACGAGCGGCGGCCGCGCGACATGACGGTGGCGGATGATGGGCCGCTGATGAAGTCCGTGCGGGAGGCCGGCCGTTTTGCGACGCTCGCGGACGGATCCTCGCCCGCCGGCAGGGACGTTGCCGAACTGCGCGCGGCGCAGTGGGACCTCTACCGGAGCCTGCGGATACGCGGCGCGTCGTCCTGGAAGATCAGCGATTTCGTCACGGTCGGCAGCCCGCTCACCCACGCGGAATTCCTCCTCGCCCACGAGCCGAAGGAGCTTCGGCAGGGCATCGTGGAGCGGCTCTTCTCGACATCGCCGCCGCAATCCGATGCGGCGACGAAGGCTGAAATCAGGTACAACAGCGACCGGAAGGTATGGGCCGTGCATCACGCGGCCTGTTTCGCGGCGACGCGCTGGACCAATATCTACGACCTCGGCAATCTCCTGTGGAGTGGTGACCCGGTCTCGGGGTCCCTGCGCGAGAATTTCGGCTGGGGCATCAAGGAGTTTCAGGTGGCGATCCGCAGGCGCAAATCGTGGTTCAGCCCGCGCCTGTTCACGCACACATTCTACTGGTCGACGGACGCCGAGGCCGATGCTGTCGGCGCGGAGTCCACCGGCAAGGGGGAGGCGCATCTGGAGGCTCTGAGGGGCGCGCTGGACCTTCTCCGCGCCGAGGCCGGCCGGCCGTGACCATCATCCTGCGTCCGTACCAGCCATCCGATCGCGCCGCCGTCGCCGGCCTCCTGCTCGAGCTCAACCAGCATGAGAATTCCATCTCGGGCGAATCGCGCACGGATGTCGAAACCGCCCAGATCGGCGCGATCGAGGCTGAGGAAATGCTCGCCGGCGGCGACACCGCCGTTGTTCTCGCCGAACGCGACGGCGAGGTGGCTGGGCTGCTGATTTGGTATGTCGCGACCGGCGAAAGCTACGTCTTCGAGACGCTGCGACGCTACGGCAAGGTCGATGCGCTGGTCGTCGCCAAGGAGCACCGCAGCCAGGGCATCGGCAACCTTCTTCTGGCGGAGGCGGAAAGGCTGACGCGCGAACGCGGCCTGTCGCGAATGATGCTGCATGTGATCGAGGGCAATGACGGCGCGGCCGAGGCCTATCGCAAGTTCGGCTTCAGGCCGCACTCGATCAACATGGCAAAACCGCTGGACTGAGATCAGGTCGCGTCCGCCGGATCACTTCACCCGCGACATCCTGATCGCGGCGGCGCAGCCGACGAGCGCCAGCGGCAGGAAGGCGAGGAACAGCCAGCGGGCGACGTTCGCGGCGGTCTCGCCCGTCAGCCCGTCGGCGAAGCCGCTGGCGTTCGCCACGATTCCGGCCGCGGCCGCTCCCGTCGCATAGCCGATGCGCTGCATCGCGGGCACCGCCGACGAGGCGATCGTGCTCTCCTCGGCCGGCGCCGAGGCGACGATGATGCGCGTCGCGAACGGCCAGGCGATGCCGAAGCCGCCGCCCTGCAACAGGGCGCAGAACAGGATCGCGGGGATGTTTCCCGCCGGGATGGCGATCGAGAAGCCGGCCAGTCCGGCGGCGATCATGAACGCGCCGCCGACGATGATCAGGCGCTCGTGGCGGGGAGGGGCCCCGGCGACCAGGATCGACAGGATCGACCAGGCGATCGATTCGGCGGCGATGATGTAGCCGACAGTCAGAACCGGAATGCCGTGCAGGCTGGTCAGCAGCAGTGGCGCGTAGATGGCGAAGGAGACGGTCGAGACGGACAGGGTCGCCACCATCGTCATGCCGGCGCCGAGGCTGGTCGACCAGTCGAACGGCCGGCGCGGGAAGAGGCGCGAGCGCGGCATGAGAGCGTCGACCCTGAAGAATAGCGCAAGGCCGACCACACCCGCGACGAAGAGTACGGTGGAGCGGTAGAGGCTCACATCGACACCGGCGAAGGCGATCAGGATCACGGCTCCTGCGAGCGTCGCCAGCGCGGCGTGAGGGAAAGGCGGCGGTTTTCCGCCCGTGACACGACGTGCCTCCGGCATGCGCAGCACCAGGAAGCTCACCGCGGCCATCGCGAAGCCGGCGAAGGTGAAGACGCCGAAAGCCCATCGCCAGCCGAAGGCGGTCGAGATCAGAGCGCCGAGCAGGGGCCCACCGAACGCGGCCACGCCCCATACCGCCGACATGATGGCGAAGAGCTGCGGCCAGATCGCCCGCGGGAAGAGCCGCTCGACCGAGACATAGGCGAGCGCAACGAGCGCGCCTCCGCCCATTCCCTCGACAAGTCGTCCGGCCAGCAGCACCGGCATCGAGGGCGCAGTCGCGCAGGCGAGAGCGCCTATGCCGTAGAGCACGGCCGCGCCGACCATGTTGCCGCGCAGGGATACGTAGGAGACCAGTCGCCCGGCCGCGGCACCCGCGACGATCGCTCCGAGTTCGTAGACCGCGAAGGTCCAGCCGACGAGCGTGACCCCGGCGAGGTCCTTGACCATGGCCGGCATGATCGTCGCGATCATCGTCTCCATGGTTGCGTGCAGGAGAATGCCGAGGCTGACGAAGCAGAACAGGCCAAGGTCGCCGCTCGCCCAGAGCGTGCGCCAGTCGGTCTTGAGTGCAGGCTGGTCTGTCACGGAATCTGGCGCCAGGATGAGACGCCAGCGGCTACACCGCCGCGATCACGCGCGCAACCGCCACACCTGGCCGAAGATTTCGGCCAGACGTATCTCGGATCAGTTTCCGACGCTGCGCAACTGGAACGAACTTACGCCGACGGCGAGGTTCAGCCCGGTCTGAGCCTCGACGCTCAGCGGCTGCAGCGTGAAGGAGGAGCCGGAGCCTCCGATCAGGAGATTGGCGCCGGCGCCGATGCCGACCGAAGCGCCGGCGCTGGGCCCGATATAGTCACCGGCCAGCGCACCGGGCGCATAGATGTTCGCCGTCGGCGCGAGAACCAGCCACTGCATGAAGGTGGTTCCCGTGGTGCCGATGTCGAGACCGTATTTGCGCACCACGCCGAAGTAGGTCTCCGGCGCGTTGGCGGTATTTGCCGGGCGGAAGGTGCAGCTGAGGTCCTTGGCCGAACCGACGATGAAGCCGGTACCGCCTTCGATGACGCAGTCGAGGACACCCAATTCGACCCCTTGCGTCTGTGCCGAGGCGGGAGCCGCGAGCGCGGCTATGGTGATGACGGCGGGCAGGAACTTCTTCATCGTGAGCACTCCGGTAGAGGCATATGCGCCATATCTAGCACAATGCTCGGTACCGGGCGCGGTTCCCGCAGCATGCGAGGCCGAAGCCTCCCGGCTCAAACTTTCCTGGTGCGCGACAGGCCGTCCACCGCCGGCTTGTAGTTGGGATCGAGCTGCACCGCGCGGGCATAGGATTTCGCGGCCTTGTCCTTTTCGCCACGCCGTTCATAGACGAGCGCCTGATTGGCCCAGCTCTCCGCCACCTCGCCATTGAGGCTGATCGCGGTGTTGAAATCGGCGAAGGCGTTGTCGTCGTCGCCACGCGCCAGATAGGAAAGGCCGCGGCCGTTGTAGGGCTCGGGCGAGCTCGACGAGAGCGAGATGGCGGACGAGAAGTCCTCGATGGCGAAGTCGTGCTGGCCGCGGATCTGGTAGAGCAGGCCGCGGCGGTGATAGGCGCGCGGATCGGTCGTGTCGAGCTGGATCGCCTTCTCGAAATCGTTGAAGGCCTCGTTGACGCGGCCCGAGGTGCGGTAGACCTCGCCGCGGCCGATATAGGCGGTGTCGTAGCTCGAGTTCAGCTGGATTGAGCGGTTGTAGTCGGCAATCGCTTCGGCGTTCTTCCCCAGGAAACGGTAGATCAGCCCGCGATTGGCATAGGCCTGGTAGAAGCCGGGATTGGGCTTGATCGCGGTGTTGAAATCGTCGAGCGCCTCGTTGTAGCGGCCACCGCGGCCATAGGCGAAGCCGCGCACGTTGTAGGCTTCGGGATCGCGCGGATTGCGATCGATGACGGCCGTCAGCGAGGCGATGTTCTCGGTCGAGCCCTGCGCCGTCTCGACGGTCGCGATGCTGCTGATCGGCGTCGTCTCGCAGCCGGCGAGGCCCAGCGCCGCGACCATCAGCAACGCGGACGCGGCCGCCTTCGCCCGAAACCGATTGAGTGGCAATTCATTCATCGCAAGCGAATCCCTTCGACCTCTCGTCGGCTCCCCTGGGCTGCAGGAAGGCCTTTCGCTTGACCGCCTCAATGTCCCCGGGCGATGAAACGAAAATGGCGCGGTGTAGACCGCGCCACGTTCCTATGTCCCGAAAAGGACGAAATAGCGGCGAAGATCAGCGCGCGGCGGGACGGGCCGCGATCACCGGCTTGGGCGTCGGGGGCAGCAGGCCTTCGCGCTGCAGCTTCTTGCGCGCCATCTTGCGGGCGCGGCGGACGCCTTCCGCCTTCTCGCGCACGCGCTTCTCCGAGGGCTTCTCGTAGTGGTCGCGCATCTTCATTTCGCGGAAGATGCCTTCGCGCTGCATCTTCTTCTTGAGCACGCGGAGCGCTTGATCAACATTGTTGTCGCGGACGAGTACCTGCACGTTTGATCCTGTGGTTCGAACCTTGCTGAAACGCCTTCGTTCACGCCGCCTGCGGCCAAACGAATTGCGTCCGCGATGGGCTCCCCACCGCGAAGTGCGCGGCTGTTAGCAGAATCACCGGCCCTTGTCGAGGGGCATTGCGGACCGGCCGTCCTTCGGGGTGGACTTTGCCCCGCGCCGCCTATATTCCGCACCTCCCCTCGCTCTCGCCAGCATCCCGATCGGAGCCAACCCATGCAGACCAGCTTCGGCGGGATCGACTTCGGCACGTCGAATTCGACCATCGGCGTCATCCGCGGCGGGCGCCCGCGCCTCGTCGCGCTCGAGGGCGATCATGTCACCCTGCCGAGCGCCGTGTTCTTCAATTTCGAGGACGACCGCACCTATTTCGGCCGCCGCGCGATCGAGGACTACACGCTGAACTCGGAAGGCCGCCTTCTGCGCGCGCTGAAGAGCGTGCTCGGCAGTTCGCTGATCCACGAGAAGACGCGGATCAAGGCGAGGTCGATGCTCTTCACCGACATCATCGGACTGTTCCTCAAGCACCTGAAGAGCCGGCTCGACGAAGCCGTCGGCGACGATGTCGGCCGCGTCGTGCTCGGCCGGCCGGTGCATTTCGTCGACGGCGACGAGGAAGCCGACCGCGCGGCCCAATCCCAGCTGGAGCTGGCGGCCCGCGCGCAGGGTTTCCGCGACATCGAGTTCCAGTTCGAGCCGATCGCGGCGGCGCTCGACTACGAGCAGAGCGTGTCGAGAGAGGAACTGGCGCTGATCGTCGACATCGGCGGCGGCACGTCCGACTTCTCCATCGTCCGGGTGTCCCCCGACGGCGCGCGGCGGGCCGACCGCAAGGGCGACGTCCTCGCCAATTCCGGCGTCCATGTCGGCGGCACCGATTTCGACCGGCTGATCAGCATCGCGACGGTCATGCGGGCGCTCGGCTACGGCACGCCGACGAAGGACGGCAAGCGCAACCTGCCGGTCTCCTATTTCAACGATCTCGCAACCTGGCAGCGGATCAACCAGCTCTATTCGAACCGGGCGATGACCGACCTGCGCCAGATCCGCCAGGAGGCGGCCGAGCCGCATCTGGTCGAGCGCATGATCGACATCGTCCGCCATCGCCAGGGACATGCGCTGGCGGGGCGGGTCGAACAGGCCAAGATCGAACTGACGACGCGCCCGGCGACGGCCATCCACCTGCCGCTTGCCGGCGAGAAGGTCGACATCGCGCTGACGCAGGAGCGGATGAACGCAGCGATCGCGCCTGCGACCGCCCGGGTCGTCGAGACTGCCTCGGCCACAGTCCGCGACGCCGGCCTCGAGCCTTCACAGGTCGAGACGCTCTTCCTGACCGGCGGCTCGACCGGTATCCCCCAGTTGCGCGACGCCATCCGCGCGCTGTTTCCCGGCGCGCGCGTCGTCGAAGGCGACGCATTCGGCAGCGTCGGGCTCGGCCTCGCGCTCGACGCGCAGCGGAAGTTCGGGTGAATGCTCGGGGCGCACCGCAGGCCGGTCGCCATGTCGCACCCGGAGCTCCCCGCCACGGCGCAAAACGGCAAGCGCCGTCGCAAACAGCGCAATTGCTTCCCGCGCTTTTTCGCTAGTGATACGCTGAGCGTTCCGGGGCGAAACGACGCGCCGCCGCAGACCGTCCAGAGGCCAGTTTCATGCGTAAATACTCAGTGTTCGCCATCGCCCGGGAGGCCATGCGCGCCCACAAGGGCTGGGAAGCGCAGTGGTCGTCGCCCGAGCCGCGCGCCGAATACGACGTCATCATCGTCGGCGCCGGCGGGCATGGGCTGGCGACGGCCTATTACCTGGCCAAGAACCACGGCATCACCAATATCGCGGTGCTGGAAAAGGGCTGGCTCGGCGGCGGCAATACCGGCCGCAACACCACGATCATCCGCTCCAACTATCTCTACGACGAGAGCGCCGGCATCTACGACCACGCTGTGAAGCTGTGGGACGGGCTCAGCCAGGATCTCAACTACAACGTCATGTATTCGGCGCGCGGCGTTATGATGCTGGCGCACAATGTCCATGACGTGCAGTCGCTCAAGCGGCACGTGCACGCCAACCGGCTGAACGGCATCGACAACGAGTGGATGACGCCCGAGCAGGCGAAGGAATACTGCCCGCCGCTCAACATTTCGAAGGATGCGCGCTACCCCGTCGTCGGCGCCACGCTGCAGCGGCGCGGCGGCACCGCCCGCCACGACGCGGTCGCCTGGGGCTACGCGCGCGCCGCGTCGGACCGCGGCGTCCACATCATCCAGAACTGCGAGGTGAAGGGCATCCGCCGCTCGGCTAACGGCCATGTCACCGGCGTGGAGACCTCGCGCGGCTTCATCGGCGCGAAGAAGGTCGGCGTCGTCGCGGCAGGGCATTCCTCGGTGATCATGCAGATGGCCGACGTGCGCATGCCGCTCGAGAGCTATCCGCTGCAGGCGCTGGTGTCGGAGCCGGTGAAGCCCTGCTTCCCCTGCGTGGTCATGTCGAACACCGTGCATGCCTACATCTCCCAGTCCGACAAGGGCGAACTGGTGATCGGCGCCGGCACCGACCAGTACATCTCCTATTCGCAGACCGGCGGGCTGCACATCCTGACGCATACGCTCGACGCGATCTGCGAGATGTTTCCGGTGTTCTCGCGCATGAAGATGCTGCGCTCCTGGGGCGGCATCGTCGACGTGACGCCGGACCGTTCTCCGATCCTGGCCAAGACGCCGGTGCCGGGCCTCTACGTCAATTGCGGCTGGGGCACGGGCGGGTTCAAGGCGACGCCGGGATCGGGCCACGTCTTCGCCCACACCATCGCCAACGATAATCCGCATCCGATCAATGCCGGCTTCACGCTGGAGCGCTTCCGCTCCGGCCGGCTGATCGACGAGGCGGCCGCCGCCGCCGTGGCCCACTGATGCGTATCGCGTCGCTCCTGACTGTCCTGCTGCCGGCGGCGCTTTCTACGGGGCCTGCCTATGCGCAGTTCATTCCCGACGCTGCGGGCTTCCGCACGCAGACCATCTCCAGGGCGACGACGGAACGCAATTGGCCTTTCTCTGTCGATACAGGCTTCCTCGCCTGTGTCTGGCATTTCGGCCAGCGCATGACCTTCTTCATGGAGGATTTGCCGCCCGGCTCAGAGCGGCGGCAACTCATTCTGTCGGTCAACCCATTGATGTTGCTGGTTGGAAACCTGCCAAACCGCAGCTTGTTTGCCAAGGGTCTCAGCGACGAGCAGATCGTCCGCCAGACCATGCACTACCTCGTTATCGCGGAGAAGCTCTGCGATCTGCCAGCCGGAACTCATCTTCGCGACGGCGCAACATAGGCCGGAGTCCTCAATGCTTCTGATCCATTGCCCCTATTGCGATGAAGACCGGCCGGAACTCGAATTCCGCAATGCCGGCGAGGCGCATATCGCGCGGCCGGAGAACATCGCCGAAATCTCCGACGAGGAGTTCGCCCAGTTCTTCTTCATCCGCACCAATCCCAAGGGCCTGATCTACGAGCGCTGGCGCCACATCCACGGCTGTGCGCGCTTCTTCAACGCGGTGCGCGACAGCGTTTCCGACAAGTTCCTGATGACCTACAAGGCCGGTGAGAAGAAGCCGGCGATCAAGGCGGGAGAAAAGGCATGACCGCCGCGTTCCGCACGTCCGGTGCCGGCCGCCTGAAAGGCGCCAAGCCCGCGAAAATTTCCTTCGACGGCGCGTCCTACCCGGCACTCGAGGGCGACACGCTGGCCTCGGCGCTACTCGCCAACGGCGTCCACCTGATGGGCCGCTCGTTCAAGTATCATCGCCCGCGCGGCGTTCTGTCGGCCGGCGCCGAGGAGCCGAACGCGCTGGTGGGCATCCATCGCGACGCGGCGCGCAAGACCCCCAATGTCCGCGCGACCGTGCAGGAAGTCTATGACGGGCTCACCGCCGTGTCGCAGAACCGCTGGCCGTCGCTCGCCTTCGATGTCGGCGCGGTCAACGAACTCGCCTCGCCAATGTTCTCGGCCGGCTTCTACTACAAGACCTTCATGTGGCCGAAGGCGGCGTGGAAGAGCGTCTACGAGCCGACCATCCGCGCCTCGGCCGGCCTCGGCGTCGCGCCTGACAAGCCCGATCCGGACCATTACGCCTCGCGCTACGCGCCTTGCGACGTGCTGGTGCTGGGGGGTGGTGCTGCGGGCCTGTCGGCTGCGCTCGCGGCTGCCGAAACCGGCGCGCGGGTGATCATCGCCGACGAGCAGCCGGCAGTCGGCGGCGCGCTGCGCTTCGAGACGGGTTCGACCATCGACGGCGCGGCCGGCTGGGACTGGGCGCAGGCGACGGCCGCCAAGCTCGCGGCGATGAACAACGTGCGCGTTCTGACCCGCACGACCGCATTCGGCTACTATGCTCAGAACATGGTCGGCCTCGCGGAGCGCGTCAGCGACCATCTCGCCAATCCGGGCCACGACCTGCCGCGCGAGCGGCTGTGGCAGGTGCGCGCCAAGCGCGTCATCATCGCGACGGGCGCAATCGAACGGCACGTGGTGTTCGACGGCAACGACAAGCCGGGCGTCCTGCTGGCATCGGCCGCGCGCACCTATCTCAACCATTTCGGCGTGCTGGTCGGGAAGAACGTCGGCGTCTTCACCGCGGGCGATTCGGCTTATGCGGCGGCGATCGACCTGAAACAGGCCGGAGCCGGCATCGCCGCGATCGTCGACCTGCGCGACAATCCGGCCGGACCACTGATCGACCAGGCGAGGGCTCTGGGTATCGAGATCCTGTCCGGCCGCACGGTGGTGCGCGCATCCGGCAAACTGCGCGTCGCCTCGATGACAGTGCGCGCGACGTCGGGCGGGCCCGAGCGGACGATCCCCGTGGACGCGCTTTTGATGTCGGCGGGCTGGACGCCCTCGGTGCACCTCTTCTCGCAGTCGCGCGGCAAGGTCGCCTTCGACAGCGCGACGCGGCGCTTCCTGCCGGGCGACTACGCGCAGGACTGCGTCTCGGTCGGCGCCTGCAGCGGCACCGATACGCTGGCCGACACGGTCAAGGACGCGCTCGCCGCGGGCGAGAAGGCGGCGAAGGCTGCCGGCGCCGGCAAGGCGACTGCACCGAAGCTGAAGGCCGAGACCACCGAAAGCTGGGCCGGCGGCATGGTCGGCGCCGCGCCGGGCGCGGGACCGGACACCTCGGGCAAGGCCTTCGTCGACTTCCAGAACGACGTCACCGCCAAGGACATCAGGCTTGCCGTGCGCGAAGGCATGCGCTCGATCGAGCACGTCAAGCGCTTCACCACCAACGGAATGGCGACAGACCAGGGCAAGACCTCGAACCTGCACGGTCTCGCCATCGCGGCCGAGATGCTGGGCAAGGACATCCCGGAGATCGGGCTCACCACGTTCCGCGCGCCCTACACGCCGGTGACGTTCGGGTCGCTCGTCAATCATTCCAAGGGCCGGCTGTTCGACCCGACCCGGCGCACCGCGTTCCACGCGCAGGAAGAAAAGCTTGGCGCCGTGTTCGAGGATGTCGGCCAATGGAAGCGCGCCTGGTACTATCCGCGCGCCGGCGAGGACATGCATGCGGCCGTCAACCGCGAATGCGCCACGGTGCGCAAGGCGGCGGGCATCTTCGACGCGTCGACCCTCGGCAAGATCGAGGTGGTCGGTCCGGACGCCGCGAAGTTCATGGAGCTGATGTACACCAATCCGTGGGAGAAGCTGGAGAGCGGCCGCTGCCGCTATGGCATCATGCTGCGCGAGGACGGCTTCATCTACGACGACGGCGTGGTGGGCCGGCTTGCCGCCGACCGCTTTCACGTCACGACGACGACGGGCGGTGCAGCACGGGTGATGAACCACATGGAGGACTACCTCCAGACCGAGTTCCCGCATCTCGACGTCTGGCTGACCTCGATCTCCGAGCAGTGGGCAGTCATCGCCGTGCAGGGTCCGAAGAGCCGGGACATCATCGCGCCGCTGGTCGAGGGCATCGACATGTCGGACGGCGCCATGCCGCACATGTCGGTGCGCGAAGGCACGATCTGCGGCGTGCCCACCAGGCTGTTCCGCATGTCCTTCACCGGCGAGCGCGGCTTCGAGATCAACGTGCCGGCCGACTGCGCGGCGGCCGTCTGGGACGCGGTCTGGGCGCAGGGCCAGAAACACGGCGCCTGCGCCTACGGTACCGAGGCGATGCACGTGCTGCGCGCCGAGAAGGGCTACATCATCGTCGGCCAGGACACCGATGGAACGGTGACGCCGCAGGACGCCGGCCTGGATTGGGCTGTCGGCAAGAAGAAGACCGATTACGTCGGCATCCGCGGCCTCAAGCGGCCCGACCTCGTCGCCAAGGGGCGCAAGCATCTGGTCGGCCTGAAGACCAAGGACCCGAAGGTGGTGCTGGAGGAGGGCGCGCAGATCGTCGCCGATCCGAAGCAGCCCATCCCGATGAAGATGCTCGGCCACGTCACGTCGAGCTACTGGTCGGAGAATTGCGGCCGCTCGATCGCGCTCGGCGTCGTCTTGGGCGGGTTCGAGCGCATGGGCCAGACGCTCTACGTGCCGATGCCCGACCGCGTTATCGAAGTCGAGGTGGTGGGACAGGTGTTCTTCGACGAAAAGGGAGAGCGTCTCCATGGCTGACGTGTCGCGCATCCATCCGCTCGCCGGCCGCAAGGTCGCCAACCCCGCGGTCACGCTAACGCCTGCCGAGCCCGCCGCGCGCCTGTCGCTGCGTGCGCGACCCGACGGGGTCGCGGCGCTGTCCAAGGCACTCGGCGTCAAGCTGCCCGAGAAGCCCAAAACGTCCGCCACGTCGAAGTCCGGCGGGCGTGCCGCACTCTGGCTCGGTCCCGACGAATGGCTGGTCATCGATACAGCCGGCGGCGATCCGGTCGCCGACTGCGCGAAGGCGAAGGCGCTTCATTCAGCCGTCGACATCTCCCACCGCAACACGGCGATCCTGGTCGAGGGCAAGGGCGCGGAGGCGACGCTCAGCGCCGGCTGCCCGCAGGACCTGTCGCTGACTGTCTTCCCCATCGGTGCCTGTTCGCGCACGATCCTCGGCAAGATCGAGGTCGTGATCTGGCGGACGGGAGAGACGATGTTCCGGGTCGAATGCTGGCGGTCGTTCTCGACCTATGCCTTCGATTTCCTTGAGGAAGCGGCGCGGGACGCGGCGATAGCGGCCTGATACCGGCTTAGACCTCATCTCGGTCTAGTGCACCGTCAGCGCGGTTTCGAACGCGAAGCCGCCCGGCGGAACGAAAGTGATCTCGACACGGTCGCGGCCGGTGTTCTTGGCGGCATAGAGCCGCTCGTCGGCGATCCGGAACAGTTCTCCGAAACTCATCGGGCGCCCGAACGCCGCACCGCCGACGCTGACCGACAGGTCGTGGCGTTCGCCGTTGCCCGTGAACTCGAGCAAATTGACCGTCCTGCGGATGCGTTCGGCAATTGTCTCGGCTTCGACCAGGCCGGCACCGGGCAGCAAAACACCGAATTCTTCCCCGCCGATGCGGCCGATCCAGTCGCCCCGGCGCAGGGAGGTGCGGATGGCGGTCGCGATCAGGCTCAGCGCCTCGTCGCCGCGATGGTGGCCGAAGCGGTCGTTGATCGCCTTGAAATGGTCGGCGTCGATAACGAGCAGCGCGCCCACCGGAGGCAGGTTACCGTCGCCCGTCTCCAGGAATCCGTCCACGACGCGCGTGAACGCGCCACGGTTCAGGCAACCCGTCAGGCTGTCGGTCGAGGCAAGGTCATTCAGCCTGTGGTTGGCGATCGCCAGTTCGCGCAGTTTGGTCGTGAGGAAGAAGAACAGCGGTCCCGCGAGGATGATCGGGATTATCGTCGCGCTGATCAGGCTCGGCCCGAGAGCAGCGGGAGCAAACAGGCTGAAGAAGACATAGTTGAATGTCACGGCGATCGCGATGCAGCCGAGCGTGCCGAATACGGTCCAACGCGCGAGCCTGGTCCAACCTCGCCGGGATATGCCTGATAAGCCCCTGAGCAGCATCGTGCCCTCCATCCCCGCATCTACGGTATCCGGAAGGCATTAAGATGGCGTCAGGGGGAATAGTTGAAATTGAGTGAATTCGCGGCCGCGCTCAGATCGCCGTGATGCCGCCATCTGCGGCCAGGGTCTGGCCGGTCATGAAGGAATTCCTCGGATCGCAGGCGAAGAGGATGACCTCGACGATCTCGTCGACTTCCGCCAGCCGCTTCATCGGCACGCCGCGCGTCAGGTCGGCGGCGCTCTCCTCGATGCCTTTCGGCGACATCTTGAGGAAGTCGAGTGCCATCGCGGTGCGGGCGAAGGACGGGCAGACGGCGTTCACGCGGATGCCCTTGGTGGCGTATTCGGCGGCCGCCGAGCGGGTCAGGCCGACGACGCCGTGCTTGGCGGCGGAATAGACCGACAGGCGCGGCGCACCCGCCAGGCCCGCCACCGAGGCGATGTTGACGATCGCGGCGGTCCGGCCCGAGGCGCGGTTCTGCCTTTCCATCGCCGGCAACTGGTGCTTGAGCGCATAGAAGACACCCATCAGGTCGATGTCGATGATGCGCCGCGCCTCGTCGGAGGGGACCTGCGGCAGCTTGACGAAGCTCTGCGCGATGCCGGCATTGTTGATCGCGACGTCGAGCGTCCCGAACCGTTCAAGCGCGAGATTCACCAGGGCTTCGGATAGGCTTTCGTCGGAGATGTCGCCGGCGCGGATCGCGGTTTCTGTCGGCAGGGAGGCGGCGAACTCCTGCAGCGGCGCCTCGTTCATGTCGGACAGGACGAGGCGCGCGCCTTCCTCGGCCAGCCTTTCGGCGGTCCGGCGGCCGAAGCCGCCCGTCGCGCCGGTCACGATTGCCGTCAAACCCGCAAAACGCGCCACGTCATTCTCCATCGATGAGTTGGACGGCCAGCGCCGACAGCAGCCGCACCGCCTCGCCGTAACTGCGTGCCTTCTCCGGGTTCGATGCGTTGCCGTCGAGCGCGCGCTTGTAGACGCCCTGGCAGATCGCGGCGAGGCGGAAGAAGGAGAAGGCGAGGTAGAACACCCAGTTGTCGATGCCGGCGATGCCGCGGCGGCGGCAGTAGAGCGCGACGTATTCCTCTTCGGTCGGAATGCCGACGGCCTTGCGATCGACGCCGCCGAGGCCGCGGAAGCCCGAGGAATGCGGCAGCCGCCACTGCATGCACTGATAGGCGATGTCCGAATAGGGGTGGCCGAGCGTCGAGAGCTCCCAGTCGAGCACGGCGATGACCTGTGGCCTGTCGTGCGCGAACATCATGTTGTCCAGCCGATAATCCCCGTGCACCAGCGAGACGACGCCGTCGTCGGCGGGAATGCGCGTCTCCAGCCATTCGATCAGGCGGTTCATCTCGGGGATCGTGCCCGTCTCGGAGGCGCGATACTGGCTGGTCCAGCGGGTGATCTGGCGCTCGAAATAGCTGCCCGGCTTGCCGAAGTCGGAGAGGCCGCACGCTTCGATGTCGACGCCGTGCAGCTTGGCGAGAGTGGCATTCATCGAATCGTAGATCGCACCACGCTCGGCGTTCGTGCCGATTTCGCCAAGCGCCGGGTCCCACAGGATGCGGCCGTCGAGGAACTCCATGACGAAGAACTGGCGGCCGATCGGCGAGTCCTCGCCGGAGAGATGCAGCATCCGCGGCACCGGAACATCGGTGTTCTCGAGCGCCTTCATCACGCGGTACTCGCGGTCGACCTGGTGGGCGGATTTGAGCAGCGCGCCGGGCGGCTTGGCGCGCAGCACGAAACGGCCGGTGGAGGTGTTCAGGAGATAGGTCGGGTTGGACTGGCCGGCATTGAACTTGACGATCCCGGTGAGCGTGCCGAAGCCGTCGATATGCCCGGACAGATACGGTCCGAGCACGCTTTCATCGAGGGCATTCGGGTCGTTCATGCGGGTTCGTCCCTGCGATCCATCACGGCGATCATCTGCCAGCGCGCCGTCAGCGCCGGCCTCAGTGAATTCTCGATTTCCATCGTCACGTCGTAGCCGACCTGCACCATTCCGGAGGGGCGCGCATTCATCTCGGCCAGCACGAACCGGGTGCGCACGCGCGCGCCCGAGCGGACCGGCGAGGTGAAGCGGATCCTGTCGAAGCCGTGGTTGATGGCCATGCCTGCCCCTTCCAGCGGAGCCAGCGTCTCGTAGGTCATCGGTGAGAGAAGCGACAGCAGCAGGAAGCCGTGCGCGATGGTGCCGCCATAGGGGGTTTCGGCCTTTGCCCGCTCCGGATCGACATGGATGAACTGGTGATCGTCGGTCGCGTCGGCGAACCGGTCGATCATGTCCTGGCCAATGGTCCTCCACGGAGACAGGCCGACTTCCTTGCCCACGAGCCGGATCATGGCGTCTATGGTGATCGGCTCTCTCTGTCCTTGCAGCATGGCTGCCTCGCTGCTCATTCCTTGAACAGCGTCATGCCATGCTGGACCGATTGGCCGCCGTCAAGCGGCAGGATCGCGCCGGTGACGTAGCTGCCGCCCTTGCCGCACAGGAAAAGCGTTGCGGCGGCGATGTCCGACGGCGCGCCGATGCGGCCGAGCGGCACCCGCGCGCCGACCTTGTCGGCCTGCTCGTCGGTCGCCGTGGCGAAGGCCGTCATGCGGCTCTGGAAGGGGCCTGGGGCAAAGGCGTTGACGGTGATGCGGCGGCTGGCGAACTCGTTGGCGAGCGTCTTCGTCAGATGGTGAACCGCGGCCTTGGAGGCGGTGTAGGAATAGGCGTCGTCGGCCAGCGGCTGGGTCCCCATGACCGAGCCCAGATTGATCACCCGGGCCGGGTCCGCGTCCGTGGCGGCGGCCTGGAGCAGCGGCAGGAGCTGTTTGGTCAGGTGGAAAAGGCCGGTGACGTTGACGTCCAGCACCTTGGCCCAGCCCTTGTAGGGGAATTGGTCGAGCGGCGCGCCCCACGACACGCCGGCATTGTTGACCAGGATATGCAGCTTGCCCGTGCGGGCTTTCACTTCGGCCGCAAGCGCATCGACGCCCTGCTCGGTGCTGACGTCGGCGCCGAACCCCTCGGCGCCGCCGGGCGCGCCCATGGCGTTGAGTTCGGCCGCGACCTTCTCGCAATCGGCCGTCTTGCGCGAGGCGATCAGCACGCGCGCCCCGCCCTGGACGAGCGCCGTGGCGATCATTCGCCCGATGCCCGTGGCGGCACCGGTGACGAGCGCCGTCTTGCCGGCGACCGAAAACAGTTCGTCGAGATATGCCATTCTTCCTCCCGTCGCGGACTTCTCTTCCGGTCAAGCCAGATGCCGCGTTGACAACATACCGGGTAGTATGTTCATCATTTGCGCATCCGTAAAGACCCGATCGGCGATGCCGGACAAAAGGTCGGCGGGAAAGGGAGGTCATGGTTCTGGCGGAACTGGGCACCGGCGAGCCGGTCACCGAAAGGGCACGCATCGAGATCCTCGACGCGGCCGCCGCCTGTTTCATGGAACGCGGCTACGCGGCAACGTCGATCGACGACGTGGCGCGCCGGCTGCGGGCGACCAAGGGCCGTATCTACCATCACTTCTCGTCCAAGGCCGATCTCTTCGCGCAGATCTTCCGGACCGGCATGGATATGAATTTCGCCGCGATCGAGCCTTTCCGGTCGCTCGACGAGCCGGCGGTGGCTGTCTGGACGAAGATGGCGCGCACGCATGTGCGCCAGATGATCGTGACCAGGGCGTATCAGCGCGTTGTCTGGGAAGGCGTCGAGATGCATCTGCGCGGCGCAACCACCCCCGAGCAGCGGAGCCAGTTCAACGAACTGGTCGAATACCGGACGCAGTACAGCAACGTCTTTCGGGCGCAGGTGGCTAGGGCGCGCGACGAAGGCGACATGCATTTCGCGGATCTCAGCATCGCCAACCAGATGATGTTCATGGCGCTGAACTCGCCGATCTTCTGGTACAAGCCTCGTCCGGGCGAGAACATGCGGGACATCGACAATATCGTGGATCAGGTCGTGGCGTTCGCGCGCGGCGGACTGGGTGGAAAGGACAAGGAAGAACTATGAGCGACATGAACCTCGGGATGACCGAGAAGCTGAAGCCGATCCATGCCCGGGTCGCGGCCATGATCCGCGACGAGATCATCCCGCTCGACGAGGAGTTCCTGGCCGAGGTCGGCAAGGACGGCGACCGCTGGTCGTTCACCAAGCGCCAGTCGGAGATTCTCGAAGGGCTGAAGGCCAAGGCGAAGGAACGCGGCCTGTGGAACTTCTGGCTGACCGATTCGGACAGCGGCTACGGCCTCACCACTGTCGAATACGCCTATCTCGCCGAGGAAATGGGCAAGGCCCACATCGGCGGTGAAGTGTTCAACTGCTCGGCCCCCGACACCGGCAACATGGAAGTGCTCGAACGCTATGGCGCCACCGAACACAAGGAGAAGTGGCTGAAGCCGCTGCTCGAGGGCAAGATCCGCTCGGCCTTCCTGATGACCGAGCCGGACGTTGCCTCCTCGGATGCCACCAACATCTCGATGCGCTGCGAGCGCGACGGCGACGAGTATGTCCTCAACGGCGAGAAGTGGTGGTCGTCGGGCGCGGGCGACCCGCGCTGCGCCATCTACATCGTCATGGTGCGCACCTCGCACGACGGACCCAAGCATGCCCAGCACTCGATGATCCTCGTGCCTGCCGACGCACCCGGCGTCGAGAAGGTCCGCGCCATGACCATCTATGGCGACGACGACGCGCCGCACGGGCACCTGCACATGCGCTTCACCAATGTGCGCGTGCCGGCATCCAACCTGCTGCTCGGCGAGGGCAAGGGCTTCGAGATCGCTCAAGGGCGCCTCGGGCCCGGCCGCATCCACCACTGCATGCGTGCGATCGGCCAGTCCGAGATGGCGCTGGAACTGATGTGCAAGCGCTCGATGCGCCGCGAGGCCTTCGGCCAGCCGCTGGCCAAGCTCGGTGCCAATTACGACATCATCGCCGAGGCGCGCATGGAGATCGAGATGGCGCGCCTTCTCTGTCTCAAGGCGGCGTGGATGATGGACAAGGGCGACCCGAAGGCGGCTGCTCCCTGGATCAGCCAGATCAAGGTGGTGGCGCCGCGCGTCGCGCTGAAGATCGCCGACGAGGCGGTGCAGATGCACGGCGCGGCCGGCGTCAGCCAGGATACGCCGCTGGCGCGCACCTGGAAGAACCTGCGCACGCTGCGCATCGTCGATGGGCCGGATGCGGTCCACCGCCGGCAAATCGCGCGGCAGGAACTGAAGAAATACACGCAGGAGAAAGTGTGACGATGAAGGCCGTCATCGCACGCGAATTCGGCCCGATCGAGAAGCTCGATTATGCCGACTGGCCGGATCCGGAAGCGACCGGCCGGACCGTCGTCATCGACGCAGAGGCCATCGGCGTGAACTATCCCGACGGCCTGCTCGTGCAGGGGCTCTACCAGTCGAAGCCGCCGACACCGTTCATCCCGGGCATGGAAATGGCGGGCCGGGTGTCGGCGGTCGGCGAGGCCGTGACGAAGTTCAAGGTGGGCGACCGGGTCGTGTCGTTCACGCCGCTCGGCGCTTATGCCGAGAAGATCGGCGTCGACGAGTCCGCCGTCATCAAGCTGCCGGACGCAGTTTCGGGGGCGGACGCCTGCGCGCTGATCTGCGGCTACGGTACCTCGCACCACGCGCTGAAGCAGCGCGCGCAGCTGAAGCAAGGCGAGACGCTCGCCGTTCTCGGCGCCGCCGGAGCAACAGGGCTGGCGGCCATCCAGATCGGCAAGATCATGGGCGCCAAGGTGATCGCCGTCGCCTCGACGCCGGAGAAGCGCGAGATCGCCAAGGCCGCCGGCGCCGACATCGCGCTCGGCTACGAAAACCTCAAGGACACGCTGAAGGAGGCGACCGGAGGCAAGGGCGTCGACGTCGGCTACGACCCTGTCGGCGGCGACGCCTTCGACGTGCTGGCGCGGTCGATGGCCTGGAACGGGCGCCTGCTCGTCATCGGCTTCACCTCGGGCCGGATCCCGCAATTCCCGATCAACCTCGCGCTGGTGAAGGGGTTCAGCCTTGTCGGCGTGTTCTGGGGCACCTTCACGCAGAAGGAGCCTCAGGCGCACGAGGAAAACATGCGTGAGCTGATCGGCTGGCTGATGGAAGGCAAGCTCAAGCCGGTGATCGAAGGCACCTATCCGCTCGCCGAGGCACGCGACGTGCTGACACGCATCCACAACCGCGCCGTTGCCGGCAAGCTCATCCTCAAGCCGTAGGGTCACGACATGACGCTTCCCGCCACCATGCACGCGCTTCTCCTCAACGACGACGGTTACACCACCCGCCCGTCGGGAAGCGTTCTGGAGGCGATGGAGCCCTATGTGACGCCCGGCACGATCGCCGTCCCCACGCCGAAGGCCAGCCAGGTGCTCATCAAGGTCGCGCTGGCGTCGATCAACCCATCGGACGTCATGTTCATCAAGGGCATGTACGGCCAGCCACGGGCAAAGGGGCAGCCAGCGGGATTCGAGGGCGTCGGCGAGGTGGTCGCCGCGGGCGAAGACGCAGGCGCGCAGAAGCTGGTCGGCAAGCGGGTCGCGTTCGCCACAGGCATCTCCAACTGGGGTGCCTGGGCGGAGTATGCCGTTGCCGAAGCGTCGGCCTGCCTGCGGCTGATCGAAGGCGTCAAGGATGTCGACGGCGCGGCGATGATCGTCAATCCGCTGACGGCGATCGCCATGTTCGACATCGTCAAGCAGGAGGGTGAGAAGGCCTTCGTCCTGACCGCCGCTGCCAGCCAGCTCTGCAAGCTGATCATGGGGATCGCGCGCGACGAGGGTTATCGTCCGATTGCCATCGTGCGCCGCGACGACCAGATCCCGCTGCTGGAAAAGGCCGGGGCGGCGATCGTATTGAACGCCGAAGCGCCCGATTTCAAACAGCGGTTGGCGGAGACCTGCAAGGCTGAAAAGCCGCGCATCTTCCTCGATGCCGTAACCGGGCCGCTCGCGGCGACGATTTTCAACGCGATGCCGCGACGTGCGCGGTGGATCATCTACGGACGGCTCGACCAGACCGAGACGCCGATCCAGGAGCCTGGACAGCTCATCTTCATGCACAAGAAGGTCGAGGGATTCTGGCTGACGGAGTGGATGCGATCCACAGATCCGGAGCGCAGGGGCGCGGCCGTGATGGAGGCGCAGAAACGTTTTGCGGACGGGAGGTGGTCGACCGACGTCACCGCCATCGTGCCGCTATCCGAGGCAATGAAAAGGGTGCCGGAAGAACTGGCCAGGCCGAATGGAAAGGTCTTCATCGCGCCATAGATTGCGAGTGAATGTACGCGGCTTGTGCTGAGGGCATGGCCGTCTATAGTCGAACCAAACACGGCATAAGACCGTGACGACATTGGGAGGAGAGCGTCTTTGGACGTATTGCAGCTCTTTGTGAGCGGCCTAGCGAACGGCTGTGTCTATGGCCTCATCGCACTTGGTTTCGTGCTCATCTACAAGGCGACCGAGGCGGTCAATTTCGCCCAGGGCGATTTCATGATGCTGGGCGCATTCATCACGCTCGGGCTCACCAACGAACAGTTCTGGGGGCTGCCGTTCTGGCTTTCGGTGCCGATCGCGATCGCCGCGATGGGCCTGTTCGGCTACCTGATCGAGATGATCATCCTGCGCCGCATGTTCGGCCAGTCACAGGTCTCCATCGTCATCCTCACCATCGCCATGGGCTTCGTGCTGCGCTTCGCTGCGGGCCTCATCTGGGGCAACGAGCCGATCGCGCTCGAATCGCCCATCGCCGGCAAGGACGTGCGCTTCGGCGGGCTGGTGCTCGGTCTTGACGAGATCGTGGTGATCGCGGTCACGGTGATCTCCACCATCCTGCTCTATTTCTTCTTCAACGTGACGAAGCTCGGCGTCGCCATGCAGGCTGCCTCCCAGAACCAGCTCGCGGCCTACTACATGGGCATCCCGGTCAAGCGCGTGCATTCGCTGATCTGGGCCGTGGCCGGGATGGTGGCGGCCGTCGCCGGCATCCTCTTCGCCTCGAAGGGATCGATCGACCCGTCGATCGGCCTGCTCGGCATCAAGGCTTTCGCTGCGGCGGTCATCGGCGGTTTCGGGTCGCTGCCTGGCGCGCTTCTCGGCGGCATCATCGTCGGCCTGATCGAGCCGTTCGCCTCCTACTACATCGCCGCCGGTTATTCGCAGATCATGCCCTATCTGCTGCTCTTCCTAATCCTGGTGTTCAGGCCGCACGGCATCCTCGCCCAGATCCACCGGAAGAAGGTGTAACCATGCGCACCGTCTTCAAGACCACCTACGACGCGGACATCAATCTCTTCCGGCACGGCGCGCAGGCCTTCTGGTACCTGTCGCTTCTGGCGCTGATGATCGTCCTGCCCTTCGTCCTGTCGGACTTCGCCATCGGCGAGATGACCAACGTTCTGATCTGGGCGATCGCCGGGATGGGGCTGATGATCCTGGTCGGGCAGACCGGCCAGGCGAGCCTCGGCCATGCGGCTTTCCTCGCGGTCGGCTGCTACGCCAACGTGCTCCTCCAGGAGAAGCTGGGGCTGCCCTTCATCCTGTCCTTCCCGCTCGCGGGCGTCATCGCCGGACTGTCGGGCGTGGCTCTCGCGATCCCGACATCGAAGCTGCACGGCATCTATCTCGCCATCGGCACGCTCGCCGTATCGATCCTGGTCGACGACCTGATCGTCATCGCCGAGCCGCTCACCGGTGGCATCAGCGGGCTCTACGCCCCGACGATCGACATCTTCGGCATCCAGTTCGACCGCTACGGCACGCCGGTGCGGTTCTACGGCCTGATCCTGTTCGTCACCGTGCTGGTGGTGCTCGCCTACCGCAACATCCTGCGCTCGCCGCTCGGCCGCTCGTTCGCGGCGGTCCGCGACTCGGAAATCTCGGCCCAGGCGATGGGCGTCAATGTGGCGCGCACCAAGGCGGTCGCGTTCGGCATCTCCACCGCCATCACCGGTCTCGCCGGCGCGCTGATGGGCCATTTCGCCGGCATCTTCAACAACGAGACCTTCACCATCATCATCTCGATCCAGATGCTGCTGATGATCGTCATCGGCGGGCTCGGCTCGATCCACGGCGCCTTCTTCGGCGCCGTCGTCATCGCGCTCCTGCCGCAGGCGATCGCCCGCGTGCGCGACGGGGTCGGGGCGCTGACCGGCACTTCCATCGCCATCCCCGGCATGGAATCGGCCGTCTTCGGCGCGATCCTGATCCTGTTCATCCTGTTCGAGCCGATGGGCATCTACGGCCGCTGGCTGAAGATCCGCACCTATTTCGAACTGTTCCCCTTCTACCGCCGCGACATGTTCCGCCGGCAGCGGAGCTACCTCAAGACGGAGCGGATGCGATGAGCCTTCTGGAAGTCGAGAACGTCACCCTCAAGTTCGGCGGCGTCACCGCCGTCAACAATGTCTCCTTCTCGGTCGAGGAGGGCGAGGTCTTCGCGCTGGTCGGGCCGAACGGCGCCGGCAAGTCGACGCTGTTCAACCTGGTGTCGCGCTTCTACGACCCGGTCGCCGGCGACATCCGCTTCGCCGGCGAGAGCATCCTGAACAAGGCGCCGCACGAGATCGCGAGGCTCGGCATCGCGCGCACCTTCCAGAACATCGAACTGTTCGAACAGGCGACCGTGCTGCAGAACCTCCTGGTCGGCCGCCACCGCCACCGCCGCGGCAACCTGTTCAGCGAGACCTTGTTCACGCCCTTTGTGCGGCGCGAGGAGCGGCGGCATCGCGAGGCGGTGGAGAAGGTCATCGACTTCCTCGACCTCCAGCCCTACCGCGAGAAATACATCGCCGGCCTGCCTTACGGCGTGCGCAAGGTGGTCGAGATGGGCCGGGCGCTGGCGATCGAGCCGCGCCTGCTCCTGCTCGACGAACCCGCCTCCGGCCTGTCGGTCGAGGAAACGCAGGACGTCGCCTACTGGGTCGAGGACATCAAGACGCAGATGGGCGTCACCGTGCTGATGGTCGAGCACGACATGCATCTCGTCTCGGCGGTGTCGGACCGCGTCATGGCGCTCGCCGACGGCAAGATGCTGGCGATCGGCACGGCGCAGGAGGTACAGAACCATCCCAAGGTGATCGAGGCCTATATCGGCGTCGCCGACGAGAACGAAAGGGTGGTCGCATGATGCTGCAGCAGGCGATCGAACCGGCGACGGCCGTCGCCGAAACCGTCCTCTCGATCCGCAATCTCGAGAGCTAGTACGGGCCGATCATGGCGATCCGCGGCGTCAGCCTTGAGGTGCGCCAGGGCCAGGTCGTCACCGTGCTCGGCGCCAACGGCGCCGGCAAGACGACCCTCCTCAAGACCATCTCCGGCGTGATGAACCCCGAGAAGGGCGAGATCTGGTACGGCGGGCGAAACATCGCCGGCGAGGAGCCTGACCGCGTCGTCAAGGCCGGCATCGTGCACGTGCCGGAAGGGCGCGAGGTGTTCCCGCTGCTCACCGTCGAGGAGAACCTCAGGATGGGCTCCTACGTGCGCAGCGACAAGGCCGGCATCAAGGCCGACGAGGAAATGGTCTACGGCTATTTCCCGATCCTGCTCGAACGGCGCCGCCAGGCGGCGGGCACGCTGTCGGGCGGCCAGCAGCAGATGCTGGCCATCGCGCGCGGCCTGATGGCGCGGCCGAAGCTGATGCTGCTCGACGAGCCGTCGCTCGGCCTGTCGCCGCTCCTGGTGAAGGAGATCTTCACCATCATCCGCCGCCTCAACCGCGAGCAGGGCGTGACGATGATGCTGGTCGAGCAGAACGCCAAGGTGGCGCTCGAAGTGGCCGACTACGGCTACGTGATGGAACTCGGCCGCATCGTCATGGCGGACACGTCGGCGCGGCTGCTGGCGTCGAAGGACGTGCAGGAATTCTATCTCGGCGTCCAGGGCGAGACCCAGCGCGGCCAGAAGCGCTGGAAGCAGAAGAAGACGTGGCGATGAGGAACGGGGAGATGAGGAAAGGGAGGCCGGCATGACCGTCGTTGGAAAGATCCCGCCGCAGCGGACGCTCAACGGCCACAGCTTCAACGAGGATATGTCGCGCGGGCCTTACCTCTTCGACGGCTGCGAGACGCTGCCGAAGCTGTTCCGCGAAAGCTGCACGCGAAATGGCCAGCGGATCGCGCACCGCGAGAAGGACTACGGCATCTGGCTGTCCTACTCGTGGGCGGAGTTCTACGACAATGCGCGCCTGATCGGGCTTGGACTGCTCTCGCTCGGCCTGAAGCGCGGCGAGGTCGTGTCGATCCTGTCCGAGGACAACAAGGAATGGCTCTACACCGATCTCGGCACGCAATGCGTCGGCGGCATCGCCTCGGGCGTTTACACCACCGATTCCGCGTCGCAGCTCAAATATCTCGTCAACGATTCCGACAGCCGCTTCCTGTTCGTCGAGAACGACGAGCAGCTCGACAAATATCTCTCCGTCCGCGACGAGATGCCGGGCCTTGCCTGGGTGGTCGTCTTCGACCGCGAGGGGCTGCACGGCTTCTCCGACGACCGCGTCATCTTCCTCGATGACCTCTACCGGATCGGGCGCGAATTCCTGAAGCAGAACCCGAACCGGTTTGAGGAGGAGATCGCGAATTCGTCTGCGAAGGACACCGCGATCCTGGTCTACACCTCCGGCACGACCGGCCCGCCCAAGGGGGCGATGATCAGCCACGAGAACATCATCGTCTCGATCATCGGCGCGGCGACGACGCTGCCGGTCACCGAGGCCGACGAGCAAGTTTGCTTCCTGCCGCTCTGCCACATCCTCGAGCGGCTCATCACCGGCTTCATCCCGATCGGCTTCGGCTCGACGGTGAACTTCGCCGAAAGCCCGGAGACGGTGTTCGACAATGTGCGCGAGGTCTCGCCGCACGTCTTCACCGCCGTGCCGCGCGTCTGGGAAAAGGTCTATTCGCGCATCACCATCATGTCGAACGAGGCGACCAGGCTCGGCAAGCTCTCCTACCGCATGGCGCTTGCGACCGGCATGAAGCGCGCAGGGCTGATGGAAGAGGGCAGGCCGGTGCCGCTCGGGACGCAGCTCGCCTATGCGTTCTGGGACTTCGCCGTGCTGAAGAACCTGCGCCGGATGATCGGTCTCGACCGGCTCAGGCGCGGAACCACGGGTGCCGCGCCGATCTCGCCCGATCTCCTGCGCTGGTACCGCGCGATCGGCGTTCCCGTGCTTGAGGGCTACGGCATGACCGAGAGCTCGGGCGTCATCTCGGTCAACGTCATGGACGACTACAAGACCGGCAGCATCGGCAAGGTGGTGCCGGGCGGCGAGGTCAGGATCGCCCCTGACGGAGAGATCCTCTATCGCGGCGCCAACGTCTTCAAGGGCTACTGGAACAAGCCCGAGAAGACGGCCGAGACGGTGACCGAGGACGGCTGGCTGAAGACCGGCGACGTCGGCCGCATCGACAATCAGGGCTTCCTGACGATTACCGGCCGCGCCAAGGACATCATCATCACCGCGGGCGGCAAGAACATCACGCCGGCGGAGATCGAGAACCGGCTGAAGTTCTCGCCTTACATCTCCGACGCGGTGATCATCGGCGACAAGCGCAAGTTCCTCTCCTGCCTCGTCATGATCGACCAGGAGAATGTCGAGAAGTTCGCGCAGGACAACAAGGTGCCCTTCTCCGACTTCCGCTCGCTGTGCGCAGCGAGGGAAGTGCGCGACCTGATCGGAGGGGTGATCGAGGAAACGAACCGGGAGTTCGCCCGGGTCGAGCAAATCAAGGATTTCCGCTTGATCGATGTGCTGTTGACCGCAGAAGATGAGGAACTGACAGCCACGATGAAGCTGAAACGCAGCTTCGTTGAGACGAAACACAAGAAGCTGATCGACGAGATGTACGGCAAGGATGCCGGATAGCTCGGGACAAGAAAACCAGGAGGAAACCACATGAAAACGTCACTCAAGGCTTCCATACTCGCGGCGGGCCTCGCGCTCGGCATGAGCTCGGCGTCGTTCGCGACGCAGGGCGTCACCGACACCGAGATCGTCATCGGCTCCAACGGCGATCTCTCCGGCGTCTTCGCCGCCTTCAACGTCGGCGCGATCAAGGCCGCCCAGCTCATGTTCGACGAGGTCAACGAAAAGGGCGGCATCCACGGCCGCAAGATCCGCTTCGTCGTCGAGGATCACGGCTACCAGGTGCCCAAGGCCGTCCAGAACTTCAACAAGCTGATCAACTCGGACAAGGTGTTCGCGATGATCCTCAACCTCGGCACGCCGCACAACATCGCCGGCTTCCCGCTGATGCAGTCCAAGCAGGTCGCCAATATCGGCCCGCTCACCGCGGCTCGCCAGATGCTGGAAGGCGACATCACCTACAAATATGCCGGCTTCTCGTCCTACTACGACCAGATGCGTGCCGGCGTTCGCCATCTCGCCAAGGAGAAGGGCGCCAAGAACGTCTGCGCCATGTACCTGCCGACCGACTTCGGCCTCGAAGTCTACGAAGGCACCAAGGAGGAGACGGTTGCGCTCGGCCTGACCTTCGCGGCGGAGACCACGCACAAGCCGGACGAGCAGGATTTCGTCGGCACGATCTCCAAGCTGCGTGACGCCAAGTGCGACATCGTCGCAACCGCCATCGGCGTGCGCCAGACGATCGTCGCCTATGCCACCGCCAAGAAGCTCGGCTGGAGCAACGTGTCCTTCATCGGCTCCTCCGCCGGCTTCAACACCGCTGTCGCCAAGGTGCCGGAAGGCGTGACCGAGGGCTACTATGCGGCGGCCGGCTGGACCGACCACGAGGCCCGCATGGACAATCCGGAAGTCAAGGCCTGGGCCGACAACTACCAGGCCAAGACCGGCGAGCCGGCCGGCACGGCCGCGATCCTCGGCTATGGCGCGGCGAGCGTCCTGCTGCGCGGTCTCGAAGCGGCCGGCAAGGACCTGACGGCCGAGACCCTCCAGAAGGGCATCGAAAGCCTGGAGTTCACCGACGTGATCTCCGGCGACGTGCCGGTCAAGTACGGCCCGAACGACCACCAGGGCGGCGACCTGATCTTCATCTCGCAGATCCAGGGCGGCAAGTGGGTGGAAATCGGCCGCATCGACCCGACCAAGTCGCAGTAAGCGGCTGACATGCGACAAGGCCGCGCCGGACAACCGGCGCGGCCCTTTTCTTTGTTGAGGACGGTGTTGGCCTGCTGGGAGTGCCGCTCCCGGGCGCCGTCATCCTCGGGCTTGACCCGAGGATCTACTGTGGCCGAACCAGTCTACGAGGACGCCCTTCGCATGCCTGCCGACGCCGGTAGATTCTCGGGACAAGCCCGAGAATGACGACCTGGAACGTCAGGGCCCGGCCGCGAGCGGCTCAATATCGTGCCCCAACGCCTCTCTACTCCGCCGGCGACAGACTCTTCTCGAGCTCTTCGGCCTCGTCGAGTTCGCGCGATAGCCGCTTCACATTCTCGACGTTCGGCGTCACGAACCGGCCGAGCAGGAGATAGGCGACCGGGGTCAGGAACAGCGTCGAGACGGTGGCGAGGCCGAGCCCGCCGACGATGACCCAGCCGAGCGAGATGCGCGCTTCCGCCCCCGCGCCGCTGGCCAGGATCAGCGGCAGACCGCCGAGGATCGTGCAGATCATCGTCATCACGACCGGCCGCAGGCGGATGTTCGCCGCGTTCTCGATCGCTTCGCGCACACCCTGTCCGCGGTCGCGCAGCTGGTTGGCGAACTCGACGATCAGGATGCCGTTCTTGGCCATGATGCCGACCAGCAGCACGAGGCCGATCTGGCTGTAGACGTTGAGGCTGGTGCCGGTCAGAAGCATGGCGAAGATCGCGCAGGCGAGGCCCAGCGGCACGGTCGCCATGATGATGATGGCGCTGACGAAGCTCTCGAACTGGGCGGCGAGCACCAGCAGGATGATCACGATGGCAAAGCCGAATGTGGTGAACATCGAGCCGGCCGACTCGCCCAGCGTGGCCGTCTCGGCAAGCGGAATGATGCGGGCGCCGGCCGGCAGATGCGGAGCGGCGATCTCCTGCGCGACGTCGTAGGCTTCGCCGAGCGCGAAGTCCGACTTCAGTCCGGCGGTGATCGCCACCGCGCGCAATTGCTGTTCGCGCGACAGCGACGGCGGCACCGCGCGTTCCGTCAGCGTCGCGATCGTCGACATCGGCACGAAACGGCCGTCGCGGGTCTTGAGGAAGATGTTCTCGAGGTCGGTCGGGTCGTTGATCGGATTGGTGGTCGAAACGAGCTTCACGTCGTAGGCGCGGTCCTCAATGAAGACGGAGCCGACCTCTCGCCCGTCGAGCATCGCCTGCATCGCCTCCGCGAGGCCGGTGATGTCGATGCCGAGGTCGGATGCGCGCTCGCGGTCGATTTCCACGGAAAGCTGCGGCTGCGTCGTGTCCTGTGACAGGCGCGGCTGGTTGAAACGCGGATCCTTCTCCATGTCGGCGACGATCGCCTGGGCGGCGGCGCCGAGTTCCGTGTAGCTGTTGCCGGCGATGGCGAACTGCAGTCCGCTGCCCGCCCCGCGTATGCCGAGGCTGTTCGGCTGGTTG
This sequence comes from Pseudomonadota bacterium, assembly GCA_043822005.1. Classification (GTDB taxonomy): domain Bacteria; phylum Pseudomonadota; class Alphaproteobacteria; order Rhizobiales; family Rhizobiaceae; genus Mesorhizobium_A. The sequence goes on along the minus strand of JBDRCE010000033.1, from coordinate 49,154 downwards.
GCGAAGGCGCGGACGCCCGGAACCTTGACCAGGAGCTGCTCGACCTCCGAGACGATCTGCCGCTGCGTGCGCTCCCGTTCCTCCCAGGGGGCGAGAGTCAGCACCAGGAATCCGCTGTTGGACGATCCTTGCGATCCGGCAATTCCGAATGTGTTGGTGAGTTCGCCGGAATCGCGAAGCGGCTGCAGCAGGCGCTCCAGTTCGGCGATACGCTGGCCGAGATAGTCGATCGACACGCCCTGCGGCGCGCTGATGCGCAGGAACATCATCGAGCGGTCCTCGGGTGGCGTGAGCTCGGACTTGATGGCGCCGGAAACGCCCCAGGCGGCCGCGCCAAACAATACCGAGATGAGCACGACAACCAGCGGCGCGTTGAGGCAGGCGCTCAGAATCCGATGGTAGAGACCGGCAAGCGCAGCGCCGATGCGCCCGAGGATGCCGCTGTCCTCCTCGTGGGTGTGGGCGCGCAGCATGCGCGAGGCGAGCATCGGGCAGAGCGACAGGGCAACCACTGCCGAGAGCATCACGGAAATCGCAAGCACGAAGCCAAACTCGCGGAAGAGGCCACCGGTCTGCCCGGGAAGGAACGACAGCGGCACGAAGACGGCGACGAGCGTGGCGCTTGTCGCGATGACGGCGAAAAACACTTCCTGCGTGCCGAGCACGGCTGCCGCGCGCGGTCCCATCCCCTCGTTGCGGCGGCGCACGATGTTCTCCAGCACCACGATCGCGTCGTCGACGACGAGGCCCGTGGCGAGCACGAGCGCCAGGAGCGTGAGGATGTTGACGGAGAAGCCGGCCAGATAGATCGCCGCGAGCGTTCCCACGAGCGCGACCGGCAGCGACATGCCCGGAATGAGCGTCGCACGCCAGTCACGCAGGAACAGGTAGATGATGAGCAGCACCAGCGAAACCGATAGGCCGAGTGCGATTTCGACCTCGTGTATGGCACCGTTGACGAAGGTCGCGTCGTCGCCGGTGATGCGGATATCGACACCTTCGGGAAGGGAGTTCCTGAGAGTCGCGACCGCTTCGCGCACGCCCTCGGAGATGCGCAGCGTGTTCGACTGCGCCTGGCGGATGATGCCGAGGCCCACACCCGTCCTGCCGTTGGCACGCAGCGCCGACTGGCCGATATCGGCGCCCAGCGTGACGGTGGCGACGTCGCGCAGCTTGATCATGTTGGCCCTGTCGCCCACGGCCAGGTTTTCGAACTGGTCGGGGGTCGTCACGGAGGCGGTGGCGCGAACGACCAGATCCTGCGAATTGCTGGTCAGCGAACCTGCCGGCGTGTCGAAGGCTACGGAGGCGAGAGCGCTGCGAACGTCGGCGATCGTCAATCCGAGCGCGGAGAGCCGGGCCTGGTTGATGTCCACCCGGAAGATCTTCTCGCGGTCTCCGAAGATCTGCACGTCGGCGACGCCGGGCACGGCCGACAGCGCGTCGACGATCTGGTCCTCGACAAAGACGGTGAGGTCCTGGATCGGCATCGTGTCCGACGTCACGGCAAGCCGCATCACGGCGTTGGCGTTGGCGTCGGCCTTGACGATGCGGGGAACGTCCGCGTCCTCGGGCAGGTCGTTCTGCACCCGGCTGATCGCGTCGCGCATGTCGGAGGCGGCGACATCGAGATTGACGCTATCGTTGAACTCGACCGTCACGCGGCTGCGGCCGAACGAGGACGAGGAGGAGATCGCCTTGACGCCCGACACGCGCGAGACGGCACCTTCGAGGGTCGAGGTGAGTTCGCGGTCGATCGTCTCGGCCGATGCGCCGGAGAAGGTCGTGTCGATCGTGACGACGGGGCTGTCGACGTCCGGCAGCTCGCGGATCTCGACCGCCAGGAAGGCGGCCATGCCCGCGACGATGATCAGCACGTTGATGACGAAGGCGAAGACCGGACGGCGGATGAAGAGAGCGGTCGAGCCACCGGTGGCAGGGGTGTGATCGGACATCCCGGCGCCCCCGTCAGGTGCCGCTGGTCGACGTCGCGGCCGTCTCGGCGGGCGCTGTCTGCCGCGGCGCGTCGGTGCGTCCGATCGTGACCGGCGCGCCGTTGCGAACGGCATGCACACCCTCCGTCACGACGATGTCGCCGGGAGAGATGGCCGCCTGCACGAGCACCGTGTCGGTGTTGCGCTGGATGATCTTCACGTCGGTGCGGACTGCCTTGCCGTCCTTGACGAGCCAGACATAGGCGCCGCCCGAGCCCCACTGGACGGCGAGCGGATCGACGGCGGGATAGACGTCGCCGGGAAACTCCATCGTCACCTGGAACGACATGCCGGCACGCAGCCGGTCGTTCGGGTTCTCGAGCAGCGCCTGAACCTGAAGGGTGCGGCTCTGGTCGTCGATGCGGTTGTCGAGCGCGCTCACCTTGCCTTCGTGGACTTCGCCCGGCCGCGCCACCGAGGCGGCGGAGAGCGGCATGCCGACCTCGACCATGCCGGCATAGCGTTCCGGCACCCAGAAATCGACGAGGATGCTCGAGCGGTCGTCGATGCGGGCGATCTCCGTCGAGGTGGAGACGTAGTTGCCGGCGGCGACCGGCAGGATGCCGACCACGCCGGAGATCGGCGCCGGGATCGAGCGGCGCGCGAGCGCCAGTTCCGCATCCCGCAGGGCAAGGCGTGCGTTGTCGACGGCGAGTGCAGCCTCGGTGACCTGCACACCGGTCGCGGTGTTGCTGGTGCGCAGCTGCTGCATGCGCTCCTGCTTGGCGATCGCGTCGTCCAGCGCGAACCTGGCGCGGTCGACGGCGATCTTCTCCGTCTCGTCGTCCAGCTTCGCGATGAGATCGCCGGCCTTGACCGTCGCGCCCGACGTCACCAGCATCTCGGTCATGCGGCCCGCGGCATAGGGCGTCACCGCAACCGTCTGCTTCGCACGGCCCGTTCCGATCGCCGACAGCCGGTCGTTGATCGTCTCCTCGGTCACGGTGGCCGCCACGACCGCCTGCTGCTGCCCGCCGCGCTGGGGCTGACCGTTGCCGGAACCTGCCGGCTTGTCCGGCGCGCGCGCCACCGTCGCGAACGGAACCCAGTCCATTCCCCAGCGCGCCAGGATTTCGGAGGAACCCGGAAAGAACCGAGCCCAGCCGAAAAAGGCCACGGCCAGCAGGATCAGGGAAATCAGCGCCTGTTTCCAGAACGACATTCAGGACTCCGGTTCGCCGTACGCCGCGGCTGCGCGGCACACGACAGTTCGCGAGGGGTACACGGCAGTCCCCTCGGCATCGCAAGACATGTCGTTGCCGCCGCCACGGGTGTCATCTTAAAGTTTGGTAATGTGTCGCGCTAGACGGGCTGCCCCGCCGCCGTCGCATCACGTCTGCGTTATTCGCGCCGCAGCGCGTCCATTTCGCGGATGCGGGCGGCGCTCTGCTCCGGCAGGCGCTCGGTGACGCCGGCGATCAGATGTTCAGCAAGAACGAAAAGGGCCGCGGACGAGTCCCAGGCCGATGGCACCGACGTCCGCCCCGCGATGACCTGGCTGGCGAAGCGCGCGATCGGCGAGAGCCACTGGTCGGTGACGAGCACGATCGTCACGCCGCGGGCATTGGCCTTCTCCGCCAGGTGCAGCAGGCTGTCCTGGTAGCGGCGGATGTCGAACACCACCAGCACGTCGCGCTTGCCCATGTCGATCAGCCGGTCGCGCCACTGGTTCTCCTGCCCGTCGAGATGGGCCACGCCCGGCCGGATGATGGCGAGATGCGCCGTCGTGTAGCGCGCGATCGGATCGGTGAAGCGTCCGCCGACGAGGTGAACCTTGCGCCTCGGGTCCGACAGGAGCGCGACGATCTCGCCAAGCTGCTTGGCGGAGACGACGCGGAACGTTTCCGAGATATTCTCCAGCATCGCCGAAAGCAGCGGCGCCACCCCGCCGTCGCGGCTCGGACGCGCGCGGCCGGTGCGCGACAGCGGCGACTGGAGCCGTGCCGCCAGTTCGTCGTTCAGCGCCGACTGGAACTCGGCGTAGTTCTGGTAGCCGAGGCGGGCGACGAGCCGCAGGATCGTCGGCGAACTGACCCCGGCGCGCTGCGCGAACTCGGCCACGGTCTTGAGGCCCAGCATCGGGTAGTTCGCGATCAGCGCCTGCGCTGCCCGGCGTTCACGCGCGGGCATGTCCGTCAGCCGGTCGGTGATCGTCTCGGCAATGCTCGACGCCATCTTGTCCTCCCGCAAGCCCGGCGCACAAACCCGCCACTTGGCATTTGACAATACCCGAGTTTCTGTATGAAATCGTTCGTGCTGGCAAAATCAATCAGAAAACGTATCAAACGTTACGCCGGCGAGGGGCATCGTGGCGACAGTGTTCGGACAGACACCGAGTGAGAGGCGTGATCCGGTACGGGTCACCAATCGTTCTGGCGCCAGCCGCTATGTCATCGTCTGCGAGCATGCGTCCAACTGGCTCCCGGCCTCGCTGAGAACGCTCGGTCTATCCCCCGACGACATGAAGCGGCACATTGCGTGGGACCCCGGCGCGCTGCCGGTCGCGTCCAGGCTTGCGGAGACCCTCGACGCGACGCTGGTGGAATCGTGCGTCTCGCGCCTCGCGATCGACTGCAACCGTCCGCTCGACGCGCCCGATCTCATCGCGGAGATGAGCGAAACGACCCGGGTTCCCGGCAATGAAGGGCTCGACGCCGCCGCGCGCGAGGCGCGCATCGCGCTTGCGTACCGGCCGTTCCACGATGCGCTTGAGGATGTGGTGGAGAACCGTGTGGCGGCGGGGCGCGCGACATGGATCGTGACGATTCACAGCTTCACGCCGGTCTATAGAGGCGTGTCGCGGCCCTGGCATATCGGCATCATCCACGACGAGGACGAGCGCGTGTCGGCGCCGCTGCTCGCCGGTCTCCACGGCGTTTCCGGCATCACCGTCGGCGCCAACCAGCCCTACAGCCCGGCCGATCGCGTCTATTTTACGCTGGAGCGGCATGCGCGCCCGCGCGGTCTGCCTTGCGCAATGATCGAAATCCGGAATGATGTGATCGCCGACGCTGTCTCCCAGGACCTTTGGGCGCAGCGCCTGGCGACAATCCTGTCCGGCATTCAAGAACCGGATCTGAACCTCGGGGTGGAGACGGCCAGCGCGAAAGGAACCCGTCGCAGTGCCTGAGGCCGTAAAGACCTATGTCAGGATCATCGATTCCATGAGCTGGTACATGGGTCTATTCGCCATGTACCTGATCTTCGTGATGATTGGCGTCCTCGCCTACGCGTCCATCATGAAGGTGTTCTTCCATCCCTCGCTCTGGACCGTCGAGATGGCCCAGTTCGTGATGGTCGCCTACTTCACCCTCGGCGGCGCCTATACGCTGAAGGAGGGCGACCACGTCCGCATGGATCTGCTCTACAGCGGCTTCACCATGCGCGGAAAGGCGAGGACCGACCTGTTCACCTCCGTCGTGCTGATCGGCTTCCTGGTGATCATGCAGATCGGCGGCGTGTCGTCCCTGATCTACGCGATCGGCTATGGCGAGAAGAGTTTCTCGTCCTGGGCGCCGCTGATGTGGCCGGTCAAGGTCGTGCTCAACGTCGGCATCTTCTTCACTCTGCTGCAGGCGGTCTCGATCTTCTTCAAGGACTGGGCGGCACTGAAAGGGGAGACCCTTTCATGAGTTACGGACTGATCGCGACCCTCCTGTTCTCGTCGATGATGATCCTGCTGCTCACCGGGCAGCGGATCTTCGCGGTGATCGGCTTCGTCGGAGCGGCGGCCGCCGTCCTGCTCTGGGGCGAGGGCGGCGTCGAAATCCCCTTCACCGCCATCATCAAGGTGATGAAGTGGTATCCGCTCCTCACCCTGCCGCTGTTCGTGTTCATGGGCTACATGCTGGCGGAATCGAAGATCGCCGACGACCTCTACAAGATGTTCCACGTCTGGATGGGGCCGCTGAATGGCGGCCTGGCCATCGGCACGATCTTCATGATGGTGATCATCTCGGCCATCAACGGCCTGTCGGTCGCGGGCATGGCGGTGGGCTGCACCATCGCGCTGCCGGCGCTGCTCAGCCGCGGCTACGACAAGATCATGGTCACCGGCGTGATCCAGGCCGGCTCCACGCTCGGTATCCTGATACCGCCGAGCGTCGTGCTGGTGCTCTACGGCATGATCGCGCGCCAGCCGGTCGGCAATCTGTGGCTGGCGGGCGTCTTCCCGGGCCTTTTGATGGCGTCGCTGTTCATCCTCTACATCGTCGTGCGCTCGGCTCTGCAGCCGAACCTCGGACCGCCGCTGTCGCAGGAGGAACGCGATCAGTACACCTTCGCCGAAAAGCTCGCGCTCGCCCGCGCCGGCATCGTGCCGCTGGTAATCTTCGTCACCATGACCGGCCTGTTCATGACCGGCGTCACCAGCCTCGTCGAAAGCTCGGCCGTCGGCGCCGTGTCGTCGATCCTCGCCGCCTGGTGGCGGGGCGGGCTGAACTGGACGATCATGCACGACACGGTCAAGAAGACGCTCGGCATCTCCTGCATGTTCTTCTGGATCATCACCGCGGCCTTGTGCTTCGGCGCGGTGTTCGACGGGCTGGGCGCCGTCAAGTCGATCGAGAGACTGTTCCTGGGCGAGATGGGCCTCGAGCCCTGGCAGGTGCTGGTGCTGATGCAGCTGACCTTCCTCGGCCTCGGCATGTTCCTCGACGACACGGCGATGCTGGTCATCGTCGCGCCGCTGTTCATCCCGCTCGCCGGTGCGCTCGGCTTCGACCTCGTCTGGTATGGCGTGCTCTACACGATCACCTGCCAGATCGCCTATCTGACGCCGCCTTTCGGCTACAACCTCTTCCTGATGCGCGCCATGGCGCCGCCGGAAGTCACCCTGCCGGACATCTACCGGTCGGTCTACCCGTTCGTCGGGATCATGCTGCTCACCTTGCTGATCATCGGGCTGTTCCCGGGGATCGCAACGTGGCTGCCCAACTACGTCTACTCGAAGTAAGCAAAGGGGAACGTGATGAAGACCATGCACAGCAGACGCAATTTCCTGAAGCAGGCCGGCCTCGTGACCGCCGGCGCTGCCGGCGCGACGACGCTCGCCGCGCCCGCCGTCATCGCCCAGACGCCGATCAAGTGGCGCCTGCAGACCTACGCCGGCGCGGCACTCGGCCCGCACGTCACCAAGCCGGCCGTCGATATGTTCAACAAGGCGGCGAAGGGCGAGATGGAGATCGAACTCTATTACGCCGACCAGATCGTGCCGACCGGCGAACTGTTCCGCGCCATGCAGGCGGGCACCATCAACGCGGTGCACTCCGACGACGATTCGATGGCCGCGCCCGTCGAAATCTCGCTGTTCGGCGGCTACTTCCCGTTCGCCACCAAGCACATCCTCGACGTGCCGGTGCTGTTCCAGCAATACGGCCTCGCCGAGATCTGGCGCGACGCCTATGCCAAGGCGGGCGGCGTCGTGTGGCTTTCGGCGGCGGGCCAGGATCCCTGCCATTTCAACACCAAGAAGCCCCTCAACAGCCTGGCCGACCTGCAGGGCCTGCGTCTCTACACGTTCCCGACGGCCGGGCGCTTCCTCGCCCAGTTCGGCGTCGTGCCGGTCTCGATTCCTTACGAGGACGTGCAGGTGGCGGTGCAGACCGGCGAACTCGACGGCATGAGCTGGTCGGGCATCACCGAGGACTATACCGTCGGCTGGGCCGACGTGACCGATCACTTCACCACCAACAACACATCCGGTGCCTGGATCGGCTCGTGGTTCGTCAACGAGAAGAGCTGGGCTGACATTCCGGAACATCTCAAGCAGCTCTGGATGGCCTGCGTCGACGCAAGCCACACCTACCGAAACCAGTGGTACTGGGGCGGCGAAGCCAAGCTGCGCGCCACCGGCGACAAGCTGAAGCTGACCACCATCCCGGCCGCCGAATGGGCCGAGGTGGAGAACGCGGCGCTCAAGTTCTGGGACGAGATCGCCGCCGAGAGCGAGCTCAAGGCGAAGGTCGTCGGGATATTCAAGGAATACAACCAGATCCTCAAGAAGGCCGGCGGCGTCTACACGCAGGGCTGAGCGGGTCTGGACAATTGCGAGCGGCCGGGCGCACGATGCCCGGCCGCAAATTCCCTGGACAGGGTTTTCGTATCGCCGAGAGGGCAATCATGGCGGGCAATGTGACATTCGATCAGTTGAAGAAGATGGTCGCCGCGGGCGACATCGACACGGTGCTCGCCGCCGCCGTCGACATGCAGGGCCGGCTGATCGGCAAGCGGTTCCTCGCCAGGTATTTCGTCGAGTCCGCCTATGATGAGACGCACGGCTGCAACTATTTGCTGGCCAACGACATCGATATGGAGCCGGTGCCCGGATACAAGGCGGCAAGCTGGTCGAAGGGCTATGGCGACTTCACGATGAAGCCCGACCTCGGCACGATCCGCGTCGTGCCCTGGCTGGAAAAGACCGCGCTCGTTCTGAACGACATCCAGGACCATCACACGCACGAGGACCTGCCGCATTCGCCGCGCGCCATTCTGCGCAAGCAGGTCGCGCGGCTGAAGGAGAGGGGCTGGATCGGCTATTTCGCCTCGGAGCTCGAATTCTACCTGCTCGACGAGAGCTACGATTCGGCCCGCGACAAGCACTGGCAGGGCCTGAAGACCGCCTCGCCCTATATCGGCGACTACCTGATCGGCATCACGACCAAGGAAGAGGACGTGATGCGCCGCCTGCGCAACGAGATGGAGGCCGCCGGCATCCCGATCGAGAACTCGAAGGGCGAGTGGGGTCCGGGGCAGGAGGAAATCAACGTCCGCTACGCTGAAGCGCTGGAGATGGCCGACCGCCACGTGGTGCTGAAGAACGGCGCCAAGGAGATCGCCGGCCAGATGGGCAAGGCGATCACCTTCATGGCCAAATACAACTACGGGCTCGCCGGCAATTCCAGCCATATCCACAATTCGCTGTGGAGCGCCGACGGCAAGACGCCGCTGTTCTTCGACAAGAAGGCACCCTGGACGTTGTCGGAACTGGGCCGGCAGTGGTCGGCCGGCCAGTTGAAATACGCCAAGGAGTTCACCTGGTTCCTGGCGCCTTACATCAACTCCTACAAGCGCTTCCAGTCTGGCACCTTCGCGCCGACCAAGATCATGTGGTCGGAAGACAACCGCACCGCCGGTTTCCGTCTCTGCGGCGAGGGGACCAAGGGTATCCGCATGGAGTGCCGCATCGGCGGTGCCGACCTCAACCCCTACCTCGCCTTCGCCGCGCTGATCGCGGCGGGTTTGGCCGGCATCGACGAGAAGCTGGAGCTGCAGAAACCCTTCGTCGGCGACGCCTACCAGGTCTCCAGACTGCCGGAAATTCCCAAGACCCTGCGCGAGGCGACCGAGACGCTGACGAAATCCAAGATGCTGCGCTCCGCCCTCGGCGACGACGTGGTCGATCACTACGTCCACACCGCGCGCTGGGAGCAGTTCGAATACGACCGCCGCATCACCGACTGGGAGCTGCATCGCGGCTTCGAGCGCTACTGAACGACAACAAGAACACGAGGAAATACCATGACCGAAACGGTCAAAATCAAATCCCCCGTCGATGGCTCGATCTATGCCGAGCGGCCCGTAGCGAGCGACCAGGCGGTCAATGCCGCCGTCGAGCGCGCCAAGGCGGCGCAGGCGAAGTGGGTCGACGTGCCGATCGCTGAACGCTGCAGATACATGCTGGCGATGCTCGAGGCGCTGGTCGGCATGTCCGACGAGATCGTGCCGGAACTCGCGTGGCAGATGGGCCGGCCGGTCAGGTATGGCGGCGAGTTCGGCGGTGTGAAGGAACGCACGCAGTACATGGTCGAGATCGCCGAACAGGCGCTGAAGCCGGTGATGGCGTCGAACCCGAAGGAGGGCTTTCGCCGCTACGTCAAGCGCGAGCCGCTCGGCGTCGTCATGGTCATCGCGCCGTGGAACTATCCTTACCTGACCGCGGTCAACACGATCGTGCCGGCGCTGATCGCCGGCTCCGCGGTGATCCTCAAGCACGCGGCACAGACCCTGCTGGTCGGCGAGCGCTTCCAGAAGGCGTTCGACATGGCCGGCCTGCCCAAGGGACTGTTCCAGAACCTGGTGATGAACCACGCCCAGACCGAGAAGCTCCTGGCGTCGGGCAAGATCGACCACGTCAACTTCACCGGCTCGGTCGCCGGCGGACGCGCCATCGAGAAGGCGGCCGCGGGCACGTTCATGACGCTCGGGCTCGAGCTCGGCGGCAAGGACCCGGCCTATGTGCTGCCCGACGCCAAGCTCGACCACGCGATTGCCAACCTCGCCGAGGGCGCGTTCTTCAATTCCGGCCAATGCTGCTGCGGCATCGAGCGCATCTACGTGCACGAGAAGATCTACGACGATTTCGTCGACGGCTTCATTGCCGAGAGCCGCAACTGGACCCTCGGCAACCCGACCGACACGGCGACCGTGATGGGTCCGATGGCGCAGGCGCGCTTCGCCGACTTCATCCGCGAGCAGAAGGCCGAGGCGCTGCGCAAGGGCGCGACGGCGCACCTCAACACCAAGGACGAGCGCGACACCGCTGGCTCGCCCTATCTCCCGGTCGAGGTGCTGACCGATGTCAACCACCAGATGAGCGTCATGCGCGAGGAGAGCTTTGGGCCCGTCGTCGGCATCATGAAGGTGCGCGGCGACGAGGACGCCATCGCGCTGATGAACGACAGCCCCTACGGCCTCACCGCCTCGATCTGGACCAGGGACATCGAGCGCGCCGCGACGATCGGCGACCGCGTCGAGACCGGAACCGTGTTCATGAACCGCTGCGACTACCTCGATCCGGCCCTCGTCTGGACCGGCGTCAAGGACACCGGCAAGGGCGCGGCTCTCTCGGCGATCGGCTTCGAGAACCTGACGCGGCCGAAGAGCTTCCACCTGCGCGAAGCGATCTGATCCCGAAAGACCATGTGATGACCAAACTCGTTTCCAAATGGAACTACCCCACCACGATCCGCTTCGGCGCCGGGCGCATCTCGGAACTGCCCGATGCGCTCGCCGCCGCCGGCATCAGGAAGCCGCTCTTCGTCACCGATCCGGGACTGGTCAAGCTGCCGGTGGTGGCGAAGGCGCTGAAGATCCTCGACGACGCCAAGGTCCCCTATGCGGTCTTCTCCGACGTCAAGCCGAACCCGGTCGAGGCGAACCTCGCCGCCGGCATCGCCGCCTGGAAGAAGGGCAAGCATGACGGCGCGATCGTCTTCGGCGGCGGCTCGGCCATCGACCTCGGCAAGCTGATCGCCTTCCAGGCCGGCCAGATGCGGCCCGTCTGGGACTTCGAGGACATCGGCGACTGGTGGACCCGGGCGGATGCCTCCAAGATCGCGCCGATCGTCGCGGTGCCGACGACGGCGGGCACCGGCTCGGAAGTCGGCCGCGCGGCGGTGCTGACCCACGAGGAGAGCCACACCAAGAAGATCATCTTCCACCCGAAGATGCTGCCCGCCATCGTCATCGCCGATCCGGAGCTGACGGTCGGCATGCCGGCCTTCATCACCGTCGGCACCGGCATGGACGCGCTGGCGCACTGCCTCGAGGCCTATTGCGCGCCGGGCTACCATCCGATGGCCGACGGCATCGCGCTCGAAGGCATGCGGCTCGTGTTCGAGAACCTGCCCAAGGCGGTCGCTACCCCGACGGATCTCACCGCCCGCGCCCACATGATGAGCGCCGCCGCAATGGGTGCCACCGCCTTCCAGAAGGGGCTCGGCGCCATCCACTCGCTGTCGCATCCGATCGGCGCGCTCTACGACACCCATCACGGCATGACCAATGCCGTGTTCATGCCCTACGTGCTCGCCTTCAACCGCCCGGCGATCGAGGAGCGGCTGACGCGGGCCGCCGCCTATCTCGGCATCAAGGGCGGCTACGAGGGCTTTGCCAAGGCGGTGCTCAAGCTGCGCAAGCAGTTGAAGGTGCCGCACACGCTTCCCGAGCTGGTCAAGGGGCTGGACATGGACAAGAAGCGCAAGGCGATGATCGCCGAGATGGCGGTCGCCGACCCGTCGACGGGCTCGAACCCGGTCAAGTTCACGAAGAAAGCGGCGCTCGAGGTTCTCGAGAACGCGATCGAGGGCAAGCTTTGAGGCATTTCCGGACCGGCTTCGATGGAGGCCGTCCGGCAAATGCTGGAACAGTTGTTAGCCGGTAAAATTAGGCACGCCGGCTAATTGCACTAAAGTGTGGAAAACGCTTTAATTTCGGCAAGGCGCAGTCTTCGCAGGACATTCATCCGTTTGTCATGGGAAGCGGATACCCGCGTTGCCGGTGCCTGTGGGCGTCAGTCTCAAGGAGAAGAATATGTTCAAGACAATGGGGAAGATCCTTTCGGTCACGGCGGCGACGCTAATGGCTTCGTCGGCGATTTCGTCGGCCCAGGATCTGGCGGCGATCGAAGCTGCCGCCAAGGCGGAAGGCATGCTGACCACGATCGCGCTGCCGCACGACTGGTGCGGTTATGGCGGGGTCATCGAAGGCTTCAAGAAGAAGTATCCGGAGATCACCGTGAACGAGCTCAATCCCGACGCCGGTTCGGCGGACGAGATCGAGGCGATCAAGGCGAACAAGGACAACAAGGGCCCGCAGGCGCCCGACGTGATCGACGTCGGCCTGGCCTTCGGCCCGTCCTCCAAGGCCGAAGGCCTGGTCCAGCCGTACAAGGTCTCGACCTGGGATTCGATCCCCGAGGGTGCCAAGGACGCGGACGGCCACTGGTACGGCGACTATTACGGCGTGATGTCGTTGATCGTGAACAAGGACCTCGTCCCCAACACGCCCGCCGACTGGGCCGATCTTCTGAAGCCGGAATACAAGGGCCAGGTGGCACTGGCGGGTGATCCGCGCGCGTCCAACCAGGCGATCCTGGCGGCTCTCGCGGCCGGCCTCGCCAAGGGCGGCAAGGCAGGCAAGGAAGCCGGCGAGAAGGGCCTCGAGTTCTTCGCCGAGCTCAACAAGGCCGGCAACTTCGTGCCGGTGATCGGCAAGGCCGGCACGCTGGCCCAGGGGGCCACCCCGATAGTCGTGATGTGGGACTACAACGCGCTCGCCGCCAAGGACACGCTCGCCGGCAACCCGCCGGTCGAAGTCGTCGTGCCGAAGTCGGGCGTGCTCGCTGGCGTTTACGTCCAGGCGATCAGCGCCTACGCGCCGCATCCGAACGCAGCGAAGCTCTGGATGGAGTATCTCTATTCCGACGAGGGCCAGCTCGGCTGGCTCAAGGGCTACTGCCACCCGATCCGCTTCAACGACATGGCCAAGCGCGGCGTGATCCCGCAGGACCTCCTCGACAAGCTGCCGCCGGCGGCTTCCTACGAAGCGGCCTACTTCCCGACGCTCGACGAGGTCAACGAGAACAAGACCGCCGTCACCGGCGGCTGGGACAAGGTCGTCGGCGCCAACGTTCAGTAAGCGCCTGAAAGCTCACCTGCCCCGCGATTGTGCGGGGCAGGTCCTCCTTTGTCGAAACGATTGTCCAGATGACGGCAAGCGCACCGCCCGCGCAGTCTGAGAAGCCAAAGTTGCGGCTGCCGCTCGACTGGCTGGGCGTCGCGCCGTTCCTGCTCTTCGCGCTTCTGTTTCTCATCCTGCCGACGATGAACATCGTCATCGGCGCCTTCCAGAACCCGGCCGGCGAGTTCACGCTGAAGAACGTGCAGGGCCTGTTCACGCCGTCCATCATGGCGGCCTACTGGATCTCCATCCGCATCAGCCTGGCCTCGGCCATCCTCGGCTGTATCGTCGGCTTCGCGATGGCCGCGGCCGTCGTGCTCGGCGGCCTGCCCAACTGGGTGCGTTCGCCGCTTTTGACCTTCTCGGGTGTGGCTTCGAACTTCGCCGGCGTGCCGCTCGCCTTCGCCTTCATCGCGACGCTCGGCCCGATCGGCCTCGTCACGGTGTTCCTGCGCACCCAGCTCGGCATCGACCTTCGCTCGCTCGGCTTCAACCTCCTGTCCTTCTGGGGCCTGACGCTCACCTATCTCTTCTTCCAGATTCCGCTGATGATCCTGATCATCACGCCGGCGCTCGACGGGCTGAAGCGCGAATGGCGCGAGGCGGCCAGCATTCTGGGCGCCACCGGCCGTCAGTACTGGACGATGATCGCGCTGCCGATCCTGTTTCCGTCGCTGCTGGGCACGCTGGCCTTGCTGTTCGCCAACGCCTTCGGCGCGGTGGCGACCGCGATCGCGCTCACCGGCTCGTCGCTGTCGATCGTGCCGATCCTGCTGTTCGCGCAGATCCGCGGCGACGTGCTCGGCGATCCGCATCTCGGCTACGCGCTCGCCTTCGGCATGATCGTCGTCACCGGCATCGCCAACACGATCTACATCTGGCTGCGCGCACGTTCGGAGCGGTGGCTCAAATGAGAAAGTTCTGGGCCTGGGCGGCCGTCGTCTTCGGCATGCTCTACTTCATCCTGCCGCTGCTCGGCATGACCGAGTTCTCGCTCAAGATGCGCCGCGGCGTCTATTCCTTCGACGCCTATGCCAAGGTGCTCGCCGATCCGAGGTTCCAGGAGACTTTCGCCTATTCGGTCGGGATGGCGATCGCGACCATCATCTTCGGCGTCGTGCTGATCGTGCCGACGGCCTACTGGGTGCGGCTCCGGCTGCCGGGGCTCAGGCCCTATATCGAATTCATCACGCTCCTGCCGCTGGTCATCCCGGCCATCGTCATCGTCTTCGGCTACATCCGGCTCTACAACACGTCGAGCTTCCTGCCGCTTACCGGCTCCGCCACCGGCACCAATATCCTGCTGATGTTCGGCTATGCGACGCTGGCGCTGCCCTACATGTACCGGGCGGTCGACACGGGGCTGCGCACGATCGACGTCGGCACGCTGACCGAGGCGGCGCAGTCGCTCGGCGCCGGGTGGATCACCATCCTCGCCCGCATCATCCTGCCCAACGTGCTGGTCGCGGTCATGTCCGGCGCGTTCCTCACCTTCGCCATCGTCATTGGCGAGTTCACGCTGGCCGCGCTTTTGAACCGCCCGGCCTTCGGGCCCTACATGCAGCTTCTCGGCGCCAACCGCGCCTATGAGCCCGCTGCGCTCGCGGTCATCGCCTTTGCCATCACATGGGGCTGCATGGCCCTCATCCAGGTCGTCTCCCGCTTCGCCCCTCGGGCGCCCGCGCAGCTCCACTAACCGGAAGAACCCATGTCGGAACCGTTCCTCTCGATCCAGCATGTCCGGAAATCCTTCGGTGCGACGACGGTCGTGCAGGACTTCAACCTCGACGTCGACAAGGGCGAGTTCATCTCCTTCCTCGGCCCCTCGGGCTGCGGCAAGACGACGATGCTGCGCATCGTCGCCGGTTTCGAGCAGCCGAGCGCCGGCCGTATCGTCGTCGGCGGCAAGGACATGACGAGCCTGAAGCCGAACCAGCGTAATATCGGCATGGTGTTCCAGGCCTATGCGCTGTTTCCCAACATGACCGTGGCGCAGAACATCGGCTTCGGCCTCAAGGTCGCCGGCAAGCCGAAGGCGGAGATCGACGCGCGAGTCGCCGAGATGCTGGGGCTGATCAAGCTCGGCGAGTTCGGCGCGCGTTACCCCTACCAGCTCTCCGGCGGCCAACAGCAGCGCGTGGCGCTGGCGCGTGCGCTGGCGCCCAAGCCGCGGCTTCTCCTGCTCGACGAGCCGCTGTCGGCGCTCGATGCCAAGGTGCGCGTGTCGCTACGCGACGAGATCCGCGCCATCCAGCGCGAGCTTGGCATCACCACGATCTTCGTCACCCACGACCAGGAAGAGGCGATGTCGATGTCCGACCGCATCGTGGTCATGAATGCGGGGCGGGCCGACCAGGTCGGCGCGCCGTTCGAGGTTTACAACCGTCCCGCCACCCGCTTCGTCGCCGGCTTCGTCGGCACGCTCAACGTGCTCGACGCGGTGGTCAAGGATCCGGCGTCCGGCGCGGTCGAGATCGGCGGCGTGCCGGTCGCGCTCTCGCGCTCCCTCGGCAGCGTCAAGGCCGGCGAAAGGATCTCGCTGGCGTTGCGGCCCGAGACGATCTCGATGACGCATGATGCCGCGCGCAGCATCTCGATCCCGTGCACGATCACGGCGGTCAACTTCCTCGGCTCGGTCATCCGCATCAGCGCCGATACCGGCGGCAACAGCCTGTCGTTCGACACGTTCAACAATCCGGCCGCCCCGCCGCCCACGCCGGGCGACAGGACGACCGTGCATTTCTCTCCCGCCGACCTGCTGGTGCTTCAGGCCTGAGAATCCGCGCCGTTCACTGTTCGACGACGGTCGGATGGCAATTGCTGGCGCAGAACGACCAGAACGAGAACGAGCAGTCGCCGCCCGCGCAGTCGTATTCGTGAATGCGCAGGAAGTAGTCGCGCCCCATGCCGAAGGCTTCGAACACCTCGAACAGTTCGGTCAGCGTCAGGTTCAGCATCAGCGGGCGATAATTGCCGTGGGCAAGCCCGCCGCCCTTGAATTCCAGGCTGTCGGCGAAGGCGCGGAAGTCCGCGTCGGGCAGCTTGGCGAGACCCGGCACGGTCTTGCGGTTGACCATGAGGCTCGCCTTGTCGCGGATCATCCAGTCGGCATTCGAGGCGAGAAGTTTCAGATAGGCCTGGCCGTCGGTGGCAAGGCGCGCCTTGTCGATTGCATAAGCCAGCATGTGCGTGTTCCTTCCGGGATGTCCCGCCCCGGACGCCGATTCTGCACCTCGCCGGCCGCGCCGACATGAAGTGCATCACATACCCCCCGTGGACCGATTTTCCGGGCCTCCCGCGCGCACGCCTTGCCCCGTGCGCCATTCGCCACGCCACCGCCTCTTCCGATCCACCGTCTTCCGGCCAGGCGCCTTTGGCGTTTGTGGGCCCGCCGCCAACCTTCCCCGGCATCTCCCTGGCCTTCACCTCCAGGCGTCATCCCGCAGGCCGAAGGCCATGCGGGATCTATTCTTCTCTCCGGTTACACGCCGAAAACGGCCCCGCGGAAAGACCGTCGGTGCCTCTCATCCGGCCGCCAATGGATCCCGGCTGACCTCCGGTCGCCGGGATGACGAAGCGCTGGATCGTCCCGAGCGAAAAAATCTATCCACCTCCTTGCGCCTCTCCACCACACTGTCCGCGCTGAAAGGAGGCGCAGGTGAGCAGTCGGGACGAGGTGAGTGACGGAGGGATCGACTGGAAGCTCGTGATCGAGCGCAATGTCCGGCTGCTTTCCGGCATCGTCGCCACGCTGTGCGTCATGGCCGGGCTCGCCTTTTCCTCGCCCCCTGTGGGAGAGGATGGTTCGGCTCGCCGAGGCAAAGCCGAGGCGTTAGCCGAACCTGGTGAGGGGTATCTGTCCCTGACGCTCCCCCGCCGCGTCCACCGCGCCGTCTATCGGCTGCTGCGCGCGGCGGAAGCCGCCGTGCGGCGGCTGATCATCGTCGTCGGCCGCGACATGGTGGCGGCGGAACCTGTCCTGCCCCCGCTCAAGCCGAACAGCGGCCCGCTGGTCACGCACGTTCCCGTCCCGGTCCCCGGCCTTGGCCTGGCGCTCGCACCCGCCGCCGGGACGCAAGCATCCGCCGAAGCGACGGCCCAGCGCAAACTCTCGTTCCCGCTGCTCGACCCGCTGCCCGATCCGGCCGCGCCGCCGTTCCACATCCGCACCTCCGGCGTGCCGCGCATCTCCATTCCCGGCTGGACGCCGCTCTTCGCGATCGCGCCGAAGCATGAGCCGTCGCCAAACGATCCGATCGATGCCGCCCATCTGCGGCTGCGTCTGGAAGCGCTGGCCTCGGCACTCGGCGACCTGCCCCGCCAGGCCATGCGGTTCGCCCGCTGGCGTGCCCGCTGCGAGGCCTTGCGAAAAGCCGGCCGCGCGGGCCGTGTCTCGCCGCTGCGCCCCGGCCGCGCCTACGGACTCCATCGACCGGGCTCGCCAAGGCACGAGCACGCGGTCGACGACGTGCTGCGCGACCTGCACTATTTCGCCTACGAGGCGCACAAGCGGCGCGACACGTCGTGAGAAGGCGGACGGGTCACCCCCCGCGCGGCGTCATCCTCGGGCTTGACCCGAGGATCTACGGCGTGCGTAAGTATCTGAAACACATAGACTTCAAGGTCGGCAGATCCTCGGGGTGAGATGGCGGTTCGCCCATCGGGCGAATTGCAAGGTCCAGTGGACCTTGCAAAGCCAATCGAACGCCCGAGGGGCCGGCCCGAGGATGACGGCGTGCGGGTGGCCTCGTAGACGTAGCGCCTTGCCCGGGCGGAAAGAAGGAAGCGGCGTCTCTGTCCCTTGTTCCGGCCCGGCTTTTCAGCGACCCTTCCCCCACGCTTCGCATCAGTGACGCGAAACGCCATCGGGACCAGATCCGACATGACGCATGCCCGCTTCAACCCGCTCGTCGCGGGGCAATCGCCGCCGCCGGTTCCGGCCGTCCAGGCCTGGGCGCGCGCCTATGACGGCCGGCACGGTCCGCTGCTCGACCTGTCGCAGGCCGTACCTGGATACCCGCCGCATCCCGATCTGCTGGCCTGGCTCGGGGAAGCGGCCGCCGACCGCGCCTTTGCCGGCTATGGCCCGATCGAAGGAGAGACGGCGCTGCGGCAGGCCTACGCGGCGCATGTCGGCGCTCTCTACGGCGCCCAGCTCGACGGATCGAACATCCAGATCACGTCGGGCTGCAACCAGGCCTTTTTCGCCTCGGCGATGGCGATCGCCGGTGCGGGCGAGAGGATCCTGATGACAAATCCCTGCTATTTCAACCACGAGACCACGCTCGCCATGCTCGGCATCGGCATCGACTATGTCGACCTCGATCCGGCGTCGGGTTTCCTGCCCGATGCGGATCGGGTCGAGGCGGCATTCGCCGGGGGCGCCAAGGCGCTCGCCCTGGTCTCGCCCAACAATCCGACCGGAGCGGTCTATCCGCCGGAACTGCTGCGACGCCTGTTCGACATCTGCCGCGAGAAGGGCGCCTGGCTGATCCTCGACGAGACCTATCGCGACTTCCTGCCGCCGGGATCGCAACCGCCGCACGGACTGCTCAGCATCGACGACTGGGAGGACAATCTCGTCCAGCTCTATTCGTTCTCGAAGTCCTTCTGCATTCCGGGGCACCGGCTGGGCGCGGTGACGGCGTCGCCGGCAATGGTCGGCGAGATCGCCAAGATCATGGACAACCTGCAGATCTGCGCGCCGCGCCCGCCTCAGGCGGCGGTGGCGAGGGGGTTGCCCGCGCTGGCCGGATGGCGGGAGACCAACCGCCGCGAGATCATGGCGCGGGCGCAGGCTTTACGGGCGGCGATGGGCGCGCTGCCCGGTTGGAACCTGCAATCGCTCGGCGCCTATTTCGCCTTCGTCAGGCATCCGTTCGGGGAGACGCCGTCGCGGGTCGTGGCCGAACGCATGGCCCGCGAGGTGGGCGTCGTCGTCATCCCGGGCGAGTTCTTCGGCAAGGGGCAGGAAGGCTCGCTGCGCTTCGCCTTTGCCAATGCCGACGGCGCGGCGATCCGGACCCTGCCGGAACGCCTCGCCGTCCTTGGCTGATCAGGCGGCCTGGAACTCGAAGGGAACCACCACGCCGGCCGGCTTGCGATCGGAGATCAGGCTGCCGGCCTGCAGCAGCGCGGCGAAGCGTCCGCCGCGCGCGGCGAGTTCGTCGAACGAACCCTGCTCGACAATGCGGCCTTCGTCCATGAACAGCACGAGATCGGCGTCGCGCACCGTCGACAGGCGGTGGGCGATGATGAAGGTCGTGCGGTTGTGGCGCAGGTCGTCCACCGCGGCGCGCACCCGCTCCTCGGTCTCGACGTCGAGCGCGCTCGTCGCCTCGTCGAGCACGAGGATCGGCGCGTCCTTGAGGATCGCGCGGGCGATCGCGATGCGCTGGCGTTCGCCGCCCGACAGCTGGCCGCCCCGTTCGCCGACGAGCGTGTCGTAGCCTTCGGACTTGTCGAGGATGAAATCGTGCGCCGCCGCGGCGCGCGCGGCCTCGTGGATATCGTCGTTCGACGCATGGGCGCAGCCGACGCGGATGTTCTCTTCGATCGACCGGTTGAGCAGCGCGGAATCCTGGAACACCGTCGCGATCGAACTGCGCAGCGACGCGCGGGTGACCCGGCGCGTGTCGACGCCGTCGATGTAGATCGCGCCGTCCACGGGATCGTAGACCCGCTGCAGCAGGTTGATCAGCGTCGTCTTGCCGGCACCGGTCGGACCGACGATCGCGACGGTCTTGCCGGGTTCGACGGCGAACGAGACGTTGCTGACGCCGCGGGCCGCATTGGCGAAGGCGAAGCTGACATTGTCGAAGCGGACATGGCCGGACACGTGCCCGAGCGCGTCGACGCCCTCGGGCTCCTTGCGCATCTCGGTCGCATCCTCCAGGCGGTAGAACTCCTCGAGACGAACCCGGCTCTCGAAGATCTGGTTGACGAAGGACGAAATCTGGTCGAGCCGGCTGATCAGCAGGGAGGCAAAGCCGGTGAAGGCGACGATGTCGCCGACCCTCAGCTGCCCCCACGAAACCAGCAGCGCGCCGATGATCATCACCACCATCATCGAAATGGTCGAGGCTACGCGATGCATCGCGCTGGCCAGCGCCCACCAGTCGAGCACCGGATACTGTGCCTTGATAAGCCGGTCGACGAAGACGCGCAGCGACTGGGTCTCCTGCGAGACGCGGTTGTAGCTCTGCAGCAGGGCGACGTTGCTGACGGAATCGCTGACATGGGCGAACACCTTGTGGTGGTGCGCCTCGACGGCCTTCTGGTTCTGCTCGGTCCGGCGCATGACGAAGCGGCCGATCGCGAAATACAGGACGCCCAGCACCATCAGCACCAGCGAGAGGCGGTAGTCGACGGCGATGGCGGTCGGGATCAGCAGCACCAGCGACACGGCGGTGGTCAGATGCTGGCGCATGAATTCGAGCCAGAGCCCGAACAGCGTGTCGACGGCGCGGATCAGGGTGTGCAGGACGTTCGAGGTGCCGCGCTCGTAGTGCCACGACAGCGGCATCGTCATCACGTTGGAATACGAGCGCGTCAGGACTTCGACGCGCATGCGATGCGCTAGACGGTCCGCCTGGCGGGCGACGAGGACGAAGGCGATGATGTTGAAGAGACCGAGGCCGGCCCACAGCATCAGCGTCGGGATCACGTCACCCTTGTCGGCGATGACATCGATGATGCGGCCGAAGAGGATCGGCTCGGCGATCATCACCATTGCCAGGACGATGTTGGAGCAGCAGACGACCAACACGCTCCTGCTCTTGGGGGCAAGATAGTTCAAAGCCCGCCAATAGACTTCCAGCAGTGTCACTCGCTCACTCCGCCCGCTTCTTTGTGCAATGCACCATGTCGAGAGGCATGTCGCGAGACAATGTGCCAATCATGGCAGACGTTCCGATTCTGACTACAAATCTCGTGCGCCGATTGTAACGCTGCGTGATCACAGAGCCGTGAACGAACATCTGGTTAGCCACTGACGTAGGAGATGACCGCAGATGCCTATCGCCGATGGTCCATGTCCACTATGAACCGGCTGGACATGATGCCGCAGCTTGGATCGAGCAAGGCCTGCCCGGGCCGGCAACCGAACTCCTGCGAGCGCTCAGACGCGTCGGGGCGCGAACGGTTCCCGGGCAGTTCGCGATCGGAAACAGAGAATCGTCATTTGTGAGGATCGGCGTATTGCCACGCAACCAATCGCTTTCTAAACGATTTACGGCGCGCCCGGCGGGCGCCGTCCTTGCCCGCCGTTGCGACGTTCGCCGCTTGGATTTTCGTCAATGAACGCCCCTTTCAAGTCACTCCGGGCCGATCCGGACGTGCACCCGCTCCCGCCGAGAGCCGAACAGCCGATCCGCTACGACTTCTTCCAGGAGGAGAGGCTTCGCAGACTCGGCGTCGACCTCGCGTCGGGTCGCATCCCGAACCTCCCGGGGCTGGGGGAAGGGAACTTTCATGCCCGCATCAACGAGAATGCGGCGCGGATCCTTGCCGTCTACAAGGATACGAACGCGGCGCAGGCGCGAGGGGAGACGATAACGCCGGCCGCGCAGTGGCTGCTCGACAACAATTACCTTGTCGAGGAAAGCATCGTTCAGATCCGGCGCGATCTGCCGAAACGATTCTACCGCGAGCTGCCGACCGTCAAGCTGCCGAACGGCACGTCCGTGCCACGCACCCTTCTGATCGCCTGGGCTTATGTCGGGCACACCGACAGCATGATCTCGCCCGACATGCTGCACGTACTGGTCGAGGGCTACCAGTCGGTCGCGCCGCTGAGGATCGGGGAAATCTGGGCGCTGCCCTCCCTGGTCCGCTTCGTCCTTGCGGAGAATCTGCGCCGGCTGGCGGTGCGCGTCGACCGTGCCCGGCTGATGCGACGGGCCGCCAACGAGGTCGCCAACGAGCTCGCGCAACAAACCGATCCCGCCGCCCAGGAAGCGATTCTCGCCGCCTACGCCGCGCACGCCAGCGACGCCTCCTTCGCAACGCAGCTTCTCCATCGCCTTCGCGACGGATCGCGCAGCGCCGGCACCGCCCTGCAGTGGCTCGAGCGTGAGCTCGAAAAGCACGGATCGGACGCCGAGGAGATCACGCTCACCGAGCATCGCTCGCTGGCGAGCGGCAATGTCACGACGGGCAACATCATCCGCGGTTTCCGGGCGGTCAACGACGTCGAATGGACCGGATGGTTCGAAGGCGTCAGCCTGATCGACGTGATGCTGCGGGAACACTCGAACTTCGCGGAGCTCGATTTCTCCTCCCGCGACCAGTACCGGGCCGCGATCGAGGACATCGCGCGGCGGTCGCATCTGAGCGAGCACGACGTCGCGGAGCGCGCCCTGCAATTGGCGGCGGCCGCGAACGGCTCGGACGAGTCCGATATCGGCTTCTTCCTCGTCGGGCCGCGCCGGCGCGAGCTCGAACACGCCGTCAACTATCGCCCGAAGCCGAGCGAGCGGCTGATGCGGTTGTTGAGGCGCGGTGGCTGGGTATCGATCGCGGCTCCCGTCGCAGTGTTGACCGCGCTTTTCATCCTCGCCGCCTGGACGGTGACCAAAGCCGCGGGTCTTTCGACCGGCTGGACCGTCCTGCTGCTGACGCTCTTTGCCTTTCCCGCCATGGAAGGCTCGGTCGCACTCTTCAACACACTGATGCTGCTCTTCATGCGTCCGACCCGGCTGATCGGATACGAGTACCGCGACGGAGTGCCGGTAGAGGCGCGCACGCTGGTCGTCGTGCCCGCGCTGATCGGCTCGCGCGCCGACATCGAGGAACTGACGCACCGGCTCGAGGTCCATCACCTCGCCAATATGGGCGGCGAACTCTACTACGCGCTCTTGACCGACTGGCCCGACAGCCGCGAGGAGCAGACGGACCAGGATCTCGAGCTGCTCGCCTATGCGCGCTCGCAGATTGCGCTGCTCAACGAGCGCCATCCGCCCGGCGTGGCGAAGCGGTTCCATCTTCTGCACAGGCGTCGCCTCTACAACGAGGCGGAAGGCACATGGATGGGCTGGGAGCGCAAGCGCGGCAAGCTGGACGAACTCAACCTTCTGCTCCGCGGCGATCCGGACACGACCTTCCTCGCTCTCGACACTCCGCTGCCGCCGGACGTCGTCCATGTCCTGACGCTCGATTCGGATACGCGCATGACGCGCGACGCGGCGACGAAGATGGCCGGCAAGATCGCGCATCCGCTCAACCGGCCCGTCATCGACAGGGACGCCCGCCGGGTCGTGCGCGGCTACGGCATCCTCCAGCCGCGGGTCACGCCGTCGCTCACGACCGGGGAGGAGTCCTCGTTCTTCCAGCGGGTGTTCTCGGCCAATCGCGGCCTCGATCCGTATGTATTCGCGGTGTCGGATCTCTACCAGGACGTCTTCGGCGAAGGCACGTTCACCGGCAAGGGCCTCTACCATATCGATGCGATGGACGCGGCCCTGAAGGATCGGATCGCGGAGAACGCCGTTCTCAGCCACGATCTTCTCGAAGGCGCCTTCGCCCGGGCCGCCCTGGTGACGGATGTCGAGGTGGTCGAGGACTATCCCGCGCATTATCCCGTCGATGCGTCGCGGCATCACCGGTGGGCCCGCGGCGACTGGCAACTCCTGCCTTACATATTCGATCTTCGCTCCGGGATGAGCGGCATCTCGCGCTGGAAGATGTTCGACAATCTGCGCCGGTCGCTTACGCCGATCTTCTGGATACTGGCGGCGGTCGCCGCCTGGACGCTGATGCCCTTCACGTTCGCATCGCAGTGGATGGCACTGCTCGTGATCGCGCTGTTCATCGCGCCGACCTTCGACATCATCCACAACCTGACGCCCAAGAGCACCGAGAATACGTTGCGGGGCCATTTCGCGGCCTTCGTGCGCGACTTCGTCTATGCCTCGGCCCAGGTTGCACTGAAGATCACCTTCATCAGCCATTCCGCGTGGATGATGGGCGACGCCATCATGCGCACGCTGCACCGGATATTCGTGTCGCGGCGTCACCTGCTCGAATGGCGCACGGCGTCGCAGGTGCAGAAGTCGCAGTCGGACGGATTTCTTCCCTACTACCGTCTCATGAGCGGATCGGTGATCGTGGGCCTCCTTGCCGCCGTGATCGCCTGGTTCGGCGGGACCACCGGATTCTATCTCGCGGTCATCTACGGGGGCCTGTGGGTTGCCGCGCCGGCGATCGCCTGGCTGGTGAGCCGTTCAGCCGAGATCGAGGACCAGGTTACGGTCACCGAAACGGATCGCGAGAAGCTGCGCCGCGTGGCGCGGCGGACCTGGCTCTATTTCGAGACGTTCGTCACCGCGGAACACAATCTCCTCCCGCCGGACAACTTCCAGGAGACGCCCTATCCGGTGGAGGCATCGCGCACATCGCCGACCAATATCGGCATGTACCTGCTGTCGACCGTCTCGGCGCGCGACTTCGGCTGGATATCCCTTGGCGAGGCGGCCGACCGTGTCGCCGGCACGCTCGACACCGTGGATCGGCTCGATAAGCACAGGGGGCACCTCTACAACTGGTACGAGACGAGGTCGCTGCATCCGCTGCTGCCGCGCTATATCTCGAGTGTCGACAGCGGCAATCTCGCCGGCCACCTGATCGCGGTGGCGAGCGCCTTCGCAGAGTGGGCCGAAGCGCCCGCCGCCTATCTGCAGGGCGACCTCGACGGGGTCCTCGATACGCTCGGCGTTTTTGACATGGCGCTTTCGGGGCTACCCGACGACCGCCGCCAGATCCGGCCGGTGCGCCAGCGTCTCGTCGAACGCACGACCGGCATGCGCCGCGCCGTGCTGTCGATCAAGAGCGAACCGGAAACCGCCGCCATCCGCACCCTCAACCTCGCCGTCAACGCGGGAGAGATTCTGAAGCTTGCGCGTGCGCTGAACGAGGAGACGGGCACGACCGGATCGGAGGTTCTTGTCACGTGGGCGACGCGGCTGCAGAGCGTGTGCGAGGCGCATATCGCCGACGCGCATTTCGAGGAATCCAGGCTCAAGGCCCTGCGGGAGCGTCTGTCCGAAATCTCGCGCCGGGCCCGGACCATCGCCTTCCAGATGGATTTCTCCTTCCTGCTGCGGCAGGATCGCAAGCTCCTGTCGATCGGCTACCGCGCCGACGACCGCCAGCTCGACGAGAGCTGCTACGACCTGCTCGCCTCGGAAGCCCGGCTCGCGAGCCTGTTTGCGATCGCCAAGGGCGACGTGCCGACCGAGCACTGGTTCCGGCTCGGCCGACCCATCGCGGAAATCGGCTTCAAGGGCGCACTGATCTCGTGGTCGGGATCGATGTTCGAGTATCTGATGCCGCCGCTGGTGATGAACGAGCCGGCCGGCAGCATCCTCGACCAGACGAGCCGCCAGATCATCAGGCGGCAGATTGCCTATGGGCGGTCCAAGGGCATTCCGTGGGGCGTTTCGGAAGCCGCCTACAATGCCCGCGATCGCGAGATGACCTATCAGTACACCAATTTCGGCGTGCCGGGCCTCGGCCTGAAGCGCGGTCTGGCGCAGAATACGGTCATCGCGCCTTACGCGTCCGTCCTCGCGAGCCAGTTCGCGCCCCACGCGGCCGTCGACAATCTCGACCGGCTGGCGTCGGTCGGCGCCGTCGGCCGCTACGGCTTCTACGACGCCGTCGACTACACGCCGACGCGCGTGCCGGAAGGACAGGAATGCGCGGTCGTCCGCAACTACTACGCCCACCATCAGGGCATGTGCATCGTCGCCATCTCGAACGTGATCCACGAGGGTCGCATGCGCGAGCGCTTCCATGACGACCCGGTGATCGAGGCGGCGGAACTGCTGCTGCAGGAAAAGGCACCGCGCGACATCCCGGTCACGACGGTCCGCAGCGAAGCCCCGGAACGGAGCAAGCTCGACGCCGTCGACGAAACGCGGGACATCCGCAAGCTCCCCGATCCGATCCGGTTGCCGAAGGCGACCAACGTCCTGTCCAATGGCACCTATTCGCTGATGCTTTCGTCCAGCGGCGCCGGCTACTCGCGCCTCGGCGACCTGTCGATCACGCGCTGGCAGCCGGACCCGGTCGAGGATCGCTCCGGTTCGTTCATCTTCCTGCGCAACCTCGAAAGCGGCGAATGGTGGTCGGCGACGGCCGAGCCCAAGGCCGCGGCCGGCGAGACGAGCGAGGTGATCTTCGCCGACGACAAGGCGACCTTCCTCAAGACGGTCGGGTCGCTGCGCAGCGAGGTCGAGTGCATCGTGACGTCCGAGGCGGACGGAGAAGGCCGTCGCGTCACCGTCTTCAACCAGAGCGGCAGTGAACGCGTGGTGGAATTGACCTCGTTCGCCGAGTTGGCGCTGGCGCCGGAAGCGGCCGACAGCGCTCACCCGGCCTTTTCGAAAATGTTCGTGAAGACCGAAATCGATCGCGCGCGCGGCGTGATCTTCGCCGAGCGCCGCAAGCGTTCGCCGTCGGACAGGAGCATTGCGGCTGCCCACTTCCTGACCATCGGGGCAAGCCATCCGGGAGAAACCGAAGCCGAAACCGACCGGCGCGCCTTCATCGGGCGCGGTCGCGACATCCGCGATCCGGCCGCTTTCGATACCGGCGCGCACCTGGCGGGCGGGCAGGGCTTCGTGCTCGATCCGATCTTCTCGCTCAGGCGCCGGATCCGCATTCCCGCCCACAGGAAAGTGAGCGTCACCCTCTGGACGATCGCCGCGGCCGATCGCGGGCAACTGGAAGAGGCGATCGTGCGGCTCGACCACGCCGAGAGCTTCGCGCGGCAATCCATGCACGCCTGGACCCGCTCGCAGGTGCAGACGCGCCATCTCGGCTTCAGCCTCGAGGAAGCGGCGAACGTGCAGAAGCTCGCGCGCTATCTGCTCTATCCGCATCCCGCACTTCGCGCCGCCCCGGAGACGATCGCTTCCGGCATGGGGCCGCAGTCGGCGCTGTGGCCGATGAGCATCTCGGGCGACTTCCCCATTTTCGCGCTGCGCATCGCCGACGTCGCCGACATCGAGATCGTCGCCAAGGCGCTGCGCATGCAGGAATATCTGCGCGCCCGCGGCCTGCTTACCGATCTCGTCGTGATCAACGAGCAGGCTTCGTCCTATGTGCAGGATCTGCAGAACGCGATCGACGCGCTCTGCGAGAACGCCCGCCATCGCGGCAACGAATTCGGTCCGCGCCAGCATATCTTCGCGGTTCGCCGCGACCTCATGGACGAGCTCTCCTACCGCACGCTGATCGCCTCTGCGCGCATCGTGCTCCATACCCGCAACGGCAAGATCGAGGACCAGATCGACCGCGCGGAAGCCGAGCAACTGGCGGCACCGTGGCCGGGAGCAACGAAGCCTGGCATCCCGACGAAGGCCGAGACGAGGCATCCGGTCGCGGTGTCCAGCGAGGGATTGGAATTCTGGAACGGCTTTGGCGGGTTCGCCGATGGCGGACGCACCTATGTGGTCCGACTGACCGCCGGAGGGGCGACGCCGCAGCCCTGGGTCAACGTCATTGCCAATTCGGGCTTCGGCTTTCACGTCTCGGCGGAAGGCTCGACCTTCACCTGGAGTCGCAACAGCCGCGACTTCCAGCTCACGCCCTGGACCAACGATCCGGTGACGAACCGGCCGGGCGAGGGGCTTTACGTCCGCGATCTCGACAGCGGCGCGGTGCTTTCGCCCTTCGCCTCGCTCGCGCCGGATGCGGGCGCGCGCTACGAGGCGCGGCACGGGCAGGGGGTGAGCGTGTTTTCGGCGAAGACGGACGAACTGTCGGTCCGCGCCGAGATGCTGGTCGATCCGACGGAGCCGGCGAAGGTCACGCGGCTTCGGATCACCAACCGGGGAGACAGGACGAAGCGGCTTCGCGTCTATGCCTATGCCGAATGGGTTCTCGGCAACAATCGCGGCCGCACCGCTCCGATGATCGTGCCGGCCCATGATGCCGAGACAGGCGCGTTGCTGGCGCGCAATGCCTACAGCCTGGACTATGGCGACCGCGTCGCGTTCCTGGCGTCGGACGCCGCGTCTCACCACCGCACGTCCGACCGTCTCGAGTTTCTCGGACCGGCCGGCTCGGTGACGCTGCCGGAGGCGGTCGCGTCGGGCGCATTGCTCTCGGGCAAGGTCGAACCGGGACATGACGGTTGCGCCGCGCTCGCCCGCGACATCGAAATTGCGCCCGGCATGTCGTTCGACATGCTCTGGCTGATGGGCGACGCGGCCTCGGCGGAGGAGGCGGTGAGCCTCGTCAAGCGGCACCGCGCGCGCAGTTTCAACGAGCGCCTCGCCGAGAACGAGGCGAACTGGCGCGGCTTCCTCGACACGGTGCAGGTCGAAACGCCCGACCCGGCTCTCGACACGATGGTCAACCACTGGCTGCCCTACCAGGCGCTTGCCTGCCGCATCCGCGCGCGGGCCGGCTTCTACCAGGCGAGCGGCGCGTTCGGCTTCCGCGACCAGTTGCAGGACACGATGGCGCTCTTGCTGCACGATCCGGAACTGGCGCGGGCGCAGATCCTGAACGCTGCGTCGCGGCAGTTTCCGGAAGGCGACGTGCAGCATTGGTGGCTGCCGCGCACAGGTGCCGGCGTCCGCACCATGATCTCGGACGACGTGGTGTGGCTCGCCTACGGCGTTGCGCATTTCGTCGAAGTGATCGGCGACCGTTCCATCCTCGACCAGCAGCTGCCGTTCATCCTCGGCGACGAGCTCAAGCCGGAGGAGCACGATTCCTTCTTCACGCCGGAAGTGTCGAAAGAGAGGACAAGCGTCTATGAGCACGCGGCGCGGGCGCTGGATCTCGCCATCGCGCGGACGGCTGACACCGGCCTGCCCCTGATCCTCGGCGGCGACTGGAACGACGGCATGAACCGCGTCGGCGAGGCCGGCCGGGGCGACAGCGTCTGGCTCGGCTGGTTCCTCTTGAAAACGCTGCACGACTTCACGCCGTTCGCGCGCGACAGGGGCGAAGCGGCACGGGCCGAGAAATGGCTCGGCCACGCGGCGCGGCTGAAGGCGGCTCTGGAAAGCTTGGGCTGGGACGGCGCATGGTATCGCCGCGGTTCCTTCGACGACGGCACCCCGCTCGGCTCGTCCCGCTCCGACGAATGCCAGATCGATTCGATCGCGCAGTCGTGGAGCGTGCTCTCCGGTCACGGCGACCCGGAGAAATCGCGTCAGGCGATGGCCTCCGCGCGCGAACGGCTGGTCGAGCGCGACATCGACATCATCCGCCTGTTCAAGCCACCCTTCGACAGGACGGAGAAGGAGCCCGGCTACATCAAGGCTTATCCGCCCGGAGTGCGCGAGAATGGCGGGCAGTATACGCATGCGGCCGCGTGGTTCGTGCTGGCGCTGGCCGAGCTCGGCCTCGGCGACGAAGCCTATGAGGGTTTCCGGATGCTCAACCCGATCAACCATGCGCTCGACGCGGATGCGGCCGAACGCTACCGGGTCGAGCCCTATGTCGTGGCGGCCGACATCTATTCGGAAGGCCCGCTCGCGGGCCGGGGAGGCTGGACCTGGTACACGGGCTCGGCCGGATGGCTCTACCGCACGGCGGTGGAGGGCATTCTCGGGCTGAAGCGCGAGGGAAACAGGCTGACCGTCAAACCGTCACTGCCTGCCGCGTGGGACGGCTACTCGGCGACGCTGAAGCTCGACGGCAAGGTGATCCGGATCCGGGTCGTGGCCGAGGCAGGTGCGTCGGGCATCGCGGTCTCGGTCAACGGGCAACCGGCCGATCACGTGCCGCTCGGCGCGGACGCCGAGGTGGTCGTGACGGTCGGCCGGATGCGCTGAGCCGGATCAGGCGCTCTCGATCGTCAGTTCGACCCGGTCGGCCGAGAATCGCGTCTCGGAATACTGGATCGGCCGGCCGTCCGGATCGACGTTGACTCCGACCGCCACGAGAACGATCGCGCCGGGCGCGAGCTTCAGCCGGGCGAGATCGTCGTCGCTGGCATGCGTGGCCGTCAGCATGGTCGCGCGGCGCGTGTAGTCGTCTATGCCCAGCAAAGAGAGCGCCGCGGTGACCGACCCGGTGCGGCGGAAGGCGTCGGCGATGCCTGGCAGGCGATCGGCCGGAAACCAGCTCTCGGCGGTCGAGACCGGCTCGCCGTCGGCCAGCCCGATCGTCCGCAGCCAGATGACGGGCGCCGCCACCCCGATGTCCAGTCCTTCGGCGACCCGCTCGTCCGCGCGGATCGTCGCGGATTCTACGAGTACCATCTGGAGCGTCGAAGCCTGCCCCTCCAGGCCGGCGGAGAACCGCGTGCGCCGGCCGATCGGGTAAGCCAGGCGGGGGCGGCTGCGGAAGAAGGTGCCGCGCCCCTGCTCGGTGCGCAGCACGCCTTCCTGGACGAGGTGAGAGATCGCGCTGCGCACGGTGTGGCGGTTCACGCCGAACTCCTCGGCGAGCCTGAGTTCCGTCGGAAGGCGGCCTTCCGGATCGAGCTCTCCATCGGTCTCCAGGCGGCGGATCCGGTCCGAAATCTGACGCCATAGTGACACGCCGCTGTTGCGGCGGATCGTCGTGTCCCGGGCGGGTTCTGCACCAGTGGCTGTCATCAGATCGTCATCGACCGTGTCTAACGAGATGCCTGTTTATATAGTTGTCTATATCACTATACAAGTAGGTCTCAGACATGCATGGCACCCGGACGGGCGCGAAGCCCGAAAGCGAGATGCGCCGCCAGATGATGGCGGTGCTCGCCCATGCGCCGTCGTCCCGGCTCGCGGGACTCTGGCGCGATGCCGGCTTCGACGTGACGGCCGAACTTGTGCGCGGCCCCGAGACGGGTCTGGTGACCGTGCGTGGCCGCATCGGCGGCGGCGGTGCCCCCTTCAACGTCGGCGAAGCGACGGTGACCCGCGCGACCGTGCGGCTAGCGAGCGGCGAGGTCGGCCACTCCTATGCGCTCGGCCGCAACCAGGACAAGGCGCGGATCTCGGCGACGATCGATGCGCTCTGGCAGAAACCGGAGCTGCGGCCGCGCCTCGAAGACCTGATCCTCGCGCCATTGCGGCGGGAGCACGATGCCCACGCTAGCCGCCGTGCGGCCGAGGTCGCGGCCACGAAGGTCGACTTCTTCACGATGGTCAGGGGAGAGGACTGATGCAGACGACAACGGTGATCCAGGGCGGCTTTCGCAGCCCGGTCTTCGACTCGCAGGTGGTCTTCCGCGCGGTCATGGACGCGATGGCGCGGCCCGGGTGCCGTCACCGCGTGGCGACATTGTCCGCGCCGCCGGCACCGATGTCGCCGCTGGCGGGCGCGGTCGCACTGGCTCTCTGCGACCACGACACGCCTGTCTGGCTCGATCGCCAGCTGTCGACCCCGCTCGTTCGCGAATGGCTGGGCTTCCACAGCGGCGCGGCGGTGACCCCGATCGCGACGGAGGCGCATTTCGCCTTCGCGGCCGCGGCGGACGAACTTGTCGCGCTGGAAAGCTTCGCGCAGGGGTCGCAGGAGTATCCGGATCGCTCGACCACGATCATCCTGCAGGTCGACAGTTTCGAGACCGGGTCGCCGCTGACTCTCGCCGGACCGGGGATCGAGCGCACCGCGGCCATCGCGCCGTCGCCGATGCCGCGCCATTTCATCGCGCAGTGGCGGCAGAACCACGCCCGGTTTCCCCGCGGCGTCGACCTGATCCTGGTGTCGCGCGACGAGATCGCCTGCCTGCCCCGGACGACACGCATCGAAGCCGCACAGACGGGAGCCTGAGCCATGTATGTCGCGGTGAAGGGTGGCGAGGCCGCCATCGAGAATGCCCATTCGCTTCTGGCGGACCGCAGGCGCGGAGATCGCTCCGTCCCCGCGCTGCGGCTCGACCAGATCGTCGAGCAGCTGGCGCTCGGGGTGGACCGGATCATGGCAGAAGGCTCGCTCTACGATCGCGAACTCGCCGGGCTGGCGCTCAAGCAGTCGCGGGGCGACATGATCGAGGCGATCTTCCTGGTGCGCGCCTATCGCACCACGCTGCCGCGCTTCGGCTACACGCGGCCGCTGGACACGGCGGCGATGGCGATCGATCGGCGCGTCTCGGCGACCTACAAGGACCTGCCGGGCGGCCAGCTTCTCGGGCCGACTTTCGACTATACGCACCGCCTGCTCGATCCGGCGCTGGCCGGCGACGAGCTGGCGAAAGCCCCGGCGCAGCGCGAGGTCGATCCGACGCCGATGCCCCGCGTCTCGGACCTGCTCGGCGACGAGGGCCTGATCGAGGCGGATGGCGCCGTTCCGGCCGGCAAGCCGGTCGCCGACATCACCCGCGAGCCGCTCGAGTTTCCGCTCGAGCGCGACGCCCGCCTGCAGGCGCTGGCGCGCGGCGACGAAGGCTTTCTGCTCGCGCTCGCCTACTCCACGCAGCGCGGCTATGCGCGCACGCACCCCTTCGTCGGCGAGATCAGGATCGGCGAAGCCGAACTGGAACTTGACGTTCCGGAACTCGACTTTCCGGTACCGCTCGGCACGATCCGGGTGACCGAGTGCCAGATGGTCAACCAGTTCAAGGGTTCGGCGAAGGTGCCGCCGCAGTTCACGCGCGGTTACGGCCTCGTCTTCGGCCAGTCGGAGCGCAAGGCGATGGCGATGGCGCTCTGCGACCGCGCTCTGCGAGCCGACGAGTTCGGCGAGGATATCGTCGCGCCGGCGCAGGACGAAGAGTTCGTCATCTCGCATTCCGACAACGTCCAGGCGACCGGCTTCGTCGAGCA
Source organism: Pseudomonadota bacterium (assembly GCA_043822005.1). Lineage (GTDB taxonomy): Bacteria > Pseudomonadota > Alphaproteobacteria > Rhizobiales > Rhizobiaceae > Mesorhizobium_A. The sequence goes on along the minus strand of JBDRCE010000033.1, from coordinate 15,985 downwards.
CCTGAAACTGCCGCACTATGTCGACTTCCAGGCCGAACTCGACCTCGTCAGGCGCATGCGGGCCGAGTTCGAGGCGGGACTGGGCGAAGACGAGCGCAGGGAGGCCGCGGAATGAGCTCTCAAGTGACCGACATCGCCACCTACAACTTCGCCTATCTCGACGAGCAGACGAAGCGCATGATCCGCCGCGCGATCCTGAAAGGCATCGCGATCCCCGGCTACCAGGTGCCGTTCGCATCCAGAGAGATGCCGATGCCCTATGGCTGGGGCACCGGCGGCGTGCAGGTGACCGCCTCGATCATCGGGCCGGACGATACGCTGAAGGTCATCGACCAGGGCGCTGACGACACGACCAACGCGGTCTCGATCCGCGCCTTCTTCCAGAAGGTCGCCAACGTCGCGGTGACGACTTCGACGGCGGCGGCGACGATCATCCAGACGCGCCACCGCATCCCCGAACATCCGCTGACCGAAGGCCAGGTGCTGGTCTACCAAGTGCCTATTCCGGAGCCGCTGCGCTTCCTCGAACCGCGCGAGACCGAGACGCGCAAGATGCATGCGCTCGAGGAATACGGGCTGATGCATGTCAAGCTCTACGAGGACATCGCCCGGCACGGACGCATCGCAACCACCTACGCCTATCCGGTCAAGGTCGAAGGGCGCTACGTGATGGACCCGTCGCCGACGCCCAAGTTCGACAATCCGAAGATGCACATGTCGCCGGCGCTGCAGTTGTTCGGCGCGGGGCGCGAGAAGCGCATCTACGCCGTGCCGCCCTTCACCCAGGTGGTCAGCCTCGACTTCGAGGACCATCCGTTCGAGGTGCAAACCTTCGACAAGCCCTGCGCGTTGTGCGGCGCCGAGCATGTCTATCTCGACGAGGTGATCCTCGACGACCGCGGCGGACGGATGTTCGTCTGCTCGGACACCGACCATTGCGGGACGCGGCGCGCCGAGGGGCATGTGGGGGAACTGGGAGAGAAGATGGAGGTCGTGTCGTGACCGACGAACCGCTGCTGCGTGTCACTTCGCTGTCCAAGTCCTACGGTGCGCGCCGGGGCTGCGAGAACGTCTCGTTCGAACTCTGGCCGGGCGAGGTGCTGGCGGTGGTCGGCGAGTCCGGCTCCGGCAAGACGACGCTGCTGAACTGCGTGTCAACGCGCCTGCCGCCGAGCTCGGGCCTCGTCTCCTACCGTATGCGCGACGGCCAGTGGCGCGACCTCTACCGGATGAGCGAAGCCGAACGCCGCTTCCTGATGCGCACCGACTGGGGCTTCGTCCATCAGAACCCGGCGGACGGGCTGCGCATGTCGGTCTCGGCTGGCGCCAATGTCGGCGAGCGGCTGATGGCGATCGGCGACCGGCACTACGGCCGCATCCGCGACACGGCGATCGATTGGCTTGGACGTGTCGAGATCGCGGAGGACCGGATCGACGACCAGCCGCGCGCCTTCTCCGGCGGCATGCGCCAGCGGCTGCAGATCGCGCGCAACCTCGTCACCGGACCGCGCCTGGTGTTCATGGACGAGCCGACCGGCGGTCTCGACGTCTCCGTGCAGGCGCGCCTGCTCGATCTGCTGCGCGGGCTGGTCAGCGACCTCGGCCTGGCGGCGATCGTCGTCACGCACGACCTCGCCGTGGCGCGGCTGCTGTCGCACCGGATGATGGTGATGAAGGACGGCGCCGTGGTCGAACACGGCCTCACCGACCGCGTGCTGGACGATCCGCGCGCGCCCTATACGCAGCTTCTCGTTTCCTCGATCCTTCAGGTGTGACATGTCCACTCCGCTCGTCGTTTCGGACGTCGCCAAGAGTTTCGTCATGCATCTGCGCGGCGGCGTGGAACTGCCGGTGGTGCGCAACGTCTCCTTCTCGCTCAGGGCGGGCGAATGCGCCGTGCTCGGCGGGCCGTCGGGAGCCGGCAAGAGCTCGATCCTGAAGATGCTCTACGGCAATTACGGCGTCGACGCCGGCCAGGTGATCGTCGCGCACAAGGGGCAGCTGGTCGATCTCGCGACGGCGAGTCCGCGCACGGTGCTCGCGATCCGTCGCGACACGATCGGCTATGTCAGCCAGTTCCTGCGGGCGGTGCCGCGCGTGTCCGCCGTCGACGTCGTGGCCGACCCGCTCCTGGCGCGCGGAGAGGAGAGGGAGCAGGCGCGGGCGAGGGCGCGCGCGCTTCTCGAACGGCTGAACCTGCCCGAGCGACTGTGGCAGTTGCCGCCGGCGACCTTCTCCGGCGGCGAGCAGCAACGCGTCAACATCGCGCGCGGCTTCATCACCGACCATCCGATCCTGCTGCTCGACGAGCCGACCGCCTCGCTCGACGCGGCGAACCGCGAAATCGTCATCGGCATGATCGCCGAGAAGAAGCGCGACGGCGTGGCGATGCTCGGCATCTTCCACGACCAGGACGTGCGCGAGGCGGTGGCCGACCGCATCGTCGACGTCACGTCGTTCGCTCCGAAGAAAGCCGCCTGATGCCCAAGGGACTGTCCGAGACGCCGCTGATCCACCCCTCGGCGCAGGTGACCGACACGACGCTCGGCCGCTACACCGAAATAGCGGAGGGCTGCCGCGTCAGCGAGGCCGAGATCGGCGACTATTCCTATCTCATGCAGGACTGCCACGTCTGGTGTGCAGCGATCGGCAAGTTCGCCAACATCGCGGCGTCTGTGCGGCTGAATGCGACGAACCACCCCGTCGACCGGCCGACGCTGCACCATTTCACCTACCGCGCTTCGGACTATTGGCCCGACGCCGAGCACGAGGCCGATTTCTTCGCCGCGCGCCGGGCGCGCAAGGTGACAATCGGCCATGACACCTGGCTCGGGCATGGTTCGACGGTGCTGCCCGGCGTGACGGTGGGCGATGGCGCGGTGGTGGGAGCAGGTGCCGTCGTCTCGAAGGACGTCGCGCCCTTCACGATCGTCGCCGGAGTTCCGGCCCGCCCGATCCGCGAGCGTTTCGACCGCAAAACCGCGGAGCGCTATCAGGCGCTTGCCTGGTGGGACTGGGATCACGCGCGCCTGCGCGACGCGCTCGACGACTTCAGGCAGTTGAGCGCGGAAGCGTTCCTCGAAAAGCACCGCGGCTGAGGCGCCGTCCTCTACCGCTGTGAATCGTAACAAAACCGTCATCCAACGGACATTCCGGCTTCATGTTGATCCCCTAGCGCTTCTCGCATGTGCGAAGGGGAAAATCCCCGCGCACGGGAGAAGTCGCGAATGCTGAAGGTCACCAATCTGACACGCCGGTTCGGCAAGAACACCGCCGTCGACAATGTCACGATCGAGATCGAGGAAGGCCAGATGGTCGGCGTGATCGGCCGTTCCGGCGCCGGAAAATCGACTCTGCTGCGCATGATCAACCGTCTCGTCGACCCCTCCGTGGGGTCGATTCATTTCGACGGCAGGGATGTCTCGACACTGCGCGGCGCGCCGCTGCGCAACTGGCAGCGCGATTGCGCGATGATCTTCCAGCAGTTCAATCTCGTCCCGCGTCTCGATGTTTTGACCAATGTTCTGCTTGGCCGCCTCAACCACCGTTCCACCGTCCTAAACCTCCTCAGCATCTTCAGCCGCGACGAGCGCATCCTTGCCATCAACGCGCTGGAGCGGCTCGGCATCGCGCAGACCGCGCTGCAGGCCGCCGGTACTCTGTCGGGCGGCCAGCAGCAGCGCGTCGCGATCGCCCGCGCCCTGATGCAACAGCCGAAGGTCATTCTCGCGGACGAGCCGATTGCTTCGCTCGATCCGATGAACGCCAAGATCGTCATGGACGCGCTGCGGGACATCAACCGCCGCGAGGGGCTGACCGTCGTCACCAACCTCCACACGCTGGACACGGCGCGCAGCTACTGCGACCGCATCATCGGCATGTCGGGCGGCAAGGTCGTCTTCGACGGCGGGCCGGACGATCTCGACCGTGCAGCGGTCGCGCGGGTCTACGGCGCGGATGCGGACGACATTCCCGAAGAGATCACCTCCACCAGCATCGTTCCGGAGAAGTTCCGGAAGTTCCAATCCGCCGGTCCGCTCGAACCCGCATTCGCCGGGCTTTGAACGCCGGGATCGCCCCGCCTCCGTCAAGGGCCAGCATCAGACAGATCCGAGAGCGGCGGTCGCCGGCTCGCAACAGGAGAGACGACATGTTCAGGAAAGCACTTTTGGCCGCCGCCGCGCTCGGCGCGCTGGTCGCCAATTCCGCCCAGGCGGAGGATCTCAAGGAATTCCGCATCGGCATCCTCGGCGGCGAAAACGAAGCCGACCGCCTGCGCAACTTCCAGTGCATGGTCGACAAGCTCCCGGCGGTTCTCGGCGTCGAGAAGGTTTCGCTGTTCCCGGCGGCCGACTATGACGGCGTGGTCCAGGGTCTGCTCGGCGGCACGCTCGACTATGCCGAGCTCGGCGCCTCGGCCTTCGCCAAGGTCTATCTCGAGAAGGCCGACGCGGTGGAGCCGATCCTGACCACCGTCCAGACCGACGGCTCGACCGGCTATTACTCGATCATGGTCGCCAAGAAGGACTCCGGCATCAAGACGCTGGCCGATCTCAAGGGCAAGAAGCTCGGCTTCGCCGATCCGGACTCGACCTCCGGCTACCTGATCCCGTCGGTTACCCTGCCGAAGGATCTCGGCGGCGTGGCCGTCAAGGACTACTTCTCCGAGACCGGATTCGGCGGTGGTCACGAAAACCTCGTCCTCGAAGTGCTCAAGGGCACCTTCGATGCCGGCACGACCTGGGGCTCGGGCGTCGGCGAGTTCTCCGAGGGCTATTCGTCTGGCAACCTCCGCAAGATGGTCGACAAGGGCGTCCTCGACATGGACGACCTGACCGAGATCTGGAAGTCGCCGCTGATCCCGAACGGCCCAATCGTCGTCCGCACCTCGCTCGACGCCGACATGAAGTCGAAGTTCAAGGACTTCATGGTCAATCTGCCCAAGTCCGATCCGGCCTGCTTCTCGGCCGTCCAGGGCGGCGACTTCACCGGCTTCACCGAGGTGAACACCGAGTTCTACCAGCCGATCATCGACGCCCGTAAGGCCAAGATCGGCTCCTGATCGCAGATTGTATGGCGACGCCGCGGGGGAAACCTCGCGGCGTTTCTCTTGCGGGATAATTGATGAGCGCGATCACCGAGACCAGCCGACCTACGAAGCCGTCCCTGTCCGAGACGGGCGGCCTGGTCGAACGCCACTGGCGCGAGCTTGCCGCGCGCCGGCGGCTCTACACCATCGGCGGGGTCGTCTTTCTCGCCGTCGCGATGGCTGGTTCGCTCTGGTTTGCAAACGAGTCCAACGCCGGCAAGTTCTTCGATCGCCTGCCCTATCTCTTCGACTTTCTCGGCCAACTCGTTCCGCGCGACGGGTGGGAAGTCTGGCGCGCGATGTTCGACCTACCTTCGCCCTATGACGACGGCAGCCTGAAATACAACTATCCGGAGGGCCGCGCCTACTTCACGGAGACGCTTTACGTTCCGGAATACGCCTACCTGATGGTCGAGACGCTGAACATCGCGCTGCTCTCGACCCTGATCGGCTTCATCCTCGGCTTCCTGCTGTGCTTTCTCGCCGCGCGCAACCTCGTCGCGAACCGCTGGCTGCGCTTCTTCGTGCGCCGCTTCATGGAGATCGTGCGCGCCTTTCCGGAAATCGTGATCGCCGGCTTCTTCCTCGCCGTCTTCTCGCTCGGGGCGATCCCGGCGATCCTTGCCGTGTCAATCCACACGATCGGCGCGCTCGGCAAGATGTTCTTCGAGGTGGTCGAGAATGCAGACATGCGCCCCGATGAAGGTCTTCGCGCCGTCGGCGGCAGCTGGATCGAGCGGGTCTGGTTCGGCATCGTGCCGCAGGTGATGCCGAACTTCGTCTCCTATGCGCTGCTGCGGTTCGAGATCAACGTGCGCGCCTCGACGATCATCGGAGCGGTCGGGGGCGGCGGCATCGGCGAGGCCTTGCGGCTTTCGATCGGCCAGACTCACGAGGCCAAGACGCTTGCGATCGTCCTCCTGCTCTTCCTGACGATCGTGGCTGTCGACCAGTTTTCCGCCTGGCTGCGCCGCAAGCTGGTCGGCGAGCAGGCATTCGAGTTCGGGCGAGGGGGCTGATCATGGCGAGCGCCGTCACGGCAGAAATGCATGAAGTCGCGGCGCGCTATCCGGCGGTGCTGCAGGGTTCGGTGCGAAAGCGGCGGATCTCCTGGCTGGTCGCCGCCGGTGTCGTCGGCTACCTGATGTTTGCCTGGTGGTTCTTTTCCATCGGAACTGTCTTCGCCAATGCTAAATGGGACATCGCGGGCGCGTATCTAGCCGACTGGGTGTCCTACGAGGTGCGCCCCAACATAGACTTGCGCGAAGACCATCTCGAGGTGAAGTTCACCCGCTTCGATCCCCTTGGGCCGAACGGCAATCCCGACTGGCTGGCGCGCGAGACGGCGATGGTCGCGAAGAAGGCGGCGCAGGGCGGCGGCGCAGGCGGAGGCATTTCGAGTTCGTCGGGCAGTTTCCTCGGACCGGTCGGTGGTGCTCCTGCCGGATCGGACGCCCCCGCGCCTGCTCCGTCCGCAGAAGCGACGCCGATCGAACCTTCGGAAGAAGTCGTTCGCGCGACCGTCGATTTCAGCGGGGCAGGCACGGTCGATATCCGCCCGAATCAGGTCACCGTCACGCGCGGCGACGAGACGCTGGTGCTGGACATCATCAGGGATGTCGCCGTCAACGCACAGAGCCCCCTTCCGTCCTGGGCCACCCAGCGTTCGCCGGGCGACAAGGTGGTCGTCTATTTCGGCGTTCCCGGCCGCGCGGAAATCGAGAGCGACGAGGTCAAGATCCGCCATCGCTTCCTCGGCTGGGCGAACTTCGTCTTCGACATCAATTCTCCCTTCTGGGGCAAATCCGCGGGCGAGGTGTTCGACCTGATCGTGTCGGGCGAGCGGATCGACCCGTCGCGTTCCAACCTGTCGCTTGCGTGGAACAACATCCTCTACAATGCCGAGTGGCAGCATCTCGACGTATGGACCAAGCTGCTGGAAACGATCGTGATGGCCTTTGCCGGCACGGTGCTCGCCTCGCTGGTGGCGTTCCCGCTGGCTTTCATCGCCGCGCGCAACATCATGCCGAACCGTTTGCTCAACCAGGTGGCCAAGCGCTTCTTCGACTTCCAGCGATCGGTCGACATGCTGATCTGGGCGCTGTTCTTCACCCGCGCCTTCGGTCCGGGACCGCTCGCCGGCATCTCCGCGATCTTCTTCACCGACACCGGTACCTTCGGGAAACTCTATTCGGAAGCGCTGGAGAACATCGACGACAAGCAGCGCGAAGGCGTCCGCTCGGTCGGCGCGTCGCCTACCGCCGTGCAGCGCTACGGCGTGGTGCCGCAGGTGCTGCCGGTGTTCCTGTCGCAGTCGCTCTATTTCTGGGAATCGAACACCCGCTCCGCCACGATCATCGGCGCCGTCGGAGCGGGCGGTATCGGCCTCAAGCTCTGGGAGGCGATCCGCACCAATTCCGACTGGGAGAACGTCGCCTACATGGTGATCCTGATCCTGATCGTCGTCTTCGTTTTCGACAATGTTTCAACCGCGCTGAGGCAGCGCCTGATCTCGCCGTCTGGCACCACGTCGTGACTCCGGCGGCTTGCCCACCGGTCGTTCGTCAAACTGTCATGCAAATCTCCTAAGCGACCAATCCAAGCCCGGGATCTCAAAACCGACGGGCCGCCCGCCAATGGAAAGTCGTCCGCATGCCGCAGGAAGCCGTGCTCCGCAACGCCACCATCGTCCTGCGCGACGAGGTGAAGACCGGGGCGGTGCTGATCCGCGACGGACTTATCGCGGACGTGTCGCCCTCCAGCGCGGTCGGCGAGGATCTCGATGGCGACTACCTGATCCCGGGGCTGGTCGAGCTGCATACCGACCATCTCGAAGGCCACTATTCTCCCCGCCCCGGGGTGCGGTGGAACGCGATCGCGGCGGTCCAGGCACATGACGCGCAGATCGCGGCGTCGGGCATCACCACCGTGTTCGACTGCCTGCGCATGGGCTCGGACGAGGATGGCGGCTTCGATCCGCACGAGATGCGGCTTCTTGCCGATGCAATCGAGACTGCGCAAGGCCACGGCAGGCTGCGCGCCGAGCATCTGCTGCACCTGCGCTGCGAGGTCTCGTCGCCCGACGTGCTCGATGCGCTCGACCGGTTCAGGGAGGACCGCAACGTGCGGCTCGCCTCGCTCATGGACCACGCGCCGGGCCAGCGGCAGTTCCAGACGATGGAGCAGTACACGCTCTACTACAAGACCAAGCGCGGCATGTCCGACGAGGCCTTCGAACGCTATGTCGCGACCCGCAAGGAGCAGTCGGCCCGCTTTTCGAGCGTTCACCGCAAGGCGATCGCGGAGCACTGCCGGGACGCCGGCGTGACGCTCGCCAGCCATGACGACGCGACGCTGGCCCATGTCGACGAGGCGATCACGGACGGCGTCCGTCTGGCGGAATTCCCGACCTCGCTGGAGGCGGCGCGAGCTTCGCACGAGGCCGGCATGAGCGTTCTGATGGGGGCGCCCAACATCGTCCGCGGCGGCTCGCATTCCGGCAATATCGCGGCGCGCGACCTTGCCGATGCGGGCATACTCGACGTTCTCTCGTCGGACTACATCCCGTCATCGCTGGTCCACGCGGCGTTTCTGCTGGCCGACGGCGAAGGGAGCATCTCGCTGCCCGAGGCGGTCGCGCTCGTCACCTCGACGCCGGCACGCACGGTCGGGCTCGACGATCGCGGCGAGATCGCGCCGGGCAAGCGCGCCGACCTCGTCCGCGTCCGTCAGCATCACGGCATTCCGACCGTACGTTCGGTCTGGCGCCGCGGCGAGCGGGTGACCTGACGCGTCAGGTCACTTTCCAGCCCGGTAGCCCAGATTGGCCGAGATTTTGGCGGCGGCGGCCAGAAGGTGGCGCACCTGGTCGGTCGTCGGCGTTTCGGGGATGTACTGCACCGAATCCGTCAGGGCGATCGCCCCGACGTAGTTGCCGAGTGCGTCGAAGATAGGCGCCGCGAGTGCATTGAGCCCGATCATCGACTCGTTGGGACCGACGGCCCACCTCTGACGGCGCGCCGCCTCCACCTCAAGCCGCAGCCGCTCGGGATCGGTGATGGTGAAGGGCGTGCGCATATCCATCGGCTCGGACAGGACACGCGGCAGAAGCAGCGCATCGCCGAAGGCAAGCGAAATCTTGCCTTGGGCGCTCGAATTGAAGGCGAGAAGTGAGCCTGGCTTGACGTGGATTTCGATATTCGACCGGCTCGGCACGATGAGGAGGATGCGGTTGCCGTCCTGCTCCGGCTGGCTGATGGCAACCGCGTGACCCGTGAGGTCGCGCAATTCGCGGGCAATCTCGCGCGCTGCGGTGGCCAATTCGAAGCTCTCGCTGACGGCCTGTCCCAGCGCCATAAGCCGCGCGCTGATCGAGTAGCGCTCGGTGTCCGCGTTGCGGATCAGGTAGCCGGCCGACACCAGCGTCTGGAGATGCCGGTGGATGCGGCTCTTGGTGGTGTCGAAAGCGCGCGCCATCTCCGACACGCCGACCGAGGTCTGGCAGCGGGCCACGTATTCCAGGATCTCGAGCGCGAACTCGACCGCCTGGATCGATCCACCGTGCGGCGTGGCGCTCATCGCCGCGTTCTTTCCCGAAAATGCATCACCCCTCCGACCATCGGCGACTGCCGGCGTGATCGCAGACTTACCTTCATTCTCGACTTCGGCAAGCCTGCTGCGTGGGGAGGGTCGGCGCATGGCTTCAGCCAAGCGAGGCGGGCATCGGATACTCGTCCGCGTTGAGCACCCAGCCCTGCTTCGAGAAGTCCGTGCGCGGCGGCGAGAAGATATCGACCAACTGGTTGAGGCCGCTCTCCATGCCGCGCGACGTGTGGATGGCCGGCGGAGGAATGACGGTCAGCGACGGGGCGCGTACCAGCGCATGTTCGTCGTCGCGCCACACATTGAGGTTCGTCGTCCACGGCCAGCGCAGATGGTGGGTGAAGGCGCCGTCCAGGGCGAGCGAGCCCTGCTCGAAATCGTCATGGTGATGCGGCGACAGCTTGGTGATGTCGCGCGGCCCCATCTGGGGGTCTAGATAGTTCACCATCAGCGTGGTGCAGCGGAAAATGCGGCCGAAGCGACCGGGCGTCGGCGGCACGTCGAGACTGTAGGCGCGGATGCGGAAGCCTCCCACCGGATCCGGCCAGGGCTCCAGCAAGGTCACATTCGGATGAGGCGCGGCATAGGAGTCCGCGTTCGAGCACACCGAATTGAGATCTTCGGAACGCGTCGAGAAAATGCGCGTGGCGCGGCCGCCCTTGGGCAGCGTGATGAGGCTTTCGCCCGGCGGAACGATCACCAGCGAGTATCCGTCGACCTCCACCCGCTCGCCATTGGCTTCGATGATGGCTGGCGTGTTCCGATCGGGGAGCAGCAGCACATATTCGTCCGGCTGGTCCGGACGCGAAAGCGATCCGCCGGGTTCGACTTCGCTCTGGCCGACGAGGAAATTCTGGCCACGCGTCAGCCAGGTCCTTGCACCATCGGCAACGACCTGTGGCCCGATCTCGTAGAACAGGCCGTAGTCCGCCCCGGCAAATGCCTGCGCCCCGGCAGGTTTCGAAACGGGCGCCGTGGCGGCCATGCGCGAGCGCGGATCACTCGGATCGTACATCGTTCTCTCTCCCAACCCGTCGTTCTGCATTGCAGAACACATGATGCAAAATTAGATCGCCGGATGTCGGGCACTTGTCAAGTCCAACGTGCGCAGACGCGCCCGCAGCAAAATTTGCGTGGACGGCTTGACAGCCTGATGCGATCAATGAACTATCTATCGGAACAGCGTTCTGCATAGCGAAACGGAGGAAACGTTCATGCTGACCCGCCGCCAACTCATCGTGTCGTCAGGCGCGATGGCCGCCACACTTGCAATGCCACATGTCTCACGCGCTGCACCGATCAAGATGCGGCTCGCGCATGCGGCCAATGAGATCCATCCGGGTCACATTGCCGCCGTCGAGTTCAAGAAGGCACTCGAAGCACTCGTGCCTGGTGCAATCGACATCACCATCTTCCCGAACCGCCAGCTCGGCGAGGACAAGCAGAACCTCGAGTCGGCGATGGCCGGCACCAACGAGCTGTGCGGCTGTTCCGGCGTGCTGTTCCCACTCGTGACGGGGCGGCAGGCGCTCGACGCCTACCAGCTCCCGTTCCTGATCAAGGACTACGACCACTTCACCAAGGTGGCGATGAGCGAGATCGGGCAGAAAGTGCTCGACGACCTCGCGCCGGCGGGCCTTGTCGGCCTGCAGACGACCGATATCGGCCAGCGCCATTTCCTGTCGGCGACCAAGGTCGTCAAGACCGTGCCCGACTTCGCCGGTCTCAAGACGCGCATCCTGCCCGTGCCGCTGCACAAGGCGATCTGGGAAGGCGTGGGCGTCTCGCCGGTCGGCATGCCTTATGGCGAGGTCTACGGCGCCCTCGAAACCAAGGTGATCGACGCCGTCGAGATAAACGTGTCCTCGATGCTGGGCGAGAATCTCTGGGAGGTCGGCAAGAACTTCACGCTGACCGGCCATTACCCGTGGCACAATGTCATCGCCATGAACAAGGCGGTGTTCGACGGCCTGCCGGCGGAGCTGCAGAAGGCCGTGCGCGAAGCCGGACGCGCGTCCGTGGCTCCCACTCTGGCCTACACCAAGAACCAGGATCTGACCGGCCGCGACGAACTCAAGGCCAAGGGCGTGGAGATCCACCAGCTCGAGGACCTTGCGGAGATGCAGAAGAAGGTCGCTCCGATCGTCGAGACCTGGAGCGCCAAGGATCCGCTCATCGCCGAGTTCGTGGCGGCGGCGCGCGGTATGGCCTGACGCGGAGTTGGGCGGCGGGCGGGAACCGTCCGCCGCCTCCCCAGCGGTTCGACACGAGACAACGAGCAGAACGATGCATCATCCGGACGCGGCTGACCGGCCCCTCTGGGCGCCGGTGGCCTGGTATCTGTCGACCCTGCGGTTTCTCGCGGGCACGACGATGCTGACGATCGTGGCGATCATGACCGCCCAGGTCATCGCCCGCTACGTCTTCGGCGCCTCGCTGATCTGGGCCGAGGAACTCTGCCGCTACATCCTGATCTGGCAGACCTTCCTGTTCATCGGCCTCGCCTACACGCGCGGCGAACTGGTCGCCGTCGACATCGTCCCGCTGATGCTGTCGCCGAGATGGCGGCTGGCGCTCAAGGTAGTCGTGTCGATCCCGGTCCTCGCGTTCCTCTGGCTGATGATGGTCAACGGCTTCGACTATTCGACCCGTTTCGGCCACCAGATCGTCCCGGCGGTCGACTTCATCTTCATGTCGCTGATCGGCCACGGCGTCGGCCTGTCCATCTTCTGGGTCTACGTTTCCGTCGCGATCGGCTCCGCCCTGCTGGGCCTGCACATCATCGCGTCGCTGGTCGTCGACTGGCGCGAGCTTCCCGGTGCGCCCGCCAGGCCGGCGCCGACCGAGGCGGAGGGCTGAGCCATGGGTGCGTTCTTCGGATCCTTCGTCGTCTTCCTCGCCACCGGCGTGCCGATCTCTCTGGCGCTCGGCGTCGGCGGCATGATCTACCTCTACCTGTCGGGCAACGGCTCGGTCGTGCTCGCTCTGCCGCAGCGCATGATGGCGGGCGTCGACCAGTTCATCCTGCTCACCATCCCGCTCTTCCTGCTCGCCGGCATGCTGATGAATGTCGGCGGTATCACCGACCGCATCGTCACCTTCGCGCGCGCCATGGTCGGCCACCGCCGCGGCGGCATGTCCTCGGTGACGGTGATCTCGTCCGGCTTCTTCGCCGGCATATCGGGCAGCGCCACCGCGGAGGCGTCGGCGCTCGGCTCGATCCTGATCCCGGCGATGAAGAAGCAGGGAATCCCTCCCGCCTACGCCGCCGCGCTCGTCGGCGTCAGCTCGATCATGGGGCCGATAATCCCGCCGTCGATCACCATGATTGTCTACGGCGTCCTGTCGGGCACTTCGATCGGCCAACTCTTCCTCGCGGGCGTCGGACCAGGGCTGCTGCTTGCCGGCGGCCTGCTCGCCTACACGACCTATCGCGCCCGCCGCGACGGGTTTCCGGTGACGCCCAAGATGGGCTGGGCCGCGCGGCGTGACGCCACCATCCGCACCTTGCCTGCCCTTCTCCTGCCGCTGATTATCGTCGTCGGCATCAAGGCCGGGATCTTCACGCCGACCGAGGCGGCCGCCGTCGCGGTCATCTACGCGCTGATCGTCGGCTTCGCCTATCGCGACCTGACCGTCAGCCGCGTCTGGGAGGCTATGATCGCGACGACCATCGTCAGTTCGTCGATCCTGTTCATCACGGCGATGGCGAACATCGTCGCCTTCGTCTTCACGCTGGAACAGGTCCCGACCACGATCGCCGCGGCGGTGCTGACGATCAGCGACAATCCGTTCGTCGTGCTGATCATGCTCAACATCGTGCTGTTGATCCTCGGCATGTTCCTGGAACCGATCTCGATCCTGATCCTGACCATGCCGATCCTGATGCAGTTCCTGAACATCATCGGCATGGACCCGGTCCAGTTCGGCACGATGGTCGTGCTCAATGTGGTGATCGGCATGGCGACGCCTCCGGTCGGCATCCTCCTTTTCATCGTCTGCGCCGCGTCCGGCCAGTCGCTGACGGCGGTCTCGAGGGAGGCCGCGCCGCTGCTCGCGGTCTGCCTCCTGGTGCTGATCCTCGTCGCCGCGATCCCGGCGGTCACACTGCTGCTGCCTCAGGCGATGCTTCCGGTCAACTGAGCGCACCCATCCCGTCGGAGTCCTGAAACATGTCTCAAGAGACGACAGCTACCCGCAGCTTCCGCCAGCGCTTCATCGCCGGCGAGACCCTCGTCGGAACCTTCGTCAAGACGCCGTCCAGCCATCCGGTCGAGATCCTCGGCCAGGCCGGCTTCGAATTCGTCGTCATCGACGAGGAGCATGCGCCCTGGGACCGGGTGACGATCGACCATGCGCTGCTGGCCGCCCGTGCGTCGGGCACCGCCGGCATCGTGCGCGTGGCCGAGCCGAGCGCGGCGAAGATCCTCGCCGTGCTGGACGACGGCGCGACCGGCGTGCTGGTGCCGCATGTCAGTTCCGCCGCCAAGGCCGCCGAGGTCGCGCGCGCCTGTCGCTTCCGCGGCGGACGGCGCGGCTTCTCCAACACGACCCGCGCCGGGAACTTCGGCGCAGTCGGGGTGTGGCCGCATGTCGATGCGCAGGATGCGTCTGTGACGTTCATCGCGATGATCGAGGATCCGGAGGCGCTGGACGAGATCGATGCGATCGTTGCGACCGAGGGGCTGGACGGCGTCTTCATCGGTCGCGGCGACCTGACCGTGGCGCTCGGCGCGCCGGCGATGGACGCGCCTGAGATCATGGCGGCCTGCGCAACGATCATCGCCGCGGCGAAGAAGGCGGGCAAGCCGGTGGCGATGATGGTCGCCAATGCCGACGACGCGCGCCGATTCCACGCAATGGGCGCGACGACGTTCATCGTCGCGTCCGACCAGGGCTTCATGCGCCAGGCCGCGCTGAAAGCCTATGCCGACATTTCCGCGGTGGGCGCCAAGAGCGCCTGACCGCGATTCAAGCAAGGAGACGAACAATGGCCGACGTAACCACGAACTATCCGCTGATCGTGCCGCTTCCGGAGATGGAGCCGAAGCGCGCGGAGGAGGTGGCTGAACTGCTGGTCGGTGCGGTGGACCTGCACTGCCATTCCGGGCCGGCGGCGATGCCGCGCATCCTTGGACACACGGAAGCCTTCCGGATGGCTCTCGACGCCGGGTTCAAGGCGCTGCTCTACAAGGATCATTATTACGTCGGCATGCCGCACTGCGCTGTGCTGAAGGACATCTATCCCGACGCGCCGATCGAGCTCTATTCGGGCCTCGCACTCAACAACGCGTCGGGCGGCATCAACCCGCACGCGGTCGACCACGCCATCAAGCTCGGCGGCAAGATCGTCTGGTTCCCGACCTTCGCGGCCAAGAACCATATCGAAGCCTATGCGGCGAAATCCTTCCCGAAGACGGCGAAGCCAATGCTGCCGCCGATTCCGCTGACCGTGCTCGATGCCAGCGGCAAGCTGACCGACGAGGCCAAGCAGATCTGCGACCTGATCGCGGAAGCCAACATCATCCTGGCGGGCGGGCATCTCCACGTGTCGGAACTGTTCATCCTCTTCGAGGAAGCCAGCAAGCGCGGGGTGAAGAAGATGCTCGTCAACCATCCGAGCTACATCATCGGCTGCTCCGACGAAGACATCCGCGGCCTCGTCGCGCTCGGCGCCTACATCGAGCACTCGATCTGCATGTTCATTCCCGGCCGCGCCAAGCAGCACGAGACCGAGGACCTGATCCACATGATGGAGGTCGCTGGCGTCGACCGCACTGTCCTTGGCTCCGACCTCGGTCTTACCCAGGCGCCGAAGCCGGTCGACGGCTACCGGATGATCGTGTCGGACCTGCTCGACCACCAGGTACCGAAGTCCGACATCACCAAGATCGTCTCGACCAATGCCGCCGGCCTGCTGGCCGAGGCAGCCTGATACCTTAACAGCAAGGACGCCTGCCTATGGCCAGTCGCAAAGTGATCATCACCTGTGCGGTGACGGGATCGATCCACACGCCGTCGATGTCGCCGCACCTTCCGGTGACGGGGCAGGAGATCGCCGATGCGGCGATCGGCGCGGCCGAGGCCGGAGCGGCGATCGTGCACCTGCACGCGCGCAATCCGGTCAACGGCCTGCCCGACCAGTCGCTCGAAGCCTTCGAGCCGTTCCTCAAGGTGATCAAGCAGCGCTCCGACTGCGTCATCAACATCACCACCGGCGGCGCCTCGACCATGACCATCGACGAGCGGCTGAAGCCGGTGGCGAACTTCAAGCCGGAGGTCGCCTCGCTCAAC
>JBDRCE010000032.1:0-4306 GCA_043822005.1 Pseudomonadota bacterium | reverse complement strand
TTCAGACAGGAAACCGTAGCCGGGGTGAATCGCGTCCGCGCCAGTCGAGCGGGCGGCTTCGATGATCTGGCCGATGTCGAGATGCGCGGCGACGGGCGTGTCGCCGGTGATCTCGACCGCTTCGTCCGCCATGCGGACATGCTTGGCGCGGGCTTCGACGCGGTGGTGGATCGCGACGGAGGCTATGCCCATCTCGGACAGCGTGCGCATGACGCGGCAGGCGATCTCGCCGCGATTGGCGACGAGCACCTTCTTGAACAGGGGAGAGGTCATGCGCTGTCTTCCTTCGGCCAGTCCTGCAGCGGTCCGCCTGTTTCGAGCCAGGCGGCGGGCACCTCGACGGGGAAGTCCATGAAGATCTGCGCCAGCGCCTTGCCCTGCGGATCGTGGCGAAGCGAAGCGATGCCGCCACCGCCGAGCCCCTCATGCAGCATGAAGTTCAGCCCGTTCAGCCCCGGCCACTCGAAGCGCTCGACCTTGCCTTTGACGAAATGCGTGAAATAGCGGCCGACCGCCTCGGGTGTGGCGCTGCGGCGGATCCAGGGCAGGTAGTCCGCCTTCCGCGCGATGAGGCCGATATTGCCGATGTCGCCCTTGTCGCCGCTGCGTCCGTGCGCCAGTGCCACCAGGGGCACGGTCGCGAGCTTGCCGGCGGCCACGGCGATCTCGCCGACGCCTTCCGGCGTCAGGTCGGCCGAAACGTCGTTTGGCAGATGCGGCGCAATCTCGCGGGTCTTGCCGTCGAATTCGTAGGCGACGCGAATGTCGGCCTTGGGCGCGAGGAACGAGAACAGCCGCACGATCGGCTGCGGCTCGGGACGCCCGCCGGCAAAGCCGGTGATCGACTGCGCCATGGAGGTCGCTGCGGGGAAGATCTCCCGCCCGAAGATGCCCAGCGCGTCCTTGTTCGCATGGCGCACGGCGATCTTGAGTACGACCTCGCGCGCCTTTTGCGCCCGCGACTGCGCCCCGAAGTTCGCTTCGCTGCCGAGGATTTCGACCGATGTATCGGCGAAGCCGTCGAAGCCTGCCGCGTGCATCAGACGCTCGGAGCGGGCGAGGATCGCCTTCGCGGTCGCTTCTGCGCGCTCTTTCGCCTCGCGGCCGGCGAGCATCATCGTCACCTGCGTGCGGTAGCCGTCGGCATAGGTCGCGCTGACCTTGTAGCTGTCGGTGGGTGCAGCGCCCTTCGCGCCGCTGACCTTCACACGGTCCGGCCCGACCTGTTCGAGCCGGACCGCGCTCCAGTCCGCGGTCACATCTGGGAGGATGTAGCGCCTTGGATCCCCAACCTCGTAGACGATCTGCTCGGCCACCGTGCTTATCGACACGAGGCCGCCGGTGCCGGCAGGTTTGGCGACGACGAACGAGCCGTCGGCCGCGCATTCGGCGATCGGGAAGCCCATGTCGTCCCAGTCGTCCGCCACGTCTCGCCAGTCGGTGAAGACGCCGCCCGTCGCCTGGGTGCCGCATTCGATGACGTGGCCGGCGAGGCTGCCGGCGGAAAGCAGGTCGTAGTCGCCCGGCTTCCAGCCGAATTCGTGGATCAACGGGCCGAGCACGACGGCCGAATCGACGACGCGGCCGGTGATGACGACATCGGCGCCGTCATCCAGCGCCGCCGCGATCGGGAAGGCGCCGAGATAGGCGTTGACGCTGGCGAGCTTGTCCGGCATCGCCACGCCGGAGAACATCTCCGTCGTGCCGGCGGCGCGATAGGCATCGGCGGACGTGGAGAGATCGTCGCCGCGCACCACGGCGACCTTGAGATCGACGCCCGCCTCCTTGAACACGGCCAGCAGCGCATCGCGGCAGGCGTCGGGATTGACGCCGCCGGCATTGGTGACGACGCGGATCTTCTTGTCCGCGATCTCCCTGGCCAACGGCTTCATGACCATTGTTACGAAGTCGGTCGCGTAGCCGAGGTCCGGGCGCTTGGCCTTCATCCGGGCGAGGATCGACATGGTGATCTCGGCCAGATAGTCCATGACGAGATAGTCGATGTCGCCCTTGCGGACGAGCTGGGCCGGGCCTTCCGGGCTGTCGCCCCAGAAACCGGCGCCGCAGCCGATGCGAACGATCCTGCTCATCGTGCCTATTCCGCCGTCCAGTTCGGGCTGCGCTTCTCGTTGAAGGCGAGCATGCCTTCGCGGGCGTCCTTGGTGCGGGTCATGTTGGCCAGCATGAACTGCGCATATTCGAGCGCCGCGTCAGTCGACATCTCGCGGATCTTGGCGAGCGCCTGCTTGCCGAGCCGAATGCCGGTGGGCGACTTGTCGGTCACGCGCGCGAGCAGCCAGTCGAGCTTCTGGTCGAGTTGCTCGAACGGCACGGCGTAGTTGACGATATTGTCGGCGACCGCCTCGCGCGCGGTGATCAGTTCGCCGGTTATGCAGAGTTCCATCAGGCGGCGGTAGGAGACGATGCGCAGCAGATAAGGCAGGATCATCATCGGGAAGATGCCGACCTTCACCTCAGTGACGCCGAGCCTGGCGTCGTCGCGCGCGACGACGAGGTCGCAGGCGCACATGATGCCGAAGCCGCCGGCAAGCGCGGGGCCGTTGACGCGCGCGATGATGGGCAGGCGGCAGGCGTCCATGCGGCGGAGCAGGCGCGCGACATAGTGCCGGGGATCGGCGGGCTCAATGGTGAACGGGGTTCCGTCGGCCTGGAGCTGCAGGTCGCCACCGGCGCAGAAGGCCTTGTCGCCCGCTCCGGTGAGCACGACCGCGCGGACGCTCCTGTCTGCTTCGGCGGCATCCAGACCCGCCTGGATGCCGAGCGCAACCTTCTCGTTCAGCGCGTTGCGGCGCTCCTCGCGATTGATCGTGATCCATTGAACCGCGCCGCGGCGTTCGATCAACACTGGTTCCGTCACGGTCTCCCCCGACATGTCTCGCTTGATGAGCCTAAATGATTTCAGTTCATCAAGCTTGTCAACCGGAATGCGGTGCTTTTCCGCATACGTGTCATTGTGAAGAAGGGAACCCTTTCATTTCCGCGTCAAATCTGCACATTGGCCTCTTGCACAAATGATGAAATGATCTCATTGACGGTGAAACAGTGGCCGTCCGGCACGGCCTGTGCGGGAGGGATGAGACGACATGCAGAACTTCACGGGGCTGAACGAGAAGCGGAACCTGTTCGATCTCGACGCCGAGCAGCAGATGATCCTCGACAATGCGGACCGCTTTGCCCGCAACGAACTCTATGCGCTGTCCGAAAAGATGGACAATGAGGAGTGGTGGCCCGAGGATGCGTTCCCGAAGATCGGCGACAACGGCCTGTTCGGCATCACGGTGCCTGAGGAGTATGGCGGGGCGGGGCTCGATCTCGTCGCGGCAGGCTTGGTGCTGCAGGGCCTGGCGCGCTGGAACCATGCGATGGCGCTGGCCTGGGTCGCGCACGACAATCTCTGCGCCAACAACATCTATCGCAACGGCAACGACGCGCAGCGGCGCAAGTATCTCCCGGACCTCTGCTCGGGCCGCAAGATCGGCGCGCTCGGCCTGACGGAGCCCGGCGCGGGCTCCGACGCACTTGGCTCGATGCGCACGACGGCGCGGCGCGACGGCGACCACTACGTCCTCAACGGGTCCAAGATCTACATCACCAACGGCCCTGTCGCCGACGTCCTGCTGGTCTACGCCAAGACCGACAAGGACAAGGGCGCCAAGGGCATCTCGGCCTTCATCGTCGAGAAGGACATGAAGGGGTTCAAGGTCGCGCAGAAGCTGAAGAAGATGGGCTACCGCGGCAGCCAGACGGGCGAGCTGCTGTTCGAGGACTGCAGGGTGCCGGCGGAGAACCTCGTCGGCGCGGAGAACCGCGGCGTTGCGGTCGTGATGAGCGGGCTCGACCTCGAGCGCGCGATGATCTCGCCGCTGTGCCTCGGTATCGCCGAGCGTGCTCTTGAACTGTCCGTCGACTACGCCAAGACCCGCAAGCAGTTCGGCAAGGCGATCGGTTCGTTCCAGATGGTGCAGTCGATGCTGGCGGACATGTATGTCCAGGTCGAGACGATCCGCAGCTTCACCTATCGCGTGCTGGCGGCGGCCGCGCCGCTCGAGATCGGCGAGGGCGGGCGCGGCGACATCCACATGCTGACGGCGGCCTCGGTGATGTATGCCGCGGAAGCGACCCACAAGGTGCTCGACTTGGCGGTGCAGGTGCATGGCGGCACGGGCTATATCTGGGAATCGGAGATCAACCGCCTGTTCCGCTCGACCAAGCTGATGGAGATCGGTGCCGGCACGACGGAAGTGCGCAAGATGATCATCTCGGGCGAACTGCTCAAGGGAATGGA
>JBDRCE010000031.1:0-101448 GCA_043822005.1 Pseudomonadota bacterium | reverse complement strand
CGCGGCGCTCCACCCCCCCCCCGCCCGGGGGGGTGGGGGGGGCCGCGCGCGGGGGCGGCGGGGTGGGGGGCCCGCGCCGAGGTCGGCATGTGTTCACGCCATTACATTTTCGTCATCCTGACAAGTGGGGGATGTCCGGCCGGGGGCAGGGGACTACATTAGGCGCAGATGAACGATTCAAAGACCTTCCAGGACCGTCTCTACTCTCCTTTCGAGAACGTGGTCGACGCCTTTGCCGACACCGATCGGCCGGTGCTGCCGAAGGACGCCTGGCAGTTCATCCTGTTCTTCGCCCGCCAGGCCAAGCTGCCCTTCGTGCTGCTGCTGATCGCCGGCGGCCTGTCCGGGGCGGTCGACGCCGCGCTCTACTGGTCGGTCGGCTGGCTGATCGACCTGCTCGACGCGGCAAATCCCGCCACGCTGCTCAGGGACTACTGGCCGCATCTGGCCGCCTTCCTGTTCCTGATCCTGGTGATTCGCGCCGCGGTGATGATCGGCAACGCGATCGTCGAGCAGCAGGTCGTCGTGCCGAACTTCTACCAGCTCGTACGCTGGCAGGCGTTCCGGCGCGTGATGGACCAGCCCTACGAGTTCTACCAGAACGACTTCGCCGGCCGCATCGCCACCAAGATCCTGCAGGGCGGCGAGGCGACGGGCGATTTCATCGTCTCGTCGCTGCAAACGGTCTGGAGCTTCCTTACCTTCCTGATCCTGGCCGCGACGATTCTCGGCGCGCTCGATCCGGTCATGGGTCTGGTGCTGGCGGTCTGGATCGCGGCCTATCTCGCCGCCGCCTGGTATCTGCTGCCGCCGCTGCGCCAGGCCGGGCGCCGCACCGCCGACGAGCGCTCGGTCGTCAACGGCCGGATCGTCGATGCCTTCACCAACATCATGGCGGTGAAGCTGTTCGATTCGGGCGGGCGCGAACACGGCTATGTGCGGGAGAGCATGCAGCGCTATCTCGACGCGGTGAAACAGCTGACGCGCTCGATCACCACCGTGCGCGCCGCTGTCGCGCTGCTCAACGGTTTCATGATGGCGGCCGTCGCGGTGCTCGCCATCAACAAGTGGATGGGCGGTAGCGCGACGACGGGCGAGGTCGCCGCCGCGCTGGGCCTCGTGTTCCGGCTCAACCAGATGTCCGGCTACATGATGTTCAACATCAACGGCCTGATCCGCAATTTCGCCACGGTGCAGGACGCGACGACAGTGATCTCGGTCGAGCCCGGCATCAAGGACGCGCCTGACGCCGAATCCATGCCGCGTGCGAAAGGCGATCTCGTCTTCGATGACGTCTCGTTCCACTACGGCAAGACGAGCGGCATCCTCTCGAACCTCGACCTGCACATCAGGCCCGGCGAGCGCGTGGCTTTGGTCGGGCCGTCCGGCGCGGGCAAGACGACGATCGTCAACCTGGCGCTCCGGCTCTTCGACGTGGAGAGCGGCCGGATCCTGCTCGACGGGCGCGACATCCGAACGGTCACGCAAGCGTCGCTGCGGGCGCAGTTCGGCGTGGTCAGCCAGGACGCGATGCTGATGCACCGTTCGATTCGCGACAACATCGCCTATGGCAAGCCGGACGCGACCGAAGAGGAGATCGTCGCCGCCGCGAAGAAGGCGTCGGCGCACGACTTCATCGTCAACGTGTCCGATCCGAAGGGCCGCAAGGGCTACGACGCACATGTCGGCGAACGGGGCGTCAAGCTGTCCGGCGGCCAGCGCCAGCGTATCGCGATCGCCCGCATGATGCTCAAGAACGCGCCGATCCTCATCCTCGACGAGGCGACCTCGGCGCTCGATTCGGAGATCGAGGCAGCGATCCAGGAAAACCTCTATTCGATGATGGAGGGCAAGACCGTGCTCGCCATCGCGCACCGTCTCTCCACCATCGCGGCGCTCGACCGTCTGGTCGTCATCGACGAGGGCCGGATCGTCGAGGAGGGCACGCACGAATCCCTGATCGCGAAGGGCGGGCTCTACGCCAAACTGTGGGAGCGCCAGTCCGGCGGCTTCCTGGCGGATCGGCTGGCCGCGGAGTAGCGCCGCCGATGTCGCTCAGACTGCCTGGCCGCCTCACCGTCGAACGCGCCTCGAGCGCCACCGGCCTGCAGCCGGTGGAACACGAAATTCTGGGCGAGATGGCAAGCTCGCTGGGACATGCCGGACGCAGGGTCGAACAGGCGCTGGCGACGCTCGCCGCAGACGAGCCGGGTCTCGACGCCGAAGCGAGGGAACGGCGGCTGCGCGCCGTTGCTGCCGCGGTGCACGCCTATTTCATCCAGCGCGAACTCTGCGGCATGCGCCGCCACGACGACGTCATCCGCGAGATGGGCATTCCGCGCCGCGTGCTGGCGCGGCTGGGGGCGCGGTAGGCGCGGCTATTTGGACGCGTAAACGACGCACGACCCTATCTGCTCGACCTTGTATCGCTGGCGCGCTTCCTTGCACTGGGCCATTGCCACGGCTTCGGCCTTCCCCTGCGATCCGGCGTTGTATCCCGCGCCGCAAACGAAACCGCCGCCGCCGAAGTAGTCGACGGTAGTCGCGGCGAACGCGGAATGTCCGGAAGCGGCGACATAGCGCTTGTACATTGCCCCGCAGCCGCCTTCCCAATCCGCAAGGAACATCAGCTTGCGCTTCACATCGCCTTCGCTTCCGGCGAGGCCGCCAGATTTGCGAGGCTTCGCATCCTTTGCGAAGGTTGCCTCGAACCGTCGTTCGATGGATTGCCCTTGGGCATGCGCGATACCGTTCATCGCGCCGGCGCAGAGAAACAATCCGGAGATTGCCAGAAATACCTGTATCGCGTTCCGCCGCAAATTCCCTCTCCCGGGAAAGACAGACTCCGACCTGACTTATATTCCGAGCACGCCGATCTGGTCAATAGAAAATCTCCATCCAGGACGTCATATATTCGCCTGATCCCAGCTCTGGGAGCTTATACTTGCCGACTAAAGATTGACGCTTGTCGGGAAAGCTCGATTTCTCGCCCGGGTTTTCACCGGAACCGGTTGCCAGCCCCCTTTCGGCGACGCTGGGTTTCGCCTAGACCTCGACGCGATCCAGGCCGGATCGGACGCCCTCGGAAAGGCACGTATGGTCTTCAGCTCGCCGACATTCCTCTACGCCTTCCTGCCCATCTTCCTGATTCCATATTTCCTGGTCCGCGAAATCGCCTGGCGCAATGGCGTGCTGCT
Source organism: Pseudomonadota bacterium (assembly GCA_043822005.1). Lineage (GTDB taxonomy): Bacteria > Pseudomonadota > Alphaproteobacteria > Rhizobiales > Rhizobiaceae > Mesorhizobium_A. The sequence goes on along the minus strand of JBDRCE010000031.1, from coordinate 98,251 downwards.
TGTCTTCAGCCTCGCCTTCTATGCCTGGGGCGAGCCGGTCTTCGTGCTGGTGATGCTGGCCAGTATCGTCGCCAACTGGGCAGTCGCGCGGGCGATTTCCGCCGCTCCGACTCGAAGAAAGACCGTTCTGTCAGTCGGGATAATGCTCAATCTGGTGCTTCTCGGCGTCGCCAAATATGCCGATTTCATCGTGGCCACGCTAAACGGGGTGATCCCCTCTCTAAGCCTGCCGCAACCCAACCTGCCGCTTCCGCTGGGCGTGTCGTTCTTCACGTTCCAGGCGATGTCCTATCTGATCGACGTCTATCGCAAAGAGGCGCCGGTGGAGCGGAGCCTGGCGCGCGTGGCGCTCTACATCTCGATGTTCCCGCAACTGGTCGCAGGGCCGATCGTGCGCTTCTCCACCGTTGCCGCTCAGATCGGGCGGCGGCGCTCGACAGTCTGGCGCGGGGCGGCCGGGACGCGCATCTTCGCCATCGGGCTGGCGCAGAAAGTCCTGATCGCCAACGAGGCGGGCCTGGCAGCGGACGTTGCGTTCTCGCTTGGCCCCAATCTCGATCCGTCCGAAGCCTGGGCGGGGCTCGCCGCCTATACGCTGCAGATCTACTACGATTTTGCCGGCTATTCGAACATGGCGATCGGGCTTGGTCTCATCCTCGGCTTCAGCTTCCCGCGCAATTTCAACCTGCCGTACACGGCCCGCTCGGTCACGGAGTTCTGGCGCCGCTGGCACATCAGCCTGTCGACCTGGTTCCGCGACTATCTCTACATTCCGCTCGGGGGAAACCGGCAGGGGCCGTTCAGGACCTATCTCAATCTCTCGGTGGTCTTCCTGCTTTGCGGCGCCTGGCACGGTGCGAGCTGGAACTTCATCGCCTGGGGTGCCTGGCACGGGGCTCTGCTCATCGCCGAGAGGGCAGGCGGCGCGGCAGCCCTTTCGCGGATGCCGCACCTTGTTTCGCGGGCCTACCTGCTCCTCGCGGTGATGGCGGGCTGGGTGCTGTTTCGCGCCGAGACGCTCGCCGACGCCGGCGCCTACTATCGCGCCCTGCTCGGACAGACGGGGGACGGGCAGTTCAACGCCGACCTCGGATCCGTCTTCACTCCCTACAGGATGGCGGTCTTCGCCGTCGGCGTGCTGCTCGCGCTCGTGCGGCTGCGCGCGCCCCGCATGGGCGCAGCGTCGCATCCGCAGCCGGTCGGCTCGGGTAGAAGCGCGGCGGTGGCCCGGCTCGGTTCGGACGTGGTCATATGGGCGTTTTTCGTCTTGAGCCTGATTGCGATCGCGGGCGCGGGCAACAATCCATTCCTCTATTTCAGGTTCTGATCGTGCGGCGGCTCGACATCTGGTTCATGTTCTGCATCGTCGCGGTCCTGGCGCTTCCTTCGATCGGGCTGGGATGGAAGTCGGCGCGGATCCTCGCCGCGCCAGGCCTGTCGGCGGAGGGGTCCGGGCCCGCTGAAACCTCCTGGACCAGCCGTGCCGACGTCTTCATCGCGACCAATCACGGTTTCCGGAAGAACATGCTGCAGATGAGCCGCGACATCCACAACGCTCTGTCGGGCGCTTCGCCGCGTGTATTGCACGGCCGGGAGGAATGGCTGTTCCTGACCGACAGCGATGCGCTGAGCCAGGCGACGGGTCAGCGACTGGACGTCGAGGGGCTGAAGCAGTTTGTGGCGCTCGCGAGCGGTCTCGCCGCTGAAGCCAGAACTGGCGGCCGGCAGTTCCTCGTCGCAATCGCACCGAACAAGCACACGGTCTACCGGGACAAGCTGCCGCAATGGGCGAGCGCGGTCCCGAGCCGAACCGAACACGACGTGCTGCTGGATGCGCTGGCGCTCGCCGGCGTTGCGGCCGTCGATCTGCGCCCCGGCCTGCAGCGGTCTGCACATGCTCGCCCGGTCTATTTTCGCGGCGACACGCACTGGACCGAGTTCGGTGCGGCCATCGCCTTCAACGACATCGTGCGCGCGCTCGGACTGGCGGACGAGGCGATCGATCTGGACGCCGCGTTCGCGGCCGATGTCCCGGGTGATCGCCCGGGCGATCTGGTCAAGCTCGCCGGGATTGCCGGGCCGTGGATCGAGAACGTGCCGTCGCCCCGCGAGGGCACGTTCGTGGCGGACGCCCGCCTTGAGCGGCAGGTGTTGCGGAAGGTCGGCGACAACGAATTCTACCGCCTGACGCACAGGTCGCCCGCCGGCCACCCCGCGACCGGTCCGCGCGTGCTTGTCGTAGGCGATTCGTTCACCGCCGATCTCTTCGGACCCATGTTCATGCGTTTCGCTTCGGAATATGTCTGGATGCACAATCTGGGCGGTTCGATCGACACCGGTCTGATTGCCGAATCGGACCCGGACATCATCGTTCTGGAAGTGGTCGAACGATTGCTCCCGTTCCTCCGCTTCCGGCCTTCGCAGAGCCCGTCCGCGGGCGGCTGAGGCGGGCTTTTCCGGTGCTTTCGGGCCGCCCTTCGACCTGCCTGCGCCGCCACCGCGCCCACCCCCGCGACAAACTGCCCACCGCTCGTTCCGGCGTCTGGACAAGGCCTATCCGGACGCATAGAAACCTCGCCACAATATTGCCCGACTCCGAGCCGGGCGACGTTGTGCGCGCAAGCGCAAACGCCGCCTTATCGACGCCAAAGGCACTGCGAGACGAAAGGACGATTGTCACGTGAGCGCGACCGAAACAGCCGATCCCAATCGCCGCGATTTCCTCTACATCGCCACCGGTGCAGCGGGCGTCGTCGGCGTCGCAGCCGTCGCCTGGCCCTTCATCGACCAGATGCGTCCCGACGCATCTACCCGGGCGCTCGCCGCAATTGAAGTCGATGTTGCCGGGATCGAACCCGGCATGTCGGTGACCGCCAAGTGGCGCGGCAAGCCGGTGTTCATCCGCAACCGCACGCCTGAAGAAATCGAGGCCGCCAAGGCCGTCAAGCTCGACGAACTCAAGGACCCGGTGGCGCGCAACGCGAACATTTCCGCCGATTCGCCCGCCACCGATACCGACCGTTCGGCCGGCGAAGGCAAGGAGAACTGGCTGGTGATGGTCGGCGTTTGCACCCATCTCGGCTGCGTGCCGCTCGGCCAGCAGGGCGATTTCGGCGGCTGGTTCTGCCCCTGCCACGGCTCGCACTACGACACCGCCGGCCGCATCCGTAAGGGCCCGGCGCCCGAGAACCTCGCGGTTCCGGTGTTCTCGTTCATCTCCGACACCAAGATCAAGATCGGCTGAGGGGCATAGCCATGAGCGGTGGACACTCGACCTACACGCCAACCTCGGGCCTCGGCCGCTGGATCGACCAGCGCATGCCGCTGCCCCGGCTGATGTATGATTCCTTCGTGGCCTATCCGGTGCCGCGCAACCTGAACTACGCCTATACGTTCGGCGGCATCCTCTCGATCATGCTGGTCGCGCAGATCGTGACCGGCGTCGTCCTTGCGATGCACTACGCGGCCGACACCACGCTCGCCTTCGGCTCGGTCGAGAAGATCATGCGCGACGTCAATTCCGGCTGGCTACTGCGCTATCTGCATTCCAACGGCGCGTCGTTCTTCTTCATCGCCGTCTACATCCACATCATGCGCGGGCTCTACTACGGCTCCTACAAGGCGCCGCGCGAGCTGCTCTGGATCCTCGGCTGCATCATCTACCTGCTGATGATGGCCACGGGCTTCATGGGCTATGTCCTGCCGTGGGGCCAGATGTCCTTCTGGGGCGCCACCGTCATCACCGGCTTCTTCTCGGCGATCCCGCTCGTTGGAGCCTGGATCCAGGAACTGCTGCTCGGCGGCTTCGCGGTCGACAACCCGACGCTCAACCGCTTCTTCTCGCTGCATTACCTGCTGCCCTTCATGATCGCGGGCGTCGTGGTACTGCACGTCTGGGCATTGCACGTCACCGGCCAGACCAACCCGACCGGCATCGAGGTCAAGTCGAAGACCGACACCGTGCCGTTCTCGCCGCACGCGACCGCCAAGGACGCGTTCGCGATGGTCGTGTTCCTCGCGGTGTTCGCCTATTTCGTGTTCTACATTCCGAACTTCCTGGGCCACCCGGACAACTACACCGTGGCCAACCCGCTGAAGACCCCGGCGCATATCGTGCCCGAATGGTACTACCTGCCGTTCTATGCGATCCTGCGCGCGATCACCTTCAACATCGGACCCATCGACTCCAAGCTCGGTGGCGTGCTCGCCATGTTTGGCTCGATCGCGGTGCTGTTCTTCGTGCCCTGGCTCGACACCTCGAAGGTCCGCTCGGCAGTCTACCGGCCGTGGTACAAGCTGTTCTTCTGGCTCTTCGTGATCAACGCCCTCATGCTCGGATGGCTGGGCTCGCGAGCGGCGGAAGGCATCTACGTCGTCCTGTCGCAGATCGGCACGCTCTACTACTTCGCCTTCTTCCTGATCATCATGCCGGTGCTCGGCCTCATCGAGACGCCGCGCAAGCTTCCGAACTCGATCACGGAAGCGGTGCTGGAGAAGAACAAGGGCGCGGCCTCCGCGCATCCGGTGGGTGCGGCTGCCGCGCCGGAAACCAAAGGCTGAGCTGTCGGTCAAAAGGATTTTGAGATGAAGAAGATCCTCATCGGTTTTGCCGCAGCGGCTTTCGGCCTTGCAGCGCATGTTGGACTGGCGGCGGCGGCGGAGGAGACGGCGCACGCTGCCGAGCCGACGCACTTCCCGATCAAGAAGCCGACCGAAATGAACTGGTCGTTCGCCGGTCCATTCGGTACCTACGACAAGGGCCAGCTGCAGCGCGGTCTCAAGGTCTACAAGGAAGTCTGCGCCGCCTGCCATTCGATGAAGCTGGTGCCGTTCCGGGCGCTCGAAGAGCTCGGCTACAACGAGGCGCAGGTGAAGGCCTTCGCCGCCGAATACGAAGTGCAGGACGGGCCGAACGCCGACGGCGAGATGTTCATGCGGCCGGGCATTCCGTCCGACTACTTCCCTTCGCCCTTTGCCAACGACATCGCCGCAGCAGCTGCCAATGGCGGCGCCGTTCCGCCGGACTTCTCGCTGATCGCCAAGGCGCGCGCGGTGGAGCGCGGCTTCCCGCTCTTCGTCTTCGACATCTTCACGCAGTATGCCGAGGGCGGCCCCGACTACATCCACGCCCTTCTGACCGGCTACGACGAGACGCCGCCGGAGGGAATGGAGATTCCGGAAGGCACCTACTACAACCCCTACTTCAACGCGGCCAAGTCGCTGGCCATGCCGAAGCCGATCGACAACGACGCCGTGACCTACGACGACGGCGCGCCGCAGACGATCGACCAGTATTCGCGCGACGTCTCGGCCTTCCTGATGTGGGCCGCGGAGCCGCACATGGAGGCGCGCAAGCAGACCGGCTTCAACGTGATGGTCTTCCTCGTGCTCTTCGCCGGCCTCGTCTACATGACCAAGCGCAAGATCTGGGCGTCCGTTCCGCACTGATTGTTCCGCGATCGAAATCGAGCCGGGGCGCCCATGTGGCGCCCTTTGCTTTTATGGCGCATGGTCTGAAGATCGTGCGACGGAAGCAGAGGAGAGGCGGCCATGGCGGTGTTCATCTCGCTCCTGCTGTTTCTGCTGGGCGCGTCGATTGCCAGCTTCGCCGGCCTTCTCGCGCAGCGAATGCAATCCATGCCCGAAGGCGCATCGATCCGGGAGCTGGTGGGAGGGCGCTCGGCGTGCGATGGCTGCGGCAAGCCCCTGACGGCGCGGGAGCTGGTTCCTGTGCTCGGCTGGATTCTGGTGCGTGGTCGTTGCGACAAATGCGGGCATGGTGTCTCGCCCGCCTATCCCATCATGGAGTTCGCAACCGGGGCGGCCGCGGTCGCCCTGCTGTTCCTGAACCGGGGAGGCGCGAGCAATCTCGCCGCGGTGGAATTCATCCTGCTCCTCGGCGTGGTTGCGGTATGGATCGAAGCGGCGACGGGCCGTATCCAGGTCGGATTGATGGGGCTGCTGTTGGCGGGCGGCCTAGTGCTCTCGCCGTTTGAAGCCGATCCCCTCAACCGTGTGGGGGCCGCCGCCCTGGCCGGTGTCGTCGGTCTCGCCATTGCCTGGCTGACGAGACGGCGTTACCGCCTGCCGATGCGTGCGTCGGGTCTCTGTGCCGCAGCCGGAGCGGGCTGGCTCGGCTTCGGGTCGGTCGGCCTCTATCTTCTTGTGCTATGCGTGCTCGTCGACGCATCCCTCGCGGCATCGAGGCGAGTGACGTCGTGGGCAGGACCGTGGATCGTGGCGCCGACTGTGGTCGCCACGCTGGTCCTTGCCTTGTGGGGTGGCGGTTGATACCGACTATGCAATCCTCCTCCCAACGGACCATCTCTTGCGCATGAACTCGACCCTCGAACAAACGCTTCTGGCCGCGATCCGCACGATCCCGGACTATCCGAAGCCCGGCATCCTGTTTCGCGACATCACCACGCTGCTCGGCAATGCACGCGCCTTCCGCCGCGCGGTGGACGAACTGGTGCATCCGTATTCGGGCACCGGTGTTTCCAAGATCGCCGGCATCGAAGCGCGCGGCTTCATCCTCGGCGGCGCCATGGCGCACCAACTGTCAGCGGGCTTCGTGCCGATCCGAAAGAAGGGCAAGCTTCCGCACACGACCGTTCGCGTGGCCTATTCGCTCGAATACGGCGTCGACGAGATGGAGATGCACACCGACGCCGTGCAGCCTGGCGAGAAGGTGATCCTGGTCGACGACCTGATCGCCACCGGCGGCACGGCGGAAGGCGCGGTGAAGCTGCTGAAGCAGATGGGCGCGGACATCGTCGCCGCCTGCTTCGTCATCGACCTGCCGGATCTCGGCGGCCGGAAAAAGCTTGAGGCGCTGGGCGTCAACGTGCGCACGCTGGTGTCGTTCGAGGGGCATTGACGAGTCGGATCATGGGAGCAACGCCGGCGAAGCGCATCAGATTGCCGGCGGCGTATTCTCTCGCGGTTTGCGAGGACGGTTCGAAGTTCGCCTGCACGCGGCGATACGACGTAGTTGTCGTCGATCTTTGTTCTCGCCAAATCCTCTATCGTTGCCGGCCGATTCCGCACCCATCGGCTGCCGCTTTTTCGCCCGACGGCAGCCTGCTCGCAGTAGCCAGTGTCCACGGGGTGACCGCTTTTCTTGATGCGGCCACGGGGGCTACAGTAGGCGCGGCCGCAGATAGTCCCGTCGAGGGATGTGCGCCAAAGTTCGCAGAAGAAAGCCGACTGCTGGCGGGAAAATGGAACGGCGATCTGACTCTCTATTCACAAAGTGGCGAGGTCCTCGGCCGGGAGTTGCATCCAGGAGAAATGATCTCCCGCATTTCGCATGATGCAGCGCGCAAGCTCTGGTTGATCCAGCACACGAGAAAGCCGAGTAGTCCACGAGACTCACCGACCTCCTACCTGACGCTCCGAATTTGGCCCGATTGGAGTTCGGTTCGACGCAGATTCGAAATGCAAAGTTGGATCGAGTCCGCCACTCTGTCCCCTGACGGCCTTTTCATCGCCTATCTGGAACGATGGTGGGACCCGATCACAGGATCGAAACGTTGGGGGACCATTCTCCACGTTCTCAGAATTGCCGACGATGAGGTGGTCGCGGTCCGCGGGCCGATTGATGCCGGGGGTACCGGATTCGAACTCGCATGGTCTCCAGACGGCCGGCACGTCGGGGTGGTGACAAAGCACGGGTTCTCATTCTTCGATATAGAGGAAGAGGGGCGCCAGGCCTCCGTCCCGTGCAAGTTTCCCTCTTCTCTTGCCTTTCTTCCGAATGGCAAGTCCGTCGTGCTGGGCACATGGGAGCGGTCAGCCGTATTTGACCTCGACTCCGTCATGGCAGGTCAGCGCAGTCTGTAGAGTCCAACGACGGGTGCTTGTCCGATGATCCACACCCTCGCCATCGCCGGCTACCGTTCGATCCGGAACCTCGTGCTGCCGCTCGAACGGCTCACGGTCGTTACCGGCCGTAACGGCACCGGCAAGTCGAGCTTCTACAAGGCGCTGCGGCTTCTGGCCGACGTCGCGCAGGGCAATGTCATTTCCTCCCTCGCCGTCGAGGGAGGACTCCAGTCGACATTGTGGGCCGGGCCGGAACAGTTCTCGCGCGGCATGCGTCAGGGCGTTCACGCGATCGAGGGCACCACCCGCAGGAACCCGGTCAGCCTGAAGCTTGGCTTCGCCTCGGACGATTACGGCTACGCCATCGATCTCGGCCTGCCGATCCCGTCGACCTCGATGTTCAACCTCGATCCGGAGATCAAGGCCGAGGCTGTCTGGGCGGGCGAGGCGCTGAGCAGGCGCAACGTCTTCGCCACCCGCTCCGGCCCGGCCGTCAGCGCGCTGGATGAGGCCGGCCGGCGCTCGGTGCTTCCGGGCATGCTTGCGCCGTTCGACAGCATGATGACGCATGCCGCCGATCCGAAGAGCCTGCCCGAACTGCTCCTCCTGCGCGATCGCATGCGCGGCTGGCGGTTCTACGATCATTTCCGCACCGATCCGGACGCCCCTGCAAGAGCTACGAGAGCGGGAACACGTACGACCGCGCTCAGCGCCGACGGCTCGGACCTCCCCGCCGCGCTGCAGACCATCCGCGAGATCGGCGATACGCGGGGGTTGGACCGCGCCGTGGAGGATGCGTTCGCCGGCGCCGATGTGCGGATCGAGGAGGCGGGAGGCCGGTTCGAGCTGCTGATGGGCCAGCACGGCCTGCTGCGTCCGCTGCGGGCCTCGGAGCTGTCCGACGGGACGCTACGCTACCTCTTGCTGCTCGCCGCCCTCATGACGCCGCGCCCGCCCGGCCTGATGGTGCTCAACGAACCGGAGACCAGCCTCCACACCGACCTCCTGCCGCCGCTCGCAAGGCTGATCGGGGAGGCGTCGAAGACCTGCCAGATCGTCGTCGTGACGCACGACGCCACGCTGGCCGAGGCGCTGCAGGAGGCGGGCGCGCTGCGCCACGAATTCACCAAGTCGCTCGGTGAGACCGTAGTCGACGCGCTGGACCGGCCCGCCTGGACATGGCCGGAGAGATAGGGGCGAGCTTGAGGGACGAGGGGTATCGTGACCGAAGGGCTCGCGCCCCCACCACGGTCTTCCACCCCTCTCCTCCGTCATGCCGGTGGCCGAAGGCCATCCGGTATCCAATCTTCTCTCCGGTTGCACGCGGCGGCTGAAAACCGCCGGAGGCGGAACGCTGTCCGTCCGTCTCGCGCACCCCACGTCGTCATCCCGCAGGCCGAAGGCCATGCGGGATCCATTCTTCTCTCCGGCTACACGCCGAAAGCGCCTGCCTCCGAAGCATGACCGACTGCGTCCAATTTACTGGCGATCAATGGTTCCCGGCTGGCCTCCGGCCACCGGGAAGACGGCCGCCCAAGAGTGTGCGGCGGCTGAACACCGCCCGTTCCGTGGATCGATTTCCCGACTCTTTCCCCCAAGTCCTTCTTTCCGTTCGAAATTCAAAATTCACCGATCCACCCCCCTTTCGACCCGATGGACCATAGCGCCGGTGCGACGGAAAGGAGCCTGCGGTGAGTTGGAAGGCGAAGACAGGGAGGGAGCAGGAGGTGCTGATCAGCATCGCTACGACGCTGCTCGCGCTTGCCGGTCTCGCCGAACAGGCCGCCGGCGATACGCCCTGGGTCCGCTGGTGCGTGCTGTGGGCCGCCCGGCAGGCTGACCTGATCGCAAGAGACTACGTCGCCGGCTCGACATGGAACACGGCGGGCCGGCTCTGGTCGCCCGTCCTGCCGATCGTCCGCTACGGCACCGCTCCCGCCGACGCGCTGGACCTCGCCGCCTCGCTGCGCGCTTTGGCAATGGTCGTCAGCGGCATGGCTGCATACCTCCGCCGCGTTTCGGTCTGGCGGCAGGGTCAGGCAATCGGCGAGCGGAGCCACGAGGACGATCCGCCCGGGTGCGACTTGGCGAACCACCAAGGTCAAACCTTCGCACGCTGGGCGATCGAGCGATGCGACACGTCCTAGGAAGCGCGGGAGGCCTCTCGGCAACGATCTGGTTGGCCTCCGCGGAAAAGGCGCCGCGGTCGGCGACCTCGCGCGCCGTGGCGTCCTGGTTCCGCTCAGAACTCCACCTGCACAAGCACCGAAGTATCGAACTCGATGACCTTGTCGCCGGTCGAGTCGAAGGCTTCCGCCCGGATCGTCAGCAGGCTCCAGCCGGCGCGCGAGGCAATCGGGCGATGGTTGAGGCCGGTGCGGGTGAAGGTGATCGTCTCGCCGGCGTAGACGGGCTTCAGCCAGCGCAGGTTGCGGAAGCCGGGGGAGGGGCCGAACACCGGCCTCGGCCCGGGACCGCTCCAGCGCCGCGGCTCCGAATCCATCCGTGTCTCGAGATTCTTCTTCATCCACACCGCGGCGGTGTGCCATCCGGACGCACAGAGCCGGCCGAAAACGCTCTTCTCCGCTGCCTTTTCGTCGAGATGGAAGGGCTGCGGGTCGAATTTCTTTGCAAAGTCTTTGATCGCTTGCGGCTCGAACAGGTGGGTGCCGAGAACGGTCGTCTGCCCGATGCCGAAATACTCGTCGAGTGTCATGCGCTCGCCGCCTCCCGCGTCAGGAACATGCCCGTATTCTCCAGTTCCAGCACCGTCTCGCCGCGCTGGTTGGTCATGGTGCTTTTGACCGTGACGAAGCCGAGGCCCGGCTTGGTCTTCGACGCGCGCTTCGCCAGGATCGTGCAGTGGCCCGATAGCGTGTCGCCGGCCAGCACGGGGCGCTTCCAGCGGACATATTCGAGGCCGGGCGAACCCTGCGAGGTTGAGTCCAGGATGAAGCCGTCGCACATCATGCGCATGAACATGGCGCAGGAGTGCCAGCCGGACGCGGAGAGTCCGCCAAGGATCGACGCCTTGCCGGCCTCTTCGTCGAGATGCATCGGCTGGGGATCGAACTCGGAGGCGAATTCGACGATCTCGGCCGCCGAGACGCTCCTTTCGCCAAGCTCGATCGTGCTGCCGACCTCGAGGTCTTCATAAGCCCATCTGGGTCCGGACATGATTCGAATCCCGTTCAATCTTGAACGACTACATTGCCGACGAGGTGTGCGGCGCGCAAGGCGCATCTTCCGCCTGAGCCAGACGCTGCGGGGCCGCAATCGGCTGTCTCGCGCGATGCAGCTTCCCTTTGGCCGCAACGCTGGCACAATGTCCCGGGGCGCGCCTGGAGTGGTTTTCTAGATGGATCTGCTGCTGAATTCGGTGCCGGCCGAGCTTGAACCAGAGGCTCTTGCCGAGCTGCGGCGGTTGAAACCGACGCGCTTTGACAAGGGGACCGTGATCTTCCGCCCGGGTGAAGGGCCGCTCGGGTTCCTTCTGGTGGCCGAGGGAAGCGTCGGAGTCTACCTCGTCGGCCGGGGCGGACGCGAGATCCTGCTCTATTCCGTGGCGCCGGGCCAAACCTGCGTGCAGACCACGCTCGGCCTGCTCGGCGGACAGTCCTATGCAGGCGAGGCCGTGGCAGAATCCGATGTGGTCGGCTTCATCGTGCCGAGCGCTGCCTTCCAGCGCCTCATGGAGAAATCTTCGGGCTTTCGCCGCTTCGTCTTCCAGGCTCTCGGCTTACGGCTGAACGACGTGTTGCGTGTGCTTGAACTCGTGGCCTTCGTGACGGTCGAGCAGCGGCTTGCGGGACTGCTGGTCGAGCGTGCCGACGCGGAGGGCCTCGTGACGGCGACCCACCAGGATCTCGCGTCCGCGATCGGCTCGGCGCGCGAGGTGGTCTCCCGCCGACTGGAGGCGTTGGCACAGAAGGGACTGATCGCTCTCGACCGGGGCGCGGTGCGACTGGTCGACCGAGCCGGCCTTGCCCGGCTGCGCCAGTCTTGGTGACTATGTCACCGACATGTCGAACACAAAGGCGCATAGTGCACTGGCGCCAGTACGAAAAACGTGCGGGCATCAACCGAAGAGGTTTCGTCATGTTCAAGATCAACGAAGGGTCGGCCGACCGCGCTATCCGTGTCGTCGCCGGGCTGGTGCTGCTCGCCTTGTTCTTCCTCTATCCCGACGCATCGTGGCGCTACTGGACACTGATCGGCGTCGTCCCCCTGGCCACCGGGCTGATCGGCTGGTGTCCGATCTATTCGGTTCTCGGCATGTCGACCTGTCCGGTGAAGCGCGCCTGACGGCGACCCTTCGCTCGCCGGCCGGGCGCGCCCGGCCGGCAGAGTTCATCAGACCATCCGGCTCGCCTATTCGGGCCATGCCTTGCGCAAGTCGTCGAGGAGTTCGGTCCGGCCCGGCGTGCGGATGCCCGACCTGTCCCCCGCGACATAGGTGATGAGGCGCAGCCGCGGATTTCCACGGGCGGCTTCGTAGACGACGCGGTCAGGTATGATCGTATCGCGGCCGTAGACCTTGTCCCGGGGCAATCGAAGTTCCGGCATGGCATGGCAGACAAGCTCCGCGCAGAACAGCCGGTCGGACCGGCCGGCATCGAAATTGAAGTCGAAGCCGGTGCCGAGTTCGCCGAAGAGCGTGGCGGTCGCCCGTTGCCGCCACCCGGGTGTGGCGATCCGGGGGCGCAGCGTCACCGCGCGGTCGGTGTTGAGAATGCCCGATGGCGGCGACAGGTGGACGCCCTTCCTGTCCGCTTCGATGAACCTCGCGCCGCCGCGGATCGCTTCGCGGTGAGGCACGACCGACGGGTGCGACCACATTCCCAGCGCCCGCAAGTCGCGTTCGGAGCCGACATAGATGGTCGCGTGCTGGAAGAGGCCGGGGATGAGGCGGCCGGTCAGCCTGCCCTTGGAACTGACGACGACGACATCGAGGGGTTGCAGGCCGGCAACGATACGGTCTTGGGTCGCTTCATCGGCGAGGTAGCCCTGTCGCCATGTGATGGGACCGACGATCTCGCCGACGATCGGTGCGAAGGGTTCGGCGGCGGCAATGAGCCAGCGCGGCTGGCGCTCCGCGTCGGCGCAGCATCCGCTGCCGCCGGTCCGCGGCTGCCCCGGATCGTGGGCGCAGGCAGACAGCAAGGTCATGGCAACCAGCGCTGCGATCGCCGCGAACACCCGGCGAAAGGCGCCTGCCTTTCCAATCAGACCCGACATGACAAGCCCCCCGCACTCCCGCGAGGTACATAGCACCTAGGTATTGAACCTGAACAGCGGCACGTCGCCGTCCTGGACGACATATTCCTTGCCTTCGTCGCGCGCCTTGCCGGCTTCCTTGGCGGCCACTTCGCCGCCGACCTAAAGGTCTACAACCAGCCGCGCCGCTTGAAGTAGAGATAGGGCAGGGCCGCCGACAGCACCATCAGGAACAGCGCCAAGGGATAGCCCATCGTCCATTTCAGCTCGGGCATGAGGTCGAAATTCATACCGTAGATCGATGCGACAAGCGTCGGCGGCAGGAACACGACCGCCGCCACCGAGAATATCTTGATGATGGCGTTCTGCTCTATGTTGATCATGCCGAGCGTCGCGTCGAGCAGGAAGGTGATCTTCTGCGACATGAACGCCGCGTGATCGCTGAGCGAGGAGACGTCGCGGGACAGCGTCTTCACGCGGGCGCGGACGTCCTTGCCGTTCTTGTCCAGGGTCAGCGCATTGCCGAGAAAACCCGACAGGCGCTGCAGCGTCATCAGGCTGTCACGGATGTTCGACGTCAGGTCTTCCTTGCGGCCGATCGTCTTCAGCAGGTTCTGGAAATTCTGGTCGCGCTTTTTCGGCTTGCTCGTGGTGGTCTGGAAGATGTCGCGCGAGATCTGGTCGACATCGCGGCCGGCGCGCTCGAGTACGTCCGCCAGCCGGTCGACCAGGGCTTCGAGAAGGCCGATCAGGACCAGATCGCCGCTCGTACAGCCGGTTGCAGCCTTCTCGGCGCGCAGCGGGAATGACTGGAACGCGCGCGGCTCATGATAGCGGATCGTGACGAGGTGATGTCCGGCCAAGACGAAGGTGACGGGTGCCATCACGGGGTTTTCGTCGTCGGTATGGGCCGGCAGGGTCGCGGTCATGAAGTAGGCGCCGTCCTCGACATAGAGTCGGGACGAGATTTCGATCTCCTCCATTTCCGCGCGCGTCGGGACGCCGATGCCGAGCCAGGACTCGATCAGCTTCTCCTCTTCGTCGGTGGGATTAAGCAGGTCAGCCCACACGATCGCGTTCTTGTCCGCGACGTCCCAACCGGACGGCCGCAGGCGATCGTTCTCGATGGAATAGGTCCGGATCATGGCACCCTCCCGAGCTCGCATTCAGCTTGATGTCTGAGTTCGCGCGACCGAACAGTCGACGCCCCGCGGTTAGTCCCGGGTCACCCCGCGGTCAAGTAGATCTCATAAGCGCGGGTTTAAGGCCGCTCCTACGTGTTGAACCTGAACAGCAGCACGTCGCCGTCCTGGACGACATATTCCTTGCCCTCGTCGCGCGCCTTGCCGGCTTCCTTGGCGGCCACTTCGCCGCCGAGCGCGATGAAATCCTCGTAGGCGATCGTCTGCGCGCGGATGAAGCCGCGCTCGAAATCGGTATGGATCACGCCCGCCGCCTGGGGTGCCTTGGTGCCCTTGACGATCGTCCAGGCCCGCGTCTCCTTCGGGCCGACGGTGAAGTAGGTGATCAGGTGCAACAGGTCGTAGCCGGCGCGGATGAGCTTGTCCAAGCCCGGCTCCTCGAGCCCGAGATCGGCCAGGAATTCCGTCGCCTCCTCGTCGGGCAACTGTGCGACCTCGGCCTCGATCGCGGCCGAGATCACGACCACGCGTGCGCCTTGGGCGGCGGCCATCTTCTCCACGGCCTGCGTGTGCTCGTTGCCGGTCGCAGCGTCGGCTTCCGAGACGTTGCAGACATAGAGCACCGGATGCGAGGTCAGGAGGTTCAGTCCAAGCAGGATCGGCATCTCGTCGGCGGCCAGCTTGCCCAGCAGCAGGCGCACGGGCTTGCCGTCGTTCAACAGGGCAAGTGCCTGTTCCATGACCGGCAGCACGGTCAGCGCCTCCTTGTCCTTGACGCTGGCGCGCTTGCGGAACTGGACGATGCGTCGTTCGAGGCTTTCGAGGTCGGACAGCATCAGCTCGGTTTCGACCGTCTCGGCGTCGGCCACCGGATCGATGCGGCCCTCGACATGGGTGATGTCGTCGTTCTCGAAGCAGCGCAGCACGTGGACGATGGCATCGACCTCGCGGATGTTGGCGAGGAACTGGTTGCCCAGCCCTTCGCCCTTCGACGCGCCGCGCACGAGGCCGGCGATATCGACGAAGGAGATGCGCGTCGGAATGATCTCCTTCGACTTGCCGGCGGCGGCGAGCTTCTTCAGGCGCGGATCTGGCACCGCCACCTCGCCGGTGTTCGGCTCGATGGTGCAGAACGGATAGTTCGCGGCCTGCGCGGCCGCGGTGCGCGTAAGCGCGTTGAAAAGAGTGGATTTGCCCACGTTGGGAAGCCCAACGATGCCGCACTTGAAGCCCATGGGGAGGGTCCTGTCAGGAAACGAGAATTTGTGCAGGGCTATGGGCGAAAGGATCGACGATCGTCAACCCCCGGCGGCTCTCCGCGACGATCCGCTACCCGTCCTGAGGTTCCTCGGACAGGGAATACGTGCAGCAGAGGTCAGGCGGTGGGGATTGGATCGCGGATCAGAACAGCCGGCCGCCGTCCGGCACCTTGCGGTCGATCGCGCCGAGCACCACGGCGCCTTCCTCGTCGGGAAAGCCCAGCGTCAGCACTTCCGACATGAACTTGCCGATCTGGCGCGGCGGGAAATTCACCACCGCGAAGACCTGGCGGCCGACAAGCGTCTCGGGCCGGTAGTATTTGGTAATCTGCGCCGAGGAGCGCTTCACGCCGATCTCAGGCCCGAAGTCGATCTTCAGCTTGATCGCCGGCTTGCGTGCCTCGGGAAAAGGCTCGGCCTCGACGATCGTGCCGGCACGTATGTCGACACGGTCGAAATCCTCGTAAGCGATTGCCGGCTTTGCTGCGCCGCTCATGATTTCAGGCGTTGCCCTGTGTCTCGAACAGGACGCTCGACAGCGCCTCGCGTGCCGGGGTGCCGGACCAAACGACGAACTGGAAGGCCTGGAAATAGGTCTCGCAGGCTTCGAGCGCGGAGTTGAGCAGCACCTCGACCTGCTGGCTGGTCGGCTCGGCGCCGCCGCACAGAAGCAGCGCCTGGCGGAACATGATCGCGCCCTCCTGCTCCCAGAGATCGAAATGCCCGAACAGCATCTGCTCGTTGATGATCGACAGGAGCCGCATCACTTCGAGCACCCGGTTCTCGGGAACCTTGATGTCGAAGGCGCAGGCGAGATGCAGCGCCTCGAAATCCTCCATCCACGAGAAGGACACGTGATAGTCGGTCCAGTTGCCGGCAACGGCGATCGCAATCTCGTCGTCGCCCGTGCGCTCGAATGCCCAGTCGTTCGCATGCGCGACCTGCTCGATCATGTCGACCGGGTGCGGGTTTCTGGAAAGATCGAGTTCAAGCAGGCTCATCGTAGGCTTCCTGTCGTTACGGGAGCGCCACCGCACGCTCCACAAGGTAGGACGCGCGACTGGTGAACGCACTGCGGCTGAGCGGAAGGAACGAACTACCCTGCCGGACCGCCCCGGACCGGCGCATGTTCGATGGCTCGAATCATGCAACAAATTCAGTCTATTGATGGAGAGTCAGCGCGCCAGTCCTTTTTGTCGAACCTTGCGCCAAGGTGTGGAAAGACGATTCAGGACAGATTCAAGCGAAGCCGGTAAGCGATTCAGCCGCAACGCTTTTCGCACTGCGGCACCCTGTGGACAGAAGCCGAAACTATTTTTTCGCGGCGGGTTTTTTCCTGGCAGCGGAGGGCGCCTCGCCGCCTTCGAGGATCGCTACGCGCGCCTCCAGCGCATCGATCCGCTTCAACAGCGACGCGTTCTCGGCGCGCGCCCTGGCGGCTAGTTCCTTCGCCGCCTCGAATTCCTCGCGCTGGGGGATATCCAGGGAGTTCAGCCATTTCTCGGTTTGCGAGCGGAAAGCGGTTTCCACCTCGCGACGAACACCCTGCGCCGCGCCGGCGGCATCGGTCATCAGCTTGGCGAACTCGTCGAGAATGCGGTTGGGGCCGGTGGTCATGGGAAAACCTCTCTGTCGTCAAAGCACTTAGGAGCCGAAATCGACGAATGCAAGGTGGCGCTGCGCCGCCTTGACCTCGCCGGAGCGCTCCGCCAAGGTCCGCCGCGCCCCGCAATCGGTTCGACAGGCTTCCCGTGACCGAACTTCTCCTGCCGCTTTCCGCGCTGCCCTTTCCCGACATCGATCCGGTGCTGATCTCGATCGGGCCGCTTGGCATCCACTGGTACGGGCTCGGCTATGTCGTCAGCATCCTGTTCGCCTGGTGGTATTCCCGCAAGCTTGCCTCGACGCCGCGCCTGTGGGCAAACGTTTCTGCGCCGATGAAACCCGAGGACCTCGACGATTTCGTCGTCTGGGCCGCCGTCGGCGTCGTGGCCGGCGGCCGCATCGGCTACATTCTCTTCTACGATTTCGCCCGCTACATCGCCAACCCGCTCGACATGGTGGCGATATGGCAGGGCGGCATGTCGTTCCATGGCGGCCTGCTCGGCGTCACCCTCGCCATGATCCTGTTCGCGCGCCGGCGCGGCATACCGACATGGAGCCTGTTCGATGTCGTCGCGGCGGGGGTTCCGGTCGGACTCGGCCTGGTGCGCGTCGCCAACTTCATCAATGCCGAGCTCTGGGGCCGTCCGACCGACGTGTCCTGGGGGGTCATCTTCTGCAACGATCGCTTGCGAAACCTGCAGACGGGGCTTTGCGCGGCCGGTGACGCCCCCCGCCATCCGAGCCAGCTCTACGAGGCGGGGCTGGAGGGTATCGTTCTCTTCCTCGTCCTCATGTGGCTCGTCTGGGGGCTGAAGAAACTGAAGACGCCGGGATTCGTCGGCGGCGCATTTATCTGCGGCTATGGCCTGTCGCGCATCATCGTCGAGTTCTTCCGCGTGCCCGACGCACAGATCGGCTACCTCCTGGGCGGCTGGCTTACAATGGGCATGGTGCTGTCGCTGCCGATGGTACTTGCCGGCATCTGGGCGATGGCGACCGCAAAGCCCGCCACGGCGCGATGACGCGCCTCGCCGGCCGCATCAAGGACCTGATCGCCGCCAACGGTCCGATCTCCGTCGCCGAATACATGGCCATGTGCCTGTTCGATCCGGAGGACGGCTACTACACCACCCGCGAGCCTTTCGGCGTCGAGGGTGACTTCACCACCGCGCCCGAGATCAGCCAGATGTTCGGCGAGATCGTCGGCGTGTGGCTGGTCGCGGCCTGGCAGGCGCTCGGCCACCCGCTGCCCGCGACGATCGCGGAGATCGGCCCCGGCCGCGGCACGCTGATGAAGGATTTGCTTCGCACGATCAGGCGCTTGGCGCCCGATCTTGAATCGGGATCGCAGATCGTTCTGATCGAGGCGAGCCCACGGCTGGTCGAAGTGCAGCGACGAACCCTGGGAGAATGGTCGGACCGCGCACGATGGCTGACGTCCGTCGACGACCTGCCGGCCCATCCGTTGTTCATCGTCGGCAACGAACTGTTCGACGCGATCCCGGTCAGGCAGTTCGTCAAGACGCCGGATGGCTGGCGCGAGCGGATGGTCGGCCTGGACGAGGCCGGAGCCCTTTCCTTCTTCGCGGGGATGGCGTCGCTGGACGACACACTCCTGCCGGCCGGTTCGGCGGACGCATCCGAGGGTTCGATCTTCGAGATCGCACCGGCTCGCGGCGCCGTCATGGCCGAGATCGCCGAGCATATCGCAAAAGCCGGAGGCGCCGGACTGTTGTTCGACTACGGGCATCTCGCGTCCGGCCTCGGCGACACGCTGCAGGCGGTGCGCCGTCATGGCTACGATCCGGTCCTCGCGCATCCGGGCGAGGCGGACCTCACCTCGCATGTGGATTTCGAGGCATTGGCGCGGGAAGCCGCGCGTCACGGTTTGAAGGCGGCATCGATGCCGCAAGGCGAATTCCTGCTCGTCATGGGTCTCTTGGAGCGCGCCGGCGCCCTCGGAGCGGCTGCCAACGAGGCGAGACGCGAGGAGATCCGAAGCGAGGTCGAACGGCTGGCTGCCCCGGACCAGATGGGCACCCTGTTCAAGGTGCTGGCGATCAGCCGCGAGCCGATCGAATTGGCTCCGTTTGAAGCGTGACGAGGGGACGGGACCGTCGTGCCAACTGTCAGCGGCCCGATACGGAAGATTGACATCGGCGGACCGTCTGCCCCACTTTCCCGCTCGCCGGGTCCAGCCTCGCCGACTTGACCCGCGGCTCCCGAGCCACCAGAAAGCGGTAGATGCATAACAGTTCGCGCCCCGACCCGCTTCGGTCGGAACATCTGGAGTTTGCCGACAAGCCGTTCATCCGGCACGGCTTCTTCACGCGCAGCGGAGGCATCTCCGGCGGAATCTATTCGGGATTGAACACCGGCACGGGCTCGAACGACGACAAGTCGCATGTGGCGGAGAACCGCCGCCGTGTCGCCGAATGGCTGGGCGTGACGCCGCAAAACCTGTTGAGCGTATGGCAAATACATTCGCCGGACGTCGTGACGGTGCGCGAACCGTTCCCGGGCGAGCGGCCCAAGGCCGACGCGATGGTCACCGACCGGCGCGGCATCGCGGTCAGCGCGTCGTCGGCCGATTGCGGTCCGATCCTGTTCGCAGATCCGGAGGCGGCGGTCATCGGCGCGGCCCATGCCGGCTGGAAAGGTGCCTTCACGGGCGTCCTCGAAAATACCGTTGCAGCCATGGAGGCGCTCGGCGCGAGGCGCGACCGAATCGTCGCCGTGCTCGGCCCGTCGATCAGCCCGGCAAACTACGAGGTCGGGCCGGAATTCGTCGACCGGTTCATCGGGACCGATCCGGAGAACGGGCGCTATTTCATGCCATCGCAGAAAGCCGGGCATGCGATGTTCGATCTCAATGCCTATACGGTGGACCGCCTCAGGGCGGCGGGCGTGCAGGCCCACGCGCTGAACCGCTGCACCTATGCGGAGGAGGATCTGTTCTTCTCCTACCGCCGGACAACTCACCGCGGCGAACCGGACTACGGCCGGCTGATCTCGTCGATTGTTATGGGAGACGACTGATGGCGCTGCATTTCGAACGAACCGAATTCGATGCCAGGCGCGACCGCCTGATCCTCGAAATGACCGATCGCAAGCTCGACGCGATCCTGCTCTTCGCGCAGGAGAGCATGTACTGGCTGACCGGATACGACACGTTCGGCTTCTGCTTCTTCCAGTGCCTCGTGGTCAAGTCGGACGGCTCGATGGTGCTGATGACCCGCTCGGCCGACCTGCGGCAGGCCAAGCACACCTCGACCATCGAGAACATCGTGCTGTGGACCGACCGCGACAACGCCAATCCGGCCGTCGACCTGCGCAATCTTCTGAACGACCTGGACCTGCTCGGCTGCAACATCGGCATCGAGTACGACACACACGGCCTGACCGCGTTCAACGGACGCCGACTCGATGAGCAGATGCAGACCTTCGGGAAGATCTCCGACGCGTCCGGCATCGTCTCGCGCCTGCGGGTGGTCAAGAGCCCGGCCGAGATCAGGAAGATCGAGAAGGCAGCGTCGCTCTCCGATGACGCGCTCGATGCGGCGCTTCCGCTGATCAAGCAGGGCGGCGACGAGGGCGCGATCCTTGCCGCAATGCAGGGTGCGATCTTCGCCGGCGGTGGCGACTATCCCGCCAACGAGTTTATCATCGGCTCGGGCGCCGACGCGCTTTTGTGCCGCTACAAGGCAGGGCGTCGCAAGCTGACCAAGAACGACCAGCTGACGCTCGAATGGGCGGGCGTCTTCCATCACTATCACGCGGCGATGATGCGCACCGCCATCGTCGGCAAGGTCTCGAAGCGTCACCAGGAACTCTACGACGCCTGCCGCGACGCGCTGCTGGCCGTCGAGAAGGCAATGGTTCCGGGCAAGACCTTCGGCGACGTCTTCGACGCGCACGCCAAGGTGATGGAGGCGCACGGCATGACGCGGCACCGCCTCAACGCCTGCGGCTATTCGCAGGGCGCCCGGTTCACGCCGTCCTGGATGGATATGCCGATGTTCTACACCGGCAATCCGGAACCCATCGCACCTAATATGACGCTGTTCGCGCATATGATCATCATGGATTCCGACACAGAAACCGCGATGACGCTGGGCCGCACGTATCTCACCACCGAGGGAGAGCCGCGGCCGCTGTCGCGCCATGATCTCGACTTGATCGTTAGATGAATGTTTTGGTGTGCGGTGCTGTGCGGTGATACCCCTCTAACGCCTTGAATTTGCGTCATTTGTGCGGTTTTGTGTGCGGTTTGCGTGTCGCCTTGTGTCGTGTTGTGTGGTCGTTTACGATTGGGAACAGAATGGGTAACGCCTCATGAGGGGGTGTGTTCTGCAATCGGAACGTGGGCATGGCACTGAACAAACTAACTGCCACAGGGGTGGCGAAGCATATGCGGGAGGGCGCCGCACCGGGGTTCATCGCTGACGGCGGGAACCTTTATCTGGCTGTCGGTAAGGGTACGGCTCGATCATGGGTCGTCCGCATCAAGGTCAACGGCAAGGTTCGCGACATCGGTGTCGGTTCGGCTCACGATGTCAGTCTCGCCGATGCGCGCGACAAGGCGAGGCTCGTTCGGAAGCAGGTTCTCGAGGGCCTCGATCCAATCGCCGAGCGCGTCAAGGCGCAGCGTCTCACGTTCGGTCAGGCGGCCAATGCGTGCCTTGCCGAGATCGAGGTAGGCTGGAAGAATCCGCGTATTGCAGCACGCTGGCGACAGATCCTCGCTGAGGACTGGATGAAGTCGCTGTGCGCCGTCGAGGTGAGCACCGTCGGTGTTGCGCATGTTGCCGAGGCCTTACGCGAGCCTTGGTTGCGCATACCCACAACCGCGGCCTTCGCGCGGGTGATGATCGAACGGGTCATTGATTGGTCAGTCGGCCATGGGCATCGCGAGGAAGCACTGGCCAATCCTGCTCGCTGGCGAGGGGGAAAGCTGCGTTCGATGCTGCCCAAGCCGAAAAAGGGCGGGAACAATGTGGCAATGCCCTACGCCCAGCTCCCGGCGTTCTATGCGGCCTTAGGGGGCAGGGCGGAAACGTCAGCGCGCCTGCTGCAGTTCATTCTGCTGACAGCCGTTCGCAAGTCCGAGGCAATGTCCGCGACCTGGGGCGAGGTCGACCTTGACGCCGCGCTGTGGGTGATCCCGGCGTCGCGCATGAAAGGTGGCCTTGAGCACGTGGTTCCCCTCTCAACGCAAGCCGTCGCCCTGCTGCGCGGCCTGAAATCGAACCGCGACCCGGCGTCACTGGTGTTCCCATCAGACGCCTTGCCTGACCAGCCTTACGCCTCGAACTCGACCAACCACCTCATGCCGAAGCCGTTCACCGTGCATGGCACCGCGCGGTCGTCCTTTCGCGACTGGGCCGGTGACTGCACGTCGTTCCCGCGTGACATCGCCGAGATGGCATTGTCGCACCGTGTCGGCGACGCGACTGAATTGGCCTACCGTCGCGGAACCGCACTCGCCCGTCGTGCCGAACTCATGCAGGCATACGCCGATTTTCTCGCGGGGTGATCACACTGCAATCGTTCGACCGGGCGCCCAACCCGTTGCATTGCACGGGGTGCAGGTCCGCCCACTGACGCGGTACCAATCGCAGTACCCATTCGAGGGTTCAGCGTCACCCGTACTGCATCAGCAAGGGGTGATTTGATCGCGGGGGTATGTCGCATACGTCTCGACGTGGCGACCGCCCTTGCTCGTCAAGTACGGGGTGTGCCGGTAGGCGCGTTCGATTGTCAGTGAGGTCCGAAGATACCGGGTTCAGCCCTGCCCGCTCCTACATGGGGGCGCAACAGTTTGACTAGACCGGCTCTAATCTCGCTCTGTTCTTCCTCAGACGACAGCTCGGCAAGGGCCAATGCAATAAACTCGGCCTTCTTGCCGCTGATCGAAGCGTCTTCGACTAGCGAGGCGATGATGTCGAGGACACGCTCGCCTTTGTCCATACGGGCCTTCACCAGTTCGCGTGCCGCAATATAGGCTTTGCTCTCTTTCGCCATCATGCTGCTCCCTCATTGCAGGCGAGCATGATGGCGCTAGCCGCGAGATCAGGCAAGGCAGGGCGACTTGCCACAGGGGGTTATCGCTCGACGCGCGGATCACCGAAGCGCTCAAATAACTCGTCGCTTTGCGGCGGCGTCACGTCAAGATATACCTCGTCGCAGAATTCGAAGGCATCGCTCCGCTCGACTTCGACGCCGAAAAGTTCATGCAACAACTTGCGGTAGTCACTCGGCTTGGAGCGCTCATAGCCGCCATGCATTTTCAGCACACGCCACGCGAACTGCGCTGCCATCGGCCGCGAGACCTCGATTCCGAAGCTGTCTTGCAGTCGCCAGACGATGCCGTCCCAAACGTCGCCATCTACACGCGGTCGGGTGTTTGGCGTGATCGGCTTGGCCATGGTTCCTTCTCCTTCAGTTACTTGCCACAGGGGCGATGTGCCGAATGCATCAAGGATCGCGTTTGATGCATAGGACGATGGATTGTTAAGTCTCTGTTATCGTTGATGTTTCATCAATTAATGCATCAAATACATCAAAAACATCAACATGAAATACCTGATATATCAGCTTATATGTTTATATAGGGGGGGTGATGCATATGATGCATTTGACGCATTACACCCCCGTTCCATCTAGGAATCCTCCCAAATTCTATGTTCTGTCGGACGATAAAACGTGCCCTGCCGTGATCCTTGATTCCTGAGCACCTCGATTGCGTCGTCCTCGATCAGATCCTTGACCGTACGCCACAACGCATCGCGAGGATCTTTCTCGCCTCGAAAGGGCGCGCGCATCGTACCGACACGACCGAGTTGCATCTTGGACACCATGCCATCACGAGCTGCTTCCCCTGTGGCAAGCAACTCCTTCATGACGGTTACGACTGTCTTCTCCGCTTGCCCAAGCGATGCGCCGAATATGTTGCGGTCGAACCCTGTAAGGAACCCGGCATACTGCTTGAGGACGTAACCGATCGCCCAGGACAAATCCTCGATCCCGATACGCGGCACGCCGTTGAGCGAGTTCGTTCCATTGAGGTAGGCGATTGTGGCGGCGATTCTCGGCGAAAGCATCGCCACGCGAGACAGCATTATGTAGGTGTCCGGGAACCCGCCCTTGCCGTTCTGCACGTCATACTTGAACCGGTCGCTGTTCTTGCGGAAACGGTCAAACAGTGCCTGCGCATCGGGTGTCATGCCAACATGCCTTATCAATCGCAGCACCTCGGGCGTAACGCGCTTATCGTTCGCGACCGCAACGCAGTAGGCCGTCTGCACCTCGCATGACTCTCTGACCAAGGCCATCAGGCGCCACTTTAGCTCGCCGTCAGGGATGCGCGTGTGCCGGTTTGCAAGGTCGTCGTGGGACGTGCCTGCCGACCCGTAATGTAGGATCGGTAAGCAGCGTGACGACAGGCCGGAATCTATGAACTCGCGGGATATGACCTTCGCCGCATTCGACGTGGTTGTTGCCCAATAGCAGGACACGCTAGGGTTCGGGATGTCCGTTTCGCCTGCTTTCTGTGCTGTGCGAGAACCTGGGCGACGCAGAACGCCGTTGACCGTGCTTATCTCGAACAGCTTGTTGAGGAGGTCGCTCACCGCCGACGCAGACGAACCCTTGGGCGGGTTAACCACCATGTCGAGCAAGCTTGCGCATTCGTCCACAGCCCAAAGCATCGAGGGCATTTTCTGAAAGACATCGTGCCCGCCTTGGCGCGAGTCGATCATCACCGAGTTTATGTAATCCGGAACGCGCAGATCAGGGTTGCCGATGCTCTGAAGCATTTCGTTCGCCGAACGAAGCGATTCCGACTTGCCCGTCGCCGTCAGCGCAAACACCAGCGACATGAGGTTGATGCCCTGCTCATCGGACAGCTTAATGTGCCGTCCGATGATTGCGGTCGTGGTCGACAACGTGGCAGGGATGGCGAACTTCAGGAAGGGCTCATACATGCCTTGCATGACGTGGTTCGTAAACGTGCCCATGAGGCCGGGCGGTAGCGTTTCGTGCAGGTACTTCTCGTCCAGTATGCCCGCCGTCAGTTGCCGCACCGCTCTGACCGCCATTGCGCTGAACTGCGTAGGCGGCGGTGGCGGAGCGGTCTGTACCACAGGGGCAGGCTTCGGCAGCGCCCAAACGCCATTCTCGAACACCGGCGCCGACGTTTCGGTTCTCGACCATCCGAGATTGATCGCCTTGCCGTGCTCGCTCGACGGCCCGTCGCCGTAGTCGCGAGTTGTGACGTTCGGAATGCCTTGGGTCGTTCCCGCGCGCCCGTCCCTTATCCACTTGTCAAACAGGCCGTCCCGTTCGAACTTCTCTGCATTGTGCCCGTTCCGGGCGATCATTGGCATTTTGCGCATGACGCGCCACACCTGCGCAGGATCACCGACGATGCGGTCGAGATCGCTTGCCACTCGCAAGAATACGTCGGAGCGTCGTCCTGTCAGGTCGTCGGTTGAGCAAATCGTCTCCCACAGCGGCTTCTGTTTGCCGCGCTCGTAGTAATCGCGTAGCACGCTAATCACCCTGCTGTCGGACAACCCCTGCACCTGTCCATGCTGTGTCGTCACGTCAGTGCCGATGTTTGTTGCCGGTGGCGCGACGTTCGCGAACATCTGCTCGAACAAGTCACTTGCATCGGCGAGGTGGCCGTTCCCCTGTGGCAATACGTTCCCGGTTATCGCGATGAAACGGTCGCTGGCATAAACCTCGATGCCTTTGCCCTTGTCGACCAAGGCGCTACGATCATGCGGAAGTTTTCCTAGCCAGATGTAGTGTCGCCCGACGCCACTAATTGAGGTTTCGCAATATGTGCGCCTCGCGGCATTCATGCTGTCGAGGAGGCCGAATGCATCAGGTGTGTCTGCGTCAAAGCACAGCGCCCCTGCCTCACGCGTCAGAACAATGCCAATGCCGTGCCGCCCGTGAATGTCGGATTGCATCGCCGCTACGACCTCGGCGAACGTGCCTATCTCTAACGCCTCACCCTTGAGCATTGGCGAGAACCCGTTGCGCCAACGCACAGGCGGTTTCTTGTATTTGCCCTGCACAAGATTAAGATTATACATCGTCCACTGGAAACGTTGCTGTAAATCCAGTGGTATTTTATTTGGGTATGTAAGATGACCTGGGCGAGTATGTTCAACGGACATAAATATTGCCTCAGTTGTACTGTTGACAACCGGGGCACGTCACTATAACGTGAACAGTGTTCATTGGAATGCCCCTCTCGTCGTCCCCGCGCAGCTCGTCACTGTCGCGGGGACATTCGTTTGTGCTCGCCACAGGGGCGAATCCGCACAAACCGACCTTGGTGAACAGCGCAACCAGTGCACTGACGCTTTGTCGAGGGGGCGTTAACTCGTTTCGCGCGTGAACGCGCGCGGTCATTTTATGCTGCGGCGGTCGCAGGGGCAACCTGCTGGTTCGCACCGGCAGGTAGGGTCGGCGGGGTGACAGGCTGCACGACCATCTTAATCTCGAACCCGAAATGCCGCATCAGCTTTTCGAGGTCATCCATGCGCAGCGTCGAACCGGGGTTCAGCGCGAAATACGTTAGGGCATGATACTTGACCCCAGCATCAAGCGACAAGTCGCTGCGGTTCGGGTGATTGCGCACGAGGCTGCGGACGTGCTCGTTCATCGCGACCATTGCCAGCGGCAGGGTTTCACCGTGTATTTCCGACACTGTATTCTCCTTATAGTTCAAGATGTTGCTGCGTTGCAATCATTCAATTTCGATGTTGACACGTTCGAAAGTAACTGTCAACGTATCATATGAACGTTGCTTACACCAGCAACTAGAGGAAACCATTGAATATAGGATATACTTGTGTCCAGCACCATCGTCCAGGACCTAACCCCATTCTCCCACGTCTATCCGCTCCCGCTGACCGCGTTGGGCGTCAAGAATGACCTGCCCTTTGAGCCGACGAAGGTGGCCGCGTATGCCCGTTGCGGCGTGACGGTCGTGGCGCAGGTAACGCGCATTCAAAGCACGCTCGACGGCATAGACCTGACTTTTGAAATCATCGAAGGCGACTGCGAGACAGGCAAGGCGCTCTGCGACGGCAACGGCATTGTCCTCGACCTCGACCTGTCCGACGCATCGAACCCCGACGCCGAGAACCTGCTTGCCCTCGTGCTCGCCTGCGGCGTCAGTCTCGGCCGCATCGTGGCAATCGGCGAGATTATGCGCCGACCGTTCCTCATGAACATTGCTGTTCCATGCGTCCAGTGATCGCCATGACCCGAACGCTTAAGACCGACCTGGCATTCATTCTGATCCTTGCTCTCTGCATCCTCGCGACTGACGCGTATGGCGGCGAGTCATCGCGCACGCTGTCCAACGAAGCCTGTCGCACTCAGCGTGAAGAGGCGTTTGGTCAGGCGCTCGTGGTCCTGCACGCGATGAAACACGACACAAGCACCCGACCACTGCGCCATGAGTCAAATCGGATTATCCGCGCGGAGTTCTATGTCTGATTGCCAGCATTTGAAAACACTGAGGAAATCGAGATCACGCTTCAGATAATGGAGGCGGAGACGACGGACCTTTGGGATGCGGCAGGAATGGATTATCCAGCAGATGGTCCGGACTAGATATTGGCAGCGGACATTTTGTGCGCTGGCCCCGAACGAGAAGGATATGCCACCAGAATCGATCAATCCGATCCTTTAAACCAACAAAGCTGTCTTTTCGTTCAATCAAGTCTTTGACTGATAACCCGCTCTCAGGCGGAGAAAACCCCGAATAAAACGGCTGAAGCGTAGTTGTTGGCGCAGTTGGCCCGGTATGGTCTGTTAAGATTGTAAAATGAGCTATTTCGTGCCTCTTCTTGTAGCTTTTGGAGAGTTTGTTGAAGAGTGAGTTCCATTGCGTTCTAAACGTCTCGCTAACTCGCTCGTCGTGTTGAACGGATAGATTTATCATTGCTAGACGCACTTCGAATGAAACGACTCCGCTGAATATTTTTACAAGTGGAAACGGTTCATCTATTTTATCGTGGAGGCAAAGGTACAGTATGGTTAAACTACGTTCTACGTCGGACCATGCGCCTAAGCAACGGCCAACATGTAGGTGCAGTAAGTCTACACGTTCGAATAACTCTTCCGATGAAAGAGTAGACTTCGCTACGACTTTATCACCAATTCGAATTTTGGTTTTCACGATACCAAGTCTTAGATGGATAGCATTCAACGAGGCTTTTAGACGGATGCTGTAGACGTCGCCGGCACCTAAGAACCTAGCGGCGCCAACCACCCCGGTTCACTTGAGGCGCAACAAACCTGCCGGTCTTTTCATCGAAACCGCAGGCGTGGCACTTCCAATGAGTGAGGCCGTTAGCTTGACCGCGATTGTGCAGCAGCGACTTGACGCCCTTGTTGTAGCAGTTGGCGCAAATTTTATGCAGCGGTTCGCCGTTCTCCATGCCTGCTTTCAAGGAGCGGACGAGAATGCCTGGGGGAAGTTCTTCAAGCTGGTAACGCTGCTTTTCACTTTCCCAGTTTTCAAAGCGTATCAAATCCTTTTCAAGCTCGCCTATACGGGCAATCAACTCCCCTTGCGCAGCTTGCGCGGCCAAGATCTTTTCAGTGAGTTCGATGGCTGCCGTTTGTCGAATGGCGGCATCGTTGATGTCCTTAAGTCCCTTCGCTAAATCCAGCATGGTCTTGAAGGAACCAAGTCCAGCCATTGCTTCCGCAAGCATGCACGCCTCCTGCCGAATCGTCGACGACAGGCTACTTCTTTTTTCGCAAAGCTAGGAGTCGTAGTGCCTTTTTGCGTGCCTCTTGGTTTGACATATCAGAATGCGCCAAGACGTTGTCGTGGCCCATCTCGAACCCCTTTATACTCAACGGAACAATGGGAGTGCAGACATGGCTAAGGGGGCTTGGCTGATCCAAGGTTTTGACGGCAATCGGCGCACATTGCGACGGCGAGTCTCTTCTGCTGTTTCCGACCGTGAAATCAAAGCCCTTCTGCAACGGCTGGTGTCCCGCCATCTAAACGTCAACGAAGTGATCGCGGGCTCGCTCCGCAAAAGCATGAAGGCCTATAGCCCAGTCTTGCAAGTGAGCACCGAGCCTCGTCACAGGACCATCTATTGGTGCGGCGAGAATCCTCACTACATCGCCAGCTTTCACACTGACTACGAATGGCAGGACTTGGAATAGATACGAACCGAACCTAGAAGCCGAGACGCTCCGCAATGAGTGGGGCGTTTGCGTTTTAGCACTCCGTGTACCGCTCACAGGGAACCCGTGGAGGGGAGTATGTCGCGGGATGGGGGTAGCAGTGAAAGGCGCTCACTGGCGCTTTATGGCAACTAGGTACCGCCCTGCAAAATATTCCCGCGGGTCCCCGATTATGAGGTGTCACCCGCCGTGGCACAAGGTCACTCCCTCGGTATTTGATCCACCACTTCCATCAACTGAGACAAAAGGTAGTCGGCCAGTTGCTCGGGCGAGAACTCCTTGGCGGAGCCTTCCATCGCTACGTATGCGCTGTGGCCCATGCGAACGAGCCCATAGCGAAACCTCAGACTTCTTAACTCTGTAGCTTCTATGGCCGAGCCATAGAATCCCGGTAACTCAGGAAAGCCTTTGTAAAGCGTGGCATACAAGGCGATATTCTCGAGCGAGTTTGTGTAGCGCGGGCGCCAACTGCAAATCAGGTTCACAGGGTAGCAGGAGACTATTCGGTAGTGCTGGGAGGCCTTGTAATCAGTCGTGACACCAGAGCTTCGAATTACCTCGGTTCCCGCTTTTAGCGCTACCGCAAATTCCTCGTAAGCAGAGTCAGCCTGGTCGGTCCCTTCGTGGGAGCTTTCGAACTGGCGTTGAGCGGCCTTTAAATCCGTACCTCGCTTGAGCCGATCGGCTCTCTCCTTTAGCGATTCCTGCCTTGACACGCCGCCTGCGTCTATCACCCGCTGCTCGATAACGGCCGCCGCTCCATCCACCCCCCATCTTTCGAGGCCAACGTAGAGCCGTGTCTTCGGAAGCCATGCAGGTGTTGAAGGTTTCGCCTCGGTAGGAATGAATACTGTAAAGTCGTAACCGTTGTCGAAGGCCCTCGTCTTAATAGCGTTCATCTCAACGCCGGTCCAACGGGTATTACCCCACTCGGCGCGATACAAAACAACAACGATCCGTGCCTTCTTCCCATAAACCTCGCTGAAGGTGTTCTGGCCGTCCGTGCCAGCAAGCTCTTTTTGCCTCTCCGAGTAGATGAACGTCTTCAACCTGTCGGCCACGAGGTCGTTCAATTGGGTAGCCAACGCCTCATCCTGTGCGGTGAAGGAGAAGGCTACGTCGTATTCGAACTCATCTTCCATCCCGCCAATGTAGGCGAAGTCTCATCCACTCGTCCGAATCTCTCTCAGTTATTCACGCCTTTCTGCCGGCCCCCTTCCCGCCAGTCACGCTCGGCCCATACTTTCATGACCGAGCGGCTGGGCTGGACATCGATCGTTCGGCGCCCCAGTCGACAATCGTATTTTCTGAGTATCCTGGAATTTCATTTTAGGATTTGCCGCTTCGGAACTGCTCCTATGGGGCGCTCGCCAACTCCTTTATTTTTTCGATGCCTTCCTGATACCAGAACCATTGGTTGCCCAATTCGATAGCAAGCCCCTTCGCTGGATCCTTGAGATCATTGGACTTCCATATCTTCTGAAACTGATAAGGGCTCAACGTTACGCCGTAATCGTCATGAAGCTTTTTAATAGCTTCTTTCATCCGTAGCTTGGGCCTTTCGACCTGCTTAATTGCGACTTCAACGGCGGAGCCCTGAGGACTGTAGATAACTGCTTGATCTGCCTTCTTTAGGTTATTGGTGACTTTCGGCACTATATAGACGCGAAACGCGTAGGCGGGGTCGTTAAACTCGTCCGAGGACATAGGAGCCTCTAGAATGGCATTCACAGCCTCAACGCTCTTGGATACAGGTGATTGCCCTGTAACCGTATTTGACGATTTCATAGTCAGTGCTTGTAATTGAATTGTGAAGCTTAGGTCATGTGAGAAGTCGTACTTGCTGCCGAAATTATCCTTTGCATAGCGGAGGAAGTTAAGCGCGTTTGCTTGAATCTTTGACTGCACAGCGTCGTTGATGTCCTCGCTTGATCGGTGCTCGATGGCGTTCCTTATGGCAATCAGGTATTTGAGATTGGCCTTTTCGCCCGCCGACAATCCACAGTTTGGGCGCTCGATGCAGTAGCCAAGTTCCCAAAGTCGCTCTTGCCCGTCTATCATCATTGGTGTTCCATCCGGGTTCTTATACACAGGACGAACGCCGTTATTGTTTAGATGAACGTGGAGAAGATACGTCCAAGCAATAATGGATAAGACAATAAAGGTTTCAGACCTCGTGGGGAGAATGATATTGTTGTACACCATCACGGCAGTCTTGAAAATTTCGACAGCCTTGCGGACTTGTGCTGCGGCATAGTTCGTTTCGTAAAAGCAAAGGTGCTCGGCTAAGGCCGTGATTTTGGAGTAATGATAGAGAAGCGCATCAACGTCGGCGACGCTGGCAGCAGGGATCGCCTGATAGCGAGCCTTGGTATTCCTCCTCATCGCCCCGACTTCGCGATGATTAAAATTGCGCTCTAGATAACTGAATATCGCTAAGACCTGTTGATCGTTTAGGCCTTTGTGCTGGATCAGTCCTTTGATGAGTGCGACCTCGCGGTCAGCAAGAACAACCTTAGCCATGAGCGTGTTGGATTTTCTACCCTGTACCCGTCCGGTACTCTAGTTTAGGACAGCGGTAGAAGACAACTCTCGGGCGCTTATTTCGATCTTGCGCCCTACCCTTAGGTGCTTCCTCCCACAAACTGCATTAGCTCGCGGCGAACGCTGACCAGGTATCCCTTCGGTCTCCGCGTCGATGCTCAATCCGTGTCTCACCCTGTCACGAATCCAGCCCAGGCCTCCATGATCGGGCGACGGCGCTCGATAAGGTCCGTCCGTCCATGAACTGCTATGGTTCCTGTCAAGACTGCGTGAGCCAGACACCTTTCGAACAGTGACGCATCGAAGTCGCTCATCTCAGCGGCTCAGTCGCGGAACGACGAACTAACTCCATGCCCTCTGGCTCGGTTCTCGCCATCAACAACGGTCGTCGTCTGCTTCGTTCCGGACCCGTCCCTGCTGTACCCCGGAGAATACGTAGGCGTCATTGGAATCCGTTCCCGTTTCGGGCGCGGCTCTGGACGGTCATCTTGTCGCGTTCCCCATGTCGAATGTGCGGAAGAATTGGCCGTCGCCGATGTTCATCTCGATAATAGGACGCGCCCGGTCAGGCAAGGTCGGCATCGCTGCGTCGAGGTCACGCCGGCGCTTCTCCAGCTTCCAATCCGAAGCGGCGTTGTGCAGGTTTTGCTCCTGCTCGCGCTCTGCATCATCGAGAAGCTGGCGAACGTTGCGCGTCATGATCAGGCAGAATGGGTGATGCCGTCAGCGAGCATCTTCTTGCGGGCGCGCTGGTTGGTTTCGTCGCGGAAAGCGATGTCGGCGTTGTCCTGCGACAGCGCGACATCATCGGCGATGATGACCGGCGGACTGACCATCGACAGCGTCTGCATCTCCTGCGGTTTCGAGAACACCTTGCCGCTTGCGCCACTGAGGCCCATGCGGCGCTCGGCCCAGCGTTCGAGAACGTCGGCGGTGTCGCCGTTGATCCCTTCACCCTTGGCGAGGAACCGCTCGGCCTGCTCGACGGTGATTTCCTCGGGTTCGGCCTTGTTGGACGGGCGCGCGAGTTCGCCGCGGATCGTCGCGTTGAGCGACGTTGCGAATGCAGCCGCCGTCCAACCTGCGGCGAGCATCAGGGCGGCAGTTTCTTTTCCGTTGAGCATGGTGCTGTTCCTTATTTGAGAAGAGAGATCATTGCTTGGATGCGGTCGATGCTGGCGACAGCAGGGTCGCTGTCGGGTTGCGATTTGATCGATGTCAGGGTCGCGGACTCGTTTCCGGGGAAGGCCACGAGCGAGACCTCAAACAGATCGCCGCGATTGATCTGGAGGTACTCGATCTTGTTCCGGTCGGTTTTGATTTCGTAATCTTGCAGCATGAATCCGACGCTGAAATTGAATCCGCCGAGCATCTTCATGGCCGAGTGACGGTCGCGCACGTATTCGATGTCTAGGTTCAGCTTCGCGTCGATCTCCAGCCTGCCGCCGCGATATTCCAACCTGCGGATAAGGCCTGCGGGTCTCGTCCAATCGTGGTCCAGCAGAAGCTTGATCGCCGAGGGGCCGGTCAGGCCGCGCTTGCGGATGCTTTCGGTGAAGGCGCCGGCCATGACGACATGGCGATACAGGTCCATGTCATCCGTCGAGGCGAGGCCGGAAACGATGCCGTCATTGCCGCCTGCACTGATCGATGCCGAGGCGTCCTTGCCGAGGATGCGGCCGTCCTCGACAAGTGCGAACTTTGACTGCGCCAGAAGCTTGTCGGCCCCTGCAATGGTCGCCACATCACCCGTGTTTATGGCCTGATATTTCATGAGCAGAGCACGCATGCCGATCAGCTTGGCCTGAATCCTCGCGAGGCCATCAAATGCTGACATCGGTCAGTTCCTTGCTGTCTTGTGCGGGGGTTGCGGAACGAGTTCCAGTTCACCTTCGACCGCGATATGCGTCACGCATCCGGTGGTGGACGTAATCATGTAACCAGCGGCCAAGTCGGCGAGATGCTTCTTGAGCATCAGTCGCTTCTCGGCGTTGCCGCTTGTGGGTGGGATTGGCGTGGGATCGTCTGTCACAGTGCTGTTCCTTCCAAATGCCCCGGCGCGGTCACCTTTGTGCGGGTGGGCCGGGCACGCCCATGGAACGAGACGCGTCCGGCCCTAGAAGGCGCACAGCAGGTGACAGTGCGATTACAACGTGAAAGTATTGTAATATTACACGTCAAGTAAAATCGATATATCTTGTTGTGTTAATTCGAATTGCGATGTATTTACGAATACAGCACTTTGACGTATGGGTTATACGCCCCTCGAATAGTGAGTATACTATGGCGAATTACACCAAAGCGCAGCTGCGCAGGTTCGACAAGCTGGCCCGCGAGGCGGCAGGAATGCCCGAGGTCAAGTCTCTGGGCGATCTAGCGCGTGAGCATCAGGTGGCGATTGTCGAGCAGATCAAATCGCTGGCGACACAGTGCCCGTTGCCCGAGGTTCGACTGGCCGCGAGCAAGACAATGATCGAACTCGCGAAGGTCGATCCCAATGAGGAGTTCGGCGGCGACCCGGAAGCGTTGCAAGGGTTGCTCGACGCACCGAACGAGCAGAAGCGCGTTGTCGCGCTCAAGCTGTTTGCGAATGGCGATCTTACAAAGCGCGACCTCGACGTGGTGCTCAAGGTGCTCGACAGCGATCAGACGGCACAGCTTGCGACCCTGCTAGCGCAGAACCAGAAGCTTGAGAAAGCGCTGATTGACGCGAGCGAGCGGGGGGTGATCGAAGGCGACACGAGCGCCCGTCCGACCAAGGCGAAGGACCTCACCAAGCTAGCGGTCTATCAGGCATCGCCATCGGCGGGCATGAACTGATGCAACTCGCGGCCATCCTGCAACGCCTCGATGCGCAGGAGCGCCGCCTCACCAAGCTGCACATCTCCGGCGACGAGCTTTTCTGCGACTACAGGTTCGTCACGCATGACGGAGACGACCTCGTTCCCTTTGACGACGACACGCCGGACGATGCGATCCGCATCAGCATCACCGTCATCCCCTGTGGCAAGTTTCTCAAACCCCTCGACGTGAATATGGAGCATGTGGAGCGCGAGTACCGAGCCGCGCCGACAGGCGAGACGTACCATACCTTCGCCGATGATGAGTGCGACGTGATCGAGGTCACGCGGCACAGGATCTCTGTCGTGCCCGTACTAGTTGACGCTCCGCCTGAACCGCCCATGCCGACTGTCGAGGTCACCGACAAGCAGCCGGTCGGAATGATAGAGGCGCTTGCCACAGGGGGTGCGCAGCGTCCTCCCGCAAGTCCCCTCCGTGACGATGCGGCGGCCCTTGCTGCGATTGAACAGAAGCTCAAGGCGCGTTCGAGCACCAATGCCTGGGTGCAGGAGCAGCTAGACGCGTGGTCGTCCTTGGCGAGAATGTAGGAGCAAACGATGTCGCATAAAACGTCCGACTTCCCGGAGAACTGGGACCCGCAATACAAGCACCCGACGAACCTCGGCGAGCTTCTGGAGCGCAAGCTTAAGCGGGCGGTCGCCATTGAGGAGGCACGCGATGCAGCGCACGAGGTCGAGAAGGAGAAGGAACGCCGATTGCGCATTCCGTTCCGCCGCAGCGTGTCGCCCCTGCAAGTGTTGATCGATCGGGTCCGCGAAGCTCGGTCTGAGAAGCGCGGCCTGTTTCAGCGCATCATTGAATACTGGGGTTGAGCCATGACTCCGACCGGATCGCCCGGCACTAAGACGCAAATCGTGCTCGCCGATGGGTAGCGGTTCGAATCCATGGCCGCGTTCGCAACGGCCTGCGGCATGACCTACCTGACCCTTTGGCGTCGTTTCACAGCTGGACAGAAACCTGACGACATCGCTCGGGAGAAGGGCATCCTGCGCAACAGGTGCAGGCCATATCTCAGTCGGTGATAGCACGCTTATCATCGCGTGGGTCGGGTCATGGCGGCGGGTGGCGTAGCCGCGCTAAGTGCGAAATGCCCACTGCCAACTGGAAGGCTATTGGCCCCTAGGTCCGGTGGGCATTTCAAAAATCACCAGTTGTCACATCGACGGAGGTTCGGGAGCCATCGTACTTCTCTGATGCCTTATCGAGACATGCCGCCTCACCCTTATCCGTGAGCGCCTCGTGCGAGATTCTGACCGCTACGTCAGCGCCCGTGATCGAATCCTTTGCGCGCCACCGAGCACGCTCCAAAGTGTCATCAACACGGTCTCCAATGATCAACGCCATGCCTTCCCCCTTTGGTTCCGGTTATGCATATAAGAGTCGGTGCCGGGGCGCGATAACCAAGTGCACGGCTACGCCGTATCATCCCAGCTAGATGCGCACGCCGTGAAGGTAGCGGGCAGTGCTTCTAGTTGGTCACGTTTGGAATGTTCAGGAATCCGCCAAGTAGGCGCACTGCGGACATTCGCCATCTGCTGCCTGGATCAGTTGGTCAGCAATAACCGGCATCAGATCTTCACGCATCCACATAGTACCGTCACTCTTAAGAATCGTTGTAGCTAGGGCATATGCGTGACGCTCTGCGTCTTCGTCGCCTATTCGGATCGTGACATCGGAGTGAAACTGGCACACTTCGATTGCCCCGGCTTTTGCCAGTGCGTATCTAGCCGCGCCTTCGAGGTCATCGACGTAATCGTTGATAGACATGAAGCCTCCATGCTTTCCGCCTAGTATACAGGTGCATTTGCAGCTTTCTAGCACCGCCCCAGTCGGCGTAGGATGGCTGGATCTATTCCGCTGGCGGCCAGTCGAGTCCAAGTTCAGCGTATTCAGCAGCTTCCTGTGCCAGACGGTGGGCCTCGTCATAGGGCAGGGGTGCCGCATCGGGTTTGAGCGTCCCTGCTAGGTATCGCTCGGCATCGGCGACCAACACCCGAGGCTTGACGAATTGCGGCAGGGTTTTGAATCCCCACTTTCGGTAATTGCGGCTGACGTATGGGCGCGATAGGCCAAGCTTGCGAGCCAGTTGGGTTATGGTTAGCGTCTCGGCACGGATGTCCACGGTGTGATCCTGTGTGGTGTTATGTCATGCCGTATTGTGCGCACATTGCCGTGTTTCCGATCAAGGCGTATCGTGCGCATCGACCCAGGCGTGTCGTCCGCGTTTCGATTGGGGCGTGGGACACGATTGGTAATTGAATTGGGAACGTGGCGTCGATGGTCGAGTTTCTCATGCATATTCAGTCGGTTCGCTGTGTGGTACGCGATATCGACTTGATCGTGCGATGAGGTCTAAACTTCGCCGATTGGGTGGGGCGCGCCCGTACGAGGGTAATATCCGAGCGATGAGTCGCTGTGTCACAGCAATCGTTCTCCTGGGCGCGGCGCTTTCAGGCGCGGCGTGCACCAGCGTGGACCCGACGATGGGAATTCCTCCGTCGAGTTCCGCGCCGCAACCCCTTCCCGTCGTCGAACCGACCCAGACCGCCGCGGCCTCGCCGCAGGTCGCGGCGCTGACGAACGAACCGGCGCGCGTGATCCTCGCCCCGGTGATCGGCGCGCCGGCCCAGGCCGCCGAACAGCTGTCCGCCCGGCTCGCGGCCCGCGCAGCCTCTAAGCGTTTTTCGCTGCTGGCTTCCGCCGATCCGGCTGCCAACTACACACTGAAAGGCTTCTTCTCGACCTCGCCGGAAGATGGGGAGACGATCGTCTTCTATGTCTGGGACGTCATGGACGCTGCCGGCAATCGTGTGCATCGCTTCTCCGGCCAGGAACGGGTCGAGGGCCGCAACCAGGGCTGGATCGACGTGACCGAATCCAACATGCGCGCGATCGCCGACCGCACGGCGGACGAATTCGACACCTGGCTCGCGACGCGGGCCGGCTGACGCCGGCCTGCGACTTTTTTCGCGCCTCTCATGTGCACATGTCCTTATTGGCTTGAAATGCGCTGGCTTGCCGCTTAAAGGCGCGCATTATCCGATCAGGCGAGCGCCGAGGATTCTGCATGAAATTGTTCGCGGGCAACTCCAACCGGGTGCTGGCCGAAGCGGTCGCCCGGTACCTGAACATTTCGCTGGGCAAGGCGAGCGTGAGGCGGTTCGCCGATCAGGAGATTTTCGTCGAAATCCAGGAAAACGTGCGCGGCCAGGACGTCTTCGTGCTGCAGTCGACCTCGTTTCCGGCCAATGACCACCTGATGGAACTGCTGATCATGATCGACGCCTTCCGCCGATCCTCGGCCCGGCGCATCACGGCGGTGATCCCCTATTTCGGCTATGCGCGGCAGGATCGGCGCGCCTCGGGCCGCACACCGATCTCGGCGAAGCTCGTCGCCAACCTCATCACCAGGTCCGGCGTCGACCGCGTGCTGACGCTCGACCTGCATGCCGGGCAGATCCAGGGCTTCTTCGACATCCCGACGGACAACCTCTTCGCCGTGCCGGTCATGGCCCGCGACGTGAAGGCCCACTACAACCTGTCGAACGTCATGGTCGTCTCGCCGGACGTCGGCGGCGTGGTGCGTGCGCGGGCGCTCGCCAAGCGCATCGACGCGCAACTGTCGATCGTCGACAAACACCGCGAGCGGCCGGGCGAGTCGGAAGTCATGAACATCATCGGCGATGTCGAGGGCAAGGACTGCCTTCTGCTCGACGACATCGTCGACTCGGGCGGCACGCTGTGCAACGCGGCCGATGCGCTCCTGGCCAACGGCGCAACCAGCGTCACCGCCTATATCACCCACGGCGTTCTGTCCGGCGGTGCGGTTGCCCGCATCACCTCCTCGAAGCTGAAGGAACTGGTGATCACCGATTCCATCCAGCCGACCGCGAGCGTCGACGCCGCTCACAACATCCGCGTCGTCTCGATCGCCGACCTGATCGGCGAGGCGATCTCGCGCACGGCGACCGAGGAATCGGTGTCGAGCCTGTTCGACTAGCCACCTGCCAGGCGTAGAATCATCCCGGCCGCGGCCGCCGCGGTCAGCACCACGATCATGTTGACGTGGTAGCGCAGCAGCGCTACGCCAGCGGCGACGGCGATCAGCGCCGCCCTGGGATCGAAGCTCGCGAGGTCCGGCAGCGGCAGGGAAAACGGTCCGGCAGCGACCTCGCCGACCGTCGCGAACAGCACGTGCAGTCCAAACCAGAGTGCGAGATTGGCGATGATCCCGACGACAGCAGCGGTGACGGCCGCCAGCGCCGTCGACAGCCACGCAATGCTGCGCACCGTCTCGACATAGGGAGCGCCGACGAAGATCCAGAGGAAGCAGGGCACGAAGGTGAACCAGAGCGTCACCATGGCCCCTGCAAGACCGCCGACGAGCGGCTCCAGCCCGGACTGGCGCGCGCCTCCCAAAAAGCCGACGAAGACGAGGACGAGGATCAGCGGTCCCGGTGTCGTCTCGGCTAGCCCGAGGCCGGTCAGCATCTCGTCCGGCCGCAGCCAGGCATAGACCTCCACCGCCTGCTGGGCGACCCAGGCGAGGACCGCATAGGCGCCGCCGAAAGTCACCGCCGCCATGACAGAGAAGAAGGATGCTTCCTTGGCGTAGACATGCTGCGAGCCGAGCACGGCGTGCAGCAGCAGGAGCGGGCCGAACCAGAGTGCGAGCCAGACCGCGAGCGTCGAGACAAGACGGCCGAGATTCGGCCGCGTCCATTCGGGCATGTCGGCCGGCGCCACCGTCGCGCTGGCCGATGACTGGCGGTTGCCGTGCCCCGCCAGATGAAGCCCTGCACCGGCAAGAGCTGCCAGCGCGATGATGAGGGGGAACGGCAGTCGCAGAAAAGCGATCGCGACGAAGGCGAGGACCGCAATGGCGACCATCTGCCGGCCCTTGAGCGCCCGTTTCGAGACTTTCACGAGCGCTTCGAGCACGACGGCGAGCACCGCCGCTTTCAACCCGAACAGCAGACCCTGGACGATCCCGATATCGCCGAGGAGCAGGTAGAGGCTGGAGAGCAGGGTCAGCACCAGCGCGCCGGGAAGCACGAAGAGGAGGCCGGCCATCAGCCCGCCCTTGACCCCATGCAGCAGCCAGCCGGCATAGGTGGCAAGCTGCATCGCCTCGGGTCCGGGCAGGAGCATGCAGTAGTTCAGGGCGTGCAGGAAGCGCGCCTCGTCGAGCCATTTCCTTTCGTCGACGAGGATACGATGCATCAGTGCGATCTGTCCCGCAGGGCCGCCGAAGGACAGCAGCCCGATGCGGGCGAAGACGCGGACGGCTTCGGCAAATGACGGCCTCGGGTCGGTGCCTGACAGAACGCTCATCAGAGGCTTGCCCGTGCCGGCCAGTTGTGGGTTTCCTCGGCCGCGTAGCGGCACCAGGCATAGAGTGCGTCAAACACGGGAATTGCCTTTTCCAGTTGACTGAGATCGTCGGATTCCATTGCCGACAGTCCGAGCAGGATGGCAAGCAGCCCGGCCGCCTGCGGCTCGAGATCGAGCCGTGCCGTGTCTGCTCCGCGAACGATCCGCGCCATCCGCCGCAGGGGAGGCGTGTCGAGCCCGAACTCGTCGAGCATCGTGTCGAAACTGCACATTTCGCCGCGGTGCGAATAGACCACGCCGTCGATGTCGAAGGGTATCGCCCCGGTTTCCTCGGCAACGTCGCGGACCCATTCCGGCGCGACGTAGTGAAAGATCGCAGACGCGTCGACGAAGCGGCGGATGAGCCAAGGGCAGGCGACACGATCGACCTTCGGCCGTTCGCGCGTCACCCAGACGCTGGGCGAGGCAAGCCCGTTCGCGACGCCGGGCGCATTCGAGATCAAAAGCTCGCCGAGCGCCGCATAGGCCTCGATGCCTCCTTCCAGGACCGCCACCTCCGCGCCCAACGCGCGCAGCTTCGCCGCGGCGATCTCGCTGACATTGTGTCCGTGCACGCAGTAGACGACGAAGGAGCGTCCGGGTTCGAACCCGGCGAGCCAGGTTTCGGGCACGAGATGCGATCGCCAGACGGCCGTCGGAATCCGGGTTACGGCTTGCTGAAACACGTTTTCCCGTCGGACATCGACTATGACGGGGCAATCGGGCGAGCCGATGAGGTGGGCGAGCGCTGCGGGCGTGATGGTTCGAGGCATGGTTTCCTCCGCAAAAATGCGAAGGCGGAACTTGGGCCGAAGCCTTTCCGGGGAGTCCACCCATGCCCCCGATGGAGGGAAGATTACCCTGCGGCGAACCGGCGTCAATCGAAATGATCGAGTTCAGGCGGCGGAGGAAAGCAGCGGCCTCATCGCGGAGAACGCCTCGCGGATCGCCTCGGCCATACCCGCGACCGCCGGCCCCTTCGCTTTCGCGTTGACGTGCAGCACGACATGCGACGTGTCGATGTCGCCGAAACCGTCGGCGGCCGTGAGTTCGCGGCAGCCGGGCGGGATATTGCTGCGCGAGATCGGCGCGATGGCAAGCCCCGAGGTGACGGCGAGCTTCAGGCCGCCGTTTGTGTCGCTGGCATAGGCGACACGATAGTCGATGCCGCGCGTCTCGAGCGATTTCAGCGCGAAGTCGCGGCACCAGCCGGAACTGCCGTAGAGGGCAATCGGCAGCGGCTTGCGTTCGTGCTGGAAATGCTGCTCGGACGTGACCCATACCGTCGGGTCGAGCATCAGCATTTCGCCTTCCGAGAAGTCCTGCCACTCGAAGATGACCGCGATGTCGAGATCGCCGGACTGCACGCGGGACAGATTGTCTGCCGAACAGCCGAAGCGGACCGTGATCTCGACATTCGGGTGCTTGCGCGAGAATGCGTTAAGCGCCGCCGAGATTACCGATTGGCCATATTCCTCGGGAATGCCGATCCGCACCCGGCCGTCGAGAGCCCTCGGATCGAGAAGTGCCGCGGTTTCTTCAAAGAGCGCCACGATGCGCCGCGCATTGCCGAGAAGCTGGCTCCCCTTGTCGGTCAGTGTCACGCCACGCGCGCCGCGCTCGAAGAGCACGGCGTCGACAGATTCCTCAAGGCGCTTGATCTGCATCGACACCGCCGATTGGGTGCGCCCCACTCGCACGGCGGCATGGGTGAAATTGCCGCTGTCGGCGACCGCGAGGAACGTCCTGAGCAGGTCGCCGTCGAGATGCAGATTCATGACGAGGCATTCCGAAACATCATGGCTGCCATCACAGCAATTCGTTTGTCGAATGTCAACGCAGAGCCTATCTGCATGTTTCAACACAGAGCATGACGACCATGACCACCGCATTTTTCGACGCGACCGACATTCCGGTCGAACGCGCCCGCCCCACTTCCCCCCGGACCCATCTCAGCCGCGAACTGCGGTACCTTCTTGCCAGGAAGGACGACCGCCTGTTGCGCGACATCGGCCTGACGCGGGAAGAGATTCTCGGGCCGGAGGAAACATTCCGCGCCGAATGGCGGCGCATGCGCGATACCTGGAACCTGTAGGCACAACAATTCGGGGGCGGCGGACACCGCCCCCGTCCGAGCCTCACTCACCCGCCGTCGCTAATGACGGCGGGTCCTTTTTGGCTGGTGCGGCTCACGAACGGCAGCAGTTGCCTCGACAGGGCTGCTCGCCTATCGTTGCGCCGTTCTCAGGGCGGGGCGAAATTCCCCACCGGCGGTATGCGGCGTCTGTCGCGAGCCCGCGAGCGCCTTCCGAAAGAAGGGTCAGCAGATCAGGTGTGATGCCTGAGCCGACGGTTAGAGTCCGGATGAAAGAGAACGGGCGGCTGGTCTCCTCCGGGGACCGGCTGTGCGTGATCGCCTTGGGTGACGTGTCACAACCGAAGGAGATCACGATGACACCCACCCGCTATGCCTTCGTCAAGGCGAACTGGCATTTTGAAATCGTCGACAGGGCGCTCGATGGTTCTCGAACTCATCCCAGCCGACAGTGTCGACGTCTACGACGTACCGGGCGCCTTCGAGCTGCCGCTGCTTGCCCGCGACCTTGCCGCCAGCGGCAGATATGCGGCGGTGGCGGCTGCTGCCTTCGTCGTCGACGGCGGCATCTACCGCCACGATTTCGTCGCCCAGGCGGTCGTCGACGGGTTGATGCGCGCCGGGCTCGATACCGGCATACCAGTGCTGTCCGTGTCGCTTACTCCGCACCACTACCAGGAGACCGATCATCACAAGCGGATCTACAGCAGCCATTTCATCGAAAAAGGGCGGGAAGCAGCACGCGCGGCGCTGATGATCACTAACACCCGGGCGCTACTGTTGAGAATCGCCGCCTAGCCGGGTTCCGGGCCAGTTCCGCCGGGTTGCGCCATCGGGAGCCATCCGCTATAGAGCCGCCACCCGCGTAGACACCCTTGGAGGCAACGTGGATGAGGGCCGCCCACAGGGCGGCTTTCGACGTTTCCGCCAACAGCCGGCTTGCCGGTGCGGGAGCGCTCCATACAACGCGAAAGGAACAGCCATGAGCCACGATACGTACGAGCTCAAGGCCGATGCGCGCGAGAAGGTCGGTAAGGGGTCCGCCCGCGAAACTCGCCGCAACGGTAAAGTGCCAGCAGTCATCTATGGCGACAAACAGCCTCCCCTGGCGATCGCCCTCCCTTACAAGGAGCTGTATTACAAGATCCACGGCGGCGGGTTCATGACCACGATCGCCACGATCGACGTCGCCGGCCAGAAGATCCAGGTTCTGCCGAAGGACTATCAGCTCGATCCGGTCCGTGATTTTCCGATCCATGTCGACTTCCTGCGCGTCGGCAAGGACACGCTCGTGACCGTCGATGTGCCGGTCCACTTCATCAACGAAGAGAAGTCGCCCGGCATCAAGCGCGGCGGCGTGCTCAATGTCGTGCGTCACGAGGTCGAGTTCACGGTTCCCGCCAATGCGATCCCGGACTTCATCACGGTCGACCTCGAGGGCACCGAGATCGGCGACTCGATCCATATCTCGGCGGTGAAGCTGCCGGCGGGCGTCAAGCCGGTCATCTCCGACCGCGACTTCACGATCGCCACGATCGCCGGCTCGTCGGCCAGCCGTTCGGATGCGGACGAGGAAGCCGAAGCTCCGGCCGCGGCCGCGGCGGCCGCTCC
Organism: Pseudomonadota bacterium; assembly: GCA_043822005.1. GTDB lineage: Bacteria > Pseudomonadota > Alphaproteobacteria > Rhizobiales > Rhizobiaceae > Mesorhizobium_A. The sequence continues at coordinate 54,482 of JBDRCE010000031.1, read as the reverse complement.
CGCCAAGGACAAGTGATCACTCGCGCCGGATAGGCCGAAGCCATGCTCATCTTCGCAGGTCTCGGAAACCCCGGCGCGCAGTACCAGAACCACCGGCACAATGTCGGCTTCATGGCGGTGGACGCGATTGCCCGCCGCCATTCGTTTTCGCCCTGGACGAAGAAGTTCCACGGCCTGATCGCCGAGGGCACGCTCGGCGGCGAGAAGATCCTCCTCATCAAGCCGCAGACGTTCATGAACCTGTCCGGCCAGGCGGTCGGCGAAGCCATGCGCTTCTACAAGCTCACCCCAGCCGAGGTGGTTGTCCTCTACGACGAACTCGATCTCGCGCCGGGCAAGGTGCGGGTCAAGGTCGGCGGCGGCGCGGGCGGCCACAACGGCATCCGCTCGCTCGACCAGCACATCGGCAGTCCCTACAAGCGCGTGCGCATCGGCATCGGCCACCCGGGCGTCAAGGAACTGGTCCATTCCTACGTGCTCGGCGACTTCGCCAAGGCCGACCGCGACTGGCTGGAGCCGCTGATCGACGCGATCGGCGAACATGCCCCGCTGCTGGCCAATGGCGACGACAACTCCTTCATGAACAAGGTGACGCTCGCCGTTCCGGGCGGCGCCAAAGGCAGTGGCGGCGCCTCGGGCGGGGGAACGCCGTCCACGAGCGGGAGCAGCGGCGACGGATTACCGAAGGCGAAAGGCGTGAGCCACATTCGCCAGGCGCGCCCGCAGCAACCCCAGGTCAAGCTGCCCGAAAGTGGCCCCATGGCCGCGATGCTGAAGAAGCTGTTCGGCGACAAGTCATGACCTCCTGACAAGACGCGTCAGGAGCTTTCGGCGCCATGCTTCAAGCCGCGCATGCGCGGTGGTATCGGCGGCGTCCTTACGGAGGACCGCCATGCAGCCCGAAATCATCTACATGTTCGCCATGTCGCTCGACGGGTTCATCGCCCGGCAGGATGGCAGCTTCGACTGGCTCGACGACTACCCCGCCGATGCCGATTTCGACTTCGACAGCTTCCTCGCCTCCGTCAGTGGCATCGTCATGGGCCGTGGCACCTATGATGTTACTCGCCGCGACGGGCGCTGGGACTATGCGAAATGGCCCTGCGTGGTCGCCACAAGCCGCCCTGTCGAGGACTTGCCGGACAATGCCGAGGTGCTCGCAGGCACGCCGGCGGAACTTGTTGCCCGCCTGCGCGAGCGTGGCGCCGACGGGCGTATATGGATGTTCGGCGGCGGGGAACTCGCGCGTCAGTTTCTCGACGCTGGACTGCTCGACACGATCGAGACCGGCATCATTCCGATCGTGCTCGGCGCGGGTATCCCGGCGTTCGGGGGCGCGCAGCCCGACCGCTGGCTCGACCTCGATTTCGCCAAGCCGCTCGCCAACGGCGCGATCCACGCGAAGTGGCGGGTCAGGCGGCGGCTCTAGGCAGGAACCCTCACGACCGCGCGCAGACCACCCATCGGACTGTCGTCGAGTGAAATGTCGCCGCCATGGCTGCGGGCGATGTCGCGGGCGATCGACAGGCCGAGGCCGGTGCCGCTCGCGTCCTGGTTGCGCGCCTCGTCCAGCCGCACGAACGGCTTGAAGACGTCTTCGCGGCGATCGGTCGGAATGCCGGGTCCATCGTCGTCGACGATCATCGTCAGCGATCCCCGGCGATGAGTGACCGTCACGTTCACATTCTTTGCGTAGCGGAAGGCATTGCCGACGAGGTTGCTGGCGAGCCGCGTGAAGGCATGGGGCCGCACATGCACCTGCGGCTCTCCGACCAACGCGATCTTCAAGGTTCTCTTGCGCAGGCCCGCTTCTTCCTTCAACCGCTCGAAGAGCGTGCCGAGGTCGAGAGAGCCGGTGTCCTCGGAAGCCTCGCCGCGCGCGAACGCGAGATAGCCCTCGAGCATCGACTGCATGTCGTCGATGTCCTGTTCCAGCGCGGCGACGTCGGCCTTCGAGCCGCTCAGCGCGAGCTGCAGGCGGAAGCGGGTCAGGATGGTGCGCAGGTCGTGGCTGACGCCGGTCAGCATGGCCGTGCGCTGCTCGATCTGGCGCTCGATGCGCTCGCGCATCTGGATGAAGGCGAGCCCGGCGCGCCGCACCTCCTCGGCGCCGCGCGGCTGGAAATCGGCCGGGGGCGAGCGGCCCTTGCCGAACAGGTCGGCGGCTTCGGCGAGCTTCTGGATCGGCCGGATCTGGTTGCGCAGGAACAGGATCGCGATGGTCAGCAACACCAGCGAGGTGACGACCATCCAGACCACGAAGATATGGCTGTTGGAGGCGTAGGCCTGGCTGCGCCTGGCAAAGACGCGCAGAACCTTGTCCTCGAGCTGGATGCGGATCTCGACGATGCTCGAATTGCCCACCGTGTCGATCCAGAACGGACGGTTGATCTGCGTCGTGATCTCGGTCGAGAGAATGCCGTCGAGGATCGAGAAGAAGGGCTTCGGCCCCGGAGCGGGCAGGGGGTCCGGCGGCAGGAGATCGATCTTGAGCGCGAGCCGCTCCTGCGAAATGCGGATCACGTCCGCATAGTTGTCGCCCGGCGGATATGTCTCGATCATGTCGATGATCGCGGCGATGTCGCGCACCACCGCGGTCGACAGGCGCTGTGTGACAAGCTGCCAGTGGCGTTCCATGAAGACGAAGGCGACCACGCCCTGAAGCAGGATCATCGGGGCAATGACGATGATGAGCGAGCGGGCATAGAGGCCCTTGGGCATGTAGTGAGAGATGCGCCGCCACGTCCTGCGCCAGATCAGCGGGCCGCGCGGCCGCCAACGGCGTACGAAAGCATCGATGCCGCCGTGTCGGAGGTCGGTGGGGTCTGTCGCGGCCATATCCCTCCCTCGGCCGGGCCTACTCGACGCTCAGCCTGTAGCCGACCCCGCGCACGGTCTGCAGCCATACGGGGTTGGCCGGATCGCGCTCGATCTTGCGCCGCAACCGGTTGATCTGCACGTCGATGGTGCGCTCGCCGACTTCGGCTTCGCCGCCGACGAGTTCATGCCGCGGAATGGTCTCGCCGATGCGGCCGGCGAAGACGGAGAGGATGTCCTGCTCGCGGTCGGTGAGCCTGATCGTCTCGCCGCCCTTCTTCAGCTCGCGCCGTGCGATCTGGAACGTGTAGGGGCCGAAGACGATCTGCTCGACCTTGGGCGTCGCGGGCGGGCCGCCGCGGCGCAGGATATTGTTGACGCGCAGGATAAGTTCGCGCGGATCGAACGGTTTCGGAAGATAGTCGTCCGCGCCTGCCTCAAGCCCGGCAATCCGGCTGTCGGTCTCCGACAGCGCGGTCAGCATCAGGATCGGCGTGTTCTTGTCGGCGCGAAGCGCCCTTGTGAGCTCCACGCCGGATTCGCCGGGCATCATGACGTCCAGCACGAGAAGATCGAAATCCAGTCCGTCGAGGTGCCGGCGCGCTTCGGCAGCCGTGCCGGCCACCGTCACACGGAAGCCGTTGCCGGTCAGGAACTGCTTCAGGAGATTGCGGATGCGCGTGTCGTCGTCGACCACGAGCAGATGCGGCGCGTCGTCTCCCGGTGGCGTCCGTTGTTCCTCGGTCATCTCCTCGTCCCTTCGCCGGACTTCGAGCCCGGAAGTTCATCGACCTGGACCCTGAGTTCGGGCTTGACCATTCCGCGCAGAAAACCCTCGATCGCCTCCCGCTCGACCGGGCCGTAGTTCCGGATTGCCTCGGCGATGCGGCGGGACTGTGGCGTGGCGAGCGCGAGGGCCAGTTCCCGTCCCTTGGCGGTCGGATAGAGCTCGCGTTGACGACGGTCCTTGAGCCCTTGAACCTGGACAATATAGCCCGTGTCGATGAGCTGTTTCAACACGCGCGCGAGGCTCTGCTTGGTGATCTGCAAGACGTCGAGCAGTTCGGCGACCGTCAATCCAGGCCGCCGGTTGACGAAATGTACGACGCGGTGATGCGCCCGGCCGAAGCCGTATTGCTCGAGGATCTGGTCCGGATCGGACGTGAAGTCGCGATAGGCAAAGAAGAAAAGCTCGATGATCGCGAAGTCGATTCCGTTCTCGCCGCTGAGCGCCGATCGAATCGGATCAGGTGTCGTTTTGGCGCGTGCCTGCATCGGTTCCCGTGTCGCTTGGAAAATTTATGTCAGCCTTGTTGACATAAATTAGGGCTGCTGGTAATTTTTGGCAAGCTTTTCGGCGCTTGGCGACCGAAAAGCCAAGGGATGAACGCTTTTCCCGTAACTTCCTTCCTGCGGATGGCCCACGACCGGGACCTGACGGGCGACGGTGGCGGATTTCCACCGCCGGGACTAGATTGGAAGACGGCGAACAAAGAGGCCGACACGGCCAAGGAGAGTGACATGGCATCGGTTCCATTCGACAAACTCGATGGCTACATCTGGATGAACGGCGAATTCGTCAAATGGGCGGATGCAAAGATCCATGTGCTGACCCACGGCCTTCACTATGCGAGCGCCGTCTTCGAGGGCGAGCGCGCCTATGGCGGCGAGATCTTCAAGCTGACCGAACACACTACACGTCTGCATGAATCCGGGCGGATCCTCGGCTTCACCATCCCCTATTCGGTCGCCGAGATTGACGATGCCTGCCGCGAATTGCTGCGCAAGCAGGGCTTTTCCGACGCCTATGTCCGCCCGATCGCCTGGCGCGGCTCGGAGATGATGGGCGTGTCGGCGCAGCACAACCGCATCAATTGCGCCGTCGCCATCTGGCAGTGGCCGAGCTATTTCGATCCGGAGCAGAAGCTGAAGGGCATCAAGCTCGACATCGCCGAGTATTGCCGGCCCGACCCGCGCACCGCGCCGTCGAAGTCGAAGGCCGCGGGTCTCTACATGATCTGCACCATCTCCAAGCATGCGGCGGAGGCCAAGGGCTATGCCGATGCGATGATGCTCGACTGGCGCGGCCAGGTGGCGGAGGCGACAGGTGCCAACATCTTCTTCGTCAAGGACGGCGCGCTGCACACGCCGACGCCCGACTGCTTCCTCGACGGCATCACCCGCCGCACCGTGATCGACCTCGCCAAGCGCCGCGGCTACAGCGTCGTCGAGCGCGCGATCATGCCCGAGGAACTCACGGGCTTCTCCGAGTGCTTCCTGTCCGGCACGGCGGCCGAGGTCACCCCCGTCTCCGAGATCGGCCCCTACCGGTTCACGCCCGGCGAAATCTCGCGCAACCTGATGAACGACTACTCGGCCGAAGTGCAGCCCAAGCACGCGATCGCGGCGGAATAGCTCCAGTTTACCGCGGATATATGAAGACGGGCGGCCATCGGCCGCCCGACCTGTTTTCCCCAGCGTTATTTGACTTTGGTCTAATACGCGCTCTCACTGAGGGCGACGCTGCCGATCGGCGGTCGCGTCTGCGTTTCGAGGGGAAAGGACACACACATGGATGCACTTCTTCCGATCATCATACAGATCATCACGGGGATCATCGGCGGCCAGGCGGTGGGCGCGGCCATCAAGCAGGCTGCGATGGGTCAACTCCCCAAAATCATCAGCGGAGCGGTCGGAGGCGTCGGCGGCGCGGCGATCCTGGGTAGCCTCCTCGGCGGTGCCGTCGATCCGGCCGCGGCCGGCGGTCTCGCAAGCTCGCTCAACATCGAGAACATCGTGGGCGGCGCGGGCGGCGGTGCGATCCTGACCGCCATCGTCGGCTTCGTCATGAACGCGATGAAGAAGTAAGGCGGAAGCTCTACGCCCCGCTGCCGACGGGCGGCCCGCTGGCCGCCCGTTTCTTTTGGGTGGACGTCCCGCCATCCCACGGATAAGTCGCTGCAGCGTCGCAGACATAGGGAAGGCCACCGATGGGTCGACTGAATGCCGGGATCATCCAGGTCACGCCGTTCCAGCAGAACTGCACCATCCTCTATGACGACGAGACCAAGGCCGGCGTGATCGTCGATCCGGGCGGCGATGTCGACGTGCTGGTGAAGGCGATCGAGGACAACGGATTTTCGATCGGCGAGATATGGCTCACCCACGGCCATCTCGATCATGCTGGCGGTGCGGCGGAGTTGAAGGAGCGCCTCGGGGTCGAGATCATCGGACCGCATGTCGCCGACGCGCCCCTGCTCGCCAATATCGAAAAGCAGGCGTCTAGTTTCGGCGTCGGCGGCCTGCGCAACTGCACACCCGACCGCTTCCTCGCCGAGGGCGACACCGTATCCTTCGGCGATCATGTCTTCGAAGTGTTCCACTGCCCGGGCCATGCCCCCGGGCACGTGGTCTACTTCGACCGCAAGGCGCGCTTCGCGCATGTCGGCGACGTGCTGTTCAACGGCTCGGTCGGCCGGACCGACCTGCCGGGCGGCGACCACGCCGCGCTGATCCGCTCGATCAAGGAAAAGCTGCTGCCGCTCGGCGACGATGTCGGCTTCATCTGCGGGCACGGACCCGGCAGCAGGTTTGGCGACCAACGCCGCTCGAACCCGTTCCTCGTCTGAAGCCAAGGGAACGCTATTCGCCCTTGGCCATCTCGACGAGATATTCGCGGTCCGGACGCGGCCGCGGCAGGCGATAGGGGTTCGATTGCCCGGCCTGGGGGCGGTTCTGCGCCGCGATCTGGGCCGCGACGATGGCGTTCAGCGTCGCCGCGAGATCGTGGTTCGGTCTCATTTGGATCGGTTTTCCGGAGACGGCAGGATGCTCAGGCGCGGGCCGCTCGATCGCGCCGTTGCCCGCGGCGCTCGCGGCGGACACGCCCAATCCAAGCGCCAGGGCGGCGCCAAGCAAGATGCGACACTTCAAGGTCATATCAGTCTCCGCGCGATGCAGGTGATATCGCTGCACGCGTCCCTGATATCGCATCGCCCGTCTGAACCGGGGCTGAATGGCCGGTTCAGCACGGCATTCCACTGCCGGTCAGCCGACGGTCAGGTTGACCGCCTTCGGACCCTTGCCGCGCTTGTCCGGTTCGGTGTCGAAGGAGACCTTCTGGCCGTCCTGCAATCCGTCCAGGCCCGATGCCTGCACCGCGGAAATGTGCACGAAGATGTCCTTGGCCCCGCCATCGGGTGTGATGAATCCGAAACCCTTGGCATGATTGAAGAATTTGACGGTGCCGCTCATCTGGCCCATTGCATGCTCCCTTTTCAGTCGCCTGTCTTGCCGCGCCGGTCGAAGACGCGAGCGCGCTCGGTTGGTCACTGGAGGAGATGCAGTTCACGCAATCGCATCGGAGCCGCCCCTGCGGCTCACTCTTTCGGCGATTCACCCGTGGAAGCGCGCGCTTTCCTCAGGCAAGCAGACACAGTCTCCGGGCCGGCAATTACCCGAAGCCCGAATAGTCAACAAAATCAGCGCTGGAGCAAGCGAAACTTTCGGCGTGGCCCAGCCTCCCGGTCCTGGCTCCCGGGAGGCCGATGCCGTCAGTCGCAGAAGGTGATCGGACCGACGGTCACGCAGGCGCCGGGACGGAATGTCTCCGCGCGTCTCAGGATGCGCACGCGGCAGCTGTCTCCGACATGGCGGTGGACGACCCGTTCGCCGTACTCAGGCAGATAGTGCCGGCGCGCGTCGCGGTGACAATCCACCGGCCGCGGGGGACCGGGAATGAAGCCGGGGCCTTCGACGCGTCTTGGCCGGCAGCTGCTGCCGCGATGGTAGTGCCAGGCGCGACGGCCGTATTCGGGAACATAGTGCCGCTCGACGTCGCGATGGCAGCCGCCGACATTGACGATCAGGCCGTCGGACAGGGCAGGGGACTGCGAGAGCTGGCCGGCACTCGCCGGCAATGACAAAGCCGACGCGGCTAAAAGCGCGAGCGCGGCTAGGAACCTGGGAATGCGCATGATGACCCTCCAGTCTGCCGGTTAATACCGGATAATGGATCATCGCATGAAAGCAGATCGCAGCAAAGCCGATGCCGGGGGAGGGTTAAGCAACGGCAAATGCCAAAAGCGCGGCGTCATAGACGCCGCGCCCTGGTTTCCGAAATCAATCCGACGATTGCGGATCAGGACGAGCGGAGGTTGACCGCCTTCGGGCCCTTGCCCATGCGATCCGGCTCGATGTCGAACGACACCTTCTGGCCGTCGACCAGGGTGCGCATGCCCGACTTTTCGATCGCCGAGATGTGCACGAAGACGTCCTTCGCGCCGCCATCCGGCGTGATGAAGCCGAAGCCCTTGGTTGCATTGAAGAATTTAACGGTGCCGGTCTGGGACAATGGGAATCTCCTTTTCCCGTGGGGTAATAAGCGTCTGCGCGGTGTGCACAGGGTCGCGGCGTCGGATCGTCACGATGTCGGGGAAAGGTGGTCCAAAACTCATCCAGTCTCCGGGTCAGTCAGTGCCCGAACATCTCAAGATATGGCAGAAGGCTGGCAGATTGACAAGATGTCGCGGCTCATCGCGAATCGCTCATGCGCCACGGCGGCGGAACAGGCAGATGCGGTTGGTGTTGGTGCCGCGCGAGTTGTTGCCGACCCCCCAGCAGTTCGCCGTCTTGGTGAAGGCCTGGTCGTTGACGATGACGCCGATGAGGTCCAGCGGCAGGCCCTGAGCGGCCTCGGCAACATGCCTCTCGAGCAGGACCTTGCCGCCGCGCACTTCCCCGACCTCGAAGGCGATATGTCCGCCCGGGCGCACGACGCGCGCCAGCTCCGCGAGCGCCCCGCGCACGAATGCGGTCCATTCCGCCACGGTCCGGTGTTGATCGATGGCGACCGTCTTCGGGTCGATGCCCGCGAACCAGCAGCGCAGCCAATTGTCGCCGGCATAGTCGACGACGTCGAGGAAGGGCGGTGAGGTGACGCAGAGCGCGACCGAGGCATCGGCAAAGGCCGGCGTGCGGGAGGCTCGTCCGATCGTAAGAACCGCGGGCTCCGTCGGTTGCGGCACGGTCTCGCCAAGCAGGCGGGCCGATTTGCGCAGGGTGATCGCGGCGACATCGCGCGGGGGCGGGGTCTGGCCGCGCCGTGCATTGATTCTCCGCTGCGAGGAAACCGAAACCGCCTGGTTGGGCGGCAAGGTGTAGACGGAAAAGAACCCGGAAGAGTGTCCGGTCAGGCGATTGAGCGCGACCATGCGGATCCAGCGCTCGGCGGGTGTCAGCCGGTCGGCCCGCGCGAGCAGCCAGGCGCGCAGTGCCGCGATCTGGCGCAGCGTGTCGGGGTGATAGAAGGCAAGCAGGTCCGGATCGGACTCCGCCTCGACGTCGAAGTCGATGGCGGAGAGTGCTTCCCGGACATCGTCGAGCGGCGGCGGGGCAAGGCGCGGACCGACGAGCATCGCGGAGAGCGGGTTCACGTCATTGCCGGCGGCGCGGCGGCCGAGCAGGGCCGCCTCCAGCGGCGTCGTCCCGCGTCCCATGAAGGGGTCGTAGACAAGCTCGCCGGGCTCGGTCAGCCGCTCGATGAAGAAGCGCGGCAGCTCCGCCTTGAAGCAGGCGCGGTAGGAGATCTCGTGCAGACTGGACGACTGACGCTGGCGCGCGGTCCAGAACTCGTTGACGAAGTAGGTGAGACCGTCGCGCGCGACGATCTCCGTCGGGCGGCCGAAACCCGAGAACGCCGCCAGGGAGGCGGTGATCGCGGAGGCGAGATTCGGATGCGCGGTCATTGCGCGGAACGGTAGTCGCTCACGCACGATTCGGCGAGGCTCGAACTATCTCGTCGCCAGCCAGATGATGTGGCGCGCACCCTTCTTTCCGCGATGCGCGCGGACGGTGACCTCCTCGACCGCGAACCCGGCGTCGCGCAGGCGTTTCGCGAAGGCGCGGTCCGGCCCTTGCGACCAGACTGCCAGCACACCGCCCGGCTTCAGCGCCGCGCGCGCGGCGGCGAGCCCCGCGTGGTCGTAGAGCCTGTCGTTGACGCGTCGGGTGAGGCCTTCCGGGCCGTTGTCGACATCGAGCAGGATGGCGTCCCAGCGAGGCGCCGAACCGCGGCCGGTTTCCGGTTGGATCAGGGCCGCGACGTCGGCGATCTCCACCGTCACGCGCGGATCGTCAAGGCACCCGGCGGACAGGTCCGCCATCGGGCCACGCGCCCAGTCGGCGACCTCCGGCACGAGTTCCGCGACGGTCATGCGCGCCTCCGGGCCAAAGGCTGAGAGTGCGGCGCGCAAGGTGAAGCCCATGCCGAGGCCGCCGATCAGGACGGAAGGAGCCTTACGCCCGGCCAGGCGCTGCGCCACGAGGGTGGCAAGCGCTTCCTCGGAGCCGGAGAGCCGCGAATTCATCAGTTCGATCGTTCCCGACATGATCGAGAACTCGGCGCCGCGGCGCTTCAGCCGAAGTTCGCCGGCTCCGCCGGGCACGGCGGCGGTGGCGAGATGCACCCAGGGGATCATCGAAAAGCCAAGTGCAGTTGGGGGGTCATGGCGGCCGGTTCCGATGGGGAGCGAGAGGGGGCATCTCCTACCGCCGTCACCTCCCGTTGACCAGCGTCAGGATAAGCTGGTGGACGTTTCCGCCCTTCGCCATCTCGGCCTCCTCGAAGGCGCGGTTCTTCGCCTTGTAGGCAAGGCCTGCGTCGAGGATCGGCGTCTTCACCTCTTCCTTGATCTTGCGGCAGCCCGGATCGTTCTCGGCCACCATGCCGACGGTCGTGTCCAGGATATCCTGCGTCATCTGGCGCACGTAGTCGCCGTGCACCTTCTCATGCGCGCGGATGCCGTCGCTGAAGGTCTTCCACAGCGTCTCGGTCGACGCTGGCAGCTTCGAGGACGGCTTCGGCAAGGTGTAGGTGATCGTCAGAAACGGGATTGCCGAGACGAGCCGGCACGACGTGCCATCCGGGACGTAGTTGCGCCGCCATTTGAGGTCGTAGTTCGTCACGGCGATCGTGCGCGTCGGGCCGATCTTCGGGCCGCTCTCACCGATCGAGGCATAGAGCTCCGGGCCGGTCGAGCCCCGCACGGCATAGGTCTTGGTGACCTCGGTCGCTTTCCAGTCGGCGGCTATCGCGGGGAGCGGCAGGACCGCCAGTCCGGTGGCGAGGGCGAGGCTGTGCGCCGCTGACGCGTGTCGGCCTGTCATCGTTTGCCCTGCGGATAGATGGTTTCGCCGCGCTTCAGCATGTCGACGAACGCGGCGACGCGTTTCTGGCGGGCTGCGTCGGTCTTGATGTTGTGCAGGCGGAAGGCCAAGGCAAAGCGGTTCTGGGCGGAGAGCATTGCGAGCATCGCCTTGGCTTCGGGCTCGGCCTCGATCGCCGCCTGCAGGTCTGGCGGGATCGTCATGTCCTTGGAGCCGCCATAGGCGCGGTCCCAGCGGCCGTCGGCCCGGGCAGCCTCGACGTGCTTGAGCCCGTGTTCGGTCATCCGGCTTTCTTCGACGAGGCGGGCGACATTGTCGACATTGATCTTGCTCCAGATGCTCTTGCCGCGACGCGGCGTGTAACGCTGGAGATAGCTCTTTTCGTCCAGGCTCTTCTTGATCGCGTCGATCCACCCCCAGCAGAGACAGACGTCGATGGCCTCCTTCGGCGTGATCGATGGAATGCCCGACGCAACCTTGAAGATACGGATCCACACTTCGTCGGCGCGGTCGTGGTTCTCGCCGAGCCAGGCGTAGAAGGCAGCAGCATCCGCGAATTCGCGGATATTGGCGGGATCGACGTGAAAGGGGGCCATGGCGAAAGCACCGCTGCGGGGTTGGCGTCAGGTCAGAGAGTATCAGCGGATCAAGCGATCATACTCGCCATGCTCGCCGATCCAGAACCAGATCAGGTCGTCGCCGTCACGGATCGCCAGCGCGCGATGCGAAAGTCCGATGCGAGCCGACCAGAAGCGATTGACACGTTTGAAGCCAAGAGATGCATGATGCGGATTGGACTTCAACAGATCGAAGTTCTTATCCGCCAATTGCTGCACCTCGCGCGGGAGACGATCGTAGGCCGCCCAGAATTTGGGGTTCGCGTGATGGTTCAAAGACGCGTCGTGCGACCGGCCCGGAAGTCGGCCAGCGCTTCCTCGGCCAGGTTGTCCAGCTTGCCGGCCTTCGCGTCTTCCTCGATCTGGCGGTCCCAGCGCTGCCAACGGAGTTCTTCGAACCACGCGGCAAATGCCTTCATTTCCTCGTCGGACAAGGCTTCGACTGACTTCTCGATCTGCTGCAGCTTTGTCATCGTTTCAATGTATCAGCGGGCTGGCTCTATTGGAAGACGAAGGCGGGACAGCCCCTACCGACCGGGGCGGCCGGTCTTGCCCGGGCGGCGCTTCTGGCGTTGCGCGTCTGCCGGATCCTCATAGGAACCAGCACCCACCTTGCCGCGCACGACGGGCTTCGCTTCGTCGGCGGGCTTGACCGGCCTGGACCCTTCGACCGGCTTCTCGGTGCGGCGCACCGTCATCTCGTCGAGCGAATTCTTGCGGAACAGGCCGGGGTCTTCGCCCGGCGTCCCATAGTCGGAACCGTGCGCTTCGTCGGCGGTCTGTTTCCTGAACATCGAACGCCCCGCCGCGCCGGCGGGCGTTGCATGGTCGCCCGAGGTCCCCATGTCGTCCAGCGCCGGCTTGGCGAAGAGCGAGGCGGCCCTGGCCCCCGGCTTGCCACGCGCGGCGTCCTTGCGCGACGCCTGGGTGTTCTCGACCGCGATGTCGCGCGCCAGCGGATCGTCGGCGATGGCGAGTTCGGCCTCGCGCAGCCGCTTGATTTCGTCGCGCAGCCGGGCCGCGCGTTCGAAGTCGAGGTCTGTCGCGGAATTGCGCATCTCCTTTTCGAGATATTCGAGATGGGCCTTGAGGTTGTTGCCGACGAGGTTGTTGACGCCGCCGCTGCCGCCGGAGGGAAGCTCGGCCCGGACATGATCCCGCTCGTAAACCGAATCGAGAATGTCGGAAATGTGCGACTTCACCGATTCCGGCGTGATGCCGTGCTCGGCATTGTAGGCGAGCTGCTTCTCGCGGCGGCGCTCCGTTTCCGCCATCGCGCGCTCCATCGAGCCGGTGATCTGGTCGGCATAGAGGATGACTTTGCCGTCGACATTGCGCGCGGCGCGGCCGATCGTCTGGATCAGCGACGTCTCCGAGCGCAGGAACCCTTCCTTGTCGGCATCGAGGATCGCGACGAAGCCGCATTCGGGAATGTCGAGGCCCTCGCGCAGCAGGTTGATGCCGACGAGGCAGTCGAATGCGCCGAGCCGCAGGTCGCGCAGGATCTCGATGCGCTCCAGCGTGTCGATGTCGGAGTGCATGTAGCGGACGCGCACGCCCTGCTCGTGCAGGTATTCGGTCAAGTCTTCGGCCATGCGCTTGGTCAGCACGGTGCAAAGCGTGCGGTAACCCTTGGCGGCCGTCTCGCGGATCTCGCCCAGCACGTCGTCGACCTGGCTTTTGGCCGGGCGGATCTCCACCGGCGGGTCGATCAGGCCGGTGGGGCGGATGACCTGTTCGGCGAAGACGCCGCCGGCCTGCTCCATCTCCCAGTTGCCGGGCGTCGCCGAGACGGCGATCGTGGTCGGGCGCATCGCGTCCCATTCCTCGAAGCGCAGCGGGCGGTTGTCCATGCAGGACGGCAGGCGGAAGCCGTATTCGGCCAGTGTCGCCTTGCGACGGAAGTCGCCGCGATACATGCCGCCGATCTGCGGCACCGTCACGTGACTTTCGTCGACGAAGACGAGCGCATTGTCGGGGATGTATTCGAACAGCGTCGGCGGCGGATCGCCCGGCCGGCGCCCGGTCAGGTAGCGCGAATAGTTCTCGATTCCGGCGCATGACCCTGTCGCCTCGAGCATTTCGAGGTCGTAGCGCGTGCGCTGTTCCAGGCGCTGCGCCTCCAGCAGTCGTCCAGCCTTTTCAAGCTCTTGCAGGCGTCCCTGCAATTCTTCCTTGATCGACTTGATGGCCTGATTCAACGTCGGGCGCGGCGTCACGTAGTGCGAGTTGGCGTAGATCTTGACCGATTTCAGGTCGCCGGTCTTCTGGCCGGTCAGGGGATCGAACTCGGTGATGGAATCGATCTCGTCGCCGAACATCGAGATGCGCCACGCGCGGTCCTCGAGGTGGGCCGGGAACAGCTCGATCGTGTCGCCGCGCACCCGGAACGAGCCGCGCGTGAAATTGATTTCCTGGCGCTTGTACTGCTGCGCCACGAGATCGGCTAGTAGCTGGCGCTGGTCGAGCCGGTCGCCCACCGTCATCTGGAACGTCATCGCCGTATAGGTCTCGACCGAGCCGATACCGTAGATGCAGGAGACGGACGCGACGATGATGACGTCGTCGCGCTCCAACAGCGAGCGGGTCGCCGAGTGGCGCATGCGGTCGATCTGCTCGTTGATCGAGGATTCCTTCTCGATGAACGTATCGGTGCGCGGGACGTAGGCTTCCGGCTGGTAGTAGTCGTAGTAGGAGACGAAATACTCCACCGCATTGTTCGGGAAGAACTTCTTGAACTCGCCGTAGAGCTGGGCGGCGAGCGTCTTGTTCGGCGCCAGGATGAGGGCGGGACGCTGCGTCTCCTCGATCACCTTGGCCATGGTGAAGGTCTTGCCCGAGCCGGTGACGCCGAGCAGGACCTGGGTGCGGTCGGCATTGGCGACGCCCTCGACGAGGTCCTTGATCGCGGTGGGCTGGTCGCCCGCCGGCTCGAAGTCCGACTCCATCTGGATGGCGATGCCACCCTCGGACTTGTCTGGACGGGCAGGCCGGTGCGGCACCCACAACTCGCCGTTCTTGTGCAGCGGGTTGCCGCTCTCGATCAGCGCGGACAGCGCCGCGACGGTGGCGGTGACGCTGGACGAGGCCAGTGAGCCGACGTCCTCCAGGTTGATATCGAGCCCGGCGACGGGGTTCAGGCCCGCGGCTGCGCGGTCCTTGGCGCTCGCGGCACCGCCCATCGATGTGCCGCGCCCGGAGCGGGTGGGCGCGGAGGAGCGTTCGGGAATCTTCTTGCCGGGCTTCGGGGGAACGCCAGCGTCGCCACGCTCGGCCTTCACTCTGTGCGTGCCGGCGGCCGAGCGGATGGCACGGGTCTCCGATCTACGCGATTCGACCTCAGCTGCCTTTTCGAGTTCGCGCACCCAGTCCGACACGTTGCCGGACAGCGGCGCGCCCTCGAACGCGGCCTGAGGCGCTTCGCCGAACCCGCCCGGTGTCAGCGGCTCCGACGCATCGTGAAAATCGGTCATGGTGCTGCCGCGCTTGCGCGCCGCATGTCGGTCGGGGGATTTCGCCATGTCGTGAATATGGGGGGAGTCCCGCGCGAAGGGAAGGGTGGCGACGAATCCAGGGGCGGCCCGACGGCACCTCCTGACAGAAGGTTGTCAGCAGGATGGCGTTATCTCGAAGCAACGAGGAGCGCGCGATGACGGTTGTAGAACTACGCCAGTATACGATGGTGCCGGGCCGGCGGCAGGATTTCGTGGATCTCTTCGACCGCGAATTTGTCGAGACGCAGGAAGCCTTGGGCATCGAGGTGGTCGCCCAGTTCACTGACCTTGACAAGCCTGACCGCTACGTCTGGATACGCCGCTTCCCGAACATGGAGGCGCGGAAAGCGTCGCTCGATGCCTTCTATTCGGGCCCGGTGTGGGCCGAGCACAGTGCCGCCGCCAATCCGATGATGACCGAATGGCACGACGTGCTTCTGCTGAAGCCGGCCGGGGAGGGGCGCGATCTTGCGGTGAATGCGGCTGATCGTCCGCCGCCCGGCCAGAAGGATGCGGCAGCCAAGCCGCTCGCGATTCTGGTCTGGGACGTGGCACCGGACAGCGGCGCCCGCTTCGCCGAGGCGGTCGCGCGCAGATTCCCGGACGCGCGCGCCGTCTATGTCACCGACCCGTCGCCGAACACCTATCCGCGCCTGCCGATCCGCGAAGATGCCAGCGTTGTCGTGGCCATACTCGACCGCGTACCGACGGTAGACGGGGCAACGGTCGACGGCCGTGCTCCCTCGCAGGTTCTTCGACTCGCGCCGACGCCGCGATCCGCCTTGCGCGGAGCGTAGGTCTTTTGCGCTGTCGCTTCGCTCAATTCGCCGCGAAGCAGTAGAACAGGCCGGCGCCGCCGGTGCCCTTCAGCGCGTCCTGGCCGCAGCCGCCGCGCGAGGCATGCGCCGCATTCCAGGACGAGGCGGTCGGCAGCGTCTCCGGCCCCTTGCGGTCGTGATGGCCGAGCATGGCTGCGCCCTCGGCGCCGCTGGTCGTCCAGTTCGAGCAGGTGTTCGTACCGTCCACCGTGCCGTCGGCCTTGGTGCCGGTCAGGATATCATGCTCGTTCGGTTGGTCGCCGCGGCCCTTCACGACCTCGCCCTTTTCGGTCAGGCCGGTCTCCTTGTTGATGCCGTTGGCGTCGCTGTGCAGCGAGGCGACGTCGTCCGCGATACTCACGCCCTTGGCGTTGAACCACGGGCCGGAGCCGATGCGGTCCCTGGCGTTGACCTGATCGGTCGACAGGTAGGCGCGCCAGGTCTTGCCGGTCACGCCGGCCGCCTCGGCGAGTTGTCCGCAATGCGTGTCGGCTCCGTCGAGGCCGCCTAGGTCGGCGCCCTTGCCGCCGCCGACGCTGGTGATGAAGAAGCTCATGGACGTGTCCTGAGCCTGAGCGGGGACGAGCATGGCTCCGGCAAGCGCAGCCGAAGCGATCAGCAGACGTTTCATGGGGGTCCTCCTCGGTTGGTGTTCGGCGCTGCCCTTGCGGCCGTGACGCGACTACAAACGCATACGAGGCGGAAATTTATCGCTGGGCACGCGACGAAAAGGCCGCGAGGGGAACAACTTGTCGTGAGTGCCGCTTGAGCGGCGCAGACTCAAGGCTTTGCGGCCAGTTGCGCGTCGATTGCGGCGATTTCCTTTTCCCAGAAGCCCTGGCCGGTCTCGCCCATGCGATTGTCGCGGAATGTCGTGCGAGCGTCTTCGTATGCCTGGCGGGCGTCGCGCAGCGCCTGCTTGTCCATGCTGCGGATGCCGATCTCCTTGAGAATTTCGCCTTGGACGGATAAGCCGCGCGCCCACTCGATGGGGGTCGTGTCTCGGCTCAGATGCGAGAGGGCTGTTGCGAGCGCCGCCGCCGCCTCGCGCAGCAGAGGTATGCTGTCTTCCAGCTTGCCGAGCTGGAGAAGTGCGCGGCCTTCCTCATGCCAAGTCGATGCGAACGCAAACACGTAGGACTCCGGCGTGTAGACCCGCCGCGACTGTCGCAGCGCCGCGATTGCGTCGCGGTAGAGTTCAGGCTTCTTTTCGAGCGCTGCGAGGTCGATGTTGACCGACGCGCTGTTGCGCTGGATACCGGCCCAGGTAACGGGCTCGCGCTCAAACGTCGCAACCTCAGCCGCTGCGGCAAACGCGTCCAGAGCTTCCCGCATCATGGCGTTGTTGCCGGTCGCCTTGCCAAGAGTACTGAGCGAACTGGCGAGGTTGGCTTGGCCGTTCGCCCACAACGATGGCGCATTCTCCCGCGTCCACACCGCCATGGCCGAACGGATCGCTTTCACCGAGCGCCGGTAGTTCTCTTTGTCGCCGCCGCGCTGGCCGAGCGAATATTCGGCATTGCCGATATTCATCTGCAGTCCAGCCCACTGTTCGGGCATTTCCTTGCGCGTCATGATTTCGGCTGCGCCGCGATAGGACTTGATCGCGCGCTTGATGTAGTCTGGACCGCGATCCCGCGACCCGAGGAGGTGGTAGAGGTTGCCCATGTTGAGCTGCGTATAGGCCCAGTCCATCGGCAGGGTCCTGCGCGGCAGTTGCTTGAGCAGGCCGTCGTACTCGGCGATAGCCTCGTCGAACCAGTGTTCCGCGCCGGTGCGCTCGCCTAGCTTGGTGAGGACGATCGCCATGTTCCCGCGCAGGGCCGCGTCACGGCGCAGGTTTGGGGCGGAGCGGCCGATGCCAAACGCGTGCCTGTAGGCCACCAAGCTCTGCTGCAGCGCCGAGTTGTCGCCCACGCGGTCGCCATGATCCGCCCAGGCATCGGCCTCTGACACCTTGAATCCGTACGACCTGCCGATGTCGTAGCGTTCGATCTGCTCGAACGCGTCCGCATAGCGCCGAGCCGCCAAGTCGAACTCGAAGTTCAGGATCGCGGTTTCGGCGTGGTTCTCGAAGGTTGTCGCCAGTTCCCGCCGGCGCGTTTCGATGTTCGCCTCGGCCTCGTCGAGCGAGGCATCGATCTGGTTGGCGCGCTGGCTTGCGCGTTCGCGGAACGACAGCGCCAACCGGATCGCGCCTTCCCTTTCGGCGGTGTCGGCCAGCGAGGCGAGGCGCACGATGTCGGGATCCTGGCGCGTCTGGACGTCGCGCTCCGCGAGGATCTGGCGCAGACGGTCCGCGCCCTGGCTCAACTGCTCGGCCAGGTTGCCCGAGCGCGCCCTGACATCGACGCCCAGCACCTCCAGCATGCCGAAGAGAGCGTCCATCGGCACGCCGTTGGCGTTTGCGACCTGCTCGACCAGTTGCCGGGTCTGGAGCGGCGTCGCGGCGATGGTGAGCAGCAGCTTGCGCCGCTCGCCGCGGATCAGGGCCTCGTCGCCGGCCTTTTCCTCCGGCGCGAGGCCGAAATAGAGCTGCCGGCGCAGGCTTGCGTTGGTCCACGGCAGTTGCCGCGCGGCGGTGGCAAGATAGACCTCCTCGGTCACCATCGTCATCACGTCGCCGAAGGCGAAGCCCGATGCGGGAAGGTGTTTCGCCAGAGCTGCGGCGTAGGGGCTGGAGCCGGCATCGCCGTCTAGCGCCGCCTTGCCCGGCTCGGCGGCGAAGCCGATCACGGCGCCAAGCGTCTCCGGATCGACGGCGCCTGCCGCCTTCATCGGCACCACTCCGCGGAGTGCGCCCAAGCCTGCCGACGACACCTCGACTGGATCCGATCCGTCGACGGCGATCCTGGCTCCGGCCGGAAAGGGATTGGTCCGGCAGGCGTCGAGCAGCAGGATCGTCACCGGCACGGCCGCCTGCAGCTCCGCGAGGAGCGGGGAAATGGAGGCGAGGTTCTTCGGCTCGCTGGGCTGCGCGTCGACCGGCACGAGGAAGTTCTCGCCGCCCGCCTCGACGCCATGCCCGGCGAAATAGAGCAGGGCCACGTCCGCACCCTCCGCATCCTCGGCGAAGCGGCGTAGCGCTCGGGAGAGCTTCGTGCCGTCGGCATCCAGCACGGTCGTCACCTCGAAGCCGAGATTGCCGAGCAGGCCCGAGATGAGGCGCGCGTCGTTCACCGGATTGGCGAGCCGGGGCAGGGCGGCGTAGTCGGATTGGCCAACGACGAGCGCGACGCCCTTCAGCGTCCTGTCCTGGGCCGCGGCCGATAGCGAAAGGAGAACGGTCGCCGCCAGCGCCAACAGCGCGTGTCGAACCAGCATGCGCAGTGATGAGGAGGCTTCCATCACCATCCTGCCGCCCGCATTCCCGAGAACCCGTACCCATAAGCCCTGCGGATCGTGGCATGCGGATGACTAAGGGGCAACTCCTCGGTCAGCCGGTCAGTTCTTCGCGCCGCTGGCCTCCTTCAGCCGTTTGTCGACGTCGAGCGACAGCAACGCCAGTTGCGCCTCGCCGGCGAGCAGTTCGGCCGCGCGGGTCCGCTTCTCGTCGCCGAACACTTTCCAGATCTCGACTGTCGCGTCGAGAGTCTCCTTGGCCTGCTGGAGCAGAGCGGAATCCTTGCCGAGCTTGCCGGCTTCCAGCAGCGTCTCGCCCAGCGCACCCGTCGCGCGCGCCCAGTCGAAGGCGGCGTCGTCGGGATTGAACACTTCGAGCGCCTTGCGGTATTCGTCAGCGGCCTGCACGTAGAGCGCGGCATCGCCTTTCATCGCCGCGAGCTCGGCGAGCATGCCGCCGAGATTGTTGCGCAGCATCGCCCAGTCGCTCGGGAGCGTGTCGCGCGGCGTTGCCTCGGCGGCGTCGCGGGCTGCTGCGATCGCCTGCTCCAACGCCGCGGGATCCTTCGACACCTGCGCGAGGTTCCAGTAGGCGCTGGCAAGGTGCCCGCTCGTCGCCGCCCATTCGGCGGGGACGACCTCGCGCCGACGCTCCTGCAACGCTTGCTCGAAGGCTTCGACCGCGGCTTTCAGGAAGGCTGGATTGGCCTTCTTCTCCCCCTGACGGCGAAGTGCGATGCCGATATTGTCCTGCAGCGCCGCCCAGCGCAGCGGCGCGCGTTCGCGCGTCATCTCTTCGGCAGCGAGCCTGAACGACGAGAGCGCCGCGTCGAGGTCGGCCTGGCTCCCGGTTCGTTCCGCAAGCAGCGCCTGCGCGGTGCCGAGATTCGACACCGTCTCCGCCCAGAGCAACGGCCCGCGCTCCCGTGTACCGACTTCGAGAACATCACGGTAAGCCTTGACCGCTTCCTCGATCCGCTCGTTGCCGGCGCCGCGCGCGGCAAGCTCGGACAGGATGATCGCGCGGTTGTTCTGGGTGCTCATCCAATCGAGGGGAAAAGCATCGCGGGTGCGAACCTGGAGCGCGGCGTCGGCGGCGCCGAGCGCCGCCTCCAGCGTGTTCAGGTCGGCGGTGCGGCGGCCGATCTCATACTGGACGGCCGCCATGCGGTGCATCAGCCGGCCCCAGCGAGCGGGCTCCTTGTCCATGGGGACGGCGGTCGCCGCTTCGCCCAGCACCATCGAGGCCTGGTCGAGTCGGTCTATGCCCGTCTCGCGCATACCGGCGAGAAGCAGCGCGTAGGCGTATTCGGACCTGAGATCGACCAGCACGTCGACGGGAGTGTCGGCGGGCGCCGCCGCGATCGCGTCCCGCAGCGTCTCGATCGCCTCGGTCAGGCGCGCGCCGTCAGCCTCCCGGTCGCCTCGCGTGGCGAGCGCGTTGCCGAGTCCCGCCTGCGCCCTGAGCCAGTTCAGTGGGCTGCGGCGCAGTGGGGCGAGATCGGCCGCGTCGCGGAAGGCCTCGATGCCGGCATCCAGCGCCGCGTTGTCGGCCCGATAATATCCCTGGTCGGCGAGGGCTTTTGCCTGGGCGAGCTTGTAGGCGAGTGCAAGTTGATCGTCGGCGCGCTCGATCTCGGCAAAGGCGCGGGCATAGTCGTGCGCCGCCCTGGCGTGCTCGAATTTCAGCAGCCACGTCGCCGCGCTCGCGGCGTAGACCGCCGCGCGCTCCTTGCGGAGCGCAGCCGTGCCGGCCTCGACGGCGGTCAATCCGGCCGACAGCGCCTCCATCCGGGCGCGCGCCTTGCCGTGGAACTCGGTCGCCGCGTCGAGCGCGCCTTCGCGCACGGCCTCGTCGGCAAGGGCCGCCAGGCGGGCAAGCTCCGGGTCGCCGAGCGTTGCTCCGGATCCCAGCAGACGCTCCTTCGCGTGCCGCCCCTGTTCGCGCAGCATCCGGTCGAACTCGTCGGGGGCACGCCGCGCCTGATCGCCTGCCGCACGCAGCGAGGCGAAGAGGACGTCCATCGGCACGCCTTCCTCGCGAGCGACGGCCGCGACCTGCGCGCGATCTGTCAGGCTGAGCGATGCGATGGTGAGGAGGAGGCCGCGGCGCTCGGATTTGATCAGCGTCTCGTCGCCCGCGCTGGGTTCGGCGACGCGGCCGAAATAGAGTTGGCGGCGCAGGCTGGCGTTCGTCCATGGAACCTGGCGACCGCCGGACCGGAGATACACTTCCTCCGTCACCATGGTCATGATGTCGGCGAAATGGAAGCCGCCGGCGGCGAGATGCTTCAGCAGGGCAGCGGCATAGGGGCTTCCGCCGCCCGGTTCGCCATCCAGCGCCACCTTGCCCGGCTCCGCAGCGAAGCCGATGATCGCGCCGACGGAGTCCGCCTTGCCGGGGTCGGAGGCAAAGCGCGTCACGCCGCGGGTGGCGCCGAGGCCAGCCGCCGCGATCGGCTGCGGCCTGCCGTTGTCGTCGACCAGCGTTGCATTCGGCGGAAATGGATTGTCGCGGCAGGCATCGAGCAGGATGATCGCGACGGGAACGGTTTTCTGGAGTCTTTCCAGGAGCCTGGTGGCGGAAGCGAAACCTTTGGGTTCGGAGGCCGCGGCATCGATCGGAACGAGGAAGTTCTCGCCTCCCGCCTCGACGCCATGACCGGAATAGTAGACCAACGCGACGTCCGCGCCGGCGGCGTCCGTCTCGAATTTCGCGACGGCGCCCGAGAGGCGCGCGGCGTCGGCATCCATCAGCGTATCGACGTCGAAGCCGAGATTTTCGAGGAGGGCGGCGATCGAACGCGCATCGTTGGCCGGGTTGGGGAGGGGGGCAAGCGAGGCGTATTGAGACTGG
Organism: Pseudomonadota bacterium; assembly: GCA_043822005.1. GTDB lineage: Bacteria > Pseudomonadota > Alphaproteobacteria > Rhizobiales > Rhizobiaceae > Mesorhizobium_A. The sequence goes on along the minus strand of JBDRCE010000031.1, from coordinate 32,371 downwards.
CCGATCACCAGCGCCACGCCCTTTAGGGCCTTTTCCTGCGCAACCGCGGCCGTCGATAGCAGCGTCACGATCGCAAGGATCGCCCAACGCGCCAGGACGTCGTTCCAGCGTGCCATCATTTCCAGCCACATCCCGTTGCCGCCGCGGAAGCTACATGATTGCGGCTTGATGGCAATCCGATGGCGCGGAGAGACAGGCGGCAGAACCGAAGCTGCCGCCCGCCGAAACTCCTAAAGCGAGTTGGTAAAGCGCTGGATGCGGATGCAGGCTTCTTCCAGCGTTTTTTCCGATGCCGCGTAGGAGATGCGGAAGTTCGGGCCGAGGCCGAAGGCCGAGCCGTGCACCACCGCGACACCCTCGGCTTCCAGCAGCTCGCTGACGAAGTCCTCGTCGGTCTCGATCGCCTTGCCGGACGGACCCTTCTTGCCGATCAGGCCCGCGCAGGACGGATAGACGTAGAAGGCGCCTTCCGGCACCGGGCAATTGATGCCGCGGGCCTGGTTCAGCATCGACACGACGAGGTCGCGGCGGGCCTGGAAGATCGCCTTGTTCCTGTGCACGAAGTCCTGCGGGCCGTTCAGCGCCTCGACCGATGCCCACTGCGCAATCGTGCAGGCGCCCGACGTCTGCTGGCCCTGGATCATGTCCATCGCCTTGATCAGATGGATCGGACCCGCGGCGTAGCCGATGCGCCAGCCGGTCATGGCATAGGCTTTCGACACGCCGTTCATGGTCAGCGTGCGGTCATAGAGCCCAGGCTCAACCTCGGCGATCGTGGTGAAGACGAAGTCGCCATAGGTCAGATGCTCGTACATGTCGTCGGTCAGCGTCCACACATGCGGATGCTTCATCAGGACGTCTGCGATCGCCCGCAGTTCGTCGCGCGTATAGGCGGCGCCCGACGGGTTGGACGGCGAGTTCATCACCAGCCACTTGGTCTTCGGCGTGATCGCCTTCTCCAATGCGGCGGCGGTGAGCTTGAAGCTGGTCTCGATCGTCGTCGGCGCGAAGACCGGCGTGCCGCCGCAGATCGCAACCATCTCCGGATAGCTCACCCAATACGGCGTCGGGATGATCACCTCGTCGCCCGGGTTCAGCGTCGCCATGAAGGCGTTGAACAGGATCTGCTTGCCGCCGGTGCCGACAATCGTCTGCTCCGGCTTGTAGTCGAGATTGTTCTCGCGCTTGAACTTGGCCGCGATCGCCTCGCGCAGCGGGACGATGCCGGAGACCGGCGGATACTTCGTCTCGCCGCGCCGGATTGCTTCTATCGCCGCGTTCTTGATGTTGTCCGGCGTATCGAAGTCGGGTTCGCCGGCGCCGAGCGAGATCACGTCGCGTCCCTTGGCTTTCAGTTCCCGTGCCTTCTGGGTCACCGCGATGGTGGCGGAAGGCTTCACGCGGGAAAGGACGTCGGCCAGGAAAGCCATGACGGAATGTCTCCTTGAGGGTCAGCGCCGTTTTTGCGCGCGCTTCTCATGTCGCAAGACGGCATCGTGCGCAAGGTCGATCAGGACGGCTCGCGTTAACGAGCGGTAAAAACTTGCTTGCTAGGGTTCATGCGACAAGTGCAGCAGAGAACCATCCCGTGGCGCGCAGCGTCGGCCTCGCCCATGTCGTCCGCCAGCCGGACGAAACCTTCACCGGCGTGTGGGGCGGCTATCTGTTGCGCTCCGCGTTCCAGCCGATCTTCGCGTTCTCAAACGGCAAGCTCAGTCCTGTGGCTTTCGAGGGGCTGCTGAGGCCGCTACGGGGCAATGTTCCCGTGTCGCCCGGCGCCTTCTTTACATCGATCCCGCCCATCGATCGCATGCATGTCGAGACGCTGTCGCGCACGCTGCATCTGCTCAACGCGGGCCGCTTCCTCAATCCCGCGGCGATGGTGTTCGTCAATTTCGATCCGTCGGTCTTCTTCGACCGCGAGCTGACCGAGGCGGCGCTACGCGACATGCGGCTTATCCTGCATGAGGCGGGCGTCGAGGCCGAAAGGGTCGTCTGCGAAGTGACGGAGCAGCGATCGGCCTCTGAGACTGTACTGTTCAACTTCGTCGAGGCGTTGCGCGGCCACGGATTTGCAATCGCCGTGGACGATTTCGGGGCGGAGGATTCGGACATCCACCGGATCGAGCGACTGAAGCCCGACATCGTCAAGTTCGACGCGCACTGGATCGGCTGGCTGATGAACTCAGGCCCCGGCTTCGCCTTGCTCTCGGAGATGGTCGAGACCTTCAAGCAGCGCGGAATCCGCACCGTCTTCGAGGGTATCGAGCAAGGCTGGCAGCTCGAACTCGCCGAGAAATGCGGCGTCTCGATGGTTCAGGGATTTGCCATCGCCCATCCCGAAGTGGTGCCGAACGTCTTCCCATGGCCCGCGCCGGAAGGCGTGTCTGTAGGGGATCAGGCGGAGAGTCCCGTCGTAGCGGTCGCCCTTACCGGACCTGCGCAGCCGCGACCGACACGCTCGTTCGGCAAGCGGGCGTCGCCGCCGGGCTGACGCTGAGTAAATCGGTCGGGCGGCTGGAATTCACCTGTTGCAAACAATTCCGCTCGATATTTCACGGCAGAACCGATCGCGGCGACCGAAATTGCCGCGACGGACCAATCCAGATGCGGAGCCGGACTTGTCCCGCCCCCTGACGTTTGCAGACGATATTACGGCCGACGAAGTCGGGATCCGCACGGCTAAGTTTGGCGAATTCCGCGTGAAATCGGCCTACCAGCAAATCTGGCGCCATCGCGACGGACTGCTGTTTCCGCAGGCGGTGGAGGCTCTGGCGCGGGTCTTTCGCGACGGTGCTGCAATCCCGCCCCTCGAATTCTTCGCGCAGGTTCTGCCGGAGGACGCTTTTCGCGTCGAGTCCCTCTGCCGGGCACTGCATCTGCACAACTACCACAATATCGGCGTCCCCGGCGTCCAGATGTTCTTCAACTACGATCCGCGGTTGAACGGCAATCTGGACCAGTCGGTCCGGCAGCTCGCCTACATGGCGGACCGGCTCGAGAAGATCGGCGTCGACATAAGGCTGCTCGTCTGCGAGATCACCGAGACCGATGTGCTTGACCACGATGCGTTCGTCCGCCTGGCGGCGGAGATCCGGCGTCTGGGCATGCGCCTTGCCATCGACGATTTCGGCGCAGGGCATTCCAATCTCGGACGGGTGAGGACTGTCGAGCCCGAATTCGTCAAGTTCGACGGCGCCTTCTTTCGCCGGGTCGTCGAGGAACCGGCAGCGCTCCGGCTGCTTCGCCGGCTTTCGGACGGCTTCAAGGCGGACGGCGCGATGGTGATCTTCGAGGGGCTCGAGACACCGGCCCAGTTCGTCGCCGCCATCGAGACCGGGGCCGACTACCTGCAGGGATATCTGCTGGGCAGGCCGGCACTCGCCGGCACGGTCTTCGACGACGAGCCCAAGCCGATAGAGCGCTTCACCGGTCCGAGCGACCGGATCGTGCGCCTCTACACCGGCTCAGGCAGATGATGCATCAGCGCGGCTGATCGCTCGCGTCAGCATTTCTCGTTGGTCTGTTCGTCGGCGTATGTGCACATTCTCGCCGGGAAGCAGGAGAAGGTGCGATGATGCGGATCTACGGGATGCTCGACAGCGGCAACTGCTACAAGCCGCGGCTCCTGATGGCGATGCTCGGCCGGCCGTTCGAGCATGTCGAGACGAGTTCGCGCGACGGCACGACCCGTTCGCCTGCCTACCTGGCGAAGAACGCCAACGGGAAGGTGCCGCTGCTTGAACTCGAGGACGGGCGGTTCCTCGCCGAGTCAAATGCCATCCTTCTCTACCTGGGCGAGGGGACGCGCTTCGTTCCGTCCGATCCGTACCAGCGCGCACTCGTCCATCAGTGGCTCTTCTTCGAGCAGTACAGCCACGAGCCGCTCATCGCGGTGCGACGGTCGCTGATCCTCTACCCCGAGCGGGCCGCGCAGGCGACGCCCGAACGCATGGCGGCGCTTCTGGAGGGCGGAAACAAGGCGCTGGGCGTCATGGAAACTCAGCTCGCCCGAACGCCCTGGCTCGTGGACGATTCGATCAGCGTCGCCGACATCGCGCTCTACGTCTACACCCAAGACGCGCATATAGCCGGCTATGATATGGGGAAGTTCCCCCATGTCACAGCCTGGCTCGATCGCGTCCGGGCCGCGCCCGGCTATGTCGGAATGGATTGGAAGCCGGCGCATCACACGGCGTTCGGCGGCTGATTGGAACCTAGCCGAAGCAGGAGCGAAACAGGACCGAACATTTGATATGGACATGCGTAGCCACGCATGTTGTCATCCCCCCGTAACAAAGCACGACCAAATACGACCGGTCTTCAACCGGCTATCTTACGGGAGAGAAATGATGAGAGTCCCCACACTGCTTTCGCTCGCTACGGCGCTGACCGCGCTGCCGCTCATGTCCGGCTCGGCCTTCGCCGTCACCGAAATCTCCTGGTGGCACGCGATGACCGGCGCCAACAATGAGGTCGTCGAAACGCTCTCCAAGGAGTTCAACGAGAGCCAGTCCGAGTACAAGGTCACGCCCGTGTTCAAGGGCACCTATCCGGAAACGCTGAACGCCGGCATCGCCGCGTTCCGCGCCAAGCAGCCGCCCCACATCATCCAGGTCTTCGACGTCGGCACCGGCGTGATGATGGCCGCGGAAGGCGCGGTGAAGCCCGTCGCCGAGATCCTGTCGATGGGCGGCGCCACTTTCGACAAGAGCCAGTACCTGCCCGGCATCGTCGCCTATTATTCGAAGCCGGACGGCACCATGCTGTCGTTCCCGTACAACTCGTCCTCGCCGATCCTCTACTACAACAAGGACATCTTCGCGAAAGCCGGTCTCGACGCGGAAAACCCGCCGAAGACCTGGCCGGAAGTGTTCGAGGCCGCGCGCAAGATCAAGACCAGCGGCGCCGCCGCCTGCGGCCTGACGTCGACCTGGCTCACGTGGATCGGGCTGGAGAACTTTTCGGCCTGGAACAACCTGCAATACGCGACGCATGAGAACGGCCTCGCCTCGACCGACGTCGAGCTGAAGATCAACGCCGAACCCTTCGTGAAGCACTTCCAGACGATCGCCGACCTCGCCAAGGAAGGCGTGTTCCGCTACGGCGGCCGCACCTCGGAGGCCAAGCAGCTCTTCCTCAGCCAGGAGTGCGGGATCTTCACGGAATCGTCGGGTGGCCTCGGCGACGTGATCAAGTCCGGCATCAAATACGGGCTCGGCCAGCTGCCCTATTATCCGGATCTCCAGGGCGCGCCGCAGAACACGATCCCCGGTGGTGCGAGCCTGTGGGTCTTCGGCGGCAAGTCGGATGAGGAATACAAGGGCGTCGCGGCGTTCTTCAACTTCCTGTCGCAGACCGAGATCCAGTCGCGCCTGCACCAGGTATCCGGCTATCTGCCGGTGACCATGGCAGCATTCAAGGCGACCGAGGATTCCGGCTTCTACGAGAAGAACCCGGGCCGCAAGATCCCGATCACCCAGATGATGGGCAAGGAGCCGACCGAGAATTCGCGCGGCGTCCGCCTCGTCAACCTGCCTCAGGTGCGCGACATCCAGAACGAGGAGTTCGAGAAGATGCTGGCCGGCGATCAGACCGCCCAGCAGGCTCTCGACAACGCGGTCAAGCGCGGCAACGAGGCTATCCAGCAGGCGATCGGCAACTGACGAACTGATGCTTCGGCACGGGCCGCGTCTTGCGGCCCGTTGCCTCTTTGCAGCCGTCAGCACGGTGGATCCGCCTTGTCCCCACGCGTAACCTTCCCGAACAAGATCCTGCCTTACCTGCTGCTTGCGCCGCAGCTCGCCATCACGCTCGTCTTCTTCTACTGGCCCGCCAGCCAGGCGCTCTACCAGTCGATGCTGCGGGAGGACCCGTTCGGACTGAAGACGAAATTCGTCTGGTTCCAGAACTTCGCCAAGGTCTTGAACGACCCGAACTACCTCAATTCGCTCAAGGTGACGGTCGTGTTCTCCGCGTCGACCGCGATCATCTCGATGGGCGTGGCGCTGATCTTGGCGGTCATGGCCGACCGGGTCGTGCGCGGGCGCGGCGTCTACCGGACGCTGCTGATCTGGCCCTATGCGGTGGCCCCGGCGATCGCCGGCATGCTCTGGCTGTTCATGTTCAACCCGACGATGGGCAGCTTCGCCTACATGCTGCGCGCGACCGGCTACAACTGGGATCCGCTTCTGAACGGCAACCAGGCGATGGTTCTGCTGGTCTCGGCGGCCGCCTGGAAGCAGATCAGCTACAATTTCCTGTTCTTCGTCGCCGGCCTGCAGGCGATCCCGAAATCTTTGATCGAAGCGGCGGCGATCGACGGGGCGGGGCCGACCAAGCGGTTCTGGACGATCGTCTTCCCGCTGCTCGCGCCGACGACCTTCTTCCTGCTGGTCATCAACACGGTCTACGCCTTCTTCGACACGTTCGGCATCGTCCACGCCGTCACCGGCGGCGGGCCGGGCAAGGCGACCGAGACGCTGGTCTACAAGGTCTATTCCGACGGGTTCGTGAACCTGATCCTTGGCGACAGCGCCGCCCAGTCGGTGATCCTGATGGTGATCGTCATCGCGCTGACCGCGGTGCAGTTCCGCTATGTCGAGCGCAGGGTGCACTACGGATGATCGAGAACGCACCCATCCGCCGGCTGATCGCGCATGTGGTGCTCGTGCTGGGCATCCTCGTGGTCGCGTTTCCAATCTACTACACGTTCGTGGCGTCCACCCACACGCTGCAGACTATACTGCGCCCGCCGCTGCCGCTTCTCCCGGGTGGGGAGTTCTTCACCAACTACTGGCAGGCGCTGTTCGGCGGCATCGGCCGGATCGGCGGAGTCGGGGTCGACCGGCTGCTCCTCAACACGACGATCGTCGCGCTGGCCGTGGCGATCGGCAAGATCTGCATCTCCATCCTCTCGGCCTACGCGATCGTGTTCTTCAAGTTCCCGTTCCGGATGACGGCCTTCTGGCTGATCTTCATCACGCTGATGTTGCCGGTCGAGGTGCGCATCCTGCCGACTTACAAGGTCATGGTCGATCTCGGCCTGATCGACACCTATACCGGCCTCACCTTGCCGCTGATGGCGTCGGCGACGGCGACGCTCTTGTTCCGGCAGTTCTTCCTGACCATCCCGGGCGAACTGGTCGAGGCCGCGCGCGTCGATGGCGCGGGACCCTGGCGGTTCTTCAAGGACATCCTTCTGCCGCTGAGCCGCACCAACATCGCCGCGCTGTTCGTCATCCTCTTCATCTATGGCTGGACGCAATATCTGTGGCCGCTGCTCGTCACCAACGACAACCAGATGAATACGATCGTCATCGCGCTCAGGAAGATGATCTCGTTTGCCGACGCGGACACCGAATGGCACCTCGTCATGGTGACCTGCGTTCTCGCCATCCTGCCGCCGATCCTTGTGGTGGTGCTGATGCAGCGCTGGTTCGTGAGAGGCCTCGTGGAGTCGGAGAAGTAAATGGCCGAGGTGACCCTCAAGGATGTCCGCAAGGTCTATCCGGGAAATGTCGAAGCGGTGAAAGGCATCTCGATCGACATTCCCGATGGCAAGCTGTGCGTGCTGGTCGGCCCGTCGGGCTGCGGCAAGTCCACTCTGATCCGCATGATCGCGGGGCTCGAGTCGATCACCTCCGGGACGGTCTCGATCGGACCGAGGGTGGTGAACCAGGTGGAGCCGGCCGACCGCGATATCGCGATGGTGTTCCAGTCCTATGCGCTCTATCCGCACATGTCGGTCTACGACAACATGGCGTACGGGTTGAAGAACCGCGGCACGCCGAAGGCCGAGATCGACGCCCGCGTGAAGGAGGCTGCGCGCATCCTCGCCATCGAGAGCTTCCTTGACCGCAAGCCGCGGCAGCTCTCCGGCGGCCAGCGCCAGCGCGTCGCGATGGGCCGCGCGATCGTGCGCAAGCCGCAGGTGTTCCTGTTCGACGAGCCGCTATCGAACCTCGATGCCAAGCTGCGCGGACAGATGCGCATCGAGATCAAGAAGCTGCAGCAGACGCTCGGAGTGACGTCCGTCTACGTCACTCACGACCAGGTCGAAGCGATGACGCTGGCCGACGTGCTGGTGGTGATGAACGAGGGCAGGGCGGAGCAGATCGATACGCCGATCGCCGTCTACGAGCGCCCGGCTTCCGTATTTGTCGCGGGCTTCATCGGGTCGCCGGCGATGAACCTGATGAAGGCGAAGAGCACCGGCCAGGCCGGGCTCGATCTCGCGGGCGGTGGTTCGGTCAAGCTGCGCGAAATGTCGACGCCCGAGGCGGGGCGCGAGATCCTGCTCGGCGTGCGGCCGGAGCACATGAGTGTGGTCGGCGAAGCCGGCGCCGACCTGCTGCTCGATGTCTCGGTGATCGAGACGCTCGGCGCCGACACGCTGGCGCACGGCCATGTCGCCGGCGGCAAGCCCGGAGGCGGCGAACTCGTCGTTCGCCTGCCGGGATCTACGCGGGTGAACGTCGGCGATCGTCTGCCCCTTGCGATACAGCCGGGCATGGCTCATCTTTTCGATGCATCCAGCGGCCGGCGGATCTGAGCCGCCCGGCGACGTTGTCATATTTAGTTGCCGGGCGTCGAGACTGGGTCTAACCAGCAGCAATGAAAACCGTTGATGTTCCCATGTCTTCGGCGACGGCGGACGCCTATCTTGCCGCGATCGTCGATTCCTCGTTTGACGCCATCGTCAGCAAGGATCTGAACAGCATCATTACCAGCTGGAACCGCGCGGCGGAGCGTTTGTTCGGCTACACCGCCGAGGAGGCGATCGGGTGCTCTGTCCTGATGCTCATTCCGGAGGACCGGCACGCGGAGGAGACCGAGATCATGGCCCGGATACGCCGTGGCGAGCCGATGCCGAGCTTCGATACGATCCGCGTCCGCAAGGACGGTACGCGGGTGCCCGTATCGCTGACCGTGTCGCCGATACGCGGGTCGAGCGGCCAGATCGTCGGGGCTTCGAAGATCGCCCGGGACATCACCGCCGCCAAGGAGAGCGAACGGCGCATCCGCCTGCTGATGCGCGAGGTGAACCATCGGGTGAAGAACCAGTTCGCCGTCATCCTTTCCATGGTGCGCGAGACGGGCAGGCGCACCACGGATCCCCAGGAATTCGAGCAGCGCGTCCGGGATCGCATCATGGCGCTGTCGCGTTCACATGACCTTCTGGTCAATTCGGATTGGGTCGGCGCGTCGCTTTCCGAACTGGTCGAGGAGCACTTGAAGCCCTTCGGCAGGGAGAACCAGACCAGGATCGAGGGGCCGGCAATAAGGCTGAGCGCCAACGCCGTGCAACACCTCGGCATGGCGTTGCATGAACTCGGCACGAACTCCGCTAAATATGGCGCGCTTTCGTCCGATGCCGGCCGGCTGGAGATCGACTGGAAGATTGCCGCGAGGCCGGACGGGCTCAACGATCTTCACCTGACCTGGGACGAACGATTTCCGCCGATGGCGGGTGAACGGCGCTTCGACACGTCGCGCAAAGGCTTCGGCACGGTCGTGCTGCAACGGGTGGCTCCACAGGCCCTTGCCGGTCACGCGACCATGAAGCGCGAAGCCGACCGAGTGACATGGAAGCTCGTCGCGCCCGTCGAGACGGTGGTCGCGTCGGAAGGGGATTGACCCTGGCGCAGCCAAGCTTCTTCGACGGTCAAGGCTTTGCCCGGCCGCCGTCTCCACCCGCCGCCGGACCGCCGGAGCGATCGCGAGGCAGCAGGAGGCGCGCGTTGCGCTCCGCCGTCAGTACATCCGTGACTTGCAGAAAGCGTGCGGACCGTGATCCGCCGCGCGCCGGGAGAGGCCGCCAGACCGGCGCGCCGCTCCGGCCGGTTACGGCCTCCGCGACTGCGCCCGGCGTCCGAAGGGAAGGAGAGTATCCCGCGAACGCCGCTGCGCATGATATGGGTGCAGGGCGGTGGCGTTGCAAGGGCTTGCCGGCGCCCTATCTCCGACACGATGGGGGACTTGACTGACGTTCCCGCAGGTCGAGGAGGCTAACATGCGAACCGCACTCATCGCGCTCACCCTGGTGGCGACGGCGCTGCCGGCGCACGCCATTTGGCGCTACAATTCAATGCAGATGTCGTGTGACGAGGCGCAGAGCCGGATCCAGGAGGAGGGGGCGGTGATCCTGCGCTACCGTTCCGCCCGCAATCCCTCGCTGCCGCTCTACGACCGCTATGTCGCGCATGGCGGCTACTGCCAGCCCGGCGAATACGCGAAGCTCGAAGTGGTGCCGACCGCCGACACCAACCGCTGCCGCGTGCTGAAATGCATGCAGAGGACGTATTATCCGTTCGATGAGTAGGGCAGCGGGGCAATAGGCAGGACTACCTCCTCTGCTCCCTCACCCAAACAGATCCGCCTGCGCCGGCGCCTTGATCGCGCCCTCGAGCCTGAGCATCTTCTGCTTGGTCGTCACGCCGCCGGGTGCGGAGAAGCCGCCGATCTTGCCGCCGGCGGCCAGCACCCGGTGGCAGGGCACGATGAGCGGGACGGGATTGCGCCCCATCGCCTGGCCGACCGCCTGCGCCTGGCCGGGGAAACCGGCGCGTTCGGCGAGCTCGCCATAGGTGAGCGTCTCGCCATGGCGGAGCTTCCGCAAGGTCGCGTAGATCGTCCGGCGCAGTGGCTCCACGGGACCGAAATCGACGGGGACGGCCGAGAAGTCGACCGTCTCGCCCCGCGCATAGGCCTGGATCATCTCCGCCAGCCTGGCGATCTCCGGCGGTAGCTTCGCCGCGCGCGTCGAGGCGAGCCTTTTGGTCAGTGCCTTCTCGGTCTCGGCCGCGTCCCCGGCCGGCAGTTGCAGGCGCACCACGGGAAGGCGCCGGGGTTCGGCGCGCCAGGCGAGCCCCACCGGCCCGAGCGCGGTGTCGAGGACGGTGTGGAAGAGGGGCGGGGAGGCTTCCATCGGCGGTCTCCACGAGACAAGGAAACCATTTTACAGCGAGTCTCGCGACCGAACAATCCATGAACATTTACCCGGCAAGAAGCCGGAGATTGCGCTGAGCGCGGCGTCTCGGCCCATCGTGATGGCGATTCGCGGGTCCCGTCTCATTCCTGCCAGAAATCGGCTGCATTCGGGACACACGCCACCGACCCGGAGCTCTGCGCTGTCCGTCCGCCGTTTCCTTCTCCTCGCCGCCGCCGGCAGCCTGATGTCGGGCTGCGTCTCCGGCGATCTCGCGTCGCTCGCGCCACAGCCCTCGCTCCAGCCGCAGGCGAGCGCGCTCGTCGAGGCCGACATCGACGCCGCTGCGGAGAATTTCGCCGGACTGCCGCTCGCCCCCACGACCTCGGAGGGAGCCGCGCCGAAGGGCGACCGGCTTGCCATGCAGTCGTCGCCAGAGCGGCTGTCGCAGGTCGCGATGGCAGCACCCGCGCAAACCTCCGCCTCCGCCGCGATCGAGGCCGCGGCTCCCGAGCAGCCTGCCGCCCGCGAGGTCAGGCTCGCCGCCTTCGCGCCGCCGCCGCCGCCTTCGTCGGGCGCGCCGGTCGATGCGCTGATCGCCAAGTATGCGCGGCACTACGACCTGCCCGAGGCGTTCGTGCGCAAGGTCGTCAGGCGCGAGAGCAACTTCAACCCGAAGGCCTATAACCGCGGCCATTGGGGGCTGATGCAGATCAAGCACCAGACGGCGCGCGGCATGGGCTATCGCGGCTCGGCCTCTGGCCTGCTCGATGCCGAGACCAACCTGATCTATTCGGTGAAGTATCTGCGCGGGGCCTATCTCGTGGCCGGCGGCGACGAGCGCCAGGCAGACCGGCTCTACCAGTCGGGCTACTATTACCACGCCAAGCGGGCCGGGCTGCTGGACGAGACCGGGCTCGGCCGCGACCGGGTGCGCAAGCGGCGCTATTGACTGGGGCTGCGGCCGGGCGCCTGATGGAGCCGTGCCGGCGGTTGCCCTCGTTAGTGGCTTTGCGACTGGGACGGCTTCCGCCGGCGCGCCTTACACTTTCACCGACCGCACCGAAAACCGCGGATGGCGCGACAGCGCCCGCGCCGAAATCTCGCCGACGCCGAGCGAGAGCCTCAGATGCGCCACGAGCTCGCCCTTGGTGGAGCGGCTGCGCGCCCGCGACGGATTGGCGAGCCCGGTGAGGAGGGCTGCGACCTGCAACAGATCGTCGTCGCCGATCCGGGCAAAGCGCAGCACGCGCGCCGACTGTGCCGACGGGAGGGCATGGACCAGCGTGCCGATGGCGGCGCGGTCGCCATTGTCGACGAGGCTGACCGCGGCTCCCGCAGGTGCTGCGGCCAGCGCCTCGGCGAATGCCTCGCGCACCAGCCGGTCGCGCGCCGCGCCGGGCTTCGGCCAGGGCGGCAGGTCGAAGGCGACGGCGGCAAAGCGCGTGTCGGGCCGTTCGGCGAGCGCATCGATCAGCGCGCGGGCGAAGGCGAGCTTGTAGCGGTCGGTCGAGCGCTGGCGCAGCACGCGCCGGTAGGAGAGTTTTGTCCGCAGGTCAAAGACCGCCTGGCGGAGCGCCGTCTCGTCGTCGGCGACGAGCAGGCCGAGCACGAGGCGGCCGGTCTGCGGCTCGCCCGACTGGCCGAGGAAGGCGGCGGGTGCCGCGGGCGCGGCGCGCGACAGGCCCGGCAGCGCCGCCGCGGCGATGCCCAGTCCCAGGACCGACCTGCGCGTGACGCCCATCGGCGCCCTCCACCCGTTGCCTGAAACATACGCCCGCAGTGCCGAAAGGCAAACATTCGCGCGTTCGCGATTACGCCGATTTAACGCCTTTGTGCGCACAAGGGGGCATGGCCAAGACGAAAGCAAAGGCGGCGCCCGCCGCGACCCCAGGCGACGCGCCGAAGAAGCGCTCGAAGGTGAAGCTCCTCCTGTTCGCGCTGGTGCCGCTGATCGTGCTGGGCGGGGGCGGCTACGGGGCCTGGGCCTATTTCCTGACGCCGGCGCCGGAAGCGCCTGCCGAGGCCGAGGGCCATGGCGGGGTCGACCCGCAGAAGGTCGCGGCGCTGAAGGCGGAAGCCGACGCCGAAACCTCGGCCACCTACAGTTTCGCGCTGGCGCAGCTGCTCAAATCCCGCTGCGGCGGGCTCGAGGTGGTGGCGCTGAAGGCCGCGTCCGACGCCGAGGCGGCGCATGACGGGATGCTGGTGTCGATGTCGTGGCAGGCCGCACTGCGCCGCGCCGGCACGGTGACGGAAGCCTCCTGCGAGCGCATGCTGGCCGAGATCGACCATGCCGAGGTCAAGGCGGGCGGCGGCGAGCCCGCCGGCGGGCATGACGCGAAGCCGAAGGGGCACTGAGGCGGGAGTAGGGCAGTAGGGCAGGCGTCCGGACAATAAGCACGCCGTCATCCTCGGGCCGGCCCCTTCGGGCGTTCGATTGGCTTTGCAAGGTCCACTGGACCTTGCAATTCGCCCGATGGGCGAACCGCCATCTCACCCCGAGGATCTGCCGGCGTTGATGTGAAGGGCGGCTCAGGTACGGACGAGCGAAGGCAGATCCTCGGGTCAAGCCCGAGGATGACGGCGCGGGTGGGGTGGACCGTCGGCTCCCTCATGATGTATCGCGCCGCGCTTCGTAGGCGAAATAGTGCAGGTCTCTCAGGACATCGTCGACCTCGTGCTCGCGCCTTGGCGAGCCGGGACGGTGGAGGCCATAGGCGCGGCCGGGACGCAGCGGCGAGACGGACCCGGCGCGGCCGGTCTTGCGCAGAGCCTCGCAGCGGGCGCGCCAGCGGGCCAGCCGCATGGCCTGGCGGGGCAGGTCGCCGAGCGCCCGGCTCAAGGCTTCTAGACGCAGGCGAAGGTATCCGGCATCGATCGGATCGTTGGGCGAGGGGTCGTGTTTCGGCGCGATCGCGAAGAGCGGCGTCCAGCCGGGAATGGAGATGCGCGGCACGCCAGACGAGCGGATGTGGAACGGCGGCGCGTCGGGGTCTGGCAGCGGGTCGAGGAGAGGGAAGGAGAGTTTGCGCTGGGCCGTCGGTTGGGCAGGGGTTTCGGCGGCCGCGGGGCCGAGTGCCAGGCCAAGGCCGGGGACGACGATGGGGACGTGCGTGACGAGCGGGCCGCGCTTCGGCTGGACCGGCGGCAATGCGGGCGCCGCCGCGACCATGTCGCGGCCCACCACGATGATCAGCCGCCGCACCGCCGCTTCGGCCGCGCGCAGCAGCCGATAGACGGCGCGGTGGACGCGGCGGGGGAGCGTCGGGGACAGATCCCCCTCACCAGGTCCGGCTAACGCCTCGGCTGCGCCTCGGCGAGCCGGACCATCCTCTCCCCATCGGGGCGAGGAAGAGGCGAGCCGCGCCGAACCCGGCCCTCCGCTATGGCTCCGGGCGCTCGGTCGCTCGAAAAGCCCATTTTGGGGCTTTTCGTAGCCTGCGGCCACCGCTTCTCGCCTCGCCCATCGGGGCGAGGAGACGGGGAGCCCGGCCATGATGCACAGCGTGGCGACGATGGGGCCGAGCAGCCGGACATTGCGCTCGATCACGAGGTTCCAGTCGATCCCGCTTTCCCAGTTACTCGTTCCGTTCCAGCCGCTCACCCGCGCCTCCTTTCATCGCGGACAGTGTCGCGGAGAGGTGGAAGGGTGTGGATCGAAAAGGCGGGTGGCGAGTGGCGAATGGCGAGTGGGGAAGGGGGTTGGCGGGATTGGGGGCGGAAATCGATGCACGGGGGTGGCGTTATCGCCCTTGGAGGGAGCCATTACCACGCTCCGCACGCGCCCCCTCCACCACCTTCGGCGGTTCCCCTCCCCCGTAAACGGGGGAGGATAGGGCGCGGCGGTGGTGCGCGATCCTCCCCTGCGAAGCGGGGGAGGGGGACCACGCGAAGCGTGGTGGAGGGGGCGTCCGCATCTGGTGGAGGGGTTGGGTGGCCGAAAGGGGCGGGAGCCTGGCGGACGCAATGTCGGCGCCGCGCCTTACGCTGCGGCAGGACTCAGCGCGGCGCGCCGAGCCTCACGAGTTGCCGTTGGGGGTGACCTGCAGGTTGCTCGGCAGGGGCGCGCTGGAACAGGCGAGGTGGACGTCGCGGGCATGGAGTTTTCGCTGCTTGGCCTGGTGCTCCCTGGAGGCGGCGGCGAGCGCCAGCCCGTAGGGGCCCATCAGCGCGCCGACGGCCAGGTTCATCGGCGGCTTCTTGTTGGCCTCCCATGCGGCGGCGGCCGCGCGCACCCGCTGGCATTCGGGCGAGCTGGCCTTCGGGTCGAACCGGGGCAGCGCGGTGGACGTGGGGGCAGGCGCGGAGGCGCAGGCGGCAAGGGCCAGCAGGCAGGCGGCTGCCGGCGCGTATTTCGTCGCGAAGGATGCAAGGCGGCGGACGCGCGGCGCGGCCACAGATCGGGCGATCGACATCGATACTCCATTCCATGCCCAGCGCCCACGGCCTTCTAGCGTCGGGCGCGGGGGGAGTGCAAGGGGTGCGGCGGGGTGTCGGGGTGGTGGGGGTTGGCGCCTAGCGCCTTCATCGTCCTCGGGTGACGGGGGCGCAGCGACGGGAGACGTCACGCCTTCTTCATATCCGAATGGCCTTTAGCGCGTGGCCGCCGCGCCCCCGCGCGATCCCGAGGCCTTGCGCGTGACCTTGGTGCCCTTGATTGTGCGGTAATGTCCCGGGTGACGCATCCGTCACCATGCCATAGATCGTGCGTCAGCCCGCTTTAGGACGGCCTCAGCCCGGAGTTCGGTTTTAGAACTCGCTTGAAAACTCTCGCAGCAGAGCGGCACGAAAAGCCGTTCTCACATGCTTTTTTGTAGCCCTGTCGACTTTATTATTAGCACGCTCCATGCCGCGAAGTGTCTGCTCCGCATACATCCCTGCGACCAGCTTTAACGTCGCATCCTTGGTCTTGTCAGCTTCAGCGATGACCTCATCCCTGAGGCTCTTAGAGAGAACAGCAGACATTTCGCATCTCGCGCGTTGATGGGTGTGAGGGTAGTGAACCTGCTATGGGCAGAGATGCCAAGGGCCGACGTTCATTTGGAGCATGACTGTGGTGGAAAAGAGGCATCATTGTGACCGAATTTCTATGGTGTGTTGCCTCTGTGCAACATCTATGTTGTGAATAATCATAGAGTTTCGTGCCTAGAGTATGTTCTAAAGATGACTATTTGGTTGACAATATGGGAAGGTTGTATGGCAGACTACCGTAAAGGGCGGGAACATACAAAGAATGACACGAACAACTTTACTATCTCCGCGGGCGATGACCGTGGGGCAGGCATTGGCTACCCTGTTTCCCTCAGGAACCGTGCCGCCATCAGGCCTGAAGGTTCCAGCGGGATTACGAAAATGGGCAGTGGCACCTGCGATGCCTACGGACGTGTTTGCTGCTGCTGCTCACTTGATTCATCTTTCAGGACTACTCAACTACTTTGATCCGGATCCCGATTATACGAGGCCGGCGGATCCGGTGGGACCCGCGAAACTACATTTCTGCTTGTCGATGGAGGAACGGACTAAATGCGTGACGGAGGGGGAGCGTTGGTCACGCCGAGCATCCGTTCCGATCTTCGTAAACCTACTGTGGGATAAGATCGTACGATCGAGACGGGAGAAAATACGAGCGTCGAGCTACGAGATGTATGAGGACGCGCTGGGCAGTGTTCCGAAGTGGTGGAAGCCTGTCCTAATGCTAGCTGTCACTGCAGATGAAGCTTGTGTGGGGATCGGATCGCCACCAACGAAGGAACACTCGGATCGCTGGCTGGTCGACTACTTTCATCAGGTTTACCTCAATCCATTCCGTATCGAAAATTTGTTAGGCGCCAACCGATTCAGGGCGGATCGCCAGCGCTCGTCATTCGGCGAGCTTGCGTCGTCCGACGTGGCGTGCGTGCAGCCAAAGAATAGGGTATCGCAAGTTGGATGCACACTTCGCAACTTAACCAAGAACGTTGCCTATCTTGGTCACGCGGGCTCGGTGCGATGCCATTGGCAGCAACCGAAGATCGCTACGCACAGTAGTGACGACGAGACACTTAACGTCCTCATTTGCGCACTGCCCTTAGAACTCGATTCAGACAACTTCCAACCGATTGCAACAGCGCTGCCTGATATCAAGCGCAGGCCAAATTGGGGAAGCTTTAGGGTAGAACAGTCTTGGCTACGTCGCCAAGAGGAGCTGATAGATAGTGTAATTTCGTCAGTTCAGTCCGCAAAAAACAAACTTCCAGAAGGAGAGGTAATTAACGCAATTGTATTTCCAGAATACTCACTTACTGAAGAGATTTT
Source organism: Pseudomonadota bacterium (assembly GCA_043822005.1). Taxonomy (GTDB): domain Bacteria; phylum Pseudomonadota; class Alphaproteobacteria; order Rhizobiales; family Rhizobiaceae; genus Mesorhizobium_A. The sequence goes on along the minus strand of JBDRCE010000031.1, from coordinate 15,144 downwards.
CAGTGTATTGTGCAAGAGTATAAAAAGCATTGAGCCTCAACTCGAATTTGCTATTTGCGGAAGCTCGACAAATTGTGAAAGCGAGGAGGCAAATTTTGTGCTGACGGCTTTCTGGTATACAGACGAGAGTGTGGAGGTAGGTGAAAGTGCGCAGAACAAGTACCTATTAACTAGCAGGCGAAAACATCATCGGTGGAGGTTAGATAATTCGCAAATAGATACCTATGACCTTGTCGGCCTACGACCAGTCGCCGCATGGTGGGAAAAGCACGATATAGCCCAACGAGAAATACATTTCTTTCAGTACCGCGGCTCGTCCGTATTTACTAGCATGATTTGTGAAGATCTTGCACGAAGTGATCCCTGTCACGATATATTAAGATCTGTTGCCCCTAATCTTCTATTTGCTATCCTAATGGATGGTCCTCAATTAAAGGTTAGGTGGCCTGCACGGTACGCGTCTACTCTTGCTGACGACCCCGGCACGGCTGTGCTTACGGTCACTAGCTTAGGCTTGATCAAAAGAAGCAACAAGACGATGTCGCTTATTCAGCATGACTTCATACCCAGACAGACAATAGGCCTGTGGAAGGATGAACGGGGGGAGCAACGCGAGCTGGATCTGCAGGAAGGTAAGACCGTTATGGTTCTGCGACTCACTTCCAGTAAAATTGCAGATCAAACGCTCGACGGACGTTTGAAGGGAGGGGGTATATCTTGGCGTTACTCAAATCACTTTTCAGTTTGAGTTATATCTATTTAACTTAACCCACAACACGACGGTGCCATGGATCGAAGGATGTTGGGTGCTGCGAGGAGTGGGCCAGAGGAGGATGGGTCACCAACGCACCACCCTTGGGTCGTCGCGCTCCTCGCAATACCCCTCATCCGCCCCGTCGGGGCACCTTCTCCCGCAGGGGGAGAAGGACGGGCCGCGCCTGGTCGCTCAGTTGAAGTAGCTCTGCAACGGCCGCACTTCCAAACTCCCCGCCTTCAGCGCCGCGATGGCTTGCGCCGCGGCGTCCATGCCGGCGAGCGTCGTGTAGTAGGGTACCTTGTTCATCAGCGTGGCGCGGCGGAGCGATTTGGAGTCGGAGACCGCCTTCTGGCCGTCGGTGGTGTTGAAGACGAGCTGGACCTGGCGGTTGCGGATGGCGTCTTCGATATGCGGGCGGCCTTCGAGCACCTTGTTGACCTTGATGGCGGCGACGCCGTTCTGGCCGAGGAAGCGGGCGGTGCCGGAGGTGGCGAGCACCTTGAAGCCGAGGTCGGCGAGGCGCTTGACCGCCGGAAGCACCGCCTCCTTGTCTTCGTCGCGGACGGAGACGAAGAGCGTGCCGGAGCGCGGCAGGTCGACGGACGCGCCGAGCTGGCTCTTGGCGAAGGCGAGCGCGAAATCGGTGTCGAGGCCCATGACCTCGCCGGTCGACTTCATCTCCGGGCCGAGCAGGGTGTCGACGCCGGGGAAGCGGGCGAAGGGGAAGACCGCTTCCTTGACCGCGATGTGGGTCAGCGCGTTGGGGTCGATCTTCTTGCCGTAGTGGGCGAAGGCGTCGTCAAGGCTCTCGCCCGCCATGATGCGCGCGGCGATCTTGGCCACCGGCCGGCCGATGGTTTTCGCCACGAAGGGCACGGTGCGCGAGGCGCGCGGGTTCACTTCCAGGATGTAGATGTCGCCGTTCTGGATGGCGAACTGGACGTTCATCAGGCCGCCGACCTTGAGCGCCAGCGCCATCGCCGCGGTCCGGCGCTCGAGCTCGTCGATGGTGGCGCGGTCGAGCGTGTAGGCGGGCAGCGAACAGGCCGAGTCGCCCGAATGGATGCCGGCCTCCTCGATGTGCTGCATGACGCCGGCGACATAGGTGGTCCTGCCGCCGAGCGCCGCATCGCACAGGCAGTCGACGTCGACCTCGATCGCGCCCTGCAGGTAGGTGTCGAACAGGAGCGGGTTCTTGCCCAAGAGCGTGTTGATCTGGCCGGTCTTGTCGTTGGGGTATTTCTGCTTGATGTCCTCGGGCACGAGGCCGGGGACCGTGTCGAGCAGGTAGGACTGCAGCATGGTCTCGTCGTGGATGATCTGCATGGCGCGGCCGCCGAGCACATAGGACGGGCGCACGACCAGCGGGAAGCCTAATTCGGAGGCGACGGTGCGCGCCTGCTCGACCGACCAGGCGATGCCGTTCTTGGGCTGGCGCAGGTCGAGGCGGTGGAGCAGCTTCTGGAAGCGGTCGCGGTCTTCCGCGAGGTCGATCATGTCGGGCGAGGTGCCGAGGATCGGGATGCCGGCCTTTTCCAGCGCTTCCGCGAGCTTGAGCGGGGTCTGGCCGCCGAACTGGACGATGACGCCGTGCAGCGTGCCGGCCTGCTGCTCGGCATGCAGGATCTCGAGCACGTCCTCGGCCGTCAGCGGCTCGAAATAGAGCCGGTCGGACGTGTCGTAGTCGGTGGAGACGGTCTCGGGGTTGCAGTTGACCATGATGGATTCATAGCCCGCCTCGCGCAGCGCATAGGCGGCGTGGACGCAGCAATAGTCGAACTCGATGCCCTGGCCGATGCGGTTCGGCCCGCCGCCGAGGATGACGACCTTTTTCCGGTCGGAGACCTGCGCCTCGGAGCGCGTGGCGCCGTCGAAGGGCACCTCGTAGGTCGAATACATGTAGGGCGTGGGCGAGGCGAATTCGGCCGCGCAGGTGTCGATGCGCTTGTAGACCGGGCGCACGCCGAGTTTCCTGCGCAGCGCCGAGACGTCGTCGGCCTCGCGGCGGACGAGCGAGGCGAGGCGCTGGTCGGAGAAGCCCATGGATTTCAGCATGCGCAGATTGTCGGCGTCGTCGGGCAGGCCGTGCTCGCGGATGCGGGCCTCCATCTGGACGATGCCCTCGATCTGCTCGAGGAACCACGGGTCGATGGCGCACATGGCGTGCACCTCTTCCGTCGAGGTGCCCATGCGCAGCGCCTGCGCCACCATGCGCAGCCGGTCGGGCGTGGGGGTGCCGAGCGCGGCGCGGATGGCGTTGCGATTCTCCGACGCGTCGCCCGACGGGGAGAAGCCGGGGATCTCGATTTCGTCGAGGCCCGTCAGGCCGGTTTCCAGACCCCGCAAAGCCTTCTGCAGCGATTCCTGGAAGGTGCGGCCGATGGCCATGACCTCGCCGACCGACTTCATGGCGGTGGTCAGCACCGGCGAGGCGCCGGGGAACTTTTCGAAGGCGAAGCGCGGGATTTTCGTCACGACATAGTCGATCGACGGCTCGAACGAGGCGGGCGTGGCGCCGCCGGTGATGTCGTTGTCGAGCTCGTCCATCGTGTAGCCGACGGCGAGTTTTGCCGCGATCTTGGCGATGGGGAAGCCGGTGGCCTTGGAGGCAAGGGCAGAGGAGCGCGAGACACGCGGATTCATCTCGATGACGACGAGGCGGCCGTCCCTGGGGTTGACGGCGAACTGGACGTTCGACCCGCCTGTTTCGACGCCGATCTCGCGCAGCACCGCGATCGAGGCGTTGCGCATGATCTGGTATTCCTTGTCGGTCAAGGTCAGCGCCGGCGCGACGGTGATCGAATCGCCGGTGTGCACGCCCATCGGGTCGATGTTCTCGATCGAGCAGACGATGATGCAGTTGTCGGCGCGGTCGCGCACGACCTCCATCTCGTATTCCTTCCAGCCGAGCACCGATTCCTCGATCAGCACCTCGGTGGTGGGGGAGGCGTCGAGGCCGGAGCCGATGATCTCGAAGAACTCGGCGCGGTTGTAGGCGATGCCGCCGCCGGTGCCGCCCATGGTGAAGGAGGGGCGGATGATGGCGGGCAGGCCGACATGGTCGAGCGCGGAGGCGGCGATGCCCATCGCATGCGACACATAGCGCTGCTTGCGGTCGCCCTCGCCGAGGTTCCACTCGGTCTCCAGCGCATCGAGCGCGGCGTCGAGATCTGGCGGGCTTGAGGCCTTCAGCGCCGCGCGGCGGGCCTCGTGCATGCGCTTGTCGGCGTCCTTGGCGTCGGACGCGTTGGCAAGCATGGAGCGCGGGGTTTCGAGCCCGATCCGCTTCATCGCCTCGCGGAAGAGCGAGCGGTCCTCGGCCATGTCGATGGCGTCGGCGTTGGCGCCGATCATTTCGACGCCGTAGCGGTCGAGCACGCCCATGCGGCGCAGCGACAAGGCGGTGTTGAGCGCGGTCTGGCCGCCCATGGTCGGCAGGATCGCGTCCGGCCGCTCCTTGGCGATGATCTTGGCGACCACTTCGGGGGTGATCGGCTCGATATAGGTGGCGTCGGCCAGTTCCGGGTCGGTCATGATCGTGGCCGGGTTGGAATTGACCAGGATGACGCGGTAGCCCTCCTCCTTCAGCGCCTTGCAGGCCTGGGTGCCGGAATAGTCGAATTCGCAGGCCTGGCCGATGATGATCGGCCCGGCGCCGACGATGAGGATGGACTTGATGTCGGTGCGTTTGGGCATGGGCGTCCCGGCGTGTGCGCAAGCCGCCGGTGCGGGTTCTTCCGCCGGCGGCCATTCGATTCCGATGTAAGGCTAGGCGGGCTCTATAGGGGAGAAGCGGGGCGGGGGGAACCCCGGAAATGGGCGAGGGACAAAGCGTCCCCGACCAAGATCAGAAATTTGCGAACGCGCCCGCGTCCACCGTCACCTCGGGCACCATTCTTACCTTCACGCCTATGCCGAGATCCTTCAGCAAGTCGCACAGCGCCTCGCCGTCGATCAGGTCGATGGCCGGCGCCCCGTCGCGCACCGCTTCGCGCCTGGCGTCGGCGGTGAAATTGCCGGTGGTGATGATCAGGCCCTTGTCGGCGCGACCGACCATCGCGCCGCGAAAATCGCGCACCACGCTGGAGCCGACCGAACCTCGGTAACGCTTGCTCTGGAAGAGCACATGGAATGACAGGAGGTTCATTTTCAGAACGCCAGTCCCGTCGATGCCGCCGTCGCCGGTCTTTCCGGTCACCTCCACCTTGACGAATCCGGACTCGCGCAGGATGCGCTGACACAATCTTTCGAAGGCGGACGGCTCAATCGCCACGAGTACATCGAGCAATTGTTCGCGCCAATCCGTCGGTGGTAAGGCCGACGCGGCTTCAGTCTCTTCCACGCTGGCCTCGAGCGTCGGCGACGCGGCCCCCGACCTATCGGGCGAGACAGCCGAGCGCGCCTTGCGGAGATCGGCGTCGGCCTTGCGCACCAGCCGCATCAGCTCCGCCTCGGGCAGCGTGAGTGCGTCGCGACCTTCTGCCGTCAGCGTCCAGACGCCGCGTTCGCTGTTCTGCACATAGCCGGCGTTCTTCAGCCAGCTGCGCGCCCAGCCGCACCTATGATCGAAAACGTTGACGCTCCACTCCGGCGGGCGGAAGCTCATGGTCTCTTCCGAAAGCCCCATGATCTCGCCTACCTTTGGCGGGATCTCGTCATTGGCGCCCGAACCTCCCAGCGCATCAAGCGCCCTGAGCGTGGGCATGAACAGTTCGGGCACTTTTGGAACTGGGATCGTCATCGGTCTTTCCCCTTCAGTCGCCTTGTCGGATCGCGCCGGTCGTCATTCGAACATCATGTCCGGCCGCGCGATCCGCATCCGGTCGCGCTCATCGACCTTTGCGTCGGCGCGGCGGATCTGCGACGCGGACACCATTCTCTGCTTGTCGAACACTGGCGGCAGCGTCTGGGTAGCAAGGTGCTCCGGCCCGTTGAACACGACCGCTCCGCAGGCGGCCTCGAAATCGAGGTCGAAGAAAAGCAGGTGATCGGCCTTGGTCTCGCTTTGCCGGAAGGCGGGACCGCGTCCCGTGCCGGTCGCCTTCACCTGCACGGTGCGGCCGTCCGGCGCATAGCCGTCGATCCCCGCCGCAGACCTCGTTTCAATCAGCCGGAGCCCAAACAGCTCGGCCGCCACGGCTTCGCCCAGGTCCCCGACGAGGTTGCCGTCCAAGGTGAAGCTCAGGCCAAACCGGCTGTAGCCGGCGCGCAGCTCGTTGCGCGCCGCGATCAGGTTGGCGATGGCGTCCGGCAACCTGAATCGCCGCGGCGTCACTGCCTCGCCTCCTTCATCGCGTCCGTGATCGCCACCGTCTCGACGCTCACCCGCGTCACGCGCATCAGGAGGTCGACCACCTTCTCCTTGTAGTCGGCGAAGCGGTAGGTGTTGAATTTCTCGCGGATCGTCGGATCTTTCGGCGTCTTTTCCTTGTACTGGTCGAGAATCCACTCCAGTCCCGAGCGGTTGCCGAGCCGATAGTCCCACGCCTCCTTGGGCACGCCCGACAATTGCGTTTCCGAGTCCAGCCTGATGATGCCGTTGTCCCGGTCGGCCTTCAGCATCGCCCTGGGCGCGACGCCGGCTTGCCGCGCCTTCTCGTCCGGTGTGTCGAGCCGCGCCAGCGGCCAGGGCTCGACGCTCTCGTAACCGATGTGCAGCGCCATCAGCCTCTCGCCCCATTCTGCCCAGCGCCAGAAGTCCGGATAGAACGGAATGCGCGGAAACTCGCGCTTCAGGTTCAGCGCATAGGTCTCGCGATAGACCGGGTCGTGCAGCACGCCATAGACGTAGTGGAAGACGTCGTCCTTGCCGAGCTGGCGCGCCTTGCGCGACTGGCCGATCTGCATGGGGGCGGCGCCAGGCGATTGGCCAATCTCCCCCCGTGTGGGGGAGATGCCCGGCAGGGCAGAGGGGGGCGCTGTCCCGCCAGCGTCTCCAACCGCATCCGCCGCCGCCGCGCCGGAGGTGTCGCGCTCTGTGGCGCCCCCCTCTGGGCTGCCGCCCATCTCCCCCACACGGGGGGAGATTGCGCGCTCCGCCGCCGCGCTCTCCTTCGCGGGCGTGCCGCGCCCGTCCTTGCCATAGGCCTTATGGAATTCCTTCAACGCCCAGTCGGTGATGTTGTCGATGCGCTCGCCGGGCATGCCGTAGCGATAGCGGGGAACGACCTGATAGCCATCAGCGGCAGCCCCGTAGTGAAGGTCAACCGGTCCGTCCCAGCTTGAAACGCAGAAGTCGGCCCGAAAGCCGATGCCGCTGAAGCTGATTACGATATTCTCGGCATTCGGTGGAAAAATGTCTGGAAGCTGGTATGTCATCCCATTGAAATGCTGGTCAAAATACAGGAAGCGCTTTGTGAACGGTCTAAATGCAGCAGGAAGGATTTTGAACGTCTCGAATGCTTTAGGAATGTTGTTAAGCCGATAGCGACTTAGTTCCCGATCCCATTTGACGGTATCTCCTTCCGGATGCTTAGCATCTTTCCTTGTAGCTTCGTAAACGTCGACGAAGTAACGCATCTTCGCTTCAAGCGCGTCGCGCGAAACATCATACACCCACTCGTCGCGCTGGGTTTTCAAGCCGCTCGAGAACAGGCGGAAGATCGCCTGATTCTTGGCGCCGGTCTTGTTCGCCTTGGCCGACTTGCTGGCGAGTGGAATAAAGCTATCCCAATCGTTCTCCGTCTGGTCGAGCCAAACCGCCTTGGAATCGGCTTCTATCCGTTGCCACGCGATCTTAGACGCGGCTGTGTTCGCCAGAAAGTTGAGCTTGTCGTCAGCGGTGTCGAATTCTGGCCGTCGCACGTAGAAAATCTTGCACCCTTTCTGGCCCTTCCGCTTCACCAGCAGCGAGATCGTTACGCCGGTCTGGATGCCGAAGACATTGTGCTTAGTACCTGAAATTTTCGGGTTGGCGCGCACATCGCCGCCGAGGTCGACGAGGTAGATTTCGTTGAACTCGTCCGCCACCGAGCGGCGGAAGCCGTCGAAGGCGGCCTTCTCGATGAAGTTGCGATTGGTGATGAGCGCCAACACGCCGTCGTCGTGCAGGCGGTCCGATGCCCAGCGGAAGAACCGGGTGTACATGTCGTAGACCGAGTTCTTGTTCTGGGCGGTGCCCTTACGTACGTAGGTCTCCGCAATCCGCTCATCGATTTTCCGATAGGCGCGGTTCGGGTTGCGGTTGTTGAAGTTCTCCTGCCAGGCATTGTACGGCGGATTGCCGATGATCACCGATATCTTCTTCGCGTTCTGGCGCTTCACGCGGGCGACGTTTTCCTCCGACATGGCGCCGAATAGGTCGTGCTGGTGGCCGGCCTTGATGCCCAGCCCCGCGACATTGTCCAGCGTATCGACGAAGCAGAGGTTGGGGAACTCGGCGAACTGGCCCGAGATCGCGGCATAGGTCGCCTCGATGTTCAGGTTCGCCACGTAATAGGGCAGGATCGCCACCTCGTTGGCGTGCAGCTCGTTCTTGTATTTGTGCGCGAGCTTGCGCGGCTGGCCGCGAAAGTGCTCCAAAAGTTCGCAGATGAAGGTGCCGGTGCCGGTCGCGGGGTCGAGGATCTCGACGTGCTCGTCGATCAGGCTTTTTCCGAAATGCTTCTGGGTGAGCCAGTCGGCGCCCTCGATCATGAACTTCACGATCTCGTTCGGCGTGTAGACGACGCCGAGGCGATCTGCCGCCTTCGGATTGTAGACCTTGTAGAAATTCTCGTAGATCAGCTTGAGGAACTGCTGCTTCTCGGCGTGGCTGGAGATCTGGGCCGCGTTGGCGCGGATTGCGGCGTAGTAGAGTTCCAGCCCCTTGAGCGTCTCCTTCTTCACCGCCCCCGTGAAGAACTTTCCTTCCAGCGCGTAGAGCTCCTTGGCGATGTTGTTCTCGCGGTGGAAATCGTTCTCGTTGAAGACGTTGGCGAAAATCTCCTCGGTCAGGATGTGCTGGATCAGCATCTCCCGTACATCGGCCTCGCCGACCGAGGGATTGATCGTGTCCTTCGCATGCCGGAGGAACTTCTCCGCGGCGGCGTGGAAATCGGCGTTCTGGTCGTAGGCCGTGTCGATCCGCTCGCGCAGCGACTCCAGCACATAGGGCAGGTAGGTCTTGAACTCCTCGATCGCCTTGCGGAACTCGCGGATTTCCTCGCGCTCGTATTTGAAGAACAGGTTGAGCAGCTTCAGCAGCTCGTCCGTGTCGGTCATCGAGCAGCGGAACACCTCGTTCCGGTCCTGGATCAGGACGGCCGTGTGCGAATTCTCGAAGATGATGTTGTCCTGCGGATAGCCGCGCGCCAGCTTCTTCCTGATCTCGACGTCGAGGTCGTCGGCTGTATCCTTCGCCTCCCAGTAGCCGAAGGGCAGCCCGAGCGAATGGAAGATCGTGCCGTCGGGGCGGATGCGCGACTTCTGCGTCGAGGCGAATTCGAACTGCGCCGCGAACTGCCAGTTCAACTGCCGCGACCACGCCTTGAGCAGGTCCTTGAACGCTTCCGAGATCACGCCTTCGGTCACGGAGCCGGAGAACTTCCGCAACCGGTCGATTTCGTTCAGGTATTGCTGGACCAGTAACTGGCTCAAAGCATTGGCCCCATGCGGCGGGGAGAATCCGCGCGGCAGCCTAACCGTGTGACTTGTGACTTTGCAACCGATTGCGGACAGGAAGGCCGGGCAGGCGCGAATTGACTTCGCCACCTCCATTTGCGATCTGCGGTGGCGACAGCGACTCCGGGCGGCGGGTTAGATGGTATTTTCGGACCAGGCCTTTCTCTACCTCTACCTGCCGATCACGCTGCTCCTGGGAGTGATCCTGAACGGCACGCGGTTCTTCCCGCCGTTCATTCTCCTGTCGAGCCTGGTCTTCTTCTACTGGTCTTCGGGCCTCTACGTCGTCCTGCTGCTGGTCAGCATCGCGCTGAACTATGGCGGCGCGCTGGCGGTCGAACGGTGGCATCGAAAGAGCGTGGTCGCGGCGGTCATAGGGCTCAACGTTCTCATTCTCTGCTACTACAAATACACGGGCTTCCTGCTCGGCTCCGTCGGCTTCTTCGGTTCGGAGCCGCTGAAGGCCTTCGCCGAGGCGATCGTGCTGCCGATCGGCATCTCGTTCTTCACCTTCCAGGGCATTTCCTACGTCATCGACGTGTGGCGCGGAGAGGTGAAGGCCGAGCGCAGCCTGGTCCTGTTCGCCGCCTACAAGGCCTTTTTCCCGCAACTGATCGCCGGGCCGATCGTCCGCTACAAGGATGTCGAGAAGGATTTCCATCATCCGCGGCTGGACACCGACATTTTCGCGGCCGGCGCCGCCCGCTTCATGGTCGGCCTGTGCAAGAAGGTGCTGATCGCCGACAGCGTGGCGGGGGTGGCGGATGCGTCGTTCGCGCTCGCAGGCGCCGACCAGACTTTCGCGTCGGCGTGGCTCGGCGCAATCGCCTATTCGATCCAGATTTATTTCGACTTCTCCGGCTATTCCGACATGGCGATCGGACTGGCCATGATGTTCGGTATCCGCTTCCGCGAGAACTTCAACCACCCTTACGCGGCGGCGACGATCACCGAGTTCTGGCGCCGCTGGCACATGTCGCTGTCGACCTGGTTCCGCGACTATCTCTACATTCCGCTCGGCGGCAACCGGGCCGGGCCGATCCGGACCTATGTCAACCTGATGATCGTCTTCCTCGCCACCGGCGTCTGGCACGGGGCGGCGTGGACCTTCGTGCTGTGGGGCATCTACCACGGCGCGTTCCTGATCGCCGAGCGTTTGCTGCTGGGGGGGAAAGCGGTCTCCTCCCAGGCTCTCAGGCTCATCTACTTCTTCCCCGTCGTGATCGTCGGCTGGGTGATGTTCAGGGCGAATGACCTGCCGACGTTCGTTTCCCATCTGCGCGCTATGTTCTCCCCGCTCGCCGACGGAGCATGGACTGTGCCGGGCACGATGACGCTCGCGCTTTCGCCCCAGGCGACCACCGCGATGCTGCTCGCCAGCCTGCTCATCCTCATGCAGGGCCAGTTCCGGCCGGCGGGCGTGGTCGTAGCCGGCGTGAGCGGCGAGATAGGCCGATATGCCCGGCTGGCTTTCGTCGCTGCCGCGGTGACGATGTGCACGATCTACGTCATTCCGCAGTCCTTCTCGCCCTTCCTCTATTTCAGGTTCTGAGGATGAAGCTCGCCAACCTCGCCACCGCCGCCGTCTTCGCCGCGTTTCTTGCGGCGCCGATCGGAAGCCTTGCGTCGTTCGGACCTGATCAGTTTGCCGAGAAGCTGGTGACCGCAAAGCAGCTGTTCGCGCCACAACTTCTTGCAGCCGACGATGACTACCGGAACGATGTTGCGCGGCGCCTCGTCAGCAACTCCCCGATCGGCATGGACGCCATCAGCGCCAAGAATACTCTCGATTTCAAAGTGTTCGGCTTCACCAATACGCCGGAGGTGATTTCCGGAGAGGCTGGGTGGCTTTTCTACAAGCCTGGTTTCGAAAACGGGAAATGTCTTTCAGACCGCGAAATCGGATTCGTGTTGGGGCGGGTCGAAGCATTGCGCGTGATCGCCCGCGCTATCGGCATCGACTACCGCGTGTCCGTCTCTCCCGACAAGGAAGTCGTCTATCCGGAGAAATTGGGTCCAGCTGCTGAGGCCGCAGCCGGCTGCAAGATTCTCTCCTCCCGGAAATGGCGCAAAGTCGCGGAAGCCAGCGGATCGAGCGTGATCGACCACTTCAAGGTGATGGGTCACGATGTGACCGATGATCTCCTCTATTTCAAAACCGATACACATTGGAACGAGCTTGGAAAGATAAGAGCATTCCGACAACTTGTCGGCGAATTGACGGGACGAGAGATTCCCGGGGAGATAATTTCGAATGCGACTTCAAAATATGAAACAGATAGCACCCGCAATCTTTTGAGGGTTCATTTCGAGGAAGAGAAAAAGCTCTACAATGATTACATTGATAAAAATCTGCCCGCCGAGTCTTTGAATCGGATTCCGAAGGCGGTAATAATTCACGATTCTTTCTATGGGGTAAGTCGAGATCTGATTTCCAGGATATTTCTCAATCCGACACTTCTTACATATGGCGCACCAGATCTTGATCGGAAGATTCGTGATATCCTGGCGACAAAGCCTCAGCTTGTACTCGCCAATACCGTTGAGAGGTATCTGAAGCAGCGCGTCTGGGGGGATCTGGCCTGGACTGGTGCGGTAGGCAAGGCGTTTATCGACTCAAATGCCGAGGCTGCGCGCGGATGTCCGGTCCATGATATCGGCAAGGATCGCCTCACGCTCAAGTCCCTGGACGAAACGCCGTCCGGCGACTTCGCAGCGGGGGTGGATCCGCAAATCCATGTGAGATTGCCCGATGACGGCAGGCCTTGCATTCGCGTTTTGTTCGGAACGGCGTTAAAACAGCCAACCTTTGTCCATCTGCCGATCCGCGATGCGGTGAATCAGAACGGACCTTACTTCGAAGGGTTCTCCCTGACGCTTGCGGACTCGCCGGGGCAGCGGGACATTTGGGTCATTCTTCCCGAGGAGTTCGCGGGGACGACGTTGCGGATCGACCCGATCGCCTCCAATGGTCTTCTCTCCAAACTTAAGGTTCAGACCGGCTCCCTCCCGCCGATCAGCGTGACGAGGCAGTAGCGCCAAGCGCCGCCGTTCAGCGCTTCTCGACCCCCTCTAGCGTCTTCCTCGCCGCATCGATGCGCTTGCCGTAATACTCGTCGTACCCCGTCTCGCCGGTCTCCCTGTCATACGCCCAGGCCGTCTCGATATCCGCGATGCCCGCGCGGATGAGGTCCGGCGCCGACGTGAGCGTGCCAAGTTCGACGCGGGCGCCGCCGCGGTTGTTGGTGGCGACGGCCCAGTCGTAGGGGACGCGGGCGCGGGTCCATTCGGACAGAGCGAGGTCGAAGGCGGAGATGGCGGCGCGGAGGAGGGCGGGGTCCTTGCGTTTCGTGCCGAGGATCGTCAGCGCGTCGCCCATGTTGTTCTGGGCGGAGGCCCAGGAGAGCGGCTTGTCGGGCTGGGTCCAGACATCCATGCAGGCGCGATAGGCGGAGATCGCCTCTTCCAGCTTCGCCTCGTCGCCGGTCGAGGCGCCGAGCTTCTTCAGGACGTTGGCGAGGTTGTTGGTAGCCTTGGCCCAGTCGTCGGGCACGCGGTCGCGACGCCATTCCTCCAGCGCGTCGCGGTATTCGTATTCGGCGGCGCGGAAGAAGGTGTCGTCGCCCATGCCGAAGCCGAGCGCCTGGTAGGCGTTGCCGATATTGTTGCGGACGGAGGCCCAGTAGAGCGGGAAAGCGTCGCGGGTCCAGATCGTAAGCACCTGCTCGCCGGCCTTGGTGGAGTCGGCCAGCATCTTCGGATTGCCCTCGCGCTCGCCGACGAAGAGCATCGCACCGCCGAGGTTGAACTGCGCCAGCGCCCAGGGGATCGGGTCGGCGTCGGGGCCGACGCGGGCGACGATGTCGGAGAGAATGGCCATCGCCTCGCGCACGGTGGCGGTGGAGCCGGACCGCTCGCCGAGGCGGGAAAGCGCGGCGGCGAGGTTGAGGCGGGCGGTCATCCACTCGACGGTGCCGGACTCGAAGGGCGCGTCGGCGACCAGTTGGCGGTGGATGGCGATGGCCTGGTCGAGCCGGGTCGTGTCCGGATCGTTGGCGCCCAGCGAAGCCAGAGCACTCGCCAGATTGTTGCGGGCGCGGGTGAGGCCGAAGCGGTCGCCGCCGGTTTCGAAGACCGGGATCGCCTGCTCGTAGGACGCGACGGCCTCAAGCAGCGTCGCGGCGTCGGCGCGTTGCTTGCCCAATACGTTGAGGGCGTTGCCGACCTGGAGCAGCGCTTCGGCGCGGGGCAGGTCGGAGGGCAGGCGGGCGGCGAGGCGGAGGATTTCGTCGCGATCGGCGATGATGCGCTGGAGGGGGGCGGCGTCGCCCTTGTATTCGCCGTGGCGGTAGCTCGCGACGATGGCGCGGCGGCGGTAGTCCCAGGCGAGCTGGTCGTCCCAGCGCTCGACCTCGGCGAAGGCGCGGCCGTAGTCGGCAGCGGCGGCGGCGAAGTCGAAGGCGAGTTCGTAGGCGGCGCCGCTCTCGGCATAGACGCGGGCAAACTCGATGCGGCGGTCGCGGATGTCGGACTCGACCGCGTCGAGATCGCGCGACAGCGTCGCGACGCGGGCCTTGGCGCGCTCGTAGATCGAGGTGGCAGCCGTGAGCGCGCCTTCGCCGATCGCCTCGTTGGCGAGCGAGGCAAGGCGGACGATCTCGGGATCGCGCTGCGTCAGCCGCGAGCGCTCGGCCAGGATCTCGGACAGGCGCCGGCTCTGGTCGCGCAGGAGCGCGTCGAGACGGGACGGGTCGGTCGGGGCGTCCGCGCCGAGAACGCGCAGCATGCCGTAGAGTGCGTCCATCGGCACGCGGGCATCGGTGGCGACATGCTCGACCTGGCGGCGGCCGATGGCGGGGAGGGCGGCGATGGTGAGCAGGAGCTGGCGGCGTTCGGTGAGGATCGCGCCCTGGTCGCCCTCGAGGGGCGGGGGTGCCGCGCCGAGATAGAGCAGGCGGCGCAGGCTCTCGTTGACCCAGGGGCGTTGGCGGCCGCCGGTCTTCAGATAGACCTCCTCGGCGACCATGCGCATGACGGTGCCGAACTCTTCGCCCGCCATGGCGGAGACATGGCGCAGGAGCGCGGCGGCATAGGGGCTGTGGCCGCCGGGCTCGCCGTCGAGCGCGACCTTGCCCGGTTCGGCGGCGAAGGCAAGCACGATGCCATAGCCGTCCGGGTTGGCGGCGCTTGCCGGCGCGAAGCGCTGGACGCTGCGGGCGGCGGCGCCTGAGACGGCGACAGGTTCGGGTGCTGCGGCGTCGGGCAGGCGCACGGCCGTGCCGGGCGGGAAGGGATTGTCGCGGCAGGCGTCGAGCAGGACGACGACGATCTTTGCGGAAGCCTGCAGGCGGGCGATGAAGTCGGAGACCGGAACGAGGCTTTCGGCGAGTTGCTCGGGATCGGCGACGGCGTCGGTGGGGACGAGATAGTTCTCGCCGGCGATCTCGACGGCATGGCCGGCATAGTAGACCACGGCGAGGTCGGCGCCTTGCGCGTCTTCGACGAACAGGTCGAGGTCGCGCCTGAGGCGGCGGGCGTCGCGGTCGGTGGAGGCGGTCGTCTCGAAGCCCATGTCGTCGAGGAGGCCGTCGACGGCATCCGCGTCGCTGGCCGTGTTCGGCAGCTTCGCGAGGTGCTCGTAGCCGGTCAGTCGTGAAAAACCCGCAACCGCTTGCGCTGGTTGGAGTTTTCTGCGGTTTCAAGTATTCGATTTCGCAAGGGTTTGGGACTTTGGGGCGTAAAAGCTTGCGATTTCGCCGGACGTCTTGGTTCGAGGTTTTCAGCGT
>JBDRCE010000030.1:0-117280 GCA_043822005.1 Pseudomonadota bacterium | reverse complement strand
AACGATCGTGCGTGCCGGAGTTCCAGCGCGCCATCGGGGGTCAGGAACCGCGAAACCGGGCGCCTACCCCGACGCCGGGTCCCTCCCGGTCTATACCTAGAGCATTTCCGGAGATCCCCGGGTCACTCTGTTTCTCCGATGGCGGGGCGATCCGCCAGGGTCCGAAGGAAAGGCGAGACAAATGGCTCGCCCCGGGGCGAAGGTCGATGCGGTGCGTCGGCCAAGTCCGCTCGACGCCGCGGGCGCCCGCAAGCGGGAAACCCTTCGGGCCGGGGGAATGCGCGCCAAGGTCGAGGTCTTCGGACTTGGCCGTGCCACCAGCACGACCGCGCCGAAGACCTCGACCTTGGCCCGAATTTCTCCGACAGATTGACCGAATATCCACCGGAAATGCTCTACTTCGCCAGGCCGAGCGGGATGGTGAACTGCCAGGTCTTGCGGCCAGCGCCTTCCGGAATGGCGGGGAAGGGTGCGGCGCGGCGCACGGCTGCGAGCGCGGCCTGGTCGAGGGAGGGCGATCCCGAGCTGCGGGCGATGCTCAGGCCGCCAAGCGCGCCGCTGGCGGTGACGGTGAAGGCGACCGTGACGTCGCGCTCGGCACCGGCGCGGTCGCGGCGCGAGATCCGGCCGACCGCCCGGCTGATCTTGCCGCGCACCTTGCCGGGATAATTGGTGACGGCGGCGTTGCCGGGGGCGGAACCCTTGCCCTTGCCGGCTCTGTCGGCGCGCGTGCCGCCGACTTCGCCGTCGGCGGCACCCTTGCGGCCGTCGGCCTTGTTCGTGCCGCCCGAGCCGGCGCTTGTCCTCTTCTCGGCCGCTTTGGCTGGAGCGTCCGCATTGGCCGGTCTCTTTTCGACCGGCTTGGCCTCGGCCTTCTTCACCGGCTTTTCAGGCCTTGGCTTTTCGACCGGCTTGGGTTCCGGCTTGGCTTCGGCCACCTTCGGCGAAGGCGCCGGCTGGATCTTCACGGGCTCGGTGCTCTCGGCCACGGCCGTCTCTCGCGGCACCTCGACCGCTTCGTCCGGCGCCAGCGCGGCGGTCGCCTGCGGCACGATGGGGGCGACGGCCTCATCGTCCGGCACGATCTCGGCGGTGTCGACCGCCAGCACCGGCTGTTGCATGGGGGAGGGCACCGCGGTTGTCGCATCCGTCGGTGCCGGTTCGCCGCGCGCGGCCGCCTCGGTGACGGATTCGGCGGCGGCGATCTCCTCTGCGGGTGTCGCGGCTTCCGCCACCGGCTGGAGCGCCTCGACCGGCTCCACCTCCGCTGCATCGACGGTCTCGACCGGAGTGGCCGTCGTCATGGTGACGATGGCGACGCTGGTGGGTTGCTGCTCGCCCTGCATCACCTGATCGGCGGCGGAATCGCCATACATCACCACGCCCGCCTCCTGCGAGCCGGCGACCAGCACGCCCTCGTCTGGCCCGCGCAGGAGGAAGAACCCGGCGGCCGCGGCATGAAGGGCGATCGATGCAAGCAGCATGGCCAGCCATTTGCGCGACCTGCGAGGCAGGCTGGTGCCTGTTTCAGCCAGCGGTGCAACTGACAGCGGTGCGAGGTCGGGGCTTTCGCTCTCGATCCAGGCGGGGCGCGGCGGTTCGCACAGGAAGACGTGATGCGGCGCCTGGAACGTGTTCGGCGGATCGAGACGGACACGCCGCGCGGTCGAGCGCGCGGGCACGAAGCGTCGGGGGAGATGCGCCGAGGGCTGGAGCGACATCGTTCCTATCGCCCGAAGGAGATGCCCGAGGTGGATTGGGTCTTCAAAGCCGAAAGGCAGGCATCGGGCGGGGTGCCGGCGCCGCTGCATTCGGTCGCATCGTTGATCAGCACCCGACTGACATTGGCGCAGTCGACGCCCTTGAGGTCGAAGCGGCTGACCTTGGTCTTGCCCGAAGGCAGCGACTTGAAGTCGAGCACGGTCAAGCGGTCGACGACGCCGGCCTTGTCGAACAGCGCCATCTCGTAGGCCGCGCGGTCGATCGGGGTGGGCAGGTCGTTCGCCACCACGAAGGTCAGCCTGCAGCCGCCTTGCGACGGCTGCAGGGCGTTGAGATCGAGCAGGAGATGCGGCTCCGGCGCGGTGGTCTGCGCCGAGGCCGGAGCGAGCGGCATCAGGGCCAGCGAGGTCAGGACGATGGCCGATGCCGCGCGCCGCATGATCACCAGCCGATCTGCTTCGACAGGGAGAGCTTGAACGTACGGCCCTTGGCGTCGTCGTTCATCAGGAACTCCTTGTACGGACGGTTGAACAGGTTATCGATGCCGCCATGCACCTCCCATCCGCGCGCGGCACCTTCCTTCGGGGTCCAGGAGACGAAGATGTCGTGGACGTCGAAGGCGGTGGAATACCGGGTAGAGGTGCCCGGAGGCACGTCGGTGTCGCGCAGGCTGTCCTGCGGACCGGCGACGAAGCGCGCGTTCCAGCCGAACCGCACGTCATGCCGCGGAACCTTGCCGCCGAGGGTGAGCTTCAGTTCATGGGGGGCGACGGACGTCAGATATTCCGTCGCCGGGGTGACGTTCGCCGAGGTGTTCTTGCCGATCGTGAACGTGTAGGCGGCGTTGGCAAAGACGTAGTCGGAATCGTAGGCGGTCTCGACCTCGAAGCCGTAGATCTCAGCGCTGTTGATGTTGACGTAACCGGGGATCGTGTTGACCCCCGCCACAAGGTCAGGATTGAGGGAAATCAGGTCGGTGACGTCGTTGTAGAAGCCTGTGAACTTGAGCTGTCCGGAATCACCTGCCTGCAGCATGTCGTAGCCGGACAGTGCGAAGCCGGCTTCGTAATTGGTCGACAACTCCTTCTTGAGGTCGAGACTCGGCAGGAACGTGTAGCTCGAGCCGCTCGTCGAAAACACTTCGTCGATGGTCGGGAAGCGCTCGGTGTGCGCGATGGAGCCGAAGACGGCGACGGTATCGTTGAACCGGTAGTGCGCGGCGAGCTTCGGCGAGATGGCGGTGTCTGTGAACGAATCCGAACCAGAGACCGCGTCTTCCGGCGTCAGTTCGTGCCAGTCGAAGCGGACGCCCGGAATGAGCGTCAGCTTCTCGTTCCAGATGAATTCGTTCTGGACGAACAGCCCGGCCTTGAGGTCGGTCCCTTCCGGATGGAACTGCAGGTCGAGCGGATCGCCGTTGTTCTGATAGACGCTGGCAACGCGCGACTGGTGGGCGATCTGGGTGCCGTAGGTGAGATAGTTCTCCCAGCTGGTGCCGCGCCATTCCATCGTGTTCTGCGCGTTGAACTGGACCGTCTTGTAGGCATAGTCGGCATCGCAGACGACGGCGAAGGAGCCGGGGCTGCACGCCATCCTGAGATCGGCGTTGCGCTGCTCGTTGAACGTGTCGGAATAGGACAGCGCCACCTTCAGATCGAGCATGTCATTGTCCGAGAAGGGATTCTCGTAGGAGGCGATCGCCGTCTGGTCGATGACGTGACGGTCGATGAGGCCGAAATACGTCGCCGTCGAGGTCTGCGACAGCTGCTGGTCGTCGAGATCGGAATCCCAGCGCTGGTAGGAGAGGCGCAGCGTTCCCTCGTCGCCGACCTTGAACGTGCCCTTGGCGAGGCCCGACCAGGCGCGGAAATTGGTGCCGACGATGTCGGTGCCGTCGCCCGACCGGTAGACGTCGCCCTGGCGCCAGTTGCCCATCAGCAGGAATTCGGCGTTCTCGCCCATGCGCTGGGCGAGCGTCGCGGAGCCGAGCACGCCCTTGCCGTTCGAGTCGAAGCCGGTCTTGAGCTTCAGCGCCCCGGTCTCGCCGTCGGCGATGAAATCGGACGCGTCCTTGGTCGTGAAATTGACCACGCCGCCCAATGCGCCTGAGCCGTACAGGGTGGAGGAGGCCGGTCCGCGTAGGATCTCGACGCGCTTGAACAGCTCCGGGTCGGAAAAGAACGATCCCAGACGATACTGCTCGTAGAATTTCTGCACGCCGTCGACATTGACGATGATGCGGCCCTGGTCGCCCGAATTTTCGGGCGCGCCGACGCCGCGGATGTTGAAGGACTGGCCGAGCACGCGGTCCGACCCGGTGACGTTGACGCCCGGCACCTTGCGGATGACGTCGGCGACGGTCGACGGCTGCGCCGAGTCGATGTCTTCCTGTTCCAGCACGCTCACCGCCTGCGGCGTGTCGATCGCGACCTTCTCCCGGCCGGCGCCGAGGACGAGGCGCTGGAGCTGCGTGACGCGGCCCTTCTTCTGGCTCTCGGCAGTTACCTGTTCTTCAGTCGTCGCATCGTCCGCGTCCTGTGCGCGGACCGTTGCCATGTTCGCGAATATCGCGATCGCGGTGCCGCATAGCAGCGCCCTGTTTCGTCCCACCAGCCCCATAATCCTGCTCCTGACACCTGAGGTCATTGCTGGCTGGCACGTGGCTGGCTCGCGTCACGGTTGATCCCGAATTTAAACTTGACTCGTTTACTCCGGTATTGCACTCCCTATTAAAGCTGATAATCAGTGTCAACATTCGATATCACGATGTCGCCAAGCCAGCCAGAGCGAGCAAGGCGCGATGAAGGGGCCGCCACCGTGAGCACGAGATTCTCCGTCGACCATTCTGCCGATGCCGAGCGCGCGCTGCGGCGCGACAGCCTCGTCCGGCCGGCTGCATCGCTGCCTTTGCGCATGCTCGACAGTGCGACCCTGTTCAGGGGGGAGCACGAGATCGGCATCGAACACCATGGCGCGCTCTACCGGCTGAAGATCACCCGGCAGGGCAAGCTGATCCTCAACAAGTAGCCAGTTCACAGCACGAGAAGCAGGACCGACACGATGAGCGCAGACCGACCCACGCCCGACGCGATCCGCCAGGCGCGAGCCGAGAACCCGAAACTGCGCGAGCGCGACCTCGCCAGCCAGCTCGGCATTTCCGAGGCCGAATTCGTCGCCGCCTGGGTGGGCGAGGGCGTCCGCCGCGTCCGTCCCGATGTCGACGTCTTCCTGACCGGCATGGAGGCGCTGGGCGAGGTGATGGCGCTGACGCGCAACGAGAGCGCGGTCCACGAGAAGATCGGCGTCTACGACAAGGTGGTGCTCGGCGAGCATGCCGCCATGACGCTGGGCGCCGAGATCGACCTGCGCATCTTCCCGAAGGTATGGGCGCATGGCTATGCCGTGGCGAAGACCGACGAGGATGGCAGCATCCGCCGCAGCCTGCAGTTCTTCGATGCCGGCGGCGAGGCGGTGCACAAGGTGCATCTGCGGCCGGCCTCGAACGTCGAGGCCTATGAAGAACTCGTCGCGGCTCTCGTCCATCCCGAGCAGGAGCAGTCGGTGCGTGTCGTCGCGCCGGTGACGTCGATCGCGCCCGCGATGAAGCCGGCGGCGGACGTCGAGCAGTTGCGGTCGCGCTGGTCGACGATGACCGACGTGCACCAGTTCGTTTCGATCCTGCGCGACATGAAGCTGACGCGCCAGCAGGCGGTGCACCTGGTCGGCGAAGATTTCGCGTGGCCGGTCGATCACGACTCGATCGCGGCGATGATGCGGATCTCGGCCAACGAAGAGATCCCGATCATGTGCTTCGTGGGAAACCGCGGCTGCATCCAGATCCACAGCGGACCGGTCAGAGAGATCAAGCCGATGGGGCAGTGGCTCAACGTGCTGGACGAGACCTTCCACCTGCATCTGCGCCTCGACCACATTCGTGAAGTGTGGGCGGTGCGCAAGCCGGCGAGCGAGGGCCATGTGACGTCGCTCGAAGCTTATGACGCGGCAGGCCAGCTGATCATCCAGTTCTTCGGCAAGCGCCAGGAAGGCGCGTTCGAGCGCGACGACTGGCGCGGCCTGGTCGAGAACCTGCCGCGCGGCCAGCGCTCGACCGCAGCCTGAGGAGTAAGCCATGACCTACCTTCTGCCAGGAACACGGGCGCGCCGCGCCGCCATGTGGGCGGCGGCTGTCGCACTGACGCTCGCCGCGCTGGCCGCTCCGGCGCCCAGGGCCAATTCGGCCGAGGACGTCGCCGGCATCGCGAAGGCGAAGCGCATCGTGGCGATCGGCGGCTCGGTCACTGAGATCGTCTTTGCGCTGGGCGAAGAGAAACGTCTGGCAGGCCGGGATTCGACCAGCGTCTATCCGGATGCCGCCCTGTCGTTGCCCGACATCGGCTACATGCGCGCTATTTCGCCGGAAGGCGTGCTCGGCATCGACCCGGACGCGATCGTCACGCTCGAGGGCAGCGGCCCGCCGGAGGCGATCGAGGTGCTGAAGAAGGCGAGCATTCCCTTCGCGATGGTGCCGGAGACCTTCGACGAGGCGGGAATCCTCGAAAAGATCCGCGTCGTCGGGGCCGCGCTCGGCGTGCCGGACAAGGCGGAGAAGCTCTCCGCCGAGGTGAAGGCCGATATCGACGCGGCAATCGCGGCAACGGCGGGAATCTCGGAGCGCAAGCGGGTGCTGTTCGTCCTGTCGATGCAGGGCGGAAAGGCGCTCGCCTCCGGCACCGGAACGGCGGCCGACGGGATCATCAAGATGGCCGGCGCGATCAACGCGGTGAGCGAATTTGCCGGCTACAAGCCGCTGACCGACGAGGCGATCATCACCGCGAAGCCGGACCTGATCCTGATGATGGACCGGGGCGGCGGCCATGCGGCGGCGAATGCCGACATGAAGGCGCATCCCGCGCTGTCGCAGACGCCGGCGGTGCAAAACGACGCGATCCTGCGGATGGATGGCGCCTATCTCCTCGGCTTCGGCCCGCGCACGGCGAGTGCGGCGCGCGATCTCGCCAGGGCGCTCTACGGCGACCGTGTCGTCAACTGAGTAAGGCCAGTGCTGCAAAGAGTCTCCGACATGCCGGTTGCGGTCCGGAAGCCCTCACGTGAGGGCGACCGGGGACAGCGGGCCCGGCTGGCGATCGCGCTCCTCGCGGTCGCGCTGGGCGCGGCTTTCGTTTTCAGCCTGGCCTCCGGCGCGTCGGATGCGTCGGCGGTGTCGGTGCTGGGAGAACTGCTGGGCATTGGCGCGGAGGGCGCGATGTCGGCGCGCGACCGCATCATCGTCATGGACATCAGGCTGCCGCGCGCCGTGCTCGGCGTCCTGATCGGCGCGGCGCTCGCCGTGTCGGGCGCGGTGATGCAGGGCCTGTTCCGCAATCCGTTGGCAGACCCGGGACTTGTCGGCGTCTCGGCCGGCGCGGGGCTGGGCGCGATCTCAATCATCGTGCTCGGAGGGACGTCGCTCGCGCCGCTGACCGCGCTGCTCGGCATATATTCGCTGCCGCTGGCGGCGTTCGTCGGTGGCCTCTTGACGACGCTGGTGCTCTATCGCGTCGCCACACGGCGCGGCCAGACCTCGGTTGCGACCATGCTGCTGGCCGGCATCGCGCTCGGCGCGATGGCCGGCGCGTTCTCCGGTTTGCTGGTCTACGTCGCCGACGACCGACAATTGCGCGACCTGACCTTCTGGGGGCTGGGGTCGCTCGCCGGCGCGACATGGCTCAAGATCGCCGCCGCCGGCCCGATCATCGCCATCGCGTTGGTCGCGGCGCCGTTCCTCGCGCGCGGGCTGAATGCGCTGTCGCTCGGCGAATCGACCGCTAACCATCTCGGCATCCCCGTGCAGCGGGTGAAATCAGTGGCGATCGTCACGGTGGCGGGCGCCGTCGGCGCGTCCGTCGCGGTTTCGGGCGGCATCGGCTTCGTCGGCATCGTGGTGCCGCACCTGCTGCGGCTGGTGATCGGCCCAGACAACCGCTACCTGCTTCCGGCCGCGGCACTCTTGGGCGCGAGCCTGCTGCTGCTGGCGGATTCGGTCAGCCGCACCATCGTCGCGCCCGCCGAACTGCCGATCGGCATCGTCACGGCCGCCGTCGGCGCGCCATTCTTCCTCTGGATCCTGCTGCGCAAGCGCGGCGTCGTCGACCTGTGAGAACCGCCATGATCGAACTCAGCGAGGTCGCGGTCGACATCGGACCGAAGCGCATCGTCTCGGACGTGACGTTCCGGGCAGAAGCCGGGCAAGTGACGGCGATCGTCGGGCCAAACGGTTCGGGCAAGACCACTCTGCTGAAGGCGATTTCGGGCGAATGGGCCTATCGGGGATCGATCTCGGTCGCAGGCCGGGAGCTGAGGACGATGAAGTCGTGGGAGATGGCGGGCTTGCGCGCCGTGCTGCCGCAGGCGACGACGCTGTCCTTTCCCTTCACCGTGCTTGAAATCGTGCGGCTCGGCTTGACGAGTGGCCGGTCGGGCGTGGAAGGCGCCGCGCTCCACGTTCTGACCGAGGAGGCGCTGGAGCGCGTCGACCTGGCCGGTTTCGCGGGACGCTTCTACCAGGAGCTTTCGGGCGGCGAACAGCAGCGCGTGCAGCTCGCCCGCGTGCTGTGCCAGGTGTGGCAGCCGGTGCTCGACGGCCAGCCGCGGTTCCTGCTGCTCGACGAGCCGGTGTCCAGCCTCGACATCAAGCACCAGCTCATCATCATGGGGATCGCGCGGGATTTCGCCAATGCCGGCGGCGGCGTGATCGCGATCCTGCACGACCTCAACCTGACGGCGATGTTTGCCGACCGGATCGTGATGATGCACCGGGGAAGGGCTGAGGCGGCGGGAAAGCCGGCGGACGTGTTGGTGGACGAGCGGATCAGCCGGGTATTCGAATGCGACCTGAGGGTGGGCGTCACGCCCGCGGCGGGAGCGCCGTTCGTGCTGCCGCAATCGGCGACGCTGTAGAAAAACGCTCGTCATGCCGGAGACCGAAGGCCATCCGGGATCCATTGGCATACGCGATTGGAGTGCGGTCTTGTTCGCCTTGAGCTCGAAATCAGACGGAGCCGGGGGGGCCGATATATCGACCAGCGCCAGTCCTCGAAGAAAAATGGATCCCGGATGGCCTTTCGGCCTCCGGGATGACGACCGTGAATTGGGATGACGTCCGCGAATTGATATGCCTTCGAAATCCCTACGCCGCCGCGACCGGCTGGACCATGTCCTTGATGCCGAGCAGCAGGCGGACGTCGGTGCGCTCCTTCACGAGGTCCTCGATCGTGTAGCTCTCGAGCACGTCAAAGAAGGCGCCCAGCGCCTTGCGCAAGGCGGCGTTCAGCGCGCAGGATTCGATCAGCGGGCATTCGGCGGCGTCGTTTTCGAAGCACTCCGCCATGGCGAAGTTCTCTTCGGTCACGCGGACCACGTCGAACAGTGTGATCTCGGAAGCGGCGCGCCCGAGCCTCACTCCGCCATTGCGGCCGCGCACCGTCTCGACGAGGCGCGCTTCAACGAGCGGCTGCAAGATCTTGAAAAGAAACAGTTCCGACACGCCGTAGGCCGAAGCGATCTCGGGGATTCGGCTCAACCGGCCGCTGTTGGCCGCGCAATACATCATGATGCGGACGGCATAATTGGTCTGTCGGGTAAGGCGCATCGAATTGCTTTCCTTGGACGTTCCGGCTGACCGCCGGTTTGGCGTTATATGCGCCGCTTTTTGGAATTGTTCCAGAGTAGATTGCTTTAAGGTGACATTAAAGTTCAACTTAAGTCAGGCTATCTGAAGGCCGCCGCCACGGCGGGTGTGCCGCTCATAGGCCGCCGCGGCGCGAAGCACGTCAGCGTCGCGACGCGGCGGGCCGATGAGCTGGAAGCCCATCGAGCGTCCCCGGGCGTCAAATCCAGCCGGAAGGCTCGCCGCCGGGCAGCCGGCCATGGTGGCGAGCGCAGTGACTTCCATCCAGCGGTGGTAGCTGTCCATTGCCCTGCCGGCGATCTCCGACGGCCAGTGGATGTCGACGCTGAAGGGAAAGACCTGGGCCGCGGGAAGCGCGAGGAAGTCGTAGGTCTCGAACAGGTGCAGCACGGCCTCATACCATTCGGAGCGGACGACCGACGCCGCATGAATCGCGGGCGCACGCAGATCGAGCGCACCCTCGACCTCCCAGACCGCCTCCGGCTTGAGCAAGGGCCGGCGGCCCGGGTCGTCGTAATGCACCTTGAGCCCGCAGCCGCTGGTGGCGTGGCGAAGCGTGACGAAGGCCTGCCAGATGCGCTCGAAATCGACCTGCGGGACGTGTGCCTCGACCGAAAAGCCGACCGATTCGAAGCTTCGAAGGGCGCTTTCGCACAATGCCAGCACGCCGTCCTCCGTCGCCAGGTGTCCGCCGAGGTCGCCGAGCCAGGCGATCCGGCCGTCCCGGATAGGTGTCTTGAGCTGCCTCGGGAAGTCGAGGTCGACGCCGCCGAGCGACAGCGGCGCACCGGGATGATAGCCGGCTTGTACCGACAGCAGCAGCGCCAGGTCGGCGACATTGCGCGCCATCGGGCCTTCGACGCCCATCTGGCTCATGAACAGTTCGCCGCCGGGGCCGCCGGGAACGAGCCCTTGCGAGGGTCGGAAACCGTAGATGTTGTTCCAGGCCGCCGGATTGCGCAGCGAGCCGCCCATGTCGCTGCCGTCGGCGAGCGGCAGCATGTGCAAAGCGGTGGCCACCGCCGCGCCGCCGCTCGAGCCGCCCGAGGTCAGTCTCTGGTCGAAGGCATTGCGGGTGGCGCCAAATACCTCGTTGTAGGTCTGCGAGCCGAAGCCGAACTCCGGCACGTTGGTCTTGCCGATGATGATGGCGCCGGCAGCGCGCATCCGCGCCACGAAGAAATCGTCCTCGTCGGGAATGAAATCGGCGAAGATGCGCGAGCCCCAGGTCGTGCGAAGCCCCCTGGTGCAGGCCAGATCCTTGATGGCGACAGGGAGACCGAAGAGCGCGCCCGGCTCGATGCCGGACAAGAGCCGCGCATCGCCGTCGTCCGCCTCGGCAAGAATTTCGGCGCGCGGGCGAAGCGAGACGATGGCATTCACGGCCGGATTGACCATCTCGATCCTGTCGAGAAAGGCGGTCATGACGTCGCGGCAGGAGAGGTCGCGGCGGCGTATGCGCTCCGCCAATTCGGTTGCGGCGAGGCCGCAGATCGGGCCGGGGGCAGGGAAGGGCAGTGTCTTGTGCATTCTGACTGGATGCGCGCGCCGCGGGCCGGTTGTCAATTTGGCCGAGCAAAATCGGCGAAGCGGAGGCCGGGGTTGACGATACGTCATCCCGAGCAAAATGTTGTCTGGTACATCTACGCACTTGAATTTTATTGTGCGCTGCACAATATCAGCGCGGACGACAGGTCGATGACTCGCGGGAGGACCACGAGGATCGCGAATATGAGACAGAGCAAGCGTTCAGGGCCAAAGCCCGCGGGACAGATCCGCCAGCTCAGGCCGTCCGATCTTGCGAGTTTTCGCGAGCACCTGCTGCGACTGGACCCCGAAAGCCGGCGCGACCGCTTCAACGGCATGACGGACGACGTCTTCGTCGCTTCCTATGCCGCGCGGTGCTTCTCGCAGGGGGCAACCGTGATCGGCTATGTCGAGAACGGCGAAGTGCATGGTGCTGCCGAATTGCACGAGCGGCCGGACCTCGATCCTCCGACCGGCGAGATCGCCTTTTCCGTCGAACGTCACCTGCAGCACAAGGGTATCGGCAGCCAACTGTTCAAGCGGCTGATCGGCCATGCGCTGGCGCTGGGCTATCAGAGCCTGCGCGTCACCACGCACCCGAACAACATGGCGATGAAGACGCTGGCGAAGAAGTTCGACGCCAATCTGCACTTCGAGGACGGCGAGACGGTCGGCTCGATCGATCTGTCGGGGATGCACATGTCGTTCACGACGCACCTGCCGACCGGCAGCATCATCCGGGCCGTGGTCTGACGCATCGCGCCAGTCGAGCGGGCTATTCGAAGGCGCCGAAGAGACGCTGGAAGTTGCGGCTGCCGTCTGGGCTGAAGCTGACGACGCGGTTGCCTTCGTCGCGCGCCCAGCGGCGCTCGATCATCTTCGCCAGCATTGCCGCTCCCAGCGCCCCGCCGAGATGGTTGCGGCGCTCGCTCCAGTCGAGACAGGCGCGGCAGACCGGACGCTTGCCGCGCTCGAGCGTGTCGAGAGCGATGCCGAATTCTCCGACGAAGGTCCGGCCGGGTTCCGTCAAGCGCAGGACGTCGTCCCCCTTGATGAAGCCGCGAGCCTGCATCGCCGCCAGCATCGCGACGCCGCGCTCGCCCGCGAGGTGGTCGTAGCACAGGCGCGCCTGGCGCAGGGCCGCATCCTTCGGCCCGGTCCGCACGCGCGTCGCGCCCGTTCGCTCCGCGAGGCCCATCAAGCCTTCCAGAACCTCTCCGACATCGGCGCCCGAAAGGCGATAGTAGCGGTGGCGGCCCTGCTTTTCGGCCTTGAGCAGACCGGCGGCGTCGAGCTTGGTCAGATGGCCGCTGGCCGTTGGCAGTGCGACGTTGGCAGCCGCGGCCAGTTCCGAGACCGTCAGGGCGCGGCCGTCCATCAGGGCGGTCAGCATGTTGGCGCGGGCGGGATCGCCGATCAACGCGGCGATGGTGGAGATGACGGGACCTTCTTTCATTGTTTGATGGTAGCCGAAGTGTCGTCGTCGGGCAAAGCCTATTCTCCGGTCACCGAATCCGGAGAAACGACGATGATCGAACAGGCAACCGTGCGGTCCATCGCGATGACCCGACAGGCGCTGCGCAGAGCGATCACGCGTCTGTTGCGCGCGGCGTTTCAGATGATCGACCGAGCGCGGCAACGCCGTGTGCTGGCCGACCTCGACGACCGCCTGTTGCGCGATATCGGCCGCACCAGGGACGAGGCATGGCGGGAAGCGAGCAAGCCTGCATGGCGTCGATGAACTCGCAGTTCAGTGACGACGGTTCGGTTTGGGCCGAAGTTTCCGGCAGGCCGAGATGCTAGCCCTGGAGCACTCAAGGGAGACGCCACGACGATGATCACCTGTTTCATCCGCTACGAGATCGACCCGTTCAAGAAGGCGGAGTTTTCGCACTATGCCCGCGCCTGGGGCGAGGCGATCCCGCGCTGCGGCGCCGACCTGATCGGCTACTACGCGCCACATGAAGGGTCGGCGACGACGGCCTATGGCGTCTACAACATCGAGAACCTCGCCGCCTACGAAGCCTATCGCGCCCGGCTTGCCGCCGATCCGCTGGGCAAGGCAAACTACGAGTTCGCCCGCAGAGAACGGTTCATCCTCAAGGAAGACCGCATCTTTCTCACGCTCGCCTCGGGCCGGGCGCATGAGGCCTGACCGTACACGAAAACCCCACCGGAGCGATCCGGCGGGGCTTTTCGTACTCGGGGTCTACGCTTACGCGGCCTTCTTGGTGTAGAGGGCCGAAATCTCGGACTGCAGGTCCTTCGCGCCGTCGACGACCGTCACGCGGGCGACCTCGGCGATATCCTTGACGCGCTCGAAGTTCGAGCGGGCGCTCTCGCGCACATAGTCGGCCTGGATCTGCAGGGCCTCGTTCAGCGACTTGGCGCCGGCGACCTTCTCGACCGTGGTCAGCGCATGCTGGACGTTGGCGAGCGAGGCGTTGACGAGGCCGCGGGCGAAATCGGCATAGCCGCCGACGAAGGCGGTCGCGAAATTCTCGACCTTGGCCGTCGCGGCGGCGAGGTCCTCGTGCACGCTCTCGGCGCGCTCCTGCGCGGCGCTGGCGGTGCGCTTAACGAAATCACGCGCGGCGGCGGGAACTTCCATCTTCGACTGCACGGTCTCGAAAGCCTCGGTGATCGAAGCCATGGGGTTCTGGGTGGCGGAAGCGGTCTTGGTGGTCTTGGCCATGATAATGTCCATCCTCATTCGGGAGCAACGGTTCGCCCCGTTCACGATCGACCCGGGGTGAAAGACATCTAGGAAGTGCTGTTGTGCAATGCAATATCTAGAATGGTGCAGTGCACAATATTCTCGGATCGAGCCCGAGACCGGCGATGGGGTGGCGGACGCGGGCCGGACCGCCTAAATCTTGGGTCACCAGCCGGACCGCCTTCCATGCAGGACTTTGCCCGAACCCAGACGACTGCCGCGGCCGACGCGGCCAAGCTCGCGGCGCTGCGCCGGATCAAGGCGCTCGCGACTGCGATGCTGGTTCTGTGCCTGATCATCTATCTCGTCGCACGCAGCTTCGAGACGCGGTACCCAGGGCTTTCGTTCGTCACCGCTTTTGCGGGCGCGGCGATGATCGGCGGGCTGGCGGACTGGTATGCGGTTGTGGCCCTGTTCAAACGGCCGCTCGGCCTGCCGATCCCGCACACGGCGATCATCCCGTCGAACCAGGAACGGATCGCGGACAATCTGGGATATTTCATCGAGGCGAATTTCCTCGCGCCCGAACCGGTGAGCCGCAAGCTGCGCGAGGTCGATTTCGCGGCGCTGGTCGCCGACTGGCTGGCCGAACCGCGGCGCGCCGAAGCGCTGTCCCGTTTCGTCGCGCGGCTGGTGCCGCAGACCGTCTCGGCGATCGAAGGTTCGGGGCTGAAGGATTTCATCACGCAGCGCGTGGTCGAGCAGGTCGACAAGGTGCAGCTCGCGCCGCTGGCGGCCGAACTCCTCACCGCTCTCACCCACGACCGGCGGCACCAGAAGCTGTTCGACGAGATCATCAAGGTGTTCGGCCGCTTCCTGAGCGACCAGGATGCGCAGGACGCGCTGCGCGACAAGATCCGCGACGAGCTGCCGTCGGTGGCCAGGCTGTTCAAGGCGGATGCCTATCTCCTGAAGAAGATCGTGGCTTCGGCCGGGTCGCTGCTGGACGAGGTGAAAGCCGATCCGGACCATCCGATGCGCGCCGAGTTCGACCGTTTCGTTCTCGGGTTCGTCGAGACGCTGAAGACGTCGAAGACCTACGGCAAGCAGGTGGAGAAGCTGAAGCGCAATTTCCTCGCGCGGCCGGAACTGCGCGAACTGGCGCGGGACATGTGGACGAGTTTCAGGACCTATGTCGAGCAGGACGCGGGGTCGGACGATTCGGTGATCCGCAAGCACCTCGCCTCGGCCTTCGTCGACGTCGGACGCCAGCTCGCGGCGGATCCCGCGATCCGCGCCGACATGAATGCCGGCTTCGTCGTGGCGCTCGGCTCCTTCGTCGAGAGCCAGAAGAGCGGCGTCTCGCGCTTCATCGCGGAACAGGTCAAGGGATGGGACCTCGGCCAGCTCACCCATCTCATCGAGATCAATGTCGGGCGCGACCTGCAGTTCATCCGCTTCAACGGCATGCTGGTGGGTGGTCTGGCAGGCCTGGCGCTGCATATCGGCGAAGTCTTGATCTTCCGCAATTGACCTTGTCCCGGCTCGGTCTAATCTGACTTCAGGCGGCGCAGCCTGTGACGCCGCGAACCGGGAGCGCGAGATGGCGAAGAAGACAGAGAACGAGTCGTTCGTCGACATGTTCAAGAGCTTCGGCGAGCAGCTGAAGATGCCGAGCGTCGATGTCGAGAAAATCATCGAACACCACCGCAAGAACCTCGAGACGCTCGAGAAGACGGCCAAGGCAGCGACCGAGGGCGCGTCGAACCTGATGTCGAAGCAGCGCGAGATGCTGCAGGAGACGCTGCGCGAGGTCACCGACATGGCGCAGAACTTCCGCGCCACGGGCGGCCCGCAGGAATTGATGAGCAAGCAGGCGGACTTCGCCAAGAAGTCGTTCGAAACCGCGGTCAAGAACGCCAGCGAGATGGCGGACGTGGTGCGCAAATCCTCCACCGAGACGATCGAGATTCTGCGCGACCGCATCAAGGAGGCGATGGAGGAGATCCGCGACGGGATCGAGCGGAAGAAGTAGTCCGGCCTTCCGCGCGGACACCGCAGCCATGACCACACCGCCTCCGGCGCCCGGCCGCCTGCGGCAGATGCAGATTTACGTTCCGGGCGTGGGCGGGGCCAAGCCGCGCGTGCCGGTGGCGCCGGACGCGCTGGAGGCGAAGGCGGCGGCCGCGATGAGCCCGGAGGCCGCGGCCTACATCGTCGGCGGAGCGGGGATGGAGGCGACGATGCGCGCCAACCGCGCCGCCTTCGACCGGCACCGCTTCGTGCCGCGCGTGCTCAACGACGTCTCGGTGCGCGACCTCTCGGTCGAGCTGTTCGGCCGACGACACGTGGCACCTGTGCTGCTCGCGCCGATCGGCGTGCTGGAGATGGTGCATCCCGAGGCCGATCTCGCGGTGGCGCGCGCGGCGGCCGCCGAAGGGATCGGCTACGTCTTTTCCAACCAGGCGTCGGTGGCGATGGAGAAGACGGCGGCCGAGATGGGGGCGGCACCGCGCTGGTTCCAGCTCTACTGGTCGAGCGACGACGGTTTCGTACGTTCGCTGGTGTCGCGCGCGGAAGCCTGCGGCTGCGAGGCGATCGTGGTAACGCTCGACACGACGCTGCTCGGCTGGCGCCCGCGCGACCTCGACAAGGCCTCTTTGCCGTTCCTGAAAGGGCAGGGGCTGGCGCAATATCTATCCGATCCGGTGTTTCGCGCCGCGATCCCGGCGAAGCCGCCGGAGACGGGCGTGAAGCCGAAGGGGGTGGGCGTGATCGAGGCGCTGCTGAGCCTCAGGCGCAAGGGCAAGGAATTCGGCCTTTCGATCGGCCAGGTGCGCGCCGCGGTCGGGCATTTCGTCGCCACCTATTCGCGGCCGGACCTGACCTGGTCGGATATCGCGCGGCTCAGGCAGATGACGGCATTGCCGATTCTGCTCAAGGGCGTCCGGCACGCTGACGACGCGCGGCTGGCGCGCGAGCACGGCGTCGACGGGATCGTCGTGTCGAACCACGGCGGACGCCAGGTCGACGGCGAGATCGCGACGCTCGACGCGCTTCCCGGCGTCGTGGCGGCGGCGGGCGGCATGCCGGTGCTGATGGATTCCGGCATCCGCTCAGGCGCTGACGTCGCCAAGGCATTGGCGCTGGGAGCCCGCGCCGTCCTGTTCGGCCGGCCCTATGTCTACGGGCTGGCGCTTGCAGGGGAGGCGGGCGTCGGCGAGGTGATCCGCAACGTCATCGCCGAGTTCGACCTGACGCTGGCGCTGATCGGGAAGACGCGGGCGGAGGAGCTCGGGCCGGAGTGTTTCGAATAGGCTGCGTGGACCATTGGAGATCGAAGTCGTCGACGCCTACGCCGTCATTCCGGGGCCGCGTAGCGGAACCCGGAATCCAGAGCGTGGAGGTTGAAAGCAAAAATGCGCATTCGGGGTGCAGCGAACTGGACGAGCATCGGCGATCTGGATTCCGGGTTCCGCTGCGCGGCCCCGGAATGACGAAGAAGATGGTGCGTCAGCGCTGAAGGAAAAACGCGATGTCAGGATGGGTCTACATCATGGCATCCAAACAGAACGGAACGATTTACGTTGGCGTGACGAGCGATCTGCAGGGACGCGCCTATGAGCATCGAACGTCGGCACAGCCCGGTTTCACGAGCAGATACGGTTATGGTCGGCTGGTTTGGTATGAACGGCATGACAACATCATCGAGGCGATCGCGCGCGAGAAGGAACTGAAGAAATGGCGGCGATCCTGGAAGCTCTATCTGATCGAAGGCTTTAACCCCGAATGGAATGACCTTTTCGAGACGTGTTACGAGCGGGACAATCCATCCGATGCGATCAGAGCGAGATCCGACGCCGTCAGATGAAGCTCCGTCATTCCGGAACCGCGAAGCCGAACCCGGAATGACGCATGAAGATGGCCGATCGGCGTCCTAAACTGCTTGGAACCGATAGTCCGCACGGCCTAGCCTTTTGCATTCACCTCCATGAAAGAACGCGGGCCGCTTTGCAGAACAGCTTGAGCGGGCTAGATGCCTGCGGGCTGAACAAGCTTACAGGAGACTCTCTGAATGGCGACGCTGACGTTCGACAGCATGAAGGACATGGTCGGGCAGGAGCTCGGCGTGTCGTCCTGGGTCACCGTCGACCAGAAGATGATCGACGCGTTTGCCGAGACGACGAACGATCATCAGTGGATCCATGTCGATGTCGAGCGGGCACGGCGCGAGAGCCCGTCGAAGTCGACGATCGCGCATGGCTACCTGACGCTGTCGCTGGTCGCGTCGATGTCGTACGAGATCGGCGCCTTGCCGGAGGGAACAGCCGCCGCCTTCAACTATGGCCTCGACAAGGTGCGCTTCATCACGCCGGTCAAGGCAGGGGCGCGGGTGCGGATGCGCACGACCATGGTCTCCTTCGAGGAAAAGGCACCCGGCCAGTTCCTGATGAAGGCCTCCAACACGGTCGAGATCGAGGGCGAGCAGAAGCCGGCATTGATCGCCGAGACGCTGGTCATGCTCGTCAAGGGTCGCTGACCCATAGAGACCGATCGAGCGGCACGTCGGCTGGTTTTATTGACGGGACGGGCTTCAGCGACGATCTCTGCGCGCTGCCGCGCCGTTTTGCGTTGAAGCGGCAAAGATGCTATGGGCCGCGCCCTGACGAGAGGCTTTCACCCCGTTGACCACCCCGCTTCCCTATTCGCACCGTTTCGCGGTCGCGCCGATGATGGATTGGACGGACCGGCATTGCCGGTTCCTGCACCGCCAGCTGACGCGGCATGCGCTGCTCTACACCGAGATGGTGGTGGCCGACGCGGTGATCCATGGCGACCGGCAGCGGCTGCTCGGATTCGACGCGGTCGAGCATCCGGTCGCATTGCAGCTCGGCGGGTCGGATCCGGCCAAGCTCGCAGCCGCGGCACGGATCGGCGCGGAGTTCGGCTATGACGAGATCAACCTCAATTGCGGCTGCCCCTCCGACCGCGTCCAGTCGGGCACGTTCGGCGCCTGCCTGATGCGCACGCCGGGCCTCGTGGCCGACTGCGTCGCGGCGATGAAGGCCGTGGTGGCGATACCGGTGACCGTCAAGTGCCGCATCGGCGTCGACGATCAGGACACCGAGGTGGCGCTCGATGCGCTGACGGACGCGGTGTTCCAGGCCGGCGCCGACGCGCTGTGGGTGCATGCGCGCAAGGCCTGGCTGGAGGGGCTGAGCCCGAAGGAGAACCGCGACATCCCGCCGCTCGATTATGACCGCGTCTATCGGCTCAAGGCGCGGTATCCGAATCGATTCATCGGCATAAACGGCGGAATTCACTCGCTGGACGAAGCTGAGGCGCATCTGGCGCATGTCGACGGAGCGATGCTCGGCCGCGCCGCCTATCATACGCCCGACATCCTGGCGGAGGTGGACGAGAGGTTCTACGGCGAGCCCGCGCGCGGGTTCGACGCGGACGCCCTGATCGATGCGATGGCCGACTATGCCGGGCGGCACCTCGCCGAAAGCGGCAAGCTCGGCCAGGTGACGCGGCACATGGTCGGGCTGTTCCACGGACGCAAAGGGGCGCGGCGCTTCCGCCAGATCCTCTCCACCGAGGCGACGCGGCCGGGTGCGGGTCCGGACGTGATCCGCCGCGCCTACGCCAGCGTCGAGCCGGATGCCGGCCAGCAGGCAGCTTGAACGCCATCCGCCGGTATGGCTGCCATTCCTTTCCGGGCGTTTACTTGACCGCAAGGACCCTCTAGCCAGTTGGCTCGAGCATCGCGGAGGGCGAGAATGCCCATTGAGGAAATTCTCGCCTTTGTGGCGGCCATCGCAGTGTCGGGCATCGTCTCCGGCCTGCTGGCGGGTGTCTTCGGCATCGGCGGCGGTGCGGTGCTCGTGCCGGTATTCTACCAGATGCTCGGGATCCTCGGCGTGGACGAGAGCGTGCGGATGCACGTTTCGGTCGGCTCCTCGCTCGCGATCATCATTCCGACGTCGCTGCGCTCCTTCCAGGCGCACCATGCGCGCGGCGTGGTGGACATGGACCTTTTGAAGAGCTTCCTGATCCCCGTGCCCGTCGGCGTCGTGCTCGCGTCGCTTACCGCGGCCTATCTGTCGAGCGGCCAGCTGCGCGGCGTCTTCGCCGTGATCGCGCTCGCCGTGGGCCTGCGGCTTCTGTTCAACCGCGAGTCCTGGCGGCTCGGGCGCGAAATCCCTGGCAATCCGGCGCGCGCGATCATCGGGGTGCTGATCGGCTATCTGTCGACCCTGATGGGCATTGGCGGCGGGGTGATGAACAACACTTTCATGTCGCTCTACGGGCGGCCGATGCACCAGGCGGTGGCGACGTCGTCGGGCGTCGGTGTGCTGATCGCCATCCCGGGAACGGTCGGCTACATCCTCGCCGGCTGGGGCGATCCGCTGCTGCCGATCGGCTCGACCGGCTATGTCAACTGGATCGCCTTCGCGGTGATCATCCCGATCGCGATGGTGGTCACGCCGATGGGGGTGCGGCTGGCGCATGCGCTGAAGAAGCGGCAGCTCGAAATCGGCTTCGGCCTGTTTTGCCTGTTCGTCGCGGCGCGCTTCGCGATCAGCCTGCTCTGACACTGTCTCAGTCGATCAGCACCATGCGGT
This sequence comes from Pseudomonadota bacterium, assembly GCA_043822005.1. Classification (GTDB taxonomy): domain Bacteria; phylum Pseudomonadota; class Alphaproteobacteria; order Rhizobiales; family Rhizobiaceae; genus Mesorhizobium_A. Next base: position 97,059 of record JBDRCE010000030.1, on the reverse strand, counting down.
CGCCGCGCACGTCGTAACCCGACAGTGAGGACAGGAAGCTCATGCCGAGCAGGCTCGTGTCGAGCGAGCCCGGCTGGGCGACGAGCATGACCTGCCGGCTCCTGACGATCTCGCCGATGCGGATCTCGTCGGCGGTGACGCGGGCGGCGCGGGCCGTGCCATTGGCGGTCGAGATCGGGACGTTGAAGGACAGCGCGCCGACGTCGAAGCCCGCGGTTGCCGCGTCCGCGCTGGTGAGAACGGTGGTGGTCGCGCCCGTGTCGACGAGGAAGCGCACCTGTCTTCCGTCGACCTCGGCAAGCGCCTGGAAGTGGCCGCCCTGCTTGTCGAGGATCACGGTGCGGCTGCCGTCGGATGCCGTCATCGAAATAGGGCTGCCGGGGACCAGGCCCGCGGTCAGCCGGCTGCCGACGTCCTGCAGTTCGTAGCGGTACTGGTAGATGGCGACGAAGCCGACGATGATGACGAGCCACATCGCCAGGCTGCGCCCGACCGTGCCGATCGGGATGCCGGAGCCGAGAATGCCCGCCGCCACCACCGCGCCGAAGATGCCAAGATAGAGCAGGCGGCCGAAATCATCATCGACCATGCCCAAGGCGGTGCCGGATCCGCTGCCGAAAATCAGGATGACGAGGCCGACGGCCATGATAGCGGCGATGAACCACCAGAAGCGGCTCATATCAGGGGCCTTCCGACCGCTCGCGCGCCATGCGGCTGCGCCTGGTCTCGCGGCGCGGCCGTCGCTCGACCGTCGCAAGTCGCGCGGGAAGCTCCGCCATGACGGCGCGACGGGTCTCGGGCGTCATCGTCAGCCAGGCGCCGATCTCGTCGCGGGTGCGGCCGCAGCCGAAGCAATATCCGGTCGCCAGATCGATCGAGCAGACGAGGATGCAGGGAGATTCGATGGCGGCCAAGGCGTCGTCCTGAAAGCTTTACACGCATTTGGGGCAATCGCCCGGCCTATGCAAGAGTTGGCCCGCATTGTGCGGCACCCCGTGGCGGGTTAGACGGCGGCGTCCAACGAATGAAAGCCTGCCCATGTCAAGCCAACGACCCCTCGACGATTTTCGCGCGCTGATCGAACGCATGCCGAAGCTGGAGGTCGAGGCGGGCGCGGCCGTGACGAATCTCTTTCAGGGCAATCGCGCCGGGGATTCGCGCCTCGCCGGAATCGCGTCGCTGTTTGCGAGCGTCTCGGGCGGGCGGCCGTCGATGAGCCGGCCGTCGCTGGCGCTGTTTGCCGGCACGCACGGGATCGCGCGCCACGGCATTTCCGCGAGGCGCATGGACGCGACGCTGGCCACCGTCGGCGCGTGCGGCTCGGGCGACGCGCCGGTCAATCATCTGTGCGCGGCGAACATGATCGGGCTGAAGGTCTACGACCTCGCGCTGCATCTGCCGACCGGCGACATTTCAGCGACGGCCGCCATGGACGAACGCAACGCGGCGGCGACCATGGCCTTCGGCATGGAGGCCATCGCCGGCGGCGCGGATTGCGTGCTGGTCGGGTCGATCGCGTCCACGGGCGACGAGACGGTGGCGGCGGCGCTGTTCTGCGGCCTTCATGGGGGTGCACCGTCCGACTGGCTGCCGGATGACGATCTGGCCGGCAAGCGCGGAACCCTGGTCGCGGATGCGCTCGAAACCCATGCGCCCGTGCTCAGCGATCCGTTGGCTGTGCTCGCCGCGCTCGGTGGGCGCGAGTTCGCGGCGATGGCGGGCGCCATCCTGGCCGCGCGCATCGAGAAGGTTCCGGTGATCCTCGACGGGACGATGGCGCTTGCCGCGGCATCGGCGCTGTGGGCGGACGATCCGGCAACGATCGCGCATTGCCTTCTGGCGGATGCGGCGCCCGGCGCCGGCACGCGTGCGGCGGCGAAGCTCGGGCTCAGGCCGCTGCTGGCGGAAGGGCTGGCGGCGGGAGAGGGCACGGCGGCTGCGCTGGCGACCTCGACGGTGCGCGATGCGCTTGCGCTCCATGCGGGCTTCGCCGCTCAGGCGCGCGCCGCGCATCATCACTGACATTTCCGCAATCAGGCCGCGCGGGAACCACGGCCGGGGCCATGCACCGTCGGGACGGCCGGCAGGCTCTCCATCACGCGCGAGCGGGGGAAGATGGCGATCGCTTCCGTTCCCTCGCGGATCTTCGAGCGCAGTTCGAATTCGCCGTCATGCATGGCGACCAGTCCCTGCACGATCGGCAGGCCGAGGCCCGTTCCCTGTTCGGCGCTCTTGATGGCGATCGCGCCCTGGCCGAAGGCGGCGAGCACCACCGGGATTTCGTCCTGCGGGATGCCGGGGCCGTTGTCCTTGACCGCGAGATACTGGCCGCCGCCCGCCGTCCAGCCGACCTTGACGAAGATCTCGCCGCCGGTGGGCGTGAATTTCACTGCATTGGAGAGAAGGTTGAGGGCGATCTGGCGGATGGCGCGCTCGTCGGCGAAGAGGCGCGGCAGTCCGTGCTCGAACTGCTGGATGATCCGGATATCCTTCGCCCGCGCCTTGAGCTCCATCATGTGGCAGCATTCCTCGGCGGTGTCGGCGAGGTCCATCGGCTCCTCGTGCAGCCGGTAGCGGCCGGCCTCGATGCGCGAGAGATCGAGGATCTCGTTGATCAGGTTGAGGAGATGCTGTCCCGAGGCATGGATGTCGTTGGAATAGTCGCGGTAGGTCGGGTTGCCGATCGGTCCCAGCACCTCGCTGCCCATCACTTCCGAGAAGCCGAGGATCGCGTTCAGCGGCGTGCGCAGTTCGTGGCTCATCGAGGCGAGGAAGCGCGACTTCGCCAGATTGGCATCCTCGGCGCGGCGGCGGGCTTCGTCGGACATCGATTTCGCCGTCTCGAGTTCGGCGATCAGATAGTCCTTCTCTGTCCGGAACGACAGGAAGGCGACGGCCGACTGGTTCAGGTGGCCCGAGACGTACATGAAGAACGGCAGCGCCGCGAGGACAAGGCCCGCCATCAGGGCCTCGACCGGTTCGGTAAGGTCGACGGAGATTGCCGCGAAGACCAGGACCGGCAGGGTGAAGGTGACGAGAAGCGCGCCGCGCAGGGCGTAGGCGAGGATTGCGGTCGCCGACAGCGCCAGCAAAAGCACGACCGCCTTGACGACAGGCAGCGGCTCGATCTGGCAAGGGTCGCATTGAAGCGTGGCGAAATAGGCCCAGCCCAGACCGGAGACGAAGTGCGCCGCGAGGAAGAGGCGGCGGGTCTTCTCGGCGTCGATCGTCTGCGCCTCGCTGCGGTCGGTTCGGCGCGCCACGACTGCGAGCGCCGCGTAGCAGGTGACCGTGATCAGCGCCCAGACGAGGATGTCGACGCCGAGCCCCATGAATATGCCGGCAAGCGCAATGGCCATGACCAGGATGGGGATCGCCGTGGCGCCGTTGAGCATCGCGCGGGCGTGGTGCTTCAGCAACTCACGGTCGAAGACGGGGTTGCCGGATTTCTGCGCGAGCTGGTCGCGCGTCTTGCGCACCGCGCGCGCGACCTCGCTGTTGCGGTGCGCTTTCGTGCGGTCCACAATATTCTTGTCAGCCGTGGTCGAACGGTTGAGCGCCATACGGTGCCGGGAATTCTCAGGTCTCTGATGCCAAAGGGAAAATTACTTCCGAATGATTAAGAGACCCTTCCCGACATGAGGCAGATGGCGAACCCGGGGCGCTTTCGCCCGCGCGGGACAACCGCAAGGCGAAGCGCCGGGCGCCGATATGCCGAATACGCGCTGACGCTGGTGCTTTTCCTTGCGCTGGCGGTCGTGGCGGCGCGGCTGGACCGGGCGGAAACCGTGCGGCCCGAGGGCAGGGCGGTGGTCAATGACGGCGACACGCTGACGCTTGCCGGCCGGCGGATCAGACTGCGCGGCATCGACGCGCCGGAATACAACCAGTCCTGCACGCGGGCTGGCGCTGCCTATGCCTGCGGGCGCCAGTCGCGGCGCGAACTGGAGACGCTGATCGCGGGCCGCTCCGTCACCTGCGAGGGGTGGGAGAAGGACAGATACGACCGCCTGCTCGCGGTCTGCCGCGTCGGCGACGTCGATTTGAACCGCAGGCTCGTCGAGGAGGGGTGGGCGGTCGCCTATGGCGACTACGCGGATGCGGAACTTGCAGCGAGACGCGCGGGAAAGGGGCTTTGGGCGGGAGAGTTCGAGCGGCCGCGCGCCTGGCGCGAACTGCAGGGCGGCCTGGCCGAAGCGGAACACGGATACGTCGAGACGATTTTCAACTGGCTGAGACAGGTGCTCGGCTGGTAAGTCGGTCGTGGATCGTTGATCGGGAGGAACGACATGAAGCTCTATGACGGCGGACGAGCGCCGAACCCGCGCCGGGTGCGCATCTATCTGTCCGAAAAGGGCTTGTCGGTGCCGCTGGTGCCGATCGACATGGGCGCGCTCGGCCACAAGTCGGAGACCGTGGCTTCCCGCAACCCGCTGAAACGGCTTCCTGTGCTCGAACTCGATGACGGCACGATCCTCACGGAATCGATCGCGATCTGCCGCTATTTCGAGGAACTCAATCCCGAACCGCCGATGTTCGGCACTGGCGCTCTCGGCAAGGCGCTGGTCGAGATGTGGCAGCGGCGGATGGAGCTCAATTTCCTGGCGGTCGTGGCGAATGCGTTCAGGCATATCCACCCGGCGATGAAGGAATGGGAAATCCCGCAGATCCCCGAATGGGGCGAGGCGAACAAGCCGAAAGCGCTCGAATTCATGGAGATCCTCGACCGGGAGCTCGCCTCGCGCGAGTTCGCGGCCGGCGACGCCTATTCGGTTGCCGACATCACCGGGCTCGTTGCGATGGATTTCCTCAAGCCGGCGCGCATCGCGGTGCCTGACGAGTTCGCCAACGTGAAGCGCTGGCACGCGGCGATCTCGGCGCGGCCGAGTGCCGCCGCCTGATGGCGGACGAGACGTTGCAGGCGCTGGCGGACAAGGTCCGCGCCTGCCGCATCTGCCGCGACGCGCCGCTGGGCAAGCCGCTGCCGCACGAGCCAAGGCCGGTGCTATGGCCCTCTTCGACGGCGCGCATCCTGATCGCCGGGCAGGCGCCGGGCACCAAGGTGCATGCGACGGGCATTCCGTTCAACGACCGCTCCGGCGACAGGCTGCGCGAGTGGCTCGGCGTCACCCGCGACGAATTCTACGACACAGGGAAATTCGCCATCCTGCCGATGGGCTTCTGCTTTCCGGGGCAGGATGCCAAGGGCGGGGACCTGCCGCCACGCCGTGAATGCGCGCCGGCCTGGCGCCGGCCGCTGATGGACCTGATGCCGCAGATCGACCTCGTGCTGGCGATCGGCATCTATGCGCAAGCCTGGCACATGGGTAGTCAGCGTGGCGCGAGCCTGACCGAGACGGTGGCGCGCTGGCGCGAGATCTTCGAGGCGGATGCTGCGCCGCGGATCCTGCCGGTGCCGCATCCGTCCTGGCGCAATACCGGCTGGCTCAAGCGCAACGAGTGGTTCGAGGCGGAACTGGTGCCGAGACTGAGGCTGGAGGTCAGAGCAAGGATCTGACCTGTGTGGACAGCTGGGTTCCAGCCGACGCGGACCGAACATTCATGCGTCATTCCGGGGCCGCGCAGCGGAACCCGGAATCCAGAGCGCGGACGTTGAAGGCGAGATTCATGCAGGTTGGAGCGAGCGAGAATAGGGCCAGCGCCCTGGATTCCGGGTTCCGCTGCGCGGCCCCGGAATGACGGCGTACGTGGCAACCACCTCGATCCCCAATGGTCCACACGACCTGGATTGGAATTCCGTTCTCATTCTCGCTGGATGGTGAGTATGGATTTGCCTTGAAAAGACATTCCTGAATCTGGCATTTGAAGGGTAATTATTGCCGGAGAATACCGATGGATCGCCTCGACCGCAAAATACTTCGCCTGCTGCAGGAGGATTCCACGCTCGCGGTCGCCGACGTGGCGAAGAAGGTTGGCCTGTCGACGACGCCCTGCTGGCGCCGGATCCAGAAGCTGGAGGAGGAAGGCGTGATCCGCCGCCGGGTTGCGATCCTCGATCCGGTCAAGGTCAACACGCGGGTGACCGTGTTCATCTCGATCCGCACGTCGTCGCACAGCCTGGAATGGCTGAAGCGCTTTTCCGAAGTGGTGCAGGAGTTCCCGGAAGTGGTCGAGTTCTACCGCATGAGCGGCGACGTCGACTACCTGATCCGCGTCGTGGTGCCCGACATCGCGGCCTATGACGCGTTCTACAAGAAGCTGATCGCCAAGATCGAGATCCGCGACGTGTCGTCGTCCTTCGCGATGGAGCAGATCAAATACACGACCGAACTGCCGCTCGACTACATGGTGCTCGACAAGGATTCGTCGTCCGCAAGCGCCTGACGGCTATCTCGCCTTCGCCGCGCGGCTCGCTTCCCGCCTGGCGATGCCGACCAGCGTCTTTTCCGCCGTCAGCTCGCGCACGGCGTCCTTGCCGTTCCAGCGCGCGGTCTTGTCGGAGGACTCCGCCAGCCGCCGTGCGGTTTCGAGAGCGGCGGCGTTGAGCACCATCGACCGCTTGCCGATCGATCGCAGCGCCCAGTTGACCGCCTTCCTGACGAAGTTGCGCGGGTCGGTGGCATATGTCTCGATGATCGGCAGATAGGCGAGGAAGGTCCCGTCCGGCTCCTTCTTCCGGTGGACCACCGACCAGGCCATCATGGCGAAGGCCGTGCGGCGGACGAATTCGCGCTCGTCGGCGGCGAATTCGTCGATCAGTTCGCGCCAGGCGTCGCAGTCGACGAACAGGTCCGACACACCATCGACGATGTCCCAGGAATCGAACTCGGCCGCCCAGGCCCGCGCGTCCTTTGCCGTGAAGCGCTTCGGATCGGCGGTGATCGAGGCGATGAACCGCGCCTCCATGATGCCGCTTGCCCACAGATCGAAGGCGCGCTCATGGTTCTTCCCGATCAGCTTGCCGATACGGCGCTGCTCGCCGTGCGAGATGCCGAGCGCATGGTCGATTTTGATGCCGTAGCGCTTCATCCCCTGGCGGTTCTCTTCGGAGGCCAGGGTTTTCAGGTGCGCGACGATCTCCTTTGCCGTCGAAGCCTTCGACAGCCCAATCATCAGTTTTCGAGCCGGGCAAGCAGCGAGGACGTATCCCAGCGCTTGCCGCCCATCTGCTGCACGTCCTTGTAGAACTGGTCGATCAGCGCGGTGACCGGCAGCTGCGCGCCGTTGCGATCGGCCTCGGCGAGGCAGATGCCGAGATCCTTGCGCATCCAGTCGACGGCGAAGCCGAAGTCATATTTGCCGGCGTTCATCGTCTTGTGGCGGTTCTCCATCTGCCACGAGCCGGCCGCGCCCTTGGAGATGACGTCGACGACCTTTTCGATGTCGAGGCCCGCCTTCTTGCCGAAATGGATGCCCTCGGCGAGACCCTGCACGAGGCCCGCGATGCAGATCTGGTTGATCATCTTGGTAAGCTGGCCGGCGCCCGCCGGTCCCATCAGGCCGACCATCTTGGCGTAGGCGGAAATCACCGGCCTGGCGCGCTCGAAGGTCGCCTCGTCGCCGCCGACCATGACGGTCAGCTGACCGTTTTCGGCGCCTGCCTGGCCGCCTGAGACCGGAGCGTCGAGGGCGGCGAAGCCGCGCGACTGCGCCTCGGCGGACAGGACTCGGGCGATTTCCGCCGACGCAGTCGTGTTGTCGACGAAGATCGAGCCCTTCTTCATTGCGCCGAACGCACCGTCGGCTCCCAGAGTCACCTGTCGCAGATCGTCGTCGTTGCCGACGCAGGAGAAGACGAAATCCTTGCCCTCGGCGGCTTTTGCGGGGGTCGGCGCATGCGCCCCGCCATGCTGGGCTACCCATTTTTCTGCCTTGGCGGTGGTGCGGTTGTAGACGGTGACGTCATGGCCGCCGCGATTTTTCAGATGCGCCGCCATAGGGTATCCCATGACGCCAAGTCCCAGAAACGCGATGCTGGCCATTTGTCTCTCCCGGCAGTTTGTCTAGTCGCGCGTCAGCGCTTGAGGTGGCGCGTCAGGCGCCTTTCGATCAGCTCGACGACATTGCGCAGCAATTCGACGATGGCAAGATAGATGATCGCGGCCCAGATGTAGGTCTGGAAGTCGAAGCTGCGCGAATAGGCAAGCCGCGTCACGCCCATCAGGTCGTAGACGGTGATGATGGCGACGATCGCCGAGCCCTTGATCATCAGGATCAGTTCGTTGCCGTAAGGGCGCAATGCGACGATGAGAGCCTGAGGCATGATCACCATGCGCAGGGTCTGCCATTTGGTCAGGCCAAGCGATTGCGCGCCCTCCCACTGCCCCCGGCCGACGCTTTCGATCGCGCCGCGCAGGATTTCGGCCTGGTAGGCGGCGGTGTTGAGGGTGAAGGCGAAGACGGCGCAGTACCAGGCTTCGCGGAAAAAGGTCCACAGGCCGATCATCTCGAGCTGCGGCCTGAACGTGCCCAGCCCGTAGTAGATCAGGAACGTCTGGGCGAGCAGCGGCGTGCCGCGGAAGAAGTAGACATAGGCATAGGCGATGGCCGACAGGACGCGGCTGTTCGACATCCGCATCGCCGCGACCGGGATCGACAGCAAGGCCCCCAGCACGGTGGAGACGCCCACGAGCAGCAGCGTCACGCCGAGGCCGGAGACGTAGGTCGGAGCGTAGCGCTGGAAAAGTTCGGGGTTCCACGCAGTGACGAGATAGGCGGCGAGAGCCAGGCCGAGCAGGATCCAGACGGCCACAAGAACATGGCCGGCGATGCGCTTGCCGGGCCAGCCGCGTTCCACCGGCGGCGGCAGTTCGAGCACGGCAGTATCGGGCAGGGCGCTCATCGGCGCACCCCGGACTGGCTGACGGAGCGCTCGACCGCATTGATCCCGAACGAGGAAATGATCGCGAGCACCAAGTAGATCGCGCAGGCGACGCCGAAGAACAGGAACGGCTCGCGCGTTACGCGCGCCGCGACGCCGCTCTGGCGCAGGATGTCGGACAGGCCGATCGCGGAGACGAGCGCGGTGTCCTTGAGCAGGATGAGCCAGAGATTGGCAAGACCGGGCAGGGCGATGCGGATGAGCTGCGGCAGGACCACGAGGCGCATTGTCTGGAATCCGGTGAGTCCGATCGCATAGCCGCCCTCGTACTGGCCGTGCGGAATGGCGCGGAACGCCGAGAGGAAAACTTCGCTCGAATAGGAGGAAAAGACGACTCCGAGCGCCACCATGCCGGAGACAAAGCTGTTGACCTCGACGCTTGCGGTCGGATCGAACACGCGGACGAGGCTCTGGAGCAACGTCTGCACGCCGTAATAGACGAGGAAGAGCGTCAGCAGTTCGGGGAGCCCGCGAAAGATCGTGGTGTAGACGTTGCCGGCAAGCCTGAGCGACGGCTCATCCGACTGTTTGGCGAGCGCCACCACGAAGCCGATGGCAAGGCCAACGGGCAGGGTCGCGGCGGCCAGCGAGACGGTGATGAAGACGCCATAGGCGATGTCGTCGAGCCAGCCCTCCGGTCCCCAGCTCAGCAGCGTCCAGGCACTCTGCATCGGCGCTTCTGCCTCATCCGTTGGCTTGAGAACATCAATGAGCGCGGCGGCGGGGTGCGCCCGCCGCCGCGCCCGGGCTGAACCGGATTAGCCGCCGAAGACGTCGTAAGGGAAGTACTTGTCGTTGATTTCCTTGTATTTTCCGCTCTTGCGGATGGCGTCGATCGCGGCGTTGAACTTCTCCGCGAGCGCGGTTTCGCCCTTGCGGACCGCGATGCCAGCGCCCTCGCCGTGGATTTCGGGCACGGGCGTGATCATGCCGACGACCTTGCAGCAGGCGCCATCCGTGGTCTTCAGCCATTCCTCGAGCACGGAGACGTCGTCGGTAACGGCGTCGAGACGGCCGTTGGCGATGTCGAGCAGGAACTCCTGGCTGGTCGGATAGCCCTTCAGCGTCGTGTCCGTATAGGTCTTCTCGGCGTAGTTATAGTGCGTGGTGGACGTCGCCGCGCCGAGCGTCTTGCCGGCCAGATCTTCCTTGGCCACGCCCTTGATGGCCGTGTCCTTGGGCGCGACGATCGCGGAAGGGGTGTTGTAGTATTTGTGGGTGAAGTCGACCTTCTGCTTGCGCTCCTCGGTGATCGACATCGAGGCGATGATCGCGTCGAACTTTCCGGCCTGCAGCGCCGGGATGATGCCGTCCCAGTCCTGCGTGACGAATTCGCACTTGACCTTCATCTCCTCGCAGAGCGCGTTGGCGATGTCGATGTCGAAGCCCACGAGCTTGCCGTCGGAGGTCAGGTTGTTGAAGGGGGGATAGGCGCCTTCCGTGCCGATCCGCAGGGTCTCCTGCGCGTTGGCCGCTCCCAGGCCGAACGCAAACGCGGCGGCGGTCAGACCGAGCGCCAGACGCTTCGTAATACGCATGTTCATCCTCTTTCTTTGTCGTTGCCGCTCCACTCCCGAAGCGGGTCCTGCAGGCCGCCAAGGCCCGCAAACTGTGTGATATTCCCACTATTTCCGCGGCGAATGCAATCGCAAAACCGCCTTGCGACGATGCCATGCGCGGCATGAATCATGCCGCAGCGGGAGGGCGAAGGTCCATGCGGGCGGCGATGAAATCGGCGATTGCGGCGATGTCGTCGATGTCGAGAACCGGCAGGCGCTCGTCCGGCTGAGGGTGGTCGGCCGCGACCGCGACGATCGCCGGATCGGTCGCCGAGAGCGGCGAGATGTCCTTCGCGCCCTGCCGGCGGGTTTCGATCTTGAGGTGCGCCTCGCGCTTGTAGCCCTCGACCAGGACGAGGTCGCACGGCGCGAGGCGGGCGAGGATCTGGTCGAGCGGCGGCTCGTGCTCGTCGCGCAACTCGTGCATCAGCGCCCAGCGCCCATGCGAGACGATCGCCACTTCATGCGCGCCCGCCGCGCGATGGCGGAAGGAATCGGTGCCTTCCTTGTCGATGTCGAAGGAGTGGTGCGCGTGCTTGACCGTCGAGATGCGATAGCCGCGGCGCGTGAATTCGGCGACGAGGCGTTCGGTCAGCGTGGTCTTGCCGGAGTTTTTCCAGCCGGTGATGCCGAAGACCTTGCCGGTCACTGAAGTGTCTCCTGCAACGCGGCCGCTTTCGCCAAGTCCTCGGGCGTGTTGACGTTGAAGAACGGGTCGAAGGAAACCGCGGGAAAATCGACGGCGACATATCCGGCATTCTCCGCGAAGGTCATGACCTTCCGGGACGTGCCTTCTTCGAGAAAGGCCTCCAGCCTGGCTCGCAGCGCAACGGGCCACAGGGCGCAGGTGGGGTGAAGCCGCCCTTCGGAACGTGCCAATGCAACGGGGGCTCCGTCCGCGCATGCGCTTGCCAAACGTGCCACGAAATCGGCCGGGAGGAACGGCGTGTCGACGGAGGCGGTGGCAAGGTGCGTGACGGCGGTAAGCGTCGCTGCCCAGCAGAGGCCGGCGTGGATGCCGGCGAGCGGGCCCGGGAAGCCGGCGAAACGGTCCGGCAGGAGTTTCTGGCCGCGTGCCTCCTCGTCAAGCGCGGCATTCGTATTGATCGCGAGCGCGTCCACCTGCGGCGAAAACCGCGCGGAGAGCCGGCCGAGCAGGCTTTGTCCGCCGAGTTCGATCAATGCCTTGTCGTGCCCGCCCATCCGCGACGATCGTCCGCCGGCGAGGATGACGCCGGCGATCATGGCCGCGATGCTCCCCCGGAGCGCGAAACGACCATGACGTAGAAGCTCGCGACGATGGCCGCGATGGCCGAAACCAACATGATGAGCAGGAGAGGATAGACGCCCGTCTGCGGCGACAGGAGCAGCCCTGCCAGCGCCGAGAAGGCCGCGCCGCAGCCGATCTGCAGCGCCCCGCCAAGGCCGGATGCCGATCCGGAGAGGCTCGGCTTAACGCTGACCACGCCGGAATTGGCGCTCGGCAAGGTGAACCCGTTGCCGACGGTCGCGAATGCCGCCGGCACGAAGAGCGCCAGCGGATGAACGATCCCAACCGCGAACAGAGCGAGGGCGACGAGCACAGCACCGAAAGAGATGGCATTTCCGATCAGCATCATCCTGATGATCCCGACGCGGGCGGTATAGCGGCCCGAGATGAAGTTGCCGAACATATATCCGAGGCCAAGGCCGGCAAAATAGAAGCCGTAGACGGACGGCGACATGCCGAACAGGACCGAGGCGGCGTAAGGCGCGCCGCCAAGGAAGGCGAAGAACAAACCGGACGTAAAGGTCGCCGTGAGCGCATAGCCCCAGAAGAGCCGCGAGCGAAGCAGCTCGGGATAGGCGCGGAACTGCGCGCCGAGGCTCGCCGACCGGTTGCGATTCGTCTCGCCGAGGTCGAGGTAGACGATGGCGAATGCAAGGATTCCAAACGCCAGGGTCAAACCGAAAGTCGCCTTCCAGCCATAGAGTTCGTCGAGCACGCCACCGATGGCTGGTCCGATCATCGGCACCAGCGTCATCCCCATCGTGATGTAGCCGATCCTGCTGGCGGCCATCTCGGCACTGACCGTGTCCCTGACGATCGCGCGCGACAAGACCATTCCTGCGGCGGCGAATGCCTGGAAGATCCTGCAGGCGAGGAGGAATTCGATCGTCGGAGCGAGGATCGCCGCGACTGTCGCAGCGATGAAGATCGCAAATGAGAGCAGCATCACGGGCCGCCGCCCGAACCGGTCAGAGGCGGGACCGATCAAGAGCTGGATGACGGCGGTCGATGCCAGGTAAAGCGAGACGGCGAGTTGAACCAGCCCGTAGTCCGCCTCGAAATATCTGGCCATTGCCGGCAGCGAGGGGAGGAAGACGTTGAGCGCGAGCGCTCCGGTGGCCGTGGCGACGACCAGCGTGGTGACGTGCGGCGCGGTGCGGCGGTTGAGATAGATGCTGGTCACTACAGCCCGTCCGGTCCCATGGCGGGCGATGTGCTTTCCGCGGCTGGGCGCCGCCCCACCACGCGCTCGCGGTAGAGCATGTAGAGGCCCGAGCCGACGATGACGACCGAGCCGACGATCATGGCGAGGTCCGGCGCGTCACCGAAGACGAGATAGCCGAGCAGGATGGCCCAGAGCAGCGCGGTGTAGCGGAAGGGGGCGATGAAGGAGATGTCGCCGAGCCGCATGGCCATGATAATGAACTGATAGCCGACGACGAGAAGAACCGCCGCCAGCGCGAGCATCACCACCGTCTCGTTCGGCACCGGCGACCAGCCGCCCATCGGAACGACGAGGATCGCACCGGTGACGGTGACGCAGGCCGCTGTCGCCGTCGAGATCAGAAAGGTCGGTATTTCCTGAGGCACGCGCTTTGTGGCGATGTCGCGGATGGCGCAGAAGAAGACGCAGCCCAGCGCCCAGAGTGAATAGACGCTGAAGCCCTCGAAGCCCGGCCGAACAATGATGAGGACACCTGCGAAGCCACCCGCGATCGAGAGCCAGCGGCGCCAGCCTACCGGTTCGCCGAGCAAGACGGCCGCGCCCATCGTGACAGCGAGCGGAAGCGCCTGGAGGACGGCGGAGACATTGGCGATCGGCAGGTGCGAGAGCGCGACCAGGAAGCAGATGGTGGCCAGCGCTTCTCCCGCCACCCTGATCGCCACCATGGGATGCAGCGCGTGCCCGATGCGGCGCAACGCGCCGCGTTGCCAGGCGATCAGCCCGACCAGCACGGTCGCAAAGAGGCCCCGGATCAGCATGACCTGACCCATGTTGATCGTCTCGGACGACAATTTGGTCAAGGTGTCGTTGATCGTGAAGCCGGCCATCGAGATCGCCATGAACATGGCGCCACGAAGATTGGGCGAAAGGGGCACTGGGCGTTTCCGAGTTTCCGGCCGACGAACGCGGCTTATCTGGGCTTCGGTGTAACAGCCGGGCGGCAAATCGCAACCGATAAGCAATGGTCCAGCGGCGGCCGCCCGAGGCCGTTCCCCGGGCGCGCCTTGCCAGAAATGGACCGTCAGTTGGCCGGGATCAGATTCTCGGTGCCGGTGCCGGGCTGGCCCTGGATCGTCCAAAGCCCTTCCATCGATCCGTCCGGCTTGACCATGTAGATGACGAGGCCGACGGCACTGTTGAGCACATAGGCGGCTGCGAACGCATTGCCGTTGCGGCTGCAGATGCCATGGGATTCGGTGGGGCCGGTGACCCAACTGATCTCGCAGGTGGTGTCGCTGGTGAGCGTGATCTCGGCAGTGCCCTCATAGGGGCTGCCGTCATGGTTGGTGCCTTCGACGGTGTACGATCCGCCGATGTCCTGCGCATGGGCAATGCCTGCCAGCCCGGCAAAGGCCAGACCGAACGCGAATGTCCTGAACATTTCGAAAAACTCCCCAACGGACGACATTGTCCGCAGACGGGGACACTAGAAAAGCGCGGGATTCCTGTAAATGTCGCCGCGCAAATATAGTTACGGGCCGTCGAGGCTGGCCGCGATCGACCCGACAAGAGGATCGTATTTCGCCTTGAGGCGCACAGGGTAGCGCAGGACGAGGCTGTGGACGACGTCGTCCTCGCCGAACTCGGAGCGGCGGTAGAAGATCTCTGCGCCTTCAGTGCCCGACACGACCGCCCAATCCTTGCCCGCGCGCGAGTAGGTGATCGCGATGCCGGGTCCGGCCGCTTCGGCGATGAGGTCGCGAGGCGATTGCGACAGGACATTGTAGGCACCGAATACGGCAAGGCTCGCCCCGTCGGTTGAGAACCAGGTCATGCCGTCGCCATTGGCTGGAGGCGTCGATGCGCGGGAGAATATCTCACCCGGGAAAGCGACCGACGTGCCGAAGCGCGGGTTGGCATAGCGCATCTCGCCAGCGTCGACCGGAAAGGCGCAGACGAGTGCCGCGATCAGGGCGAGAGGCGCACGCCGCATCGGCGCTCAGCCGCCGGTGACGCTCATGTGGCGCGAGACCGCCGGCCGCCTGGTCGAGCGGTCGATGACGAAGTCATGGCCCTTAGGCTTGCGGCCAATGGCCTCGTCGATGGCGTTCGACAGGAGTTCGTTGCCCTCGGAGGCGCGCAGCGGCGTGCGCAGGTCGGCGGCGTCCTCCTGGCCGAGGCACATGTAGAGCGTGCCGGTGCAGGTGATGCGCACGCGGTTGCAGCTCTCGCAGAAATTGTGCGTCATCGGCGTGATGAAGCCGAGCTTCCCGCCCGTCTCGGCAACCTCAACATAGCGCGCGGGTCCGCCGGTCTTGAAGGGGATGTCCTTCAGCGTGAATTCGCGCTCGAGGTTTGCGCGCAGCAGCGACAGCGGCAGATACTGGTCGGTGCGATCGGCCTCGATCTCGCCCATCGGCATGGTCTCGATGACGGTCATGTCCATGCCGCGGCCGTGCGCCCAGCGCATCAGACCGGCAAGTTCGCCGTCGTTGAAATCCTTCAGCGCCACGGCGTTGATCTTGACGTGGATGCCGGCCGCCTGGGCAGCGCCGATGCCTTCCAGGACGCGTTCGAGATTGCCCCAGCGGGTGATGGTCCGGAACTTCTCCGGATCGAGCGTGTCGACCGAGACGTTGATGCGCCTGACGCCGCAATCGGCGAGTTCGGCGGCGTGCTTTGCGAGCTGCGAGCCGTTGGTCGTCAGCGTCAGCTCGTCGAGCGCGCCCGACGCGAGATGGCGCGAGAGCTGGCGCACGAGATGCATGATGTTCTTGCGCACCAGCGGTTCGCCACCGGTGAGACGCAGCTTCCTGACGCCCTTCTCGATGAAGACCGAACAGAGCCGGTCGAGCTCCTCGAGGCTGAGCAGGTCCTTCTTCGGCAGGAAGGTCATGTCCTCCGCCATGCAGTAGGTGCAGCGGAAGTCGCAGCGATCTGTCACGGAGACGCGCAGATACGTGATCGAACGGCCGAACGGGTCGATCATCGGTGCGGCGTGGGGGTGGTAGGTCATGTGGCTCACAGCTTCCAGCCTCTGCTCCAGTATTCATATAGAGCTTCGTTGGCTTCAAGGCCACCTCGATCGCCTTTTTGGTCGAAGGCGCCGCGCCTTGCCACTTCCCATCGGGATCAATGCGATCTATCCCGGGCACAAGCCCGGAGGATGTTCCATGACCGCACCGACCGAACTGCGCGTGTCGAAGGATCGGCGCACGATGACCGTGACCTTTCCGGGACACCACCACGCTTTCGAGCTTCCGGCCGAGCTGCTGCGCGTTTTGTCTCCGTCCGCCGAAGTCCAGGGTCATTCGCCCGAGCAGCGGGTGACCGTGCCCGGCAAGCGCGACGTCGCGATCTCGCGGATCGAACCGACGGGTAACTATGCGGTGCGCATCACCTTCGACGACGGCCACGACAGCGGCATCTTCACCTGGAACTACCTGCACGAACTCGGGCACGAAAAAGCGGAGCGCTGGCAGTCCTATCTCGATGAACTCACGGCGAAGGGCCTGTCGCGCGGCTGAATGTCCGGCGACGGTCACATGCCTGTCATTCAGCCGGCGAAGAAAGCCCGTGCGGGGCGCGACCGGCAGCGGGCGCGCGAATAACGAAGAGGGAAGGGGCATGCACAGGATCGAAACGCTCGACGAACTGGAGATGCTCTACGGCGTTCCGGGCGAAACCTCGCTGGTGAAGGAACTCGATCACATCATCCCCGAGTATGCTGCGTTCATCGAGGCGTCGCCCTTCGTCGCATTGGCAACTGCGGGCCCGGAAGGTCTCGACTGCTCGCCGCGCGGCGATCTGACCGGCTTCGTGCGGATCCACGATCCGCGCACCCTGATGATGCCCGACCGGCGTGGCAACAACCGCGCCGACTCGCTGCGCAACGTCATCCGCGACGGGCGGGTCGGGTTGCTGTTCCTCGTGCCGGGTTCAGGCACAACGCTGAGGGTCAATGGCGAAGCGTACGTCACCGACGACGCCGAGCTTTGCGGGAGTTTTGCTGTCGAAGGTAAGGCGGCGCGCACGGTGATGGTGATCCGTGTCCAGTCGGTCTATTTCCAGTGTGCCCGCGCCATCCATCGTTCGGACCTGTGGAATGCGGCGAAACATGTCGATCCGAAATCCCTGCCGACGCCGGGCCGGATTCTCGAGGTGACCAGCCAGGCGGCAATCGACGGCTCGGTCTATGACGCCGAATGGCCGGAGCGCGCGAAGAAGTCGATGTGGTAGCTGTTCACCGGGAAACGGCACTGCCGTGACCAGGACTGTCGAGAAGGGGGTGCCGGACCGCTATGATCTCGCCGGCGCGGGCGTGATCATCGGCGCTCCGCGCTGAGAGACCGTTTGGAAATTCTACTCTGGCGGCCATCTGATGGCGTTTTCTGCGCTTCCGGTGCTCACGGACCCAAATGTCCGCTGCGCTCGTCGCTTACGCGACCCCGAAACCACCACCATATGACTCGCCAGAGCGAATTTCGAAACAGTCTCTGATCACTCGTCCTTCAGCATGTCTGAGATCTTGCGCATCGTATCGCCCATCGAATCGCATTGCGCCGGCGTCGAACTCGCCATGACGCGGTCGATCAGCGCGGTGTAAGCCTTGAGCGCCTGGAGCAGCACGTCCTCGCCCTTGGGCGTCAGCTGCAGCCGCAGCACCCGCTTGTCCTTGGCATCAGCCTCGCGGACGATCAGACCCTGCTTCTCCATCTGCGGCATCAGCATCGTCACGTTCGATCGGCCGACCAAAAGCTTGCGCGCGATGTCGTGCTGCGATGCGCCGGGGTGGCGGTAGAGGTTCATCAGCAGATCGAGCTGCGCGATCTTGAGATCGAAGGGCTGCAGCGCCTTGGTCAGCGCGCGCACGATCGCCTTTTCGGCCTGGACCACGGCGATCCAATTGCGGAATCGCGGATTGTCCCACGGGAGGTCTTGCATTTTGTTCATGCTTGAACGATTATGTTCATGTTTGAACGAATCCTCTGGAGGCCTATTGTGGCATCATTCGGGTTGAGAATCATCCGTACCCTGTTTGGCATGGCAGACCCGATCGCGCCACGCCTGGCCGGACGTATCGCCTTCGAACTCTTCTGCCGTACCGCCAATCCGGCAAAGCCGACGGCTGCTGAAGCGCGAATCCTCGAACGCAGCCGGGAATTCATGCGGGAAGCCCGGCTGCACCGCCTGACCGTGGGCCGAACGTGCGTCGCGGCGCACGAATTCCGGCCCCTTTCGAACCAGTGGTCGGCGACGGTGCTTGTCATCCACGGCTGGAGGTCGCGCACCGAGCATATGCGGGCGCTCATCGACGGGTTCAGGAATGCGGGCGTCCGCGTCATCGCGATCGATCTGCCCGGCCATGGCGCTTCTGCCGGGCGCCGGCTCAACATGGCCAACGCGGTTGCGACCGTCCAGACAGCCGACCAATGGTTCGGGCCGTTCCGCGCGCTCGTCGGCCATTCCTTCGGCGGCGCGGTCGCGGTCAATGCCGCGGTCGGTTCGGTGACGCATGTCGAGAAGGTGAGGGCGGGCCGGCTTGTGCTGATCGCCGCGCCCAGTTCGATGCCGATGATGTTCTCGGATTTCGGACGTTTCCTCAACCTCGGCCCGCGCACGCAGACCGCCATCGCAGACCTGGTGCACAAGATCGCGGGGCAGCCGCTGGAATCCTATACCGGCCAGATCCAGCTCGCCGAAAATCCGATCGAGACGCTGGTGCTGCACGCCGCCGACGACAAGGAAGTGTCGCCGAAGCATGCCGAAGGCTATGCGCGGGCTGGCGAACACGTGCGGCTCGCCTGGGTCAATGGCCTCGGTCACCGGCGCGTGCTGGGAGACCCGTCCGTCGTGGTGCAGGCGGTGGATTTCGGCCTGGCCGAGGCGATGGCCGTTCCGGCCCCGCGGCGCGCCGCGGCCCGCAACCAGAACTGAGCCTGCACGCCGCCGGGATCGGAAGGGACCCGGCGGCTTTCGAGCCTGTGTTCGGCGTGTCGCGGGTTCAGCGAACGACCACGACCTTGGTGCCGACGCCGGCGACGCTGTAGAGATGCGTCACGTCCTCGTTGGCCATGCGGATGCAGCCAGACGACATCGCCTGGCCGATGGTCCAGGGCTGGTTGGTGCCGTGGATGCGGTAGATCGTCGAGCCGATGTAGAGCGCGCGGGCGCCGAGCGGATTTTCCGGACCGCCGGGCATGAAGGCGGGCAGCTTGCGGCCCTTGGCGGCTTCGCGGCGAATCATCGTGGCGGGCGGCGTCCAGCCCGGCCATTCGGCCTTGCGTGTGACGCGATGGGTGCCCGACCAGGTGAAGCCGTCGCGGCCGACACCGACGCCGTAGCGGATCGCCTTGCCGTTACCGAGCGTATAGTAGAGGCGACGCTCGCCCGTGTTCACCACGATCGTTCCGGCATCATACTTGGCGTCGAACGCGACCGTGCGGCGCGGTATCGGCGACTTGTCGGAGCGGTAGTAGCGCTTGCCTCCGCCTTGATTGAGGTCGCTGCGCGAGATGAGTTCCTTCTTCGCCGCGTCGTAGACCCAGTTGGTCTCGGCGATCGCAGGCGCTGCAAAGAGCCCGGCCATGACGGCCGCGAACATGGTCAGTCTTCTCATCTCATTCGTTTCCCAAGAGTTTGTCCTGCCCCAGCGTAATTGAGCGGCTCGGCCCGATTTCTGTCAACATGCGTTACGCCCGGTAACGGAATGGTTATCGCAGCGCGCGCGCCGGCGTAAGTGGGAGAATAGCTATTCCATACAATGGTTTGGCGAGAGTTCCGGTGGTCGCTCTCCGGCAATTTTCTGCCTCATTCCTGGCCGATTATGACGCTCATTCGTGAACATGACGGGAGATGAGGACATGGATCGCGAGACCAAATCCATCCGCCCAGTGTCGCGCGACGAATGGAAGCCGCTTCGACTGGAACTCCACACCGATTCGGTCACGCGTCTTCCGGCCCGTCCGCCGCGGCAGGATCAGCGCTACCAACTGCTTCCCGTCTGGCAGATGAGTTCGGACCGGGTGACCGATGCGAACACCAAAGCCGGGCGCTGATCGCTGGCAGGCGATCGGCCGAGGTTGGATTTTCCTAGGTTGCGGCTGTCGGGGACGGTGGCGGAAGCCTTCGGGCCGCAGGTGTGTGATCGGCGTCACGTTTGCTTGAGATCGTCATGGGTTCGGGAAATTGCGGTCGTCACAACGGCCGTTCAGGCTATATTGGCCAGGTGGCTGCTTCGACGTGCGGGACGGGTTCCGCTGGTGCGAAGCCTTCTTATGCATGCGGCGGAGCAGGGAGAGGAATCTTGAGGGGACGAAAGGTATCGGTCCGCTTGCTGGGGGCGGGACTGGCCTGCGGAATGTTCGTCGCGGCCGGTGTCCAGCCGACGCAGGCGCAGAACTTCTTCGACCTGCTGTTCGGCGGCGGCATAAAGCGCCAAGGTCAGCGTGAGTTTCCGCCAGAGCCCGAAAAGCGTCCGGCGAAGCCGGTCGCAAAGATCTCGGCGCCGTCCTACTACACCTACAAGGTCGACGCGCTGGTCAAGGTGAAGGTGCCGCAGGTTGTGGCGCCGACGGGCCTGCCGGATCTGACGCTCGCGGGTGCGTCCGGCGTGCGGTTCGCCGAGGCGATGCCGTTTCTGAGCGATCTCGATCTCGTTGCGGAAAAGGACGTGGCCGACGCGATCGTCGCGCACTATGCGGCGCATCAGGACTTCATCTGGATTTCCGGATACGGTCTGAACAGCCGCGCCGAACAGGCATTGAGAACGCTGGCCGAGGCCGGCAGCCACGGCCTCGATCCGGCGGAATATTCCGTCGACGTGCCGCAGACATCGTTCTCGATGGACGACATGGTCTCGCGCCAGCGCGAGCTTGCCCGCTTCGAACTCGCCCTGTCAGCGAAGGTCCTGCGCTATGTCCGCGATTCCGTCCGCGGCCGCATCGATCCGAACCGGTTGTCGGGCTACCACGACTTTGCGGCGAAACAGCTCGATCTCGCCAGGGAGCTCGAGAAGCTGTCCCGCACGTTCGACACGGCGGTACTGCTCGAATCCTTCCATCCCCAGAGCGACGAGTATCTGCGCTTGCGCGCCGAGCTGGAGCAACTGTCGGCGCAGGAAGAAAACGACATCGTCGTCGATCCGAAGCTCCTGCTGAAGCCGGGCGGAAAGAGCGCGGAGTTGCCGAAGCTCATCGCGCTAATCGAGCGCAAGGCGACGCCCGAATTCGCAACCAAGCACTCGGTCCTTCTCGCCCTGTCTCGCGGGAAGGAGGAATACACGCCCGACCTCGTGCCGCTGATCAAGGAGGCACAGGAGGCGCATGGGCTGAAGGGCGATGGCGTGGTCGGCCCGCGCACGGTGCAGGCGCTCGCAGGGGTGTCCAAGGCGGACCGCATCGGCAAGGTGAAGGTTGCGCTCGAACAGTTGCGCTGGCTGCCCTCGGACCTCGGCGCCCGCCGGGTCTTCGTCAACCAGCCGGCCTTCACGGCGACCTATTTCGAGAACGGTACCGAGCGGCTGTCGATGCGGGTCGTGGTGGGCCAGGTCTCTAACCAGACCAGCTTCTTCCAGGATGTGATCGAGCAGATCGACTACAATCCCTATTGGGGCGTGCCGCAGTCGATCATCGTCAACGAGATGCTGCCGCGCTTGCGCAACGATCCCGGTTACCTCGACCGGGCTGGCTACGAAGTGACCGATGCGAGGGGGCAGCGCGTCCCGTCCTCGGCCATCGACTGGGGGCAGTTCGGCGGCAAGGTGCCGTTCAACGTGCGCCAGAGCCCGAGCGAGGCGAATGCGCTCGGCGAACTCAAGATCCTGTTCCCCAACAAGCACGCGATCTACATGCACGACACCCCGCAGAAGGCGCTGTTCCAGCGCGAAACGCGCGCCTTCAGCCATGGCTGCATCCGTCTGAATCAGCCGCGCGAAATGGCGGCAGCACTCCTCGGCAAGGATCTCGACTACATCAAATCCAAGCTCGCCCAAGGACATTCGTCCGAGAAGATTCCGGGCAATATTCCGGTCTATGTCGCGTATTTCACCGCATGGCCTAACAAGGATGGCGCGGTCGAGTATTTTCCGGATGTCTACGGCCGCGACGACAAGGTGATGACGGCGATCGAGAAGACGGCCGCGGTGCGGGCTCCCGCGAGCTGATGGTTCAGTGTTCGATCGCGAAGGCCGGCGGGAGAGGGGCTCGCATCGGCGATACAGGGATAGCGGAAGTTCTTTCTCTCCGGGCGCGGCGATTTCGGTGAGTTCGAGCGGCTCTATTCATCCGTTCTCGACAAGGTGACTTCGCAGTCACCCACCGTCACGCCCTGCTGGCAATCGACCCACTGCGAGCGCGGCGTGCGGGAGCCTTCTCACCGTGAATTATCTACGAAGTCGACGATCGAAAACGCGAGGAACAGGGCATGGTCACCACACCAGTTCCTGCAGCCGCGCGTAGGTATGCGCGAGTGAGGGTGGTATAGACCGCGCCTCGTCGATGGCCTGGTGTCGCAGATCGTCGTCATAGAATCGGGCCGCGGCCTCGGGTTCCGGGAGCGCGAGATCACGTGCGATACGGACTACGGCGTCGAGATAGGTTTCGCCGGATCGATCGTAGTCGATCAGGCGTATCGGAAGGCGCGCGGCGACGCCCACCAGCCGCTCGTTATACGCCTGCCAGAGTTGCAATCCCTCATCAATGGACAAGGTCGGGTCCCGCCGGTTCAGGGATTGGGCGACGGCGAGAGGATGTCGGCAGCTCGCGGCGATTTCGACCTTGCCAAGAATGCTCACCCAGCCGTCGAGCGTCGGCAAGGTACGAGGATCCTTAAACCCCCAGGGACCTTCCCAGGCGATAGCCTTGGCCACCTGCTTGCCTTTTGCCAGTTGCGATCCGCTCCAGACCACGCTCGCCGGCGGGTTTCGCCACGAACCGCCGTTCGAAGCCAGTACCTCGTCGTTCAGGTGCATGACCGCGATGTTCTCGCGGTTGCCCTTCTTGTTGTGTGTTGAATGTGTCTTGACCTCGGCCAGGAACAATCCCGCCGCCTGGAGGCAGCCGGCGAGGCAACTGGTGCCTGAGCGGTGCATGCCGAGGATCAGAATCGGCGTGCCGGGCAGAGACTCCGTCAATCACGGCACCTCAGGCCGGATCGCGGCGGAAGATCGCCATCTTCTGGTTGCGTGGATGGTTCCAGTCCCTGATCTCGAGAAGCGTCCAAGGCAGGTCGGCAACCGCATACGCGACATCAGCCTCCTGATAGTGGAACGGGTCAGCGTCCGGATGTGTCACGATGCCGCCGGGAGAATGGGTGATCGGTCTCGTCCAGTCGGAGCCATCGGGGGGCAGGAAAACGGTAGCGTAAAGCGTGCCGCCCGGCCGCACGTAGCTTGCGGCGCGCGCCATGCAAAGCTTGAAGTGGTTGAGCGGGAGATGTGTAAAGACCGACTGGGCGATAGCGACGTCAAACTTCACGCCGAACATGCTCGCCTCGAAACTGCCGTTGCAGTTCAGGTTCGAACGAGGCATCCGGCTCTGCAGTCCGGCGGCGGCAAGCTCGATGTCATATCCGGCGTCGAGCAAAGCCTGCGATATGTCTATGCCGTAGTAGTTGCCGATGTTCAGATAGCGCACGAAATGCACACCGGCGCGCAGACATCCACAACCGATGTCGAGCAGCCGCATATCGGGGGTCAGTCCTTCGCCGACCACGAAATCCAGCTGCAGGCGGCCAATTTCGTCCCACATGCCGCCCACGAAGTTGCGATGCTTGCCGCTCAAGACCGCGGCTACCAGAACCGAGTCCGAATAAGAATCTTTGAGCTTCGAGGCCATGCAAATCCCGGGAACACGGGTGCCTGTTGAGATTGGATCACGCGTACAGCGTGACTAACGACCAAGTCAAGCGCCTGGTCCGTGTCAGATGCGGCAGGTCCTCTACGGTGACCTGTTCGGAACGCTGCTATTCGACCTTGCTGTTTGTGTCGACGGCCCGCTCCAAGGCCTCGATGCGCTGTTGCTGCATCTGGATGACCGCCACGAGATTGGTCACGACGCCCGACGTCTTGACGGTATAGGGAACCCCATCCTTGAAGCCGGCAAGGGCCGGATCGATCTCGGCGACATCCTCGGCGATCAGCCAATGCTCCGGAACGCTTGGCTCGTCGTTATAGACACCCACGCGGGGCTCGAACGCCATCACGTTAGCCAGCGCCTTCTGGGGATCGAGCGCGCCGGATATGGTCTTGAAACGCCCCGACGACACGGCGCAGGACAACACGCCGGAAGCGTTGGTCACGATGCCTGCCGCGCAACTCGGCAATGACGGCAACTGGACTGCACCAGCAGTCGTAATGACGAAGCGGTCGACGACCGCGGTGTTGTCGGATATGCGGAAATTGTTCGACGGATTGACGCCGACGGACCATCTCCTGTCCGCGTTCTGGAACATGGCGACAACCGAGCCCGTACCTTGCATATGGAGTTTTGTCGTCGGACTGCCGGTGCCTATGCCGACATTGCCGTTCGATGCGATGTCGATCGAGCTCGTCGGTGCGCCAGGACGAATGCGGAAGGACAGGCGGCTACCGCCGGTGACGTCACGGACAAAGAAATTCGCTTCGTTGCCAGCAACATCCCAGGTCTGAGCGGTGAAACCGCCGGAATTGTTCTGTTCAAGCCGGATCGCCGGCGTATTGCTCGTGTTGATGTGCAGGTCGAGTACGGGCGTCGCGGTGCGCAGTCCAATTCTGCCCGTCGAATCCATGAACAGCGAATTAGCCGGGGCGCCGGCACGAAACGTCGCGATCTGCCGGCTCGCCGTCTGGTCGAAGATGCCGAGGAAACTCGCTCCGCCACTCGCGCTATCGTTGGCGATGATCTGCCAGTCGTTCGCCGGGAAGGTGCCAACCGACGTGTCGTCGAACTCGATGCGGAGGTTGTTCTCCTTGAGCCGGATCGTAGAGAAGCCGAAGCTCTCGTTGTTCACACAATCGAAACCGGTGCAGAGACTACCCTGAACGATCAGATCGTCGGGAATCACCTGGTCCGCGCGCGCGCCGGAAATGCCTGTCGCGAGCGCAACGGCCAGAACCGCAGAGCCGGCCGCAAGATTGTATCTCTTCATCTTACTTCTCCCGCCCGGCTTAACGCGCCGACCCTTCCTTCAAGTTCGACGTGTCGACGATCCGGCCGCCCTGAACCAGGAACGATCCGGACGTGGCCGCCCCGACTTGGACCGACATTTCGCCGCGCATGTTCACCTGGGCGGCAGAAATTTCGCGGCCGTCCACGCCATCCACTTTCATCGCCACCTTCTTCGGCGAAGCGGCCGTGATCTGGTAGGTGTAGACGCCGTCGCCCATCGCATTCTTGCCTGAGATGTCGATCACCGGCGAGCCCTGCTTCGCGGATGCGCTGACGACCCTGCCGTCAGGACCCGCTACGGAGAGCGTCGTGTTGAAATAGCCCGCGGGCAGGACGAAGCTGACTTTGGTCCCGGACGCCGCACTGCGCGCGCTGAGTAATTCCTGGGCGAGCGACGGAACTGTCAAGATCAGCGCCGCCGCCGCTACGGTTGCGCCATGAATGAGATGTCTCATTATTTCCCCCGTATTCGGAAGCGCGACTGGCAAATCAGCCTAAGCCGAATCCGTTCCACGCATCACCCTAGGTAAGCTTACCACTATGAAAGTGTCCCGTTCAAGCGATAGCTGCCGTCGTGGACCAATTTCAACCCAGCGTTCCCGGTGGTGTCGAACGTTCCAAGATGCAGTGCCCTTCTTTCGATAGTATCGTAACGTAAGTTTCGATAGCATTCGCGTGCAAGGGGCTGCGTCGCGGGGGGAAACATGGGTTCGTTCGTCATCCGGCCATTCGAGAAGCGCTTCGTGTTCAGCCTGATCCTGGTCGCGCTCTTGGCGATCCAGTTCTGGACGCAGTCGCGCTATCCATCGCTCAACGAAAAAGCGATGATGAGCGGCGCGATCCAGCTTGAGGATCCACTGAGCTTCGAGGCGAAATATCCGCTCAAGCCGGAATACACGACGCTCGAGCGCATCGGCTATTCGACGCTCAACTGGATCGAGACCAACCGCAAGGGCATGATCTTCGGCATCCTGTTCGGGGCGGCGTTCCTGACGCTGATGGGCTATGTGCGCCAGCACTCATTCAAGGGTCGATTCGCCAATTCGCTCCTGGGCATGGGGGTGGGCGCGCCGCTGGGCGTCTGCGTCAACTGCGCGGCGCCGATCGCCAAGGCGCTCTATTCGGGCGGTGCCCGCGCGGAAGCGACGCTGTCGGCCATGATCGCGTCGCCGACGCTCAACGTCGTCGTGCTGACGATGATCTTTTCCCTGATGCCCTTCTATGTCGGCGTGCTGAAGGTCGTCCTCAGCGTTTTCGTGATCCTGGTCGCGGTGCCCGTCATCTGCCGCTTCCTGCCGGAGAACCAGCTCAAGGTGTCGTCGACGCCGGAGAAATTCCTGCGCATGCCGAAGCCGGCCCAGGCGGACGTGACCGAGAACCTGTTCCAGTCGGTGTGGCGCTTTGCCTGGGATTTCGCCAAGAGCCTGTGGTTCATCGTCTCGCGCACCCTGCCACTGATGCTGCTCGCCGGATTTCTCGGCGCGGTCGTCGCGACGCTCGTGCCGCCGGAGACCTTCTCCGGGGTCGGCTTCGGCTTCGTCACCGTCTTCCTCGCAGCCGTTCTCGGCACCTTCCTGCCGGTGCCGATCGGGTTCGACGTGGTCGTTTCGGGCGCGCTGCTCGGCGGCGGCATGGACGTCGGCCTGGTTACGACGCTCTTGTTCACCCTCGGTATCTTCTCGGTCTACTCGTTCTTCATCGTCGCCGGTGCGATCTCGCTGCGCGCCGCGTCGCTGCTGGCCGGCACGATCGTCGTCATCGGCACGCTCGCCGGGATCGGCGTGCACTTCTATCACCAGAACCTGCAGAGCCGGGCGCTCGAGATCCTGACCTCGTTCGAGTTGAGCCTGGTGTCCTCGGCGCAGGCGGCCGAGCCGGAACAGGTGCGCAGCCTCACAGACGGGGGGAACGCCATCACCATCTCTCGCCGCACCTTCGAGCCGCGTTCGGCGCCGGGCGAGAAGCGTTTCGAGAAGATGGAAGCCTGGAAGATCGGCATCGACCAGCCGATCGAGTTCTCGTTCGGCGACATGTGGCCGCCGTTCTGGGAAGGGCGGGGCATCGCTGCCGGCGACTGGGACAATGACGGCTGGCAGGACGTCGTGGTCGCCTCGACGGTCGGCGGGCTGTATTTCTACCGCAATACGGGCGGCAAGTTCGAGAAGGCGGCCTTCGACCTCGGCGAGATCGTCAAGATGCCCGTCTTCAACGTGGCCTTCGTGGACATCGACAATGACGGCTGGCTCGACTTGTTCTTCACGACGTTCCGCCAGGGCAACTACGTGCTGCGCAATACTGCCGGGTCGTTCGGCGCGGCGAACCTGGCGAAGGTTGCCAATCGCGACGACGCAGTCCTCACGCTCGCCGCGAGCTTCGGCGATGTGAATCGCGACGGCTATCTCGACGCCGCTTTAGGCAACTGGGCGGCGGGCTGGTACCGGCGCATTCCGGGTGAAGAAGCGACCAATCGCGTCGTCTTCAACAAGGCTGGGGTGCTTGACGGTTCCGCCTTCGCAGAGCTCGGCGGCCCGCCCGGCGAGACGCTGTCGATCCTGCTGACGGACCTGAACCTCGACGGCAAGCTCGACCTTCTCGAAGGCAACGATTTCGAGATGCCGGACATCTTCTCGCTCGGCGACGGCGCAGGCGCGTTCAAGCCCATCCGCCGCCAGGACAACCTGATCCCGATGACGACGCAGACGACGATGGCGTTCAAGACCGCGGACCTCGCCAATTCGGGCAGGCAGGACATCTATGTCGGCCAGATCGCCGGGCGCTCGTCGGGTATTGCGACGAAGCTGAAAACCCAGCCGCTTGAACTCTATTGCGACGGCATCGGGCGCGACAGGGACAAGGCGATCTGCGAGAAGAACATGGCGATCAAGCAGTGGTACAAGTCCGGCCACAGCTTCGATCCGTCCAACGCCTCGCGCTGCGCCGACCTGGCGGAGCCGGACAAGGCAGAATGCCGGGCGATGCTGGTGAAGGATCTGGCGATCCAGAGCAAGGATCCGTCGATCTGCGACCTGATCGCGGTGACGCAAGAGAGGGCGCGCCAGCTCTGCGAGATCCATTTCCGTCCGGTCCGGCAGCCGACCCAGGCCGAGCTCGACGAGGCCATTCCGCAAATCCAGCGCCGCAACGTGCTGCTGTCGCCCAAGGGTGACGGGAGCTACGAGGAACATGCCGTGCCGGCGGGCGTGGAGATCGGCGGCTGGACCTGGGACGTCAAGGTCGAGGACGTGAACAATGACGGCTGGAAGGATGTCTATGTCCTCAACGGTACCTGGGTCCCGAACGAGATCAGTCCGTCCAAGATATTGTTCATGAACGACGGCACCGGCAAGTTCAAGGAACAGACGATTCCCGCGGGAATGGAAGACTATTTGATCACCGCCGCCGCGGTCGCGGTCGATTTTGACAATGACGGCGACCAGGACTTCATCACGGTGCCGGTCAACGGGCCGCCGATGGCCTATGTCAACGGGTCTTCGGATGGCAACTCGATCGCCTTCGAGTTCCGCGACCGTGTCGGCAATCAGTTCGGCATCGGCAACCGGCTCGAGATCAGGACGGCGGACGGCCTGACCCAGATGCGCGAACTGCAGAGCGGCGGCGGGTTCATGTCCTTCGACGCGCCCGTGCTCCATTTCGGCACCGGAAAGGCGGATCGGATCGAAAGCGCAACCGTTCATTGGTCGACCGGCGGCAAGACGACGATCGATGGTGGCCTCGATGCCGGAGCGCTCTATCGGATCGCGCGGGAAGGCGCGGCGACGCGCTGACGTCGTTCCGGCGGCCTCGCACCCAGTTGGATCTGTCGCGTTTTTCGGCTGGGTCGAGTATGCCGCGACGACGGCCGCGCTCACTATGCAGCAAGCTTGAAAGGCACTGAATGAAATTCGTCCGGAACGCCCTTGGCACTGCGACCCTCGCCATGGCGACGGCTGTGTTCGTCGCGCCCCATCCGTCGTTCGCGGAAGAGCCGGCCAAGCCGGCCGTCTCGGGCGCTGCACAGCAGAACAGTCAGGGATCTGAAGGCGTGCCTGTCGAGACTGCTCCAACCATGCAGCGGTCGGAGGCCGCCTACGCGGCCGGCGATTACGCGAAGGCCTTCGAGATCTTGAAGCCGCTGGCCGGGTCGGGCGACGCGCTGGCCCAGTATCGCCTCGGATACATGCTCGCGCTGGGGCAGGGGTCGGAGAAGGACGTGAAGGCCGCCGCAGGCTGGATGAGGAAGGCCGCGGACCAGGGGGATGCGTCGGCGCTGCTCCAGCTCGGCGTCTTCCATCTCCAGGGGGCGGGCGTCGACCGCAGCGAGGCCGAGGCGGCGGAGCTGTTCAAGCTCGCCGCCGAAAAGGGCAACGCGACCGCCCAGCTCTATGTCGGCCAGATGTATCTCGCAGGCGCCGGCATCGAGAAGAACGAGGTCGCAGGCCTCACCTGGATCATGGCCGCCGCGCGCAGCGGCAACGCCGAGGCGCAATTCGAGCTCGGCCGCATTTACGCCACCGGCCAGGGTGCGACGAAGGACACGAAGGAGGCGGGCAAGTGGTTCGAACTCGCCGCCGAGAACGGGCTGGCGATCGCGCAATACACTCTGGCCAGCAATCTGATCGCGGGGACCGGTGTCGCGAAGGACGAGGCCAAGGCGGTCGAGTGGTACCGCAAGGCAGCCGAGGCGGGGATGCCCGCGGCGCAGCGCGATCTCGGCGGCTATTATCTCACCGGCTCGGCCGAACGGCAGCCGGACTACGCGCTCGCCTACGAGTGGACGAAGAAGGCGGCTGATGCGGGCGACGCCGGCGCGCTGAGCAATCTCGGCTACATGTACTATACCGGCAAGGGTGTGCCGCAGGACGATCAACGAGCGGCGGAGACTTACGAGAAGGCGGCCGGCAAAGGGCTGGCCCGTTCCGCCACGGCGCTAGGCGCGCTCTATGAAGCTGGTCGGGGCGTCGAGAAAAGCAACGAGAAGGCCGCCGACTGGTATCGCAAGGGCGGGCTCGGCGGCGACAAACAGGCGGCCGCCAGGCTGGCGGCGATGATCGTCGAGGGCAGTGCCGCACCGACCGACGATGCGGACGGAGCATTCTGGGTGGCGATGGCGGCGGGCGAGGGCAATCTCGACGCGCGTAAGTGGCTTGAAGCCAAGGCCGCGGCCGGATCGGCGCCGGCGAAAGCCAGGCTCGCCGCGCTGATCGATGCCGACGCACAGGATCCCGCCAACGATGCCAGGGCAGTTGCGCTCTACCACGAGGCGGCCGAGGCCGGCGACGCCTTGGCGCAGTTCGAACTGGCGAAGAAATACGCCGCCGGCGACGGCATGGGCCAGGATTATGTCGCAGCACATCAGTGGGCGAACATCGCCGCCACCGACGGAAACGAGGAGGCGGTGAAGATGCGTGACAATCTATCGAAGTTGATGACGCGCGAGCAGATCGCGGACGCGCAGAAGAAGGCCCGGGAATGGATCGCCAAGACGCGCGACAAGGGCTGAGACGGGCCGGACTGCAGGCGGCCGTCTTCATCCTGGTCGCCCTGTCCGCCGTCGCGCCCGCACGGGCGGCCGCCACCGATCAGGCCCAGGCTTTTCTGGACGCCGGGGATGTCGCCGCGGCGGTCCGCCTGCTCGAGCCGCTGGCCAGGGCGGGAGACGCATCCGCCGAGTATCTGCTCGGCAAGGTCCATCTCGACGGGCTCGGTGTTCCGCAGGATTTCGCCGCCGCGGCCCAGTGGATCGCGAAGGCGGCCGAGCATGGCGACGCGCGGGCGCAGAACGCCTTGGGACGATTGCACGCGGAAGGGCTCGGCGTGGCGCGGGACGGCAAGGCGGCCGTTCTGTGGATGAGACGCGCGGCCGAACAGGGCGATCCGACCCACCAGTACGATCTCGCCATCCTGCTCGACGACGCCCGGCTCGGCGTCGAGGACAAGGCGCAGGCGGCGCGCTGGTTCGAGGCGGCCGCGGAAAAGGGTCTGCCGGCGGCGAAGACCAGTCTCGGCCTCGCCTACCAGCAGGGATCGGGCGTGCAGAAGGATCTTGCGCGCGCGGCCGGGCTCTTCTCCGAGGCGGCTGAGGCCGGCGACGCCCGTGCGCAGAACAATCTCGGGCTGATGCTGGCGCGGGGCGAGGGCGTGGCACAGGACTACGAGAGGGCCGTGGGGCTCTTCGAGAAGGCTGTCGCGCAGGGCCAGACCCAAGCCTTCTACAATCTGGGCGTCATGTACGAAAACGGCTTCGGGGTCGCGCAGGACGAGGCCAAGGCCATGGAACTTTACGCGAAGGCCGGGCAGAAAGGCGGCACGACCGCCACCGATATCGTATCGGGTGAGGGGCTCCTCTACGATCCGCGTCTTGTGCCTCTCGATCCTTCCGCAGCCAGGCCCGAGCACTTCGCCGAGGCGGCAACGAGCGGCGATCCCGTGGCGATGTTCCTGCTTGCCTACGTCACGGCCACCGATGGTTCCCGATCGGGCGGAGCGGCGCGGGCTGCGTCATGGTTCGAGAAGGCGGCCGAGCTCGGCCTGCCGGCTGCGATGGCCAATCTCGGCCTGCTGCACCTGCGCGGCCAGGGCGTGCCGCAGGACTATGTGCTGGGATACATGTGGCTCAATCTCGCCGCCGCGGCGGGGCTGCCCGAAGCGGCGTCGATCCGCGACCGGGTCGGCGCGGTGATGACACCGGCCCAACTCGTCGAGGCCAGCGATCTCGTCAAGCAGAAATGGCTGGCCAGCCGCAGATAGGCGGTCAGTTCACCTTGCAGTGCAGCCGCTTTTCCTCGCGGCGGATCTGGTCGATGCGGCGCTGCTCGGCCCGCGTGAAGTCCGGGTCGCTCGTATAGCAGTCGCTGTTGTCGAACACCCGTTTGCCGAGGCTCGTCTTGAAGCAGTAGCCGTTGTCGTCATAGATCGCGTTGCGCTCGTACCAGAGGTCGTAGCAGCTGTCCGCGAAGGCGCTCTGCGCCGTGAAGCCGATCGAAGCGATGGCGAGGATGTGGATTCCCAGTCTGCGCATTGTGTAACCCCCGAAAATTCTCGATGCCCTAAGCCAATCGCATGGCACGAGCGGCTCTTCCTTGATTCTTGTCAATCGTTGCACAGCGACGCCTGCTGGCCGGGACCTTTGCGGCAGATCAAGGACTCCTTCCGGGATAGGGCGCCTTTCTCTCGCATTGTTGCTGAAGGATGCGCGGCATGAATGCCAAAGATATCGAGACGGTCGACGTCGCGACAATGATACCCGACCAAAGCGTCAGGCACGCGGAACTGCTGCGGACGATCGCTGAGGGCCTGCAAGGCACCAGCGGAGTCGTCGAGCGTCTCGGCAGGGCCGTCCCGCAATCTCAGGGTTCCGCGGCAATGCGGGCATCCGGCAGATGAAGGCGATTCTCACCGTTGCCCTCAATCCCGCCGTCGACCTGTCGAGCGAAACAGAAAGGGTCCAGCACACGCGCAAGGTGCGGACTTTCAACGAACAATACGATCCCGGCGGCGGCGGCATCAATGTCGCACGGGTCGTCAGACGGTTCGGTGGTGAGGTCGAAGCCCTCTTCGGCGCCGGCGGCGAGCTGGGTGCGATGCTGGAAAGACTCCTCCTCGAGGAGGGAACCCGGTGTCGGCGTCTGCCCTTCAATGGTCAGACGCGCCTTGGCCACACCGTGCAGGAGCGCTCGACCGGGCTGGAATACCGCTTCGTGCCGAAGGGGCCGACCGTGCGCCCGGAGGAACTCGAACCATTCGTCGACGCAGTCGCGAATCACGGCGGCGATTATGTGGTCGCCAGCGGCAGCCTGCCGGAGGGAGCGCCACCCGAAATCTACGCGCGCATGGCCGAGGTGGCGACCCGTCGCGGCGCGCGCTTCGTGCTCGACAGTTCCGGCGCCGGCTTGCGCGAGACGCTGGCACGGTCACACGTCTTTCTGGTCAAGCCGAGCCTGCGCGAGCTCGAAGAACTGGTCGGCCGGAAGCTGGACGAAGAAGGTGTCTATCGGGAAACCGCCGCGATGGTCGAGCGCGGAGCCGCCGATTTCGTCGCCGTGACCATGGGCATCGAGGGGGCGGTCCTCGCAAGTGCCGACGGTTTGATGCGCATGCGCGCGATCCATGTCAGCACACGCTCCGCCGTGGGCGCCGGCGACAGCTTTCTCGCCGGCATGATCTGGGCCTTGTCGCAGCAATGGTCGACGGAGGACGCCTTCCGGCTCGGCATCTCGGCAGGTGCGGCCGCGGTGATGACGCCCGGGACGGAGTTGTGCCGGCCGCAAGACGTCTTCGAGCTCTACGAACACATGAGCAGGAATGACCTTGAACACATTGCGGATCGGTAGGCGGTGACGCGCACCGGTTCCGATTGACAGACATCAAAGCCAAGTCGGCCGCATCTCCTCATAGTGATCGTAACAATAGGAGGATCTGATGGAACAACCCACGTCCCGATCCGCAGGCGCTACGCCATCCGCGGCAGGTCCGGTACTCTGGTTCGAGGACGTCGGGCGCACGGACGTAGCCCGTGTGGGCGGAAAGAACGCCTCGCTGGGTGAGATGGTCCAGGCTCTCGCGCCGAAGGGTATTCGCGTTCCACCGGGGTTTGCGACCTCGGCCGAGGCCTACTGGGCCTATCTCGATGCGAACCGGCAGAAGCAGGCGATCGCCGCCCTGCTCGACGAGCTGGCCGTGGGAAAGGCGACGCTAGCGGAGACGGGCGGCGCCATCCGCTCGCTCATCCTCAAAGGGGAATGGCCGAAAACGACCGCCCAGGCCATCGCCGACGCCTACCGCCAACTCTGCGAGCGCGCCGGCAAGAGCGACGTCGATGTGGCGGTGCGGTCGAGTGCCACCGCCGAAGACCTTCCCGACGCCAGTTTCGCCGGGCAACAGGAGACATTCCTCAATATACGAGGCGTCGATGCGCTGCTCCACGCCTGCCGCCGCTGCTATGCCTCGCTCTTCACAGATCGCGCGATCAGCTATCGCCAGGCCAAGGGTTTCGACCACATGCGCGTCGCGCTCTCGATCGGCGTCCAGCAGATGGTGCGATCCGACCTCGGCGGATCCGGAGTCATGTTCTCCATCGACACCGAGACAGGGTTTCCGGATGTCGTCGTCATCGACGCGGCGTGGGGCCTTGGCGAGAACGTCGTCCAAGGCGCAGTCGATCCCGACGAGTACCAGGTTTTCAAGCCGCTGCTGGACGACAATGGGCTGGTCCCCATTATCGAAAAAAAGTGCGGCGCCAAGGCGCTGAAGATGATCTACGCGTCGGGCGAGACACCAACCCGCAACGTGCCGACCTCGAAGGCCGAGCGGGCGGCCTTCGTCCTCAACGATGCGGAAATCCTCACGCTCGCTCGCTGGGCCGCGGCGATCGAGAAGCATTATGGCTGTCCGATGGACATGGAATGGGCCAGGGACGGCGGGACCGGCGAGATCTTCATCGTGCAAGCGCGGCCCGAGACGGTGCAGTCGCGCCGCGGCGCGACCACGTTCAGGAGCTACGCGATCACCAAGAAGGGCAAGACCCTTGCCGAGGGCCTCGCCGTCGGCGACGCGGTCGTCAGCGGCCAGGTCTGCCTGATCGAAAGTTCGCGCGACATCGCCAACTTCGTTGACGGCTCGATCCTCGTCACCGGCACGACCGATCCGGACTGGGTTCCCATCATGAAGCGTGCCGCGGCCATCGTCACCGACCACGGCGGCCGCACCTCGCACGCCGCCATCGTCAGCCGGGAGCTGGGGCTTCCCGCCATCGTCGGCACCGGCAACGCGACGCATGTTCTGCATGGGGAGCAGTCGATCACGGTGTCCTGCGCCGAGGGCGACCGCGGCTTCATCTATGAAGGTGTAGCGGACTTCGAAACCAGCGAGGTCGACGTCACCGACCTGCCGTCCACCCGCACGGAGATCATGCTCAATCTGGCCAATCCCGCGGCGGCGCTGCGCTGGTGGCGCATCCCGAGCGACGGCGTCGGCCTTGCCCGCATGGAGTTCGTCGTCGGCAACCACATCCGCATCCATCCGATGGCGCTGGTCCGCTACGACACCCTGAAGGACGAGGACGCCAGGCGCCAGATCGCGGAGATCACCGCCGGCTACGCCGACAAGGCGGAATATTTCGTCGACAAGCTCGCGCGCGGCCTGTCTCGCATCGCCGCCTCGGCATGGCCGAAACCGGTCATCGTGCGGATGAGCGACTTCAAGACCAACGAATATGCCGGGCTGATCGGCGGCGCGGAGTTCGAGCCACGCGAAGAGAATCCCATGATCGGCTTCCGCGGCGCGGCGCGCTACTATTCTCCTCGCTATCGCGAAGGCTTCGCGCTGGAATGCCGCGCCATCCGGCGGCTGCGCAACGAGATGGGCTTCACCAATGTGGTGGTGATGATCCCCTTCTGCCGTTCGACGCGCGAGGCGGATCGGGTGCTGGAAGAGATGGCGGTCAACGGGCTCGAGCGAGGCAAGGACGGGCTGCAGGTCTTCGTCATGTGCGAGATCCCGTCCAACGTCGTGCTCGCGGCCGAGTTCGCGAAACGCTTCGACGGCTTCTCCATTGGCTCCAACGACCTGACGCAGCTGACGCTGGGGGTCGACCGCGATTCCGCCGAACTCGCCGACCTCTTCGACGAGTCGGACGCGGCGGTCGAATGGATGATCGCCAATGTGATCCGCGAGGCGGGCAAGGCGGGCGCCAAGATCGGTTTGTGCGGCCAGGCGCCGAGCGATCACCCGGAGTTCGCCGCCTTCCTGGTCGAGTGCGGCATCGATTCGATTTCGGTGAGTCCCGACAGTTTCATCGCCGTCAAACGGCAGGTGGCGGCAGCCGAGGCTGCCCTTTCCGCTATCAAGGAGTGAGGAAATGAAGGCGCGCGACATCATGACCGTCGGGGTGGCCACGGTGCGACCCGACACGACCCTCGAACATGCGGCGCACGAGATGATCGAGCACGGCATCAGCGGGCTGCCGGTCGTCGACGATACCGGCCGGATCCTCGGCATCGTGACGGAACGCGACCTCCTGCATCGGCCCGAACTCGGCACCGAACACCACCGGCCGCGCTGGCTCGAATTCTGGACGAGCCCTGTTCGCCGCGCCGAGGAATATGCGCGCGAGCACGGCCGCAAGGTTGAAGATGTCATGAGTCACGAGGTCGTCAGCGTCGGTCCGGAGGCCGAACTCGGCGAAGTAGCCGATCTACTGGAACGTCGCGGTTTCAAGCGACTCCCGGTGGTCGAGAACGGAAAGGTCGTCGGCATCATCGGCCGCGCCAATCTGGTCGTGGCGCTCTCGCGGCGCATGGGCGACGTGCCCCAGTCTGCCGTTGACGACATCACGATTCGCCGGTCGATCCTCGACGAACTCAAGAATAGAGACTGGGCGCCAGTCGGAACGCTGGACATCGTCGTGCGTGAAGGTGTGGTCGAACTCAAGGGGACTGTCACCGACG
Source organism: Pseudomonadota bacterium (assembly GCA_043822005.1). GTDB lineage: Bacteria > Pseudomonadota > Alphaproteobacteria > Rhizobiales > Rhizobiaceae > Mesorhizobium_A. The sequence continues at coordinate 60,633 of JBDRCE010000030.1, read as the reverse complement.
TCCATGTGCGCGACGCCGTGCGGGTCGCCGCTGAAAATGCGCCGGGCGTCGTGCGTGTCTGGGACAGGCTACAGGTTGTTGTCCCGCCAGTTGGCTATATCTGAGCGGCAGCTCGCGCTGAGTTGCAGCGGCTAGACGCCCGACTTGCGCCAACCGGCCTTGCGGGCTTCTGCTTCGGAACAGAACCACCGCTCACCATACTCGTATCGGATCTTAGTGTCGTCGTAGTATTTCTGCCCCGGCACGTGATAGATGCGCGCACCGGAATTGATGCTGATGTTGCCTTTGATGTCGCATCCGGCACCGAGAATGCTGAAGGGCAGACTGACCGCACCGCTTTCAAGGGCCACACCGCCAACGCCGATGACGACCGGGATGACGAACATGGCAGCCAAACGGCTACCGCTCTTGGGAGTATGACGTTTCCGCCGGTAAGTGTACCGATCTTGCCTGCGCATTCCGCAGAGACGCACGGTTGTTCGATGACTTCAATCCAATCCAGAGGTTGCAGTAAACAGCGAGTTTCTGTGACACCTCAGTTCTTCAGGTTTCAGGGGCGGGGCTGCATGCTGCGACAGAACCGTACGACAGATTCTTCGCCCGAGACGTCCAGGGACTGAGCCGCGCCAACTCCTGAATGAAATCAGCAAATGCATATGGTGGGCGATGACGGGCTCGAACCGCCGACATCTTCGGTGTAAACGAAGCGCTCTACCAACTGAGCTAATCGCCCCTGAGGCGCGGATTTAGGCGGTCGGGCATTTGCGCGCAAGGAAAAACAGTAGGATCGAAACCCGTCTCGGGTCTTTCTCGCGCGCGGGATGACGGGTTTTCAGAGAGCCGGCGAAACCCGACCGCGGCAGCTTGACAGCCAGAGTCGAACCCCTTAAGTCCCCGCCATCGACGCGAGGGGTGCGCCCCACGGGTCGCATGCGCGGGTGTAGCTCAGTTGGTTAGAGTGCCGGCCTGTCACGCCGGAGGTCGCGGGTTCGAGCCCCGTCACTCGCGCCATTTTTCTTCGAAAAATGGCTCTGTTTGGTGCGAAGCGGCCGCCTCGGCGGCCGTTTGCGTTTGTTGTGTCGGCGCGCCGCTTCGGCCCGGTCGGGTTCACGGACGGCACCCGGTTCCGATTGGCCGCAACCGGCCTCACGCCAGTGACAAAATCGCGCACAATCCATTGATGCGGAATGCGGGAAACGGCCCCGCCCGGCGCAAGGTATGGCTTGCGCGGCACTCTTGGCTGGGATAACCCTCGCCGCAATGCAGCAAGCGTCGGAGCTGGTCGCGCAAGCGGCCATTCCGTCGCGCAGGGCGACCCGAAACAATGCTAGGGTCGGTCGTTACACAGAGACCCACAAGGCGCGCCATGGACGCACTCCTGAGTTCCTATCTGCCGGTCGTCATCTTCATGGGTGTTGCGCTGCTGATCGGGGTGGCCCTGATGGTCGCCCCTTTCCTGGTCGCCTATCGCAACCCGGATCCCGAGAAGCTCTCGGCCTATGAGTGCGGCTTCAATGCCTTCGACGACGCGCGCATGAAGTTCGACGTGCGCTTCTATCTCGTCTCGATCCTGTTCATCATCTTCGATCTCGAAGTCGCATTCCTGTTCCCGTGGGCGGTGTCGTTCGGGGAGATCGGCATGCTCGGTTTCTGGTCGATGATGGTCTTCCTCGGCGTGCTGACGATCGGCTTCATCTACGAATGGAAGAAGGGAGCGCTGGAATGGGATTGAACGATTCGACCGGCACGCTCGTCGCGCCGAGACCGAAGGGGATCATCGACCCGTCGACCGGCAAGCCGGTGGGCGCGAACGACCCGTTCTTCACCGACATCAATGCCGAGCTCTCCGACAAGGGTTTTCTGGTCACCTCGTCCGAGGCGCTGATCACCTGGGCACGCACCGGGTCGCTGATGTTCATGACCTTCGGCCTGGCGTGCTGCGCGGTGGAGATGATCCACACCTCGATGCCGCGCTACGATTCGGAGCGGTTTGGCGTCGCGCCGCGCGCGTCCCCGCGCCAGTCGGACATCATGATCGTGGCGGGCACGCTGACCAACAAGATGGCGCCGGCGCTGCGCAAGGTCTACGACCAGATGCCCGAGCCGCGCTACGTGATCTCGATGGGCTCCTGCGCCAATGGCGGCGGCTACTACCATTATTCCTATTCGGTGGTGCGTGGCTGCGACCGCATCGTGCCCGTGGACATCTACGTGCCCGGCTGTCCGCCGACCGCCGAAGCGCTGCTCTACGCCATTCTTCTGCTGCAGAAGAAAATCCGCCGTACGGGCACGATCGAGAGATGATGAGGGACGTCGCCGGCCGACACCCGGCCGGCGTCGACAAGGGCCGGGCACGCGCGGTGTCTGGCGAACTGGAAACGGACAGATGAGCGAAGCGCTGAACGACCTCGCGGCCTATCTGAAGGAAAAGCTCGGCGACGACATGGAGAGCGCCGTGGTGGCCTATGGCGACCTGACGATCACCGTCGCGCCGGGCGACATCATCGACGTGCTCAATTTCCTCAAGCGCGACGTGCAGTGTCAGTTCATCTCGATCATCGACATCTGCGGCGCGGACTATCCGTCGCGCCAGCGTCGTTTCGACGTCGTCTATCATCTGCTGTCGCCGCGCCAGAACCAGCGCATCCGCGTCAAGGTCGAAGCCGACGAGGAGACGCTGGTGCCGTCGGCCACGGCGGTCTATCCCGGCGCCGACTGGTATGAGCGAGAGACCTACGACCTCTACGGCGTCCTGTTCACCGGCCATCCCGACCTGCGCCGCATCCTCACCGACTACGGCTTCGAGGGGCACCCGCTGCGCAAGGACTTCCCGCTGACGGGCTTCGTCGAGGTGCGCTACGACGACGAAGTGAAGCGCGTGGTCTACGAGCCGGTCGAGCTCAAGCAGGAATTCCGCAATTTCGATTTCCTCTCGCCTTGGGAAGGGACGGATTACGTCCTGCCCGGGGACGAGAAGGCGAAGCCGAACTGAGGCTGGCAACATGGCCGAAACCGCCGTCCGCAACTTCAACATCAATTTCGGCCCGCAACATCCGGCCGCGCACGGCGTGCTGCGCTTGGTGCTCGAGCTCGACGGCGAGGTGATCGACCGCGTCGATCCGCATATCGGCCTGCTGCACCGCGGCACCGAGAAGCTGATGGAGAACAAGACCTACCTCCAGGCCGTCCCCTATCTCGACCGGCTCGACTATTGCGCGCCGATGAATCAGGAGCACGCGTTTGCGCTGGCGACCGAGAGGCTGCTCGGCATCGAGGTACCGCGGCGCGGCCAGATCATCCGCGTTCTCTATTCCGAGATCGGCCGGATTATGTCGCACATCCTCAACGTGACGACGCAGGCGCTCGATATCGGCGCGCTGACGCCGCCGCTTTGGGGTTTCGTCGAACGCGAGAAGCTGATGGTGTTCTACGAGCGCGCGTCCGGCTCGCGCATGCATGCGGCCTATTTCCGGCCGGGCGGCGTGCACCAGGACCTGCCGGAGAAGCTGATCGAGGACATCGGCACCTGGATCGACCCCTTCCTCAAATCGCTCGACGATCTCGACGCTCTGCTCACCGGGAACCGCATCTTCAAGCAGCGCAATGTCGATATTGGCGTCGTGTCGCTCGAGGACGCCTGGGCCTGGGGATTTTCGGGCGTGATGGTGCGCGGGTCGGGTGCCGCGTGGGACCTGCGCAAGTCGCAGCCTTATGAGTGCTATTCCGAGATGGAGTTCGACATTCCGATCGGCAAGAACGGCGACTGCTACGACCGCTACCTCATCCGCATGGAAGAGATGCGCCAGTCGGCGAAGATCATGCGGCAGTGCGTCGATCTGCTGCTCGGCAAGGAGAAGGTCGGTCCGGTGTCGAACACCGACGGCAAGATCGTGCCGCCGAAGCGCGCGGCGATGAAGCGCTCGATGGAAGCGCTGATCCATCACTTCAAGCTCTATACCGAAGGCTATCGCGTGCCGGCGGGCGAAGTCTATGCCGCCGTGGAAGCGCCGAAGGGCGAATTCGGCGTCTATCTGGTCTCGGACGGCACCAACAAGCCCTACCGCTGCAAGCTGCGCGCGCCCGGCTTCGCGCATCTGCAGGCGATGGATTTCCTCTGCCGCGGCCACCTGCTCGCCGACGTGACGGCGGTGCTGGGTTCGCTCGATATCGTGTTTGGTGAGGTGGACCGGTGAACGCCTCCGAGATCATTCAGATAAGCCGCAGGCATGCGGATCCGTTTTTGAAGTGGTCGAAGTGGTCGATTCTTCCCTTCATCGGGTTTGGGACTGTTACTGCTGCCATCTCGCATGGTCTAAGTACTTCTGCGATTGCAACGAATATCGCGTTGTACCTGACTTTGGGTTTGAGCGTTGCAGTTGCTCAAGTAGTATCCGATACCGTTCGTGAAATTCGTGGTGGCTGTATTATAGTAGCGGTTATTCTCGCCGTCTTCGCATGGATAACGACTATGCTGTTAGGCTTGACTGTGATTGGGCACATATTCGGACCGAACCCGCCTTTCTTCTTCACAAAGTCCCCTGGACTTATCGCAGGTAGCTAGAATGTCCGTCCGCCGTCTCGCCGAGCCAGCCCTCCAGCCAGCCGCATTCGCCTTCTCCAAGGCGAAGGCCGCGGAGGTGAAGACCTGGATCGCAAAATATCCCCAAGGCCGCGAACAGTCGGCCGTGATCCCTCTGCTCATGCTTGCGCAGGAACAGGAGGGCTGAGTCACCAAGGCGGCCATCGAGCATGTCGCCGACAGGCTCGGCATGGCTTACATCCGCGTGCTCGAGGTCGCCACCTTCTACACCCAGTTCCAGCTGAAGCCGGTCGGCACCCGCGCCCACGTGCAGGTCTGCGGCACGACGCCGTGCATGCTGCGCGGCTCCGAGGCGCTGATGGACGTGTGCCGGTCCAAGATCCATCACGACCAGTTCCACACCAATGCCGAGGGCACGCTGTCCTGGGAGGAAGTGGAATGCCTCGGCGCCTGCGTGAACGCGCCGATGGTGATGATCTTCAAGGACACCTATGAGGACCTGACGCCGGAACGGCTGGCCGAGATCATCGACGCGTTCGAGGCCGGCAAGGGCGACACTGTAAAGCCCGGCCCGCAAATCGACCGCTTCTATTCCGCGCCGCAGAGCGGCTTCACCTCGCTCAAGGACGAGAAGGCTGTGCTGAAGTCGACGCGCGTGCGTGAAGCGAAGGCCGCTGCGGCGGCCGCGCCCGCTACCGAAACTGTCGCGCCGTCGAACGCGGCAAGGCCGAAGACGGACGCCGCCGAAACCAATCCCACGATCAAGTCGCCGTCCAAGGTGAAAGTCGCGCCCGCCGCCGAGCAGGCGAAGAGCGTCGCGCCGGCGCATTCCGCCAAGGCCGCGAACCTCGCCGAACCTTCGGTCGAGAAGACGGTCAAGCAGCGGACGTCCAAGGAGCCCAAGGCCGAGCCCGTGTCTGCCTACAAGGCGCCTGAGACCCTGAAGGGCGAGCCGATCGGCGCCGCGCGTGCCAAGGGCGACGCGGCTCCCGCAGCCGCCAAACCGTCGCTGACGGACAAGAACCGTCCGGCCGGGATCGAGAAGCCGGCGGCGGTGGACGACCTCAAGCTGATCTCCGGCGTGGGGCCGAAGATCGAGGGCATTCTTCATTCGCTCGGCATCTACACGTTCGCGCAGATCGCCTCGTGGAAGAAGGCCGAGCGCGAATGGGTCGACGGATACCTGAACTTCAAGGGGCGGATCGAGCGCGACGACTGGGTCAAGCAGGCCAAGGCGCTCGCCAAGGGCGGCGTCGCCGAATACACCCGCGTCTTCGGCAAGAAGCCGGTCTGAGGGATAGAGCATGCTTCAGGACAAGGACCGCATTTTCACCAACATCTACGGCCGCTTCGACCGGTCGCTGAAGGGTGCGATGTCGCGCGGCGCCTGGGACGGTACCAAGGGCATCATCGACAAGGGCCGCGACTGGATCATCAACGAGATGAAGGCGTCCGGCCTGCGCGGTCGCGGCGGCGCCGGCTTCCCGACCGGGCTCAAATGGTCGTTCATGCCGAAGGCGAGCGACGGGCGGCCCTCCTATCTCGTCGTCAATGCCGACGAATCCGAACCCGGCACCTGCAAGGACCGCGAGATACTGCGCCACGATCCGCACACACTGGTCGAGGGCTGCCTGATCGCCGGTTTCGCCATGGGCGCAATCGCCGCTTACATCTACGTGCGCGGCGAGTTCATCCGCGAGCGCGAGGCGCTGCAGCGCGCGATCGACGAGGCCTATGAGGCCGGCCTGATCGGCAAGGGCAACAAGAACGGCTACGATTTCGACATCTACGTCCACCACGGCGCCGGCGCCTATATCTGCGGCGAGGAGACGGCGCTGCTCGAAAGCCTCGAAGGCAAGAAGGGCCAGCCGCGCCTGAAGCCGCCGTTCCCGGCCAACATGGGTCTCTACGGCTGCCCGACGACGGTGAACAATGTCGAGTCGATTGCGGTGGCGCCGACCATCCTGCGCCGCGGCGCGGCGTGGTTCTCCTCGATCGGACGTCCGAACAATGTCGGCACCAAGCTGTTCATGCTGGTTGGCCACGTCAACACGCCGTGCACGGTCGAGGAGGAGATGGGAATCTCCTTCCGCGAGCTGGTGGAAAAGCATGGCGGCGGCATCCGCGGCGGGTGGGACAACCTGCTGGCGGTGATCCCCGGCGGCGCGTCATGCCCGGTGGTCAAGGCCGAGGACATCATCGACTGCCCGATGGATTTCGACGGCCTGCGCGAGAAGAAGTCCTCCTTCGGCACGGCGGCCGTGATCGTCATGGACAAGTCGACCGATATCGTGAAGGCGATCGCCCGGCTTTCCTACTTCTTCAAACACGAGAGCTGCGGCCAGTGCACGCCATGCCGCGAGGGCACCGGCTGGATGTGGCGGGTCATGGAGCGCCTCGTGATCGGCCAGGCGCAGAAGCGCGAGATCGACATGCTGCTCGACGTGACGAAGCAGGTGGAAGGTCACACGATCTGCGCGCTGGGCGACGCGGCCGCATGGCCGATCCAGGGCCTGATCCGCAACTTCCGGCCGGAGATCGAGCGGCGGATCGACGAGTTTTCGCGCAACGCGCACCAGGTTCAGCCGCTGATGGCGGCCGAGTAGCAGGCGAAGGAACCGGCCGAGGCCGGGAGAAAAGGGGCAAACGATGGCAGAAGGAAAGGAGCGATCGATGACGAATGACGCCCTCCCTGGCGGTCGTCTGCCCGAAGCCGACGAGGTCGAGAAGTTGAAGCGGCAGGTTTCGGCACTGATGCCGAAGGAGTTCGGCGATGCCGCGCGCCTGATGGCACAGCCGATCGCGGGTGCCGCGGCGCTCTCCGCGCTTGGCCTCGGCATGGCGACGCAGGCTTTCGGTCTCTGGCTCACCGCGGTATCGAGTGCGATGCAGGCGGGTCACGAAATCGCCCATGCCGGGCGGGATTCTGCAAGCAAGCGAGCTCCGGCGCGCGAGCCGGGCAAGGATGCCAAAGCAGCGGCCGCGTCGGTCGTCAGCGAGGCGACGACTGCCGCTGACACAGGCGCCACGGTCGTCACGTTCGTCTCCAAGGCGGAGCGTGCGGCGAAGGTCGCCAAGGCACCCCGGCGCAAGGCGGTTTCGGTTGCCGCATCGGCGCCCGTGGCGGCAAGCGTCGCCAAGCCTGCGGCAGCGTCGCGATCAGACGCAGTGGACGATCTCAAGGCGATTGGCGGCATCGGACCCAAGCTAGAAGTCGTGCTCAACGGGTTCGGCATTCGCACCTACGCCCAGATCGCGGCGCTGACGGATGAGGACATCGCCCGGATCGAAGGCGATCTCGGCTTCAAGGGCCGGATCGGGCGAGACGACTGGATCGGCCAGGCGAAGGCGCTGGCCAAGGGAGGCAAGACATGAAGCTTGCCGCCGGACGTGACCGCCTTGACGCGGTCGATTTCGATATGACGGGGTCGGTCTTCGACGACGTGAACCTGACGGGCGCACGGTTCCGCAATGTCAAGCTGCAGGACGCCACGATCGAGGAATCCTGCATCGCAGGCCTGCGGATCAACGGCATCCTCGTCACCGAACTCCTCGCAACATACGAAGCGGCGAAAGCCGCCGGGGGCAATTGATGGCTAAGCTGAAGGTCGACGGGCGCGAGATCGAGGTTCCCGATCACTACACGCTGCTGCAGGCGGCGGAGGAGGCGGGCGCGGAAGTGCCGCGCTTCTGCTTCCACGAGCGGCTGTCGATCGCCGGCAATTGCCGCATGTGCCTGGTCGAGGTGAAGGGCGGTCCGCCGAAGCCGACGGCCTCCTGCGCCATGGGCGTACGCGACCTGCGCCCGGGCCCCAATGGCGAACTGCCGGAAATGTTCACCAACACGCCGATGGTCAAGAAGGCCCGCGAAGGCGTGATGGAGTTCCTGCTGATCAACCATCCGCTCGACTGCCCGATCTGCGACCAGGGCGGCGAATGCGACCTGCAGGACCAGGCAATGGCCTTCGGCGTCGATTCCTCGCGCTTCCACGAGAACAAGCGCGCCGTCGAGGACAAGTATATCGGCCCGCTGGTCAAGACGATCATGAACCGTTGCATCCACTGCACGCGATGCGTGAGGTTCACGACGGAAGTGGCTGGAATCTCCGAGCTTGGCCTGATCGGCCGCGGCGAGGATGCCGAGATCACCACCTATCTCGAACAGGCGATGACGTCGGAACTGCAGGGCAACGTGATCGACCTCTGCCCGGTCGGCGCGCTGACCTCGAAGCCCTATGCCTTCCAGGCGCGGCCGTGGGAACTGACCAAGACCGAGTCCATCGACGTGATGGATGCGGTCGGTTCGGCAATCCGCGTCGACTCGCGCGGCCGCGAGGTGATGCGCATCATGCCGCGCATCAACGAAGAGGTGAACGAGGAGTGGATCTCCGACAAGACGCGCTTCATCTGGGACGGGTTGCGCACGCAGCGCCTCGACCGACCCTATGTGCGCAAGGGTGGCAAGCTGGTGGCTGCGAGCTGGGCGGAAGCCTTCGCGGCGATCAAGGCCGCGGTTGCCAGGACGTCCGCCGACAAGATCGGCGCGATCGCCGGCGATCTCGCCGCCGTCGAGGAGATGTATGCGCTGAAGCTGCTGATGCAGTCGCTCGGTTCGGCCAATCTCGATTGCCGGCAGGACGGCTCGGCGCTGGACCCGTCATTCGGCCGCGCGAGCTACGTGTTTAACCCGACGATCGAGGGGATCGAGCGCGCCGATGCGCTTTTGATCATCGGCGCCAACCCGCGCTACGAGGCGTCCGTGCTCAACGCGCGCATCCGCAAGCGCTGGCGGATGGGCAATTTCCCGGTCGGCGTCGTCGGCGACATAGGCGATACCCGCTACGACTACGAGAAGCTCGGCGCCGGCGCCGAGACGCTGAAGGATCTGGGGACGAGCCGCGGCAAGTTCATGACCGCCTTCAAGCAGGCGAAGAACCCGATCATCCTGGTCGGCCAGGGCGCGATTGCGGGCGAGGGCGGCGCTGCCGTTCTGTCGCAGGCCGCGAAACTGGCCGCGTCCGTCAATGCGGTGCGCGAGGACTGGAACGGCTTCGGCGTGCTGCACACGGCCGCCGCCCGCGTCGGCGCGCTCGACCTCGGCTTCGTGCCGGGCGAAGGCGGCAAGGACGTCGCCGGCATGATGGGCGCGATGGACGTGCTCTTCCTGCTCGGCGCTGACGAATTCGACATGAGCCGGATCGGCAAGGCCTTCACCGTGTATATCGGCACGCATGGCGACGCAGGCGCGCACCGCGCGGACGTGATCCTGCCGGGAGCCGCTTATACCGAGAAGTCCGGCACCTACGTGAACACCGAAGGGCGGGTGCAGATGGCCAACCGCGCCGGTTTTGCGCCGGGCGAGGCCAAGGAGGACTGGGCGATCCTGCGCGCGCTGTCGGACGTGCTGGGCAAGCGCCTGCCGTTCGATTCGCTGGCGCAACTGCGCGCCAAGCTCTACGCCGAGTTCCCGCATTTCGCGGAAATCGACGAGATCGCGCCGGCGGACGCGGAGGGCCTGGCACGGCTGGCGAAAGCCGGCGGGGAAATGGGCCGCGCACCGTTTGCCTCGGCGGTCAAAGACTTCTATCTGACGAACCCGATCGCGCGGGCTTCGGCCGTCATGGCCGAATGCTCGGCATTGGCGCAGAGCGGCTTCAAACAGGCGGCCGAGTAGGGCAGGGACGATGGACAGCTTCTTCTCGATTTACGTCCTGCCGGCGCTCTGGATCCTGCTCCAGTCGGTCGTGCTGCTCGTCATCCTCCTGATCGGCGTCGCCTATATCCTCTACGCCGACCGCAAGATCTGGGCCGCCGTGCAGATGCGCCGCGGTCCGAACGTGGTCGGGCCCTGGGGCACGCTGCAGGCTTTCGCCGATCTCTTGAAGTTCGTGTTCAAGGAGCCGGTGATCCCGTCGGGCGCCAACAAGGGCGTGTTCCTGCTGGCCCCGGTGGTTTCGGCGGCGCTGGCGATGGCTGCCTGGGCGGTGATCCCGGTCAACGAAGGCTGGGCGATCGCCGACATCAATGTCGGCATCCTGTTCGTCTTCGCCATCTCCTCGCTCGAGGTCTACGGCGTGATCATGGGCGGCTGGGCGTCGAACTCGAAATATCCGTTCCTCGGCGCGTTGCGCTCGGCCGCGCAGATGGTGTCCTACGAGGTCTCGATCGGCTTCGTCATCGTCACCGTGCTGCTCTGCGTCGGGTCGCTCAACCTAACCGACATCGTGCTGGCCCAGAAGGACGGGCTCGGCACCATGGCCGGCCTGCCCAACACCTTCCTCGACTGGCACTGGCTCGGGCTGTTCCCGATGTTCGTCATCTTCTTCATCTCGGCGCTGGCCGAGACGAACCGGCCGCCCTTCGACCTCGTGGAAGCGGAGTCCGAACTCGTCGCCGGCCACATGATCGAATATTCGTCGACACCGTTCCTGCTGTTCTTCCTCGGCGAATATGTCGCGGTCGTGCTGATGTGCGCGCTGACGACGATCCTGTTCCTCGGCGGCTGGCTGCCGCCATTCGACTTCGCGCCCTTCACCTGGGTGCCCGGCGTCATCTGGTTCGTGTTCAAGCTCTGCCTCGTCTTCTTCATGTTCTCGATCGTGAAGGCCTTCGTGCCGCGCTACCGCTACGACCAGTTGATGCGTCTGGGCTGGAAGGTGTTCCTGCCGATCTCGCTGTTCATGGTCGTGGCGACCGCCGCGTTCCTGAAGATCACGGGGCTCGCGTGATGGACCTGTCCTCCTTCACCGAGCTTTCAAAGCCGATGGGTGCGCTGGCTGGCGCGGTCATCCTCGGTCTTGTGGCCGTGGCGGCTGGCGCGATCATGGTGTTTGTCCTGCGGCATTCGCAATTCATGCGGAACACCGACGTAGCGCAGTCGATCTTTTCGCGGGTGAGTCCCCCCGTTTTCTACTTCGGCATTGTCGCCCCCGTGTGGACGGTTCTCGGCGCCGTATTCGGCTATCAACTTGCGGGGAACCACTGATGTCCGGTTCTCTCATCGGCGCACTGATCGGCATCGTCATCGCGGCGGCGGATTTCGTCGTGCTGCGCATGCTGGCCGGCCGCGTCGACCTCGACGAGACCAAACGGGTGCTCAACGTTACGGCGGCGAGCCAGTTCGTGCTGTTGCCGCTCGTGGGCTGGTTCGTCGGCCCCTACGTGTTTGGAGAATAGAGATGTCAGCGCTCGCCCAGGCCGCCAAATCGCTGCTGCTCGCCGAGTTCGCGAGCGCCTTCGTGCTGTCGATCAAGCAGATGTTCCGGCCGAAGGAAACGATCAACTATCCGCACGAGAAGGGACCGATTTCGCCGCGCTTCCGGGGCGAGCACGCGCTGCGTCGCTATCCGAACGGCGAGGAGCGCTGCATCGCCTGCAAGCTGTGCGAGGCGATCTGCCCGGCCCAGGCGATCACCATCGAAGCCGGCCCACGCCGCAACGACGGCACGCGCCGCACGGTGCGCTACGACATCGACATGGTGAAATGCATCTATTGCGGCTTCTGCCAGGAGGCCTGCCCGGTGGACGCGATCGTCGAGGGACCGAACTTCGAGTTCGCGACCGAGACGCGCGAGGAACTCTACTACGACAAGGACAAGCTGCTCGCCAATGGCGACCGGTGGGAGCGCGAGATCGCGCGCAACATCGAGATCGACTCGCCCTACCGCTGAGGGTGATGGACGGGGCGGGATGCCTCGTCTAAGGAACGCGCGACTTCGGACGGGGGTGTCCGGGAGTCGCAGACTGAAGTGAGCGGCGCGCAAACGCGCCGAAGGATGAACCGGGGACAACCCATGCTGTCAGGACTGGAAGCGGTATTTTTCTACCTCTTCGCCTTCGTCGCGATCGCGGCGGGGTTCATGGTCATTTCCGCGCGCAACCCGGTGCATTCTGTCCTCTATCTGATCCTGACCTTCTTCAACGCGGCGGCGCTGTTCCTGCTGACGGGCGCCGAGTTCCTCGCGATGATCCTGCTCGTCGTCTATGTCGGCGCGGTCGCGGTGCTGTTCCTGTTCGTGGTGATGATGCTCGACGTGGATTTCGCGGAATTGAAACAGGGCGCGCTCCAATACGCGCCGATCGGCGCGCTGGTCGGGCTGATCCTGGCGGCCGAGCTGATCGTCGTGACCGGCGGCTACGTCTTTGCGCCGCAACTCGCATCGACTGTCTCGCAACCGACGCCGGACATCGCGACGCGCCACAACACGGCGGCGCTCGGCGACATTCTCTACACGGACTACTTCTTCCATTTCCAAATCGCGGGCCTGGTCCTGCTCGTCGCCATGATCGGTGCGATCGTCCTGACGCTGCGCCACAAGGTGGGCGTCAGACGGCAGTCGATCGCCGCACAGGTCGCGCGCACTCCGGCGACCGCGATGGAGATCAAGAAGGTCGAGACGGGGAAGGGCATCTGATGGAAATCGGCATCGCGCACTATCTGACCGTCTCGGCGATCCTGTTCACGCTCGGCGTGTTCGGCATCTTTTTGAACCGCAAGAACGTCATCGTCATCCTGATGTCGGTCGAACTCATCCTGCTCGCGGTCAACATCAATTTCGTCGCCTTCTCGGCGGCGCTCGGCGATCTCGTCGGCCAGGTCTTCGCGCTGTTTGTGCTCACCGTCGCGGCCGCGGAGGCTGCGATCGGACTTGCCATTCTCGTCGTCTTCTTCCGCAACCGCGGCTCGATCGCGGTCGAAGACGTCAACATGATGAAGGGTTGATCGACCCATGTACCAAGCCATCGTCTTCCTTCCGCTGATCGGCTTCCTGATTGCCGGCCTCGGCGGTCGCGCGATCGGATCCGCCGCGTCGGAATACATCACGTCGGGCCTGCTGGTGATTTCGGCCGCGCTGTCGTGGGTCGCGTTCTTCTCGGTGGCGATGGGCGAGGGGCAGGCGTTCACCGTGCCGGTGATGACCTTCATCCAGGCAGGCGGGATCGACGTCGACTGGGCGTTCAGGATCGACACGCTGACTGTGGTGATGCTGGTCGTCGTCAACACCGTGTCGTCGCTCGTGCATATCTACTCGATCGGCTACATGCACCACGATCCGCATCGGCCGCGCTTTTTCGCCTACCTGTCGCTGTTCACCTTCGCCATGCTGATGCTGGTGACATCCGACAACCTCGTGCAGATGTTCTTCGGCTGGGAGGGCGTCGGCCTCGCCTCCTACCTTCTGATCGGCTTCTGGTACAAGAAGCCGTCGGCAAATGCCGCCGCAATCAAGGCTTTCGTCGTCAACCGCGTCGGCGATTTCGGCTTCATCCTCGGCATCTTCGGCGTCTTCGTCCTGTTCGGATCTGTCAATTTCGACACGATCTTCAACAACACCGCGTCCTTCCTGCCGGCAGCGGGCCACGGTGAAGCAGCCGCCGGCGCCGATACAGCCGCCGCGCACGGCGAGACGGTGCTGACTTTCCTCGGCTACCAGCTCGACAAGGCGGCCGCGCTGACCGTCGTCTGTCTGCTGCTTTTCCTCGGCGCGATGGGCAAGTCGGCACAGGTGCCGCTGCACACCTGGCTGCCGGACGCGATGGAAGGGCCGACGCCGGTCTCGGCGCTGATCCATGCCGCGACGATGGTCACGGCCGGCGTGTTCCTCGTCGCCCGCATGTCGCCGCTGTTCGAGCTGTCGCACACGGCGCTGACGGTGGTGACGGTGGTCGGCGCGTTCACGGCGATCTTCGCGGCGACTGTCGGCCTGGTGCAGAACGACATCAAGCGGGTCATCGCCTATTCGACCTGTTCGCAGCTCGGCTACATGTTCGTTGCGCTCGGGCTCGGTTTCTATTCCGCCGCGATCTTCCACCTGTTCACGCACGCCTTCTTCAAGGCGCTCCTGTTCCTCGGCTCGGGCTCCGTGATCCACGCCGTCTCCGACGAGCAGGACATGCGCAAGATGGGCGGCTTGAGGAAGCTGATCCCCACCACCTACTGGATGATGGTCATCGGCACGGTCGCGCTGACCGGCGTTGGCATTCCCGGCACGATCATCGGCACCGCCGGCTTCTTCTCCAAGGACGCCATCATCGAAGGCGCTTTCGTCGGCCATAACGTCATCGCACCGATCGCGTTCACGCTGCTCGTCATCGCGGCGATGTTCACGTCGTTCTACTCGTGGCGGCTGATCTTCATGACGTTCCACGGCAAGCCGCGCGCCTCGGCCGACGTCATGCATCACGTGCATGAATCGCCGATGGTGATGCTCGCGCCGCTGTTCATCCTCGCTGCCGGCGCGCTTTTCGCCGGCGTGCTCTTCCACGACTTCTTCATCGGCGAGGAATACGAGCACTTCTGGAAGGCGGCGCTGTTCATTCTGCCTGACAACCATATCCTGCACGACTTCCACGGCGTGCCGCTGTGGGTGAAGCTCGCGCCGTTCGTCGCGATGCTGCTCGGCTTCGCCACCGCCTGGTATTTCTACATCCGCTCGCCGGAGACGCCGAAGGCGCTCGCCGAGCAGCACCGCGGGCTCTACGCGTTCCTGCTCAACAAGTGGTATTTCGACGAACTCTACGATTTTCTGTTCGTCCGCCCGGCCATGCGGCTCGGCACCTTCCTGTGGAAGAAGGGCGACGGCTACGTCATCGACGGGTTCGGTCCCGACGGCATCTCGGCGCGGGTTCAGGACGTGACCGGCCGCGTCGTCAAGCTGCAGTCCGGCTATCTATACCACTACGCATTCGCAATGCTGATCGGCGTCGCAGCGCTCGTCACCTGGATGATGCTCGGGAGCAGTTTCTAGATCATGACCGACTGGCCCATCCTCTCCACGGTCACGTTCCTGCCGCTCGTCGGCGCGTTCCTGATTTTCTGGATCGGCGACGACAACGAGGCGGGACGTCGCAACATCCGCTCCGTCACGCTGTTCACGACGGTGTTCACCTTCCTTCTGTCGCTCGGCATCTGGCTCGGCTTCGACAATGCCACGCCCGGCTTCCAGATGGTCGAGAAGGTCGAGTGGCTGAACTCCGGCATCGCCTATCACATGGGCGTCGACGGCATTTCGATGCTGTTCGTGATCCTGACGACGTTCCTGATGCCGCTGTGCATCCTCGCCTCGTGGGAATCGATCCAGAATCGGGTCAAGGCCTACATGATCGCCTTCCTCGTGCTCGAGACGCTGATGATCGGCGTGTTCTGCGCGCTGGATCTCGTGATCTTCTACGTCTTCTTCGAGGCCGGCCTGATCCCGATGTTCATCATCATCGGCGTGTGGGGCGGCAAGCGGCGCGTCTATGCCTCGTTCAAGTTCTTCCTCTACACGCTGCTCGGCTCGGTGTTGATGCTGCTCGCCATCATGGCGATGTACTGGCAGGCGCAGACGACAGACATCACGCAGCTTCTGACGCACGAGTTCCCGGCCAACATGCAGACCTGGCTGTGGCTCGCCTTCTTTGCCTCCTTCGCGGTGAAGATGCCGATGTGGCCGGTGCATACCTGGCTGCCCGACGCCCACGTCGAGGCACCGACGGCGGGCTCGGTCATCCTGGCGGGCATCCTGTTGAAGATGGGCGGATACGGCCTGCTGCGCTTCTCGCTGCCGATGTTCCCGCTCGCCTCGATCGACTTCGCGCCGCTGGTGTTCGCGCTCTCGATCGTCGCGATCATCTACACATCGCTGGTCGCGCTGATGCAGGAGGACATGAAGAAGCTGATCGCCTATTCGTCCGTCGCGCATATGGGCTACGTCACGATGGGTATCTTCGCGATGAACGTGGAAGGCATCCAGGGTGCGATCTTCCAGATGCTGTCGCACGGCTTGGTGGCGAGCGCGCTGTTCCTGTGCGTCGGCGTGATCTATGACCGGATGCACACCCGCGAGATCGCCGCCTATGGCGGGCTCGTCAACAACATGCCGAAATACGCCGTCGTCTTCCTGATCTTCACGCTGGCCAATGTCGGCCTGCCGGGAACGAGCGGTTTCGTCGGCGAATTCCTGACGCTGTTCGGCGCCTTCAAGGCCAATACCTGGGTTGCGCTGTTCGCCGCGACCGGCGTCATCCTCTCGGCGGCCTATGCGCTGTGGTTGTATCGCCGCGTCGTCTACGGCGCGCTGACCAAGGAAAGCCTGAAGGGTCTGCTCGACCTGTCGACGAGGGAGAAGGCGATCCTCTATCCGCTGGTGATCCTGGTCATCTTCTACGGCGTCTATCCGTCGGCGCTGCTGAATCCGACCACCGCCTCGGTCGAGGCCCTGGTGAACAACCTGACGATCTCGCGCGACGCGGCACTCGCCGCCCAGCCCGTCGCCGCGCCGGCGGCACACTGACGAAGGCCCGATGAACATGACGCCTGACATGATCTCGAACCTGACGCTGGTTGCCCCGGAGCTGATCCTCGCGATCGGAGCGATGGCGCTCCTGATGATCGGCGTCTATTCCGGCGAGCGCGGCAACACCCTGGTGACCGGGCTCGCGGTTGCGATCCTGATCGGCGCCGGCGCCTGGATGGTGCTGATCGGCGACCAGGGACAGGCGTTTGGCGGTGCCTATATCGCCGATCCGTTCGCCCGCTTCATGAAGGTGCTGACCCTTATCGGCTCGGTCGTCACGCTCGCCATGTCGGTTTCCTTCGCGCAGGAGGAGAAGTTCGACAAGTTCGAGTATCCGGTGCTGATCCTGCTCTCGACGCTCGGCATGCTGCTGATGGTCTCGGCCAACAACATGCTGACGCTCTATCTCGGCCTCGAACTGCAGTCGCTGGCGCTCTACGTGCTCGCCGCGATCAACCGCGACAGCGCGAAGGCGACGGAAGCCGGCCTGAAATATTTCGTTCTCGGCGCACTTTCCTCGGGCATGCTTCTCTACGGCATTTCGCTCGTCTACGGCTACACCGGCAATATCGGCTTCGACGCGATCGCCGTGGCGCTGACCAGCGGAGAGCGGCAGCTCGGCCTGGTGTTCGGGCTGGTCTTCGTGCTTGCCGGCCTCGCCTTCAAGATCTCCGCCGTGCCGTTCCACATGTGGACACCCGACGTCTACGAAGGGGCGCCGACACCGGTCACCGCCTTCTTCGCCGCGGCGCCCAAGATGGCGGCGATGGCGCTGATCGTCCGTGTCGTGGTCGGCCCGTTCGGGCCGGTGGCGGCCGACTGGCAGCAGATCGTCGTCTTCATCTCGATCGCCTCCATGCTGCTCGGCGCCTTCGCGGCGATCGGCCAGAAGAACATCAAGCGGCTGATGGCCTATTCGTCGATCGGCCATATGGGCTTCGCGCTGGTCGGCCTTGCCGCCAATACGCAGGTCGGCGTGCGCGGCGTCGCGATCTACATGGCGATCTACCTGGTGATGACGCTCGGCACCTTCGCCTTCATCCTGGCGATGCGCCGCAAGGACGGCAATGTCGAACAGATCGAGGATCTGGCTGGCCTCGCGCAGACCAATCCGATGATGGCGACGATCATGACCATTCTCATGTTCTCGCTGGCCGGAATTCCGCCGCTCGCCGGCTTCTGGGCGAAATGGTACGTGTTTCTCGCCGCGATCGAGGCCAATCTCCTGGCGCTGGCGATTATCGGTGTTCTCGCCTCCGTCGTCGGCGCCTACTACTATCTGCGCATCATCAAGATCATGTGGTTCGACGAGCCGGTGGGCGGATTCGTGCCGATGACCGGCGAACTGCGCGTGGTGCTGGGGCTTTCCGGTATTTTCGTCGCGTTCTACATGCTGATCGGCCAGCCGGTCGAGGCGCTTGCCGAGGCGGCCGCACGGACCTTCTTCTGAGCGGATGGGATTCCGTTTCTCACCCTTCGCCGAATCCGCAGGCTATCGCCTCGAAACGTTCGAAACTGTCGGTTCCACCAACGCCGTCGCGCTCGACCGGGCGCGCGAGGGAGATCCAGGCCCGCTCTGGCTCGTCACCCAGCGGCAGGAGAGCGGGCGCGGACGCCGGGGCCGGCCGTGGGCGTGGATCGACGGAAATCTCGCCGCGACGCTGCTTCGTGTCATCGACGGCGACCTTCGTCATGCGGCAACGCTCGGCTTCGTCGCCGGGCTGGCGCTGGGCGAAGCGCTCGACGCGGTGGCGGCGGGCTCCCGTGTCTCGATTGGCGTCGACGGCGGCAACGGGCGGGATGTGCGCCGCTTCGAATTGAAATGGCCGAACGATGTCGTTGTCGACAGCGCGAAGCTTGCCGGCATCCTGCTCGAATCGGCTTTGTTGCCGGATGGTCGTCTCGCGATTGCGGTCGGGATCGGGGTCAATGTCGTCGCCCATCCGGTAGATCTGCCTTATCCGGCAACGTCGCTCTCGGCGCTCGGCTCCAAGGTGGACGCGGAAACGGTCTTCCTGGCCCTGTCGGATGCCTGGACGCGTATGGAGCGCATCTGGGCGGGGGGCAGGGGGCTCGATGACATCCGGCGCCTTTGGCTGACGCGGGCCGCGGGCCTCGGCGGCGACGTGGCCGTGAACGTGAACGGAAATGTGGTGCGCGGCGTGTTCGAGACGATCGACGAGGATTGCCGGTTCGTCATCCGGGACGCTAAAGGTGAACGGGTGAGCATCGCAGCCGGCGATGTGCATTTCGGCGCGGTCGCCTCGGCGGGACGGAGCTGAGCGGCGCGAGAGGAATGACAATGTCAAAAGGTCAAGCGGCCGAACTCGTCTTCGTTCCCCTGGGGGGCGTCGGCGAAATCGGCATGAATTTCGCGCTCTACGGCTATGGCCCGCCCAATGCGCGCGAGTGGATCGTGGTGGATGTCGGTGTAACCTTTCCGGGCCCCGACCTGCCGGGGGTCGACCTCGTGCTGCCCGATACGCGCTTCATCGAGGCCGACCTGAAGAATCTCAAGGGCATCGTCATCACGCATGCGCACGAGGACCATTACGGCGCGCTGCTCGATCTCTGGCCCCGCCTCAAGGCGCAGGTCTGGATGAGCCCGTTCGCCGCCGGCTTGCTCGAGGCGAAGCGCCAGTCCGAACGCGGCGCGCCGCAGGTGCCGGTGACGATCTATCGCGCCGGCGAGACGTTCGAAATCGGACCGTTCCGCATCGAGGCCATTCCGGTCGCGCACTCCATCCCCGAGCCTGTCTCTCTGGCGATCACCACGCCGCTCGGCACGATCATCCACACCGGCGACTGGAAGATCGATCCGGCGCCCGAAATCGGGCCGATGACCGACGAGGCGCGGTTCAGGGCGCTCGGCGACGCCGGCGTGCTGGCGCTGATCTGCGATTCCACCAACGCCATGCGCGAAGGCGACTCGCCCTCCGAGCAGGCCGTCGGGCAGGGGCTGCGCGCCGAAATCGAGAAGGCGCCGGCGCTGGTCGCCATCACCACCTTTTCCTCCAATGTCGGGCGCATCCGCTCGATCGCCGAAGCCGCGCGCGACGCCGGACGGCAGGTGCTGGTGCTCGGCCGGTCGATGCGGCGCGTCATCGACGTCGCGTCCGAACTCGGCTATCTCGACGGCTTGCCGCCCTTCATCGCCGAGGACGAATTCGCCGCGGTGGCGCGCGAAAGCCTCGTGATCCTGTGCACCGGCAGCCAGGGCGAGGACCGCGCCGCGCTCGCCAAGCTGTCGCGCGACGAACTGCGGACGGTCCATCTCGCAGCCGGCGATACCGTGATCTTTTCCTCGCGCACCATTCCCGGCAACGAGAAGGCGATCCTCGGGATCAAGAACAGCCTGATCGACATGGGCGTGAAGATCATCGAGGACAGCGACGCGCTCGTCCACGTTTCCGGCCACCCGCGGCGCTCGGAACTGAGGCGCATGTACGAGTGGACGCGGCCGCGCATCCTCGTGCCCGTGCATGGCGAAGCGGCGCATCTCGTGGCCCAGGGGTCGCTCGGCGCCATGGCCGGAATTCCTGAAGTCATGCAGGTGCGAAATGGCGACATGGCGCGGCTGGCGCCGGGGCCGGCGGAAATCATCGACCAGGTTCCCTTCGGCCGGATCTACAAGGACGGCCGCATCATCGGTACCGACGACGGCGTCGGGCTGAAAGAGCGGCGCAAGCTCTCGTTTGCCGGCCATGTCGCCGTCAATGTCGTGCTCGACGAGCGCTACGACCTGGCGGGCGATCCCGATCTAGTCGCCATCGGCCTGCCGCAGGCGGATGGGAGGGGAACCGATTTCGAGGAGATGCTGCTCGAGGCAGTGGCGAGCGCCGTCACCTCGATCCCGCGCCAGCGCCGCAAGGACCTCGACCTGGTGGCGGAAGCGGTGCGGCGCGCCGTGCGCAATTCGGCCAACGAGGCCTGGGGCAAGAAGCCGATCGTGACGGTGTTTGTGACGTATTAGGGGAGTAGGGCAGTAGGGCAATAAGGCAGTAGGGAGAAAGGCTCGCCGCCGATTGTGCGATCCGACCCGATGTGCGCGCTTTCGCCCCGTTTTCTCCTTTCCCCTACTGCCTTACTGCCCTATTGCCCTACTGCCATCATCGCGGAGCCGCCAATGCTCGGTCGCCTCAACCATGTCGCCATCGCCGTTCCGGACCTCGCCGCCGCCGCCGCGATCTATCGCGGCACGCTGGGCGCTACGGTCACCGCGCCGCAGGCGCTGCCTGAACATGGCGTTACGGTCGTCTTCGTCGAATTGCCCAACACCAAGGTGGAACTGCTGGAGCCGCTCGGCGAGGGCTCGCCGATCGCCGCCTTCCTGGCGAAGAACCCGTCGGGCGGCATGCATCACATCTGCTACGAGGTCGACGATATCCTCGCCGCACGCGACCGGCTCAAGGCCGGCGGCGCGCGCGTGCTGGGCGACGGCAATCCGAAGATCGGCGCGCACGGCAAGCCGGTGCTCTTCCTGCACCCCAAGGATTTCGCCGGGACCCTGGTCGAACTGGAACAGGTCTGATGGGCTATTTCTCCGCCTTCGCCATCTTCTTCATCATCTGGTGGCTGGTGCTGTTCGCCACCCTGCCGTTCAGCCTGAAGACGCAGGACGAGGAGGGCGAGGTGACGCTCGGCACCGTGGCGAGCGCGCCGCGCGGCTCCCACATGTTGCGGGCGGTCGTCCGCACCACGCTCGTCGCGGTGATCATCTTCGGGGCGCTCTACTATCTCAACCAGGTGGCGGGCTATTCGTTCGACGACCTGCCGCGCTTCGTGCCCGAATTCGGCTGAGCTGATTCTTCTCCGCCCGGCATGCGGGCTCTTGCCTGCCTGCCGGCTCCATCCCGCAACCGGGGGATGGAACCAAAATGGAACATTTGTCGAAATGATAGCATTTTCAACAATTTGATGCCTCTTGCAAAAAGAGAACAAAACGGATACAAATCACCATCGGACAAACGGCGTTCGGCCTTCATTGACGATCTAGGGGTGATGTATCATGGCTCAGAACTCACTGCGGCTGGTTGAGGACAAATCGGTGGACAAGACGAAGGCTTTGGACGCGGCGCTGTCCCAGATCGAGCGCGCATTCGGCAAGGGCTCGATCATGCGGCTCGGCGCCAACGAGCAGGTGGTCGAGATCGGCGTGGTGTCGACCGGATCGCTCGGACTCGACATCGCGCTCGGCGTCGGCGGCCTGCCGCGCGGACGCATCGTCGAGATCTATGGTCCGGAAAGCTCGGGCAAGACGACGATGGCGCTGCATACCGTGGCCGAAGCGCAGAAGAAGGGCGGCATCTGCGCCTTCGTCGACGCGGAGCATGCTCTGGATCCGGTCTATGCGCGCAAGCTCGGCGTCGACCTGGAAAACCTCCTGATCTCGCAGCCCGACACGGGCGAGCAGGCGCTGGAGATCTGCGATACGCTGGTGCGCTCCGGCGCGATCGACGTGCTGGTGGTGGATTCGGTCGCCGCGCTGACCCCTCGCGCGGAAATCGAAGGCGAGATGGGCGATTCGCTTCCGGGCCTGCAGGCGCGGCTGATGAGCCAGGCGCTGCGCAAGCTGACGGCGTCGATCTCGCGCTCCAACACGATGCTGATCTTCATCAACCAGATCCGCATGAAGATCGGCGTCATGTTCGGCTCGCCGGAGACGACGACGGGCGGCAATGCGCTGAAGTTCTACGCCTCGGTGCGCCTGGACATCCGCCGCATCGGCTCGGTCAAGGACCGCGACGAGGTGGTCGGCAACCAGACCCGCGTCAAGGTGGTGAAGAACAAGCTGGCACCGCCCTTCAAGCAGGTCGAATTCGACATCATGTATGGCGAGGGCGTGTCGAAGATGGGCGAACTGGTCGATCTCGGCGTCAAGGCAGGCGTGGTCGAAAAGTCGGGCGCCTGGTTCTCCTACAATTCGCAGCGTCTCGGCCAGGGACGCGAGAACGCCAAGGAGTTCCTGCGCACCAATCCGGAACTTGCAGCCGAGATCGAGCAGACGCTGCGGCAGAATGCCGGGCTGATCGCAGACAAGTTCCTCGAGACGGGCGGTCCGGGCGCGGAGGACGACGCAGACGACGCGGCGGCGATGTAGCCGCAAGCCGCTCGACACGGTTTTTTGAGGCCGCCGGCATGCCGGCGGCCTCTTTCGTTTGCGCTTTCTCCGCACGGCCTATGCATTTCTGGACACACCGCGAGGGCGCGGCTAAAAGGCCGGGGTTCAGCATTCCGCCGGGTTCCCGGCATCCCCGCAAAGGCACGAAGATGAGTGGCGTCAACGAGATCCGGTCGACCTTCCTCGACTACTTCCGCACGAACGGCCACGAGGTCGTCGAGTCGAGCCCGCTGGTGCCGCGCAACGACCCGACGCTGATGTTCACCAATGCGGGCATGGTGCAGTTCAAGAACGTCTTCACCGGGCTCGAGACCCGGCCCTATGTGCGGGCTGCGACCGCGCAGAAGAGCGTGCGCGCCGGCGGCAAGCACAACGATCTGGACAATGTCGGCTACACGGCGCGCCATCTCACCTTCTTCGAGATGCTCGGCAATTTCTCCTTCGGCGACTATTTCAAGGAGCGCGCGATCGAGCTCGCATGGAACCTGATCACCAAGGAGTTCGGGCTGAAGAAGGACAAGCTGCTCGTCACCGTCTACCACACCGACGACGAGGCAGCGGGCTACTGGAAGAAGATCGCGGGCTTTTCGGACGACCGCATCATCCGCATCCCGACCTCCGACAATTTCTGGGCGATGGGCGATACCGGCCCGTGCGGCCCGTGCTCGGAAATCTTCATCGACCGCGGCGACCACATCTGGGGCGGCCCGCCGGGAAGTCCCGAAGAGCATGGCGACCGCTTCCTCGAATTCTGGAACCTGGTCTTCATGCAATACGAGCAGGTGACGAAGGAGCAGCGCATCGATCTGCCGCGCCCTTCGATCGACACCGGCATGGGGCTGGAGCGCATGGCGTCGGTCCTGCAGGGGGTGGAAAGCGTCTTCGAGACCGACCTGTTCCGCCATCTGATCGATGCCGCCTCGTCGGCGCTCGGCGAGGGACCGGGCGAGGACAACGTCGCATCCTACCGGGTCATTGCGGACCATCTGCGCTCGTCCTGTTTCCTCATCGCCGACGGCGTGCTGCCCTCGAACGAGGGGCGCGGCTATGTGCTGCGGCGCATCATGCGCCGCGCCATGCGCCATGCGCAGCTGCTCGGCGCGTCCGAGCCGCTGATGTGGAAGCTGGTGCCGGCGCTGGTGCGCGAGATGGGGCAAGCCTATCCGGAACTGGTGCGCGGCCAGCCGCTCATCACCGAGACGCTGAAGCTCGAGGAGACCCGTTTCCGCAAGACCCTGGTGCGCGGCCTCGGCCTGCTCGCCGACGCGACCGAGACGCTTCGCGCCGGAGACATGATCGATGGCGAGACGGCGTTCAAGCTCTACGACACCTACGGCTTCCCGCTCGATCTCACGCAGGACGCGCTGCGCCAGCGCTCGATTTCCGTCGACCTGGCGGGATTCACCGATGCGATGGAGCGGCAAAGGGCCGAAGCGCGCGCCCACTGGACCGGGTCGGGCGAGGCGGCGACGGAGAATGTCTGGTTCGCGCTGCGCGAAAAGCTCGGAGCAAGCGAGTTCCTCGGCTACGACACGGAGAAGGCGGAAGGCGTGATCACGGCGATCGTGCGCGAGGGTGCGGCGGTGGAAGGTGCCGGGGCCGGCGAAACCGTATCGATCGTCCTGAACCAGACGCCGTTCTACGGCGAGTCGGGCGGACAGGTCGGCGACACGGGGACGATCTCGGGCGAGGGCTTCTCGATCGAAGTGACCGACACCCAGAAGAAGGCGAATGGCGTCTTCGTCCATGTCGGCAAGGTCGCCTCGGGCACGGTGAAGATCGGGGCGCCGGTAGAACTCAAGGTCGATGGCGCCCGCCGCCGCAGGGTGCGCTCCAACCATTCCGCGACGCACCTGATCCACGAGGCGCTGCGCGAGGTGCTCGGCACCCACGTCGCCCAGAAAGGCTCGCTCGTCGCGCCGGACCGGCTGCGCTTCGACATCTCCCACAACAAGCCGATTTCGCCGGAGGAACTCGAACAGGTCGAGCGCATGGCAAACGAGATCGTCGTCCAGAACAGCCCGGTGACCACGCGGCTGATGTCGGTCGACGACGCAATCGCGGAAGGCGCGATGGCGCTGTTCGGCGAGAAATATGGCGACGAGGTCCGCGTCGTGTCGATGGGGACGGCGGTGCACGGGCAGAAGGCGAACCGGCCCTACTCGGTCGAGCTGTGCGGCGGCACCCATGTTCGCGCAACCGGCGACATCGGCCTGATCCGCATCGTCTCCGACGCGGCGGTTGCGGCGGGTGTCAGGCGCATCGAGGCGCTGACGGGCGAGGAGGCGCGGCACCATCTCGACGAGCAGGACCGGCGGCTCAAGGCGGTTGCCTCCGCGCTCAAGGTCGGCCCGGCCGAGGTGCTCTCGCGCGTCGAAAGCCTGGTTGACGAGCGCCGCAAGCTCGAGCGCGAACTCATCGAGGCGCGCAAGAAGCTGGCGCTCGGCGGCGGAGGAACGGCGGGCGGCAGCGCGGCCATCGAGACGGTGGCCGGCGTTTCGTTCACGGGGCGCGTCGTGACCGGTGTCCAGCCGAAGGACCTGAAGGGACTTGCCGACGAGGCGAAGCAGGGGCTCGGCTCCGGTGTCGTCGTGTTCGTCGGCGCTGCCGAGGACGGCAAGGCGAGCGCCGTCGTCGCGGTCACGCCCGATCTCACCGGCCGCTTCAACGCGGTCGATCTGGTGCGGGTCGCCTCGGCTGCCCTTGGCGGCCAGGGTGGGGGCGGGCGTCCCGACATGGCGCAGGCCGGCGGACCGGACGCTTCGAAGGGCGAGGCGGCGATCGCCGCGGTCAAGGCGGCGATGGAAGGCTGACGCACAGCCGTTGTCCATCCCGCCGGCCCTCTCGCCGGCGGCGCGGATCCGTGTCAGACTTCAGGCGGAAAAATCGGTCCGGGAGGATGTTCGTGGCAAGACAGGTCGTGGTGGCCGGCGTCGGCATGGTGCCGTTTTCGAAGCCCGGCGCGGGTCCAGACTATTCGGTCATGGGACCGGAAGCCGTGCGCGCTGCCCTGGCGGACGCCGGCCTCGACTATTCCGACATCGGCCAGGCCTATGCCGGTTATGTCTACGGCGACAGCTGCTCGGGCCAGCGGGTGCTCTACGCGGTCGGCATGAGCGGCGTGCCGATCGTCAACGTCAACAACAATTGCTCGACCGGATCGACCGCGCTCTACCTCGCGCGTCAGGCGGTCGAGCACGGCATCGTCGACTGTGCGCTGGCGGTCGGTTTCGAACAGATGCGGCCCGGCGCGCTGGGCGACGTCTTCACCGACCGGCCGAGCCCCTTCGACGGGTTCAACCGCGAGACGGATGCGATTGTCGGGCATGGCGAAGTGCCGCTGGCGCTCCGCTTCTTCGGCGGCGCCGGGCTCGCCCACATGCGGCAGTACGGCACGAAGCTCTCGACCTTCGCCAAGATCCGCGCCAAGGCGTCGCGGCACGCGGTAAACAACCCGCTCGCACTGTTCCGCAAGGAGGTTTCGGAGGAAGAGGTTCTCGGCTCCCAGGTCATCTGGGAGGGCGTGATGACCCGGCTGATGGCCTGTCCGCCGACCTGTGGCGCCGCGGCGGCAATCGTCTGCACAGAGGAGTTCGCGCGGCGCAAGGGCATCGGCCAGCCGGTCCGCATCCGCGCGCAGGCGATGACGACCGACACGCCGTCGACCTTCGAGGATCGCGACATGCGCAAGGTGGTCGGCTACGACATGTCGGCGGCGGCGGCGAAGTCGGTCTACGAGGCGGCTGGCGTCGAACCGTCCGATCTCGACGTGGTGGAACTGCACGACTGCTTCGTCCAGAACGAACTGATCACCTACGAGGCGCTCGGCCTGTGCGCCGAAGGGGAAGCCGAGCCCTTCGTCGTCGACGGCCGCAACACCTATGGCGGGGATGTCGTCACCAATCCGTCGGGCGGGCTTTTATCGAAGGGGCATCCGCTCGGCGCCACTGGTCTCGCGCAATGTACCGAACTGGTGCAGCAGTTGCGAGGCAAGGCGGGAGCGCGACAGGTCGACGGGGCGCGGCTGGCGCTGCAGCACAATCTCGGCCTCGGCGGTGCCTGCGTGGTGACGCTCTACGGCGACTGACGGCGGCCTATCGACCTGGTTTCACGCCGTCGGTTCGGTGCCCCGAAAGCTCGTGCGCGCCGAAAGCACGCCGTACCATGTCGACAGTGACGGGGTATCCGTGAGCATCGCCGCTCCCTCTGGGCTCTGGACGAAATAGGCCAGCATGGGTGCGGCGTGAAGGTCGGCGAGGGTGAGCCGATCGCCGAGCAGCCAGGATCCCGGCCGCTTCAGCGCCCCGAGCACGTCAAGAATGTGCCGCGCACGCGGCAGCGCCAGCGCGATGCGCTCCTCGTCCGGCGTCCTGCCGTCGCGCGGCTTGGAGACGCGCTCGACATAGATGTCCCAGACCAGCGTGCGATAGGCGTAGGCGTCCAGCATGCCGACGATCTCGGCCATGACGGCGCGGTCGGCGGGTAAAGGCGGTTGCAGGGCCGGCCCCTCGAAAGCTTCGTCCACATAGCGGCAGATGGCCTGCGTCTCGAACAGGCGCAACGCGCCGTGCTCGAAGGCCGGGATCTTGCCGAACGGATGAAGCTGCGCATACCAGCCGGGCGGCCCGCCGGGCGCGAAGATGTCGACCTCGACGAGGTCGTAATCCACCTGCTTTTCCGCCAGCGCAAGGCGGACGATCCGCACATAGGCGCTATACGCGGCGCCGTAGAGAACGGGCCGCGCCATCGCGAGCTTCAGGCCATCGCCTTCTGCAGATTCTCGTCGATCTTGTCGAGGAAGCCGGAGGTTGACAGCCAGGGCTGATCCGGGCCGATGAGCAGCGCCAGGTCCTTGGTCATGAAGCCGCTCTCGACCGTCTGCACGCAGACCTTCTCGAGCGTGTCGGAGAACTTGGCGAGCGCCGCGTTATCGTCGAGCTTGGCGCGGTGGGCGAGGCCACGGGTCCAGGCGAAGATCGAGGCGATCGAATTGGTCGAGGTCTCCTCGCCCTTCTGATGCTGGCGGTAGTGGCGGGTGACCGTGCCGTGCGCGGCTTCGGCCTCGACGGTCTTGCCGTCGGGGGTGAGCAGGACCGAGGTCATCAGGCCGAGCGAGCCAAACCCCTGAGCGACCGTGTCGGACTGGACGTCGCCGTCATAGTTCTTGCAGGCCCAGATGTAGCCGCCGGACCACTTCAGGCTGGAGGCCACCATGTCGTCGATCAGGCGGTGCTCGTACCAGAGCTTGCGGGCCTTGTACTCGGCCGCGAATTCCTTCTCGTAGATCTCCTGGAAGATGTCCTTGAAGCGTCCGTCATAGGCCTTGAGGATGGTGTTCTTGGTCGACAGATAGACCGGATAGCCGCGCTGCAGGCCGTAGTTCAGCGACGCGCGGGCGAAATCGGCGATCGACTCGTCGAGGTTGTACATCGCCATGGCAACACCGGCGCCCGGCGCATCGTAGACTTCGTGCTCGATGACCTGGCCGTCTTCGCCGACGAACTTGATCGTCAGCTTGCCCTTGCCCGGGAAGCGGAAATCCGTCGCGCGATACTGGTCGCCGAAGGCATGGCGGCCGACGACGATCGGCTTGGTCCAGCCGGGCACCAGGCGCGGCACGTTCTTGCAGATGATCGGCTCGCGGAAGATGACGCCGCCGAGGATGTTGCGGATCGTGCCGTTGGGCGACTTCCACATCTTCTTCAACTTGAATTCCTCGACGCGCTGTTCGTCGGGGGTGATCGTCGCGCATTTCACGCCGACGCCGTATTTCTTGATCGCATTGGCAGAGTCGATCGTCACCTGGTCGTTGGTGGCGTCGCGATGCTCGATGCCGAGGTCGTAGTAGTCGAGGTCGATGTCGAGATAGGGGTGGATCAGCTTGTCCTTGATGAACTGCCAGATGATGCGGGTCATCTCGTCGCCGTCGAGTTCGACGACGGGGTTGGCCACCTTGATCTTCGCCATTGAATGCGCCTCTTTGAGAAAGTCGGAACCGCGGTTCCGCAGAGCCCTGGACTGGAGATTGGGCCGCTATAGCAAAGCCCTCCGTCGCGCGCAAACGATGCAAAGGGTGTAGGAAGCGCGTTGTCTCGGCATCGGGCCGCGGGGAAGGGCAAAGGGGGAGGATCGCGCGGATGTATCAGCCGGATTTCATGACGTTCGATACCGGATCGGTCACGTTGAACGTGGCTATCGCGGGCAAGAGGAGCAATCCGCTCATCGTGCTGCTGCACGGCTTTCCCGAATACTGGGCGGCATGGCGCGAGGTGATGGAAGACCTGTCGCGCGATTTCTTCGTCGTCGCGCCCGACCAGAGAGGATACAATCTGTCATCCAAGCCGGACGGGGTCGACGCCTACCGCGCCAGGCACATGGTGGCGGACCTCGCCGCGCTCGCGAACCATTTGTCGCCCGGCCGGCCCTTCGCGCTCGCCGGCCATGACTGGGGCGCATCGGTCGCCTATGCCTTTGCCTTCGCGTACCCGGAACGGCTCACCTGCCTGATCATCGCCAACGGCGTGCATCCCTGGTGTTTCCAGAACGCGATCCATACCGACCCGGCACAGCAGCTGGCGAGCCAGTACATCAACAAGTTGCGCGAACCGGCCACCGACCAGCGCATGGCCGAGGATGGCTTCCGCCGGACGTTCCGCATGATCGAAGGGTTTTCCCGGGCGGACTGGATGGCCGGCGACGTCCGTGCCGCCTATCTCGACGCCTGGAGCCAGCCGGGCGCGATGACGGCCATGCTCAACTGGTACCGTGCCTCACCCATCGACGTGCCGGAGCCCGGCCAGGCTCCGGGCGAGACCTTCCTCAATTCCCTGCCGCCAGGTGCGATGTCGGTTCGCGTGCCGCATCTCGTGCTGTGGGGTGAGGCGGACACGGCGCTCCGCCCGTCCTGTCTCGAAGGGCTTGACCGCTTCGCGCCGAATCTCGTCGTCAGGCCGATTGCGAATGCGGGTCATTGGATCCTGCACGAAAGGCCGCAGGAGGTCGCGGCGGCGATGCGTGATTTCGTTGCCGAGAATCGAAGCGGCAGGGAATGACCCTGCCGCTTCCTTTACATCGTGCAGGGATCTACTGCAGGGCGACCGTTCCCGTGAAGGCGCCGTCGGTGCCGTTGCCGTTCAGCTGATTGTTGCCGTAGGAGCGGATGTTGCCGCCGCTTACCGCGTTGAGCCCCGTCAGGTTGCCCGAGATGACCGACGAGCCGATACGTACGATTCCGTTGGCGCCGATCACGCGGATACCCTGATTGGCGTTGTTGACGATACGCGTCGAGTTCACCATCGCTTTGGAGGTTCCGGTGTCCGCCTGAAGCACCAGCCCGTGGAACGTCCCGCCGCTGAGTTCGCTGTTGGCGATCGAGATATCGACAGTTCCGGTGGTGCCGTTCGAGACACCGCGCACGCCGATCGAGTTGTTGGCGACAGTCGTGTTCTCGATGGTTGCCTTGGCATTCGCGCTACCCGTCGGCGCGATCTGGACCCCGGCGCCGGTGGTCGCCGTGCCGTTGCCGGTGATGTAGGAATTGCTGATGAACAGTTCGGGCGATCCGGTGGACGGCGAAAACAGAACGCCGTTGCCGTTCGGCGTGGCCGCGCCGTTGTCGCGGATCACACAGTCTTCGATATGCAGCGCGGCGCCCGCCAGGAAGCGAACTCCGTTCAAGCCGGTGCTAGTCGGCGTGCTGTCAAAGTCGAGACCGCGCAACACCACGACGTCAGTTGCGCCGGCATTCACGATGACGCCGTTTGTGCCAGCGTTCAGCACACCAGCCTCCACGTCCTCGCAAGCGATCGTCATCGCTTTGGTGATCGTGACGGCTCCGAACCCACCCGGATCGATACAATTGATCTCGCCACCCGCCGCCGTCTTGGAGATCGCACCGGCGAATGTCTTGCACGGTGCCGTGCGGCTGCACGGATTGGCGTCGTCGCCGACGCCCGAGACCCAGGTGCGGGTCGCCTGAGCGGACGCGCCGCCGGCAAACCCGATCAATGCGGCGGCTGCGATCGCCGCTGCCGTCAGTATCGTTGATATTCTCATGGCCGTTCCCTTTTCTGGAAGAGATGCAGTTTTCTGCGTGATGCGTGTCTGCAGGAGGTTGGCGCGATCACCCCGAATTCGCTCCGGAGCTGTCGTTACTGTCAATGATTCGGCGGGTTTCCGTAGTGCCCGCTTACGGTTCCCGCCTGCGTTCTAGTGCGGGGCGACGGGTCCCGTGAAGGCACCGTCGGTGCCGTTGCCGTTCAACTGATTGTTGCCGTAGGAGCGGATATTGCCGCCGCTTATAGCGTTAAGCCCCGTCAGGTTTCCCGAGATGACCGACGAGCCGACACGCACGATGCCGTTGGCACCGATCGCGCGGATACCCTGTTTCGCGTTGTTGACGATGCGCGTCGAGTTCACCGTCACCTTGGTGGTGCCGGTATCGGCCTGGACGACCAAGCCGTGGAAAGTCCCGCCGCTGAGTTCGCTGTTGGCGATCGAGATTTCGACCACTCCGGTCGTATTGTTCGACACGGCGCGTACGCCGATCGAATTGTTTGCCAGTATCGTGTTCTCGATGGTCACTTTGGCGCCCGCGCTTCCCGATGGCTCGATATGAACGCCAGTGCCGGTCGTCGCGTCGCCGTTGCCGGTGATATACGAATTGCTGATAAACAGTTCGGGCGAGCCGCTCGACGGCATGAACAGAATGCCATTGCCGTTGACCTCCCCTGCCTGATTGTCGCGGATCACGCAGTCTTCGATATGGACGGCGCCACCCGTATAGAAACGGATCCCGTTGACGCCGGTGCCGTCCGGCGAGCTGTCGATATCGAGGCCGCGCAGCACGACGACATCGGTGGCTGCTGCGTTGATGACGATACCGTGTATTCCATCGTTCAGGATTGCCGCCTCGACGTCTTCGCAAGCGATCGTCATCGACTTCGTAATGGCCACCCCGCCGTACCCGCCCGAATCTATGCAATTGATCTCACCGCCCGCCGCCGTCTTCGAAATCGCGCCCGCGAAGGTCTTGCACGGCGCCGTGCGGCTGCAGGGATTGGCATCGTCGCCCACGCCCGACACCCATGTGCGGGTCGCCTGGGCCGACGCACCGTCGGCAAGCGCTGTCAATGCTGCGGCGCCAATAGCCGCCGCCGCAAATACTGCTGAAATCCTCATGAACTTCCCCTCTTCTCACCCAAACGCAATGTAGCGCGTTCTGCGTTTCAGAGGAATGTCGGCATGATCGCTCCGAACGAGATTCCTCCGGAGCGATCGTTTCGCTCGCCCTTCAACAGGGCTCGGCGAACCGTGCCCGGACCCCGCTGAGGGCTCTACTGCAGCGCCAGGGTCCCCGTCGGGGCGCCGTCGACAGTATTGCCCCTAATCCGATTGTTAACGAAGGAAAGAATCTGTCCGCTCGAAGCCGTTGTCAGCCCATTGGCGTTACCGGAGACGTTGCTGTCCGAAAGCCTAATGATCGCCGTGGCGCCGCTGGCGGTTAGCCCTGCGGCGCGTTTGTCGGACGACGTCGGGCCGTCAACGAGGATGTTAATGCTGCCTGCGCCACCAGTCGCTGCAATGCCGTTGCCGGTATTAAGGGAGAAGACTGAATTGTCGATTGCGACGGATATCGCACCGGACGTCGCCGAGTTCGCGTGTATGCCGTTGTTGTTATTCGAAGATACTACGTTTTCGACGACGACTTCCGCCGTCGCTCCGCCGGTTGGGGCGATAAGTATCCCGGCACCGACAACGCCTACGGCGTTCCGCCAGAGCGTCGTATTGGTAACCAGCAGCTTCGCGCTGTTTGACGGAACGAACGCAATGCCGTTGCCGCCCGACGCGGCGGAAAAGTTGCGGATCAGGCAGTCGTCAACGTGAAGCGAACCACCGGCCAGAAAACGTACGCCGTTCAGCCCTGTACCGAGCCCCTCGATATCGAGGCCGCGCAGGACGACGGCGGCAGTTGTTGGCGCATTGACAATTATTGCGTTTGTTCCCGACACCAGCGCGCCGGCCTCGACATCATCGCAATATATGGTGATCGCCTTGGTGATCGTAACGCCGCCAAAGCCGCCCGGGTCGAGGCAGTTGATCTCACCCCCGGTCGCCGTCTTCGAGATCGCGCCGGCGAACGTCTTGCATGGCGCCGTGCGGCTGCAGGGATTGGCGTCGTCGCCCACGCCCGAGACCCAGGTGCGGGTCGCCTGGGCGGACGCGCCGCCGGCGAATCCGATGAATGCGGCGGCTGCTATCGCCGCTGCCGTCAGTATTGTTGACGCCTTCATGGTCGTTCCCCTTTTCCTCGGAGCAGGCGCTGCGGTGCGCTGTATCTATTTATACTTCGCCCGAACCTGACGCAACGGAAACTTCGGTCGGCCTTTATTGTTGCTGGCAAGCAATTCGTACCGCGCGGATGGGCATTGCGCGCGATACCGGCGGCCAGGTCGCTGTTTCTTTCGACAGTATTTCATGGCACAGACGCGCGCATGACAAATGACCTCTCCCGGCCGCGCGAGACGCCGCTTCCCGCCATCATTCTCGTCGAACCACAACTGGGCGAGAACATCGGCATGGTGGCCCGCGCGATGGCGAATTTCGGCCTGAGTGAGCTGCGCCTGGTGAAGCCGCGCGACGGCTGGCCGAATGAAAGCGCGCGTGCCACGGCAAGTCGCGCGGACCATGTGATCGACGCGGCAGCGGTGTTCGGAACGCTCCAGGAGGCGGTCGCCGACCTTGCCTATGTCGGCGCGACGACCGCGCGCCCACGCGACAATTTCAAGCCGGTGCTCGGACCGGTCGAGGCGGGCAGGGCGCTCAGAACGCGCAGCCGCTCGGGGCTGAAGACCGGTCTGCTGTTCGGGCGCGAGCGCTTCGGTCTTTTCAACGAGGAGATCGCGCTGGCCGACGAGATCGTCACCTTCCCCGTCAACGCCGAGTTCTCGTCGCTCAACATCGCCCAGGCTGTGCTTCTGATGTCCTACGAGTGGATGAAATCGGGGCTCGAGCAGGAGACCGACACGGCCTTCGCCGGTCCGGACCTCACTCCGGCGGACAAGCGCCACATTCACGGGTTCCTCGACCATCTGGAACAGGCGCTCGACGCGCGCGGCTATTTCCGTCCCGCCGAAAAGAAGCCGAAAATGCTCGACAATGTGCGCGCGGTGTTCACGCGGCCGGGGTTCACGGAGCCGGAGGTGAAGGTTCTGCGCGGCGTGCTCGCCTCGCTCGACTATTTTTCGCCGAAGGAACCTCGCGGAAGCGGATATCCCGAACGCAAGCGGCAGGCCGACCAGGCCGGCCGGATTTCAGAGGGCGGCGATGACGAAGACTGACCGGCCGGTGCTGGTGTTCGATTCTGGCATTGGCGGCCTTACCGTGCTGCGCGAGGCGCGGGTACTCATGCCCGACCGGCGCTTCGTCTACGTGGCGGACGATGCCGCCTTTCCCTATGGCGCATGGGAAGAGAAGGCGCTTGCGGAGCGGATCGTCAGCCTGTTCGGCAGGCTCATCGAGGAGCACGACCCCGAACTCGTCGTGATCGCCTGCAACACGGCATCGACGATCGTCCTTCAGGCGCTTCGCGAGGCCTATCCGTCGACGCCATTCGTCGGCACGGTCCCCGCGATCAAGCCGGCGGCCGAACGCACACATTCCGGTCTCGTCTCGGT
Organism: Pseudomonadota bacterium; assembly: GCA_043822005.1. Taxonomy (GTDB): domain Bacteria; phylum Pseudomonadota; class Alphaproteobacteria; order Rhizobiales; family Rhizobiaceae; genus Mesorhizobium_A. Next base: position 26,019 of record JBDRCE010000030.1, on the reverse strand, counting down.
TCTCGCGACACCCGGAACGGTGAAGCGCCAGTATACGCGCGACCTGATTGCGCAATGGGGCAGCAAGTGCCATGTGCGCCTGGTCGCGAGCGACCGGCTGGCGGGGCTCGCCGAAACGTATATGCGCGAGGGGTTCGTCGACGAGGAGGCCGTGCGGGCCGAGATCGCGCCGTGTTTCATCGAGAGGGACGGACGGCGCACCGACATCGTCGTGCTTGCCTGCACGCATTATCCTTTCCTCGTCAACCGCATGCGCAAGACCGCGCCGTGGCCGGTCGACTGGATCGATCCGGCGGAAGCCATCGCGCGCCGGGCGCTGTCGCTCCTGCCGCCGAAACACAGCGATGCGCCGCCGCAAGGTGAGGACATTGCGATCTTCACATCAGGCAAGCCGGATTTCGCCGGGCGGCGGCTGATGCAGGGGTTTGGGCTCAAGGTCGCGTAAGCGGCACGGAACCGTCGTTCGGGCTTTTTCGTTGCAGGTCAGGTGCAACGAGGAGCAGCAACCATGCCTGCAAAGTCCAAGGCCCAGCAGAAAGCCGCCGGCGCGGCCCTGTCGGCAAAGCGCGGCGAGACGCCGAAATCGAAACTCAAGGGCGCTTCACGCGAAATGGTGGACTCCATGTCCGAAAAGCAGCTCGAGGAATTCGCGGAGACGAAGCGAAAAAGCCTCCCCGACCGGAAGGGCAAGGGCTGATCGCAGGCTGATCGGCACTGCGAAAAACGCTATTTTCCGGCCGCGGCTGTCCGCCGGACCGCCGAGGTCGGCCGTTATCGCCCATAACAAAGCCGACCGCGGCCGAATCGAGAGCCTGTTCAAAGGGCTAGACACGTTAACTTTCGGCAATATGATCAAATCTCGGCCACATTCTTTTCGGAAGAGACTCCATTAAGAGGCGAGATACATCGCCCACAGGCGCATCGAGGCCGCATTCGGCATGAGTGGGTGACGGGGGCGTCAGTCTACACGGCCGATCGCAAGGCCGAACGTAGGAGCCCAACGACGTGAGAGTGACCAGGGACGTTGCCTACGGGGGCAATACGGACGGAGAGATTCTTCCGGACGGGGTAGGCCAGGGGTATTTCGCGATGGGGGCCGCCCTCATCGCCGTAGGTGTCGGTTCGGCGGGCGCCGCCGTGCTGGCGATGTCGCTGCTAGCGAGCGACCTTCCAAATCCACTGCCCGAGCAGGAGATCATCCTGTCTGCCACGGCGGCCGAGCCGCCGGTTGCGGCGGAATCCGAAGAACCCGTCTTCAGCGATCTCATCCCTCCAAGCGGAGGTGTATCTCAGGCCAGCGCTGCTTCGGCGATGGTGCAATCGCCTGCTGAGAAGGCGCCTGAGGAACTCGTTGCGCTTGGCGCGAGAGATCCTCGCTTTGCCCATGATGCGAGTGCCGCTCGCGGAATCGAGGATGTCGAGGACTTCGGCACGGACAATCCGGAGCGCGCGTTTGGTCCGATGACCAAGGCGGTGAAGGTTCCGTTCGATAGCATCGAGGAGTCGGAGGTCGAGCAGGAGAAGACCGCTGCAATCGCGCCCGCGCCGGTGAAATCCGAGAGCGAGGAACAGCCGGCCAAGGTCGAGAGTTCCGGCAAGGCGGTCACCGGCATTGCGCTGATGATAGACGACGCCAACATCCGCAGCCGCCCGCAGAAGGGCGCGAAGGTGATCGGAACGGTGCCGGCGCGCACGCAAGTCCAGATTGTGGACTGTCAGTCGTGGTGCGAAATTATCGTCAAGGACAAGCGCGGCTTCGTCTGGGGCCAGTTCGTGCAACGAGACGGCCGGGCGAGCACCAAATTCACGGTCACCAAGGCCGCCGCGAAACCTGGCGATGTCAAGAAACCCGACATCGTGCCAGCGTCGAAGTCGGCGTCGCCTGTCGATTCCAACAGGTCGCGTTGACAAATCAGGCCTTTGCGCCTATTCGACCGCCAACGCCGCGCAGAAATGCGCGGTGTTTCATTTGAAATTCTCGGGTACCGGATAATTCAAACCGGATCTGGGCAACCAACGTGTCCCGTGGGACTTTCCGCAAAGCGTGCGTGGAAGTCCCTGTCAGGTTCCGCAAAAGGGAGCCAGAGGAGGGCGCGTTTCCTTGAACCGAAGCGTGAGCTTCGGTTCGCAACATGTTGAAGGAAATGCGATGAGCAAGCGCGAATCTTCGAAGTACAAAATCGACCGCCGTCTCGGCGAGAATATCTGGGGCCGCCCGAAGTCCCCGGTTAACAAGCGTGAATACGGCCCGGGCCAGCACGGCCAGCGCCGCAAGGGCAAGATGTCCGACTTCGGCCTGCAGCTGCGCGCCAAGCAGAAGCTGAAGGGTCACTACGGCGACATCTCCGAGAAGCAGTTCCGCAAGACCTACGAGGAGGCCGACCGCCGTCGTGGCGACACCTCCGAGAATCTGATCGGCCTGCTGGAGTCGCGTCTGGACGCAGTCGTCTACCGCGCCAAGTTCGTTCCGACGATCTTCGCTGCGCGTCAGTTCATCAACCATGGCCATGTGAACGTGAATGGCCGCCGCACCAACATCGGCTCCTATCTCTGCAAGCCGGGCGACGTGATTGAGGTGCGCGACAGGTCCAAGCAGCTCGTGATCGTGCTCGAGTCCGCTCAGCTCGCCGAGCGCGATGTGCCGGATTACATCGAAGTCGACCACAACAAGATGGTTGCGAAATACGCCCGCGTTCCGGGCCTGGCCGACGTCCCGTACGCGGTGCAGATGGAACCGAACCTGGTCGTCGAGTTCTACTCGCGCTGATCGGTTGCGGAAACGGCATCTGCCGCCAGACTCCAAGGGGGTCTGGCGGCTTTCTCATTTTTGGGGATGCATGCAGCAATGCCATTCAACCGTCTGGCCGAGATGCGTGCGGGCGTGCTGCTGTGGCTCGTTGCATATGGGGCTCTGTGGACAGTCATCCCGCTGACATTCAATGCCGGGTTGCCAATAGACACTGTCGAGATTGTCGCCTGGGGCCGGGAATGGCTGGTCGGGCTTTATCGACACCCTCCAATGAAGACCTGGCTGATGGAGATCGCCTTCCAGACGAGTGGAAGCTGGCTTGGCAGCGCCTACGTGCTGTCGGCGCTTGCACTGGCTGCCGCGCAGATGTTGATCTTCGCCGCGATCCGCGACGTGCGCTCACGGTCTGTCGCGTTTGCCGCCGTGGTTCTGTCGGCACTGATCGTCTATTTCGGCGTACATCTGCCGCAGTGGAACGCTAATATCGCGCAACTTCCCTTCGCTGCCCTGTTCGTGCTGGGCATCTGGCGCGGGCTTGATCGCGGCGGCGCTCACTGGTGGCTGCTTGCCGGAATGGCTGCGGCAGGCGGCTTTCTCGCAAAATATTCCTTCGCGCTGATTCCGGTGTCAGTCGCCATATTGGTACTCTGGGACCCGTGGATGCGCAGCCGCATTCGATGGGTGCCGGCGATTCTGGCCGTCGTTCTCATGGTGGTGCTGCTGACGCCGAATGCCCTCTGGCTGCTCAACAGCCCCGACGTCGCCGGACAAAGCATGGCCGCCAATGCCCGGCTGCATATGGGTGGGTGGCTGCAACGCATACTGTCGCCGCTGTCGGTCATCGGTGTGACGCTGGCGGTTTCGATCCTGCCGGCGGTTGCGGTTCGTTATGGGCTTAAGGCCGAGGAAGTGGCGATCGATGACGGTGTCCGCGTGGCCAAGCTGCGGGCGCTGTTTGGCGCATCACTGTTCGGGCCGATCGCCGCCGTAATTGTCATTGCGATCGCGACCGGCGTGATGATCAAGGACCACTGGCTGATCGTGAACTTCCTCTTCATTCCCGGTTGGCTGCTGTTGCGGCTCGCGGGCGACCGCGCGAACGTCACGTGGAGCAATCGTGGCGCGGCGTTCGTGCTGGTGGCGACCGCCGTCATCGCATTCGTGTATCCGCTCGAGCGCTGGTCGCACTATTGGTTTGCGGCCGGGCGACCAGTCGCTTGGGCGCCGTTGATGCCGGCGGATCCGCTGGCTGGCGCGGTGAAGGCAACGTGGATCGACGGGCTCAGTGCGGCGGGCCTCCCGGAGACGACTCCCATTCCAGTCATTGGCGGCAATGCCTGGGCAGCGATGGTTGCGAACGTGCTGCCCGAGCGGCCTGCTTGGTACGAACATCTAAGTCCAGCGCTTTCTCCCTGGGTGAGTTCGGCCATGCTTCAACGGGACGGTATCGTGGTGGTCGGACCGGGTAATACCGCGCCGCTGCGCGCGCTCGGCCTGTGCCGGATGGCGTCCACCGATTATCGCTGGGCCAACGGACGCGGGCTTGAAGCGGTGACCGCCCACATCGAAGTCTTCCTGCCGGCCGACGATTGCCCGATCGGATAGCGCCGTCAGCGCAGCCGGTTCTCGATAGACCAGCGGGCGGCGATGAAATTGAGCACAGCGGCGGCGGCGACGCCGAGGATTTTTGCGGGCCAAAGCCCGATGACTGGCGCGAGCGCGAGGATTGCCCCGCTCGATATGCCCAGCGAAACAAGGGCGCCCAGCCCAACGAAGCGCAGGATGGACCAGCCTTCGCGCAATTGCTGGTCCCTCTCAAAGGACCAGCGCGAGTTCATCATGTAGGAAGCGCTGATTGCGACCAGCCATGCGCCGACGTTGGCGGCGAGCGCGGGGAAGGACAGCGCGATCAGCAGCGCGAAGGTTGCAACATCGATAAGCGTGTTGAGCAAGCCCACGAGGCCGAAGCGGATGGCCTTCTGCCAGACATTGCGGGTTCGCTCGACGGTCATCGTTCAATTGTTGCGATGGCGGTGTCGCTGCGTTCCAGCGCTTCGGTGAAGGAGCGTGAGCGTAGATATTCGAACTCGATGGTGCGCGGAGCGCGCAGGCCGTCACGCAACTCGAGCAAGTCATCGACATTGCCCGGATGGCACATGAAGACGGAGTCATCGGGGAGAGCGGCTACGCCCCGCTCCAGCACCGCAGCAAATGCGCGGTCGTCACGCCAGTCGTAGAATCCGGCAAGCGGGCCGACCACATGAAGGCCAGCCGCGCGCAATGAGCGGTCGAAGCCGCGCGCCATGCCGCGCACAAAGGCTGCCTTTGCCAGCACTGCATTTGGTGCGTAGGCAAGTGCGGGCGCGCCCCTCACGAAAGGGACCGGATGAGGTGCGGCGCGTTGAACCAGATCGGCAAACCAGCGGCGCACGACCGGCAGGAAGTGTACGTGCTGGTGCCCGTCGACGAAATCCGGCGCGCGTCCCATCGCCTCGACAAACAACTCGTACTGCAGATCAAGCTCCCGGATGACTGCATGGGCGACTTGCCGATTGCCGGCTGTTCGCAACAGGAGCTGGCCGAGGGAGGGTAGGCGGCCTTCCGGGGCGAGAACCGAGCGGCCGGAAAGCGCCATCTGGTCCGTGAGCGTCAGATGCAGACCAATGGCTGCTCCGCGCGGCGCCTCGCGCAATTGTCTCGCTGCCTCGGGCCATTCTGGAAACAAAGTCATGCAGCCTGTGCCGGAAAGACGGCCTTCCACGAGCAGGTGGAGTATCGCTTCGCTGACACCGGGGGAGAGCGAATAATCGTCCGCGATCAGCCAGAGCCGGCGGACGGTCACGGGTTTGCGCCATCGTGCGTCTGGTCCGACTGTTCGATAACCTTCCGCACGAGATATAGCGGGCGATCCTTGGCTTCACTGAGCGTGACCCAGACATACTCGCCCAGCGCCCCTAGAAGGGCGAGGTTGAAGCCGCCGAGGACCATGATTGCGACCATGAGGCTTGGGTAGCCCGGCACCGCGATGCCGTAGATCATGACCTCGAAAAGCATCTTCACGCCGTAGGAGATGCCCGCGAAGGCCAGCACCAGGCCGATGCCGCTCATCATGCGAAGAGGGAGGGCCGAGAATGATATGATGCCCTCTTTGGACAGAGCGATGAGACCGAGGCTCGACCAGCGCGATTTACCGCCGACGCGCTCCGCGGGAGTGTAGCTGATCGATTTCTGATGAAAGCCTGCCCAGGCGTAGAGTCCCTTGTTGAAGCGCTTCTTGTCGCGCAGCAGCAAAAGCGCGTCGGCAACCGTACGGCGCATGATGCGAAAGTCCCCCGCATCGGGAGGCGTGATGAAGCGTTGGCGGAAATTGATGAGCTTGTAGAACAAGCGTGAGAATCCGTGCCGCAACAGCCCGCTGTCGCGGCGATCGGCGCGGGTCGCGAACACGACATCCGTCTCCGGATCGGCCACAATCGTCTCAATCAGCCGAAGACTGACTGAAAGCGAGTGCTGCAGGTCGGCATCCATGAGGAGCACGAGATCGCCACTGGCCGCTTCAATGCCGGCGAAAAGCGCGATCTCCTTGCCGAAATTGCGCGAGAGCTGGATGATTTTCCATCTACCGACGAGATGTCTGGCGAAGAGGGCCGCGCCATTGTCGGTGCTGCCGTCGTCGACGAGTACGATTTCGGTCTCTAGCCCAAATCTGCTGGCTACCTCACGCTCCAGCTCGGCAAGCATTTCGGAAAAGTTGGGGGCGGCCGAAGCTTCGTCGAGAAACGGGGAAACGATTGACAGCGTCTTGATTGTCGACGCATTGCTGGCAGACGATGGGTTCTGGCGAATGACGACCCCCTCCATGGGAGCGGACGGCCCGACGGCCGGCGGAAGCTTCCACTCACGGTTAGTCTGGAATGAATATCAACGTCAATCGAGACGGCGACAAGATAGTGCATGCGGTGGGACAAGCGGATGAATGCCATCCGATGTTCACGGACTTGCCTGCGTCGGTCGAATTCAACAAGCTGCGCAAGCGGCTGATCCGCAATACGCGCCAGGCGCTCGATGATTTTGCGATGGTCAGGGCCGGGGAGCGCTGGCTGGTGGCACTTTCGGGAGGCAAGGATTCCTACGGGCTCCTGGCGCTGCTCCTCGACCTCAAATGGCGCGGCCTTCTGCCGGTAGAACTCCTGGCCTGCAATCTCGACCAGGGCCAGCCCAATTTCCCGAAGAATGTCCTGCCCGACTATCTTGAAAAGATCGGCGTGCCACACCGGATCGAGTATCGCGACACCTATTCGATCGTCACCGACAAGATCGCCGAAGGCGCCACATACTGCTCGCTCTGCTCACGGCTTCGTCGCGGGCATCTCTATCGCATCGCACGGGAAGAAGGGTGTTCCGCGCTGGTTCTCGGACATCATCGCGAGGATATCCTCGAGACGTTCTTCATGAACCTGTTCCACGGCGGTCGGCTGGCGGCCATGCCGCCCAAGCTGATGAACGACGATGGCGACGTGATGGTGCTGCGGCCGCTCAGCTATTGCGCCGAGGCGGATCTCGCGAAATTCGCCGAGGCAATGCGCTTTCCGATCATCCCGTGCGACCTGTGCGGTAGCCAGGACGGGCTGGAGCGCAACGCGACGAAGGCGATGCTGGACGATATCGAACGGCGCATGCCGGGCCGCAAGGAGACGATGGTGCGGGCCCTGGCAAACGTGCGGCCGAGCCATCTGCTCGACCGCACGCTGTTTGACTTCGCGGGTCTCTGACCAAGCTGAGCTTCAGTGCGCAACCGACGCGGATGTGCCGAAGAGCCGGCCGCGCTCGGCGACGAGGACCAGGATCAACGCCAGGGCGGCAACGCCGCAGAACCCGGCCGCCAGTGGCGTGACCGTGCCGTCGAACGCCTGGCCGATCAGCGCGCCGACGACGCCGCCGCCGAGCGTCTGGATGAAGCCCTGGATCGACGAGGCCGTGCCGGCGATGTGGCCCAGAGGCTCCATCGCGATCGAGTTGAAGTTCGAACCGATCCAGCCGAACTGCACCATCGCCAGCGCGAACAGGGTAACGAAGGCGGCAAGCGGCACGGGGCCCGTCAGCGACCACATGAACCAGATCGCGCTGACGATCAGAAAGCCGATCAGGGCGCCGTGCGACAGGCGGCGCATGCCGACGCGCGAAACCAGCTTCGAGTTCGCGAAGGAGGAAATCGCCATCAATCCCGCGACAATTGCGAATAGGATCGGGAACCACGCCCCGAGGCCGTAGATGCCGACATAGATCTGCTGCGCCGAATTGATGAAGCCGAACAAGGCGGCAAACACCGCTGTCGAGGCCAGCGTGTAGCCGATCGACACCCGGTTCGACAAAACGATGCGGAATCCCTGTGCGATCGACGATACGTCGATCTCGCGCCGGTCTTCCGGATGCAGGGTCTCGGGCAGCCGCGCCCAGGTCCAGAACGTGATCGCCGCGGCGATGATCGCCATCAGCACAAAGATCATGTGCCAGTTGGCGAAGATCATCATCAACTGGCCAAGCGACGGAGCGATGACCGGAACGACCATGAAGGTCATGAAGATCAGCGACATGACCTCGGCCATGGCGCGGCCGCCGAAACGATCGCGGACGACGGAAACGGCGATGACACGCGTCGACGCGGCGCCGACGCCCTGGATGAAGCGCAGCGCGAGCAACACTTCGAACGTGGGGGCAAAGACCGCGGCGGCCGCTGCCAGAACGTAGATGGTGAGGCCGACAAGCAGCGGCCCGCGCCGCCCGAAACGGTCGGAAAGCGGTCCGTAGACGAGCAGCGCCGCGGCCATGCCGCCGAAATAGGCGGAGATGACGTACTGACGGCTGTTCTCGTCGGCGACGTTCAAGCTGGCGCCGATCTCCTGGAGACCGGGCAGCATGATGTCGATGGCAAGCGCGTTCAGCGCCATCAGGGCGGCGGCGAGTGCGATGAACTCCCAACGCGGGAGCGAATCCTGGCGCGTCTCGGCCAGCGGGGTTCTCTGGTCCATGATCTTGGTCCAATCGGAATGACAGAAATACAAAAGGATGCGCGGTTTCCCGTCACATCCTCTGCAGAGAGGCGCCTGAAGCGGCGCCTGGGTTGTTTGTCAGACGATCAGGCAGCGCCTTTGACGCTCACGCCCTTTTCGTCGAAGAAGCCCTGAAGCTCCCCGGCCTGAAACATCTCGCGGACAATGTCGCATCCGCCGACGAATTCGCCTTTGACGTAGAGCTGCGGAATCGTCGGCCACTGCGAATATTCCTTGATGCCCTGACGGAGCTCGTCGGAGGTCAGGATGTTGACGCCTTTGTAGTCGACGCCGAGATAGTCGAGGATCTGTACGACCTGGCCGGAGAAGCCGCACTGCGGGAAGCCCGGGGTGCCCTTCATGAAGAGAACCACGTCGTTGCCCTTAACTTCGCTGTCGATGAACTGTGCAATCGCGCTCATATCGATGATGCCTTCCGTGGCCGCGGCTTCGCATAACGAAGCGGAAATTCGTCATTGACGATTACATAAGCGATCGAGTGCGACCTGTCGAGATGAAGCTGGTCACCTTTCGAAACCGTGCTGCCGTCTCTTGTCAGGATCACGCATCACGCCGCCGTAGCCAGCGCAGAACGGTCATCTCAGGTTCGCTGAGGCGAGGCAGAGGCTTCCTGAACGACCGCCTGGCCTTCCCCAGCAATTCGGCCAGATCGCCATTGCGCCAGTCCTCGATGACGCCGGGATGCACGTAGCAGTTTCGGCAGACAGCGCGGGTGTTGCCGAGGACTGAGGCAACCTGGTCGATCGATTCGTTCAGGACCCGCCGCTGTTCATTCTCGGTTTCCGGCACCGGGACGGAAGCGAGCGTCACCGAAGCGTGGACGGTTCCTCCCCAGGTGCGGAAATGCTTGGAGGTGAATGGCGAACCGGTCGTCTCGCGTATGTAAGCGTTGACGTCGTCGGAGCGGATTGCTCGCCGGCCCCCATCCTCGGCAAAATACTGGAACAAATGTTGGCCCGGAATGTCTTGAGCACCTTTGACGACCCGCGCGATGCGCCGGTCGGACAGTTTGAGCTGCCACTCCTTCCCGGATTTCCCCGTGAAGGCGAAGCGCAGGTTCGCGCCCTCTACCCTGACATGCCGGTCGCGCAAGGTGGTAAGACCGAACGAGGCATTCTCCCGGGCGTATGAAAGGTTGCCGACACGGATCATCGTATTGTCGAGCAGCCAGACAACCGCCGCAACGACGCGTTCGAAGGAAAGGCTGCGCCGCCTGAGATCCTGATCGACGGCTTCCCGCAGTATCGGCAAGGCTCGGGCGAAATCGGGCAGACTCCCGAACTTCACTTCGTCGCGGCAGGCGACCCATCGCTCGTGATATCGGTATTGCTTGCGACCTTTCTGGTCGCGGCCGGTGGCCTGAATGTGACCGTTCGGATCCGGGCAGATCCAGACATCGGTCCAGGCCGGAGGGATGGCCAGTCCACGGATGCGGTCCAGGACGCACTTCTCGCGAATTGAGCGCCCCTTCGGGCCGACATAGTAGAAGCCTCGGCCGGCCCCGCGCCGACGAATTCCGGGTTTCTCGTCCGAGACATAGACCAGCGACAACCGGTCGGCCGCCTCTTTTGTGCTTAGGGAGGGCGGATGAGGACTGTCGGCGGTTCTGGCGAGAGTCTCGGACATGGCGTGCCAGTAATCCGCGGATGGGTATCCGGTTCCGCCGACGACGATGTGGCACACGAGTCACCATGTGACGGTTACATGACGTGATGCCTTGCGGGATTCGGGCGATGCGCGCACGATTCGACAAAAGCAGTTTGCGGAGCGAATCGCGCCCGAGGAGCAGACCATAGGAGAAGGTCATGCTCTTCAAGCAAATGATGCCCACGCGTGCCAGTGTGCGTGCCGCGTTCCTCCTGACGACGTTGCCGGTCGCGTCTATCCCGACGAACGCCCACGAAGCGCCGAAGGGTTGGGCGTATCCTTTGTCGTGCTGCTCGAACTTCGATTGCAAGCAGGTCGCCAACGGTTCGGTCAGCGAACGGCCGGAAGGCTATGTCATCGGAACGGGCGAGGTCGTCGCCTACAACGACAAACGGATCCGCAACTCGCCCGACGGGGAATTCCACTGGTGCGCGCACCAGTCCGGCGTCGATGCCGGGCGCACCATCTGCCTGTTCGTGCCGTCGCGGTCCTTCTAGGTCGAGGCGCCAGGGGGGATTTGAAGGAATCTGCCAGTCCGCGTTGCGGACTGGGCGGGTGGCCGATCGCAATCGAAAGGTTTCCGATCATGGTAAAGATCGGATTCAATCTTTCTTGGTAATTTTCCATTCATAAAGGCCGCTGGTTTTCCGGGCGTCGCTCGGTCCTTCTTGTTCTGCGTATCGGGTCCGACATGCGACTGTCCGTTCTTGCCGCCTCCCTCCTTGCGTGCCTTGGCATCGCCGGCTGCATGTCGAGCAATGCCGCCGACGTGCTGAAAGTCGGGCCTTCCGCCGAGACGACAGCATCCGTTTCGGGGCCGCGCCCCGATGCCGCGGTCGGCAAAGTCGTCGGCCTGGCGCAGGAACAGGAGAGCCAGATTGCCGAGGCCGAATCCGCGGATATCGATGCGGTGAAGGTCTCGGCGCTCGCGGAGCCCGACGTGGTCGACGCGCCCGCGGTCAAGGCCGTCGCGCTGATCACCCCGCCGACGCCGGACGCGCGGCCGGAGAGGCGTAGTTACGGCGCCGTCCAGCGGCAGCGCTTCCGCGATGCGAAGCCGATCAATTTCGGTAAGCGCAAGCCGGCGGACTATGCCGTACACGGGGTCGACGTGTCGCGATGGCAGGGGGATATCAACTGGGCGAAGCTGCGCGGCCAGGGTGCGAACTTCGTCTACATCAAGGCGACCGACGGCGGCGACCACCTCGATCCGATGTTCCGCAAGAACTGGCGCGAGGCGGACCGGGCCGGCCTGAAGCGCGGCGCCTACCATTTCTTCTACTGGTGCCGCAGCGCGTCGAGCCAGGCCGACTGGTTCATCCGCAACGTGCCGAAGGATCCGAACGCCTTGCCGCCAGTCATCGACGTCGAATGGAACCACCTTTCGGCCTGCAAGAAGCGGCCTTCGCGCGCCACCGTGCTCGAGAAGATGCAGGTCTTCATGGACAGGCTCGAGGCGCATTACGGCCAGCGGCCGGTCATCTATACGGCGCCCGATTTCTATGGCGACAACCTGCGCGGCGCATTCGAGACCTATCCGTTCTGGCTGCGCGCCGTCGCGCAGCACCCCGCGAAAGTCTATCCCGGCCGTGACTGGGTGTTCTGGCAGTATTCCGGCTCCGGCCTTTCGCACGGCGTCAAGGGTCAGATCGACCTGAACGTCTTCTACGGATCGGAATCGGACTGGCGCCGCTGGCTCGGCCGCCAGGAGCGCGTCGCGGCAAACTAGCCGCCCGCAAGGGCTATTGCGATCTTCGCCGCCAGGCGCGCGTTGTTCTCGACGAGCGCGATATTGGTCTTGAGGCTGGCGCCTTCGCTGAGTTCGAGGATCTTCTGCAGGAGAAACGGCGTCACGGCCTTGCCGCTGACTCCGCTTTCGTTCGCGGCCTGCTGCGCCGCCTCGATGAAGCCGCGCATCCTTGCCGCCGGGATCTCGTCTTCCTCCGGCACGGGGTTTGCGATCAGCATTCCGCCGGAAATGCCGAGTTCCTCGCGCGTGCGCTGGAACCGCGCGATCGCCTCGGCACTGTCGAGACGCAGCGGTGCGGGAAAGTCGGAATGCCGCGACCAGAACGCCGGCATCACATCAGCGCCGTAGCCGACGACCGGCACGCCGCGCGTCTCGAGAACTTCGAGTGTTTTCGGAATATCGAGGATCGCCTTGGCGCCGGCAGAGACGACGATGACGGGTGTGCGTGCGAGTTCGTCGAGGTCGGCCGAAATGTCGAAGCTCGACTCGGCACCCTTGTGCACGCCGCCGATACCGCCCGTGGCGAAGATGCGGATGCCGGCGAGATGCGCGGCGATCATGGTCGCGGCGACGGTCGTGCCGCCGGTGCGGCGCTCGGAGATGGCGAAGGGCAGGTCCGCGCGCGACAGTTTCATCGCGCCAGGCGTGGTTGCGAGCGCGGCCCGCTCGCCGTCGGAGAGGCCTATCTTCAACCGACCGTCCATCACGGCGATGGTGGCGGGGACCGCGCCTTCGGCCTCGACGATCGCCTCGACCTTCGCCGCCATGTCGTTGTTCGCGGGGTAGGGCATGCCGTGCGTGATGATGGTGCTTTCCAGCGCGACGACCGCCCCGCCGCGCACGAGCGCCCTGCTCACTTCGGGATGGATGTCGACCTGGGTGATCGGCTTGTCGGTGAGCATCTGCGGTCTCCTTGACTGCCTCATGCCACTGGAACGGCCGCCGGCACAAGCGCGAGTGCCGCTGCGAATTCGTCGGCGTCGAAGGTCGGCACGGCGAAGGGCGATTCCAGCGCGAGCATCGCCGCCGCGAGGCCCTCGCGCGCAGCGTCCATGAGTGGAACGCCACGTGCCAGCGAAGCGACGGTTGCGCCGGCAAGCGCGTCGCCGGCGCCCGTGACGTCGGCGATGTGGCGCGGTGAGGGCGGGGCAATCGTATGTCGCGAAACCGCGTCGAAGATCGCCACCGGCTTTGCGCCGTCGGTCACGACCGCGCCGCGCAGGCCTTTCGCACGGAGCACCGCCACGACATCCGCCGGGCTATCCGCGTCGAGACCCGCGAGAGTAAGCGCTTCCTTGCGGTTCATGAACAGGCAGTCGACCTGATCCAGCAATCCGTTCAGACGAATAACCTTGGCGGGCGAAATGCCGATCGCGTGGAAGGGCTTGCCCGCGGCCGCGCTCGCGACAAGTTCAAGGGCCGCGGCGGGCAGGTTTGCATCGCACAGGATGGCGTCGGCGCCGGCGATCGCCTCCCGGCAGGCGGAACGTCGCAGCTGACGCGGAAAGAGGTCGTAGAGACCCATGTCGGCAAAGCCTGCGATCAGGTCGCCGCCGCGGTCGATGAGCGCGGTGTAGCTCGCCGTGACGCGGTCGAGGAAGACCGCCGAATGATCCTCGATGCCGGCCTCGGCGATCTCGCGGGCGACACGCTCGCCGCCGGAATCGCCGCCGCGCATCGAGATCAGCGCGCAGCCGACGCCGCGCCGGCGCGCGGTGCGCAGCGCATTGAAGACCACGCCGCCGACATCCTCGCGCATCGTCCCCGGGTTCGAGGCGCCGGGCACATAGATCCCCGCGACCTGTCCGCGCCGGTCGATATGCGCGCCGCCGATACCGAGCAGCAGCGGTGGTCTGGATGTGGTTCTGGTCATGCGAAGCGGGCTGATCCGAACGTTGCGACGATGCGGAGAGTAGGGCCGGGTGGACGGCCGTTCAATGCGCCGCGCGGAGTGCCTTCATACGGGGCGAAGGCGAAAACTGCTCAAAAAAAAAGCAAGGCCCGAGGGCCTTGCAGATTAACGCGTCCGATCTGTTTCCGGTTACCGGCGGCAGCGAAATTTCGCGCCTAGATCGCATCCTCCCAAGACTTTGACCGCGTAAAGGGGCAAATTTCCTTCGCCCATCTGGTTATGGCAGAAACCCTAGACCAGATTTCACATATTTGTCACGAGGAATTTTGCTTTGAAATGAGCATTGATGTGGTGCGGTGCACAATGAAGTCGCATCATCTGCCGCGGATTTGATCAAGCGGCGGGTTTGCCTTTCGGAACAGTGCGGGCGGGTTTCCATTTCGCCTTGAAATCGCTATGAAGCGCGCGCAAATCCTGCCCGGAGGTTGTTCGATTCCGTCCGGGCGTCCTCCCTCACGGAATAGATGATGCGTCTGTCGCGCTACTTCCTGCCGATCCTGAAAGAAAACCCGCGCGAGGCCGAAATCGTCTCGCATCGGCTGATGCTGAGAGCCGGCATGATCCGCCAGCAGGGGCAGGGCTCGTTCACAATGCTGCCGCTCGGCAAGCGGGTTCTGGACAAGGTGTGCAAGATCATCCGTGAGGAGCAGGACCGCGCCGGCGCGCTGGAAATCCTGATGCCGACGATCCAGTCGGCGGAGCTGTGGAAGGAAAGCGGCCGCTACAACGACTACGGCAAGGAGATGCTGCGCATCAAGGACCGGCAGGAGCGCGACCTCCTCTACGGTCCGACCAACGAGGAAATGGTGACGGAGATATTCCGTTCCTACGTGAAGTCGTACAAAGACCTGCCGCTCAATCTCTACCATATCCAGTGGAAGTTCCGCGACGAGGTCAGGCCGCGCTTCGGCGTGATGCGCGGGCGCGAGTTCCTGATGAAGGACGCCTATTCGTTCGACCTCGACTTCGACGGCGCCAAGGCCGCCTACAACCGCATGTTCGTCGCCTATCTGCGCACCTTCACCCGCATGGGACTGAAGGCGATCCCGATGCGCGCCGACACCGGCCCGATCGGCGGCGACCTTTCCCACGAGTTCATCATCCTCGCCGAGACCGGCGAGAGCCAGGTGTTCTGCCACAAGGATTTCCTCGACCTGGCCGTGCCCGGCGAGAACGTCGATTTTGGCAATGACGGCGAGATCGCAGGCATCGTCAAGGACTGGACGACGCCCTACGCGGCGACCGACGAGATGCACGACGAGGCGGCCTGGAGCGGGATCGCCGAGAGCGACAGGCTGTCGGCGCGCGGCATCGAGGTCGGGCACATCTTCCATTTCGGCGAGAAATACTCGAAGCCGATGAACGCCAAGGTGCAGGGCCCCGACGGCAAGGAGCATTTCGTCTCCATGGGCTCCTACGGCATTGGCCCGACGCGTTTGATCGCGGCGATCATCGAGGCGAGCCATGACGAGGCGGGCATCATCTGGCCGGAGAGCGTGGCGCCGTTCGAGGTGGTGATCATCAACATGAAGGCGGGCGACGCGGAATGCGACCGCGTCTGCGAGCAGCTCTACGCCGCCTATCCGGGGGCCGGCATCGACGTGCTCTACGACGACACCGACCAGCGCGCCGGCGGCAAGTTCGCCACCGCCGACCTGATCGGAATCCCGAACCAGGTGATCGTCGGTCCGCGCGGCGTTGCCGCCGGAGAGGTCGAGCTGAAGCGGCGCGCCACGGGCGCCCGCGAGACGACGAAACTGGCCGATCTGCTGGCCTTCATCGGGAAGACCGCATGACCGACACGGCGGCGGCTTCGCAGTCTGCTCGCGCGACAAGGGCGAAGCACGCCGGGGCCGGCCCGTTCTCGCTGTTCGAGCGCATGGTCGCCTGGCGCTATCTGCGATCGAAGCGCAAGGAAGCGGTGATTTCCGTCATCGCCTCGATCTCATTCATCGGCATCATGCTTGGCGTGGCGACGCTGATCATCGTCATGGCGGTGATGAACGGCTTTCGCACCGAGCTCCTGACCCGCATCCTCGGCATCAACGGCCACCTGATCCTGCAGCCGATCGACCGGCCGCTCGACGACTATGCCGAGGTCGCGGCCCGCATCGCCGGCGTGCCTGGCGTCAAATACACGATACCGCTGGTCGAGGGGCAGGTGCTCGCCTCCGGCCGGCAGGGAACCGCCGGAACCGGCGCTCTGGTGAAGGGCATCCGCGAGGCGGACATCAAGAACATTCCGCTCGTCGCCGGCAACGTGCGTCAGGGCGAGCTGAACGGCTTCGACGTAGCTGAGGGCGTCGCCATCGGCACCCGCATGGCCGAGAATCTCGGTCTCGGCCTCGGCGACTTCATCACGCTGGTTTCGCCTGACGGAGACGTCACGCCACTGGGCACCAACCCGCGCGTGAAAGCCTATCCGGTGACGGCGATCTACGAGATCGGCATGTCGGAGTATGACGCGCTGATCGTGTTCATGCCGCTGGCGGAAGCGCAGCTCTATTTCAACTCGGAGGGCGTGGCGCAGACGATCGAGATCTTCGTCGACGATCCCGACAAGGTCGATGACCTGAAGGAGCCGATCGAGGCAGCGGCGCAGCGGCAGCTCTATCTGACCGACTGGCGTTTCCGCAACCAGACCTTCTTCTCCGCGCTTCAGGTCGAGCGCAACGTCATGTTCATGATCCTGACGATGATCGTCCTGGTCGCGGCCCTCAACATCATCTCCGGCCTCATCATGCTGGTGAAGGACAAGGGCAGCGACATCGCCATCCTGCGCACGATGGGCGCGACGCGCGGCTCGATCATGCGCATTTTCATGATGACGGGCGCGGCGATCGGCATGACCGGGACGATCGCGGGCGTCATCCTCGGCATCATCGTCTGCCTCAACGTCGAATCGATCCGCCAGTTCTTCTCCTGGATTTCGGGCACGACGATCTTCAACCCGGAACTCTACTTCCTCTCGAAGCTGCCGGCCGAGATCAACATGAGCGAGACGGTGTCGGTGGTGGTGATGGCGCTGGCGCTGTCCTTCCTGGCGACGATCTTCCCGGCGTGGCGGGCCGCCCGCATCGATCCGGTTGAGGCGTTGCGCTACGAATGAGCACGGTCCTCGAACTCAAGGCGGTCGGCCGCCAGTACCACCAGGGCGAAGAGCACTTGGCGATCCTGGTCGACGCCGACTTCGCGATGTCGCGCGGCGAGATGGTGGCACTGGTCGCGCCATCGGGCGCCGGCAAGTCCACCCTGCTGCACCTGGCCGGCCTGCTGGAGCGCCCGAATTCCGGCGACGTGGTGCTGAACGGACGCGCCTGCGGCCGGCTCGGCGACGACGAGCGCACCGCGATCCGCCGCAACGAGGTGGGCTTCGTCTACCAGTTCCATCATCTGCTGCCCGAGTTCACGGCGCTGGAAAACGTGATGATGCCGCAGATGGTGCGCGGGCTAGACCGCAAGGAAGCCGCGATCCGCGCCGCGCAGTTGCTCGACTACATGCGGGTCGGTCCCCGGGCGCAGCACCGGCCTTCCGAACTGTCCGGCGGCGAACAGCAGCGCGTGGCGATCGCGCGCGCCGTCGCCAATGCGCCGTCGCTGCTGCTCGCCGACGAGCCGACGGGCAATCTGGATCCGGACACGGCCGTCTACGTGTTCGAGGCGCTGGAAGCGCTGGTGCGCCAGTCGGGCCTCGCGGCGCTTATCGCCACGCACAATCACGACCTCGCCGCCCGCATGGACCGGCGCGTCACGCTCTCCGGCGGCAAGATCGTCCCGTTCTGACCGCGCCTATCTCCGATCTGCGAAATTAACCATGCGGCAGTGTCGTCGCCGGTCGACGCCCGATTGTCATTGACGATAGAACATAAAGGGAACATATTAAAAACAGAAACAGATTTTAGGAGAATCTTCCATGACCGACATGCTCCAGGACGTCGTCGCGCTCGTCTCCGTCGGCACCTTCCTCGTCTCGCTCGCCATGTGGATCGGCGCATTCTGACCCGGGTTTCACAGTCGCGTGAGAACGCCCGGTCCGGCCGAGGACTTAAGCGCTTCTTCCACATTGTCAGCTAAGGTCGTGTCGAAACGGGAATAGTTTCGATGCCAGGCTGGGCGGCCGTAGCGCTGATCGTCGTCAATCTCGGACTGATATTCCTGCTGATCGCGGCACCGGTCGGCGTGCGCGCAATCAGCCGCACGGTGCGGATCGCCGCGCCGGCTCGCCGCGTCTGGGAGGCCATCTATCCGCTGGGGAGCGAGGCCGGGTGGTCCGGCGAAATCCTGTCGGCGGAGCCTGACGGGAATCGTCAGGACCAGGTGCAGCTCGTCGTTGACTGGGATGGCCGGGACGGTCTGCCGATCCGTCGCGTGGCTGCTCTTTCAGAGGTAAGCCACGGTCGATCCTTCGCGATGCGTATCGTCGAGGACAGTTCGCTCGACGCTGGCTTCTGGGCGAGTTTTTCAGAGCAGGTCGAACTCGAGCCGGAGGGAGACGCTACCCGGCTCACCGTCCGGCAGACGGATTCCTATCGCGGCGCGGCGTTCCTCGTGTTTCGCTACTTCGCGCTCCGTCGCATGATGGCCAAGCTCAAGCGCTGGTCGGAGACCGGCCATTACAGGCGCGGCGGAGTGTTCGAGCACCCGCTGACCCAGGTGGCGATGGCGGCCGCCTCCATCATGATCCTCTGGACGCTCACCGGGTTCACGGTCGGCGGCCTGGCCTTCGCGGTGATGCTCACGATTGTCGTCGCGCTGCACGAGCTCGGCCACATGGCTGCGTTCAGGGTCACGGGACACCGGCGCACCCGCATGATCTTCATTCCGCTTCTGGGGGGCATCGCCATTGGCGGGCGGCCCTACGACAGCCATTTCGAAGTTGCCTTCGTCGCCCTGATGGGCGCCGGCTTCTCCGCCTTTGTCGTGCCGCCGCTGATGCAGGTTGGCGCGCTGGCGGTCGCCGGCGGCAACGTCCACGGCGGCAACTTCATGGCGTCGCTCGTCGGCTGCATCGCGCTCTTCAATCTTGCCAATCTCGTGCCCGTCTGGAAGTTCGATGGCGGCCAGGTGTTGCGCCAGATCTGCCCGCCGGGGCTTCCGCTGGCGATCAGTTCCTTCGTCCTGCTCGGCCTCTTCCTGGCGGTCGGCTGGCTCGCAGGTTTCCCGTCTGCGATCGTCCTGATATCCGGCGGCGTCTTCGCGGCGCTGAGCCTGATGACCTCGGGCAATTCAGTGAAGCCGCGCGACGCTCTCACCCCGATCGACATGGGCGGGCGGCTCGCGCTCGCCGCCGCGCTGGTGGCCGTGACCTTCATCCACGGCTCAGGCGTGATCTGGGCGTTCAACCACCTCGGTTGAGGTCAGTCTCCGACGGCGATGCCCTCGCGGCGCGGGTCCGCGCCGCCGTCGATGCCGGCGGATGATATCGCGACACCGTGCAGTCCCGAATTCTGCTCCTTCTCGGCGGTCTTGTAGCCAAGTGCCTCCAGATCCTTCGCCAGCGACAGTGCGGCCGTCGCGGCCTCGAGATCGTAGGTTCCGAACCGGTTGGTGAGATGCGGCAGCGCGATGGCCTGGCTGATGTCCATCTTCCAGTCGACCAGCGCGACGATCGTCTTCGTCACATAGGGGATGATGTTCGAGCCGCCGGGCGAGCCCAGCGCGAAGACCGGCTTGCCGTCCTTCAGCACGATGGTCGGCGACATGGAGGAACGGGGCCGCTTGCCGGGCTCGACGCGGTTGGCGACTGCGCGGCCGTCTTCTTCCGCCACGAAGGAGAAGTCGGTGAGCTGGTTGTTGAGCAGGAAACCGCCGCTCATCAACCGCGCGCCGAAGCCGTTCTCGATCGAACTGGTGACGGAGGCGATATTGCCGGCCTCGTCGACGATGACGAAATGCGTCGTCGACGGAATTTCGAGCGAGAGACCGTCGAGCCGAAGCTCGGCCTTGTCCCAGGGCGGATTTCCGGCCGTGACGCCATCGGCGGGCAGGGCAGTCGGGCGGCGCAGGAGTTCGGACCGGGTCTTGAGATAGTCCGCGTTCAGCATGCCCTTCGGGATCGAGACGAAATCCGCGTCGGCGACGTAACGTTCGCGGTCGGCGAAGGCGAGGCGCGTCGCGTCGCCGATGATGCGCCAGCTTTCGGGATCCTCGGGCCCCAGGGTGGCGATATCGAACGGCTCGATCAGGCCGAGGATCTGGCTGATGGCGAGCGCCCCCGAAGAGGGCGGTCCCATACCGCAGACCTCGAAGCCCCGATAGGGTGCGCAGACGGCAGACCGCTCGATCGCCGCATAGGCGGCAAGATCGTCGAGCGAAAGGCCGCCGGGGTTCGCCTGATGATCGCGGACCGCCTGGACGATGCCCTCGGCGATCGGCCCCTTGTAGAAAGCGTCCGGCCCATCCTTCGCGATGGTCGCAAGCGTCTGCGCATAGGCTGGGTTGGTCAGCCGTTCGCCGACCGCGATGGCCTTGCCGGCGGGAAAGAAATAGTCGCGCGTGGTCGGCTGGGCGCCCAACTTGTCGGCGTCCTCCGCGACCAGCGCCGCCAGGCGCGGCGATACCTTGAAGCCATCGCTCGCGAGCCTGATCGCCGGTTCGAACAACCCCACCCAATCGAGCTTACCATAGTGTCCGTGCACCTCGTCGAGCAGCCGGACGACGCCCGGAGTGCCGACGGAGCGGCCGCCGACGACGGCATCGAAGAATTTCAGCGGCTTGCCGTCGGCGCCGAGGAACAGGTCCGGCGTCGCCGCCTTGGGCGCTGTCTCGCGCCCGTCGAAGGTCGTGACCTTGCCGGTCGCCGCGTCGTACCAGACGAGGAAGGCACCGCCGCCGAGGCCGGAGGATTGCGGTTCGACCAGTCCCAGCACGGTCTGGACGGCGACCACGGCGTCCGCCGCCGATCCGCCGGCGCGCAAGATGTCGAGCCCCGCCTGGGCCGCCAGCGGATTGGCGGCGACCACCATCTGGTGCTCTGCGTGGACGGCGGTCTTTGGCGCGGCGGTTGTCGCGGCCTCGGGCGCGACCGTGTCCGTCGCCTGCTGGGCCTGGGCCGAGAACGGAAGGACAAGGGAGAGCGCGACTGCCGCAATGGCGAGCGAGCGGAACTGCGTGGTCATGTCCACCTCCGGAACCAGGTTGCCCGGTCAGGATAGCGGCCCGAACACCTCTTCGAAAGCCGCCTTCAGCGCGACGTCGACATCGGCCATCGTCACCGGCAGGCCGAGATCGACGAGGCTGGTGACGCCATGTTCGGAAATGCCGCACGGCACGATGCCGCCATAGTGCGCCAGGTCGGGTTCCACATTGATCGCGATGCCGTGAAAGCTCACCCATTTGCGCAGCCGGATGCCGATCGCTGCGATCTTGTCCTCGGCTGGACGCCCAAGAACCGGCGGCCTGTCGGGCCGCAAGACCCAGACGCCAACGCGGTCCTCGCGCCGCTCGCCCTTCACGTTGAAGCGCGCCAGCGTGCGGATGATCCACTCCTCGAGGCTCGCCACGAACAGCCGCACGTCCTCGCGCCGCAGCTTCAGGTCGAGCATGACATAAGCCACCCGCTGGCCGGGTCCGTGATAGGTGTATTCGCCGCCGCGGCCCGCCGAAAAGACCGGGAAGCGGTCGGGCTGGACGAGGTCTTGCGGCTGCGCGCTGGTGCCGGCGGTATAGAGCGGCGGGTGCTCGACCAGCCAGACCATCTCCGGTGCCGAGCCGGCGCGAATCGCTTCGGCGCGCGCCTCCATGACCGCAAGCGCATCCGGATAGGCGACGAGACCGGGCTCGATCCGCCATTCGACGGGCCGGCCCGCCTCTCGGGGCCAGAAATCCGTAACGATGTCCTGTCGGATATTCACGCTTCGCACTCGGTTTGCGAGCGAGATATGGACCTTCGCCGCCCGATCGTCCAGTCGCGACGACCGGTTGCGGAACGGCGGCGCGACGCCGGTCGAAAACGCCGGAAATTAGCCTGCCGGCGCACTTGTTTAGGGGAGGGCTATTTGCTACATGCCCCGGGCCGGTCGAGGCCGGCATCTACCACGTGCGGTCGTGGCGGAATTGGTAGACGCGCAGCGTTGAGGTCGCTGTGGGGCAACCCGTGGAAGTTCGAGTCTTCTCGACCGCACCAACTTTTCTCAATCTGTCATAGCGACTTCTCGGCACGGCCGCCTTCGGCACGGCCGGGGCCGTGCGTGGCGGGTTCCCGCAACTTCAGGCTCAGGCGTCTGCGCTCGGATCGGCCGCACGGGTCTGCGGGATTTGGGCGCGAGACCGCTCGAACGTCGTCTTTCCGACGACGAACTGCGGCGCGTTGTTCACGCGCGTGTAGATCCTGCCGACATACTCGCCGATGACGCCGATGCAGAACGTCTGGATGCCGCCAAGGAAGAGGACGGTAGCGATCACCGAGGCCCATCCGGGCGGCATCTGCGGATTCAACATCCGCTCTCCGATCACCAGGACGAAGACGATCAGGCTGAGCAAGGCGAGCGCGAAGCCCGCGACGGTGGCCACGCGCAGCGGATAGATGGACGAGCCTGTCGCCATCTTCAGCCAGAGCGAGAAGAGGCGGCGGAAATTGTAGGTGCTCTCGCCTTCCCACCGGCGCTGATGCTTGATCTCGACGGAGGCGACCGAGTTCGTCGTCGCGAAGATGAGAGCATCGAGATAGGTGTATGGTCCGTCGTAGCGCAGCACCGCATCGACGATGTCCCTGTTCAGGGCCTTGAACGAGGAGAGGTAGAGACCTTTCGGCTTTTTCATCAGCCAGGTTGCCGCGATATCGTTGATCCGGCTTCCCCACCGCTTCCACAGCGCGTGCTTTCGTTCGGCGTATCTGGTGTAGCAGACGTCCGCGCCCCGCTCGATCTGCTCGGCGAGTTGCAGGATCGCGGACGGCGGATGCTGCAGATCGTCGTCCATGATGACGACGATCTCGCCGCGCGAGAACCGCAGACCTGCCATCGTCGCATTGTGCTGGCCGACATTCTTGCGCAGCGATATGCCGCGCACGAACGGGTATTTCCCTGCTAGCTCCTGGATCACCGACCAGCTGTCGTCGGGGCTGCAATCATTGGTGAGCACGATCTCGAAGCTCGAAGCGTAGGCGCTGTCCGCGAGCGCGCCGTCGATCTGCTTCACCAGTTCGGGCAGCACGGCCATGCTGCGGTAGACCGGGATGACGATGGACAGGCGGGGGAGGGAGGATGGGGAGGGCATCATGGGCGGGCTCAAAATGAAAACGTCGCAAGGACATGATCGCAGGTTGGGTTCTGCGCCTTGTCGATGGCAAGGGAAAGTTCGTTTCCCTGCGCGGGGAGGGCAACTTGAAACTGATTGCCAGGCAGAATGGCTCCGGATTTCAACTGCGCCCCGTCGACATCGATCGCGTAGGCAATCCCGTCCGCGCCGGGGCATTTCTTGAGAATGTCCTCGCTGATCGACAGATTCAGGGTCGCCAGACGTTTCGCCGAAGGTCCAATCGAAAACGGCAAGGTGATGCGAGTCGGGATGGTCGCGCCGGGGTGAATGAACAAGACGCCGCCTGATCGGCCTCTGACGGTGCCGTACACATCACCCGGCACGACGACCATCGAGGCGAATAGCGGGTCGAGCATGTCTTCGAACCGTCCCGCCCACGAAGGATATGCGAAGACCAGGCGGTCGATGAGATCCTTCACCTCCGCGGCCGTAGCGGCTCGGGTCTTCCTGAGCAGATACGCCTTCACGCCTTTTGCCAGGCTATACTCACCGCCGACCCGTTCGTAGGCGGCCCCAACGCCTTTGCCGGTCAGCATCAGCTCGCCTGGTATCGTTATGTTGGCCTGGGTTCCTGGCGCCATGTGCGTCTGGGGCGACGTGGGAACGACGGCGAGGTCGGCTTCGATCATCTTGAAATTGAAGAAATCCCGGCTCGCCAGGTGGGGCGTTGCGACCAGAGTGCCCGCGATCTTCGGCTCGATCGCGATGAGCACGCTGTCAGCGAGTTCCAGGTTGGAGGCGTAGACAGCGACCGTACCATTCCCCGCCTGCTTCTGGATGTCATCGACAAGCCGTCGATATTCGCTGAAATTCTCGAGCGTGATGGGGCGGACGAGTTGGTGCGGCAGCAACGGCGAGAGCAGCGGTGGCCTTTCAAGGCCTGGCACTACTCCGAAAGCGAAGATGGACAAGCCGATCAGGCATGCCGGAACCAGACGCAACCCGGACGGAAGGACCGTGAGCGTCGAAGAGAGCGTTCCGACGCCCGCGAAGTAGGCTGGAAAAAGCATGAACGCGACGGGGAGGAAATGGTGTGGCCCGAACACCTGAGTGCTCGCAAAAAGCGCGAATGTTAGAAATGCCGAAATACTGCAAAATAATACATAGATACGGTTCCTCAAGACGGAGAAGGCAAGTCCAATAATCATCAGGGATAGAATAAAATACCCATATCTGTAAGCAAATTGATTTATATGTTGATTGAACGAAATCTGATAGGCTGCGTAGAAATCCCGATAGGATGTTTCAAGGGCCCGCAAGAGGAGGCCTCCTTGAAACACTGCGATCAGCCCGACCAGAATGACCCCGGAGAGCGAAAGGAAGGCGGTGAAGCCGAGATAGCTCCGCCAGTCTCTGTCTCCGTCCCGCCATCGAACAAAAAGACCCATGAGGAATGTGACGGCGAAGAACGAAACGATGCTGAACGCATACCATCGCCGGAACAGGAAGGGCGCCCAGATGAGGATGCCCAGAGCGATGGCGTGAACAAACGGGCCTTTGCGCAGAAAGTCCGACCTGAAAAGGACCAGGGTCGAGAGACCGAGGAAGACCAGACCGACGATGTCGACCATTCCCCGCAGTGTGGGTGACCAGAAGGGCAGGTATACGAGCGCAAGTACAAATGCGCCGATCCAGTCCCGCAATTGCTCGCGGCGGTCGCCCCAGGTCGCGACGTAGGCCGTGATCGCGGCCGTTGGCAGAAGATAGAGCACCGCTATCGCGATGACGTAGGAAGTTCTGCCGTCGCCGTATGCGCGATAGAAAGGATAGAGCGGAATGACTGAGGACGGATTGTAGTCGTTGTTCCAGATTTCCGAGAGTGCGGTCTTCCACCAACCTGGACTCGACGAAATCAGCGCACCGTATCGCTTGAAGAACTGCCAATAGGCGCCGAAGTCGAAAGCGTAGACGGGATCCTCGAGGCTGACATATTTCCAGCAGAACAGGCTGATGAGGGGAATGAAGGCGATCGCGATCAAAGGCCTCGCCGCAGCCGAAATGAATGCCGCCCGCCGGGACGTCGCCTCCATTCCTTGCCGCGCGTTCATTCCGATGATAACCGCAGTTTCAAAAGGATTGGTGCCATCTGATGGTTCGCGAAGCCGGGAAAGTCGAAAGCGAATTCGATGCCTACCGAAACAGCTATTCGGATGCGGTGAATGGTTCAATCGCATTCTCCGGGTTGAAGGTCGATTTCTTCATCCGGGCCAAGGCGAAACGACTTCTCGATGTTCTCGCCGAGACGGTCGGGCCGCCGCGTGATCTGTCCATTCTCGATGTCGGCTGCGGCGTGGGCACTTACCATCCGCTGCTTGCCGGGTCGGTCGGGCGGATCAGCGGCGTGGACCCGTCGGCTGAGTGCATCGCCGAGGCGCGCACCAACAATCCAAGCGTCGACTACAAGGCCTATGACGGCGAGACGATCCCCTATGCCGACACCACATTCGACGCCTGCTTCGCGATCTGCGTCATGCATCATGTTCCGGTGCCGCTGTGGCCGCGCTTCGCTTCGGAATTGCGCCGCGTGGTGCGGCCGGGCGGCGTGGTGATCCTGTTCGAACACAATCCGTATAACCCGCTGACGCGGCGGGCCGTGTCCAACTGCCCGTTCGATGCGGATGCCGTCCTGCTG
>JBDRCE010000029.1:0-109353 GCA_043822005.1 Pseudomonadota bacterium | reverse complement strand
TCTGAAGAACATCCAGATCCTCTACGATCGGGCCATCGAAGCCGTCCGCGACGTCTCGCTGGACGTGCCGACCGGCCAGATCGTCGCGCTGCTCGGCTCGAACGGCGCCGGCAAGTCGACGATCCTGAAAGCAATCTCGGGCGTCCTCTACCAGGAGGACGGGGAGATCATGAGCGGATCGATCCAGCTCGAAGGCGAGCAGATCTCCGGACGCACACCTCGTGACATCGTCGAGAAGGGCGTGCTGCAGGTGCCCGAGGGCAGAGCGCTGTTCGCGACGCTGACGGTCGAGGAGAACCTCGTGATGGGCGGCTTCACGCGCAGCCGCGCCGAGACGTCGGAAGGGCTGGAGCGCGTCTACCAGATGTTCCCACGGGTCAAGGAACGGCGGACGCAGATTTCCGGCTACCTTTCCGGCGGCGAGCAGCAGATGGTCGCGATCGGCCGGGCCTTGATGGGAAGGCCCCGCCTGCTGATGCTCGACGAGCCGTCGCTCGGCCTGGCGCCGCAGATCGTCGATACCATCTTCGACGCGGTCATCGCGCTCAACCGGGACAGCGGCCTGACCGTCCTCCTTGTCGAGCAGAACGCACAGCTCGCGCTGCAGACGGCCTCCTATGGCTACATCATCGAGAACGGGCGCATCGTGCTCGACGGCCCGGCCGAGAAGCTGCGGGCGAACGACGATGTGCAGGAATTCTACCTCGGCTTTTCGGGAGGTGAGCGCAGGAGCATGCGCGACGTGAAGCACTACAAGCGGCGCAAGAGGTGGCTGTCGTGACCGCCTTTCTCGAACTCAGCGGAGTAACCAAGCGGTTCGGCGGCCTCGTCGCGGTGAGCGATGTCGGCCTCACGGTCCAGCAGGGGCAGATCTATTCCCTGATCGGGCCGAACGGCGCCGGTAAGACGACGCTGTTCAACCTGATCAGCGCGGTCTTCCGCCCGACCTCGGGCAGCATCCTGTTCGAGGGCAAGGACCTGACGCGGCTGCCCACCCATGCGCTCGCCCGCCTGGGCATCGCACGGACGTTCCAGAACCTCGCGGTGTTCAAGCACGAGACGGTGGTGAACAACCTTCTCGTCGGCATGCACACGCATCTCAGGTCCGATCCGATCTCGGCGGCGATCTTCTGGGGTCGTACCAGGCGCGAGGAAATGCAGGCGCGCGACCGCGTCGAGGAGATCATCGATTTCCTGGAAATCGAAGACATCCGCGACCACCCGGTGGGCACGCTGTCCTACGGCCAGCAGAAGCGCGTCGAACTCGGCCGCGCGCTCGCGGTCTCGCCGAAGCTGCTGCTCCTGGACGAGATGGTGTCGGGTATGAACCAGGAGGAGCGAGAGGACATCGCTCGATTCATCCTCGACCTGAAGGATGAACTCGGCATGACCGTGTTCATGGTCGAGCACGACATGGGCATCGTCATGGACATTTCCGACCATGTCTGCGTGGTCAATTATGGCCGCAAGATCGCGGAAGGGGCGCCGGCCGAGGTCGCTGCGAACCCGGCGGTCATCGATGCCTATCTCGGCGCCAAGAGGAGCGCGGCATGAGCGGGGCGATCGACTTCTCCCATGTGACGATGCCGCAGGCTCTGGAGCACCATGCGCGCGCGCAAGGGTCCGAACTCGCATTGCGGGTGAAGGAGAAGGGGCTCTGGCGCCGCTTCACCTGGCAGGACTACTTCGACCACGCCCGCCTCGTGGCGATCGGATTGCGCGCGCTCGGCCTTCAGGCTGGCGACCGGATCGCGGTCGCGGGCGATGACAGCCCGGAATGGCTGTTCTCCGACCTCGGGGTGCAGATGGCCGGCGGCGCCTGCCTTGGCATCTATCCGACCAATCCGTGGCCGGAATTGCAATATATCGTGCGCCATTCGAAGGCGCGGATCGTCGTGTGCGGCGACCAGGAGCAGACCGACAAAGTGCTGGAGGCGCGCTCGAAGGATGGTGGCCTGCCGGACCTCGAGCACATCGTCTGCGTCGACATGAAGGGCATGCGCCACTACCGCGAGCCCGGACTGATCTCGTTCGAAGACCTTCTCGAACTGGGCCGGACGAACGAGGCGAAGCTCGGTCCCGCGGTCGACGCACAGCTTGCCGGCGGCACGCCGGACGACGTTGCCATCATTGTCTACACCTCAGGCACGACCGGAATGCCGAAGGGCGCGATGCTGACGCATCGCAACATGCTGCATTCGGCTTCGCAGGTGGTGCAGATCCATGGGCTCAGCCGCGAGACCTATTCGGTCCTCTGCTACCTGCCGCTCTGTCATGTCGCGGAGCGCAGCTTCTCCACCGTCATGCAGCTCGTCACCGGCTGCACGGTTTCCTTCGCCGAGTCGGTCGACACCGTGGTCGTCAACCTGCGCGAGATCGCACCGAAGGGCTTTCTCGGCGTGCCGCGCATCTGGGAAAAGATGCAGCAGAGCGTGCTCTACCGCGTCAAGGACACGACGCCCTTCCAGCGCCGCGTCTACGAGGCCTGCATGAAGCGCGGACGGCCGATCGCTGAGCGGCGGCTCGCCAATGGCGGCACGTTTGCGAGCTTCGGCGACCGGTTGATGTTTTTGCTGCTCTCGCTGATCTGCTTCCGCAGCCTGCGGACATTCCTGGGCATCAACCGGGTGAAGAACGGCTTTTGCGGCGGGGCGACCGTCTCGCCGGAAGTGCTTTTGTTTTTCTGGATCCTCGGCGTGCCGGTCTACCAGATCTACGGCATGACGGAGAGCGCGGGCGTCTCGCACACCCAGCGCCCCGGAGCGACGATGCTCGGCCGGTCCGGTCCGCTGATCCCGGGTCTGGAGCAGAAGGTCGATGACGATGGCGAGCTGCTGCTCAAGGGCGCCAGCGTCTTCAAGGGTTATCTCTTCGACGACACGGCCACGTCCCGCGCCTTCAGCGACGGGTGGCTGCACACCGGCGACATCGTCGAGATCGAGAAGAGCGGCGAGGTCCATGTGCTCGACCGCAAGAAGGATATCCTGATCACCTCCGGCGGCAAGAACATCACGCCTTCGCTGATCGAGAACTCGTTGAAGGACTCGCCCTATATCCGCGAGGCGATCCTGCTCGGCGACGGCCGCAACTTCCTCGCCGCACTCATCCAGATCGACCTGGAGACGACAGGCAAATGGGCGCAGCAGCAGAACATCCAGTACACGACCTACCGGACGCTGGCCCAGAACGAGAAGGTCCGCGAGCTCATCTCCGGTGAGGTCAAGCGGGTGAACGACCGCTTCGCCCGCGTGGAGAACGTACGCAAATTCCTGATCCTCGCCAAGGAGCTCGACCATGACGACGGCGAGCTGACCGCGACGATGAAGGTCCGCCGGCGGATCATCGAGGACAAGTTCCGCAGCGAAATCGAAACGATCTACGGGAGCGCGGCCTGATGGATTTCTTCCTTCTCCTGGTCGCCACGGGCCTGGTTTCCGGCGCCGCCTACGGGCTCATCGCGATGGGCTTCGCGCTCATCTTCAAGTCGACCGGGGTGGTGAACTTCGCCCAGGGCGAACTGGTCATGCTCACCGCCTACATCTCGTTCTCCCTCTACACGACGTTCGACCTTTCCTTCTTCCCGCTGATGCTGGTGACGATCCCGATCTCGATGCTGATCGGGCTGGTGCTCGAGCGGCTGTTCATCCGTCCGATGCTGGGCGAGCCGATCTTCGCGATCGTCATGGTGACGGTCGGCCTTGCCGTCATCCTGCGCGGCGTGACGATCATGATCTGGGGGCCGGATCCGTTCAATTTCACCGCCGGCATCCCGACCGAGGTGGTCTACATCGGTTCGGTTCCGTTCTATCCGGCGCAGCTCTACTTGATCGGCGCACTCGCCGTGATGACTTTCGCCGGCTGGGCTTTCCTGCGCTTCAGCCGGATGGGCATCGCCATGCGGGCGGTCGCGGCCAACGAGACGGCGGCGCTGCTCGTCGGCATCAGCGTCAGCCGCATCCATGCGGTGGCCTGGATGCTGTCGGCGGCGATCGCCTCGGTGGCCGGCGTTCTCTTCGCGGCGAACTTCAAGCTCGCGCCGGACCTCTGGTTCCAGGGGCTGAAGTCGTTCCCCGCGGTTATCCTCGGAGGGCTGGATTCGGTCATCGGGTCGGCCGTCGCGGGCCTGATCATCGGCCTGATCGAGAACCTGTTCCAGGGCTATGTCGGCCAGGGACTGCGGGAAATCTCGGGCTTCATCGTCATCGTCATCGTGCTGATGGTCCGTCCCTACGGCCTGTTCGGCTCCAAGGATATCGAGCGCGTCTGATGCGGACAGGACATTTCAAGGAACGCACCGGCCAACTGGTCGCGCTGAGCGACAGCAAGGTGGTCTGGTCCTTCGTCGCGCTCTTGTTCGCGCTGGCTCTGGCCGCGCCCTTCCTGCTCGGCAATTATCAGGTCACCCTTTTAGTCTCGACGCTGATCGCCATCGTCGGCGCGGTCGGGCTCAACATGCTGACCGGCACGACCGGCCTGATCTCGCTCGGGCAGGCCGGGTTCCTCGCGGTCGGCGCCTATTCGAACGCGATCCTGATGATGGATTTCGGCTGGCCGGTCTGGCTGTCGCTGCCGGCGGCGGGTGTCGTCGCCGCGCTGATCAGCATCCTTGTCGGCGTCCCCTCGTTGCGGCTGAAGGGTCTCTATCTGGCGATCACGACGCTCGCCTTCGCCTTCATCATCAACCACGTGATCTTGTACGCCGAATGGCTGACCCACGGTCCTAACGGCATCTTCGTCTCGGGCGCCAAGCTGTTCGGCTTCGATATCCAGAAGGGCAAGCCGCTCTACTACACGACGCTCGCGGTCGCCGCGATCGTGGTCTTCGCCGCGCTCAACATCCAGCGCTCGCGCATCGGCCGCGCCTGGATGGCGATCCGCGACCACGACATCGCCGCCCGCGTCATGGGCGTCGACCTGGTGCGCTACAAGCTCTACGCCTTCATGGTCTCGTCCTTCATCGTCGGCATCGCGGGCGCCCTGATTTCGCTGCAGATCCGCTTCGTCAACATCGACGTCTTCGCGCTCATCCTGTCGATCGAGGCGCTCGCCATCGTCATCCTCGGCGGGCTCGGCTCGATCGCCGGCGCCATCCTCGGAGCGATCTTCCTGTCGCTTCTGCCCGAGGCCATCCGGCTCTTCTTCGATACTTTCTCGGACACGAATTCGAGCTTCTACACGACCTATGTCTACGAGATCCGCGGCATCACCTACGGCGTCGTGATCATCGCCTTCCTGCGGTTGAAGCCGGAAGGACTGATCGGGCTTTGGCGTGACATCCGGAAATACTGGAGCAACTGGCCGCTCGCCTACTGACGCGCGACCGCAACGACAAAGTGGAGGAAACAGCATGAAAAAGACATTGTTCGCATTCGCTGCCGCACTGCTCGCCTCGACGGCCGCCTACGCCCAAGATCCGGGCGTGACGGACACCGAGATCAAGATCGGCGACGTCAACATCATGACCGGACCCGCCTCGTTCATCGGCAAGGCCGTGTCGGTCGGTTCCAAGATCGCCGCCGCCGAGATCAATGAAGCCGGCGGCGTCAACGGCCGCAAGATCACGGTCATCACCGAGGACGACGGCTATGTGCCGGCGCGCTCGTTCCAGGCGCTGACCAAGCTGATCGAGGTCGACGGCATCTTCGCGCTCAACGGCACATCGGGCACGGCGAACGTGCTCGCCATGATGCCGCTGATCGAGGAGAACAACCTGCCGACTGTGGTCACCACCGCGCCGAACGAACTCGTCTACAAGCCGGTGCGTCCGTCGGTCTTCACTGTCGGCGCCAGCTATGCCGATGCGTTCTACGGCCAGCTCAAATACATCCACGAGAACATGAAGGTGGAGAACCCGGTCTACGGCCTGATCCGCCAGGACGACGATTTCGGCGCCGCGATCGAGCGCGGCTTCGACCGCGCGATCAAGGAGTTCGGCGTCAAGGAAGGCCCGCGCATCCGCTTCAAGAAGGGCACCACCAACTTCGCGGCCGAGATCGCGCAGATGAAGCAGGCCGGCGTCAACGTCCTCGCCAATGGCGGCATCATCGCGGGTGCGGCCAACATCCTGGGCGAGGCACGCAAGCTGAGCCTGGACCTGCAGGTGGCCGGCGTGTGGTCGGAAGACATGCCGCCGTCGGTCAATCTCTCGGCCCCGGCCGGCTACGACTATCTCGTCGCCGACTATGTGGCGCTCAACGGACCGGCGATCGACGCCTTCATGGAGAAGGCGAAGAAATACGCCTCGGCCGATGAAGTCGGCGCGATCAACCGCTACACCTATCTCACCTATGTCGGCCTGCATGCACTGGCGGAGGGGATGAAGCGTTGCGGCAAGGATCTGACGCGGGCCTGCACAATCGAGCAGCTGCGGGGCCTGAAGGACTTCGACACGCAGGGTGTGTCGGCTCCGATCAGCTTCGACAACGAGAAGCAGCTCTCCGGAACGGCGCTGAAGATCTACCAGCTGAATTCGAAGGACAAGACTTTCAAGACGCTGCAGGACTTCACCCAGTACTGAGTTACACCCCGCCTCGGCCCGTCGCTCGCGCGGCGGGCCTCTTTCTTTGAGAGGGCTCCTGCGATGCCGCTTCCCGCCAGCTGGACCGGGCGCCTGCGCCTGCCGGTCGTCGCCGCGCCGATGTTCCTCATCTCGGGACCCGATCTCGTGGTCGAGACGTCCAATGCCGGCGTGGTCGGCAGCTTCCCGGCGCTCAACCAGCGCACCAGCGACGGCTACCGCGACTGGCTTGACGAGATCTCTGGACGGTTAAATCGCGACGCCGCGCCATTCGGCGTCAATCTCGTCGTGCACAAGAGCAACCCGCGGCTGGACGCGGATCTCGCCATCACCACCGATCGCGAGGTGCCGCTGGTCATTACCTCGCTCGGGCTCAACCGCGACCTGATCGCGGCCGTGCATTCCTACGGCGGGCTGGTCTTCCACGACGTGACGAACCTGAAATTCGCGGCCAAGGCTGCCGAAGCCGGCGTCGACGGGATCATCGCTGTGAGCTACGGCGCGGGCGGCCATGCAGGCCTCATCAGTCCGTTCGCGGCGCTGCATGAAATCCGCCAGATCTTCGACGGCACACTGCTTCTGGGAGGAGCGATTTCAACCGGACGGCAGATCGCCGCCGCGCGCCTGATGGGCGCCGACATGGTCTACATGGGCACGCGCTTCATGGCGACGGCCGAGAGCATGGCGGTGGAGCGGCAGCGGCAAATGATCCTCGACGCGAAAGCGGCGGATATCGTCTACACGCCGTCCGTCAGCGGCATTCCCGGCAACTTCCTGCGCGCCAGCCTCGCCGCCGCCGGCAAGGACCCGGACGACCTGACACCGCCCGACGCGCTCAATTTCGGCACCGCGCAGGGCGACGTGAAAGCCTGGCGCGACCTGTGGGCGGCGGGGCAGGGCGTCGGCGCGATCGACGACGTGCCGCGCGTCGCGACCCTGGTCGACCGGCTGGAAGCAGACTGCCGATCTGCGGCCTCGCTGCTCGCCTGAGCTTTCCCTTCGCCCGTCGGATTGAGTGAGATCAATCCACGTGCCCCTTCGCTTTGCTATCGAAGCGGCATGAAGCGCGCGAGAAAGACTCTCAAGGTGGCCAGGGAAACGCCCGCCATACCTCCGGTCCCGGTGCCCGAGGAACTGGGGAGCGAGGCATATCGCGCGATCGACCGGATGCGCGAGGCATTGACGGCGCGCATGAGCGCCGGACTGTCGCCGACCGCTCTGTCGCTCGCATTGTACGACTGGTGGGCGCACCTCGCCGCAGCACCGGGCAAGCGCCTCGAACTCGCGGACAAGGCGGGCCGCAAGTCGGCGCGTCTGCTGTCACACATCGCCGCGCTCGCTGCCGACCCGGATGCACCGCCCGCGATCGAGCCGCTGCCGGGCGACTATCGCTTCTCGGCGGATGAATGGAAGAAGCCACCCTTCAGCCTGTGGGCCCAGGCGTTCCTGCTCAACCAGCAATGGTGGCACAACGTCACGCATGAAGTGCCCGGGATGACGCCGCACCACGAAGACGTCGTGTCCTTCGGCGCGCGGCAGATGCTCGACGTGTTTTCGCCGTCGAACGTGCCGTTCATGAACCCCCAAGTCCTGAAGCGAACCTTCGAGACCGGCGGCATGAACTACGTCACCGGCTTTTCCAACTGGCTGGAGGACCAGGCACGGACGTTGAGTGGCCGGCCTCCGGTGGGTGCCGAGGACTTCGTCGTGGGCAAGGACGTTGCCGTTACGCCTGGAAAGGTCGTCTACCGAAATCATCTGATCGAGCTGATCCAGTATGCGCCGGCGACTGCGGATGTATTTGCCGAGCCGGTGCTGATCGTCCCGGCGTGGATCATGAAATACTACATCCTCGATCTGTCGCCGGCCAACTCGCTCATCCGCTATCTCGTGGAGAGGGGGCATACCGTCTTCTGCATGTCGTGGCGCAATCCGACGGCGGACGATCGCGATCTCGGGCTGGACGACTATCGGCGCCTCGGCGTGATGGCGGCAGTCGACGCCGTCAGCGCGATCGTGCCGGACAGGCGCATCCATGCGACCGGCTACTGCCTCGGCGGAACCTTGCTGTCCATCGCCGCCGCAGCGATGGCGCGGTCGCATGACGACCGGCTGGCCTCCGTGACACTGCTCGCGGCGCAGACGGATTTCTCCGAGCCCGGCGAACTCGCGCTCTTCATCGACCACGACCAGATGCATCTCCTGGAGAGCATGATGTGGGATCGCGGCTATCTCTCCGCCGACCAGATGGCGGGAGCATTCCAGCTTCTGCGCACGAACGACCTGATCTGGTCGCGCATGGTCCACGATTACCTGATGGGCGAGCGCCAGCCGATGTTCGACCTGATGGCGTGGAACGCCGACACGACCCGCATGCCCTACAGGATGCACGCCGAATATCTGCGTCGACTCTATCTCGACAACGAACTGGCGACGAGCCGCCTCATGGTCGACGGCCGGCCGGCGGCGATCCAGAATATCCGGGTGCCGATGTTCGTCGTCGGAACCGAGCGCGACCACGTCGCGCCTTGGCGGTCCGTCTACAAGATCCATGATCTGAGCGACACCCAAGTCACCTTCGCGCTCACCAGCGGCGGGCACAATGCCGGCATTGTCAGCGAACCTGGACGTCCGAACCGCCACTACCGTATTGCCACGAAGCACGCCGACGGCGTCTCGATCGGCCCCGACGAATGGACTGCCGCCGCCGAGGCTCGGTCTGGCACGTGGTGGGAGGCATGGGCGGATTGGCTCGCGGCCCGTTCGGACGCCGCACGAGTACCGCCGCCGTCGATGGGCGCGCCGGATCGAGGCTTTGCGCCCCTTGGCGACGCGCCAGGCACTTATGTGCTGCAGCATTAGGAACGGCGCGCCGCTGCTTGATCGAGGTCAATGCGCAGGCGACCCTTTCCGCTAGCGTTCGGATCTTATTCAA
This sequence comes from Pseudomonadota bacterium, assembly GCA_043822005.1. Classification (GTDB taxonomy): domain Bacteria; phylum Pseudomonadota; class Alphaproteobacteria; order Rhizobiales; family Rhizobiaceae; genus Mesorhizobium_A. The sequence continues at coordinate 99,901 of JBDRCE010000029.1, read as the reverse complement.
GGACGCAATCGGAGATCGAGCCATGCCGACGAAGAAAGCGACTTCCACCGTTGAGCTGCCTTCCATCCCATTCTTCGCCGAAGGACGGAACGCTTTCAATGCGGGTATGCAGGTTCAGGCGCAGGCTTTCGGAGCACTGTTGCGCTACCAGATCGAGGGCCTCGCCTTCCTGAAGCGGCGCTACGAGCAGGATGCGAAACTGGTCGAGGAACTCGCCGCCAGCGAGGAGATGAAGGACGCGCTCGATATCGTCAGCGCCTTCTCCCAGAATGCAGCGTCAGACTATGCCGCCGAAGCCGGCCGGCTCGCTTCCCTCAGCTCGAAGCTCGCCTCTGAAGCGGCGAAGCAGGCACGCAAGGAAGCCGAGACAATGGTTTAGGACTTGGCCGTGCAGTCCGTCGCCTGAGGAATCATGGCAGACGACAGACTGCAGACTTCGTTCCGCAAACGGTTGGATTTTGGCCGCAGCCTTGGGTTAGTTCTCCGCTGACCCGTCTGCCTTTACGAGGGCCCTGATGTCGCCGACGATCCGGGCCGGACTGGCTGTTGCGTCGAGCTTGCGCCAGTCGAGTTCGCCGGTGTTCCTCTGGAGTTGGCGCGACAGGATATCGACCGTTGCGTCGGAAGCGCTGCCCGACCGCTGCTCGACCCGTTGCCAGAGCACCTCGGGAGCAGCCTCAAGCCATATCCCCTGGAATGGAACGCCGCGATCCAGCGCGGATTGACTGATCCGTGACCGGTCCGCAGGGCGGTCGAAGACGGCATCGGCGACGACCGATCCGCCTTCCGAGAGGATGGGCCCGGCGCGCCAGGCCAGCTCCGAATAGACCCGCTCGGACACCTCCGGCCGATAGGCCTTGTCGGGCAGGTGCGTTTCTGCCGCGACACCATGCAGCGCCTTGCGGATACGGTCGCTTTCGACGATGCGCGCGCCGGGCGGCGTTCCAATGTCGGCTGCCAGCGCCTCGGCGATCGTGGTCTTGCCCGAACCGCTCAGCCCGCCGATGGCAATCAGACGAGGCGGGCACGGCGCGAGCAGTCTCAGGGCGAGGTCGAAATAGGATCTCGCCTCCGCGCGAAGCGAGCCGGAGGCGTTGGCGCTTTCCTCGACCTGTGTCGCCAGGACATGCGCGCGAACGGCGGCGCGGACCGCCATGAAGAAGGGGAGGAGAGCGAATCCGTCCTCGTCGTCTGCCTCGTCGAGATAGCGGTTCATCACCAGATTGGCGAGTTCGCGGAGGTTTCGGTGCCACAGGTCCATCAGCAGGAAGGCGAGATCGTAGAGGACGTCCACGGTCGCGATCTGGTCGTTGAACTCGATGCAGTCGAACAGGCGCGGCACGTCGTCGAGCAGGCAGATGTTGCGCAGGTGCAGGTCGCCATGGCAGCGCCGTACCTTGCCGGCCTGCTCGCGGCGGTCGAGCGATGCCGCGTGGTGCGCGAGTGCTGCGCGGAACGCGGCATCGAAGCGTTCGACCTCGTCAGCCGGGAACACGCCGCTGGTGGCGAAGCCGGCCCGGTTTATGTCGAGCACGCCGGCCATGTTCGTCGCTCCTCCTCCCGCATGCACCACGGGTGCTGCGCGGTGATAGTGGACGATCATCCTCGCGGTCTCGGTCATCAGCGCCGGTGTCAGCGTTCCTGCCGTGGCCATCTGGTCGAGCAGGGCCGATTGCTCGAAGCGCCGCATCTCGACGACGGCGTCGATCATCTCGCCGGATCCGTCGAAGGCGAGCCGGCCTGAGCGCTCACGCGTGATGGGCCGAACGCCAAGATAGAGGCCGGGAGCGGTCGGCGAATTGAGTTCCACTTCCTTTCGACAGGCGGCGAGCCGCAGTGCGGGCGTGGAGAAATCGACATAGGGCAGTTTGACCGCGCGCTTCGCCTTGAAGGCGCGGTCTCCCGCCAGGAAGATGCGCGAGATATGCGTTTCCATCGTCTCGACGGGCTCCGTCAGTCCATGCGACACCGGATTGGTGAGAAATGCGATCGCGTCCGTCTGGTCCTCGGTGATCAACGGTGATGGCTCCTTCCGCTAGATGCGGATACTCGGTCATTTCCAGCGCCTAGCAGGGCGAACGGCCAGTGCTTCTCGAGACGTACTGGCCAACCCATTGGGTCTAGCGCGAACGTCCGACAACCTGACGACGCCAGCGTGGCGCAGATCAGTAGTCGTTCGAGATCCGGCGAATCCGCTACCTGGCCATCAGGATCGGCAGCGGCGGTTCGTCGATCATCGTCTTCGTGACCCCACCCAGAATCCGCTCGCTCAGCCTTGAATGACCGTAGGCCCCCATGACGAGGAGTTGAGCCGACGTGTCGATCGCATGCTGGCGCAGGACGGCCGCGATCGACCGGCCCTGGCTTGGCCGGCGGTCGACAGTCACCCTGATGCCGTGGCGCGCCAGATAGGTCGCTGCGTCCGCTCCGGGTTCCTCGCCCTGTCCGAACTCACCCTCGACAGGGTCGACAAGCACGAGACGCACATCCTCGGCGGTGCGCATCAGGTCGAGAGACCGGGCCACGGCGTTGGAGGCCTCGATGCGGGAATCCCAGGCGACCAGGACACGTTTCGGCCTGAGCGTCGGGAACGATCCCTGAGGCACCAGCAGAAGCGGTTTGCCCGACGAAAACAACGTTCCGGACACGACCTTGTTCTTCAAGGCGCCGCGCGCCAGCAGTTCCGGACCGATCACGGTCAGGTCGGCGTAGCGGGCACGGCGACCGATGACCTCGTCCGCCCACGCCTCTTCGGAATATTCGCTCGACACATCGGACGAAATCGGGCTGGTCGCCAGCAGCGCGGAAACCGTGGCTGTCTGCTTTTGAAGTCTCTCCACGTCGGCCTGCCTCTCCTGCAGCCACGCGTCGGACATGATGGCCGCATATCCGCCGAACGGAGGCGGAGCGGCCATATTGAGAACCAGAACGGCTAGATGCGCCTCGATCTCCTCGCACAAGGCGGCGGCGAGCTTGAGGTCTGCATCGCCGAGGTCGGGACTTGTGACGGTAAGGATGGTCTTCATGGGAGGTCACTCACTATTGTCGTGGTCACAGATTCAAATCTAGCAGCGCCGGGCGGTGCGTCCTTTGAGCGGGATCAAGGACCTGACGAAAGCCGGAGCCCAGATTTCGTCACAAGGATCGAACGGCGCATTCTGTCCTCTGGAGGCAGCCAATGGAAGCGATGGTTCTCGAAGGGCCGGGGATGCCGCTCGTCTTCATGGAGCGGCCGGATCCGACGCCGGGCGCGGGAGAGATAAGGCTGAAGATCGAAGCCTGCGCGGTCTGCCGCACGGACCTGCATGTCGTCGACGGCGAGCTCGATCATCCGAAGCTGCCTCTGATTCCCGGGCATGAAATCGTCGGTATCGTCGATGCAGTAGGGCCGGGCGTCGACCCGGCGAGGATGGGACGCCGGGCCGGCGTGCCCTGGCTCGGCCATACCTGCGGATCATGCGCCTATTGCCGCTCGGGCGCGGAAAACCTCTGCGATGCGCCGCTGTTCACCGGCTACACCCGCGACGGCGGGTTCGCGACGCATGTCGTGGCGGATTCGGGTTTCGCCTTCGACCTCGATCCCAACGCCGATCCCGTCGCCTCGGCGCCGCTTCTGTGCGCGGGGCTGATCGGCTGGCGGTCGCTGAAGCGGGCAGGGGAAGGAAAGCGCATCGGCCTCTACGGCTTTGGTGCTGCGGCGCACATCATCGCGCAGGTCTGCGCCTGGCAGGGACGCGAGGTCTTTGCCTTCACCCGGACGGGTGACGGTGAAGCACAGCGCTTCGCGAGAAGCCTGGGCGCCATCTGGGCGGGCGGATCAGAGGAGACGACACCCGTTCCGCTGGACGCCGCCATCATCTTCGCACCGGTCGGCGCGCTCGTGCCCGCCGCGCTCACGGCCGTGCGCAAGGGCGGACGTGTCGTCTGCGGCGGCATCCACATGAGCGACATCCCGGCGATGCCCTACTCCATTCTCTGGGAGGAGCGCGAACTGGTCTCCGTCGCAAACCTGACGCGCAAGGATGCGGAGGAGTTCTTTCCGGTCGCGCGCGCGGCCGGCGTGCAAACGCATACGACGATCTATCCGCTGGAGCGCGCCAACGAGGCGCTCGACGACCTTCGGCAGGGGCGGCTCAGCGGTGCCGCGGTGCTCGTGCCGTAGCCGGGGCGGATCAGGCGCCGACGGCGAGGACGAGGCCGGGGTCCGCTTGCGCGACCTGAACCTTCTCGGCAAATACCGCGCCGACGCCGATCAGGATCGGCGCGGAACGATCGAAATCGGCGGTCGCCGCGGCGAGTTCGCCGAGCGAGGTCCGTTCCGTGCGCATGCCGGGCCGGCCGACATTGGCGGCGACGCAGGCTGGCGTCTGCGGCGGCAGGCCCTTGGCGATGAGTTGCTCGGAGATGAGGGCGGCGGTGCGGGCGCCCATGTAGAAGATCGCCGTGGTGGACGCGTCGGCGACCGCACGCCAGTCGACATCCTGCGGCAACCCTCCGGATTTCGAATGGCCGGTGATGAAGCGCACCGACTTCGCGCAATCCCGGTGCGTCAGCGATACGCCAAGCGTGGCGGCGAGCGCCAGTCCGGCGGTGATGCCCGGCACGACATCATAGGCGATGCCGGCCGATTCCAGTTCGGCGATCTCCTCGCCCGCGCGGCCGAAGATCATCGGATCGCCGGATTTCAGCCGCACGACATGGCGGCCGGCGCGGGCGAGCTTCACCATCAGTGCGTTGATCTCGTCCTGCTTGCAGCTTGGGCGGCCGGCGCGCTTGCCGACCAGGATGCGCCTGGCTTCGCGACGGGCGAGTTCGAGCACGTCGTCGGAGACGAGGTCGTCGAACAGGATCACGTCGGCGGACTGCAAGGCGCGGACGGCCTTGAGCGTCAGAAGCTCGGCGTCGCCCGGCCCGGCTCCGACGAAGGTCACCCTGCCGGACCTGGCGTCGCGGCCCGTCCCGCGCAGCATGCGTGCGAGGTCGGTCTCGGCTGCGTCCGAGGGCGCCGGTCCGAACGAGCGGTCGACGAAACGCTCCCAGAAAGCACGCCGGGCCGGGCCGGGCGCGAGCGTCTCGACCACACGTTCGCGGATCGCGCGGGCAAGGGCCGCCCAGTCGGCGAGCGACGGTGGCAGCAGCGTCTCGATGCGGCGACGCACCGCCTGGCCGAGGATCGGTGCGGCGCCCGAGGTCGAGATGCCGACGACGACCGGCGAGCGGTTGACGATGGTGCCGAACTGGAAGTCGCAATAGGCCGGCTTGTCGATGACGTTGCAGACGGCGCCTGCGGCCCGTGCGGCGGCCCGGAACGCGGCGGCCTCGTCCTCGTTTTCGGCGTCGGCCAGAGCGACGGCCGCGCCGGCGAGGCGGGCGGCATCCCAGCGCCGCCGGTGGATCGTCAATCGCGGCTCGCGGTCGGCGATGCGCAGCATTTCGTCCGAGAGCTCTTCGTCGCAGGCAAAAACATCGACCATGGCGCCGGCCGCGCAAAGCAGCTCGGCCTTCCACGCGGCCGCCTCCGTGCCGCCGGCCACGACGGCGCGTTTTCCCGCGAGATCAAGGAAGACCGGAAGGACGGACAGCGGCCGGATCCGCGCCGGCGTTTCGTCACTCGGCAGCCTGGAGACGACCTGCATCGATGATGGTCCTTATCTCGGAGCGGCAGGAGCCGCAGTTGGTGCCGGCACGCAATTGCGCGCCGACCTGATCCACGCTGGTGCAGCCGGCGGCCACCGCCGCGGCGATCTGGTTGACGCCGACATTGAAGCAGGAGCAGACGACACGGCCGATCGACGGCATGGGAACCGGCGAGCGGCCCGACAGCAGCGCCATGCGGTCGGCGGGCCCGAGCGGCTGGCGCGACGCCAAAAGCGAGGCCAGCCAATCGCGCGGCGGCAACTGTCCGGGTGGCGCCACGAGCACGGCGTCGGCCAGAGCGCCGTCGCCGTCGAGCGCGGCGGCTCGATAGTTGAGGCCGCGCCTGTCGGTGTATTCGACCAGCTGGTCGCGCGCGATTGTGCCGAGAAGCTGGCGCGACAGGAGGATGCCCTGATCGGGGGTCTCCGTGCCGCAGAGGTCGTAGACCCAGCCGCCCTCGACAGGGCGCCGGCTCCAGTGCACGAAGCCGGTCGGACGCAGGTCCCGCCGAGTGATCAGAACGCCGGTCCAGGCGACTGCTTCGCGCCGCAGGCGAACCGGAACGTGCTTCAGCTCGGGCTGGCCTGAATGCGCGTCCGTCGTCGGGTTGGCGAGCGGGCCGACGCCGGAACCGGCGGCGAAGCTGCCGCTCCAGTGCATCGAGAGGAATGCCGCTCCGGGTTTCTGCGCATCGCTGATTGCGACACGCGCGCGCGATGATCCGTATCGGCTCGATATATGTGCCAGGTCACCGTCGGCCAGCCCGTTGTACGCGGCATCGGAAGCGTGGAGTTCGATCACCGGCTCCGGCGCGTTCGACATCAGCCGCGGCACGCTGCCGGTCCGGGTCATCGTGTGCCACTGGTCGCGCAGCCGGCCGGTGTTGAGCGCGATCGGCCGCTCGGCGTCGACGGCATGGGCAACGCCGCGGTGGCGGACGGCAACGAAACGCGCCCGGCCGTCGCCGGTGGGAAAACGCCCGTCGCCGAGCAGTCGTTTTGCTTGCGGTCCATCCTGCTTCGCTGGCCAGTGACGCGGCGGGAAGCGCTCGTATTCGGCGTCGGCGATACCAGCCAGTCCGCCGATGTCGAACAGCCGCGCGCCTTCGTTCTCGAAGCCCGACAGCGCCGCGTGCTCACGAAAGATCGCGGCAGGTCCGTCGAAGGCGAAGGCGTCGCCGAAGCCCATCCGCCGTGCAATGTCGCAGATGACGTCCCAGTCGGGCCGGGCGGCTCCCGGCAGCGGCAGGAACGGGCGCTGGCGCGACATGCGCCGCTCCGAATTGGTCACCGTGCCGCTCTTCTCGCCCCAGGCGGCGGCCGGCAGCAGCACGTCGGCATAGCGGGTGGTGTCGGTGCGGGCCACGTCCGACACGACGACGAAGTCGCAGGTCTTGAGCGCGGCGCGCACCCGCGTCGCGTCGGGCATCGAGACCGCCGGATTGGTGCCCATGATCCACAGCGCCTTGATGCGGCCGTCGCCGACGGCCCGGAACATGTCGACCGCTTTCAGGCCGGGTCGGCGAGCGATGTCCGGCGCCTGCCAGAAGCGTTGCACGCGATCGACGTCTTCCGACCGGTCGAAGCTCATATGCGCGGCAAGCTGGTTGGCGAGGCCGCCGACCTCGCGCCCGCCCATGGCGTTGGGCTGGCCAGTGACCGAGAACGGCCCCATGCCGGGCTTGCCGATCCGGCCCGTCGCCAGATGGCAGTTGACGATGGCGTTGACCTTGTCGGTGCCATGCGACGACTGGTTGACACCCTGGCTATAGACCGTGACGGTGCGTTCGGTTCCGGCGAAGAGCTGGAAGAACAGCCGCACGTCGGCCTCGGCGAGGCCGCAGTCGGCCGCGACGCTCGCAGGCGACGGCGCATCGGCCATCGCGGAGGAGACCGCGTCGGCGAAGCCGGAGGTCGCGGCGGCGACGTAGTTCTGGTCGATCGCATTCGCGCGGGCGAGATGCGCCAGCACGCCGTTGAAGAGCAGGACATCGGTGCCGGGATCGATCGCGAGATGCAGGTCGCATTCGTCAGCCGTCGCCGTGCGCCGCGGATCGATGACGACGATCTTCGTGCCGCGCTCGCGCCGTGCGGCTAGCAGCCGCTGGTAGAGGATCGGATGACACCAGGCGGTGTTCGAGCCGGTGAGGACGACGAGGTCGGCTTCCTCGAAGTCCGCGTAGGTGCCCGGCACGATGTCCTCGCCGAAGGCGCGGCGATGGCCGGCGACGGACGAGGCCATGCAGAGCCGCGAATTGGTGTCGATGTTGCCGGAACCGATGAAGCCCTTCATCAGCTTGTTGGCGACGTAGTAATCCTCGGTGAGAAGCTGTCCGGAGACGTAGAAAGCCACGGAATCCGGCCCGTGCGCGGCGATCGTGTCGGCGAAGCGCTTCGCGATGAGGTCGAGCGCTACGTCCCAGGAGGCCTGCCGCCCGCCGATCTCGGGCGCCAGTACGCGCCCGTCCAGCCCGGTCGTCTCGCCCAGCGCCGAGCCCTTGGAGCACAGCTTGCCGAAATTCGCGGGATGATCCGGATCGCCGCGGACGGACACGGATCCGTCCGCGGCGACCTGGGCCAGCACGCCGCAACCCACCCCGCAATAGGGGCAGGTGGTCCTCACCTCGGCTGCCGGGCGGTCGTCCATCGCTTCACTCAGCCGCCATGAGCTGGCGGTCGAGGGCGATCAGGATGCGACCGTCTTCGACCTTGAGCGGAATCGTGCGGACCGCGCCCTCGTCGGCGCCCTGCGCCAGCCCGGTTTCGAGCGAGATCACCCAGTTGTGCAGGGGGCACGTCACCGACGCGCCGTGGATGATGCCCTGGCTGAGCGGCCCGCCCTTGTGCGGACAGTGGTCCTCGATGGCGAAGATGCGGTCGTCATGGGTGCGGAACACGCCGATCTTGCCTTGCGGGGTCACGACGCAGCGGGCGCCGCGCTGCGGGATGTCGTCGATCGTTCCGATGGGGAGCCAGGTCATGCGCTCACTCCGCCGCGAGTTGATAGGGGACGGCCGCCAGCGGGCGGAACTCGTGCTTGTCCTTGCCCGATACGCGCTCGGACCAGGGGTCGACCTGCGCGAACTTCTGGCTGAAGACGAAGCGGTCGTAGAATTCCTTGCGCCGCGGCAGGTCGTGCAGCACCTGGCGCCTGATCTCGTCGTAGCCGATGCGCTTGGCCCATTTGTAGATGCGCTCGAGATAGCGGGCCTGCTCGCGATACATCTGCGTCAGCGCCACGATCACCTCCAGCGCCTCGTCTTCGGTCCTGACCTGCCCGAGCACTTCGGTGCCCTTGATGTCGAGGCCGGCGGCGCCAGCGAAGTGGATCTCGTAGCCCGAGTCGACGCAGATTACGCCGACGTCCTTGCAGGTCGCCTCGGCGCAGTTGCGCGGGCAGCCGGAGACGCCCATCTTGACCTTCGCCGGCGTCCACGATCCCCACATGAACTTCTCGATGCGGATGCCGAGACCGGTCGAATCCTGCGTGCCGAAGCGGCACCAGTCCGACCCGACGCAAGTCTTCACCGTGCGCAGGCCCTTGGCGTAAGCGTGGCCCGATACGAAGCCGGCCTCGCCGAGATCCGCCCAGACCGCCGGCAGGTCCTCCTTCTTGATACCCAGCATGTCGATGCGCTGACCGCCGGTGACCTTGACGGTGGGGATGGCGAACTTGTCGACCACGTCGGCGATGGCGCGCAGTTCCTTGGCCGACGTGACGCCGCCCCACATGCGCGGGACCACCGAATAGGTGCCGTCCTTCTGGATGTTGGCGTGGACGCGCTCGTTGATGAAGCGCGACTGGTAGTCGTCGGCATATTCGTCCGGCCAGTCGGCGACGAGGTAGTAGTTGAGCGCAGGGCGGCATTTGGCGCAGCCGCAGGACGTCTTCCACTCGAGTTCCTGCATGACGGCAGGGATCGTCTTCAGGCGTTTCGCTTTGATCAGGCGGCGCACCTCGTCGTGGCCGAGCGTGGTGCAAGAGCACATCGGCTGGATCGCGGCCGGGTTGTAGCTGTCGCCCAGCGTCAGTACCATCAGCTTTTCGACCAGCGTCGTGCAGGTGCCGCAGGACGCGGATGCCTTGGTGTGGGCGCGCACATCGTCCAGCGACGTCAAGCCTTTCGAGGTGATCGTGCCGGTGATCTTGCTCTTGCAGACGCCGTTGCAGCCGCAGATCTCGGCGTCATCCGCCAAGGCCGCAACGGCCGCCAAAGGGTCCGCGGAGGCGCCCCCCTGGAAAGCCTGCCCGAAGATGAGCGTATCGCGCATCTCGGAGATGTCGGTCTCCTTCTTCTTGAGATCGTTGAACCAGGCGCCGTCGCCGGTCTCGCCGAAGAGCACCGTGCCGATGATCCGGTTCTCCTTGAGGACGACGCGCTTGTAGACGCCGGCCGAGGCGTCGCGCAGGATGATCTCCTCGCGGTCGTCGCCGTCGGCGAAATCGCCCAGCGAATAGAGGTCGATGCCCGTGACCTTCAGCTTGGTCGGGGTGTCGGAGTGGACGAAGCGCTTGTCCGCGCTTTTAGCCAGGTTAGCTGCCGCCACGCGCGCCATCTCGTAAAGCGGCGCGACGAGGCCATAGACATTGCCGCCGACCTCGGCGCATTCGCCGACCGAGAGAATGTCGGGATCGGAGGTTTCCATGCGATCGTCAGTGACGATGCCGCGGTTGACCTCCAGCCCCGCCTCCCTCGCCAGCGACACGTTCGGGCGGATGCCGACCGCCATGACCACCAGCGTCGCCGGGATGACCGTGCCGTCGGCGAGTTCGACGCCTTCGACCTTGCCGTTGCCGACGATCGCCTTGGTATTCGCCTTGGTCATGACCTTGATGCCGCGCGCCTCGACCGCTTTCTGCAACAGGTAGCCGGCCGCGGGATCGAGCTGCCGCTCCATCAGCGTCGGCATGACATGCAGCACGGTGACGTCCATGCCGCGTTCCTTGAGCCCGGCAGCGGCCTCGAGCCCGAGCAGCCCGCCGCCGATGACGACGGCCCTGTCGCGCGACTGCGCCGCCAGCAGCATGGCGTTGACGTCGTCCAGGTCGCGATAGGTTATGACGCCGGGCAGGTCCTTGCCGGGCACCGGGATGATGAACGGCACGGAGCCGGTGGCGATGACCAGCTTGTCGTAGCTTTCGGTGACGCCATGGTCGGACGTCACGGTCTTCGCGTCGCGGTCGATAGCGACGATCTTGTGGCCTTTGTAGAGCGTCACCCCGTTCTCGACGTACCAGCCGTCGCCGTGGATGACGATCTCCTCGAACCGCTTCTCGCCGGACAGCACCGGCGACAGCATGATGCGGTCGTAGTTCACGCGCGGCTCGGCGTTGAAGATGGTGACGCCGTAGCGGCCGGGAGCCTCTTCGAAGAGGTGCTCCAGCATGCGGCCCGGCGCCATGCCGTTGCCGACGATGACGAGTTTCTCAGCCATGGCGGTCACTCCGCGGCTTCCACGAAGCGATGGCGCTCGTAGAGGAACTTGAGCACTGCCTCGCGGCATTTGAGGTAGGTCCGGTCCGAGGCGAGCGCGATGCGGTTGCGCGGACGCGGCAGGGGCACGTCGAGCACTTCGCCGATCGTGGCGGCGGGACCGTTGGTCATCATCACGATGCGATCGGACAGAAGCACGGCCTCGTCGACGTCGTGAGTGATCATGATGATCGTGTTGCCCAGACGGGCGTGGATCTCCATCATCTGGTCCTGCAAGTGCGCGCGAGTGAGCGCGTCGAGCGCGCCGAACGGCTCGTCGAGCAGCAGGATCTTCGGTTCCATCGCAAGCGCACGGGCAATGCCGACGCGCTGCTTCATGCCGCCAGAGATCTCCGACGGGCGCTTGTCCGTCGCGTGCGCCATCTGGACGAGGGTGAGGTTCTCCATGATCCAGTCGTGGCGCTCGGCCTTCGTCTTCCGACCGGCGAAGACCTTCGAGACGGCGAGGTTGACGTTCTCGTAGACGGTGAGCCACGGCAGAAGCGAGTGGTTCTGGAACACCACGGCGCGGTCGGGGCCCGGCGAGTTGACCTCCTGGTTTTCCAAAAGCACCGCACCTTGCGAGACTTGGGTCAGGCCCGCGACGAGGTTGAGCAGCGTAGACTTGCCGCAGCCGGAATGGCCGATGATGGAGACATATTCGCCCTTGTCGATGGTCAGGCGGATGTCGCGCAGAACCTCGGTCGAAGCAGAGCCGCGGGTGAAAGTCTTGCCGATATGGTCGAGCTTGAGATAGGCGCTCATGGGTCTTTTCCTTCTCAGTTCGAGGCTGTGCCGCGGGTGACGAGCGCGCCGAGGAAGGACACCAGCTTGTCGAGCATGAAGCCGACCAGGCCAATGTAGACGAGCGCGACGATGATGTCGGTGAGGCGCGACGAGTTCCACGCATCCCAGATGAAGAAGCCGATGCCGACACCGCCGGTCAGCATCTCGGCGGCGACGATGGCGAGCCAGGACAGGCCGACGCCGATCTTGAGGCCGGAGAAGATGTAGGGCGCAGCGGCCGGCACCATGATCTTGAAGAAATACTCGACGTGGTTGAGCCGCAGCACCAGCGCGACGTTGCGATAGTCCTGCGGGATGTTGCGGATGCCGACCGCAGTGTTGATGATGACCGGCCAGATCGAGGTGATGAAGATCACGAAGATCGCCGAGGGCCGCGAATCGAGGAACGCTGCGAGCGAGAGCGGCAGCCAGGCGAGCGGCGGCACCGTGCGCAGCACCTGGAAGATCGGGTCGAGGCCGCGCATCGCCCACACCGACTGGCCGATCAGCGCACCGACGAGAACGCCGACGATGGCGGCGAGGCCGAAGCCGTAGGCAACCCGCTCCAGCGACACCAGAACGCGCCAGCCGAGCCCGATGTCCTGGTCGCCGTTTTCAAAGAACGGGCTGACGATCAGGTCGCGGCTCTGGGCCCAGACTTCCGAGGGTGGCGGCAGGGACGAGTTGGGGTCCGAAAAAGCGATCTGCCAGAGGCCGAGGAGGATGGCGAGGACCACGATCGGCGGCAGGACGGATTGGGCGACCTTGATGGCGAGGCCGCGCAGATCGAACCGCCTCGGCTGCGCGGCAAGCGGGACGACGGTCGCGGGACGCGGCTTGAAAGGACCGGCGACGACGACATCGCTCTTGGTGGCTGGCAGTGACATGGGCTTACCTCTGTCCGGGGTCGGAAACAGGCCGGCGAACGAGCCGCCGGCCGGTGGCGTCGGCGGTCAGGCCATCGCCTTGATGGCGAGGCTGTCGAGATAGGCGGTCGGATTGGCCGGGTCGAAGACCTTGCCGTCGAAGAAGGTTTCGACGCCACGGCTGTCGCCCGAGGGAAGGTCGGCGAGGCCCAGCCCCTTCGCCGCTTCGAGCCAGAGGTCGGAGCGGTTGGTCGCGTCAACCATCTTCTTGACGTCGGTCGTGCCGGGGAAGTAGCCCCAGCGAATGTTCTCGGTCATGAACCAGGTGTCGAGGCTCTTCCAGGGATAGGACGTCTCGCCCTTCTCGCCCCAGAACTTCATCAACAGGTTCGTGCCCTCGGCGGTGCGGCCGTTGCCGTAGTTGATGTCGCCCTTGATGCGGCCGATGATGTCCTTGACCGGCACGTTGTACCATTGGCGCTTGCCAACGATCTCGGCCATCTCCTGCTTGTTCTCCATCTTGTCGCACCACTGCTGGGCTTCCATGGTGGCCATCATGATGGCGAGCGCCGCCTTCGGATTCTTGTCGACGAAGTCGGCGCGCATGCCGAGAACCTTCTCGGGATGGCGGAACCAGAGTTCGCCGGTGGTCAACGCGGTGAAGCCGATCTTCTGGTGGACGAGCTGCTCGTTCCACGGCTCGCCGACGCAGAAGGCGTCCATGTTGCCGACCTTCATGTTCGCCACCATCTGCGGTGGCGGAACGACGATCAGGTCGACGTCCTTGTCGGGATCGATGCCGCCTGCCGCAAGCCAATAGCGCATCCACAGATCGTGCGTGCCGCCGGGAAAAGTCATGGCAACGCTGGCCGCCTTGCCGGCGGCCTTCTTCTTCGCGAAGGCTTCCTTCAGCGCGCCGGCATCCTTCTGCACGCCGGTCTCGGCATATTCCTGCGCGACGGAAATGCCCTGGCAGTCCTCGTTGAGGTTGAGCAGCGTGTACATCGGCAGCGGCTGCTTGTTCTGCATGACCGCGCCCGACGAATAGAGGTGCACCTTGGGACGCAGGATGTGGCCGCCGTCGATGCCGCCATTGGCGGTGCCGAGCGCCATGTTGTCGCGCGTGGCGCCCCACGACGCCTGCTTCAGGATTTCCATATCCGGCAGACCGTATTTGTCGAAGATGCCCTTTTCCTTGGCGATGATCAGCGGCGCGGAGTCGGTCAGGGCGATGAAGCCGAGCTTGGTTCCGGTCACTTCCGGTCCGGCTGCGGCCGCATAGGCGCCGGAAGGCAGCAACTGGCGACCGGCCAGGAGCAGCGCGGTCGTCGCCGCCACATCCTTGAGGAACCGGCGTCGGTTCGGGGCGAAGGTCTTTCTTGAGATATGGCTTTCGGTCATCTCGATCTCCGGGCTTGACGGCTGGGAGGGTCCGTCGGTTGCAGATGGTCAAAAACAAAAAAGCTGCCGGCCAGAATCTCGCGTCCGTCCATCCGGGAGCGCGAATTCCTGAGCGGCAGCTTTGCCTGTGGGGCGCCCGTCCTTGGACGCCGATTTCGTGGCCTTTCGACCTCGTAGATAAAGAAGCACGAAACGTGCCAACTAGGACCGCGAGAGACTTTCCGTGGAGATTCAGTGATTTGGCTATAGGCGAGGCCAAGCCGACCGTTGCACCGATGACTGCCTTATCGGCAATCAGTCATTTTGCACTGCACAAATTGTGTGCATTGCACTTCGAGCGGTATGCGTCAGGCGTCCGCCTGCAGGCCCGTCGCCTGCGCCTCGATGTAGGCGTCGAGCATGTCCGGATCGAAGGTGCGGCCGTCGAAGAATCCGTCCGGGCCAAGGACGAGGCTGGCGCCGGCCGAACCGACGGGGGTCGCGGTGGTCAGTGCTCCTTCGACCTTGGCGTTGGCGCCGGGCAGGGCGACGCCAAGGGGCTTCAACGCCGCGCGGTAGAGGTCGGGCCGGTAGCAGTCGAGGGCGATCGACGTGTTCGCCGGTGAGTAGCGGACATCGCCCCATCGCACCATCTGGGTATAGAACCATAGCGCGTGGCTCTTCCACGGGAAGTTCGCCGCCTTGTCGAAGGGCAGGAAGAAATCCTCGACCTTGCGCAAGAAACCGCCGCCCACGTCCAGGCGGCCGGTCAGGGCGCGCATCTGGATCTCGGCCGGCTGGCCGAGAAAGGCAGGCTTGCTCATCAGATCGGTGAGCTCGGCATGGTTCTTCGGATCCTGGCACCAGCGCGCCGCGTGATGGAGCGCGCGCAGCAGCGCCGACAGGGCCTCCGGATGGTCGCGCGCCCATGATTTGCGCACGCCCAACACTTTTTCGGGGCTGGCGCGCCATATCGCCGCCTTCACCGTGGCGATATGGCCCTTGCCGGCGACGACCGAGACGCTGTTCCAGGGTTCGCCGACGCAGTAGCCGTCGATGCGCCCGGCCGCCAGCGCATCGGCCATGAAGGGCGGTGGCACGATGACGATCTCGACCTCGTTCGAAGGGTCGATGCCGCAGCCGGCGAGCCAGTAGCGCAGCTCGTAATTGTGTCCCGAATGCGGGTGCGTGACGGCGAAGCGCAGCGGGCTCTCGCCGGCCGCCGCACGGGATCGGATCAACTGGCGGAGCGCCGCGCCGCTTCGTGTCGGGTCGAGATCGGCGAGCGCTCCTTGCGCGGCCATGCCGTCCCAGACGGCATTCGAGACCGTCACGCAATTGCCGCCGAGCCCGAGCGAGAAGGGCACGATCGTATCGGAGGCGAGCGGCGTGAGGCCGAGATTGCAGGCGAGCGGCATCGGCCCCAACATGTGCGCCACATCGAAATGTCCGATCGCTATGCGGTCCCGGATATTTGCCCAGGACGTCTCGCGCGAAAGCCGAAGATCGATGCCCTCCTGCTCCGCGAAGCCGATCTCGCGGGCGGCAACGAGAACCGCGCTGTCGAAGAGCGGCATGAAGCCGGCGTTGATCTGGAATTGCGCCATGATCACATGCCTCCGGGTCCGAGAAGGTCCGCGGCCGTCACGAGGCTCTGGGCCACGTCAGCCAGTTTCCGGTTCTGGTTCATCGCCGTCTTGCGCAGCAGCGCGTAGGCGTCTTCCTCGCTCAGGCCGCGCGATTTCATGAGGATCCCCTTGGCGCGGTCGATGAGCTTGCGGCCTTCGAGTTCGCCGCGGGCTTCTTCCAGTTCGCGCGCCATCCGCGAGAAGGCGTTGAAGCGGCTGATCGCCATCTGCAGGATCGGTTTGACGCGCTCCTTGCGCAGCCCGTCGATGATGTAGGCGGATACTCCGGCGTCGACCGCCGCCTCGATCGAGGCGGTATCGGACCGGTCGACGAACATGGCGATCGGCCGCTTCACCGCGCGCGAGAGCTGGAACATGTTCTCCAGCATGTCGCGGTTGGGGTTTTCGAGGTCGATCACGATCACGTCGGGCTCGATCTCGGCGATCCGCCTCGCGATCCCGCCGACATCGTGGACGATCGTCACCTGGTCGTAGCCCGCTTCGCGCAGCCCGGCCTCGATGATGGCCGAGCGGATGCGGTTCTCGTCGATGACCAGGATCTTGAGAGGGGCCGGACTCATGGCGGCATTCTGACCAGCGGCGCGATTTGTGCAATGCGGCAACTTAGGGCCGGCCGTCTGACGCCGGATCAGATTGCGGCGTGGCGGTGAACCGTCGCCGCCTGATCGTGGACGATCTCGCCTTCCTCGCCGTCACCGACGCCGATGCCGGCCGCGTTGCCCTCGTCGGTGTCGATGTGCATCTCGGTGAAGGAGTTGGCGCCGACCCGGATCAGCGTGCGGGCGAAGGTCAGGCCGCGGTCGTGGTCGCCGATGCGGACGTCGACATATTCGCCGTCTTCAAGGCCCAGCCGCGCGGCATCCGCCGGGTTCGTATGGATATGGCGTGCGGCGATGATCAGCCCGTCGGTCGCGAGGGTGCCGGCAGGACCGACGATGGTCACCGTCGGCGTGCCGTCGAGCTTGCCGCTGTCGCGCACGGGAGCCTTGATGCCGAGCGCGAAACTGTCGGTGCGGGAGACCTCGATCTGCGTGCGCGCGCGCAGTGGACCGAGGATAGCCACCCTCTCCAGCCGGCCCTTCGGTCCTTCGAGAGCGACACGCTCCCGCGCCGCCCACTGGCCGGGCTGCCGCAGCGGCGTGTCAGGCGTAAGCTGGTAGCCGGGACCGAACAGCGTGTTGACGGCGTCGCTCGTCAAGTGAACGTGGCGGGCGGAGACGGCGACCGGGATGGGCTCGGCGACTGGCTCCGGTCGCGCGAGGGCCGCCGCCGTCTCGCGCGCGATCATCAGCTGCTCGGCCGTTTCGGTGACGAAGACGCGGACGCGCGAGCCGTAGGCCTGGATCTGCGGCGCTGCCTGCCCGGACAGATCGACCGCCTGGTTGCGGTCGTGGTCGAGCCTCAGCCCCATGAAGTCCAGTCCGTCGCAGATGCGCCGCCGCATGGACGGCGAGTTCTCGCCGATGCCTCCCGTGAAAACGACCGCGTCGATGCCGCCCATCGCCGCCGCATAGGCGCCGACATATTTGCGTGCGCGGTAGGCGAAGATCTCGATGGCGAGCTGGGCGTCGGGATCGCCCTTGGCCGCGCGGTCTTCGAGGTCGCGCATGTCGGAGGAGCCCGTGAGACCCTTCAGGCCGCTGTCATTGTTGAGGGCCGTCTCGATGGCTTCGACCGAGAGGCCGAACTGGCGGCTGAGGAAGCCGAAGGCGCCGGGATCGACGTCGCCGGAGCGGGTGCCCATGACGAGGCCTTCGAGCGGCGTCATGCCCATGGAACTGTCCATGCTCTGGCCGCGATTGATCGCGCAGACGCTTGCCCCGTTGCCGAGATGGACCGAGACGATCTGCAGATCCGACATCGGCCTGCCTATCGCCTGCGCTGCCCGCTGCGCCACATATCTGTGCGAGGTGCCGTGGAAGCCGTAGCGGCGCAGGCCCGCGTCGCGCCACTGCCGGGGCACCGCGTAGGTGGTGGCGAAAGGCGGGTTGGTGGCATGGAAGGCAGTGTCGAACACCGCCACCTGCGGCAGATCCGGCCAGAGCCTTCGGCACAGCCGCACCGCCCGCAGATTGGCCGGATTGTGCAGCGGTGCCAGCGGTGTCAGCGCGTCGATCTCGGCGACCGTCGCATCGTCCAGGATGGTCGCGGCCGAGAACCTGGCGCCGCCATGCACCACGCGGTGGCCGATGGCGCCGATTTCAGTCAGGCCGAAGCGGTCGAGGACGGCCGGAATCGCCTCGATCGCCCGGTCGATGTCGCCGATATCGGCGGTGCCACGTTCGTCCGTGTCGCCGTGGCGTAAGCGGAATTCGCTCCGGCCGTCGCGGAAGCGCTCGTAGGAGCCTTTGAAGACCTCCATCGCGCCGTCTTCCGCATCCAGGCGAAACACGCCGAACTTGAGGCTGGAGCTGCCGGCGTTGAAGACGAGGATGTGCATGAAGGGCCCTGGATTCGGATATCGGCGACGTCGATGTCACCGACGCGGCCGCCCGCGTCAAGTCAGAGGGTGGCGCGATGCCCGCTCGGCATCGTCAGGCGGCGGACCATTGCCAGTCCAGGATCTCCGGCATGTCCTCGCCGTGCTCGCGCACGTAGACGCCGTGGGCGGCCAATCTGCGCTCGATCTCGGCGATCAGCTTCTCCGCACGCGCTGCCAGTCTGGGCACGCGGCGGATCGCCGCGAGGGCCAGATGGAAGCGGTCCAACTGATTCATCACGGCCATATCGAACGGCGTCGTCGTGGTGCCTTCCTCCCTGAAGCCATGGACATGGAAATTATGGTGGTTGGTTCGCCGGTAGGTCAGCCGGTGGATGAGGTAGGGATAGCCGTGATAGGCGAAGATGACCGGGCGATCCTTGGTGAACAGCGCGTCGAACTCTTCGTCGGTGAACCCGTGCGGGTGCTCGCTGTTCGATTGCAAAGTCATCAGGTCGACGACGTTGACGACGCGGATCTTCAGCTCCGGCAGGCCTTGGCGCAGCAGGACAACGGCGGCCAGCGTCTCCAGCGTGGGGACGTCGCCGGCGCAGGCCATAACCACGTCGGGTTCCTCGGCGGCCGGACAGGTGCAGGCCCAGTCCCAGACGCCGGCACCCGCCTCGCAATGCGCCTCAGCCGCGTCCGCGCTCAGCCATTGCGGCTGCGGCTGCTTGCCGGCGGTGATGACATTGATGCGGTTCCAGGTCCGCAGGCAGTGGTCGGTCACCCATAGAAGCGTGTTGGCGTCCGGCGGAAAATAGAGGCGCACCGTGTCGGCCTTCTTGTTGGCGACCAAGTCGACGAAGCCCGGATCCTGGTGGCTGAAGCCGTTGTGGTCTTGTCGCCAGACATGCGAGGTGAGCAGGTAGTTGAGCGAGGCGATAGGCTTTCGCCAGGGCAGTTCCGACGAGGTCTTCAGCCATTTCGCGTGCTGGTTCACCATCGAGTCGACGATGTGGATGAAGGCCTCGTAGCAGGAGAACAGGCCGTGGCGGCCTGTCAGCAGATAGCCCTCGAGCCAGCCCTGGCACAGATGCTCCGACAGCACCTCCATGACACGGCCTTCCGGCGCGAGCTGCACGTCATAGGGCTCGATGCGTTCCATCCAGACCCGGTTGGTAACCTCGAACACGGCGTCGAGCCTGTTCGAGGCCGTCTCGTCGGGACCCATGAGGCGGAAGTTCCTCGCCTGTGCGTTGAGGCTGATCACGTCGCGCAGATAGGCGCCCATGTAGCGGGTTGACTCGGCGGTCGGGCCGCCCGGCCGCGGCACTTCGATCGCAAGGCTCTTCCAATCGGGCAGGACGAGATCCTGCTTCAGCAGTCCGCCATTGGCGTGGGGCAGGGCGCCCATGCGCTTGTCGCCTGCCGGGGCGAGCGCTGCGATCTCCGGCATCAGCCTCCCGGATGCGTCGAACAGCTCGTCCGGACGGTAGCTTCGCATCCAGTCCTCGAGAATCCTGCGGTGCGCGGCGTCGCCGCGCGCATTCGCCACCGGAACCTGATGTGACCGCCAGAAATCCTCGACCTTCTTGCCGTCGACCTCCTTCGGGCCGGTCCAGCCCTTGGGGCTGCGCAGCACGATCATCGGCCAGCGTGGGCGAACCACTGTCGCGCCCGGGGCGCGCGCTGCCCGCTGGATCTCCCTGATCCGGTCGAAGACCGTATCGAGGGCCGCCGCCATCGCCTCGTGCATCGGCAGCGGTTCATGCCCCTCGACAAAGAACGGCTCGTAGCCGTAGCCGGAAAAGAGGTCGCGCAACTCCGCGTCATCCATCCGTGCAAGCAGCGTCGGATTGGCGATCTTGTAGCCGTTGAGGTGCAGGATCGGCAGCACCGCTCCGTCGACCTTCGGATTGAGGAACTTGTTGGAATGCCAGGCGGCGGCGAGCGGGCCGGTTTCCGCCTCGCCGTCGCCGACGACGCAGGCGACGATCAGGTCGGGATTGTCGAAGGCGGCGCCATAGGCATGTACCAGCGCATAGCCGAGTTCCCCGCCTTCATGGATCGACCCCGGCGTTTCCGGGGCAACGTGACTGGGGACGCCGCCGGGAAAGGAGAACTGCTTGAAGAGCTTCTGCAGCCCTTTCTCGTCCTGGCCGATTTCGGGATAGACCTCGCTGTAGGTGCCTTCCAGCCAGGTATTTGCGACCATCGCCGGACCACCGTGGCCGGGGCCGCAGACATAGAGCACGTCCTGGGCGCGCTCCTTGATGATCCGGTTGAGGTGGACGTAGAGGAAGTTCAGGCCGGGCGTGGTGCCCCAGTGGCCAAGCAGTCTCGGTTTCACGTGCTCGGCGGCGAGCGGCTGCCTGAGCAGCGGGTTGTCGAGCAGGTAGATCTGGCCGACGGACACGTAGTTTGCCGCGCGCCAATAGCGATCCATGAGTTCGAGGGTTCTGCTCGGCAATGCCATCGTGTCTCCTTTGCCGTGTGATCGTGCGGAGGATAGAGCAAAGCTCGGCGCCGACAAACCTGTCCGGCTCGGGGCGTCAGCGCTTCGCCGCGCTCCAGACGTGCGGCAGGCGACGATTGCCGGTCAGAGGCGACAGGGCAATGACACAAATCAAAAGGCGCGTTCGCGTTGGCGAAGAGTGCCGCACCTATCGCGCCGAGAGCAGGGGATTGCTCGGGCATTTCGGCTGGCGCGAATTTCGCGGGCCGGATCGCGGAAGTTGATTTCCGTCAAAGCGAGCTGACCTGCTTGCGCGCAACCTGTTGAATACCTCAGCTCGTTCGCCGAGGATAGGAAACCGAGTTCACAGGTTCTGGGAGAAAGGACCGTGGGTTCGTCCCAGGGAACAGGAGACATGGACATGAGACGCTCTCTGAAGACGTGGCTGGCCGCTACCTTGCTTGCCACGAGTACGCTGACTGGTTTCGGCGCAGCGGCCGCCGACTTCACCGCCTGCGAAGTGACCGATACAGGCGGTATCGATGACAACAGCTTCAACCAGACCGCGTGGAAAGGCGTGCAGGACGCACAGGCCAAGCTCGGGATCAAGGGACGCTATCTCGAATCGCAGGCCGAGACGGATTACACCGCCAACATCAATTCCCTTCTGGGCCAGTGCGATCTGATCATCACCGTCGGATTCCTTCTGGGCGACGCGACGAAGGCTGCGGCCGAGGCCAACCCGAACCAGAAGTTCTCGATCGTCGATTACGCCTATGATCCCGTCTTGCCCAATGTCGCGGGGCAGGTCTATTCGACCGACCAGGCGGCGTTCCTCGCCGGGTACCTTGCCGCGGGAATGACCAAATCGGGCAGCCTCGGCGTTTTCGGCGGCATCAACATCCCGCCGGTAACGATCTTCATGGATGGCTTCCATCAGGGCGCCGAATACTACAACAAGCAGAAGGGGACGAAGGTCAAGGTGCTCGGCTGGGATCCGGCCAAGCGTGAAGGTCTCTTCACCAACAACTTCGACTCGCTCGACGACGGCCGCGCCTTTGCGCAGAACCTCTACGACGAGGGCGCCGATATCGTCCTGCCGGTCGCCGGCCCGGTCGGATTGGGCTCCGCCGCGCTCGCCAACGAACTCGGCGTCGACAAGCTCAAGATCATCGGCGTCGACGCTGACCTCTACCTGACCGACCCGGAGAGGAAGCACGTCTACTTGACGTCGATCACGAAGCGGATGGATGCCACGGTCATGGAAGTGATCGACAGCGCCATGAAGGGTACCTTCAAGGGTGGCGTGGTTGTCGGCTCGCTCGCCAACGGGGGTGTCGATCTCGCGCCGCTTCACGACATGGAAACGATGGTCCCGGACGAGCTGAAGAAGGAACTCGCGACGATCCGCCAGCAGATCATCGACGGCACGATCAAGGTCGGGAACTGAACTTCGCAGCCAACCCCGCTGCCGCTTTCGGCGGCAGCGGGTTTCCGCCGGAAACAGGGAGGAGCCTCGTGGAAATCGAGCTGCGCGGCATAACAAAGCGCTTCGGCGAGGTCGTCGCCAATTCCGATGTCAACCTGACGATACGCGCCGGCGAGGTGCTGGGTCTCCTGGGCGAAAACGGCGCCGGCAAGTCGACTTTGATGAATGTGCTGTCCGGCCTCTATCGCCCGGACGGAGGCGAGATCCTGATCGACGGAAAGCCGGTTCAGTTTCGCGGACCTGGCGATGCGATCCGCGCAGGCATCGGCATGGTCCACCAGCATTTCATGCTCGTTCCGGTGTTCACCGTCGCGGAAAACGTCGTCCTCGGAGTGGAGCCGACCGGCCCCGTCGATTTTCTCGACCTGAAGAAGGCGCGCGCTCAGGTGCGGGAGATCAACGAGACCTATGGCCTCGAGGTCGATCCCGACGAGTTCATCGAGAACCTGCCGGTCGGCGTCCAGCAGCGCGTCGAGATCATCAAGGTCCTCTTCAGGTCCGCCAACGCGATCATCTTCGACGAACCGACGGCGGTGCTCACGCCGCAGGAGGTTACGGAGTTCTTCGCGATCGTGAAGTCGCTGCGCAGTGCCGGCAAGGCCATCGTCTTCATCACCCACAAACTGCACGAGATCCTCGAGGTTGCCGACCGCATCAGCGTGCTGCGCGAGGGGCGGATCGTCGGCGAGGGCGTGCCCGGCAAGACGACCGACCTGGAGCTCGCCGAGATGATGGTTGGCCGGCCGGTCAGCTTCAACGTGGCCAAGAAACCGTTCTCCCCCGGCCCCGTCCTCCTCGACGTCCAGCACCTGACGGTGCTGCGCGAGAACGATGCGGTCGCGGTGAACGATCTGACCCTCAACGTGCGCGCCGGCGAGATCGTCGGCATCGCCGGCGTCCAGGGCAACGGCCAGTCCGAGCTGGTCGAGGCGCTGGCGGGCGTCAGGCGTGTCGCGGGCGGCAGCGTGATGTTCCAGAGCAAGGATATTACTGGTGCCAGCGCGCGCGAACGGCATCGCCTGGGTGTGGCGCACATTCCGGAAGACCGTCAGCGCACCGGGATTATCGCGGCCTTCACCGTCGCCGAGAACATGGTTCTTGACACCTATTACGACAGCCGATTCTCGCACGGTCTGGCGATGGACTGGCAGGCGGTGAATCAGAACTCGGCCGCCGCCGCCGCCGCCTTCGACGTGCGCACCCCTTCCGTCTTCGAAAAGGCGGGGCATCTTTCCGGCGGCAATCAGCAGAAGCTCGTCGTGGCACGCGAACTCAATCGCGACACCAAGCTGCTCATCGCCGCCCAGCCCACCCGGGGGCTCGATGTCGGCTCGATCGAATACATCCACAAGCGCATCGTCGACGCGCGGGAGGAAGGCGACGGCATCCTGATCGTCTCGTCGGAGCTCGACGAGATCATGTCGCTCTGCGACCGGATCCTGGTCATGTTCAAGGGTCGCATCGTGGCCGAATTCGGCGCAGCGGGCCGGCCGGCAAACAAGAACGACATCGGCCTTGCAATGGCGGGGGTGGCGGCATGAGCGAGCAGGGCGATACCACCACTCTCACCGCGCGTCTTCTCGAGCGCGCCGCGCCGAAACGGGCCGATTTCGAGGATCTGGTGATCGTGCCGCTCTTTGCGGTGGTGGTCGCGCTGATCCTCGGCGGCGTGGCCATGCTGGCGACCAATGTCGATCTCGAAACGATCGGGCGTTCCTACGTGGCGCTCGCCTACGGCTCGGTCGGATCGATCAATGCGCTGTCGGAGACGATTACGGCCGCGACGCCGCTCATACTTGCCGGACTGGGCGTGGCGCTCGGTTTCCGCGCCGGCCTGTTCAATATCGGCGCCGAAGGCCAGATCCTGATGGGCGGCATGGCGGCGGTCATCGTCGGTTTCAGCTTCACCGGGCTGCCGATGCTCGTGCACCTGCCGCTCGCCCTTCTGGCCGGTATCGTCGCGGGTGCTCTCTACGCTGCGATCGCGGGGTGGATCCGGGCCGCGACGGGCGCGCACGAGGTGATCCTGACGATCATGCTCAACATGATCTCCTACCGTCTCGTCGACTACATGCTGAGAATGCCCGCGATCCAGCGGCCCGGGCGATCCGATCCCATCTCCAGTTCGGTCCTGCCAAGCGCCGAGCTGCCTCGGCTGCTGGAATGGATCGGGCCCAACCTGCGCCTGCATGCCGGCGTCTTCCTGATGCTTGCCGCGGTGCTGTTCGTCTACTGGCTGCTGTTCAAGAGCACGATCGGCTTCGAGTTCCGCGCCAGTGGCGAGAGCCCCGAGGCCGCGCGTTTCGCGGGTATGCGCTCCGGCCTGATCATCGTGCTGGTGATGGCGCTCGGCGGAGCTCTGGCCGGCCTTGCCGGGGCGAACCAGGTGCTCGGGGTTCTGGGCCGCGCGTCTTCCGGCTTCTCCGCCGGTATTGGCTTCGATGCCCTTGCCGTCGCCCTGCTCGGTCGTTCTCATCCGTTCGGTGTGCTAGTCGCCGGGCTCCTGTTCGGGGCGCTGGAGGCCGGGGGTCGCCAGATGCAGGTGGACGCCGGCGTCAGCATCGACCTGATCGGCATCATCCAGTCGCTCATCATCCTGTTCATCGCCGCACCGCTGGTGGTGCGCGCGCTCTTCCCGTGGGGGTTCCGCAAGGCGGCCCCGGCAAGCAAGGAGTAGACCGCCATGGCGATCGAAACAGTGCCGGCCAACCGCAAGCTTGACACGCAGGCGGGCCGCCAGAGCAGGATCGCGGCCGTCCTGCTGATCGGTCTTTCCGCCTTGACTGCGATGGTCTTTGCCCAGGTCGGCGACGGCGACGCGGTGTTCAGGCTGTCGCGCGCAACCGACGCGATCGTGTTGCCGGACCTCGCGGTGCCGGCAATGGAATTCAACTACATCGCGGCGGGCGTGCTCGCCTTCCTCGGCGTTCGCCTGTGGATACGGGGCGGTTCGGGACGCATTTCCTTGTCGCTCGGCTTCGGGTTGCTGCTCGCGGTCGCTGCGTTCCTCGTCTGGGCCACGGCCGGCAAGGCGTTCTCGCTGACCGGCATGCTGCAGGCCACCGTCGTGCGGGCAGTACCGATTGCGCTCGGGGGGCTCGCCGGGGTGCTTTCCGAACGCGTGGCGGTTACCAATATCGCCATCGAGGGAATGTTGCTGGCCGGAGCCTTCACGGGTGCGCTGGCGGGGTCCCTGCTCGGCGGCTGGGGCGGCATCGCGGCTGCGATGGTGGTCGGCGGTCTCTTCGGCCTGCTGCTTGCCGCGCTGGTCGTCACCTACAGGGTCGACCAGATCATCGCCGGTGTCGTGATCAACCTCTTCGTCCTTGGTATCACGTCCTATGTCAGCAGCCAGGTGTTCCAGGAATACCGCTTCCTCAACAACGCGCCGGTGTTCCAGGCAATCAGCATTCCGTTTCTCTCCGATATTCCGATCATCGGACCGGTGCTGTTCCAGCAGAACATCTTCGTCTACGGGGCGCTGGTCATGGTGGCGGTGGCCACCTATTACCTCTTCTATACGCGCACCGGGCTGCGCGCCCGTGCCGTGGGCGAGCATCCACGTGCGGCGGACACGCTGGGCATCGACGTGTATCGGATCAGATATGTCAACGTGACGATCGCCGGCATGGTTGCCGGCTTCGGCGGCGCCTGGCTGACGCTCGGCCTTGTCGGGCGTTTCGACGAGAACATGACCGGCGGCCGTGGCTATATCGCGCTCGCGGCGATGATTTTTGGCCGCTGGCACCCGGTCGGCGCGCTGATGGCGGCACTGATTTTCGGCTTTGCCGATTCCCTGCAACAGAAGCTCGCGCTGCTGCAGACCCCGATCCCGGCGGAATTCCTGGCGATGGCGCCCTATCTGGCCACGATCGTCGTTGTCGCCGGCCTGATCGGCCGTGCCCGCGCTCCAGCAGCCGATGGAAAACCCTATATCAAGGAGTGACCGGGGGCAGGGCGAGAACCGTGCTGGATTTTCGTTATGCCGAACATTGCGATGCGCGAGGCGGGCCGGAAGCCCGCCTCGCAATTTCGCGAAGCCGTGTCGGTGGCGCTTGCCCGCCCTTACTCGATGTCGAACGACACACCCTGCGCCAGCGGCAGCGCCTTGGAGTAGTTCACCGTGTTGGTGGCGCGGCGCATATAGGCCTTCCAGGCGTCAGAACCGCTCTCGCGGCCACCACCGGTCTCCTTCTCGCCGCCGAACGCGCCGCCGATCTCGGCACCTGACGTGCCGATGTTGACGTTGGCGATACCGCAGTCCGAACCGTCGACCGCAAGAAATCGCTCGGCCTCCTGCATGTTTAGCGTGAAGATCGACGACGACAGGCCGGCGGCGACCGCATTGTGGTCTTCCAGCGCCTTGTCGAAGTCCGAATACTTCATCACGTAGAGGATCGGCGCGAAGGTCTCTTCAAGAACCGGGCCGGCCTGCTTCGGCATTTCCACGATCGCGGGCTTGACGTAGTAGGCCGTCTCCTTGCCGGCATCGTCGACGCGCTCGCCGCCGGTTACCGCGCCGCCTTCGGCCTTCGCCGCGCCCAGCGCCTTCTGCATGCCGTCATAGGCCGCCTTGTCGATCAACGGCCCGACGAGGGCTGAGGTTTCGAGCGGGTTGCCGACGGAGACACTCTGGTAGGCCTTCTTCAGGCGCGGAACGAGCTGGTCGTAGATGCTGTCGTGCACGAAGAGGCGGCGCAGCGTCGTGCAGCGCTGACCGGCCGTGCCCATGGCGCCGAAGGCGATGGCGCGCAGCGCCATGTCGAGATCGGCCGACGGGCAGACGATGCCGGCATTGTTGCCGCCGAGCTCGAGGATCGAGCGGGCGAAACGTTTCGCCAGCCGCGGGCCGACTTCCTTGCCCATGCGGGTCGAGCCTGTCGCGGAGACCAGCGCCACCTTCGGATGGTCGACGAGCGCTTCGCCGGCCGCCCGGTCGCCGATGAGCACTGTCGACAGGTGCTTCGGAGCGGCGCCGAATCGTGCGATTGCGCGCTCCAGGATCGCCTGCGAGGCAAGCGCGGTGAGCGGCGTCTTCTCCGACGGCTTCCAGACGACCGCATTGCCGCAGACCAGCGCCAGGGCGGCGTTCCACGACCAGACGGCGACGGGGAAGTTGAAAGCCGAAATGATGCCAACCACGCCAAGCGGATGCCAGGTCTCCATCATGCGGTGGCCGGGGCGCTCGGTGGCGATGGTCAGTCCGTAGAGCTGGCGCGACAGGCCGACGGCAAAGTCGCAGATGTCGATCATTTCCTGCACCTCGCCCAGGCCTTCCGACGCGATCTTGCCGGCCTCGATCGACACGAGGCGGCCGAGATCGGCCTTGGCAGCGCGCAGTTCCTCGCCCAGCAGGCGCACCAGTTCGCCGCGCTTCGGCGCCGGCACCAGTCGCCACTCCCTGAAGGCCTGGTGGGCCGCCTCGATCGCGGCAGCCGCCTCGGCGGACGATACCGCCTTGAGCCGAGCGATCTCCTCGCCGCTGACCGGGCTGAAGGAGGCCATGCCGCCGCCGGTCCAGGCCGCGCGCGGCACGCCCAGCCTGTCCAGAATGGCGGCGGTTTCCTGCTTCACGTCGACAGACTTGCTCATTGCATGCTCTCCGGGTTGTCGTTCGCGGCGCCGGCTTCGCCGCGTCGGACGCCTATACCCGCAATACGCACATGGACGTCAAGGTCGTCGGCTGCCCGGAGTGCTTCCTGGGCCGCGACCAACTGTCCTCGGTGAGCCCCGTCCGGCGACCGACCCGGAAGGGCGGCCGCGAAACGACCGGCGGCGAGGATCAGATGATGGCGTCCGCGGAAAGGCGGCGCAGATCCGCCTCGCTGTAGCCAAGGTCTCGCAGCACGGCGTCAGTGTCGCCGCCGAGTTCCGGCGGGGGCACCGTCGCCGCGATCACCTCGTGGTTGACCTTGAAGCCCAATGTCGGCAGGTGGATCTCCTGCGGCTCGCCGCCCCACCGCATGGCGCGGGCGAATTCGCGGGTTTGCGCGTGGCCTTCCGCCAGCACTTCGTCGAGCGAGCGGACTTTCGCGGCGGGAACGCCTGCCGCGTCGAGCGACTTTTCCCAGTCCAGCGCGCGGCCCGACCGAAAGATCCGCACCAGTTCGGCGCGCAGTTCGGCGGCATTGGCCTGGCGGGCGTCCGGACTGCGGAAGCGATCGTCTTCCAGAATATCGGGGCGCCCTAATCCGGCGCAGAGAGCCCGGAACTGCTTGTCATTGTTGGCGGCGACCATCAGCAATCCGTCCTCCGTCTCGAAGGCGCCGGACGAGGGGCTCTGGCTCCAGGCCTCGTTGCCCGACGGCTTCGGCATCCAGCCGGCGGTCAGATGGCTGGTGACAAGCGACGCCATCAGCAGCATGGACGTGTCGAGCATCGCGACGTCGAGATAGGTCGCCTCGCCAGTACGCTTCGTCTCGTGCAACGCTGACACGATGGCGAAAGCCGCGTTGAGGCCTGTCGCATAGTCGACATACGGCGCTCCAACCTTCTGCGGACCGGTCTCGACGGTGCCCGTGGTCTTCATGATGCCGCTCATGCCCTGGATGACATGATCGTAGGCGGGGCGGCGGCTCATCTCGCCGTCCTGTCCGAAGGCCGAGATCGAGCAATAGACGATGCGGGGATTGATCTCGCGCACGACGTCGAACGAGAGGCCGAGCCGGTCGATCGTGCCCGGCCGGAAATTCTCGATGAAGACGTCGGCGCCAGCGACCAGACGCTTGAGAATCTCCACGCCTTCGCTCGATTTGAGGTTCAGCGCGACCGATTTCTTGTTGGCGTTCTGGGTCAGGTAGGCGAGCCCCATGGCCCGCGCGTTCAGCTCCGGCAGGTGCCCCTTGTCGCGCGACCAGTCGCCCACGCCGGGCGCCTCGATCTTCAGGACCTCGGCTCCCATCAAACCCAGCTGATAGGCGGCGTATGGGCCGGCGAGCACCTGGGTCAGATCGATGACGCGTACGCCGGCGAGGGGCTGAAACATCAGATTGCTCCACCAGAAGAAATGAACATCGCGGCCTGCCCTTCGCGGGCCTCCGTCTTTCCGGTCTCCTCGACCGGTCGCGCGCCACGGCGTTGCCTGGAGACCGTCATGGCGGCTACTTGCGCTTGAACAGGAGCCGGCAATCGCCGACCCGGTCGTTGATCGCTGCGAGCCAGTCCCGCGCCACGGGACTGCCCCGCACGTGCGCGTCGAGGAAGGCGAGCGTGACCTGCCGCAATGCTTCGCGTTGCTCGGGAACCTGCTGCTGGATCCCATTGTCCGCGAAGCCGCCGAGATAGTGGTCGCTATCTTCGAGCACGGCGAGATATTTGCGGCCCGCGGGCGCAAGGTCGTAAGGTTCGGACTTCCAGTGCCAGTCGCCGCCCTTTGCGCCCTGGTCGAGCGTGCCGGTGACGGTGAGCACAGGGCCGTCCATGCCGTCCCACGAGCCATCGCGCAGGCCTTGCTGATCGCGCCCCTGGGCGCTGAGCAGGATGGCCGCGCTAAACCGGTCGTCGTGGAAGCGCCGCGCCTGCCCGCCGGGCAGGTCGATCTCGGCGCCGGCGAGGATCTGGGCTGTGTAGGCGCCGAAGGAATGGCCGGCGATAGCCCCCGGCACATGCCGCCCCGGCCGGCCGCTCGTTGCGTCGAACACGCTGTCGAGCTTGTCCATCACGGAGTTGGCGGTGGCAATTCGTTCAAGCCAGTGTTCCGGCGCATGCAGGATCTCGTGCATCCGCGCGCGGACGGCCGGCATCTGCGTCCAGCGTGAGAGATCGGCGCCCGGATCGAGGCCGAGTTCCGGCTCGTGGACCGCCACCCGGCCGACCGCGTCGGCGAAGGTCGGCTGGATCACCAGATAGCCGTGGCGCGCCCAGTGGCGGGCAAGATCGGCGTATCCGCGCCCGTTCGAGCCGAGGCCGTGACAGAACAGGACGAAGCCCAAGGGCGCACGGTCAGCCGGCCAGCGACAGGTCAGGCCGGGGCCGATGCCAGGCTCGCCGGCGAGCACGTCGTGCCCTTCTCGCACATCGCCCGCCTCGATGTCGCTCGAATAGGGAACGTCCGTCACGTTGGCGCTCCCTGGTCAATTGCAGGTCCCGTCGTCGTTGCGGACCGGTCGAAGAGGAAACAAGCCGCGGTCCCGCCGCCATCGACCGGATAGTCGGGTGGCATGTCGGCCTCGCAGCGCGGCATGACATGGGGGCAGCGGTTGCGGTACGGGCAGCCCTGTGCGGCCACACGCGGCGTCTCCCGGGCAGGCAGCGCCTTGCGGGTGGCACGGCGGCGACGCTGTGCGTCTGGATCGAGCAGCGGCACCGCGTCGAGGAGCGCCCTCGTATAGGGATGCGCCGGTGTCCGGTAGACGCGGTCGGACGGCCCTTCCTCGACGATGTGGCCCAGATACATGACCGCGATCCGGTCGGAGATGTGGTGGACCAGAGCCAGATCGTGGGCGATCAGCAAATAGGCGATGCCCAGCGCGTCGCGGCGCTCGTAGAGCAGGTTGATGATCTGGTTCTGGGTCGAGACGTCGAGCGCGCTCACCGGCTCGTCGAGCACGATGAGCTTAGGCGTCAGCGCCAGCGCCGACGCGATGGCGATGCGCTGGCGCTGGCCGCCGGAGAACTGGTGAGGATGCCGCTCGAGATGTTCCTCCGACAGCGACACCAACTTGAGCAGTTCCAGCGCGCGGGCCCGCCGCTCGTCCCTGGTCATCGCGGTGTGGACTCGCAGCGGCTCGGTGACGATGTCCTCGACGGTCATCGACGGATTGAGCGACGAATAGGGATCCTGGAAGACAGCCTGGATCTCCTTGCGGACGCTCGAGGGATAGCGTGTCCGCATTGAAGCCAGATCGACGTCGCCGAAACGGATCGAGCCGCCCGTTGCCGGCACGAGGCCGAGCACCGTGTTGGCTATGGAGGACTTGCCGGAACCGGATTCCCCGACCAGCCCAAGCGTCTCGCCGGGTCGGATCGACAGGTTCGCGCCTTTGACGGCCTGGAAGCCCTTTCCCTTGAGGCCTAGCAGCGAGCGGCCCCAATAGGTGACGTCGAGGTCGCGGATGTCGAGCAGCGCGTCGTCGCTCATTGCGCGGCCTCCAGGACGAGTTCGTCGGCGCGGATGCAGCGAACAAGTCGGTCCGTTCCCGTGAGCGGGATACGCCGATCGCAGGCCGCGATCCTGAAGTCGCAACGGTTGGAAAAGCGGCAGCCGGCAGGCCAGGTGCCCGGCCGGGGGACGTTGCCGCGGATCGTCGGCAGCGGCGGATTGCGGTCGGAGGCGTGCGGCATCGCCGTCAAGAGGCCGCGCGTATAGGGGTGGCGCGGCCGGGCGAAAAGCTGCCCGACCTCGGCCATCTCGACCATCTCACCGGCATACATGACGCTGATCCGATCGCAGATGTCGGCGGCGACGGCGAGGTCGTGCGTCACGAACAGGATCGCCATGCCGAACTCCGCCTGCAGGTCGCGAAAGAGGTCGAGAATTTCCTGCTGTACGGTGACGTCGAGCGCGGTCGTCGGTTCGTCGGCGATCAGCAGCGACGGATTGCAGCTCAGCGCGCGGGCAATCGCAATGCGCTGGGCCATGCCGCCGGACAGTTCGTGTGGGAAGGCGCGGGCGCGTTCTTCCGGACGCGGGATGCCGACGCGATCGATCAGGGCGACGGTCCGCTCCCACGCTTCCTTCTTCGACAGGCCCTGTTTGGTTCTCAGCACCTCGGCGATCTGGCTGCCGACGGTGAAGGCGGGATTGAGGCTGGTCGTCGGATCCTGGAAGACCATCGCGACTTCGTTGCCGCGAACATCCTGGAGCTCGCGCTGCGACAGCAGGCGCAGGTCCCGGCCGTTGAGCACGATCGAGCCGTGCGTGGTGCGCAGCGCCGCGCTCGTCAGCCCGAGGATGGCGAGGCCCGTCAGCGTCTTGCCGCTACCGGATTCGCCGACCAGGCCGAGCGTCTCGCCCTTCGCGATGGAGAGCGAGAGATCGGTGATGAGAGGCACGCCCGTCCCGTTCTGCGACGCCACGGTCACCTGCAGACCCTCGACGCGGAGCACTTCGTCCGGGCGGGGAGGGGGCAGGGCGGCGGCGGAGGGTTCGACCGCGCTCGCCGCCTCGAACCGCGCGACGGGCGCATCCTGCCGCGCCGCCACCGTGATGCCGCGTCCGATGCCGTCGCGGATCACGTCGCCGATCAGGTTGACCGACAGGACGGTGAGGATGATGGCGATGCCGGGCGGAATGGCGAGAAACGGATGCAGGTCCATATAGGCGGCGGCGGTCGAGAGCATGGTGCCCCAGCTCGCGTCCGGCGGCTGCACGCCGAGACCGATGAAGCTCAGGCCGGCCTCGGCCAAAAGCACGGCGCCAACCGTCAGCGTCGTCTGGACGATCAGCGGCGGAGCGATGTTGGGCAGTATGTGGCGCAGGAGGATGCGGCTGTCGGAAGCGCCAATGACGCGTGCCGACCGCACATAGACCTCCTCACGCTCGGCCAGCACCACGCCGCGCGCAAGCCTGAGAAAAGAGGTCGAGAACAAGATGCCGAGCGCAATCATCGCCTTATGCAGTCCCGTGCCAAGCAGGGCGAGGATGACGATCGCCACCATTATGCCGGGGATCGAGACGATCGCCTCGACGACGCGCATGACGACCCAGTCCCACCAGCCGCCGCGATAGCCGATGAACAGGCCGATCGGCACGCCGATGACGATCGCGATCGTCGTCGCTTCGGCGGCGGCGATGACGGCGATGCGGCAGCCATAGATGAGGCGCGAAAGCACATCGCGGCCGAGATCGTCGGTGCCGAGCCAATGCGCCGCCGACGGTCCTTGCAGGGACACCATCAGGTTCTGCGTCAGCGGGTCGTAGGGCGAGACCAGGTCGGCGAAGATCGCGAGGAAGAGCAGCAGCGCCAGAACCGCGGCCGCGACTGCCACGATGACGAACGAGCCGCCGGCCAGCCAGCGCGGGCGCCGCGACCGCGCCGCGCCACTGTCAGTCGCCCGGGCGGTCACGACGGCCGCGCCTTGGGATTGAGGAAGCCGTAGATCACGTCGGTGGCGAGCTGCACGATGACGACGAGGCCGACCATGACGAGGACGAGTCCCTGGATCATAGGGATGTCCTGCTGGCGCACCGCCGTGATTGCCAGTGTGCCGAGACCGTTGATGGCGAAGACCTGCTCGACGATCAGCGCGCCGCCGAGCAGCACGGTGATCTGGAAGGAGAGCACCGCGACGACCGGCACCATCGCGTTGGTCAGGGCATGTTTCAGGATCACGCGGCGCGACGACAGGCCCTGTGCGCGGGCAGCGCGGATATAATCCTGCTGCAGCACGCCGACCATCGCCGAGCGGACCTGGCGGGCGATCGCTGCACTCGAGGACAAGCCGAGTGCCACCGCCGGAAGGGTCACGCTGCGCAGCCAGTCCCATGGCGAGACCGAGATCGGCGTGAAGCCGGTGGCCGGAAACCAGCGCAGGTTGACCGCGAAGATCGCGACGAGCAGGAGGCCGAACCAGAAGTTCGGGATTGCCTGACCAATCGTGGCGCCGAGGGTTGCGAGCCGGTCGATCCACGAGCGCGGACGGAGTGCGGCGGCGACACCCGCCGCTATTCCCACGATGATCGCGATCAGGGCGGAGACCGCCGTCAGCGAGAGCGTAACGGGAAGACGCTGCATGACGGCCCCCGTGACGCTCACGCTGTTGAAGAAAGACGTGCCAAGGTCGCCCCGGCCCGCTCTTCCGAGCCACTGGACATAGCGCACGACGATCGGCTGGTTCAGTCCCAGCCGCTCGCGCACCATCTCGTGCTGCTCCTGAGTGCCCGTGTCGCCGATGATCAGGTCGACCGGGTCGCTCGGGAGCAGCGACGTGAAGGAAAACGTCAGCACCGATACGATGAACAAGAGCGGCGCCAGGGCGAGCAGCCGCCGGAATACGAGCCTGAGCACGACGCCTCGATTCAGTTGGCCTTGAGGCCTCGGAGGTTGATCGAATCCTCGCCATAGCGATAGACGACAGTCGGATTGCTGGCGGTCTTTTCGCTCGTGCCGATCAGGATCGGCGCGTTGGTGACGAAGATCAGGAAGGCCTCCTCGGCCAGTTGCGCCGCCAGCTTCTTGTAGACGGGGGCGCGTGCGTCGGTCTCGACCGAGTTCAATCCTTCCTTGGCCAGTGCGAGGAGCGCTTCGCTCGGCTTGGTCTTGAACGGGTTGTAGGCAGCATTCTCATAGATGTAGCGCAGTGCCAGGAACTTCGGATCGGTAATCGTGCTCCAGACCAGGTTGGTCGCCGGAAAGTCCGTCGTGCGACTGCGGCGCGCCAGTGTCCCCGGCTCGACAGGCACGATGTTCATGGTGATGCCGATTTCCTTGAAGAAGCCGGCCAGCGCCTCGAGCCGCGACTGGTAGACCGGGATCGATGGCATATCGAAGGTGAAGCCCTTGGGGAACTTCGACTGCGCCATCAGCTCGCGCGCCTTGTCGAGATTGTATTCGTAGACGCCCTCGAGCGCCGGATCATAGGCCCAGTCGCCCTGGCCGTAGGGCTGGAACGACTTGACCGCGAGACCGAACTGGATCGCCTTGTTGAAGCCCTCGCGGTCGATGGCGAGCGCCATCGCCTTGCGCACCAGCGGATCGGCGAAGGCGGGAACGACTGTACCTTCCCGGTCGGAGATGACGACGTGATAGTTCAGTCCGCCATTGTTGCGGATCAGCTTCAGGTCGGGCGTTCGGTCGATGATGGCCGCCTGCGGGTTGGACAGCCAGTTGCCGGCGTCGATCTGGCCGGTCTTCAGCGCGTTGAGGCGCGCGGTGTCGTCCGGAATCTCCCACACCTCGTAGCGGGCGAGACCGATCTTGTCCTTGTCCCAGTAGGTCGGATTGGGCGTATAGACCTGCACCTCGCCCTCGCGCGACTCCTCCTTGCTGTGGACGTAGGGGCCGGTGCCCACCGGGTTGCGGTCGAGCGCCGGGTCTGCCATCGCAGCCGGCGCGATCATCATGCCGCCGGTGTAGCAAAGGGTGTTGATGATCGCCGGATCGAACTCCTTCAGCTTGATCTTCAACGTGAATTCGTCGGCAGCGGAGGCGTTCTCCACCGTCTTCAAGCCCTCGACGATGCCGAGTTCGACGCCGCGGTTGATGTTCTTTGCCGCGGCTTCGGCATTGAATGCCTCGCCGTTCGTAAAGCTGACGCCCTTGCGCAGTGTGATCGTCACGTCGAGCCCGTCGACCTTGTAGTCGGTGGCGAGCAGCGGCAGGTTTTCGCCGTTGGGTCCCTTCTCGAAGAGGGATTCGTAGGCAGGCCGAAGGAAGGGAACGCCACTGCCGCTCTGCTTCTGCGGATCCATGGTTATGAGCTTCACCTGTTCGGCATATTTGAACGTGCCACTGCCCAGCGCCCATGCCGGAGCTCCGGCGAGCCCCAGCGTCATTGCGACGAAAAGCGCTGATCCTGCGATCCAATTCCTCATCTTCGGCCCTCCCCAGCCTGTGTGGCGCCCGCCTGCGGCGTCGCCGATCTCGAATTCGAGCGCTTGTCTCGATTGTGATATAATAATAGCACTATATCACTTTAGTCGATCGGCTCAACCGGTATTTCGTCGACTCCGCGCCTTTCGAACGATTGTTTTGCACCGCCCCAATGCCGTAACGAAGCATCGGAGAGCGTTTGAGAGGATGGCCACTTTGCCGAGCGTGACCGCAGAGAAGCAGTTGCTCCGGGAGGACGGGACGCCCTATTACGTCCAGCTCGCCGCGATCATCCGCCGCCGTATCGCGGACGAGACATGGAGCGTGGGTGACCGCCTGCCGACCTTGAAACATCTCGTCGCCACCTTCGGCGTATCGCCGATGACGGTCCGCCACGCCCTTTCGGGGCTGGAGAAGGAAGGACTGATCAGCGCGGAACGCGGTCGGGGCACGTTCGTCACCGCGAAGCCTGACCCGACGGTGCCGGTACCCTACGGCCTCATCCGTTCGCCCTCGAACCGTGGCGCGGCCCTGAGCTTCCGCGTGCTCGCAACGCGCCCGGCCACGGCGGAGCTTCGCATCCTGTCCGAGGAAGGCACCTCGTCCGGCCCCTATCGCTACATGAAGCGAATCTTCGAACGGGCGGGTCGGCCGTTCATCGTTGGGGAATACCTCGTCGCCGAGGGGGTGTACGAACTGATTCCCAAGCGTCTCTGGGCCACCGAGCTCATCAGCAACCTGCTCTACGACGCGAAGGACATCGGGCTTGCGCGGGTTCGCCAGACCTTCCGCGTCGTGTCGGCCATGCCGGAGGAGGCCGCCGAACTCGACATCCAGGTGAACGAACCGGTCATGCGCGTGCGGCGCATTTTCCTCAACGCCGAGGGCGAAGTCATCTGCCTCGCGCAGTTGGTCTATCGTACCGACGGCGTCGTCTTCGACATCAACATCGACATCGACGACCGCAACCGCCTGCTCGAACTCGGCGGCATCCCCGAGTCCTAACATGTGCCGTGGCGGCGGAACGGTCATCGTCGCGCTTCCCGCTACATCAGCGACGGCAGGAAGAGCGCGATCTGCGGGAAGATCGTGATCAGCCCGACCAGCGCCAGGAAGGCGAACCAGAACGGGAAGACGCCCCGAAAGATCTGGTACATCGACACGTCCTTCGTCATCGCCGATATGGCGAAGACGTTGACGCCGATCGGCGGCGTGACAACGCCGAGTTCGACCATGATGACGCAGATGACACCGAACCAGATCGGGTCGAAGCCTGCGTTCATCGCCAGCGGAAAGAACAGCGGCACGGTCAGCACCAGCGCCGGCAAGGCGTTCATGAACATCCCGATCAGCACGTAGAAGGCGAGGATCGCGCCGAGCAGTTCGTATTTGCCGAGGTCGAGGTCGACGATAAGCTGCGCCAGCTGTCCCGTCAGCCCGCTGATGGCAATGAAGCGGCTGAAGACCGTGGCGAACATGAAGATGATGATGATCGCGGTCGACAGTCGCAATGTCTGTTCGATCGCGCTCCAGAAAGTCCGCCGGCTGAGCCGTCCCATGACGGCGGAGATGATGAGTGCGCCCAGCACACCAACGCCTGCCGCCTCGTTGGTGGTGACGATTCCGGAATAGATTCCGCCGAGCACCATGAGGATCAGGACGAGGATCGGCCACGTCTCGACGCTGGCCGAGAAGCGCTCCCGCCAGCCGCTTCGCTCGCCGCGAGGCGCAAGCGCGGGATCGATGATCGCGCGCGCCGTGATCATGGCGATCAGAATGACGGCGAAGAGAATCCCGGGCAGCACCCCGGCCAAAAAGAGCTTGCCGATCGAGACCTCGGTGATCATGCCGTAGACGATGAACGCGATGGACGGCGGGATCATCACGCCGATCGTTGCCGCGCAGGCGATCGAGGCCGCCGCAAGCTTCATGTCGTAGCCATAGGCCTTCATCTGCGGCAGGGCGATCGAGCCCATGCTGTAGACGCCGGACAGCGTGTCGCCGACGATCGACGAAAGGCCTGCGCAGGCGACCGTGCTCGCCGAGGCCAGGCCGCCCGGCAGGTGGCCGATCCATTTGTAGGCGGCCCTGTAGAGGCCTTCGGCGAAGCCCGAGGCGACGACGATCAGACCCATCCAGGTGAACAGCGGCACCGCGCTCCAGGTCGGGTCCCGCACCACGTCGAGCGTCGTCGTGCCAAGGCTGGTAAGGCTCGCGGACGGGCCGATCAAAAGGCTGATTCCGAGCACGGCGCTGATCGCCATCGCGGCGGCGATGTGCACGCCGAGGAAGATCAGCACGAAGCACAGCAGGATGCATACCACGCCGCGCATGTCGCGGGGGATGTCGATGGGCAGGTCGGCCGGACGGAAGGAGAACCAGACGATCGCCATCGTCACGGCCGCAAACACGGCCAGGATCGCCAGCGCCCGCGCGTCGCGCAGGCGCACGACCTCCGCCGTGGTGCTCGCGAGATTGCGCAGAAGCGCCAGGGCGAAGAGGGCCATGAACGCGGCCGCGGCAAGCGCAAACGGCCATTCGGGCACGCCAAGCACGCCCGTCATGATGCCGTTGCCGGCCTGGTAGAGCGACTGCCTGAAGACCTGAAGGGTCGCAAGGCAGATGGTCGCCAGCGTCAGCAAGAGGCCGCCCGCGGTCAGCGGCAGCCTGGCAAAGTCCGGCACCCCGTTGAGCAGCACATCGACCCGGATGTGGCCCTTGTCGATCTCGACCAGGCTCAGCGTCGACAGCGCGACGAAGATCATCAGGATTCCGGTCATTTCCATGCTGCCCGGCACGACCACGGAGAACAGGTTTCGCAGGATCACGTCGGCCGCGGTCAGCCCCATCATCGCCACGAGTGCCGCCCCGCCCAGGAAACGGACCGCCCGGCTCGGCCAATCGAAAGCCCGTGCGACGAACGGGACGGGGGTGTCGGCGAGAGGAGGCATGGCAAGGTCGGTCGATTGCATGTCAATGGCCTCGTCGGGCTGCGTTTTCCCGGCCACCGGAGCGTCCGTTTGCGCGGTAGATGAAGGGCGAGCCGGCCCGCGCGCGCGTCACGGGCCGGCGAAGCGACAGGCGCATGCCCTAGTTCAGGTCGTAGAGCTTGAGCAGCCGGACCGTCTCGTCCAGGATCTCCTGGCCGGGCATGCCCTTGGCATTCGCCTTCTGCACCCAGGCATCCCACATCGGGCGCATCGTCGTCGCAAGCGCGTCCTGGTCCGCGGCCGACAGGGTGAGGATGTTCTCGGGCGGGATGCTTCCCATGGCCGCCGCCGCGCCGTCCGTCGTGTTGTAGAAGAAGTAGACCGGCAGGAGATCCGCCAGGTGCTTCTTCTCGTCGTCGGTCAGCTTGTTGTAGGCGTCCTTGTTCATCACCGTGCTGTAGGTGCCCGGGTTGAGGTTCACCAGCGTGTGGTAGGTCGTCACCTCGTTCAGCTTGAAGTTGTTGACCCAGCCCCAGGCGCAGAGCACGCCGTCGACCGCGCCGCGTTGCAGCGCCAGATAGGCGTCGGGGCCGACCATCACGCTGGCGCTTGCGCCCAGCTTCTCCAGAACCTCGACGCCGGCGGCATCCTGCGCGGCGAACACCTTGCCCTTGAGATCGGCGAGCGCGGCGATCGGCGCCTTGGAATGGATATGGGCGCCCATCGCCACGAAGGTCGCGAGTTCCACGACATTGTCCTGTTCCGTGAACAGCTCGCCCAGCGCCGGGTATTTCTCGCGCAAACGCCAGTAGACGGTGCTGGCGATGGTCTGGTTCTTCGACAGGCCGGGCAGCGTGAGCAGTTCCATCTGCGGGAACTTGCCGGGCAGGACGGGATGCCAGACGAAGCCGATGTCGAGCAGGCCGGAGCCCGTCGCCTGCAGCCAGTCCTTGAACGGGGTGACGGAGTTGGGCGGAAAGAAGGTCACCTTCGCCCGATCGTGGGTGATCGCCTCGAGTTGCGCCGCGAAGCGGCGGTCCATCGCGTTCCACGGGGTCCCGTCCGGAGACGCGAACTGCATTTTGAGTTCGATATCGGCCGCCGCCGCTGATTGCACCATCGGCTGGCCGCCGACGAAAAGAAGCGCGAGCGCGCCCACTGCGAGTTTGGTGAATGTCATGTCTGCCTCCCGGATACGACGATTGCCGGTGTGAAGACGCGCGCCGTATCCGCGTTCATGACGCGGGAATTGTCCAGCCCCGGCAAGCGAGATCACATCCTCCAGTTCCAATCGTAGGCCTGGGGCTGCATTAGGAGCACTTATTTCTTCTAAAGCGATCGTTAACCCGAGCTTATGGCCGCGGCCGTGATCCGGGACCACTCGTCCTCTGTCCGTTGCAGCTCCTGACGGAAATAATCGTAGAGAAGCTGGGCCGGACGCGACAAGGGCCGCTGCGCCGGCACGATCAGTGCGATGTCGACCTGCAGCGTCGGATGGGTGATCGGGTTGACCGTCACGCGGGGATTGCTCAGTTCCTGGAGACCGATCCAGTAGGGCAGGATCGCCGACCAGTCGGTCTGGCTGACGAACTCTAATCCGGCTGAAAGACTGTCCATGATGATCTTGCGTTCCAGGACGATCTCGCCGGTGCGGATCGCATCCTCGATCCTCGGCCGCAGGCTGTTGGTGGCCGAGGGAACGAACAGCTTCAGCGGCGCCACCTTGTCCAGGCTCACCGGCCGCAACGACGTGAATCCTCGCCGCGCGCCCGAGATGAGCGCGACGGGATAGCGGCCGATATGGGTCGCGGAGAGCCCGAGCTGCCTGCCGGCGAACTGGCCGACATAGAAATCCAGCGTGCCGTCGGCCGTTTCGGACACGAGCGTATCCGCCGTGCCGCTAGCAATGTCGAGATCGATGCGCGGGAATTCCCGGGTGAAGCGGGCAAGCACCTGCGGCAGGATCGATCGGGCGAAGCCGGGCGCGAAGCCGGCGGAGACCGATCCGTTGAGCCCGGCCTTGAAATCCTGCAACTCGATCTCCGCCTCCGAAACCGCCTTCAGCACGGCGAGGCACCGGTCGTAGAAGCGGCTGCCCGCGGGGGTGGGCCGCACGCCGCGCGAGGTCCGGTCGAAGAGGCGGGTCCCGACCCGTGCCTCCAGCGAGCTCATCTGCTGGCTGACGCCGGGCGCCGTGCAGTTCAGGCGCGCGGCCGCGCCGCTGAGCGAGCCGGTCTCGCAGGCGGCGACGAAATAGCGGATCTGTCTGAGGTCCATGTCCCGTCCGGTATTAGTGAAACCGAATGCTGCTGTCAGGATATTTAACTACCGCTGATAGCGGCACTCACCGTATCCTTGGTTCGCCGCACCTGCAACGGAGGAGCGCGGCGATGCGCAGGATGGCAATTCTCGAGGTTCTTTGAAGCATGACGCCGACCGAACGGCAGACATGGGTTCGCCGGATGGGCACGCGCGACGCGTGGTGGTCGCTGACCCCGGAGGAGGCGATCGAACCAGACTGGGAGGTCGTCGACGCCCATATCCACCTGTGGGACGAGCGGGATTTTCCCGATCCCGCGGACGGGTCTGAGCCACTCAGGACGAGCCGCTACATGTTGCCGGAACTGTTGCGCGACACCGGGTCGGGGCATCGTGTCGCCCACTGCGTCTACGTCGAATGCGGCTCCGGCTACCACGCCGACGGTCCTTTGAAGCTGCAGCCGGTCGGCGAGGCCGTGTTCGCGGCAAAAATGGCGGACCGGTTGCTGGACATTGCGGGTCAGACCCGCATCGGCGCCGCGGTATGCCATGCCGATCTGCGCGATCCGGACCTGGGCGCCGTTCTCGACGCCTATGCCTCTGAGGGCAGCGGGCTCGTTCGTGGGGCGCGGCAGAGCGGGGCGCGCCTGGACGATCCGTCCGCCCGGCTGCTGGCCGGCGCAGCACCGCCCGGCCTCTATGCCGATCCCGGTTTCCGGCATGGTCTGGCGAGCCTCGGCGAGCGCGGTCTCGCCTTCGACGCGTTCCTGTTCCATTTCCAGCTGGGCGACCTGGTCGAGATGGCCCGTCAGGCGCCCGGTACCACGATCGTCGTCAACCACGCCGGCGCGCCCATCGGCTATGGCGGGGTGGCAGGTCCAGGCGATCCTGTCTTCGACTCATGGGCCCGGCAGGTGGAGCGGATCGCGGACCTGCCCAATCTGGTGATGAAGCTCGGCGGCCTAGCATCCATCGTCACTGGTTACGACGCGCATTTGCGCG
This sequence comes from Pseudomonadota bacterium, assembly GCA_043822005.1. Taxonomy (GTDB): domain Bacteria; phylum Pseudomonadota; class Alphaproteobacteria; order Rhizobiales; family Rhizobiaceae; genus Mesorhizobium_A. The sequence goes on along the minus strand of JBDRCE010000029.1, from coordinate 58,081 downwards.
GGCGGCCGCCGACCTCGGACGAGTTCGTGACGGAGCGCGGCGCCTACTTCCGCCATGCGATCCGCCTCTTCGGGGCCGAACGGTGCATGTTCGAGAGCAATTTCCCGGTCGACAGCACGTCGATCGGCTACCGGACGCTGTGGAACGCCTACAAGCTCCTGGCGGGAGAGCACCGGCCGGAGGAGCGTCGTGCGCTGCTCTGCGACACGGCAAGGAAGACGTATCGGATCCAACCGCGAGCCGGCGGCGAAACGCGATAGTGCCGCGCTAGCCGAAAACACCAACGATTTCTGAGAATTGATGGTAGCGGAGAGTGGACTCGAACCACCGACCCCAGGATTATGATTCCCGTGCTCTAACCAACTGAGCTACTCCGCCACAGGGCGTCCGGACATGCCGATACCCGGCCACGCTGGTCAGGCGAGGCCTCCGCAAGGATGGGCGCGATATAGTGTGCGCCGGCGGGGCCTGTCAAGCAGTCGGCGGCGGTCAGGACGGCGGTCTGGCCGCGTCCGGCCGCGGCACACCGGCTGACGCTGCGTCCTTGGAGCGCCGGGGTTGAGTTCGCCCTGCTCGCTGGCTATGTGTCAGCCACCTTTTCTCCTGGAACGACATACATGACGCCGCGCATTGCAGTTCTCGGCTGCGGATACTGGGGCAGCAACCATATCCGCACCCTGAAGTCTCTCGGTGCGTTGTACGCGGTTTCCGATGCCAACCTGGCCCGCGCCGAAGGCTTCGCCGTCGAGCAGGACGTGTTGGCGATCGCGCCCGATGACTTGTTTTCACGCGACGACATCGACGCCATCGTCATGGCTCTGCCGCCGCAGTTCCACGCCGAGATGGCGATCCGCGCGGTTAATGCCGGCAAGGACGTGCTGGTCGAGAAGCCGATCGCGCTCACCGTGGCGGATGCCGAGCGCGCCGTCGCTGCAGCGAAGGCGGCCGGGCGCATCTTCATGACCGGCCATGTACTGCGCTTCCACCCCGCCTTCGAGAAGCTGAAGGAACTGATCGACCGCGGCGATCTCGGCGAGATCAAATACATCCATTCGCACCGGCTCGGCCTCGGCAAGTTCCACACCGAGAACGACGCGCTGTGGGATCTGGCTCCGCACGATCTGTCGATGATTCTGGCGATTACCGGCGCCGCACCCGTCGAGGTGCGCGGGGAGGGGGCGGCGCTGCTCGATCACCTGTCGGATTTCGCCCACCTGCACATGCGCTTTCCCAACGGATTGCGCAGCCATCTCTTCACCTCGCGGCTCAATCCCTACCGCGAGCGCCGGCTGACGGTCGTCGGCACCAAGTCGATGGCGGTGTTCGACGATGTCGAACCCTGGGAACGCAAGCTCGCCGTCTACCGCCACGCGGTCTGGCAGGACAGCGGCCACTGGGCGTTCACCGCCAACGAGCCGACCTACGTGCCGGTCGCCGAAGGCATGCCGCTGACGCGCGAATTGCAGCATTTCATCACCTGCATCGAGACGCGCTCCGAGCCGCGCACCAGCGGCGAGGAGGCGATCGGCGTATTGCGCATCCTCACCGCCGGAACCGTCACGCACGATTGATCCGGACGATCACCCCGCCTTACAGGGGCGGCATGTGTGTGAAACCGACGCACTGGCGCAGGCCTTCGGATCGAATTATGACGGCATGTCCGTCGGCGGCTCCCGGCCGCCCAGCCACAAGACCTGACAAGGGCGACCCATGCAGTTCATCGACCTCGCGGCCCAGCGCGCACGCATCAACGACCGCCTGAAAGCCGCGATCGACAAGGTGGTCAACGAAGGCCGGTACATCCTCGGCCCCGAAGTCGCGACGTTCGAGAGGCAGCTTGCCGACTACGTCGGCGTGAAGAACGTGGTCGCCTGCGCCAACGGCACGGATGCTCTGCTGCTGCCGCTCTATGCTTCCGGCATCGGGCCGGGCGACGCGGTGTTCGTGCCGAGCTTCACCTTCGCGGCGACGGCGGAAGTCGTGGCGCTGGCCAAGGCCGAGCCCGTCTTCGTCGACATCGATCCGGATACTTACAACATCGATATAGAAAGCCTCGAGGCGGCGATCGCGATGGTCAAGGCGGAAGGACGTCTCACTCCGCGCGCGATCATCCCGGTCGACCTGTTCGGCCTCGCCGCCGACTATGATGCCATCGGCAAGATCGCGGCGCGCGAGGGACTGATGGTCATCGAGGACGCGGCGCAGGCCATCGGCGGCGTGCGCAACGGCGTGAAATGCGGCGCCTTTGGCGACGTGGCGTCGACGAGTTTCTACCCAGCCAAGCCGCTCGGTTGCTACGGCGACGGCGGGGCCATGTTCACCAATGACGATGCGCTGGCCGAGCGGCTGCGCTCCTTCGCCTTCCACGGCAAGGGCGAGACCCAGTACGACAATGTCCATGTCGGCATCAATTCCCGCCTCGACACGATCCAGGCGGCGATCCTGATCGAGAAGCTCGCGATCCTCGAAGACGAGATGGAAGCCCGCCAAGTCGTGGCAAGGCGCTATGCCGAGCGTCTCACGGGCATCGTCAAGCCGGCGCATATGCCTGTCGGCAACCGCTCAGCCTGGGCTCAATATGCGATCGAGACGCCGGTGCGCGACGGGCTGAAGGCGCATCTGCAAAGCCAGGCGATTCCGTCGGTAATCTACTACGTCAAGCCGCTGCATCAGCAGGTGGCCTATGAGCGCTTCCCGCGCGCGCCCGGCGGTCTGCCGGTGTCAGAGGCGCTGCCGGAGCGGATCCTCTGCCTGCCGATGCATCCCTATCTGAGCGAAGCCGATCAGGACCAGATCTGCGATGCGATCACCAGCTATATTGGGCACAACGCCGCGATTGCGGCCGAGTAAGCTCAGGCGGGAAGCCGGGTTCCCTCGGCAGCCATCTTCTTCAGCATGGCTTCCGCCTCGGGAGCGCGCTCCGAGCGCGCGATGAAGCCGCCGCCGAAGACGCGCGCACCGTCTCCCTCAGCGTCGTAGAGCACGCAGGCCTGGCCCGCGGCCACGCCCTGTTCGCCGGCGGCGAGTTCCACCTCCGCGTGGCCGTCCGTCCAGCGCAGGACGGCGGGCGCGGGACGGCGGGTCGAACGCACCCTGGCGAAGAGCTCGAGGCCGAAGGCGGGCAACGCCTCGAGCGGCACGTCGCCCAGCCAGTTCATGTCGCGCAGCACCACCTTGCGCGTCTCCAGCGCCTCGCGCGGCCCGACAACGACGCGTGCGTGAGCCGCGTCGATGTGCACCACGTAGAGCGGATCCCCGGTCGCGACGCCGATGCCGCGGCGCTGGCCGATCGTGTAGTGGAGGATGCCGTCGTGGCGGCCGAGCACGCGCCCGTCGAGATGGACGATCTCGCCCGGTGACGCCGCCTCGGGCCTGAGCTTGGCGATGATGTCGGAATACTTGCCCTGGGGTACGAAGCAGATGTCCTGGCTGTCCTGCTTCTGGGCAACGGTGAGGCCCATCTCCGCGGCGAGCTCGCGCACCCGCGGCTTCGGCAGGTCGCCGAGCGGGAAGCGCAGGAAGTCGATCTGCTCCTGCGTCGTTGCGAACAGGAAGTAGCTCTGGTCGCGATCGGCGTCTACCGGCCGGAAAAGCGCGCGATGGGCGCCGTTGGCGCGGGACCGGATATAGTGGCCGGTGGCGAGCGCATCCGCGCCGAGGTCGCGCGCGGTCGCCAGGAGGTCGGCGAACTTGACCGTCTGGTTGCAGACGACGCAGGGAATGGGCGTTTCGCCGGCGGCATAGCTTGCCGTGAACGGGTCGATCACCGCCTCGCGGAAGCGCTGCTCGTAGTTGAGCACGTAGTGCGGGATGCCGATCGTCTCGGCGACGCGGCGGGCGTCGTCGATGTCGCGTCCGGCGCAGCAGGAACCGGGCCGGTGGGTCGCCGCGCCGTGATCGTAGAGCTGGAGCGTGACGCCGACGACGTCATAACCCTGCTGCCTGAGCAGGCCGGCGACGACGGAGGAGTCCACGCCGCCCGACATCGCGACGACGACGCGCGTGTCTTCTGGACGTCCTGGAAGGTCGAGGCTGTTCGTTGTCATCGCTGCATGGCCGTGCGGAAAGTGGGTCTTGGGGCTGATGACAATATAGGTCAAGCCCCCTCCATGTGCCACGCGTTGGACGCAACGGCTGACCGTCTTGACAAAAAAGACAATTAAAACAAAGCGTTGAAAGCCATCGAATTCGATTGTTCCGCTTAGGCAATTTTTAAACCTGTGGCGGTATTGTGTTCTGGATCGAGTGTGAGTGCGTAGTTTAGAGAGTATGATGACCGATCTGATCAGACCTCGCGTCAAGTATGTCATCGGGCCGGACGGCAGCCCCCTTACCATTGCCGACCTGCCGCCGTCGAATACGCGCCGCTGGGTCATCCGCCGCAAGGCCGAGGTCGTTGCCGCCGTACGTGGCGGGCTTCTCAGCCTCGAAGAGGCATGCCAGCGCTACAAGCTGACCACCGAGGAATTCCTGTCCTGGCAGGCGTCGATCGACGAATACGGTCTCGCCGGCCTGCGCACCACCCGCATCCAGCAATACAGGCACTGAGCCTTTCTATACCGCGGCGGCCTGTCGAGCTTTCACCAGCGCCGCAGCCGCCACCGTCAGCACCACCGATCCGGCGAAGAACCACAGCCCAGGCTGCGTGAAGGCGGTCGCGAGGCCGCTAGTCTTTGCCGCGAAGATCACCAGCGCCACGAGCACCACGTCCAACATCGACCAGTTCGACAGCGCGCGGAACCAGGCGGGCAGCAGCCGATCGCCGTCCGACTGCGCGAACGCGGCCGCGTGAAGCAGATAAAGCTTCATCGCCGGAAAGATAATCGAGAAGACCAGGATGAGAGCCGCGATCGGCCAGTCGCCGGCGTTCCAGAGGCTGGTGACCATGGCGATCAGGGACGGTTCGTCGGACAGGATCAGGAAGCGTTCGACCCGAACCAGCGGCAAGGTGATGCCGAGCGCGAATGAGAAGGTGGCGCCGCACAGCACGGCCGGGAGCAGGAACCGCATCGGGTTCCTATAGCGAAGGAAAGCCTCGGGCGTAAGCTTCGCGCAAGCGGTTCACGCGATACGTCGAAGCGGGGGCGTTGTTCAGCCGACGGCGCGACGGGCGTCGGTCTCGAGTTCGCGCTGCCGGGTATCGCGGTTTTCCAGCATTTCGGCCTTGGAAAGTTCACCCTCGGCCTCGGCGAGGGCGGCTTCGGCGCCGGCCTTCTGCTGCAGGAGATCGTGCTGCGAGGTCTTGAGGTTGTCGCGGCGCAGGCGCGCCGCCTTCGCGAAGGTGGGATATGCGAAGTGATTGATGTCGGTAATGCCGGACTTGCGCTCTTCCGAGGCGATCTGCGCGTCGAGTTCGTTGGCCATCCGTTCGAATTCGGCCACCATCATCTCGATCTGAAGAAGCTGACGACGCTTCTCGCTGACCTGGAATTTCTTCAGTCTGACGAGATTCCCGCGTGACTTCATGACGACAAACTCCAGAACACGAACCCAACTCAACACAACATCGGATCCGCCGGGTCGGGCGGGCCGTGCGCTTCATCCGAGAGTGTCGTCCATCGTGCCGAATAAAATCTTAAGGCGAGACGGACTTGGTAACCTTTCGTTTACGCGCATTGTTAATCATACGGGTCATGGCTTAAGGGCCGGTAAAAATCGATCGGTGGGGACCGATATTCGGAGACAGCGAATCCGGAACACCAGCTTACGGTGTTTTCCTAATTCGGTGGTTTAAGAAGCTCGGTTGGTGATTCGCGTTTGGATTCAAATGCGTGTTACGAAGAGTTGGCAATAACTGATTGTCCTTGCGTTATGGAATCAGATTTTGTTAACCATTCGGTGGCAGCTTCTGAATCAGGCAATCACTGTCCTTGGCCGGATTGATGCTCCGGTCCGGCGGCGGAGAAGGGGAATGAAATGCGCGTCCTGCTGATTGAAGATGACAGTGCAACGGCCCAGAGCATTGAGCTGATGCTCAAATCCGAGAGCTTCAACGTCTATACGACGGACCTTGGCGAAGAAGGTGTCGATCTCGGCAAGCTCTACGACTACGACATCATCCTGCTCGACCTGAACCTCCCGGACATGTCCGGCTACGAGGTGCTTCGAACGCTGCGCCTTTCCAAGGTGAAGACCCCGATCCTGATCCTTTCGGGTATGGCCGGCATCGAGGACAAGGTCCGCGGCCTGGGCTTCGGCGCGGACGACTACATGACCAAGCCTTTCCACAAGGACGAGCTCGTGGCGCGCATCCACGCCATCGTCCGCCGTTCGAAGGGTCATGCCCAGTCCGTTATCAGCACCGGCGACCTGATCGTGAACCTGGACGCCAAGACGGTCGAGGTCGGCGGCCAGCGGGTGCATCTGACGGGCAAGGAATACCAGATGCTGGAGCTGCTTTCGCTCCGCAAGGGCACCACGCTCACCAAGGAGATGTTCCTCAACCACCTCTACGGCGGCATGGACGAGCCGGAGCTGAAGATCATCGACGTCTTCATCTGCAAGCTGCGCAAGAAGCTCGACGCCGCGTCGGGCGGCCAGAACTATATCGAGACGGTCTGGGGCCGCGGCTATGTGCTTCGCGAGCCGGAAGACCTGCGCGTAAGTGCCTGATCCAGGCGAATAGAGAATAACAAGCAGCAAATAGGGGACGTAGTTCCTCGAACGCCGGCCCCGTTAGACGCGGCCGGCGGTTTCGTCTTGCGCTATTCGCTCAGGCCGCGGCCTGGAACTGGCGGAAGCGCTCGAGCAATTGCGGCCTGTTGAACGGTTTCAGCACGAAGCCGGCGGCGCCCGCCCGCTTGGCCCGCATGATCGCGCCGAGATCGAACTGCGTCAGGCAGATCATGATGCGCGGGCGGATTGCGCTCGGAACGGCCACAGCCTGGCGGATGAACTCGACGGTCGTCATATCCGTCAGCCCGCCGTCGACGACGATGATATCGGGCATCTGCGCCGCGCACATGTCCAGCGCCTGCGCCCCGGTCGAGGCTTCAACGACCATCATGTCCGGACCCGTCAGGATGCGCTTGGCGACCTTACGGATCACACTGGAATCGTCCACGATCATGCAGCGCGTCATCGGTATGCCCTTGGTTCGGCGTCCCCGAGGCGAGGTGCTTCGGGTCCATCGAGGCGGACACTACCCGCAGGACAGTAAAAATCCGTCAAAGCCGATGCTTAAAAATGTATTCATCGACACTTTAAATGCGCGGCCGGGATAACTTCAATTCGACGCCGATATACTGTCGGGATCGACCCACATTCAGCGAGCGGCGAAGACGATCTCCTCCGCGCCCGCGCGGATCGAAATCTCCATGCCGGCTTCGCGCGCGAGCAGCAGCGTGTAGTAGGGCTGCACCGAATGCGCGTCGATCGGCTCCGAGGGCTTGTTGCCGGAGTGCAGCTCGAGGAACTTCGGCGGCACGCGCACCATCGGCCCGGCGGCCGTGATCGTGAACACGGGCGCAGTGTCGAGATCGTCCAGGTTGACCCTGATCTTGCCGCCCCGCGGAATCGCGCCGATCCCGACGAGGATGAGATTGAGGATCAGCTTGACCTTGTTCTTGGGCAGCAGCACCCTTTTTCCGACCCATTCGAGATCCGGCTTCTCGTTCCTGACATAGGCAAGGGCGACGGCTTCCGCGTCACCGGTGTCGATCTGCATCCCGGCCGAGCCGGCTGCGCCGAAGGCGATGCGGGCGAACTGCAGCCGTGCCGATGCATTGCGGGCGCTGGTGCGGATGAGGTTCATGGCGTCCTCGTCGGCGCCGCCTTCGTCCAGCAGTTCCAGGCCGTTGTTGATGGCGCCGACCGGCGAAATGATGTCGTGGCACACGCGGCTGCACAGCAATGCCGCCAGTTCCGGAGCCGAAAGCGTGAAAAGGTCCGCCATTCCCGTGAAATCCCCTGATTCGTGAAATGTACTAAGCAACCGGAACCGACAACCGCCGCGGACCGCGAATCAACAGCAAGACCCGCGACTTCGCGATATACGCCGACCTGAAACCGGGCAACAAATGGCTGCGTGCAACGCGACGGCAGCCATCAAAGAAACACGATCATTTGACGGATTAATGGTTGAAAAAGGATTAGCGCCTAGGGTTGCCAAATGATTGCGAGCGGCCGCAGAGCCGCAGCGGTCAGGCGTCGAATAAGGGTGCTCCCAAGAAGGGAGAATGTACAATGTTTCTCAAGGTCTTCGCGCGGAGCTTCCGCGTCTTGTCGGCGGTCGCCGCGTTCGTGGCCCTTTCGCTGGTGCTCGCCTCGGGCGCGCGCGCTAACGAATACACGGCGCAGGAAATCGTCGATTCCGGACACAAGTTCTTCGGTGCGACGTCGGGTGGCCTCGCGACCGTCGTCGAAAAGATCTTCGCCTCCTACGGGCTGCCTAACGGCTATGTCCTTGGCGAGGAAGGGTCCGGCGCCATCGTCGGCGGCCTGACCTATGGCGAAGGCACGCTCTATACCAAGAACGCCGGAGATCACCGCGTGTTCTGGCAGGGCCCGTCGCTCGGCTGGGATTTCGGCGGCCAGGGCTCGCGCACCATGATCCTGGTCTACAACCTCGACACGATCGAAGCGGTCTACGGCCGCTTCGGCGGCGTCGCGGGTTCGGCCTACATTGTGGCCGGCCTCGGCTTCAACGTCATGAAGAACGGCCGCGTGCTGCTCGTTCCGGTGCGCACCGGCGTCGGCGCCCGACTCGGCGTGAATGTCGGCTACCTGAAGGTCACCGAGCGTCCGACCTGGAACCCCTTCTAAGCCGCAGCTGCGGCGCCGACATTAGGGTTAAGCGAAAGTAAATTGCATCGGGGCTGGATTCATCCGGTCCCGATGTGGCACATCTGGCGGGCCGTTCCCGCGGGGGCGGTGAGATGTTGCGTCCTCGCCGTATCGCACGCCTGGCGACACGGCCGAACCGTCCGGAACAACCTAGTTGATTCAGTCCATCCTGTTCTTTTCGCTGGGCTTTCTGACCGCTGGTTTTCTTGCGTTGATGGTCGCACCCGCGATCTGGCGCCGGGCCGTGAGCCTGACCCGCAGGCGGCTGGAAGCCTCTCTCCCGCTTTCCGTCAACGAGATCCAGGCCGACAAGGACCGCTTGCGGGCCGAGTTCGCGATGTCGACGCGCCGGCTGGAGATGAGCATCAAGAGCTTTCGCGACAAGGCTTCGGCGCAGATCATCGAGATCAACCGAAACCGCGAGGAACTGCGGCGGCTCGCCGAAGAGCGCGCCCAGCGCGACAAGACGATCACCGAACTCGAAGCCAGAGCGGGCGACCTGCGGGTGGAGCTCAAGAGCCGGGAGGAACAGCTGCAGCGCCTCGGCGGCCGGCTGGCCGAAACCGAAAAGGTGCTGGAAGACCGGGCGCGGGAAGTCGAGCGACTCGGCCAGATGTATGACGAAGCGACGCTGTCGGCCAGCAATCGCCAGATCGAACTGGTCGCGCGCGAAAGCGAGTTCGACTGCATGGCCGGCAATGTCGGCACGCTCCAGAACGAGCGCAAGGAAGCCGAGAGGCGCCTGCGCGAGATGGCGGCCGAGAGCCGGGCGGCACAGCAGGCGCTCAAGGACGAACGCAAGCGCGCCGCCGAGCTCGACCGCAAGCTCGAACGCATGACGGCGACCGTGTCTGACCGGGAGGACAAGCTCGCGCGCCGCGAAAAGGAACTGGCGCGCATCCGCGACGAGGTTAAGACGGCTTCGTTCGGCTCGAACGACCTCGATTCGAAGCTGACGCAGGCACAGGCCGACCGGGTGAAGCTGGAGGCGGAGGTCGCCGAACTGCAGCTTCAGCTCTCGACGCTTCTGTCCGGCGGCGACGTCGACAAGGCGGTTTCCAGTCTGCAGCAGGAACGCGATCGCCAGGCAGAGAGGCTCGCCACGCTTGTCCGCGAGAACAAGAAGCTGCGCTCGGAGCTCGAGGCGATCGAGAGGTCGAAGGCCGACGACTGGAACGTCGAGCGCCGTGACAGCGCGCTGTTGCGCGAACAGATCAACGACCTCGCCGCCGAAATGGTGCATCTCACCGCGATGATCGACGGTTCCAACTCGCCGATCACGCAGATCCTCGCCTCGGCACCGGAGAATTCGGGTGCTGACGGCACAGAGCGGATCGTCAGCCTTGCCGACCGCGTGAAGGCCTTGCAGAAGGCTGCGTCGGCGAAGTCAGCCGCGCCAGAGCCGGTGCAGGGCAACCGCTGAGGCGGCCGCCACGTTCAGGCTGTCGAAGTCTTCCGCGATCGGGATCCGCACCGTCGTCAGCCGTGAAAGCAACGCATCCGGCAGGCCGTGTCCCTCGCTGCCGAGAAGCAGGGCTGTGCGTCCGGTGGCCGGAACCTCGCCGATTTCCATCCCGCCGCGCGGCGACAGCGCGAGGATCTTGAAGCCCGCGGCACTCAAGCCGGCGATCATGTCGTCGAGGCTGCCGGCCCGGGCGAAGGGCGTCTTGAGGATCGCGCCCACCGAGACGCGGATCGCCTTGCGGTAGAACGGATCGCAGCAGGTCGACTCCAGGACGACCGCATCGGCGCCGAATGCGGCGGCGTTGCGAAAGATCGATCCCATATTGTCGTGATTGGCGATCCCGGCGAGCGCCACGACCAGCGCGTTTTCGGGCAGGGCAGCGAGCAGGTCCGCAAGCGGTTGCGGCGCCGGCCGCCTGCCGATCGCCAGGATGCCGCGATGGATATGGAACCCCGCGATGCCGTCCATCGTCGCGGCGTCGGCCACGTAGACGGGCACGTGGTCGGGAATCATCGGCAACAGTTCGTCGAGCCCGCCCACCCTGTTTTCCAGCAGCAGCACCGCCTCGGTCTCGTAGCGGGCGGCGGAGAGCAGCACGTTGAGCACGACGCGCCCTTCCGCCACGAAGCGGCCCTCGCGGCCGACGAGGTCGCGCTCGCGGATGTCGCGGAAGGCGGCGATGCGCGGGTCGTTCGGGTCGTCGATGCGGATCAGGCGTTGCACTGCGGTTCAGTCTAGGTGGCGGGGCTTCCAGCGCGCGAGGAGCGCGGAGTTCGTTACCACGGAGACCGATGAGAAGGCCATCGCCGCCCCCGCGAGGATCGGCGAGAGCATGCCGAGTGCTGCGAGCGGGATGCCGATCACATTGTAGAGGAAGGCCCAGGCGAGGTTGTGCATGATCGTCCGCCGCGTGCGCCGGGCGATGTCGAGCACCGCGGGCACCAGGCGCAGATCGGGCCGCATCAGCGTGATCGCCGCCGCCTCGCGGGCGACGTCGGTGCCCGACGACATGGCGATGCCGAGACCCGCCGCGGCAAGCGCCGGTGCGTCGTTCAGTCCGTCGCCGACGAAGGCGATGGATCTCGGATCGCCGACCAGGCCGCGGAGTGCCTCCGTCTTGTCCTCCGGCAGCAGCGATGCCCGGAAATTGGCAAGGCCGATCTCGGCTGCGATGGCGCGTGCGGCATCCTCGTTGTCGCCGGTGAGCATGACCGTGCGGACGCCTTCGCCAGCCAATGCGCGCAGGGCCGCCGCCGACTCGGGGCGGGGGCGATCGGCGAACAGGATGGCGCCCGCCAGCTCTCCGTCGATGGCGACGAAGGACAGCGTGCCGGCCTTTGCGAATCGTGCCTTGAGGGCGTCGACGCGATCTTGCGGGATGCCGAGCTCGGCCATCATCCGCGCATTGCCGACTGCGACCGATGCGCCGTCGACGATTCCGCTCATGCCTTTGCCGCGCACTGCCGAGACGCGGACGGCCGCTGCCTCCTCTCCGGGCTCCGATGATGCACGCGCGACCAGGGCGCGGGCGAGGGGGTGTTCGCTGCGCGCTTCGACGGCGGCGGCCCTGCGCAGCAGCGCGGCAGTATCGCCGTCTGTGGCAAGCACGTCCACCACCTCCGGATGGCCTAAGGTCAGCGTGCCGGTCTTGTCGAAGGCGACGACCCTGATGGACTGAGCCTTTTCCAGCGTACCGATGTCCCGGATCAGGATGCCCGCGCGGGCGGCAGCGCCGGTTCCGGCGACCAGCGCCGTCGGCGTGGCGAGGCCAAGCGCACAGGGACAAGCGATGACGAGGACGGCGATCGCAGCGTCGAAACCGGCGGCGAGATCGCCCGCGATCCACCAGCCGAAGAAGGTCAGGACTGCGATAACGATGATGACGGGGACGAACACCGCCGAGATGCGGTCGACGAGGCGCTGAACCGGAGCTTCGGAGAGTTGCGCGTCCTCGACCAGCCGCGCCATCCGGGCGAGCCGCGTATCCGCGCCGACCGCCGAGACCCGCACTTCCAGCACGCCGTCGCCGTTGACGGTTCCGGTGACGACGGCCGCGCCTTCAGCCTTGTCCACCGGAAGGCTTTCGCCGGTCACAAGCGATTCGTCGAGGCTCGATGCACCGGCAACAATCACGCCGTCGGCGGGCACGCGGGCACCGGGTCGCACGAACACGACGTCGCCGGGCGAAAGGTCGCCCGAGGCGACGACCTCCGTTCCAGACGCGGTCTTGCGCTCCGCCTGCGGCGGCTGCAGCTTGCCGAGCGCGGCGAGAGCCGCGGACGCGCCCTGCTTGGCGCGCGCCTCGAGATATTTGCCAAGCATGATCAGCGTCAGAACGACCGCCGCCGCCTCGAAATAGAGGTGGCCGTGGGCGTTGCCGGCGATCACCATCCACAGCGAATAGAAATAAGCGGCCGAGGTGCCGAGCGAGACGAGCACCGCCATGTTGGCGCCGCCGCCGCGCAGCGCCGACCAGGCTTCGCGGTAGAAGCGGCTGCCCGAGATGATCATCACACCGGTGGCAAGTGCTGCCTGCGTCCACGGGCCGAGCCAGGCATGGCCGGTGCCCAGCATCATCGGCAGCATGCCGATCACCAGGGGCAAGGAGAGCAGGGCGGACACAGCGAAGCGCAGCAGCGTCTGCCTTTCCTCGGCGCGCCGCGCGACCTCGCGCGCCTCGTCGGCTTTGCGCTGCGCCGCCCGATCGTCGGGGCGGAGCGTCGCGCCGTAACCGGCGCGTTCGACCGCCGCGATCAGCTTCGCCGCGTCGATGTCGCCGTCGATCTCGAGGCTGGCACGCTCGAGCGGAAGATTGACGTCCGCGCGGGCGACGCCGTCGACGCGCGACAGCACCTTCTCGACGCGTGACGAGCACGCGGCACAGGTCATGCCCGTGATGTCGAGCGCTACCTTGGTCATGGAATTCCTCGCGTGGCGGGAGGTTCAGCCCGCGAGGTGGGCGTCGTAGCCGGCGTCTTCGACGGCCGAGAGGAAGCGGGCCGGGTCCGCGCCGGCTTCCGTCTCGATCAACGCTTCGGCCTTGCCGAGGTCGACCTTCGCCGACTTCAATCCGGCGACGCCGGCCAGCGCCTTTTCGACCGAGCGGACGCAGCCGCCGCAGGTCATGCCTTCGATCTTCAATGTGAACTGCATGGTCATATCTCCAGTTGGCTTGGAGATAGGGCTTCCAGTCGATGGAAGGTCAAGGGCGTCTGGAAAGAAATTCGAAGCTGCCTGTCAGCCGAGCGCGGCGCGTGCCTGCTTCGCCATCTCGACCAGCTTCAGATGCGCGTCGCGCGGCGTGGCGAGGGGCTGCTCGAAGAAGATGCGCAGCACCTTGTCGCCCAGGGCGAGGTCGATGCCGTCCGGGTCGAGGCCGGTCATGCGCCAGTCGCCCTTCCCGGCGCCGGCGAAATGGATCGCATAGCGGCCGACGGCGTCGGCGTGGTCTTCGTTCATGTGGTCGAGCGCGGATTGCTCCGACTGCGCAAAGTCGGCGAGCGGACCCGGCGACAACAGGTCGTCACGGGTCAGAAGGTAAGCCTTGCCGAAGCCGCCGTTGAGGCTCGCCTTGTCGATGTCGAGCCGGAAGAAGGCGAAGTCGCCCAACCCGACATAGAGCTTCGCCTTCGGGTTCTTATTGAGATAGCGGCGTTCGGCGCGAGCCCAGTCGGCTGTGTCGCGTTCGAGGCGCTGTGCCCGGCAGGCGATTGAAATGCGCGGATGGGCGAGCGGATCGCCCTTGCCGACATCGCCCAGGAGCAGCGAGCAACGCGGATCGGCGACGATGGCCGCCGTGTGGGCCGACAGGCCGGAGACCAGGATCAGCGGGCATCCATCCGTGTCGGTCGCGACGCCGACGCGGCTCGCCAGCGGCGCGCCGCTCTCGGGATCGAGAGCCGCCAGCGCGCCGTAGCGCGCCGAGCGCAGCAGGGTCTTGGCGAGGCGGATGGCGTCGGCGTCCGTTTGCCGGATCACGTCCTTCGGCTTGTCGTTCATCGCGCCTCGCAAGAAATCCTGACTGCTAAGCTCCTCTTATTGCAGAACCGGACGGGCTCGCAAGATGGCCTATTTCGGCGCCATGCGGATCGCGCCGTCGAGGCGGATCACTTCGCCGTTCAACATCTGGTTCTCGACGATGTGGACCGCGAGCGCGCCGTATTCGGACGGTTCGCCGAGGCGCGGCGGGAAGGGCACCTGCTTGCCGAGCGAATCCTGCGCCTCCTGCGGCAGACCGGCGAGCATCGGCGTCTTGAAGATGCCGGGCGCGATGGTCATCACACGGATGCCGGCGCGGGACAGGTCGCGGGCGACGGGCAGGGTCATGCCGACGATGCCGCCCTTCGACGACGAATAGGCGGCCTGGCCGATCTGGCCGTCATAGGCGGCGACCGACGCCGTGTTGATGATCACGCCGCGTTCGCCGCCCTCCAGCGGGTCGAGCGTCTCGGCGCGCACGGCCATCAGGCGGATCATGTTGAAGGTGCCGATCAGATTGACCTCGATCACCTTGCGGTAGACGTCGAGCGAATGCGCGCCGTCCTTCGAGGTGGTCTTCGCGGCGATGCCGATGCCGGCGCAGTTGACGAGGATACGCGGCGTGCCGAGCTTCTCCACAACTTCGGCAAACGCCTTCTCGCCGCCCTCGGCGCTCGACACGTCGCACCTGACCGCGATGCCGCCGATGTCGGCTGCCACTCTCTGGGCGCGTTCCATGCCGACGTCGAAGATCGCGACCTTCGCGCCCTTGGCCGCGAGCGCGCGCGCCGTCGCTTCGCCGAGCCCCGAGCCGCCGCCGGTGACGATCGCGACCTGTCCTGATGGGTTCATGCCTGTTCTCCTCCGTGAGCCTGGATTGTCCGCGCCATGCCTATCGATCCGCGCTGCCGGGTGCAACATGTCCAAACGACGCGATGGCGGGATCTCCTTCAAACGGTGCCATCGGTTGCGCCGGCTTTGCGTGCCGCCATTTCCCGGTTACATCGCGCTGCGACACCGGCGTCGATTCTGAATGGGGGAATGCATGGCGCAGCCAGCGAAACGTTTCCGGATGTCCAGGCGGGCGCTTTTGGGCCTCGCGATCGTCGGCGGCGGCGTGGCCTGGGCCGGGGCGACCACCGCGCGGCTGATGCGGGCGCCGTCGGGCGCCAAGGACGCGGGACGCATCGCCGACCTCGACGGCGTGGCGCTGGCGCAGAAGCCGAACTTCGACAACCCCTACTATGATCCGTCGCTGCCCTGGGCCTCCGAGGGCGGGACGATCAACGACGTCAGCGCGCTGTCGCGCACGCCCGTCTACGGCGTCGTGAAGGTGAGCCAGGAGAAGCACGTCGCGGATGCGCTCGCCTTCGCCCGCAACAACAATCTGTCGATCTCGCTCGCCGCCGTGCGCCATTCGATGGGCAGCCAGGCCTTCGACGACCACGCGATCGTGCTCGACATGATGGGGCTGAACTCGATCGCGGTCGACGAAGCGGCGATGACGGTCACGGTCGGGCCGGGAGCCACCTGGCACGACATCCAGAATGTGCTGCACCCGCGCTTTGCCGTGAAGGCGATGCAGTCGACCGACATCTTCTCCGTCGGCGGCTCGATCTCGGTCAACGCGCACGGCATGGACCACCAGGCCGGCTCGATCGTCGGCTCGGTCAAGGCGCTGGAGGTGATGCTCGCCGACGGCACGAAGCGCATCTGCTCGCGCGGGGAGAATGCCGATCTCTTCCGGCACGTCGTTGGCGGCTATGGCCTGTTCGGCGTGGTGCTGAAGGCGACGCTGGAGATCGTGCCGAACGCCGTCTACCACACCTCGCGCGCCATCATCCGCTCGGACGATTTCCCGACGCTGTTCGAGAACGAAATGGCCGGCGACGCGAATCTCGGCCTGTTCTACGGCCATCTTTCGACCGCCCGGTCCAACTTCCTCGAAGACATGATCGTCTACCGCTACGACAAGGTGGCAGAAACAGCGCCCGCCGACATGGGACCGCTCGGCGCGCCGGGCATGGTGGGTGTCAAGCGGCTGATCATGAACCTCGCCAAGCGCGGCGAAGTCTTCCAGTCGTTCAAGTGGTACATGGAGAAGGAGCTCGAGCCGGAGTTCGAAAGTTGCACCGTGCCGCGCACCGCGGCGATGGGGGAGGGCGAGGCCTGCCTCGTCTCCCGCAACAACCCGATGCACGATTCCGTGCCCTATCTCTTCAACGACCTGCCGGAAGAGACCGACATCCTGCACGAATATTTCTTCCCGCGCGGCGAATACAACGCCTTCATCGCCGGAGCGCGGGAGATCCTGCGCAAGAGCGAGCTGCCGCTGCTCAACGCTTCGATCCGCGTGGTGCATGCGGAGGACACGGCGCTGACCTACGCGAAGGAGGACGCCTTCTCGCTGGTCCTCTACATCAACCAGAAGACGGACGAGGACGGCAGCGCGAAGATGCGGGCGCTGACGCGCGAGCTGGTCGACCTGACGCTGAAGCATCGCGGCCGCTTCTTCCTGCCCTACCAGCTGCACTACACCCGCGCGCAACTGTTGGCTTCCTATCCGGAACTGCCGGCTTTCCTGGCGAAGAAGCGGGAATACGATCCGCGCGAACTCTTCACGTCGACGTTCTACAGAGGATTGAAGGCAGCCGCGGGTATGGCATAGTCGTCACGACAACGCTGCGAGGTGCCCGGATGTCGGGTTTTTTCGGAACGGATGCGCAGATCGCACTGCAGCGCCTGACGCTGGAGAAGCGCGCGCTGATCGAGGAGACCCCCGGCCTCTACAGCGCGGGACGCTTCTACGGGACGGACGACCCGGACCGCATCGGATGGGACGGCATCGATGCGATCCTGCGAGAGCAGGGAATGCTCGGGCTGAGGATGATCTCGCCGGTGCAGCGCAGCGCCTATTCTCCGGGCCTTGCCAAACGGGGATTCCGTTTCGACACCTGGGACACGATGATCGCGGACCGGGAGACGATGCGTCCGAGGATCGATGCGATCCTCGCGGCCGGGCTGCCCGATGGCCTTGCCCTCGCGCCGGCGCTGACCGAGGCCGAAGGCGCTTCCACCCGGCGCGCCCAGCAATTCGTTTCGGACGCCGGGATCGTGCCCTTTCCCGGGGCGCTGCTGATCGAGGGGCCCGGCCAGGCAAGCGTGATCATCGCGGACCGGGCCGGCAATCCGGTTGCCTTCGCGAATGGCTGCTTCCCGCACAATCGCTTCAGCCCGCACCACAGGAGCGCATGGGTCGGACTGGTCGCGGTCGATCCAAAGGCGCGGGGGCTCGGGCTCGGGAAAATCGTCAACGCGCTGGCGATCCGGCGGATGGTGGAGGAGTTCGGCGCCGAACGCGTCTACGAACTCGTCTCGTCGTCAAACGAAACCTCGCGCCGGATGGTGGAGGCCTGCGGGCCGACGGTCGATCCGACGCTGCTCTGCGGATCTGTCGTGCCGGACGGCGCGCAGCGTTTCACGCCTGACGCGCGATCAGAACCACTCCGGCGTCACGGCGGTCTTCAGCCAGGACATCGTGTCGAAGGCGTGCTGCGAGGCGCTGGACCAGGTGCTGCCGACCGTGTCGCGCACCGAGACGTAGCCGTTGAGCGTCCTGAACACGGTGGTGATGCGGCCGAGGCGGTCGGTGGAGACCTCGCCCTGCCTGCCCTCAGTCACGATCGCGCTTGCGGCGAGCTGGACCTGTTGGGTCGGCGACGGCTGGGTGGACGCGCCAGTCGACGCCATGACAGGCGTCTCGGAGGTGTCGCGGCAGACGGCGATCACGAGCGGATAGCTGTCCTGCTGGGTCACAACGCGCTTCTGGATGTCGGCCTCGCATTCCGCGACGCTCGTCCATTGCTGGTCGGCGGTGCGGATATATTCGCACATCCTGGCGTCGCAATCGCAGCCGATCAGCGCCATCGCGACCAGGCTTTCCTTGATCATGGCCCTGGCTCCCTTCTCACTGGCGAAGGGATGACGGTCGATGGCGGCGCAAATTCGATCCAATCGGGGCGAACTCGCGGCGGAGTGTAAAGCTATGTTGCTGTGGCCCCGCGGCCACGCCTTACTCGGCCTTGAGCTTCTTGCGCGCCTTTTTCAGCTTGCGCTTTTCCGCGCGGGCCGCACCTGGAGCGGACGCGGGCGGCTTCTTGTCGACATACTTCTTCTTCGGCCGCGGCCGGTCGGTCTCGGAGGTGAATTCGCGCTGCGGGCGGGAAGGCGCGGGCGGCGCGTCCGCCGCGAGCCTGGCGATCGACACGCCCTTTTCGACCGCGCCCGGCTTGGCGATGGCTTTCGCGAAGGCTTCGGCCTGATCGGGGGCCACCTCGAAGCGGGTCTCGGTGTCGAGGATGCGGATCGAGCCGATCGCGGACTTGGTGACGCCGCCGGCCTTGCAGATCAGCGGCAGGAGCCAGCGCGGCTCGGCGCGCTGCTTGCGGCCGACGGAGATGACGAACCAGTCGCCGTTCTGGAAGCGGGTGTCCGGCCGCTCGCCCTTGGACGGATCGTGCGGGGCGACGGGGCCGTCGGACAGGTCCTCCGGCGCCGGCTGCATGGAGAGCTGCTGGCGGATATAGGCGGCGGCCAGCTTCTCGGGGCCGTGGCTCGCCAAAAGCTCGGCGGCGAAGGATGCCTCGTCCTCGGTCAGCGACTCCGACAGGGCGGGATCGGCGACGATGCGCTCGCGCACCTTGCGGTCGATGTCGGCGGCCGACGGCGCGTTCATCTGCTGCGACTTGAGGTTCGCCAGCCTGAGCAGGCGGGTGGCGCTGCCGCGACGGTGATGCGGAACGATGATGGCGCAGATGCCCTTGCGGCCGGCGCGGCCGGTGCGGCCGGAGCGGTGCAGCAGCGTCTCGGGATTCGACGGCAGGTCGGCATGGATGACGAGGTCGAGATTGGGCAGGTCGAGGCCGCGGGCGGCGACGTCGGTGGCGACGCAGACCCGGGCGCGGCCGTCGCGCATGGCCTGGAGCGCATTGGTGCGCTCGGCTTGCGACAGCTCGCCCGACAGCGACACGACGCGGAAGCCGCGGTTGGCGAGCCGGCTGGTCAGCCGCTTGACCGCTTCGCGCGTGGCGCAGAACACCAGCGTGTTGGTGGCGTCGAAATAGAGCAGCGAATTGATCACCGCGCCGTCGCGCTCGGAGGGCGAGACGAGGATGGTGCGGTATTCGATGTCGTCGTGCTGGGCGCCGTCGCTCAGCACCTCGATGCGCTCGGCCTTCTTCTGGAACTTGCGGGCCAGCTGCTCGATCTGGGCCGGGACGGTGGCGGAGAACATCAGCGTGCGGCGGCCTTCCGGCGCCTCCGACAGGATGAATTCGAGGTCCTCGCGGAAGCCGAGGTCGAGCATCTCGTCCGCCTCGTCCAGCACGACCGCGCGCAGGTCCGACATGTCGAGCCCGTGGCGGGTGATGTGGTCGCGCAGTCGCCCCGGCGTGCCGACGACGATGTGGGCGCCCTGATCGAGCGCGCGGCGTTCGGCTCGCATGTCCATGCCGCCGACGCAGGAGGCGATCTTCGCGCCGGCGTCGGCATAGAGCCATTCGAGTTCGCGGCGGACCTGGATGGCGAGTTCGCGCGTCGGCGCGATGACGAGACCAAGCGGACGGCCGGCGGGGGGAAGGCGGTCCGCCTCGCCCATCAGGGCGGGCGCGATCGCAATGCCGAAGGCGACGGTCTTGCCGGAGCCCGTCTGGGCGGAGACCAGGAGGTCGCGGTCGCGGGCGCGCTCCTCCAGCATGGCGGACTGGACGGCGGTGAGCGTGTCGTAGCCGCGAGCGGCGATGGCGGCGGAGAGTGCCGGAACGATGTTTTCCAGGGCGGACATGTCGTGACTTTCGCAAGGGCGCCCGAAACGGCGCGGGGCGGCCTTGGGCCGCAATCGTGCGCGGACTGCTACAGGGATGCAGCCGCTGGGTCAATTCGGGCGGTGGCGGGGCTGGGTTGTGAATGGGGAATAGGCAGTAGGCAGTAGGCAGTAGGGGTGCTGGGGGCAGTCTGCTTTTCTGCGCGCGCGGACGCGTGAACGCAGCAGCCTGTTTGCGGAAAGAAAGCAGACTGTCCTCGCCGAGCCTGGGGCGGGTCAGGATGTGTCAAAGCGCTCGAGGCGAAAGGAAGGCGCGTCCGACAGGAGCCGGGCGATGTCATGAAGCGGCCGGTCCCGGCAGGCGGACCAAGCGGCTGCCTGTTCTTGTCGGATCCGCGAGAGGCGGCCGAGTTTGGCGGCGAGGGTGCGCACCATCTGCGCAAGCGCGCGCAGCGAGGCGGCGATGTCTAGAGCGTCGGCGGGATGGGTACCGTAGCGGACCATTGGCAGGACGGGCGACCAGTGCCTGCCCGCCTCGTTCCATGTGGAGCCGGCGACGTAGTCCCGTGCGATCAGATCGGCCTGCCAGGCGGCCCACAGCACGCACCAGCGGACCCAGGGGGAGCGGCCGGCGGCGCGTTCGGCGAGGTCTGCGAGTGCGAGCAGCGTCGAGACGATGCTGACCAGCACCTTCTGCTCCCTCCCTGTCTTCGCCTTCCAACTCACTGCCGGCTCCTTTCCGTCGCACCGGCCCTATGGTCCGTCAGGTCGAAAGGGCGTGGATCAAAAAAGTTGGAGTGCGAAGGGGAACAAGGGGTTGGCGGAAAGAGTGGGGGATTTAATCCACGGGGCGGGTGATCTCCGGGCTGCGCACTCCCCCTGCGCGACCGTCATTCCGGGGCCGCGCAGCGGAACACGGAATCCAGTTCGCAGATGTTGACGACCGCCCGCACTCCCTCCGTGCCGTCTCGATCACGCGTCACAGTCTGCCGCCTCCTAGGCCGACGCTCTGGATTCCGGGTTCCGCTGCGCGGCCCCGGAATGACGACCGCGAAGGATGGGCGAGACAAGCGGCTCAGCACGGCAAGAACCATGCACAGCATGGTGGTGGGCGCGTCGCGTCCTCAATGGTTCTTCCCCGTTTCACGGGGGAGGGTCAGCACGCCCTTGTGCGGGGCGGTGGGAGCGGGATACTGACTCGCGTCCCGGCAATGCAGGCGGCCGTCTTGAAGCTCGTTTCCTACAACATCCAGTACGGTTTCGGCCTCGACGGCCGCTACGACCTGTCGCGCGCCGTGCCGAGCGTGGCGGATTGCGACATCATTGCCTTGCAGGAGGTCGAGCGGAACTGGCCGCGCACCGGGTTCGACGACCAGCCGGAGCTGATTTCGCGGATGCTGCCGGACCGGTACTGCGTCTACGGGCCGGCCTTCGACATGGATGCGAGCACGGTGGAGCACGGGCGCGTCGTCAACCGCCGCCGGCAGTTCGGCACGATGCTGATCTCTCGCTGGCCGATCGCCTGGTCTCGGCTGCATCTTTTGCCGATGCGGCGGATGACGCACCGGCTGAATACGCAGAACCCGGCGCTGGAAGGGTTGATCCGCACGCCCGCCGGGCCGCTGCGCGTCTTCTCGCTGCATCTGGCGCATATCGACGCCGCCGAGCGGGTGGAGCAGATTGACTGGCTCTTGGCGCGCCACGCCCGTGTGCCGGAGGAGGGCGGGCCGTGGAGCGGCATCGACGACGAGCCGGAACGGTCGTGGTCGAACGGAGAACCCGAGCCGGACGCGCCAGGGGACGCGATCTGGATGGGGGATTTCAATATGCTGCCGGAGAGCGAGGAGTATCGGCGGATTGCCGGCGCGGGTTTCGTCGACGCGGCCGTGGCGGCGGGCCATGCGCCGGACGCGTTCCATACGCATGAGCGGGTGTTCGAGGGGGCGATGCAGTTCCGGCGGCTGGACTATTGCTTCGTGACGCAGGGGCTGGCGGGCAAGGTGCGGGCGGTGTCGGTGGATGTCGCGAACCGGGCGTCGGACCATTTTCCGGTCAGGGTGGAGATGATGCCCTGACCGAGGCTGTGCGGAGATAGGCGCGGCACATCAGCAGCAACTGACCGCGCAGCGCTTCTGCATCCGATGCGGACAGGTTGCGCTCGAACAGGTTGCGGACGGTGCCGAAGATGACCGTGACAAGCGTGAGATTGACGCTTTCCACATCAGCGAAGGACGCGTCCTGCGCGCTGGCCAACATGGCCGCCGTCGCGGCGTCGGCCCGGCGGGCGAACGCGTGGACCAAGGCCTCGTTGTCGAGTTCCACGACGGATCGGTAGAGCGCGCGGGTGACGTCCGCCCGCTCGGTCTTGACGCGCCAATAGGTGTCGATCAACGCCTCGATCATGCGCTCGGCGGGAGCGCCGTAGTGCAACTGGCAGGTGGCCTCGATCTTGTCGGCCAGGACATCCAGATAGCGCTCGTTGAGCGCAAAGATCAGCGCCTGCTTGTGCGGAAAGTATTGGTACATCGTCCCGACCGACACGCCAGCACGTTCCGCGACGCGCGTTGTCGTCAGGCGTCGCGGTCCTTCGGCCACCAGAATCTGAACGGTCGCCTCGAAAATCGCGTCGACCGTGGCGAGGGCGCGCGCCTGACGCGGCCGTTTTCGCGGGCTCAACGAGGCGGGCATGCGCGCGGCCAAATGCGAATCCTCAAACCGAATGATCCTTCATATATCTAATCCATCCAAAACGGGATCGGAAGGATCGATGATGACGACTACACGCATCGCGCTCGTCACGGGCGCCAACAAGGGCATCGGGCTGGAGATCGCCCGACAGCTTGCGCAATCCGGGGTCCTGGTGTTTCTGGGTGCGCGCGACGAAGGGAGAGGGCAGAGCGCCGTCGACAATCTCGCAGCCGAGGGACTGGTCGCGCGCAGCGTTCGCCTCGACCTCGTCGACCGGGGGACGATCGCGGCGGCCGCCGCCAGGCTGGACGGGGAGCACGGGCGCCTCGATATTCTCGTCAACAATGCCGGCATCTTCGATTTCGCCGACGGCCCTCCCGGCAAGGCGTCTCTCGACGCCGTAAGGCGCGTCATGGAGACGAACTTCTTCGGCACGCTGGCCGTGACGCAGGCGATGCTGCCGCTGCTGCGGCGGGCGCCGAAGGCGAGCATCGTGAACCTCGCGAGTTCACTCGGGTCGCTCACGCTCAACGGCGACCCCAGCTCGACCTACTACGCATCCCAGTTCATCGGCTACAATGCGTCGAAGGCGGCGCTGAACATGCTGACGGTTCAGTTGCACGAGGAGCTTCGCGGGACGAACATCGCAGTGAATTCGGTGAGCCCCGGCTTCGTGAAGTCGGATCTCACAGGCTACGGCACGATGACACCGGAAGAGGGGGCCAGACTTCCCGTTCAGTATGCCCTCGGCGGCGACGTTTCGGGCCGCTTCGTGGAGCCGGCCGGCGAAACCCCCTGGTGACGGCCCCCGTTCATCGGGACGGCGTTGCCCCCATCGGCTCCATCTCTGGCGCATACCCATTTCCGTAGCCGGCTGCTAAACAGCGCACGCGCCGCATCCGTGGCGTGACCGGATCAGCGCCCGCATGTCCCTCACCGTCTTCCTCGCCGTGCTTGCCGCAGCGCTTGCGCATGCGTCGTGGAACGCGATGGTGAAGGTCAGGCTCGACCGCTTCGCGTCGATGACGCTGATGTTCGTCGGCATGGGGGTGTTCGCGCTGCCGGTGCTGTTCCTCGTGCCGGTGCCGCAGGGGGTGACCTGGCTCTACATCCTCGCCTCGATGACCTTTCACACCGGCTACCGCTGGTTCCTGGTCAAGGCCTACGAGACCGGCGACCTGGCGCAGGCCTATCCGCTGGCGCGCGGCACCGCGCCGCTGCTCACCACGCTCGGCGCTGTCGTGTTGCTCGCCGAACTGCCGACGCCGCTGACGATCGGCGGCATCGCGCTCCTGTCGCTCGGCACGCTGTCGATGTCGTTTCGCGGCGGCGATCCCGCTTCCGGGTTCAGCCGGCGCGCGGTCGCCTATGCGCTGATCACGTCGCTGTTCGTCGCTTCCTATACGCTTTCCGACGGCGTCGGGGCACGCAGTGCCGCGTCGGCCACGAGCTACATCGCCTGGCTCTACGTGCTCGACGCGATCTGGTGCGTCGCACTGGCGCTGATGCTGCGCGGGCCGCGCATCGTCTCGGTCATGGCGCCGGAATGGAGGACCGGCGCATTGACCGGCGTGCTCGCCGCCGGCTCCTACTGGATCGCCGCATGGGCCTTCACCCAGGCGCCGATCGCCGCGGTGGCGGCCTTGCGCGAATCCTCGATCCTGTTCGCCATGCTGATCTCGGTCGCCGTGCTGCGCGAAGCGGTGACCGGCTGGCGCATCGTTGCCGCGCTGCTGATCGTCGCCGGCGTCGTCGCGCTCAGGCTCGGATAATCCGAACGCAGGCGCACTGCCACCTTTTCTCCACCACATTCATGCTGTCACACTCTTCGTCTAAGCGGCGGGGATCGTTGAGAGAGGGACCGATTCGATGAAGATTGCAGTTCTCGGCGGCGACGGTTTCGTCGGCTGGCCCACCTCGCTTCACCTGTCCAATGCCGGACACGAGATTCACATCCTCGACAATCTCTCGCGGCGCTGGATCGACACCGAACTCGGCGTGCAGTCGCTGACGCCGATGGATTCGATCCAGGAGCGCACGCGCATCTGGCACCAGGAGACTGGCCGGCGGATCCATTTCCACCTGATCGACCTCGCGGGCGACTACGAGATCCTGAAGCGCTGGCTGGCCGAGAACCGGCCCGATGCCGTGATCCACTTCGCCGAGCAGCGCGCGGCGCCCTATTCGATGAAGAGCGACCGGCACAAGAACTACACGGTCAATAACAACGTCAACGCCACGCACAATTTGCTCAACGCGCTGGTGGAGACGGGGCTCGACGCGCATCTGGTGCATCTCGGCACGATGGGCGTCTATGGCTATTCGACGGTGGGCGCGGCGATCCCCGAGGGCTATCTGCCGGTCGGCATCGAGACGATGGCGGGCGAGACGGTCTCCCAGGAGATCCTGTATCCGTCGAATCCCGGCTCGATCTACCACATGACCAAATGCCTCGATCAGCTGCTGTTCCAGTTCTATGCGAAGAACGACGGCGTCAGGATCACCGACCTGCACCAGGGCATCGTCTGGGGCACGCATACCGACCAGACGCGGCGGCACGCGCAGCTCGTCAACCGGTTCGACTATGACGGCGACTACGGCACGGTACTGAACCGGTTCCTGATCCAGGCGGCGATCGGCTATCCGCTGACCGTGCACGGCACCGGCGGGCAGACGCGCGCGTTCATCCACATCCAGGACTCCGTCCGGTGCATCGAGCTGGCGCTGAAGAACGCGCCGAAGCGCGGCGAGCGGGTGAAGATCTTCAACCAGATGACCGAGACGCACCGGGTGCGCGACCTCGCCGAGATGGTGGCGCGGATCGGCGGCGGACGCGTCGCCTATCTGCCCAATCCGCGCAAGGAGGCGGCGGAGAACGACCTGGTGGTGAAGAACGCGCAGTTCCTGGCGCTCGGGCTCGACCCGATCACGCTGGAAGAGGGGCTGCTGTCGGAGGTGGTCGATGTGGCGAAGAAGTTCGCCTACCGCGTCGACCGCAGCCGCATCCCGGCGGTGTCGGCCTGGACGAAGGATATCGCGCCGACGCTGGAGCGCGATCCGGAAGGGAAGCGGTTGAGGAGCGTGGGGTAGGCGCGACCGCCCCATGACCCGCCAGGCCTACGCCACGCTCGTCACCAATGCCGACTACGCGATGGGTGCCGTCGCGCTGGTGCGCTCGCTGAAGCTCACCGGGACCGAAGCGGATATCCTCGTGCTGCATACCGGCGGCGTGACGGCGGCGGCGCTGGAACCGCTTGCGGGGCTGGGCGCGACGCTGGTGCCGGTCGAGCTGCTGCCGACCTCCGAGGAGTTCAACGCGCGCCACGCGCGGGCGAAGCTGCATGCAGACGCGCCCTTTACCAAGGGCGGCAAGCCGGCCTTCCACACGCCGCTGGACAATTTCGCCAAGCTGAGGCTGTGGCAGATGGCGGCGTACCAGCGCATCGTCTTCCTCGACGCGGACACGCTGGTCGTGCGCAACATCGACCGGCTGTTTGCCTATCCGGAGTTTTCGGCCGCGCCGAACGTCTACGAGAGCCTGGCCGATTTTCACCGGCTGAACTCCGGCGTCTTCGTGGCGCAGCCGTCGAAGGCGACGTTCGAGGCGATGCTGATAAAACTTGACGCGCCCGATGCGTTCTGGCGGCGGACCGACCAGACGTTTCTCGAGAGCTTCTTCCCCGACTGGCACGGCCTGCCGGTGTTCGACAACATGCTGCAATACGTGTGGTTCAACCTGCCGGACCTGTGGGACTGGAACTCGGTGCGCGTGATCCACTACCAGTACGAGAAGCCGTGGGAAGACCACCCGAAGGCGGAAAAGCTCAGGCCGCTGATCGAGCTGTGGCGGGCCTATTACGAGGGGCGGGGCATTCCCGACCTGGCGTCGCTGCCGGCCCCATCGACCGCGTCCCGGCCCGCATGACCGTCCTCGTCACCGGCGGGACGGGGTTCGTCGGGCGCTTCGTCGTCGAGGCGCAGCTGCGCGAGGGGCGGGCGGTGCGGGTGATGGGGCGGACGGCACCGACCGGCGCCTTTTTCTCCGCGCCGGTGGAGGTCGTGGCGGGCAGTCTCGATCCCGATCGCGACCAGTCTGCGGCGTTCGAGGGCGTATCTGCCTTGGTCCACGCCGCCTTCGACCATCTCCCGGGACGCTACAGGGGCGGGGAGGGCGACGATGCGGCCGGCTTCCGGCGGCGCAATCTGGATGGATCTGTAGCGCTGTTCGAGGCGGCGAGACGGGCTGGTGTGGGGCGCGCGGTGTTCCTGTCGAGCCGCGCGGTCTATGGCGACCAGCCGGCGGGCGTCGACCTCTCCGAGACGACCGAGCCGCATTCGGATACGCTCTACGGCGAGGTGAAGCTCGCGGCGGAACGAGCGCTGGCGGCGATGTCGGACGATGAATTTCGCGGCGTCACCCTGCGCGTCACCGGCGTTTACGGTCCCGCAGCCCCTGGCCGAACGCATAAATGGTCCGACCTGTTCGACGACTATCTCGCCGGCCGTGCCGTCAGCCCGCGCCGGGCGACGGAGGTGCATGGCGACGACGTGGCCGCGGCGGTGCTGCTCGCGCTCGACGCGCCGGAGCCGCCGCCGGTGCTGAACGTGTCCGACATCCTGTTGGATCGCCACGAACTGCTGGCGATCGTGCAGGCGGCGACCGGCTGTGCGCATCCGCTGCCGTCTCGCTCCGTAGAGCCGGTCAACGCGATGAATTGCGATCTGCTGCGCTCGCTCGGCTGGCGGCCTGGCGGGGTCGAATTGCTCGAACAGATGGTCGTCAAGCTCCTGCAGGCCCGCCGGCCGACCTGACCGAATGGGCAGTTTCGTCCGCGCGTGGCGCACGCCAGACTGCCGCATTGCTGCTTCGCTCCCGGCCTCGAACCAGCCGGCTCTTTCATCCCCGGCCATTTGACCTACATTGGAGCAACGACTCCTCCTGCGCGCCCGTTCCGGCCGCGCGCTGCGCAAAGAAGGAACCTGCCATGCTACTCGACTATGCGCCGCCCGATTTCGCCGAAGAGACCGTGACGGCGGTCGACAGTTCCCGCTATTTCCGCGCTCCGGCGCCCGGCCGGATCGTGCGTCGCTCGCAATCCGGCCTGGCGCTGGTGATGCTGAGCGAGGATCCGGCACGCGATGCCGACTCGTCGGCCCGCGCGGTGCTGTCCAAGGACGCCACGGCCGATCTGGTTGCCGCCGCGACCCGGCTGGCGGCGGCCGGTTATAGAGTGAGGCAGGCCGACCGCGCCGACGAAGGCGCCAGCGGCGCGTCCGGTTTCGGGCTCGAAGCGCCGATCAGCCAGCGCGAGCGCGAAGTGCTGGCGCTGCTCGCCGAGGGCGCATCGAACAAGGTGATCGCGCGCAAGCTCGACATCTCGGTCCACACCGCGAAATTCCACGTCGCCGCGGTCTGCACCAAGCTGCATGCCCGCAACCGCACCGACGCGGTGTCGATCGCGCTGCGCCAGGGCGTTCTGGGGGAGTAGGGCGGCCTTGATGTCGGGTCCATCTGAGGCTATACTTAGTCCCAGATGAGGAATTCCCGATGCTTCATGTCGCCAACGTCGTCGATGTCCTGGGTCTAACGGGCAGAAGCTCGTCTTCCCCCTACACCCTCATATCCCGCATCGCGGAAGGGCTGCCCACCGCTGCGGTTGAGCGCGTGGCGCAGTTGCTTGCTCCGAACGATGCCCAGTTCAAGTATCGTCTCATCCCCAAGGCCACCTACGAGCGCCGCAAGGCGTCGGCCAGGCTGTCGCCGGACGAAGGCGCGAGGCTGGCGCGGATTGCGCGCGTCTGGGGTATGGCGATCGATGTCTGGCGGAGCGACGAGGATGCGCGCGCGTTCCTGTTCAGGCCGCATGCCATGCTGGACGACCGGCAGCCTATCGACCTCGTCATCCAGAGCGAGATCGGCGCCGACCTCGTGTTCGATGTTCTCGGCGGCCTGAAATACGGCAGCGCTGCGTGACGGCCCAACGTCTCGACCGGACGCTGACGGCGTTCCGGATCGGGGATCCGGCTGGCACCTATCCCATCTTTGACGCCACAGGCTCGACGATCGCACCGGGACGGTGGAACACGCGCGGCAGTCCGGTCATCTATGCCAGCGAGCATTTCTCGACGGCGCTGCTCGAAAAGCTGGTGCATGGCAGCGGACGCCTTCCGCCCAACCAGCACTCAATCGAGATCACGATTCCCAGAGGCGCGAGCTACGAGGTCTTCTCCGAACCGTCGCTTCCCGGATGGGACGCAATGCCGGCGACAGTCAGCAGGCAGTTCGGCGAAACATGGTGTGTCCAGCGGCGCAGCCTGATCCTGCTGGTGCCGTCCGTCGTGGCGCGTCTCGACCGCAACCTGCTGATCAATCCGGCGCATGCGGAGTTTCCGACGATCACAGTGAGCCTTCACCGGCCGGTTTATTGGGATCGAAGGCTGTTCGGATCGGGCTCCTAGAGCCGCCGCCGCGCCAACTCTGCTCCCTTGCCCAGCGCCTTGAGCTTTCCCACGGCCACGTCGCGGGGCAGCGGCGCCAGGCCGCAATTGGTGCAGGGCTGGAGGCGCTCCGCGTCGACGAATTTCAGCGCCGTCGCGATCGTGCCGGCCACCTGTTCCGGCGTCTCGACCTCGTTGGTCGCGACGTCGATGACGCCGACGAGGATCGTCTTGTCCTTCAACAGCGCCATCAGGTCGGGCGGGACCCGGGAATTGGCGCATTCGAGCGAGACCTGGTCGATGCGGCTTGCGTTGAGCGACGGGAAGAAGGCCTCGTACTGGCGCCACTGATCGCCCAGCGTCGCCTTCCAGTCGATATTGGCCTTGATGCCATAGCCGTAGCAGATGTGGACGGCCGTGGTGCATTTCAGCCCCGCCGCGGCGCGTTCAAGGGCGGCGATGCCCCATTCGACGGCCTCTTCGGTGAAAGCGTTGAAGGCGGGCTCGTCGAACTGGATCACGTCGCAGCCTGCCGCCTCCAGTTCCCTGGCCTCGGCGTTGAGCAAGTCGGCAAACGCCATCGCCATGTCGGCGCGGCGGCCGTAGTGATCATCCGCCACCGTGTCGCAGATCGTCATCGGGCCGGGGAGGGTGAATTTCAGCTTGCGCTTCGTATGCGCGCGGGCGAACTCGGCTTCCGCCTCGTGGACCGGGCGCTTGCGGGTCAGCGGGCCGGTCACCGTCGGCACGTCGACGACGTAGCGGTTGTTGCGGATGCCCATCTTCGTCTTCTTTTGCCAGTCGATTCCGCCGACATGCTCGACGAAGCCGTGGACGAAATGGACGCGGAACTGCTCGCCCTCGGTGACGATGTCGATGCCAGCGTCCTCCTGCTCCTTGAGCCAGATGAGTGCGGCGTCGCGCTTGCCCTGTTCGAGCTCCGCGCCTGCGAGCTTCCACGGCGCCCAGAGCTTTTCGGGCTCGGCGAGCCAGGAGGGTTTCGGCAGGCTGCCGGCGATGGTGGTCTCGAACATGGTGCCTCCCGGGCTTTATGTTTTTGGCGACGCGATTTCGCGGATGAGATCGGTCAGCGGACTCAGCGAAGCCAGATCTCTCTCGACCCGTTTTCAATCCGACGGCTAGACGATACCAAACTCAGCATTGATACGGCGATCCAGTTCGTCACCATCGACGCCGTCTCGCTCCGCTTGATCGAACAGAGCTTTCATGCGGGGAGAAAGAAAAAGTCCTTCCACAGCGCAGATGCGTTCGGCTTCCTCTCGGCTCATTGGCGCCGTGAGGATCGCTTTCGGTAATTCGCTCTTAGAGCTCTTCATCGCTTCTACTTACCACGCTCCAGCCGCGTCACAAGAATTAGCAGACTCAGTAGTCGTAGACATGTTCCAGTTGCGCGCCGGCGTTGACGAGGTCCGGCAGCGCCTCGTGCAGCATCGGCACCGACACGGTGAAGCCGGTGCGGATCGTCGCGTTGTCGGTCGGCAGCGGGTAGGAGAACAGCTTCATCGCCCCGTCCGGCGCGTCGACTTCCTCGTTCGACACGACGGTGACGAGGATGTCGTCGTTGCCGCCGATCTCGACGAAGCTGACGCCGCGCTCGATCAGCCGTGGGATCATTTCGGTGAAAACCTGATAGCGCTTCGTCACCAAGACCGCGCCGTCGGCGCCGAGGTCGCGTTCCAAGGTCGTGTCCGGCTCGCCGGCGATCGCGTCTGCGACCGGGCCCTGCGCCCAGACGTGGATGTCGAGGAAGGCGGCGTCCGAGGTCGCGGACAGTCCAGATGCGATCAGGTCGGCGTAGATTTGCTTGACGGTGAGGGCGGCGCCATAGCCGAGTTTGCGCTCCCAGGAACGCACCGAGCCCCAGCCGGGCGCGGCGGGCAACGTCCACAGTTCCGAGCGCCGCTCGGCATAGGGGAAGCGGTACCAGGGCGTCTGGTCGAGGAAGGCGGCATAGTCGGCCGCAATCTTCGCGAGCGCCGCGTCCTCGCCGACCGCGCCACCGAGCGCCCAGGTGATGCGGCCGACCGTGTTCTCGTAGACGGACTGGATGACGTGCTCGATCGTGTGGCTGGTGCCGATGACCGTCAGCATCAGATGGTTTTCGAAATTGAACGGATAGTCCGTGCTGGCGCGGATCATCGCCGCATAGTCCTTCCAGAACCGGCCGATATGGGCGAGGTAGGGGAAGTTCGCCGGATTTTTGTCCTGCACGAAGTCGGCATATTCGCGCGCCGAATAGACGATCGACCATTCGGGATAGGTGAGGAAGGTCGATTCCTCCGGCCGCTTGTAGCCGGCGATGTCGGTGGCGAGGCGCTGCGAAATCGCCGCGACCTCGGGCGATCGCGACACGATCGACGTCTGTTCGACAGGCGCGGTCGTCAGCCAGCCATAGGCGAGCCCCAGAACAGGGATCGCAACGATCACCGCCAGCACGATCAGGACCGCGCGGAAAAGCCTCCGGAGAAAACGCAGCATCCGGGTCAGGCCGCGACCAGCTTCTGGGATATGCGCTTCGCCAGGACGAAGCCGATATAGACCGCGATGCCGCCGATCAGCAGGTGCGGCAGGTTGGCGAAGAAGCGAGCGGGGAACTCGACGTCGGAGAATGAGCGGAAGCCGTCGACGAAGATGCCGCCGTCGAGGCAGCCCGAACCGGTGACCAGGCCCAGTACGCCGTCGAAGAGGTAGATCGAGCCGAAGATCCTGAAGAAGAGCACCGCCGCCCGGTGGGAGATGAAGGCTGCGATCAGCACCCAGAGCCCGGAGAACCCGTGCAACAGGTCATCATACCACTGGAGCGAAAACAGGCCGAACATCATGCCGTTTTCGTCGTGGATGAAGGGGAGGTAGTTCAGGCCGACGACGGCGAAGAACATCACGGCGTAGGCGATGCCGAGCTTCTGGATGAGGGTCATGGAGGGCTTCCTGCTGCGAATTCGTGCAGGATAGACGATTCACCGATCCGCGTAACGTGGCTGTGCCGCGCGGGGCGGTGGATGAAACGGGGGAGTTTGTGGCCAGCGATGTGCCGGGTAAGGGAGGGAGGATTTAGAATGAACGGTGGGCCGCATTTCGGCCGCGACACACGCTCTGATCGGTCTTGGCAGAAGCGCCGATGAACTCGTTCCACCGAATATCATTGCCTCGGCACCGTTGGAGCCTTCACTCCATTAGTCAAAGCTCGTCAATCGAAGTTAGAAGCTGCGTGCCATAGGTCTTGCCTAGCCGCGCCTGGCGGGCAAGATTGACGAACCCTTTCTCGCCGATGACAACATCGGCCAGCGGCAAGGCTGCGGCGAACGCTGACATATCGCGAAGGTCGTTTTCGACGATCGGCTTTGCCTGATCCTCAAGCCGGACAGCCAGTTCCCTCTCAGTCGCGAGGATTGGTACGTCTTCAGGGATACTACGGACCAAGGAAGGTCCAATGTCGCGAACATCATTCCAGTCCAGCCCAAGCTTTCGACCAGTTGTGAGAATGAAATCGAGTTCGTCAATCACCAGCCGCGCACCATAAGCGCGCTTACGTAGCGCCAAGGTTTCGGAGGCCACAATAGCCCGGCGTGCTTCTATTCCTGCGACGAGATTGGCAGAGGCTGCGCTAAAGCGTCTGACACCTTCGAGCCTCGTACCCTCATCGCTGGCGGTTAGATGGTCGTAGAGAAATCTTGCGGGATCGGATCGCATATGTTCGATGACCGCGTCTGGAAGTGCGAAGCCGAACGTGCTGGGCGAATAATCGGCGACCGCTTCGAACCACAGGTCAGATACAAACCAGTGATTTTCGGGTGGTGCACGCGCGATTATAAATTTTTCTGCCAGATAGGCTGTGAGCGTTTCACCCAATATCCTACGGCGGCCGCGAAAAACCCTGCCTTGGCTGATTGTGACTTGGGTTCGCGCCATGTTTTCGCGACGGACCGGGTCATTTATCTTCGAGGTTTCGTAGATATTAGCGAAGCTAAGTGGAACGATAAAGCGCTGCTGATCGAGCGCGCCGATTAGCTTCACCAGCCTTGCGTGATCGCGCGGAAAACTGACCTTGTCCCAGGCGCCGCGCGCCAGTGACACCCACGCGTTCTGATCGAGATATAGGATTCTCGCCACTGTTCTAAATCAACGCTAGCGATCGGCTGATGCCAGTTCGAGTTCGAAAGCTAATTTCAGAATCTTACTTGGATCCTGTTTCTCACACCAGTTTCACCGGGAACCCCGGCGCGCGCAGGTCTGTCCCGACCTCGTCCTCCAGGAGCTTGACGATTTTCGTCGACCAGGCGTCGCCGCCATAAGCGGCTTTGCCGGTGCGGAAGATCTCCTCGACCTTCGAGGCGAGCGCCAGCGGCACGCCGAACTCCTGGCCCATACCGGTGGCGAAGCCGAGGTCCTTCAGCGCCAGATCCATGGTGAAGGCGATGTCGTAGCTGCCGTTGAGGACGAGCTGGCTCTCGGTCTCGTGGACGAAGCTGGTGCCGGAGGAAGCGCAGATGGCGTGATAGGCCTGGGCGAGGTCGAGGCCGCCCTGCTTGGCCAGCATCAGCGCCTCGCCGGCGGCGACCAGGTGGATGAAGGCGAGCATGTTGGTGATGACCTTGATCACCGCCGCGGAGCCCACCGGTCCCATCAGGAAGGAGCGCGAACACATCGCCTCGATCGCCGCGCGGTGCTGCTCGTAGAGGTCCGCATCGCCGCCGACGAGCGCGGTGATCTTGCCGGCGGCGGCGAGATGGACGCCGCCCGTCACCGGACATTCGAGCGTGCGCACGCCCTTTTCGGCGGCCAGTTTCGCCAGGCGCTGGATTTCGTCGCGGCCGTTGGTCGACATCTCGATCCAGGTGCCGCCGGCGGGCAGTCCTTCGAGCAGGCCGCCGGGACCTGCGAGCACCGCCTCGCTGACCTTCGGCGAGGGCAGGCAGGTGATGGCGTTGCCAGCCTGGCGCGCCGCTTCGGCGGGACTTGCCGCTGCCGTACCGCCGAGCGCGACCAGGCGCTCGACCGCGTTCTGGTCGCGGTCGAAGACCGTCACCTTGAAGCCGTTGCGCAGGAGGCTCGCGGCGAGGTGGCCGCCGAGATGGCCGAGGCCGACGAAGGCGTAGGAATGGGTGTGGGTCATTGGGCAGTCCTTGCTTGCGCAACCTCGCGCGCCCCCTTCACCACGCTGCGCGTGGTCCCCTTCCCCCGTAAACGGGGGAAGATCCAGCGTGCCGGCTGCGGCGACATCCTATCCTCCCCTGCGCAGCGGTGGAGGGGGACCGCCGAAGGCGGTGGAGGGGGCGTTGCTCGCTTCATGGCATCAACGGCGTCTGCATCATCTGCAGGTGCAGATGCGGGCCGTCATAGGGGTGCGCCTCGCAGACGGCCTCGTTCAGCTCGACGCCGAGGCCCGGTTCCTTCGACGGGATGACGTTGCCGTCCTGCCATTCGATCTTCTTCTTCAGGAGCGTCGCGTGGAAACCGTCCCACTGTTTCAGCGATTCAAGGATCAGGAAGTTGGGCAGCGTCACGGCGAGCTGGATGTTGGCCGCGCCGACGATCGGCCCGCAATAGCAGTGCGGCGCGACCTGGATGTGCCAGGCCTCGGCCATGGCGGCGATCTTCTTGGTTTCCAGGATGCCGCCGGAGCGGCCGAGGTCGGGCTGGAGGATGGTCGCGGCGCGGTTCTCGATGACGCGGGCAAATTCGAATCGCGTGGTCAGCCGTTCGCCGGTGGCGATCGGGATCGACGTGCCGCGCGCAACCTGCGCCATCACTTCGGGCATGTCGGGCGGCACGGGCTCTTCGAACCAGAGCGGGTCGTAGGGCTCGATCGCCTTGGCCAGGCGCAGCGCTCCCGAGGCGGTGAATTGGCCGTGCGTGCCAAACAGGATGTCGGCGCGGGTGCCGACCGCCTCGCGCACCGCCTTCATCATCTTCGCCGACAGGTCGATGTCGATGAGCCGCGGCTGGTGGCCGTCGAAGGCGGTGTAGGGGCCGGCCGGATCGAACTTGACCGCGTTGAAGCCCTGCTCGACATATTCGGCCGCGCAGGCGGCCGCCATGTCGGGGTCGTTGTAGACGTTCTTCGGCGGCGCGTCCTCGGTGTGGACGCTGCCGGTGTGCGGGTAGAGATAGGTGTAGGTGCGCAGCGCCTCGTGCACCTGGCCGCCGAGCAGCTTGTAGACCGGTTTGTTCGCCTCCTTGCCGATGATGTCCCAGCAGGCCATTTCGAGCGCCGAGAAGCAGCCCATGCCGGAGACGTCGGGCCGCTGGGTGAAGCCCGACGAATAGCAGCGGCGGAAGAACAGCTCGATGTCGTGCGGGTCCTGGCCGATGAAATAGCGCTCGGCCATGTCCTCGATCATCCTGGCGGTGACATGGGCGGAAAAGGTGGCGTTGTAAGCCTCGCCATAGCCGACGACACCGCCGTCGGTCGTGAGCCGGACGAAGATGAAGTATTTGCCGCCGATGCCGGGGGGAGGGTTGCCGACCACCCAGGTCTTCACGTCGGTGAGTTTCATGCGGGTTCTCCCTTGGTGGCGTTGTTCACCCGTTGTCCTCCAGCACCAGCTGCGCGCCCTTCCAGCCGGTCATGATCGCGGCGGCGTTGGTGTTGCCGGTGATGTTGCCGGGGAAGATCGAGGCGTCGATGACGCGCAGGCCGGCGATGCCGTGGACGCGCAGGCGCGGATCGACCACGGCGGACGCCGGGTCCGGTCCCATCCGACAGGTCGAGACAGGATGGTAGACCGTGCCGGAGCGGCGGCGGAAGTCGTCGATCAGGTCGGCGTCGGACTGGACGGAGGGGCCGGGCAGAACCTCCTCGGCGATCACCTCGGCGATGGCCGGCTGGGCGGCGATGGTGCGCACGAACTTCACGGCTTCCAGCATCTCTTCGACGTCGTGGTTGGTCGAATAGGCGTTGGCGACGATCTTGGGATAGTCGCGCGGGTTGGCCGAGCGGATCATGATCTCGCCGCGCGAGGAGGGCCGCGCGTTGGACAGGCCGATGGAGAAGCCCGGCCATGGATCAGGCGCCAGGATCGGCCGTTCGCCGGCGCGCGGGATGACGGTCGAGAAGGCCTGGAAGTAGAGCTGCATGTTCGGCCGCGCGCGCGACGCGTCAGTGCGGAAGAAGCCGCCGCCATTGTTGATCGACAGAGACAGCGGGCCGGTGCCGGTCAGGAGATAGCGCGCGCCGACCAGCGCCTTGCCCCACCAGGGGCGCAGCACCGAGTTCAGCGTCGGCACCCTGGCCTTGAACGTGTAGTTGACGCCGACATGGTCCTGCAGGTTGGCGCCGACATTGGCGTTGGCCAGCGTCACCGGGATGCCGAGCGACTGGAGGAGCGGGCCGGGGCCGATGCCGGATAGCTGCAGCAGTTGCGGCGAGTTGATGGAGCCGCCTGACAGGATCACCTCGCGGCTGGCGCGGGCCTGTTTCGTCTGGCCGTTCTGCTCGTATTCGATGCCGACGGCGCGGGAGCCCTCGAACAGGATGCGGGTGGCGAGCGCGCCTGTTTCGACTCGGACGTTTTGTCGCTTCATCGCCGGGCGCAGGAAGGCGCGGGCCGCCGACATGCGGCGGCCGCCCTTGGTGGTGATCTGGTAGATGCCGACGCCCTCCTGGGCGGCGCCGTTGAAGTCGGGGTTGAGCGGCAGGCCCGCCTGTTGCCCAGCTTTCAGATAGAGGTGCGTCAGCGGGTGTACGGCGGGCGACATGTCGGTGACGTGGACCGGTCCGCCGGTGCCGCGCCACTGGTTGGCGCCGGCCTGGTTGTCCTCGACCGCCTTGAAGGCGGGCAGAAGTTCGTCATAGCCCCAGCCGGGATTGCCGGCGTCGCGCCAGTCGTCGAAATCCTCTCGCGCGCCGCGGATCCACACCATCGCATTGATCGAGCTCGACCCGCCCAGCACCTTGCCGCGCGGCCAGTGGTCGGCGGTGCCGGCCAGCCCCGGATCGGGCTCGGCCTTGTAGTTCCAGTTGACCGCCGGATCGAAGAAGGTCTTGCCGTAGCCGAGCGGCATCTGGATGTAGAAGCGCCGGTCGGTGCCGCCGGCCTCCAGCACCAGCACGGAGTGTTTGCCGCTCGCCGACAGGCGCTCGGCGACGACTGAGCCTGCCGATCCCGAACCGACGATGATGAAGTCGTACGCGTGCATGCTACCCCCTGTGCGGGCAGACTAGCGCCGCGCGCCGTGCCGCACAGGAGGCCCTTCCGGCATTGTGTGTGAGAAATGCGACGGGGAAGGGTGGCTGTCGCGCAGAACGTCGCGTTCCTTCGCGCCCCCCTCTGGCCTGCCGGCCATCTCCCCCACGAGGGGGGAGATTGGCAGCTCCTCGCTCACCGCCCCTCAAACGTCCATGGCTGGCGAAAGTCGTCGCGACGGCCGATCTCCCCCCTCGTGGGGGAGATGCCCGGCAGGGCAGAGGGGGGCGTGACGGAATGAGACCGTCGACGAACGAGCCCTACGCCCCGATCGCCTGCAGGCCGTCCTCCAGCCATTCGCCGAGCATTGGCCGTTCGAGCAGGTAGCGCCAGGGCTTGATGTCGGAGCGGCTCTTCGCCTCCTGGACGGCGGCTTTGAACTCGCTGGCGTCGAAATCGCCGCGGCCGATCCACATCAGCGCGACGAGTTCGGCGGCCTCGTCCTCGTTCAGCTCGCGGATGTGGGCGCGCAGCTCGCGGGCGGTCAGGTCTTCCTCCTCTTCCTCCGCGAGGCCGTCATGATGGTGCGTCTCGTGGCCGCGGTCGTCGACCTCCACGTCGTGCTCGGCGCCGTCCTCGTAGTCGGCGTTCATGCCCGCGCTGACCGCGCGTGCCTTGAGAATCAGTTCCCGGATCGTGTCCGGCGAGATCGTCAGATCCCATTCCTTGTCGCGAATGCGCCGCATGCCTGCTCTCCTGCCGCGGACCATAGCCGATTTTGCGCGGTTGCAAGACCCCACCCGATTGACAGCCGTCAGGTGCTGCCCGAAATCTCGCCTTCCTCTCCGCAAGGTCCTCTCATGTCGCTGATCGTGTCGCCCTACGTCCTGCCGGTCGTTCTCCTGCTCGCCTCGAACGTGTTCATGACGTTTGCCTGGTACGGGCATCTGAAATTCACCGGCTCGCCGCTCTGGGCCGCGGTGACGGTGTCGTGGGGGATCGCCTTCTTCGAATACTGGCTGGCGGTGCCGGCCAACCGGATCGGCCACCAGGTCTATTCGGCGGCGGAGCTGAAGACGATGCAGGAGGTGATCACCCTCGTCGTCTTCGCCGGCTTCTCGGTGCTCTACCTGAGGGAAGCGATCACCTGGAACCACGCCATCGGCTTCGTGCTGATCGCGGCGGGCGCAACCTTCATCTTCCGCGCCTGACGGAGGATTTGGCAAACGCCAGGCCGTGTTGTATCTACACGGCATGCCACATCCCCACGAGACGGCCTCGCGGATGAACGATCCGGGCGCGGGCGACATCGCCTGCATCGGGGCGGCGCTGCGGCGCACGGCGAACCTCGTCACGCGCATCTACAACGCCTATCTCGCGCCGTCGGGGCTCGAGGTGACGCAGTATTCCATCCTGCGCAAGATCGAGGCCGGCCGCGCCGGCTCGGCTTCCGAACTCGCCGAGATCGTCGGCGTCGAGCGCTCGACGCTGGCACGCAACCTGGAGCGGCTGGAAAAGCTCGGCCTGATCGTGGCGAGACCGGGCGAGGGGCGGCGCCTGGTGCACGAGCTCACTGCCGAAGGGGAGGCGCGGCTTGCAGCCGCCATTCCCCTCTGGCGCCAGGCGCAGGACGCGCTGGTGAAGGCACTTCCACCCGATCACGCCGGCACGATATTCGGCGAACTGGCGCTGCTGCGCGCCGCGGCACGGGCGGCCAGCCGGCCGGCGGAAGAGACTGTTCACGGATCCTGACGTCCGAACGCCGCGAAAAGTGATCGCCGTCCCCTCGCGCGGAACTTCCCTTGCGCTATGATTGCCGGGAATAGGCGGGCCGCCGCGGTCGTTGGTCGATCATACGAGCCCTGAACGGACAGAGGAGGTTCCCATGTCGACCCGTATGACGCTTTCCGCAGCCCTTGTTGCGCTGACATTGCCATTCGCGATGCCGGCTTTCGCGGCCGGAGGCGGCACAGAGCAGACGCCGACCTGCAAGTCGGGCGAAGTCTATTCGCAGAAGGAGAAGAAGTGCGTTCCGGCCAACCAGGGCGCGATCGACGACAACGACCTGTTCGAGACCGGACGCGCGCTCGCCTATGCCGGCCGCTACGGCGAGGCGATCCAGATGCTCGGCCTGGTGTCCGACAAGAACGACCCGCGCGTGCTCAACATGCTCGGCTTCTCGCACCGCAAGTCCGGGCGCATCGATGTCGGCCTCGGCTACTACCAGGAGGCGCTGACCATCAATCCCGACTTTGTCCTCGCGCGCGAATACATGGGCGAAGCCTATCTGACGCTCGGCGATCTCGCCTCGGCGAAGACCCAGCTGTCGGAGATCGAGAAGCGCTGCGGCAAGGGCTGCGCGGAATACGCGGCGCTGGAGAAGCAGATCGTCGCGGTTGGTGGGTGAGGCTGTCGGGTCTCTGCGGTAAGCTCTCGCCAGTGCGGCGTCATCCTCGGGCCTGCCCTTCGGGCGTTCGATTGGCTTTGCAAGGTCCACTGGACCTTGCAATTTGCCCGATGGGCAAACCGCCATCTCACCCCGAGGATCTGCTGCGTCCGCGTGAAGGGGCCGAGGACATTGGTCGCCACGGTCGGTAGATTCTCGGGTCAAGCCCGAGGATGACGGCGCGTTGCTTCTCGCGGGATGGGACTATTCCTTCCGCCCCACCCGTATGATCTTCCCGTCATCCTCGTCCGTCAGCAGCCAGAGCGAACCGTCGGGGGCGACGTTGACGTCGCGGATGCGGCCGAACTCGCCTTCGAACATCCGCTCCTCGCCGGTGATGGCGCCGCTGTCGTCGCGGTCGAGCCTGGACAGAAGCTGGAATTTTAGCGCGCCGGCGATCAGGTCGTCTTTCCACTCCGGGAACATCGCTCCCTCGTAGACGACCAGGCCCGACGGCGCGATCGACGGATCCCAGTAGTGGACCGGCTGTTCGAAGCCGGGCGCCGCGCTGCCGACGCCGATCTGCCCGCCGCCATAGTCCTGGCCGTAGCTGATCTCCGGCCAGCCGTAGTTCTGTCCGGCCCGCGGATTGTTGACCTCGTCGCCGCCCTGCGCGCCGTGCTCGACGGTCCACAGTTTGCCCCGCGCGTCGATGGCGAAACCCTGCGGATTGCGGTGGCCTTTCGACCAGATCTGCGGCAGCGCGCCGCCCTGGCCCGAGGCATAGGGATTGTCCCGCGGAATCGAGCCGTCGGCATTGATGCGCAGCACCGCGCCCGCTGCGTCCGCCATGTCCTGCGCGCGCGGGCCGTCGCCGCGGTCACCGGTGGTGAAGAAGACCGTGCCGTCCGGATGCAGCACGATGCGCGAGCCGAAATGCTGGCCTTTCGCGGTCTTCTTCGGCATCGAGAACAGAACCTGCACATCTTCCAGCCGCGCCGCCGAACCGTCGCGCACCAGCCGGGCGCTGGCGATCGCCGTGCCCGCGCCGCCGGGACCGGGCTCGGAGAAGGTGAAGAGGATGCGGCCCGACTGCGCGAAGTCCTTCGCCACTGCGACATCGAGGAGCCCGCCCTGGCCACGGGCGAAAACCTTGGGCACGCCCTCTACCGGGTCCGACAATGTGCCGTCGGCGCCGACCAGCCGCAGGGTGCCGGACCGCTCGGTGACGATTGCCGTGTTGTCGGGCAGGAAGTCGAGGCCCCAGGGATGGTCGAGGCCTTCGGCGACGATCGAGGTGGCGACATCGACCTTCTCAGTCGAGTATTCCTCGCCAAGCGCCGGCCCTGCCGTGAGTGCGGCAGGAGCGAGAATTGCGACGGCGAAAGTGGAAATCTGCCGCATCGGTTCATCTCCGAAGAATTTTCTTGTTGGTTGTTGACCTGACATGGGGCGTTGTGGTGCCCGTGCAAGCACATCCTCTTCGGCAAAACGGAAAACCGCTTATAGTCGCGGTCACAAGCGTGTGATCGTGATTCGGGGATCATGCGGGGCGCGAACGACAATGCCGAGACTGCCGGCGGCGGCCCGTTTACGGCTTCCGCCCGTGGTCTGGCGCTTCCGGTCATCGTGGTCGCGGCGCTCTACGGCCTGCCGCTCGCGGGGCTGGTTCTTGCCGGACAGGGCGGCGGCGCGCTGGCAAGGCTCTGCATTCTCGCGCTTTGCCTGTCTCTGCCCTTCCTGATCGCCAATGCGGTTTTGAGGCGCGCGACCGCGCGGGTCGACGTCATGCCGCACACGCTTCTGCTGCAACCGGGCTTTCCCCGGACCGGGCAGTTCGTGGTGCCCTATTCCGTCATCCGCGGGATCAGGGTCCGGCGCGGTTTCGGCGGCCGTCTGTCGGGAACGTCGACGCTGGTCATCGATCTCGCCGGCGGGACGCCTTTCGACGTCGCCGACCTTGCCGACGCCGAGGCGGCGCGCGCGGCGATCCTCGCCCGCCTCGAACTGCGCCAGCCGGCGCCGATAGCCGAAATAGCGGCGGAACTCCCGGAAATTCCGCGCATTCTGATGGGATAGACGCCGCTGCGTCAGCATTTTTTACGTGATAATCGCGGCGAAGCAGCTATATTGACGGCAAAAGAGGTTCAGCGGTCCCGTTAGCCAAGGCTCGCGGACCGTTTTCTTTTTGTCCGGGCGGGACGAGGCGCAAATGTGCACCGCCGCCGGGGAATGAAAGGAAGGGCAGGAAAATGATCAAGGTCCCGATGACCGCCTCCGGCTTCGCAGCGATCAAGGAAGAGCTGCGCTGGCGTCAACAGGAGGAGCGTCCGCGCATCATCGAGGCGATTGCCGAGGCCCGTTCGCATGGCGACCTCTCCGAGAACGCCGAATACCACGCCGCCAAGGAGTCGCAGAGCCTCAACGAGGGACGCATCGCCGAGCTCGAGGATTTCATCGCCCGCGCCGACGTGATCGACGTGTCGAAGCTCTCCGGCGACAAGGTGAAGTTCGGCGCGACCGTCGAGGTCGTCGACGAGGACACCGAAGAGAAGAAGACCTACCAGATCGTCGGCGACCAGGAGGCGGACGTGAAGTCCGGCCGCATCTCCATCTCCTCGCCGATCGCGCGCGCGCTGATCGGCAAGGAAGTCGGCGACACGATCGAGGTCAACGCGCCGGGCGGCGCGCGCGGCTACGAGATCGTCGACCTGCGCTTCGGCTGAGCGGATTGGGGAGCCGGAGGCTGCGGATGTGCGGTTGCCCAGGCCGGCTGCGGTCCGCGCCGCCGGCTTTCCTCCAGGCAGCCGGACTGTTGCGATGACCGTGCCCCCTGGAAATGAAGTCACCGTCGATCCGGGCGAAGTCGACGTCATCGCTCCGAACTTCAAGCGGAGGTTGTCGGGCGTGACGAGCACGATCGTGCAGCTGGTGCCGCTCCAGGCCAAATCGCTTCGTATCGCAACGCTCGGGCCCGGCCTTCCGTCCGGCCTCCCGAGGTTGCGCTGGAGGAAGGTGCCGGCGCTGCTACGACGTCCGACAGGACGGCCGTTCCGCATCTGGCACGCGCGACGCAACGTCGAGATGCTCGCCGGCGTGATCCTTCGCGACGTCTTCTCAGCGCCGCTCCGGATCGTCTTCACGTCGGCCTCGCAGCGCCGCCACACCCGCTGGACGCGCTTCCTTATCGCGCGGATGGATTCGGTGATCGCCACCAGCGTGAAGACGGCGGCCTATCTGGTCGTTCCCAACCGCGTCATCCTTCACGGGATAGATACGCGTCGGTTTTCCCCGCCGGCCGACCGGGCCGCAGCGATTGCCGCGCGTGGCCTCGATCCGGCGTTGCACTATGTCGGCTGTTTCGGCCGGGTGAGACACCAGAAAGGGACAGACCTCTTCGTCGACGCAATGATCCGCCTCCTGCCGTCGCGGCCGCGGTGGGCGGCCATCGTGGCAGGGCGTGCCACGGCCGAGCATCGGGGATTCGAAGCGAGATTGCGCGCGAAGGTCGAAGAGGCGGGGCTCACCGACCGCATCCGCTTCGTCGGCGAGCATCGCGACATCGACGCATGGTACCGCGCACTCGAGCTGTTCGTAGCGCCGCAGCGCTGGGAGGGGTTCGGACTTACGCCTCTCGAAGCCATGGCCACCGGCGTTCCGGTCGTCGCCAGCGACGTCGGCGCCTTCTCGGAACTGCTGGTCGACGGCGTGACAGGCCAGATCGTGCCTCGGGACGACATCGACGCGATGACGACTGCGATCGCGCGGCTGATGGATGACGATGCCCGGCGCGAAGAGGCGGGACGGGCCGGCCTTGCCCATGTGCGTGAGCGTTTCGCGCTGGAGCGGGAGGCAAGCGAGATCGGCGAGGTCTACCGCGACCTGTGGGACGCAGGCGGATGAACGCCGGAAGCGAGGCCAAAAGGGTAACGGTAGTGACCGTTT
This sequence comes from Pseudomonadota bacterium, assembly GCA_043822005.1. Lineage (GTDB taxonomy): Bacteria > Pseudomonadota > Alphaproteobacteria > Rhizobiales > Rhizobiaceae > Mesorhizobium_A. The sequence continues at coordinate 14,429 of JBDRCE010000029.1, read as the reverse complement.
CCTATAACAGCGCGGATGTTCTTGAGCGCATGCTGTCCTCGCTGCCGCCGTCGGTCGCGACGATCGTCGTCGACAATGGCGGCTCGGACGCGGTCGCCGGCGTCGCGCACCGCTTCGGCGCGCGGTCGGTGCGTCTCGAGACCAATGCCGGCTTCGGCCGCGGCTGCAACGCGGGAGCCGCGCTCAGCACCAGCGAATTCATCTTCTTCGTCAATCCGGACGCGATCGTCGTCGAAGGCGCGATCGAAGCGCTGGTCTCCTTCTTCGATGCCGAACCGACCGCCGCCGCGGCCAATCCGCGGATCCTGGACGGTAGAGGCAAGCAGCGCTTTCGCGGCCGGTCCCTGCTGTCGCAGCGAACAGCGAGCGTCGGCAATCGCGCACGGGCGGTTGCGACGGAGGTTCCGACACTGCTTGGAAGCGCGTTCTTCTGTCGGCGGACCGTTTTCGAAGCCGTCGGAGGGTTCGATCCGGAGATATTCCTCTATCATGAGGACGACGATCTCGCCGTCCGCATCGCGCAGTCGGGCGGCCGGCTCTTCTTCGTCCCCCAGGCGACGGTGAAGCACCAGGGTGGACATTCGTCCGGCAGATCGCACGCTGTCGCCCGCCTCAAAGGCTACCATATGGCTCGCGCGCGGGCACATGTGATGGCGAAACACGGCAGGCAGTTCGCCGTCACCCGCACCATCGTTCGCGCGTCGGTCGAGGCGTTGCTGCCGCATAATCTCTTCTCGGCGCGGCGCCGGGCGAAGCATGTCGGCCAGCTGCTTGGGGCGTGGTCGGCGATCCGGGACGGCGGCGCCTATCGCGCGCCGCTGGTTCAGGCCGAAATCACGCATATGGATCGCCAATGAGCGCGCGCCACCTCTTTCGCGACTTCTTCCGGCGGATCCGGGTCAAGCGGCATCTGTCGCGGCACGGGGCGAACTTCCACTATCACGGCCTCTCCGTCTCCATCGACCAGGACGTGGAACTGTCGATCGCCAATGCCCTGATCCGCGGCAAGTATGAGCGTGAAGAGGCCGGACTGATCCTTGACCATCTGCCGCCGGACCTGCCGGTCATCGAGCTCGGAGGCTCGCTGGGCGTGGTCTCCCGGCTGATCCGGTCGCGGCTGGCGCCGGGCGTGAAGCATCTGATCGTCGAGGCCAACGCCGAGCTGGTCGGGACCTGCCGGAGGAACGCATCGATCGGTTCGGCCGCGGGGTCGACCGAGGTCGTGAATGCCGCGCTGTTCTACGGCGGTCCGGTCGCTCGCTTTCGCATCGGGCAAGAGCCGCATGCCAATTCGCTGGACACGGGCGCAGGCGAGGGGAGGGTGGTCGAGGTTCCGGCCGTCAGCCTTGCCGACCTGCAGCGGCGAATCGGCAAACCGCCCCGGGCGACCCTTGTGGCCGACATCGAGGGCGCCGAGTTCGACCTGTTCAGCCACGAGGACGAGGCGCTGCAGAGCGTCGAGATGGCGATCGTCGAGCTACACCCGCGCGAATACCTCCGGCGCGGCCGTTCCGAGAAAGCGATGCTCGACCTGATCGAACGGGCCGGCTTCGCGGTCGTCGAACGACGGGCAGACGTGGTGCTGCTCCGGCGCGGGCAGGCAGGCCTCAGTCGCGGCTGAGGAACGGATTGTTGCGGGAAGGCCGACACGACCACAGCCCGCTGAGCGAAGGCAATACGGCTCCCGCGGAAATCGAATCCCGAACGATACTCAGACTTCGGGCAGTTCCGGGACGTCGTGGAGCCGGTAGAGCATCGCTTCAGTCATGAACACGTATATCGCGAGAATTGTCGCGTAGATCAGACCGGCTTTTCCGCAGAGAAAATAGCGCTGCAACAGATAGCTTTTCACAAAGCGGCCGATCGGATTGAAGAAGAGGGAAAACAAGCTGGCCTTCCGGCCCTTCTCCTTGAGTGCCCTTGCCTTCAGCCGGGAATAGTTGGTGATCTTGGGTATCTCCTCCGAGATCGAAAGCAAACGGTCGTGCAGGATGCATCCCTCGCGGATGTGCTCGATCCTGCCGTCGAAGATCACGCCCTCATGAACGGCGGTGGCAACGTCGTATCGGACGCGATCTGCGTGCATCAATCGTGGAACGGTGCGCTTGTGCACGAACTTCGATGGCCATCCATAGCCGGGCAGCCAGTCGATACGGTACAGCTTGTATGCTGCTACGCCTGGATCCTCAGGGCGCGGCGCGGCCAAGGCTATGCGCAATTCGGGATCGAGGCGCTCATCGGCGTCGAGATTGAGCCGCCAGTCAAGTCGACACTGCTCGAGCGCGAACTGCTTCTGCTTCGCATAACCTTGCCACTCGCGCTCAAACAGCCGGATAGGAAAGCCCCGTTGCTGGTAGTCGCGGATCAGGTCCAGCGTCCCGTCGGTCGAGCCCGAATCCACCACGACGATCTCGCGAACACCTTCGAGGCTGTCCAGGCATTTGCCCAGGAACCTGCGCTCGTTCTTGCAGATAATGTAGGCGGAGATGGGGATGTCGGTCATCGGCAGATCCTGAGCGAGACTACGCAATAGCCGCGTGCGTTTGGCAGGTCAAAAGCGGCTTCGCCCTCAGGTCCGGCCGAACGCGAACGATGCGCCGTCCCGGGCCAGGATCTCGAAGCCATTGCCGCGCACCAGGTCGAGGAAATCCTCGAGCGTCTTGCCACGCTCGGCGAAGAGCGGCGGATGCGTCTCGACGATCGCCAGCGCGCAGTCCTTCAGCGTCGCGCCATCGTTGCCGAACACGTCGTATTCATATCCCTCGATGTCCATCACCAGCGTGAAAGGGCCGGGGCGCTGGTCGAGCAGCCGCCGCAGGTCCGCCAGCGAATGGGCCGGAACCGTGATCATCTGCGGCCGGGCGCCGGAAGCGGAGCCGAGGCGATTGCCGTGGATATTGTCGCTGACGGGGAAGGAAACTTCGCTGGCGCCATAGGCGAGAGCGCAGTTCATGACGGTCAGGCGACCGTCTGGACCGCGCCCCGTGCGCGCATTCGCGCGGCAGGTCTCGACGATGCGGCTATTGGCCTCGACCACGAGATAGGGCGCCTCCGGCAGCAGCCGCCGACCGATATAAGCGCTGAGCACGCCCAGCGACCCTCCGACCTCGACGAGGGGGAGGGCCGGATCGAGGAAACGCTCGACCAGCCGCCGCTCCGGCTCCTCGTAGCGGCGCTCCATAAGCTGGCGCTTGATACTGAATGGAATTTCGTCGGGGATGGCGATCGGTATCCCGTGATAGGTGAATCCGGGTCCATGGCGCCAGTGATAAAGGGCAAGCCGCAGTCTGCGTGACAGATCCTTCAACGGCCGACCCCTGGTTTGCTTTGGCTCGGTCATGCCCGCCGCCTCTCCTGTGGCAAGCCGACTAGGGGAGAATCCTGCGTTCCGCAAGGCTGGACATTTTCTTAGCCTGGACGGGGCGCGGGTCTAGCGTCCCATGAGTGCCCTGAGCCGTGCGTGGGCCGTGATCTCAGCTTCTTTATCGCCTCTGAGCCGCGCGGCGATCGTCTTCCCCCAGTTGCTGACGATATGCCAGGGCCGGTTGTAGAAGATGCCGAACTTGCGGCAGACATAGAGGTTCGCCTTCATGAAATGATAGGCCTTGAAGTCGATGATCCTCGGGCTCGTTGGTGTCGACGCCCCTTCGCTGTGCACGGCGACTGCATCGTGAATGTGATGGATTCCGTGTCCGGCGAGTATCGTGCGGGCGCTCAGGTCGACGTCCTCGAAATAGAGGAAGATGTTCTCGTCGAATCCGGACAGCGCATCGAAGACCGGCTTGCGGAAGGCAAGCGCGGCACCAACCGCCATCGGGATCAACGTATCCGCCTGCGGTGGCCCGTCGAGCCGAATTCGGTTTCCGATCAGTCGGTTGCGTGCCCTGTAGAACTGCTGCCCGTTGCTCTTGAGTACGCGTGGATTGAACGCCGCGCTGGCGGGATACCGCGCCATCCCGACCGCCAGGGCATCGAGAGCGCCCGGCATGAGACGTGCGTCCGGGTTGAGGAACAGTAGCGCGTCGTTGCGTGCCAGAGCGGCTCCCCGGTTGCAGGCGGTTCCGAATCCGAGGTTTTCGGCGAGCGCCAAGACGCGGGCGCCCGCGGCCGCCGCGATTTCGCGGGAGGCGTCGGTGCTGGCATTGTCGACGACGATGACCTCGTGTGGGGCCGGCACCGATTCAATCGCATCGCGAATGACGTCGGCGCTGTTGTAGGTGACGAGGACGACTGAAAACACGACGCGGTCTTCAGGCGACGTGCGCAGTTGGCCATCCTGGTTGCTGCGCGTCGGGGCCATGTTCAAACGCGATGATCCGGAATGGTGGCGGGAAAGCCCATATCCACCAGCCCCTCGTCCTTGACCTGGCGGATGGTCAGCGCTGTGCGGACAGTGTCGACGTTCGGCGTCGAGGTCAGTTCCTCGATGACGAAGCCCTGGAAGGTGGCGAGGTCCGGCGCCACGCATTGCAGCATGAAGTCGGATTCGCCCGACACCATCCATGCCTGGCGCACGATCGGCCAGTTGCGCGTGCGCTCGGAAAACTGCTTCAGCTCGGCGTCCGACTGGTGGTGCAGGCCGATCAGGCAGAAGGCGACGACCTGCTGGCCGAGCGCGGGCGCGTTGATCAGCGCGCGGTAGCCGCGGATGATGCCGCTGTCTTCCAGCCGCTTGACGCGGCGCAGGCAGGGCGGCGCGGAGATGCCGACGCGTTTCGACAGTTCCACATTGGTCATGCGGCCGTCGTCCTGCAGTTCCTTCAGGATCTTCCAGTCGATGGCGTCGAGGTCGGCCTTCGCCGCCATGAGAGGTCTCCTTTCCTGACAGAATCCCGCACGTGTACGCAACAAAGTTACGCGAACTGTCGCCCGACGGAAAGGCCGCAGTCGCACGGATCGCTAATTGTGCGCAACGGGCGCGCGGACTTGCACAAGGGGTAGCAGACTCCTTACATCTGCCATGCCGCCGCCACTTCGCGCGCGGCGCGGGCTTTTGCTTGGCCTGCTCGGTTCGATCGAGGGTTTCGTCATGACCACACGCCACGCACCGGTCGCCATCATCGGCTCGGGACCAGCCGGCTATACGGCTGCGATCTACGCCGCGCGCGCCATGCTGAAACCGATGCTGATCGCCGGAATGCAGCAGGGCGGGCAACTGATGATCACCACCGACGTTGAGAACTATCCGGGCTTCGCCGATCCGATCCAGGGCCCCTGGCTGATGGAGGAGATGCGCAAGCAGGCCGAGCATGTCGGCACGGAAATGATCTCCGACGTCATCGTCGAGGTCGACATTTCGCGCCGGCCGTTCGTGCTCAAGGGCGATTCCGGCGACCAGTACACCTGCGACGCGCTGATCGTGGCGACTGGCGCGCAGGCGAAATGGCTTGGCATTCCGACCGAGGAGACCTTCAAGGGCTTCGGCGTCTCGGCCTGCGCCACCTGTGACGGATTCTTCTATCGCGGCAAGGACGTGGTGGTGATCGGCGGCGGCAATTCGGCGGTCGAAGAGGCGCTGTACCTGTCCAACCTCGCCAAATCCGTCACCGTCATCCATCGCCGCGACGAGTTCCGCTCAGAGCGGATCCTGCAGGAGCGCCTGTTCCGCAAGGAAAACGTCAAGGTGGTGTGGGACCACGCGGTGGAGGAGATCGTCGGCACCGAGGGCAAGAAGCCGCTGCCGCCTTCTGTCACCGGCATCCGGCTGCGCAACGTCAAGACCGGCGCCATCACAGAGATGCCCGTCGACGGCGTCTTCGTCGCCATCGGCCATGCCCCGGCGGTCGACCTGTTCGTCGGCAAGTTGAAGCAGAAGCCGAACGGCTATCTGTGGTCCGCGCCCGACTCCACCCGCACCGATGTGCCGGGCGTGTTCGCCGCCGGCGACGTCACCGACGACATCTACCGCCAGGCGGTGACCGCCGCCGGCATGGGCTGCATGGCCGCGCTCGAAGCGGAGAAATATATCGCGGAGATGGAATCGCACCGCGAAGCGGCGGAATAGGGGCGCCGGCCGGTGTCGGCTCGCACACGGGGGAAAGATATGCCGCTCGACTGGGACAAGCTGCGCGTCTTTCACGCCGCCGCCGAAGCTGGGTCCTTCACGCATGCGGCGGAGAAGCTGAGGCTGTCGCAATCGGCGATTTCGCGCCAGGTCAGCGCGCTGGAGCACGATGTCGGCGTGCCGCTGTTCCACCGCCATGCCCGCGGCCTGGTGATGACCGAGCAGGGCGAGATCCTCTATCGCACGGCGCACGACGTGCTGATGAAGCTCGAAAACGTCAAGTCGCGCCTGACCGATGCCAAGGACCGGCCGTCGGGTCCGCTCAGGGTGACGACGACGGTCGGGCTCGGCGCCGGCTGGCTGACGGACCGGGTGCCGGAGTTCCTCGAACTTTATCCCGACATCCAGCTGCAGCTGATCCTCGCCAACGAGGAGCTCGACCTCACCATGCGCCAGGCCGACTGCGCCATCCGCCTGCGCCAGCCGCAGCAGCCGGACCTGATCCAGCGCCGCATCTTCACCGTGCATTTCCACATCTACGCCGCGCCGTCCTATATCGAGAAGCACGGCAAGCCATCGTCGATTGCCGATCTCGACAACCACCGCATCGTTACGTTCGGCGACCCGATCCCGATTCACATCAGCGACGTCAACTGGCTGGAGACCGCCGGCCGCACCGACGGCTCGAAGCGCACGAACCTGCTGCAGATCAACGACATCCTGTCGATCAAGCGCGCCGTGCAGCGCGGCGCGGGCGTCGCCATGCTGCCCGACTATCTCGTCGGCAAGGACTCCGGCCTGGTGCAGGTGCTGCCGGACACCGAGGTGCCGTCCTTCGACACCTATTTCTGCTATCCGGACGCGATGAAGAACCAGGTGAAACTGCAAGTCTTCCGTGACTTCCTGATCTCGAAGGCCAGAAGCTGGGCCTATTGATTAGGCAAGCTTACGTTGGGGCTTGGTCCAGAAAGACGAAAAATCAAGCAATTCCGGTAATCCATGCGTATTTGCATGGCAGGTTTGCAGCCGGACTGCTTGTTATTTCGGCATAACGCGCACATATCACGATCATCTCCTGAGCGCGTTCTCCTCCCATTAGCGCTCACGAGTGTTCCCCTCTGGAGGCTCGCCGGAAACGGCAACTCCAATAGACTCGGCCGGATCTCGCGATCCGGCCTTTTTTCTGTCCGGGGATATGGTTTCGTGATTGCCGAACGGGCGCGGCGGGGCCGCGCCCGTTTTCGCTCAGGCGGCCTTGCCGTTGGCGTTCATCACATCGTCGGCCAGGCGCCCGGTCAGTTCGGCCATGTGGTCGAAGGTCGCCTTGAACGAGGCGACGCCGGACGAGGCCGAGCGGAGTTCCACGATCAGGTCACCGATCTCCGCCTGAGGCATGGTCGCCTCGACGACATCCCAACCGGGCCAGCCGTCGCGCGCGTCGTAGCCGAGGATCTGGCCGCGCCGCTGCGGGATCAGCGCGGTGATCCTGGCGGTGGCTTCCGACGGCGTCGCGATCTCCACCTTCATCACCGGTTCGAGCAGCACCGGCGCGCAGGCCGGCATGCCTTCCTTCATCGCGAGCTTGGCCGCCAACTGGAACGCCATGTCGGACGAATCGACCGTATGGTACGAGCCGTCCGAGAGGTTGACCGCGATGTCGACCACCGGGAAGCCGAACGGTCCGGTCTTGAGGAAGTCGCGCACGCCGGCTTCCACCGAGGGGATGTAGGTCTTGGGAACCACGCCGCCGGTGATCGTGTCGGTGAACTCGAAGCCCGAACCGCGCGGCAGCGGCTTGATCTCGATCTGGACGTCGCCGAACTGGCCGTGGCCGCCGGACTGCTTCTTGTGCCGCCCGCGCTGCTGGGTGCTCTTGCGGATCGTCTCGCGATAGGGAACCTGCGGCGCGCGAGACAGGAGCGGGATCTGGTGTCGCCCTTCCAGCTTCTCGGTGGCGACGCGCAGATGCATCTCGCCCTGGCCGGCCAGCACCGTCTCGCCGGTGTCCTGGTTCTGGGAGACGAAGAGCGAGGGGTCTTCCTCGGTCATCTTTTGCAGCGTGGCCGACAGCTTCACGTCGTCCTTGCGTTCGCGGGGCCTGAGCGCCAGCGCATAGACGGGCTCGGGTGGCGGAGGCAGGGCCGCTCTTGCCGGCGCGACCTTGCCGATCGCCAGCGCGTCGCCGGTGCGCAGATCGTCGAGCTTGCCGAATGCGACGGTGTCGCCCACCGCCGCGACGCTGAGCTTGGCCTGGTCGCGGCCGGTGAGGCGGTAGACGCCCGAGACCTTGCCGGTGCGGCCACCGTCGGCGGCGAGTTCCGCGCCGTCGGCGACGGTCCCGCTCAGAATGCGCGCGACAGACAGCTTGCCCCCATGCGGCGTGTGGAACGTCTTGATGATCCGCATGGCGCTCGAATCGGAGACGCGGAGCCGCTTGCGCGTGTCGGAGACGTCCGGCGCATCGTGGCGGATTGCCTTCAGGAGGCGCAGGATGCCGTTGCCATGTTCGGCCGAGCCGATCAGCACCGGCGTCACCGAGCCGTCGCGCAGGTCGGCGGCGAGATCGTCGAAGACCTCGTCGCGCGGCGGCTCGATTTCCTCGAGCAATTGTTCCATCAGCGAATCGTCGTGGTCGGCGAGCCTCTCCAGCATCGAGAAGCGGGCCTCGACCTCGCGCGCCTTCTCGTCGTCCGGAATCGCGGTGACTTCGCTCTCGGCGTATTCGCGCCAGACATAGGCGCGCTCGAGCGCCAGATCGATCGAGCCGACGACGATGCCGTCCTTGCGCAGCGGGATCTGGCGCAGGAGAAGCGGCTTCGAGCTGGCCGGCTGGAGAAGCTTGAGCACGTCGCGCACGCCGGCGCTGATCTTGTCGACCTTGTTGAGGAAGAGCATGCGCGGCAGGCCGAGATCGTCGAGCTGGCGCAGGATCAGCTGCAGCGCCGGGATCTTCTTGTCGTCGGCCTCGGCGACGACGATCGCCGCATCGCAGGCGGCGAGGATCGGCGTCGCCTCGTAGGAGAATTCGATCGATCCGGGACAATCGGCGAAGGTGATCGTTTCGCCCATGAAATTGACCGTGGCGAAGGTCACCTCGGTGCTCATCTGGTGGGCGCGGGCTTCGGGCGTGTGGTCGCCGACCGTGGTCTTGGCCGCGACGCTGCCCTGCTTCGCTATTGTGCCCGTGCGGGCGAGGATGGCTTCAAAGAGTGTGGTCTTGCCGCTTGCGAAGGGACCGATGATGGCGATGCATTTCGGTCCCCGACGCCTCTCTCCGGCGCGCTTGCCCATACTTTCCTCCTCTCATGTCGTAGCATGAGCGGCGGCCGGCCCGTCCGGCCGTCGCATGGCCGGTCCGGCCTTGCGGCCGGTTGAGGCCATGAAGGTATGGAACCACCGTTGGAGGGCGAGGGCAAGGGCTTAGGCGGATAAGGGTTGTAGCCGCCCATCCGAGACTCGGGCGGCGTTTGCCGTCTCGACCGCTGCGCGAATGCGGTTGGCCTTGACCCGCCCGATCGTCGATGACCTAGTTTGATCACTTGAAGCGACAACCCGATGGAGGCTGGCGATGGACATTCGATCGGCATTGACGGAACTGTGCGACGCCTTCAACGCGCATGATCTCGATCGCATCATGGCGCTGTTCGCCGACGACTGCGTCCTGGAGATGCCGCGGGGAAACGAGCCCTGGGGGGCTCGTTTCACAGGCAAGCGGAACGTGCGGCAGGCGCTGGCAGGCCGCTTCGAAGGCCTGCCGGACGTTCACTATGGCGATTCCGAGCATTTCGTCGATCCGGCCGCCAACACCGGCATCTCGAAATGGACCCTTACCAGTACCGCCCGCGACGGGTCGAAGAAGAAGGTTCGAGGCTGCGACTTCTACACGTTTCGCGACGGCAAGGTGATCCGTAAGGATTCCTACTGGAAGATCGTGGAGTGAGGGTCGACGTCTCTCAGTTGCTCCCGGCCATCCGGTAGCTCAGCGACAGGCCCTTGGCGGTGCGGTCGGCGAAGCCCTTCCAGTAGGTGTGCTCGGGCTTGAACGTGCCGTCCTCGTTCTTCGCAAAGACGCCGTCGGCGGCGTTCGGGATGACGTCGAGATAGGCGCCGACCGCTTCGTCTTCCTTCAGATACTTGCCGAGGAAGGCGGTGACGAAGTGCTGGGCGATGTTGTTCATTCGCATCGTGTCCCACACCGGGTCGGCATAGTGGTCGAACGGCGCCCAGCCGAGCTTTTCGGACTTCTTCCACGATTCCGCAGGGGCCGGCATCGGCGCGGCGGCGTTGTGGTTGGCGTTCTCGAAGGTCAGCAGATAGGCGTCGGCGTTGATCGTGCCCTCGTAGATTGCCTTGGTGCCCTTCTCGTAGCCGGACACGTCGTCGACGCTGCCGGCGACATAGAACATCGGCTTCTGGATTTTCGCCAGAGCGTCCTCGTTCCAGAAACCGCGCTCCATGCCCCAGGGGGCGAAGGCGACCACCGCCTTGACGCGTTCGTCGGGCAGCGCGTTGTGGCTCTCGGAGCCGGCCTGGTTGACGGCGAGCGTCTTTTCGGGCGCTCCCCATTCGTAGCCGACCGATGCTTCGGTGACGCCGGCTCCGGCCGAGATCACCGCGCCGTAGCCGCCCATCGAATAGCCGATGATCGCCGCTTTCTCCGCGTCGACCAGCCCGTTGAGGAAGTTCCCCTCCTCGCCGCCGAGCCGCTCGATCTCGTTCAGCACGAATTTCTGGTCGAGGGGGCGGTTGACCAGCGTCGAACCGAACTTGCCCTGATCGTCATAGGTCGAGTCCTTGTGGTCGATCGAGGCGACGACATAACCCTTCGAGGCAAGGTTTTCGGCCAGATGGCTGAGCAGGAATCGGTTTCCGGGATAGCCGTGCGAGATGACGACGAGCGGGTAGGGGGTCTCGGTCTCGGCCGGCGCCGCATCTCGCGCCGCCTTGCCGTGCAGAGTGACCTGGGTCTCGCCGTCGCGCAGGAACACGCCTTCATAAGGCGTCGCGGTTGCGCCGGCCGCCGCCGGATACCAGATTTCGACCTTGAGCGGGCGGTCGTAGCGCGGCAGGTCCTTGCCCGGCTCGATCTTGACGATGTCGATCTGGTCCTTGTTGACCAGGTCGATCGTGCGCACGCCGATCGCCGCGTCGCCGTAAGGCGCGAGTTCCGGCGCATCGGGGCGTACCTGGTCGATGCGATTTTCCTGTGCCATCGAGTTCCCGACGAGTGCAATCTGCGTGGATAGGCCGACGGCGAGCGCCGCGGCGAGGAGCTTGTTCATTCTTCGTCTCCTTGAAGCACGTTCCCTGCCCTGTCCAGACACTCTATCGCGTGTGGACGTGAACGCCAGACGACAATGACCGAAAGCGGATTGAAGAGATTCGAAATCGCGCCTGCACGCTGCCTGGAGTCACGTCTCCGGTTCGGTCGTGAACATCAGCGGGAAGCCGGCGGCCTTGCCGGCGTCGGTGGCGCGGGTGGCTTTCGTTTCGGCCACGTCCTTCGGATAGACCGAGACGACGCAGACCCCCTTCTGGTGGGCGGTGATCATGACCCGGTAGGCCTGGTCATCGGTGAGCTTGAACTCGCCGCGCAGCACCATCACGACGAATTCGCGCGGCGTGAAGTCGTCGTTGACCAGAATGACCTTGTGCAGCTTCGGGCGTTCGGTCTTCGGCTTGACCTTGACCCTGGGCGTCGTGACGGTTTGGGGAGGCATGGCGCTTTCCTCCGCGGATTGCGAACGCCGCTCACATAATCCGTTGCCCGCGAATGTCCAGCCGTCGTTCCGCTCAGCGCTGCAGGACGGACTGGACCTCGACCAGGTTGGAGCGGACACGCAGCACGTAGAAGCCCATCGTCGCCAGATGGGTCGCGAACAGCCCGTCCTCGGCGCTGTTGGCGATGATCCAGGGGCGGATCTTCAGGGCCGATTGGAACTGGCCTTCCATGGCGTTCCACAGCGTGTCGATGTTGCGCTCGCGGATCACGTCCTCGAAATCGGCATGCGCGGCGCTCATCAGCCCGTAGTAAGCGTAGAGCTGGCCGTAGGAGAACCAGAAGCGGTCGTCGGCGCGCACGTCGAAGAAGCCGCGATTGTAGTTCTCAGACCGCTCGCGCAGGATGGCGGAGGTGTCGCCGAGCGCGCTGGCGATGCGGTCGAGATACTGGATCAGATTGTCGGCGCGGGCGTCGAACACCGCCTCGCAGCGCGCCAGCCGGTCGTCGAAGGCGTGCAGGTCGCGCACGATCTGGCGATAATAGGAGGGGGTCGGCGTCTTCGGGCCGGGCGGGTTCAGCCCGACATACCAGGTGTATTCGTCGAACTGCGCATTGCCGCGTGCGCTCTGCAGATTCGAGTCGATCTGCGAGGTGCCGCGCACCCGGCCGAGATTGTCGGCGAGCTCGATCGTCGTGCGCCGGATCGCCTCGTGGACGCCGCGCTGGAACGACGCCTTGTTGTCGAGGAAGGGCGTCTTGTCCCAGGATAGGCCGAACAGGCCGACCTTGTAGAGGATCATCGACGAAATCCAGGCGTTCTGGTTGACGTTGACGTCGGTCAGGTCGGCGGCGACCTCCGCGATCGCCGACCGGCCGCAACTGCGGCCCGTGGCTGTCGTAGCGGTCTGCGGAGGTGTCGGAGTGGGGGTCGTCGTAGTAGTGGTCGCGGCGGGAGCGGTCGCCGGCGCGGCGGGCTTCGATTCCGCCTCGGCCTGGGCGAACAGCGTTTGCGGCGCGGCCGGAGGCGCACCCATGGCCTGCTCGCCGGCGGAGCGGCGGCGCTGCTCGAAATCATATTTCGCCACATAGTCCGGGTCGAACCCGTTCCAGAACTGCGTCGAATAGATGAAGTAGATGTACATCGCGGCCAGCACCGCGATGGCGGCGCCGAGCACGGCCTTCAGGATCCAGCCCTTCTGGATGTACCAGCGGCCGAACCACAGGAACGGCCACATCAAGATGCCGATCAAAAGGCCGACGGCGCGGCCGATCCACTGGAAGACCATGGTGAAGAACGAGACGATCGGATCGAGCATGGGTCCCCCGGTATGGCGCAGCGGCAGGCGTTCAGTCCTTCAGCCCGTAGAGCCGTTCGCGGAACGCTGCCTTGTCCTTGAGATATGTGGTTTTGAGCGTCTCGACAACATGCGCGCGCCAGCGTGCCGGCCAGGCCTCGTATTGTTTGTAGAAGGTCTGCTTCGAGAAGACGTAGAGCGAGACGAAATCGTCGGGCACGAAATCCGAGATCAGCCGGTTGGTCAGCCACGCGTCCGGATGGTCGGGCCTGGCGCGGACAACGAGGAAGCGCCGCTCCGGCTCCATGTCTTCCAGCCTGAGCTTGCCGGTCTGCGCGAGCTCGCGCTTTGCCGCGTTGAGGAAGGGGAAGACCCCGTCCTTGTTGATCAGGTCGGCGTTTGAATGGATCCAGGTCTGCAGCCAGACCTTGTCGACCTTGTCGAAGTCGAGATTCGGCTGTTGGCGGTGGATCAGCGACCGGATCGCCATCTCGGCGCGGTGTTCGAGATAGTTCGACGTCTCGATCCAGGACGCGCGGGGCAGGTCGAGCCGCCCGGTCGACGCCAGGAAGCGGAACACGCGCTCGGCGTCGCGGATGCCGAGATAGCTCACCTGCCATGGCCGCGAGCGGCGGAAGCCCGGTGTCGCGGGATCGGAGATGACGGTCGTCATGTCCTTGTCGATGAAGATGTACATGCCGCCGAAATGCGTCGTCCAGAACGCTTCGTGGCGGAAGATCACGCGGTCGGGCACCAGCTTGTTCTCGCGGATGTCGCCGGTCACTTTCGCAAGCTCGACCATCCGCTCGAGCATCGCCGTGTCGCGCCAGGCGTCGGGCTCCTGCTTCAGCCGGTCGACCAAGGCGCTCAACTCGCCCGCCTTGCCGAGCACGTCTTCGGCCGAGAGCACGCGGAACTCGACCTGGTTGATCGACAGGAGATCCTCGATGTCCTCGACCTTCGACACCGAATCCTCGATCTCGCCGTAGATCACGTCCTTGATCGTCAGCGCGTCGATGACCCGGCGGTTGTTCGAAAAGAACTCGAACATCAGCTGTGAAGTGTTTGAAAAGGCTGTGTGAACGACCGGAAGTTCCGCCTGCGCCGGGGTCAGGATGATGAAGCGGCGGTTGACCTCGTTCGGGTCGAGATATTGCGGGTCGTCGAGTTCCGCGGCGATTTCGGGGGAGAAGCCGGTGCGGTCGATCTCGAAACTCTTAAGCTTCGTGGGCTTCAGCCCGAACGCCTTCAGCGCCTTGTTGTAGCGCTCGACCAGATGCGGCTCGTCGACCGTCAGGAGACGGCCGTAGATGAGGTCGTTGTCGCGGAGGAGGTCCATTACCTGCGGGTCTCGCGCCTTGAAGATTGCCCCTCACCCTTACCCTCTCCCCGCATGCGGGGAGAGGGG
>JBDRCE010000028.1:0-130453 GCA_043822005.1 Pseudomonadota bacterium | reverse complement strand
CGGGTTCTGGCCGCGGAACCCGGCGAGCCTGAGCTTCGTCATGGTCGATTCGTCGGCAAGCGCGCGGCGCAGGTCGAGCCTCTCGACGATATGCTTCATGCCGGTGGACTGCTCCTCGCGCAGGCCGCGGCGACGCTTGTCGGTCTCGGCCGCGAGTCGTGCGCGCTGCTTGGCGCGCAGTTCATCGCGCTCGATCGCGACACTCTTCATGCGCGTCTTCAACGCATTGCCCGCAAACGACGGTATCAGTGTGAAGAGGGTCGCGAAGACCGCGATGCCGACGAACACGGCGATGAGGAAGGCAGGGTCCGAGATCGATTTGGAAAGCTGGGTGAACATGCCGATCTAGACCTCGAAGTTCATCATTTTCCGCATCACGAAAATGCCGATGGACATCCAGACGGCGGAAAAGCCGAGGATCATATGTCCCTGCGGAGTCGTGAAGAGAGGCATGATGTAGTTGGGCGAGGAGAGGTAGACGAGGAACGCCACGATGAAGGGAAGCGCGCCGATGATGACGGCCGACGCCTTGGCCTCCATCGACAGGGCCTGCACCTTGGCCTTCATCTTCTTGCGGTCGCGCAGCACCCGCGACAGATTGCCGAGCGCTTCGGACAGATTGCCGCCCGCCTGCTGCTGGATCTGGATGACGATGCCGAAGAAACCGGCCTCCGTGCAGGGCATCGTCTCGGTCATTCGCATCGCTGCTTCGGGGATCGAGAGACCGATCTGCTGTGCTTCGACGATACGCCGGAACTCTGTCTTCACCGGTTCCTGCGCCTCATTGGCGATGAGCCTGATGCCGTCATTGAGGGGAAGTCCCGATTTCACCGCGCGGACGATGACATCGAGCGCGTTCGGGAACTCGTTGAGGAAGGCCTTGACGCGGCGCGCGCGCCGGAAAGAGACGAACCAGCGGGGGAGACCGAGGGCGCCGGCGAGCAATGCGCCCGGAACGGCCCAAAGCGGGGCGCCGCCGACAAAAGCCAATGCCGCGAGGACCAAGCCCGTCACGGCGGAATACAGGTAGAAACGCTCCATCGAAACGGTCATCCCCGCCTGACGGATCTGGACCTTGATCGGCGGCTTCTTGACGATCTGGTCGCGAGACTTCTGCTTGTTCTCGATATCCTTCAGCGAGTCCTGGATCGTCTTGCGCCGCTTGGCGACCTCGGCGGTACGGTCGCGCGCCGCCGCTTTGGCGCCGCGATCCGTCTCAGCCCTCTTGATCGTGTCGAGCCGTTTGCCGGTGTTCGCTTCGTTCTGAATGCGGGTGAACATCAGAGCATAGGCGACCGCGCCCGCGCTCACGCCGGCAAGCGCGATGAAGGCGAGGATTGTGGTGTCTATGCCGAACATTTAATGCCTTTCCCGCGCAGGGACTGCGGTCAGTCAGTCTGCTTTTCCATGGCTTCCAACGCGTTGGCGAGACGATGCTCCTCGTTGAAGTAACGCGCGCGTTCCCAGAACTTGGGACGGCCGACGCCCGTCGAGACGTGCTCGCCGATCAGCCGCCCACTCTGGTCCTCGCCCTTCAGCTTGTAGAGGACGATGTCCTGGGTGATGATCACGTCGCCTTCCATGCCGATCACCTCGGTGATGTGGGTGATGCGGCGAGAGCCGTCGCGAAGGCGGGCGGCCTGGATGATGACGTCGACCGAGCCGACGATGATCTCGCGCACCGTCTTCTGCGGCAGCAGGAAGCCGCCCATGGCGATCATGGATTCGATACGGTTCAGGCACTCGCGCGGCGAGTTGGAGTGGATCGTGCCCATCGACCCGTCATGGCCGGTGTTCATCGCCTGGAGGAGATCGAACACTTCCGGGCCGCGCACTTCGCCGACGATGATGCGTTCGGGACGCATGCGCAGGCAGTTCTTGACGAGGTCGCGCATGGTGACCTCGCCTTCGCCTTCGAGGTTCGGCGGTCGCGTCTCCAGGCGCACCACGTGCGGCTGCTGCAGCTGGAGTTCCGCCGAGTCCTCGCAGGTGATGATGCGCTCTTCCCGGTCGACATAGTGAGTGAGGCAGTTCAACAGCGTTGTCTTGCCCGAACCGGTGCCGCCCGAGATGATGATGTTGCAACGCACGCGTCCGATGATCTTGAGGACCTCGGCGCCTTCCGGCGAGATCGCGCCGAACTTGACGAGCTGATCGAGCGTCAGCTTGTCCTTCTTGAACTTGCGGATGGTGAGCGTGGCCCCGTCGATCGAGAGCGGCGGCGCGATCACGTTGACGCGGGAGCCGTCGGGCAGGCGTGCGTCGCAGATCGGCGACGATTCGTCGACGCGGCGGCCGACCTGGCTGACGATACGCTGGCAGACGTTCAGGAGCTGCTGGTTGTCGCGGAAACGGATCGTGGTCTGCTCGACCTTGCCGTTCACTTCGATGTAGACCTGCTTGGCGCCGTTGACCATGATGTCGGCGATGTCGTCGCGCGCGAGCAGCGGCTCGAGCGGGCCATATCCCAGGACGTCGTTGCAGATGTCCTCGAGCAGATCCTCCTGCTCGGCGATCGACATCGCGAAATTCTTGATCGCGATGATGTCGTTGACAATGTCGCGGATCTCTTCGCGCGCGGCGTCCGGCGCGAGCTTGGCAAGCTGCGACAGGTCGATCGTATCGATCAACGCCGAGAAGACCTGACTCTTCGTGTCGTAATAGGCCTCGCTGCGTTCGCGCGTGGTCGCGCTGCGCACCGGAAGCTGTGGCGGCGGAGCGGATTCGAACCGTTTCGGCGCGGCGGTCGCGACTGCCGCCGCCACCGGCGCGGGCGGGGTTGGCGCGGCCCGGGGTGCCGGGGCAGCCTCGCTCTTGAAGATCACGGGCGCAGGCGCAGGCGAACGTGTGTCCACGCCGCCAAAGCCGCCGTCACTGCCCCTTTTCCCAAACATGTGACGAAATCCGTTCTGCTCGAGGACTTACTTCTTCATGCCCAGCTTCAGGCGACCGATCAGCTGCTCGATCCCGGGCTTCTTCTTCGACTTGATCTCGGCGCGCCCCGTCACGACGTGCGCCACCTCGTTGATCATGCCCACGATCGGATTCTTGGCATCCATCTCGCCCAGCATGCGGCCGTTGTTCGAGGCATTGCCAAACAGGAGAGGGTCGAATGGAATGACCGCCATCGGCGTGATGCCGAGCGGCTCCGAGAAGTCCGCGGGCGTGATCTCCGGACGTTTCGGCACGCCCGCCTGGTTGATGACGAGTTTCGGCAATGCGTCGTTGGGGCGCAGCTTCTTCAGCATGTCGACCAGGTTCTTGGCATTGCGCAGGTTGGCCAGTTCCGGGGTCGCCGTGATGACGATCTCGTCTGCCTGCATCAGCGTGGTCTTCGCCCATCCCGACCAGAGGTGCGGAACGTCCAGCACCACGATCGGCGCGCTGCGCTGGGCGACGTCGATGATCTGCGCGAAAGCATCGGGGTCGAAATCGTAGATCCTGTCGAGGGTCGACGGCGCGGCCAGCAGTGACAGGTTCTCCGCGCACTGCGCGAGAAGGCGGTCGAGATAGGTCTCGTCGATCCGTTCCGGCGAGAATACCGCCTCGGCGATGCCCTGGGCCGGATCCTGGTCGAAGTTGATGTTCGCCGTGCCGAACGCCAGGTCCATGTCGGCGACGACGACTTCGGACTTGAACAGCGTCGACATGCTCCAGGCGACATTGTGCGCGATCGTCGAGGAGCCGACGCCGCCTTTGGCGCCGACGAAGGCGATCGTGCGGCCGAGAGGCTCGGACTCCGGGTTGACGAAGATGCCGGAGATGACCGTCAGGATGTCGGCCATCGAGATCGGCGCGACGACATATTCGGAGATGCCGGACCGGATCAGTTCGCGATAGAGCCAGATGTCGTTGTAGTGGCCGATGATGACGACCTTCGTGGTCGGATCGCACACTTCCGCGAGGCTGCGCAGGCTGTCGAGCATCTCGCGCGGCTCGCAGCGGGATTCGAGCAGTATCAGGTTGGGCGTCGGCGCGGTCTTGTAGAACTCGACCGCCGTCTCGATGCCGCCCATGTGCACCTTGAGATGCGTCTTTGCCATGCGGCGATCCTCGCCGGCCCGCTCGATCGGCCGCGCCACGCCTTCGGTTTCGCAGAAGGCCTGGATCGAGATGCGGGGAAGCGGACGAAGCGAATCCACCAACCCCGGATCGGTCTCGCTTCGATCCGGAAGTGCCTGGGTCTCGTAGGCAAGGTTTGTCATGGTCGTATCTCGTCCACTGCCTAGTAGTTGGTGACCGGCCTGAAGAGGATATCCTTGGTCTGGTATTCCTCGATCGCCACCGAGCGGTTCTCGGCGTCGATCTCGGTCGGCCGGCGCGGCCCCACCAGATCATTCGGATTGGCGACCTGCGCAGCGAGGTTGTTCTGATAGGAGCAACCGAAATTCGCCCAGTGCTTGTTCTCGGACGTCTTGAGCATGTCGTCGGGCCAGCGTCCGCATTTGTCGGTCGTCGCCTTCACCGCGTTGTAGGTAACGCGGATCGGAGCGGACACATCGGGTGCATTAGCCGCGTAGTGGACGACCTCGACGCTGCGGATGCCGCTCTTGTGCAGAAAGCGGGCGATGTCGGAGGCGACATTGGTCGCCGCGGCGGCGTTCGCGGATCCCGACGGTGCCATGACCATGACCGGCGGGGCTGCCGAACGGTCGTAGCGATACATGAAGCCGTCAACCGCGTCCCTTTGCCCGCGGGTCATGCTGAAATCACTGGACGCCACCGCGATGTCGATCGATTCCGGCGCTTCGCCGACCATGATCGGATGATTGGTGCGGTAGTCGTCAGGGATCGATCCGACCTCGATGTGGTCGCGTTTCACCAGAGCACATCCCGACGCGAGGGATGCCGTGAGAACGAGGAGGACCGGGAGGATAGGGCGGCGCACGGGAGATCTCGAAACGGACGTGGAAACAATGATGGTCATGGTGCCGGTTCCCAGCTCACTTGTAGATGTAGCCGACGACGCCGTGATAGCGGCCGTTGGGCTTGTCGGTCTTCATGGTGCCGTAGACGCGGTTCACGCGGCCAAGGAAGTAGCCGGCGCCGTCGCTGGGCGGATTGAAGTTGTCGTCCGGCTTCGCCAGCGCGGTGCGCGAGACGGGGCGCGCGAGGTACGGCGTCACGATGATGACGAGTTCAGTCTCGTTCCGGACGAAGTCGCGGCTGCGGAACAGGGTTCCGAGAACGGGGATCTTGGACAGGCCCGGCAAGCCGCTGGCGGCCTGTCGGACATCGTCGCGGACAAGGCCGGCGATCATCATCGACCCGCCCGAAGGCAGTTCGACCGTGGTATCGGCCAGGCGCTTGCGGATGGAAAGCAGGTTTGTGCCCGGTGTTCTTACACCCGCGGAAAGCGAGACTGATCCTTCCGTCGTCGGCTCTGAAACCGACGTGCGGACCTTGAGGCTGATGCGGCCCGGAGAGAGGACGACCGGCTTGAACTCGAGACCGATGCCGTATTCGAGTTTTTCGATATCGTAGGTGATGACGCCGGTTTCGTCGTCGACCGACTGCCCGGTGACGAGGTTGAACTCGCCGCCGACGCGGAAGGTCGCCTGCTCGCCGGAGACGGCGGTCAAGGTCGGCTCGGCCAGCGTCTTCATCACGCCGGATTGCTCCATGGCGTTGATGTAGGCGTCGATCAGCGAGCCGCCGATGTTGAAGCCGGTGTTCGAGATCGGAATGCCCAGGCCGCTTATGTTGTCCGTGATCGCGCCCCACGAAATGCCGTTCGAGTTGCCATTCGCGATCATGTTGACGCCGAGCTGCTTCATGACGGTCCGGCTGACCTCGGCGACCGTGACCTTGAGCGTCACCTGGTCTTCGCCGATGATCTTGAGCAGGTTGACGATCTGGCTGACGCGGCGCTCCTGGTCGGGATTGTTGATGTCGACGCCGCCCGCGGCGTCGCCGCCCGCCGCCGTCTGCGAATACTGGCCCGTGGTCGCTTCACCACCCGTCACGAATATCTGGGCAAGGCGCGCGGCGCGCGAGGCGTCCAGCGGCGTCTCGACCGTCCCGGTCAGCACCACGTTGTCGTTGAGAAGCTCGACCGTGATGTCCGAATTGGGGATGAAACGCCTCAGATAGTCCTCAAGGCCGGCCACGTCGCGTTCGACGGCCAGGTCGAGGCTGACGATCTGTTCGCCATTGGGACCGAAGACGAAGATATTGGTCTGGCCGACCGACTTGCCGAACAGATAGATGCGGCGCGCGGTGCGGGTGACTGCGTCGGCAACGGATGGATTGGCCACGAGGATGTCGTAGGCATCGCTCGGAAGATCGATCACCACTGATTTGTTCAGGCCGAGCTTGATGCTCTGGCCGCCGTTCGCCGTCGAACGTATGTTGATCGCCCCGTCCTTGGCTTGCGCTGTCGGCACGGTCGACGGTGCCAGCAGCGCCAACGAGAATGTTCCCGCCGCGATCAGCGCCAGCGCGACGCCCGAGGCGTGGAGGCGAGAGATTGTCCTGTTCATGGTCATGGCGGTCGAGACAGTCGAGTTCATCTTCACTTGCGAGCCCCCTCTTCCGACACGACGCCGTTCTTGATCAGCCGCACCGTTCCGCGGCGTCCATTGCCCGTGACGAGGTAGTCGGCTTCCTCGAGATTGGTTTCCTGAGCATCGGCGACCGAACGGAGCGCGAGGGTGAGCCGATCGGCCATCTGCAGCGCCACGGTGATGATCTCCGCCTGCTGTGCCGTCAGTTCCAGCGTGGCGGTGTCGCCGACCTTTACCTTGCGGCCCTCCTCGTCCTCCTGGATCGCCTGATCGATCGCGAGAACGCGGATGTTTCTGAGGATCGTTTCCGTCACATAGCCCTGTGCGGTGCTCTGCCCCTGGGCGTCGGAGCGGCGGGTCATGATCACGTCGACATAGTCGTTAGGCAGGATGAAGCCGCCCGCCGACGTGTCGGCCGATATGCGTGTCGCGACAGCCCTCTTGCCGGCCGGCAGGATCGCCGACATGAAGCTCTGGCCCTGCCCGATCAGCTTCGCCTTGCGCAGAGGCTCTCCCTCGTACATCGCCAGCCGGGCGACACTGCCCTTCAGCTGTTCCAGCGCATCGGGTTCCTTGTCGCGGGTGACGAAATGCTCGCTGACCGCGTCGCTCGGCCAGGCCTGCCATTCGAGCTGGCTGTCGATCGCAGCGCCCATGGGAAGGTCGCTTCCCAGAACCAGAACATCGGTCGTCTGGATGGCCGGCGTATTGGGCGCCGAGTTGACGATAACCTGGGGTGCCGGCGGCGCCGACATGTTCTTCGCAATGTATCCCGCGCCGCCCGCCGCCACGACGGCGACGCCAGCGATGAGTATTCGGGATGCAACCATGGTCGGTCCTCACGCACGGCAAGCCAATTCACCGGGACCGACAATGGGGTGGCAATCGTCAAAACAAGGTTAATGTTATGCTTACGATCGTGATTAATTCTTAGTTTAAATAAACTGTCCGGGCCGTCAGATTCCGGCGGCGCGGTCGAGCGCCCACTGGACGAGATCGGTGTTCGGATAGGTGGCGATCCCGCCCAGGCCGAGCGCGATACCGTAGGGTATTCCGACATCCCTGTCGGCGAGATTGCGCAGGAAGATGTTGTGGCCGGTATAGACCGAAAGCGGCGAGCGCCGGTACACCAGGATCAGCATCGTCAGCAGCCCGCCTAATGCGGCCGAGTAGACGAGATACTGCATCAGTTCCTGGCCAAATCCCATCCAGAGAGCGGTGGCGGCGAGGAGCTTGGCATCGCCGCCGCCCATGCCGCCGATCGCAAACAGCGTGAACGTGACGGACAGCACGACGACCCCGGCGGCGAGGTGCCAGCCATAGTCGTTCCAGGTCATGCCGGTAAGCGGCGCGAGGATCAGGAAGGTGGCCACGAGCAGCAGCGAGACCCGGTTTGCGATGGTCATCGACAGCATGTCGGAGATGGCCGCATAGGCCATGCAGAATGGAAACACGATGAAGATGGCGGCTACAAGCATCGGAAACCTCGCAGAAGCCGGAATGTTAGACGCGCGGACTTAATCCTTGATGAAGCCGCGGGAGCGGTCGAAAGCAAAGGGGCCGCGCCTTTCGACGCGGCCCCGATAAGTTCCGGCGATAGGCCGGTCAGGCGGATCAGCCGGCGCCGTCGAGCGTCGTGGCCAGTTCCTTGAACTTGGCGTCGAGCGAGTTGCCGAGCTGGCCGGCGCCCATCATGATGGCAAGCGCGATCAGAGCGGCGATCAGGCCGTATTCGATGGCGGTCGCGCCGGATTCGTTCTTCACAAAGCGTGCGAAAAGCTTGGTCATTTGAGAGCTCCTAACTCCACGTGTTACACAGCAATTCCGTCGGCGGTTCTTCTGTGTCGATCGGATGTTTGCAACACTATCGGGAAGCTCTTGAAATCGGCTTAACGAACAGGATTACCAAAACGTTACGCTCCCCGAGAGACGACGTTGGTTAATCCGAAGATAACCTGGCGCGCCGAATTGTAATCGTCCGTATCCCGAGATCTTCTCGCGCGCGCGATTCCTTGTGCGACGCCTTCCGCCTGCCGGCGCTGTCCTGGCAGCAGCGGACTTAACCGAAGATTCACCAATCTCATTCATCTTCGGTTGGAACTTTCCATTCAAGGAGGCCTTCGTGGCTCATTCCGCTGCCCGTCTGCTGATAGCCGCTGCCCTGTCGGCCGCCGCCGTAGCGCTTGCGACGACCGCCGTTCCGGCGGATACCGGCATCCAGGTCGTGATGAACCAGGCGAAGATCGTGAAGCTTGCCCGGCCGGCGGACACCATCGTCGTGGGCAATCCGGCTATCGCGGATGCGGCCGTGCAGGACGCGAACACCATCGTCCTGACCGGCAAGGGTTTCGGCGTGACCAATCTCGTCGTCATGGACGCGCAGGGCGCTCCGATCGTCGACGAACAGGTCTACGTGACCCGACAGGATGCCCGCTCGGTGCGGATCTACCGCCGGTCCGAGGTGCAGACGCTTTCCTGCACGCCTCTGTGCGAGAGCGCCTACAAGACCGATGCCGAACGCCAGTCGGAATCCGAGATGAACGCCAGCCAGTAAGCCCGGCCGGGGACCCGACACGGGTTACGATTGGCTAAAATTGCGCGAAAATCTTTACTTTGCGCGACAACCGGATCGCAACCATTCTCGGCTAACCTGCTGCCCGTGAACTCCAAGGCGAGACAGGGGCAGATGAATACTGCGGGCAATTCGGTCGTCCCGACCACTGAAACGCGCCAGGCCGACCGCCGGTCGCGGCGTTTCCTGCGCGATCGCAACGGCAATGTCGCGATCGAGTTCAGCCTGTTGGCAATTCCCTTCTCGCTTCTGGTGTTTGCCATCCTCGAGAGCTGCATTTCCTTCGCCGGATCGCAGCTGCTCGCCAACGCGACGGACAACGTCGCCCGCCAGCTTCGCACGGGCCAGGTCAAGGCCGCCGGATTGACGGAGGCCACGGTCAAGCAGCTGATCTGCGATCAGATCGATATCCTCGTCGCTTCCGGCTGCCCGGGCCTGAAGATCGACCTGCGGCAGTATTCGACCTTCAAGGACGCCGCGGCCATGAAGATCATCTATGTCGGTTCCGGCAGCACCAAGGAGCTGGCTTCCTCGAATTTCCAGTTCGACCCCGGCAAGTCGATGACGAAGAACATGCTGCGCGTCTTCTACGAATGGCCGGTGATGACCGACTTCATGCGCAAGGCGATGTCAAATCTGAAGGGCAGCAAGACGCTGCACTTCGCCTCGATGACCTGGCAGAACGAACCTTTCGACGATTAAGCGACCCCGTTTGACCAAGGAAACCAGAACCATGTCGAGTTTCGACTGGATCAGCAGAGCGACTGGATTGCTGCGACGCGCCGGTGCCGACCGCAAGGGTGTGGCGGCGATCGAGTTCGCCTTCATCGCGCCGCTGCTGCTGACCATGTATTTCGTGACGATGGAGATCGCTCCGGCGATCGACGCCAACAAGAAGGTTGGCCGGTCGGCTTCGATGATCGCCGACCTCGTGACCCAGCAGCAGACCATCAGCAAGAGCGAGGTCGAGGCGATCATGTCGATCGGCGAAGCCACGCTGAACCCCTACAACCGGTCGCAGCTCAAGGTCGTCATCACCGCCATTACGGTCACCGACGAGGAGACTCCCAAGGTCCTCGTCGCCTGGTCGCGCAAGATGGTCAACGGCGCATTCTCGCAGGATGCCGCGAAGGACACGACCACGACCGTGCCGGCAGCGCTGAAGGTCAGGGGGTCATTCCTGATCCGTGTCGAGACCTGGCTCGACTACCGACCCATCATCACCTGGACGGCCAGCCAGAAGTCGACGACAGGGCTGCTTGCCGCCTTCGACAACATCAACATGAAAGAGACCTATTATCTGCGCCCACGCATGAGCAACTCGATCGACTGCCCGACCTGCTGAGACCGGCAGACGGTCGTTTCCGTGCCGGCAGAGCGATTTTGCCGACGCCTGTAACCGCAGACGGTGTTCCTCCTCTGCCGCCTCGGCGTTAGCGCCCGGCAAGCTCTGCCCGACCGGATAGCCCTCCGGATTGCCATCGCTTCCGTTCGCCCCTATGTCTTGCCAGACCTCATGCGCCCTGACGGACACCGATGCCCCGCGCCTTCATCTTCGTACTCGACTCCTTCGGCATCGGCGGCTCGGCCGACGCGGCGAAGTTCGGCGACGAGGGTTCGAACACGTTCGGCCATATCGCCGCGGCTTGCGCGGTGGGCAAGGGCGATCAGGCGGGGCTGCGGCAAGGACCGCTGCGCCTGCCGCAGATGATGCGGCTCGGTCTCGGCGAGGCATTGCGCGCATCCACCGGACATCACCCTGCCGGGATGGACCCTATCGTCATGCCGGCCGGATTTCACGGCGCCGCGCAGGAGGTGTCCGACGGGAAGGACACGCCGTCCGGCCATTGGGAGATCGCCGGCGTTCCGGTGCCGTTCAAATGGGGCTACTTTCCTGACACGGTTCCAACCTTTCCCGCCGATCTGACCGAAGCGATCATCCGCGAAGGCGGGCTTCCCGGCATCCTCGGCAATTGCCACGCATCCGGTACCGGGATCATCGAGCGCTTGGGCGAGGAGCACATCCGGACCGGCAAGCCGATCTGCTACACATCCGTCGACTCGGTGCTCCAGATCGCCGCGCACGAGGAGCATTTCGGCCTGCAGCGCCTCTACGACCTGTGCAAGATCGTGCGGAAGCTCGTCGATCCGCTCAATATCGGCCGGGTCATCGCGCGGCCGTTCGTCGGCGAAACCGCCGAAACGTTCAAACGCACGCACAACCGCAAGGACCTTGCCGTGCCGCCGCCGGAGCCGACGCTGGCCGACCGCGTCGTGGCCAGCGGCAAGCGCGTGATCGGGGTGGGCAAGATCGGCGATATCTTCGCCCATCGCGGCATTTCCGAAGTCCGCAAGGCCCCCGGCAACATGGCCATGTTCGACACCGCGCTCGGCGCCATGGACGATGCGCAGGACGGCGACTTCGTCTTCGCGAATTTCGTCGATTTCGACACGGAGTTCGGCCATCGCCGCGACATACCCGGCTACGCGGCGGCGCTGGAAGCGTTCGACCGGCGCCTCCCCGAGGCTCTCGGCAAGCTGCAGCCGGGCGACATTCTGATCCTCACCGCCGACCACGGCAACGATCCGTCCTGGCGCGGCACCGACCATACGCGCGAGCGCGTGCCGATCGTCGGCACCGGCCCGGGCCTGAAGCCCGCCGATGTCGGGTTGCGGCCTACCTTTGCGGACATCGGCGAGACGGTGGCGGAGCATCTGGGAATTGCCCCCGGCCACCACGGCACGTCCTTCTACGGCTTGCTGCGCGCCGATGCCTGAACTGCCCGAAGTCGAGACGGTCCGTCGCGGCCTGCAGCCGCATCTCGAGGGCGCGCTGATCGAGCGCGTCGAACAAAGGCGCCCGGATCTCCGGTATCCGTTCCCCGAGCATTTTCCCGAGCGCCTTTCGGGCAGGCGGGTCACGGCGATCGGGCGTCGCGCCAAATACCTGACGATCCATCTGGACGACGGAGCGGTCGTCATCTCGCATCTCGGAATGTCCGGGTCATGGCGGGTGGAGATGGGCGGCGCAGCCGTCGTCCCCGGCGAATTCCACTATGAGCGCTCCAAGGCAGCGGCGCACGATCACGTGGTGCTGCATCTCCTCACCCATTCCGGGGAACGGGGCTGCATCGTCTTCAACGACCCGCGCCGCTTCGGCTTCATGCTGCTCTCCGACGAAAGCCGGCTCAACGAACATCCGTCGCTTGTAGGCCTCGGCGTCGACCCGACCGGCAACAGCCTCGACGGCGAACTGCTCTCTTCTCTCTTGCGAGGAAAGAAGACGCCGTTGAAGGCCGCCCTACTCGATCAGCGGCTGATCGCGGGCCTCGGCAACATCTACGTATGCGAAGCTCTCTGGCGGGCCGGCCTGTCACCGCGACGCGCTGCCGGTTCCATCGCCGGACCGCCCGGCCGTCCCGGTGTCCGCGCCGAACGGCTCGCGACCGCGATCCGCGAAGTGATAGCGGACGCCATCGCAGCCGGCGGATCGAGCCTGAGGGACTATATGCATGCCGATGGCTCGCTCGGCTATTTCCAGCATTCCTTCTCGGTGTATGACCGCGAGGGAGAGCCCTGCCTCAGACCAGGGTGCGGCGGAACGGTCGAACGTATCGTCCAGTCCGGCCGGTCGACTTTCTTCTGCGCGTCCTGCCAGCGCTAGGCAGGTCGCAGCCACATTCATCTGGAGGATCCTATGGCCTACGAAACCATTCTCGTCGAAACCAGAGGCCGCGTCGGCCTGGTGACACTGAACCGTCCGAAGGCGCTCAATGCGCTCAACTCGACGGTGCTGCACGAGGTGGTCGGCGCGCTGCAGGCCTTCGAGGCGGACGCGGCCGTGGGCGCGATCGTCCTGACCGGTTCCGAGAAGGCCTTTGCCGCGGGCGCCGACATTCGCGAGATGCAGCCGAAGACCTATGTCGACATGTATCTGGAGGACTTCTTCGCCGGATGGGACGCGATGGGGCGGGTGCGCAAGCCGATCATCGCCGCCGTCTCCGGCTATGCGCTCGGCGGCGGCTGCGAACTCGCCATGATGTGCGACTTCATCATCGCGTCGGATACCGCCAGGTTCGGCCAGCCGGAGATCACGCTCGGCGTCATGCCCGGCATGGGCGGATCGCAGCGCCTCACGCGCTTCGTCGGCAAGTCCAAGGCGATGGACATGTGCCTGACCGGCCGGATGATGGACGCGGCCGAGGCCGAGCGTTCGGGCCTGGTGTCGCGTGTCGTGCCGGCCGCCGACCTTGTCGAGGAAGCGCTCAAGGCAGCGGCCAAGATCGCCTCCTTCTCGCTGCCGGCGGTGATGATGACCAAGGAGGCGGTCAACCGGGTCTACGAGACCACGCTGAGCGAAGGTCTGCGCTTCGAGCGGCGCGTGTTCCATTCGATGTTCGCGCTCGAGGACCAGAAGGAAGGCATGGCCGCTTTCGTCGAAAAGCGGTCGCCGAACTTCCGCAACCGTTAGCGCCCCGGTTTTTTCGCGCCACGCGGCGGTTTGACGCCGTGTGGTCGTTGACGGGTCCGGAAAGCTCGACTATAAGCCCGCCCACCTGAGGCGGCCCATCGGCCGCCCGATGTTTTTGGCGCGGCCGTGACGCTGGTCCCGGCAACGCAGAACCGGAAAGAGAGACGAGTATGGCCAATACGTCTTCGGCCAAGAAGGCCACGCGCAAGATCGCCCGCCGCACCGCGGTCAACAAGAACCGCCGTTCGCGCGTCCGCAGCTTCGTGCGCAAGGTCGAGGAAGCGCTCGCTGCCGGCGACAAGACCGCCGCGCAGGCCGCTTTCGCCGCGGCCCAGCCGGAATTGATGCGTGCCGCCTCCAAGGGCGTGGTTCACGCCAATACCGCCTCGCGGAAGGTCTCGCGCCTGGCCCAGCGGGTGAAGGCGCTGACCGTCTGAAACGACCCCCATCGACATTCCGAAGCCGGCGCCTCGCGCCGGCTTTTTTATTTGCCGGATAGGCGAGCCACGGCTAAGCTCTTGCTCTGCTTGGAGAACCGGATTTCGTTTGCCGGCAGGGTTGCTGAAACCCGCGAATTTCGCCTCTTCCGCGTCATCGTCACGGGTTGAGGCCTGACACATTTTCGCAAGTAATATCAATTACTTACAGAAGGTTTTCCACACACTGTCCACGCAACCTGTGGGTTGAACCGGGTAGAAGGGTGTCAAGCGAATTTTTTGAGAATCTTTTTGGCCGGCGCCGCAAAAAACCGGCCTCATCCAAACAGATTGATTCATAACAGTTTTGCCACAATCGGTGATCGCCGCGAGCCGGATTTGACCCATCTCGAGGCTGCAACAGGTTAAGAAACCGTGACTGACGGACTTGCCCAGCCGCCCGTCGGTTCTGTAGTGTTCAGGCATCGAGAGGGCGGGCAAAAACCCGTTTACCAACACAGCAGCAGTAATAATCGACCGCGGGAGCAAGCCCGCGGCAGGAGAGGTTTGTTCTCTCAAGACGGCGGATGTGCGTCGTCGTTTGCGATATGGGGTATGCGTGCCAAGTCTGGCCAAAAGCCGGGACCGGCTCGCCTATGTCCCAAAACGGGTCCGACGCCGGTCGAGGACGGTGCCGGGTGCGGTTGGAGAGCTGGCGTAAGACCAGCGCGACGGAAGAACATGCGAAGCTCGATGCGTGCTGACGGGCGCATCGAAAAAGGCGGACAACATGGTCGACAAGGCAAGGAAAACCAGCATGGACAGCGGGATCGGTCCGGAAATCGAGGCGGGACTGCCAATCTTCTCGGAGAGCACGAGGGGAATGCTTGCCTCGGCGCCACTGCCGGGACGCGGCACCGACGGCACGACGGCGGATTTCGAGCGCGTCAAGGCGCAGCTCAAGGCGCGGCTCGGCCATGACGTCTATTCGAGCTGGTTCGGCCGCATGAAGGTGACCGAGGCGTCGAAGAGCCTGGTGCGTCTTTCCGTCCCGACGGCCTTCCTGCGCTCCTGGATCAACGGCCACTATCTCGACATGATCAGCGACATCTGGCGCGAGATCGATCCGTCGCTGCTCAAGGTCGAGGTGATCGTGCGCAGCCCGGTGCGCCACGGCGGCCAGCCGGAGGCGGCGGAGCAGCCGGTCGCGCGCAAGGCGGCGCGCCAGTCCGAGACGGCGCTGGGGTCGGGCATGGTCTCTCCGACCAAGACCGAGCGTCCGGCGGCGCCGCGCGCAGGCTTCGTCGAGCATGAATCGAAGCCGGGCTCGCTCGGATCGCCGCTCGACCCCCGCTATACGTTCCAGTCGTTCATCGACGGTCCTTCCAACCGTGTCGCCTATGCGGCGGCGAAGACGGTCGCGGAGGCCGGTCCGGGATCGGTGCGGTTCAATCCGCTCTTCATCCACGCGTCGGTCGGGCTCGGCAAGACGCACCTTCTCCAGGCGATCGCCGCGGAGGCGCTGCGCCAGGATCCGAAATCGCGCGTGGTCTATCTGACGGCCGAATATTTCATGTGGCGCTTCGCGACCGCGATCCGCGACAACAACGCGCTGACGCTGAAGGAGCAGCTGCGTGACATCGACCTGCTCATCATCGACGACATGCAGTTCCTGCAGGGCAAGTCGATCCAGAACGAATTCTGCCACCTGATCAACATGCTGCTCGACAGCGCCAAGCAGGTGGTGGTGGCCGCGGACAGGCCTCCGGCGGAGCTGGAATCGCTCGAGCCGCGCGTCCGCTCGCGTCTCAATGGCGGCGTGTCACTCGAAATGTCGGCACCCGACTACCAGATGCGCCTGGAGATGCTGCGCCAGAAGCTGACGGTCGCGCGCGCCGAGGACCAGTCCCTGTCCATTCCCGACGAGATCATCGACCACGTCGCCCGCACGGTCACCGGCAGCGGCCGCGAGCTCGAAGGCGCTTTCAACCAGCTGATCTTCCGCCAGTCCTTCGAGCCGCAGATCACGCTCGACCGGATCGACGAGCTGCTCGGGCATATCTACCGCTCCGGCGAGCCGAAGCGGGTGCGGATCGAGGACATCCAGCGCATCGTGGCGCGCCACTACAACGTCTCGAAGACGGAGTTGCTCTCCAATCGCCGCACGCGGACGATCGTCAAGCCGCGTCAGGTGGCGATGTATCTGTCCAAAGTGCTGACGCCGCGCTCGCTGCCCGAGATCGGCCGTCGTTTCGGTGGACGCGACCACACGACCGTGCTGCACGCGGTGCGCAAGATCGAGGGCCTGTCCACCACCGACACCACGCTCGCGCAGGAGCTGGAACTTTTGCGGCGCCTGATCAACGATCAGGCTTGAGGCCGGCCTTCCGGACGCGTTCGGAAGGCCGCCGCCCTTTATCCCCCGATTAGCCTGCCATAAGGTGCCTCAGCCGCGCGGCGGGCTTGCTTTTGGAGGCCATTTCCTGTCATTTTGCGCTCGAATCCTGCCCATTCCGGGCGTGCCTGCGTGGGTGGTTGCCGCCCGCGTATGTCAGTTTCACTTGAGCGAGACCCGGTCGTCATGCGTGTTACACTCGAGCGTTCAAACCTCCTGAAGTCGCTGAACCACGTCCACCGGGTCGTCGAGCGGCGCAACACGATCCCGATCCTGTCGAACGTGCTGCTGAAGGCGACGGGCGCCAGCCTCGAGATGAAGGCGACCGACCTCGACCTCGAGATGACCGAGGCGACGCCGGCCCAGATCGAGCGGACTGGCGCTACGACCGTTCCGGCGCACCTGCTTTACGACATCGTCCGCAAGCTGCCCGACGGCGCGGAAGTGATGCTGAAGACCGCCGACGACGGCAACTCGATGACGGTGATCTCGGGCCGGGCGAGCTTCCGCCTGCAGTGCCTGCCGCAGTCCGACTTCCCCGAACTCTCGGCGGGTTCGTTCTCGCACATCTTCCGTATCGATTCCTCGGTGCTGAAGCACCTGATCGACAAGACCCAGTTCGCGATCTCGACCGAAGAGACGCGCTACTACCTCAACGGCATCTACCTCCACACGATCGAGTCCGGCGGGCAGCTCAGCCTGCGCTCGGTGGCGACCGACGGCCACCGCCTCGCGCGCGCCGATACCGAGGCGCCGGCGGGTTCGGAGGGCATGCCGGGCATCATCGTGCCGCGCAAGACAGTGGCAGAGCTGCAGAAGCTCGTCGACAATCCGGATGTCGCCGTCACCGTGGAGCTCTCCGACACCAAGATCCGCTTCACCATCGGCAGCGTGGTGCTGACGTCGAAGCTGATCGACGGCACCTTCCCGGACTACCAGCGCGTGATACCGTCGGGCAACGACAAGAAGCTCACCATCGACCGGCAGAGCTTCGCGCAGGCGGTCGATCGCGTCTCGACGATCTCGTCCGAACGCGGCCGCGCGGTGAAGATGGCGATCGCCGACGGGCAGGTGACGCTGACCGTCAACAATCCGGATTCCGGCAGTGCGACGGAGGAGATCGCCGCCGACTACGACGCCGATCCGATGGAGATCGGCTTTAACGCGCGTTATCTGCTCGACGTCACGGCTCAGCTCAACGGCAGCGACGCGCGATTCCTTCTCGCCGATGCCGGCTCGCCGACGCTCATCCAGGACACCAGCGACGAGCATGCGCTCTACGTGCTGATGCCGATGCGTGTCTAGCCAGGGCGCCGAGCCGGACCCGGTCGCGATCTCGCGGCTGAAGCTCAGCAATTTCCGCAACTACGCCTCGGCCGATATCGCGCTCGAGCCGGGCATGGTCGTGCTCGCCGGCGAGAACGGCGCCGGCAAGACGAACCTGCTCGAGGCCATCTCGCTGTTGACGCCCGGTCGCGGCCTGCGCCGCGCCGCCTATTCCGACATGCAGGGCAAGGCGGGAACGGGCGGCTTCGCCATCCACGCCACGGTCGAGAACCCGGACGGCGAGACCGAGATCGGCACGGGCACATCCGGAGCGACCGGCGGCGAGGGCGAGAACGGGCGAAAGGTGCGCATCAACGGCGCCAATGCCACGGCCGACGAGATGATGGAACGATTGCGCGTGGCGTGGCTCACGCCCGCAATGGACGCGCTCTTCACCGGCCCCGCCGGCGACCGGCGGCGCTATCTCGACAGGCTGGTGCTGGCGATCGACCCGGCGCATGGCAGGCGCGCGCTCGATTACGAGAAGGCGATGCGCGGACGCAACCGCCTGCTGGCGGAGGATTCGCGCGACGGCCGCTGGTTCGAGGCGATCGAGGCGCAAATGGCGGAGACCGGCGTTGCGATTGCCGCGGCGCGGATGGAACTGCTGCATCTGATGCGCGCGATGATCGAGAAGCTGCCGGATGGCGGGCCGTTCCCGAAGTCCGACATCGCCATTGACGGCGACCTGGAGCGGCAGATTGCGGACCGGCCGGCCGTGGAGATCGAGGAGGGCTTGATCCGCCAGCTCGCCGAGGATCGCGGACGCGACCGCGCGGCGGGGCGCACGCTCGCCGGGCCGCACCGCTCAGACCTCCTCGTGCGCCACCGTCCGAAGGACATGGCCGCCGAGTTCTGCTCGACGGGCGAGCAGAAGGCGCTGCTCGTGGGAATGACGCTGGCGCATGCGCGGCTGACCGCGGAAGTGTCCGGCATGACGCCGATCCTGCTGCTCGACGAGATCGCAGCGCATCTGGACGAGGGCCGCCGCGCCGCGCTGTTCGCGATCCTGGTCGAAAGCGGCGGCCAGACGTTGATGACGGGAACCGATGCGGCGCTGTTTTCCAGCATCGCCGAGCAGGCCCAGTTCCTGACGGTCGCCAACGGAACCGTGCGCCCGGCCTGAGTTCAGGCCAGGTCCCGTTCAGGCCGTCTGGCCGGCCTCCCAGCCGAGGATCGCCCGCTTGCGCGTCAAGCCCCAGTGGTAGCCCGTCAGCGCACCGGACTTGCCGAGCGCACGATGGCACGGCACCACGAAGGAAATCGGGTTGGCGCCCACAGCCGCGCCCACCGCGCGGCTGGCGCTCGGCTGGCCGATCTCGGAGGCGATCGAGGAATAGGTGCGGGCGCAGCCCATCGGGATCTTCAGCAGCGCCTCCCAGACGCGGACCTGGAAGTCGGTGCCGATCATGACGACCCGAAGCGGCTCGTCCCGGTTCCACCGCGCCGGATCGAAGATCCGCGCGGCATAGGGCGCCGTCGCGCTCATGTCCTCGACATAGGTCGCGTTCGGCCAGCGGCCGGACATGTCGGCGAAGGCTGCACGATCCTCGCCGGGATCGTTGAACGACAGGCCCGCGAGCCCGCGGTCTGTAACCATGACCAGAGCGCGGCCGAAGGGCGAGATATGCCAGCCGTAGCGGATCATCAGGCCCTCGCCACGCGACTTGTGCTCGCCCGGCGACATCGCCTCGTGCGTGACGAAGAGGTCGTGGAGGCGGCCGGGACCCGACATGCCAACCTCGATCGAAGCTTCCAGCAGCGGCATGCCTTCGGCCAGCAGGCGCCGGGCATGGTCGAGCGTGACGGCCTGCAGGAAGGCCTTGGGACTAAGACCCGCCCAACGGGTGAAGAGCTTCTGCAGGCCGGTATGGGTCTCGCCGACCTCCTCGGCCAATGTGTCCAGCGAGGGCTGGTCGCGGTAGTCGAGGCTGATCTTCTCGATCACCCGACGAACCTTGTCGTAGTCTCCTCCCTCGGCGGAAGTGGCGAGCGGAGTGATGTCTTTCGTGAGAATGGCTGTCTGCGCGTTCATGGCGAAATCTCCTTGGACGCGAATATCGCCTCTCTGAAGCGGGTTTCCCACCCGAAACTTGCGAAGCAGGCTTCTCGATCCGCGCGCGAGAGTGTATGACACTGTCACAGAAGGAGCTTACCATGCGTACCAGCAAGCCCATCACCGTCACGCTCGGCAAGCAGCAGGCCTTTGTCGACAACAGGCTGGCGTCTGGCGAGTATGAGTCCGCCAGCGAGGTCGTGCGGGCGGGCTTGCGTGCGCTTGAGCGTGAGGAA
This sequence comes from Pseudomonadota bacterium, assembly GCA_043822005.1. GTDB lineage: Bacteria > Pseudomonadota > Alphaproteobacteria > Rhizobiales > Rhizobiaceae > Mesorhizobium_A. The sequence continues at coordinate 110,475 of JBDRCE010000028.1, read as the reverse complement.
AAGGCACGAAACGAAGTCTGGCGCCGACTGATCCAGGAATCGCTCGACGACCCACGCCCGGATGTTCCGGCGGGGGAGGCTTTCGCGCGATTGAAAGCTCACCATGAGAAGCGGCTGAAAGACGGCACTTGAAAGCAGCTACGGTCAGCTTTCGAGAGTCCGCGATCGAGGACCTCCAGTCGATCTACGATCATATCGCCGAGGACAACGGACCGGTGCGGGCGGACCGTTACATCGAGAAGATCACGGCGCATTGCATGAAACTGTCACTCTTTCCAAACCGGGGCAGAGCAAGCGACGACATCTCACCCGGCCTCCGCATTCTGCCGTTCGAGGGTCGTGTGACCATCGTTTACCGTATCGATGACGCAGGTGTTCGCATTGTCAGGGTTTTCTATGCCGGACGCGACTACGCGGATGAGGAATTTCCCGAATAGCCTACCCCGCCTTCGCCGTTGCCAGCGCATTGCCGAAGGCCTTCGCAAAGCTGTCGCGGTCGTCGGGGTTGAGGAACGACCCGATCGCCACGCGTTGCCCCTGGCCCTCGACCGTCATCGAGGTGATGCCGATCTCGTCGTGCCGGGCGACCGAGAAGCGCGCCCAGAACGGGTTGAAGCGGTGCTCCCGCGTCTTGCCCGATGGCGCGACCTGGAGGATGTCGAGGGCCGTGCGCGACACCGAGACGACCTCACGGGCCCTGGCGGCGCGGTAGTTCATCCGGAAGGCGACGTAGACCAGCAGCACGTCGAGCCCGAAGAAGCCGAAGACCGGCCAGGCGCCCTGCGACAGGAAGACGATGCCGGTGAACATCCAGCCGGCGAGAAGCGCGCCCATCAGCACCATGAATCCCGTGCGGCCGAGCGAGCGGTGCGGCGTCAGCAGCGCACGGAAGAAGGGCTCGTCGGGGTCGCGGGCGTTTGTCTCGTCCATCGGCTCCAACTATAGGAGGACCATGGCGAAACTGAAGACGAAAATTGCCGCAGCGGCCTCGGCGAAGGTCACGTCCGCGAGAGCGAAGGCGAAGCGCAGGCCGGCGGCCCGCACCGCCTATTCGCGCGACGAGATCGCCGAGATCTTCCGGCGCTTCTCGATCCAGCGGCCGGATCCGAGGGGCGAACTCGAACACGTCAACGCCTTCACGCTTCTCGTCGCCGTCGTGCTGTCGGCGCAGGCGACGGATGCCGGCGTCAACAAGGCGACGCGGGCGCTGTTCGCTATCGCCGACACGCCGCAGAAGATGGTGGCGCTCGGCGAGGAGAAGGTGGGCGACTTCATCCGCACCATCGGACTGTGGCGCAACAAGGCGAAGAACGTGATCGCCCTCTCCCAGGCCCTGATCCGCGACCATGGCGGCGAGGTGCCCGGCGACCGCGATGCGCTGACTACGCTGCCCGGCGTCGGCCGCAAGACGGCCAACGTCGTGCTCAACATGGCCTTCGGCCAGCCGACCATGGCGGTCGACACCCACATCTTCCGCATCGGCAACCGAATAAAGCTGGCGCCCGGGAAAACGCCCGAGCAGGTCGAGGACACGCTCGTCCGCATCATCCCGGCGCAATACATGCGCCACGCGCATCACTGGCTGATCCTGCACGGGCGCTATGTCTGCAAGGCGCGCAAGCCGGACTGCTGGCGCTGCGTGATCGCCGACATCTGCAAGTCGCCGGAGAAGACCACGGACGTCCCTGCCCCGCTTGTGCCGCTCGACGAACTCGACGAGGCGCCGAGCCCCGATCAGTTGCCGTAGCGCGCCATGGCGGCGGCGAAGATGGGGATCAGCAGGAAGATGCCGGCCTCGACATGGATGAAGCGGCGAGCCGCCTTCACCTCCGCGTCCGCCACGGCATAGGAGGGGCTGGCCGCCGCCTGCCTGCGCCAGCGCGTGAAGCGGATCGTCGGCGCGATGGAGAGCAGGCCGACGATTAGGAAGGCCGCCATCTTGTGCCAGAACCAGACATTGCCCGAATAGGCCTCCCAGCCCTTGACGCCCCAGATCACGCGGCACACGCCGACGGCCAGAACGGCAAGCGACAGCGCGCCGTAGGCGCCGTCGATGCGCGCCAGGCGGCTGAGCGATGCGCCCGCCAAGCCCGGCCGCACCAGCACCAGTTCCGCGGCAAGTGCTGCCATCAGAAGGAAGATCAGCACATGGTGCAGCGAGGCGAGGACGAAGTCGGTCATCATGGCGGCGATCCCAATGTTTACAGTGTCAAGTTACTGTCTCACACGGAGGCTCGTTTGTCGACCGCGAAGGTCCGACCGCCTTCACGGGCCGAAATCGCCTTGTGCAGGTGCACCATCATCGCCGCCGCGAAGAGCGGCGTGGCGAGATTGAGCAGCGGGATGGCGAGGAAGCCGGCGACCACAAGTCCGGCGAGGAAAATCGTCCAAGCATGGCGCCGACGCAGCGCCTTGGCCTCCGTCTCGGGCCGGAAGCGCATCGCGGCGAACTCGAAATACTCCCGGCCGAGCAGATAGCCGTTGACGACGAAGAAGGCGGCGATGTTCACGCCCGGGACGAGCAGCAACAGCAGCGCGACGATGTTTCCCAGGATGACGATGCCGACGAATTTCAGCGACAGTACCAGCGAGCGTAGCGGCGGAACCGCCACGCCGGGCGCATCCGCAGGAAAGCTGTCGCGTTCGACGACCTCGGCGATGTCGTCCAGGAACAGGCCCGCCACCAGCGCGGTGACCGGCGCGACCAGGAGCGACAGCGCGACCGCGATGCCGATCCCCGCCGCGACCGCCGCGAGCAGGCCGAGCCACCCCGCCCAGGCCGGAAGGCCCGGCAGCAGCGCATCGATCGACGGCATGGCAAGCGCGTCGAAAATCTCGCGCAGCCCGAACCACGCGCCGACGAGAATGAGCAGGGTCAATCCGATCGACTTGAGAAGGACCGAGCGGAACGGTGCGGAGAACATGCGGCTTGCGGCGGCACGGGCGGCATCGAATATCACGAGATTCTCCCTGCGCGGCCGGGCGGCGGCCTTACGCCATCCGAGATAGGAGCGGAAAACAGGCAGGGCAAGGGCGACGCGGCAGCCATCAAAAGGCGCCTGCGCCGCCCCTCCGGCCGCGAGACTGATCCGCAACTCGGCGGCCGAAGCTCGTGGCTGGTCGAGCAGGAACGCCGCAGGCGCGGATTGGTTTCGAGGAAATAGCTGTCGCAGCGGAAGCCGCCGATGGATCAGCCGATCCCGATCAGGCCGGGAAGCTCGCGCATGTCGTCGAACAGTTCGCCGCCGACCTGGGCCAGCCCCTCGCGCTCGGCTTCCGCATCGCCTGCATAGGCCAACGCCCGCATGCCGGCCGCCCGCGCCGCGGTGACGCCGGCGACGGAATCCTCGACGACGACGCAGGTCTCGGGCGCATGGCCCATGACTTTGGCCGCATGCAGGAAGAGGTCGGGGAAGGGCTTGCCGCGCGTGACCATGCTGACGCTGAACATCGAATGCTCGAAGAACGGCAGGAGGCCGGTGAGCCCAAGCGTCAGCCGCATCTTGGGCAACTGACCCGACGAGGCGACGCAGAAGGGAAGGCCGGCCGCGGCGAGCGCCCGGACCGCCCCTTCCACATGCGGGATCGGATCGAGCCCATCCTTGAAGAGCTCGGGCAGGCCGTCGTTCCAGCGTTGCACGAAATCGGCGCCCAGCATCACGCCGGCCGCCTCGACGTGCGCCTGGATCGCGGCCATCGGCTTGCCGACGAAGGTTCGCCGGCAGTCTTCGTAGGAGATCGGGAAGCCTGCTTCGCTGAGAACGGCGGCGAGACGCTGGTTGCCGAGCCGCTCCGTGTCGACGAGCACGCCGTCACAATCGAAGATGACGAGACCTGGTCTCAATCGCGGTCCAGCCTTCATGCGGTGCCGGTCGACCCGAAGCCGCCCTGCCCGCGCGCTGTCGAGCCGGCGAGGCTGTGCTCCTCGACCGATACCCGCGTGACGGACGCGACGACGAGCTGGGCGATGCGCATTCCGCGCGTCACCTCGAACTCCTCGTCGCCGAGATTGACCAGCAGCACCTTCACCTCGCCGCGGTAGTCGCTGTCGATCGTGCCGGGCGTGTTGAGGCAGGTGATGCCGTGCTTGAAGGCGAGGCCCGAGCGCGGGCGCACCTGGCCCTCGTAGCCCGCCGGAAGCTCGAAGACGAGGCCGGTCGGCACCAGCGCGCGACGGCCGGGCAGGATGATCATCGGCCGGTCGGCGGGTACTGCGGCGCGCAGATCCATGCCGGCGGCGCCATCTGTCTCATAGGCCGGCAGGTCGAGGCCGGCGGAATGCGGAAGGCGGACGATCGGGAGGACGGGGGTCGAGGACATGCGCCGTCTATCGGGCACCAGACTTCAGACGTCAATCGTCCCGCGCCCGCACTTCACAGCTCGCAGCGCAGTTGTGAAGGCCGGGAGTGTCGCGGTTCGCCGGTGTCAGCGCTTCTTCATTTCGATCGCGCGCTGCAATTCCTTGACCGCGGTTTCCAGTTGACCGATCTGCTCGGTGGTGATGGATCGGTCGGCCTTGCCTATGTGGCGCGCGCCTTCGAGGATCGCCTTGGCCGTCGCGGTAACGACCGTTGCGATGTCGGCATCGTCATGGAGATACATCGGCCACTCCCTGTTTGCTTCCGGACTTATCTATAGAGGTTCTGACGACTGTGCGGCAACGCCGAGGCGTCCGGCCGTTCGAGACGCAGACACTCACCGGACCTCCATCGGCAGGACTGTGGTGTCGCGTATCTCCTCCATGACGAAGGACGCCGACACGTCGGTCAGCGGAACACGCGAGATCAGCCGCTGGTAGAGCCGGTCGTAGGCCTTCACGTCGGCGACCCGGGCACGCAGGATGTAGTCCAGGTCGCCGGACATACGATAGACGCCGGTGATTTCCGGCAGGGACGTGACGGCGTCGCGGAACATCTTCAGCCAGTCCGGGTCATGGCGCGACGTGCGGACGAGGATGAAGACCGACAGGCCCAGTCCCACCTTCTCCGCATCCACGAGCGCGACCCGGCCGGCGATCACACGATCGTCCTCCAGGCGCTTCATGCGCCGCCAGCAGGCATTGCGCGAAAGGCCGACCCGCTCGGACAGCTGGTCGACCGAAAGCGACCCGTCGCGCTGGAGTTCGGCGAGGATCCTGCGGTCGATCGTATCGATTTCAGCGCTCATCCTGGGATACTTGTCCCAACATTCGCGAAATCGCAATCACATTCGGGACGTTCTCCCGCGGAACCCAGTCTATCCATCGGCCTCTCAAGCCCTCGGGAGACACAGATGGCCGCACGAATCGTCGAACTTTTCACCCGCCACCCCGGTACGGTCGGCGAGAGCTATTTCGGCCATCTGAGGTTCGCGGCGTGGTTTTCGTCGCGACTGTTTCTGGCCGGCGGCGCGGCTCTGATCCACGCGCTGCTGCCCTTCCTGTTCGAGACGACCGCGAGCCGGATCGTGCGCGAACTCGCCGAGCGGACCCATCGCCGGACGACGCACTGAACATTCCAGATCGGTTCTTCCGGCGGGGGTTGACTCTATGTCGGCCGTCTTCTATTTAACCCATCAGCTAATTAACTGATCGGCTAAATACGTGCCCGAAACCGACCACCTCTCAGCCACCTTCGCCGCGCTCGCGGACCCCACGCGGCGCGCCATCCTCGCGCGCCTCGTCCATGGCGAGGCATCGGTGACGGAGATCGCCGAACCGTTCTCGATGAGCCTTCCGGCGGTGTCGAAGCATCTGAAGGTGCTGGAGCGCGCCGGACTGGTGAGCAGGGGGCGCTCGGCGCAGTGGCGGCCGGTCAAGCTGGATCCGGCTCCGCTGCAGGAAGCAGCGGGGTGGATCGATCACTACAGGCGGTTCTGGGAGGAAAGCCTCGACCGTCTGGATGCCTATCTCACCAAGCTGCAGGCAGGAGATCCCGATGGAAGCAAACATTGACGTATCCGGCGCGGGAGGTGCATCGCCCCTGCCCACGCGCTTGCCAAACCTTACCTTCAAGCGCGTCTTCGACGCCCCGATCGCGCTCGTCTTCAAGGCCTGGACCGACCCCGCCCATGTCGCTGCGTGGTGGGGGCCGCACGGCTTCTCCAATCCGTTCGCCGCGATCGAGCCTTATCCGGGCGGACGTTTCCACGTGCACATGCAGGCGCCGGACGGATCGATCCAGCCGATGGGCGGGCATTTCGAGGAGATCGAGGCGCCGAACCGGATCGTCTTCGTGACGACGCTCTCCGGCGAGGACGGCTCGATCATCATCGAGAACATCCACACGGTGACGCTCGTCGACCGCGGCGCGCGGACCGAGATGCTGCTGCATTCGCAGATGCTCTACGCCGCGCCGTCCATGCTTCCCCATGTCGGCGGCATGGAGGAGGGCTGGAGCCAGAGCCTCGAACGGCTGGGCGCGATCCTCAAGGCGATCTGAGCGCCGCAACCGAAACGCCACGCCACGATTGTGGTCCGACACGCAAGGAGGAACCCGATGAAAGCCGACATCTACATCTTCTTCGACAGCAACTGCCGCGAAGCGTTCGCCTTCTACGAGAAGCTCGGCATCGGCACGATCCAGGACATGATGACCAACAAGGACGCCCCGCCCGGCGCACAATACGACCCGGCGCGCGCCGACAACGTCATGCACGCCACGCTAAAGATCGGCGAGTCGACGGTGATGGCGTCCGACATGCCCGAAGGCTGGTACAAGAAGCCGCAGGGCTACAACATCTATCTCCCCGTGCCGGACGTGGCGGAGGCCGAGCGGCTGTTCTCGGCGTTGTCGGAAGGCGGCGAGGTCCAGATGCCGCTCGAAAAGACCTTCTGGGCCGAGCGCTTCGGCGCCTGCGTCGACCGCTTCGGCATTCCGTGGATGATCGGCGTCGACGCGCCCGCCGCGTGATTTCCGGCAACACCCCGAACCTGGGAGAAGAACCGTGCCGCTTGCGCAGAGACTCGAGCCCGATACGGGCCATCAACTGACAATCACCCGCATCTACGACGCGCCGCGCGCGCTGGTGTTCCGGATGTGGACGGAACCGGATCATATGAGGGTATGGAGCTGCCCGCGCGGCATGACCATCCCGGAGGCGACCGGCGGACCGACAGCCCCTGGCCAGTCGTTCCGGGTGGTGATGCAGGAAGCGGACGGCACACGCCACGTCATGCGCGGCTCCTATGTCGAAGTCTCGCCCATCGAGCGCATCTCCTTCACCCACCAGTGGGAGGAGGATGGATGGCAGGACAATGGCGGCCTCAGCCCGCTGACGACCGTCACCGTCCGCTTCGAGGACATGCCGGACGGCAGGACGAAGCTGACGCTCTACCAGGGCAATTTCCGCAACGCAGCGGTGCGCGACGGCCACGAAGCCGGCTGGACGGAATCGCTCGACAAGCTCGCCGAGCATCTGGGGTCGGTGGCGTGAAACTCTATTATTTTGCCGATGGCTGCTCGCTCGCCACCCACATCGCCATGCGCGAAGCCGGGATGGATTTCGAGATCGAGGAAGTCGACGTGCAGACGCGCCTCACCAGAAGCGGCCGGCTGTTCCCCGAGATCAATGCCAAGGGCTATGTGCCTGCCCTTGTCTTCGACGATGGCTCGATGCTGACCGAGAACGTCGCATTGCTCGATTGGGCGGCACAGCAGTCCGAAGCGCTGCGGCCAGAAGACGGTATGCCGAGAACCCGGCAGATCGAAGCGCTGACCTTCATCTCGACCGAGATGCACCGGCCGTTCCTGTTCCTGTTCTTCTTCGTCGGCGAGGCCGAAAAGCCGGCAATCGGCGGAATGATCGCCGGTCGTTTCGCCCATCTCGCCGGGCGTCTTGCGGGAGACTATCTGCTCGGCGACGATTTCTCGGTCGCCGACGCCTTTCTCTACGTGATGCTGCGCTGGGCGAAGATGTCGAAGATGGAGGTCTCGGAACGTTTCGCGCTCTACGTGCAGCGGCTCGAGGCACGGCCCGCCGTGCAAGCCGCATTGAGGGCCGAGGGGCTGAAGGCGATCGGCCTCTGAATTCCCGCACTAAAGAAGAAAGGACACCCATCATGCGAAAGGTCATCGCAAGCGCATTCGTTTCCCTCGACGGAGTCATGCAGGCCCCAGGCGGGCCGGAGGAAGATCCGACCGGAGGCTTCGTCCATGGTGGATGGGTAGCCGGGTCCTGGCACGACGAACTCGGCGAGGTCATCGACCGCGTCTTCTCGCGCTCGTACGACCTGCTGCTCGGACGCAGGACCTACGAGATCTTCGCCGCGCACTGGCCGCACATCTCCGACGACGATCCGATCGCCCGCCAGTTCAACGCCTGCCGCAAGTTCGTCGCCACCTCGTCCAGCAAACCGCTTTCATGGGCCAATTCGACGGCACTGCATGACGCCGCGGCCGAGGTCCGCAAGCTGAAACAGACGGATGGGCCGGACCTCCTGGTGCAGGGGAGCAGCGGGCTGATGCAGACGTTGCTGGCGCACGAACTCCTCGACGAGGTGACGCTGCTGGTGTTCCCGCTGGTCCTGGGCAACGGAAAGAAGTTCTTCGGCTCAGGCACGCGGCCTGGAGCGCTCACCGTCGTCAGCTCGAGCGTCACGCCGGCAGGTGTGCTCGCGGCCACTTATCGGCCGGCCGGTCCAGTCAGCACCGCCTCGTTCGCGCTGGAGACTCCAACCGACGCAGAAGTCGCCCGTCGCGAGGGAATGAAGTCCGGGAGCTGACCTCCTTCCATCGTCGGCTTCCCGCGTTGTTGCGTGCGAAGCCGGGGTGGACGACGAGGGAATCGAAGGCGAGATTACCCCTGCGAAGCGGTCTCCGGAAGGATCGCAGACCGCTCAGCCGGGCCGGGTCGGGAAGCCCGCCTCGCGAACCGCCGCGAGATAGGGCCGGCTGACCGGCAGTTCAGTCCCATCCAGCATCCGCAGCATCAGCCGCCCTTCGCGGCGCACGGTGTCAGCCACGGCGGCGGCCGCGACCCAATGGGACCGATGGACCTGCAGGCCGGGAACGCCCGCGGCTTCGGCGATCGCATCGGCGAAGCGCATGAGGACAAGTGTCCCGCCCTTGTCGGTACGCACATCGACATAGTGGTCCTGCATGGACATGTAGGCGAGTTGGCCCCGCAGTGCCGGCGGCAGCCTTTGCAGGATCGGCGGGCGCGCCGCTCCCGTCGAGGCGGGTGGCGGCGGAGGCTGCGTTGCGAGCGCGGTTGCCTGCGATGGCACGAAGAGCGAGATCAGCGCCGAGAGGACGGCGGCGATGAGCACGCAGGACACCGCCACGAACCCGGCGTCGAGGGGGCGGTCGAAGCCGAAGACGAAGCCGTTGAAGACATAGACCACGGCGAAGACCGGCAGGCCGGCGATGGCTCCTGCAAGCGCGTAACCGCCCGGCCCGGCACGGCCGTGAAGGCGAAACCGCCGCACGACGAAGCCCACGGTTGCGACGCCGACCGCATAGGTCGAAACCACGACGGCCGTCCAATACGCAATCCGCTCGAGCAGGCCGTGCTGGACGTAGGTGCCGAACGGGCCGACGACTCCGAGGAGCAGCGACACGGCGGCGAGCGTGATCCAAAGCCGTCCCGTCGAGAACTGGCGCTGCAATTCGCGCATCGTGGATTGCAGGGGTGTGTCGTTCACGAAGGGCACCGGCCGGTTTGCGAAACCATGTTTGAATGAAGCCGGCGGGTCAATCAGGTCAAGCGCCAATGCAGCGCCGCACGTATGGCGGCCAATCTTGCGGAGACCTGAATGACCCTCGAACCTCTTCTCAATGCCTCACCCGCCATCCAGATCCACGCCTTTTCGGCGATCACGGCCTTTGTCATCGGCGGCGTCGTGCTCTTCCGCCGCAAGGGCGGCGCTACACACCGGACCCTGGGCCGCGTCTGGGTCTTGTTGATGCTCGCGGTCGCCTTCTCGTCCTTCTTCATCCACACGATCCGGCTGTGGGGTGCGTGGAGCCCGATCCATCTGCTCTCCCTCGGCACGATCTTCTCGCTCGCCTATGGGGTCGCGGCGATCCGTCTGCGCAATGTCCAGCGCCACCGCCGCGTGATGCAGGCAACCTATGTCGGCGCACTCTGCATAGCCGGGTTCTTCACCTTCCTGCCCGGCCGCATCATGCACGAAGTGCTCTTTGCCGGAACGACGGTTGTGGAACTTGTAACTCTGGCGGTGGTCGCGGTCTGCGCATCGACCGCATTGGTGTGGGCGAAGCGAGCAGGCTGGCCGGCTCGCGCCCACCGCCTGACCACCGTGGAGCGCCGGCGCTGACGCTAGGGAGTCAACGCCGCATCTTGCCGGTCCACCAGACCGTCGCAAGCGCGGCGGCAAGCGCAATCGTCGCCACCCACCCCATCGACCGGTAGAGGGCAGCGTCGAACATCACGCCGCCAAGCGCGGAGCCTGCCGCCTGGCCGACATAGATCGCCGAGGAATTGAGCGCGATGGCGGCGCCGGCAAGCGCGGGTGCCGCGCCCGCGAGGCGCGCCTGCTGCATCGAGTTCGAGGCGGCGAAGCCAAGTCCCCACAAAGCCGAGCCGACGAAGACGAGTTCTACCGAGTCGATGACGAGGCTCCACAACGCGGCACCGGCCATCATCGTGCCGAAGAAGACGATCGACGTGCGCAACGTTCCGAGCGAGCCGACGATCCGGGACGCGACGATGTTGCCGAGGAAGCCCGCAATGCCGAAGACGGCAAAGGCGATGGCGATCTCGGACGACGCTGCGCCGGCCACTCCCGCTAGCAGCGGACCGAAGAACGGAAAGACGATGAATTGCCCGGTCGCCGACATGACCGTTACGGCGAGCAGGGCAAGGACGAGACGGTCGGAGAAGAGGCTGCCCCAGTTCCTGAGCGACATGACGGCACCCTTCAAACCAGAAGGTACCGATATTGCGACGGCGGCGGTCGCGGCAAAGCCGACCACGGCCAGGCCCCAATGGACGCCGCGCCAGCCATGTTCGGACGCGAACCAGGCGGCAATCGGAAGGCCGGCGGCCGCGGCTAAAGACCAGCCGAGGAAGATGAACGAGATCGCGCCTGGCCGCTCCTTCTCCGGCACCATCATGGCGACCGCGCTCGCCGCCTGCGGCGTGTAGATGGCCGCGAACGCCATCGCCACGATGCGCACGGCCATGAGGACGCCGAGGCTCGGGGCAAGCGCCGAGGCGATGTGGCTCGCCGAAAGCCCGGCGAGCGCGATCGTCAGCAGGAGCCTGCGGTCCGTCGCCGCGGTGCCCCAGGCGACCAGGGGCGAGCCGATGCACAGCACGACGGCGCCGAAGGTCAGCAGCAGCGCCGCGCTCGTGACCGAAACGCCGAGATCGGTGGACAGCGGGCCAACCATGCCTGCCGGCGCGATGACCGACATGCCGATGAGGAAATTGCCGGCCAGGAGGGCGAATGCAGCCGCGCGGGAGGTCATTCGAGGCTCCATTCAATGAGGGTATGGCGAAACAGGTCTACGCCTGTTTGCCGCGCTTTGCGAAAAGCGCCTGCAGGTCGCCGAACGGCATGCCGTCCCTGGCATATTCGAACGTGCCCGGATCCAGCATTTCCAGCGCCGCGCGGCGCACCGCGCCGAAGGCGACCGTCGACAGTTTCGAGCCGACCGAAATGCGCTTCGCTCGGCCTCGCGCAGCGCATCGACCGAAAAGCCGGCGATCGCCAAGACGTTGACCGGCCGCGACACGGAGGAGCAGACCGTCTTAACCGTCGCAATGTCGGAGAGACCAGGCGCGTAGAGCACGTCGGCGCCGGCCTTCTCGAAGGCCTGGAGACGGCGGATCGTGTCGTCCAGATCCTTGATGCCCCAGAGGAAATTTTCGGCCCGGGCGGTGAAGACGAAATCGCGTTTCAGCGCCCGCGCCGCCTCGACCGCGGCCGCCACACGCTCGACGGCGAGCGAGAAATCATAGATCGGCTTTGCCGGATCGCCAGTGGAATCCTCGATCGAACAGCCAGAAAGACCCGCGGCTTCGGCGGCGAAGATCGTCTCGGCGGCGCTTTCCGGGCTATCGCCCTTGCCCTTTTCGAGGTCGGCCGAAACCGGAACGTCGACCGCCGCGGCCAGTTCCTTGCAATGCGCGATCATCTCGGGAAATCCGACCGCGCCGTCGGCCAGTCCGCGCGAGAAGGCGTAGCCGGCGCTCGTCGTCGCCAGCGCCTGGTAACCCAGCGATTCGAGCAGCCGCGCAGTGCCGATATCCCATGGATTGGGAATCACGAACGTCGCCTCATGCATCGCCCGGAACCGGGTTCCCTTGTCAGTCGCGTCCATCGAAATCGTCCCCGTGTCCGTCTCGCGTCAAATCTAGGATCGCGACCCGCCGGCTGCAAACCAGGTCAATTGATCCAGCCGCAGGCTCCTGACAGATTTCGGTCAGTTGCGTGCCGACGGCCTTGCTCGACAGCCCGGCGTCGTTTTGTTAGAAGCCGCCCCGAACGGAATTCCATCCATGACCGAGACGATCAAGGACGCGGTCGCGCGTCGCCGCACTTTCGCGATCATCGCGCACCCGGACGCGGGCAAGACGACGCTCACCGAAAAGCTGCTGCTGTTCGGCGGCGCGATCCAGCTTGCCGGCGAAGTGAAGGCCAAGAAGGACCGGATGAACACCCGCTCCGACTGGATGAAGATCGAGCGCGAGCGCGGCATTTCGGTCGTCACCTCGGTGATGACGTTCGAGTATGGCGACAACGTCTTCAACCTGCTCGACACGCCCGGCCACGAGGATTTCGCCGACGACACGTATCGCACCCTGTCGGCGGTGGATTCGGCCGTGATGGTGATCGACGCGGCCAAGGGCATCGAGCCGCGCACGCTGAAGCTGTTCGAGGTCTGCCGGCTGCGCGACATCCCGATCGTCACCTTCGTCAACAAGATGGACCGCGAAGCGCGCAACACGTTCGAGATCCTCGACGAGATCGAGCAGAAGCTCGCGCTCGACACCGCGCCGATGACCTGGCCGATCGGCCAGGGCCGCACCTTCTCCGGCACCTATCACCTGTCGAGCAATTCGGTGCGCCGGGGCGACGACGAGGTCGAACGCACGCCGGTCAACGGACCGGATTCCAACCGCGTCGCCGGCCTCCTGCCGCTCAACGAACAGGAGACCTTCATCGAGGAGCTGGAACTGGCCCGCGAGGCCTGCCGGCCCTTCGACCGCGAAGCGTTCCTCGAAGGCCACATGACGCCGGTCTATTTCGGTTCGGCGCTCAGGAATTTCGGCGTGCGCGACCTGATCGAGGCGCTGGGCACATTCGCCCCGCCGCCGCGCGACCAGGAGGCCGACACGCGCGTGGTCCACGCGACCGAACCGGAGATGAGCGCCTTCGTGTTCAAGATCCAGGCCAACATGGACCCGAACCATCGCGACCGCATCGCCTTCGTGCGCGTCTGCTCGGGCGAGCTGAAGCGCGGCATGAAGGCGAAGCTGGTGCGCACCGGCAAGCAGATGTCGCTGTCGGCGCCGCAGTTCTTCTTCGCCCGCTCGCGCATCACCGCCGACGAGGCCTATGCCGGCGACGTAGTGGGCATTCCCAACCACGGCACGCTCAGGATCGGCGACACGCTGACCGAGGGCGAGGAGATCCTGTTCCGCGGCGTACCCAACTTCGCGCCGGAAATCCTGCGCCGCGTCAAGCTCGGCGACCCGATGAAGGCGAAGAAGCTGAAGGAGGCGCTGCAGCAGATGGCCGAGGAGGGCGTCGTGCAGCTGTTCTCGCCCGAGGACGGCTCGCCGGCGATCGTCGGCGTGGTCGGCGCGTTGCAGCTCGACGTGCTGAAGGAGCGTCTCGCGGCCGAATACGGCCTGCCGGTCGATTTCGAGATCGCCCGCTTCACGGTCTGCCGCTGGATCGACGCGGACAGCGAGGCCGAGCTGATCCGCTTCATGGAGGCGCATCGCGGCGACATCGCCCGCGACCTCGACGGCGACCCAGTATTCCTCGCCCAGCACGGCTTCGGGCTGAACTACGAGGCCGAGCGCTGGAAGCAGATCAAATTCACGGCGATCAAGGACTACCAGGTGCGCGAGGCGGCTTAGACGCCGCGCAACCGGTCTGTGTAAATGGGAATGTGTTTGCCCCGCCGATGGGCTCTGAGATAGTCCTCCCAACCGGGAGGCCGTCCATGCTGTATCTCTATCACGCGCCGATTTCGACCTGCAGCCAGAAGGTCCGTCTCGTCCTGGCCGAGAAGGAGCTGGAGTGGGATGGCAAGGCCATCAATTTCGGCAAGGGCGAGCACCTGACGCCCGAATACCTGAAGCTCAATCCGAACGGAGTCGTTCCCACGCTTCTCCACGACGGGGACCCGATCATCGAGAGCAGCGTCATCACGGAATATCTGGACGAGGCGTTTCCGGAGAACAGCGTCCGGCCGAAAGACCTGAAGACGCTGGCTCACATGCGGGCATGGCGCCAGTATATCGACGAGGTTCCGACGCCGTCGATCCGTCCGATCTCCTTCAACACCTTCTTCGTTCCGATCTGGTCGAAAATGACGGAGGAGGAGTTCTGGGACTATACGGAACGCCTGCCTCTGCGGAAGCATTTCTACCGGAAGATGGGCCGCGGCGGCTTTTCGAAGGCCGATATCGACGAATCCCTCGACCGCCTGACGCAGACGCTGCGCCGCATGGAATCGGCGCTTGAAGATGGGGACTTTATCATCGGCGACCAGTACACCCTCGCGGACGTGGCGTTGACGCCAACCGTGGTGCGGCTAGAGGATTGCGGACGCACCGATCTGTGGGATCATCTTCCCCGCGTCGCAGGCTGGTACGAACGCATCAAGGCGCGGCCGAACTTCGACATCGCCTATATGCCGGGCTCCCGCGATCTCGGTGCCCATATCTAGTCGACCGGAGCGAACCGCGGAAATGACGCCGAAGATCAGCAGCAAGGCAGCCGCGGCGCGCGCGGCATCCCGGGTGGGCGATGAATTCCCCGAACTCGCCGACCTTGCATTCCTGCTCGATTCCCGCTGGCGCGTGCCGGTGATCGGCTTCCGCTTCGGGGTGGATGCGGTGGCGGGCCTGCTGCCGGTCGTGGGGGATCTGGCGGCCGGGTTGATCTCGGCCCACATCGTCCACAAGGCCTACCGGCTTGGCGCACCGCGCCGGCTGATCCTGCAGATGGCGGGCAACGTGGCCGTGGATGTCGCCGTTGGATCAATACCTATCGCCGGCACGGTGTTCGACGTGTTCTTCAAGGCGAACAACGTCAATGTCCGTCTGCTGCGCGAGCACCTGGCGGCGCAGGGCAAGGCCCTTCCTCCGCCTCTGCCTGAACAGCAATCCGCAGCCGACCGGGAGTAGGCGGACGCAGGGGCCTGCGTCGCTCGCAGGCGGAGTCGCGATCACGGGTATTTTCTCCTCTTTTCGGCCGCGTGAGTAGAACGCATCTCCGATTCGAGCCCGCCGGATCACTCGTCACGCTCTCACTGGCGCTGCCGGCCCGGCCTATCTATAAGGGCCGCGAGACAGAACAGGAGGAACCCCATGAGCCTGCGCATCAACGACGTCGCGCCCGATTTCACCGCGGAGACCACACAGGGAACCATCCGATTCCACGACTGGATCGGCGACGGCTGGGCGGTCATGTTCTCGCACCCGAAGGACTTCACCCCCGTCTGCACCACCGAGCTCGGCACCATGGCCGGCTACGCGCCGGAATTCGCCAAGCGCAACGTCAAGATCATCGGTATCTCCGTCGATCCGGTCGAGAGCCACCACCGGTGGAAGGAAGACATCAAGGTTGCGACCGGCCATTCGGTCGACTATCCGCTGATCGCCGACAAGAACCTCGAAGTCGCCAAGCTCTACGACATGTTGCCCGCCTCAGCCGGCGGCACCTCCGAAGGGCGCACTCCGGCCGACAACCAGACCGTCCGCTCCGTCTTCGTCATCGGCCCCGACAAGAAGATCAAGCTGACGCTGAGCTATCCGATGACGACGGGCCGCAACTTCGCGGAGATCCTGCGCGCCATCGACTCGATCCAGCTCACCGCCAAGCATCAGGTCGCGACGCCGGCCGACTGGAAGCAGGGCGAGGACGTCATCATCACGGCCGCCGTGTCGAACGACGACGCGACCAAGCGCTTCGGTGCCTACGAGACGATCCTGCCCTATCTGCGCAAGACGAAGCAGCCGACCGCCTGACCCTCCTCCGCGACGACTCGACAGCAAGGCCGGCACATCGTGTCGGCCTTTTCCGTGTCGTCCGGGCCGTGACAGAGGTTGCCTTTCGCACGTCCGAGGATTAACTAAACTACATGGTTGAACAAACTGCCCGCCTGGATTCCGTGTTCCGTGCCCTTTCGGACGGCACCCGTCGCGGCATGCTGCAGGCGCTTGCCGGGGGAGAAAAAGCCATCGGCGACCTGGCGCGACCCTATGCGATGAGCTTCGCCGGCGCGTCCAAGCATGTGAAGGTGCTGGAACAGGCCGGGCTGGTGCGGCGGCGCATCTCCGGGCGGACCCACTATTGCAGCCTCGATGCCGCCCGGCTTCGAGAAGCCAACGAGTGGCTGCGCCGCTACGAGCGGTTCTGGGGCGACCGGCTGGACATCCTCGACAGTCTCCTGCGTCAGGAGGACGAGGCAGGCAGCACCTGATCGCGCTGCCTGCGAACCGTCTCGCCTATGGCCGCTCGAACAGGATCGTCGGCGCGCCGTGATAGGTGGTGCGGGCGAACTCGCGAAAGCCGTTCTTCGCGGCGACGCGGAGCGACGCCGTGTTTGCCGGATCGATCAGGCAGGTCATGCGCATGCCCGGACGGTTCGCCTCGCCCCAGGCGATGACGGCGGAAACCGTCTCGGTCGCGATCCCCTTGCCGTGAACGTCCGGCACGAAGCCCCATCCGGCTTCGAGCGTGCCTTCGAGGCTGGGCGTCAGGTCGCGCTTGAGGTCGTGGAAGCCCGCCTCGCCGAGAAGCCTGCCGGTCTGCCGGTCCGTCACCGCCCAGAAGCCGAACCCCAACGCCTGCCACATGCCCATGTGGCGCAGCAGGCGCACCCAGGCCTGCTCGCGCGTCTGCGGCACGCCGCCGATGAAGCGGGTGACGACGGGATCCGCCCACAACGCGGCATGCGCGTCGAAATCGTCAAGGCGGTGGCCGCGCAACACGAGGCGCGACGTCTCGATGACGGGGACGGACGCGCTCACGTCACACCGTGATCGTCTGGAGGCGCGCGGCGACGAGCCTGGCAAGCCGCTCGGCCACTTCGTCCTTCGTCATCTCGGGCCATTCCTCGACGCCGTCGCGGGAGACGATCTTCACGCGGTTGCGGTCGCCGCCCATGACGCCGCGCGCGTTGATGCCGCTGTCGTGCGAGACGTCGTTGGCGACGATGAAATCGGCGCCCTTCTTCTTCAGCTTGGCGGCCGCGTTGTCGAGCAGGTTTTCCGTCTCCGCCGCGAAGCCGACGACCAGAAAGGGCCGATGCCGGTGGTGGCCGACGCTGGCGAGGATGTCGGGATTTTCGATCATCTCGACGGCGGGCGGCGCTTCGCCGGCGCGTTTCTTGATCTTCTCGCCGATCTCGACCGCCGGGCGCCAGTCGGCCACCGCCGCGACGAAGATGCCGGCATCGGCCGGAAGCTGCGCTTCCACCGCCGTCTGCATCTGGCGCGCGGTCTCGACATGGATGGTGGTCACGCCCGTCGGATCGGGCAGCGAGACCGGCCCGCTGACGAGGCGCACGTCCGCGCCGAGCCTCGCCAGCGCAGTTGCGATGGCGTGGCCCTGCTTCCCGGACGAGCGGTTGGCAATGTAGCGGATCGGATCGAGCGGTTCGTGGGTCGGTCCCGAGGTGACGACGATGCGGCGGCCGGCAAGCGGACCGGCTGCTGGAGCAAGCAGATGCGCCACCGCATCGGCAATCTCGACCGGCTCCGACATGCGGCCTTCTCCGGCCTCGCCGCTCTCGGCCATCTCGCCCCGGTTCGGCCCGACGAAGCGTACGCCGTCCTTCGCCAGCGTCGCGCGATTGCGCTTCGTCGCCGGATGCGACCACATCTTCGGGTTCATCGCGGGCGCCATGAGGACCGGCTTGTCCGTGGCCAGAAGCACCGCCGAGGCGAGATCGTTGGCGAGGCCGCCCGCGAGCTTGGCCATCAAGTCGGCAGTGGCTGGCGCGACGACGATCGCGTCGCATTCCCGCGCGAGGCGGATATGGCCGACATCTTGCTCGTCCTG
Source organism: Pseudomonadota bacterium (assembly GCA_043822005.1). Lineage (GTDB taxonomy): Bacteria > Pseudomonadota > Alphaproteobacteria > Rhizobiales > Rhizobiaceae > Mesorhizobium_A. Next base: position 92,282 of record JBDRCE010000028.1, on the reverse strand, counting down.
GCGGTCGAAGAGATCGGTGAAGACATGGTCGGCCGACAGCGCGCCCGCGGCGAGCGGCGTCACGAAATGCTGTGCCGCCACGGTCAGCACGCAGCGCACCTTCGCCCCGCGCTCGCGCAGCCGGCGGATCAGGTCGAGCGACTTGTAGGCCGCGATCCCGCCGCCGATGATGAGGAGGATACGCTTGTCGGAGAGGGATTGGATCATCTGTGCGTCTCAATCCAGCGTGAGCGCCGGCTGAATGTCGGTATGCCGGAAGTCGTCGCCCTTGAACAGCAGTGGCAGGTTTCGCGATTTGGCCAAGGCGTAGGAGAAGCAATCGCCAAGGTTGAGTCCGGCGGGATGTCCCGTCCCGCGTCCGTAGCGGATATAGGCGGCCCGCGCTACGGAGAGCTGTCGCGCGTCGAAGGCAACGATCTCTGGATCAATCAACTCCAGAATCCGCTCCAGTCGCGCCACGCCATCGACGAACTTGCGGCGCACGACAACGGAGAACACCTCATGGACGGTTGCAGCGCTGATGCAGCCGGCGAGATCGAGGTCCAGGAAGCGTTTGAAGTCGTCGGCTTCGGGTTCGACGATAAGAATCGCAATCAGCGCCGAACTGTCGATCACGAAGCCGCTCAAAGCAGACCTTCATCCCAAAGGGCATCGGTGAACTTCTTCTGGTCGAACGGTTCGTCAGGTTTCACCCCAAGTCGAGTCAGTTCATCGAAGATGGACCCCTTCCTCCGCCGCGGCATCACACTCTGGCGGAGCGTTCGGCGCACCACTTTCTCCATCGCGAGGCCTTGCGCGGCTGCCTGCTCGCGCAGGCGCTGCTTCACGCTTTCATCCAGATCTCGGATCGTCAATGTGCCCATCGCCGTTGCTCCCCTCAGGAGACGCGTTTGTCGTTGTCAGGTGGAAACCATGGCACGATGCCACGCGCATCGAAACCTTCAGTGGTAGGCAAACCGAGAGACGCGGCGAGGACATCGCGCGCCTCCTGTTCCATCGAGACGCCGCGGGCCGCGCCACGCTCTCGCAGGCGCTGCATGACGTCATCTTCGAGGTTGCGAACAGTGAGCCGCGCCATGGAAGTCTCCTTGGCTTCATATACGGCTTATGCGACGTGACTGCAATGACTGCATTGCAGTCATTGCAGTCACGTTACCTGCCACGCAATCCACACCAGCGCCAGCGCGCCGACCCACATCGCCACGCGGCCCCAGCGGGTGCCGCGCGCCTCGGCCCTGCCGATCTGGTGCGCCGTCGCTTCGTCGAAGCGCAGGCCGTGCTCGGCCATCAGGTCGATCTCGCGCGTCAGGCGCTCGGTGCGCTCCGCAAGCTCCGGCGCCTGGCGGGCGAGCGCCACCAGTGCATTGAGCCCGTCGCGCGCGTCGATCAGCAGCCCCTTGGGCCCGAGATTGTCACGGATCCAGCCACCGACGACCGGTTCCGCCGTCTTCCACATGTTGAAGGCCGGGTTGAGCGTCCGGTCGACGCCTTCGACGACGACCATCGTCTTCTGCAGCATCACCAGTTCGGGCCGCGCCTCCATGTCGAACAGTTCGGTGACCTCGAACAGCAGCGTCAATAGCTTCGCCATCGAGATGGTCTCGGCCGGCTGGCCGTGGATCGGCTCGCCGATGGCGCGGATGGCCTGGGCGAACGAGGCGGGGTCGTGCCGGCGCGGCACGTAGCCCGCCTCGAAATGCACGTCGGCGACACGGCGGTAGTCGCGCACGATGAAGCCGTAGAGGATCTCGGCGAGGAAGCGCCGCTCCTTCTTGCCGAGTCTGCCGGTGATGCCGAAATCGACCGCGACAATCGTTCCGTCCGCCTCGACGAAGAGATTGCCGGGGTGCATGTCGGCGTGGAAGAAGCCGTCCCTCAGCGTATGCCGCAGGAAGGACTGGATGAGCGTCGCGGCGAGCGCATCGAGGTCGTGGCCGGCGGCGCGCAGGCCCTCGATGTCCGACATCTTGACGCCGTCGATCCATTCGAGCGTGAGCACGTCGCGGCCGGTGCGTTCCCAATCGACGGACGGCACGCGGAAGCCCGGATCGTCCGCCGTATTCTCGCCGATCTCCGACAGCGCCGCGGCCTCCAGCCGCAGATCCATCTCGATCTTGGTGGTCTGTTCGAGGATCTGGGTCACCTGGACGGGACGCAGCCGGCGCGTGGCGGGGACGAAGCGCTCCATCTGCCGCGCGGCAAGGAAGTAGCTCTCGAGATCCTGGAAGAAGCGGCGGCGCACGCCCGGCCGGATGACCTTGACCGCGACCTTGCGGACCTCGCCGTCCTTCAGCACCTCGGCTGGGTGGACCTGGGCGATCGAGGCGGCGGCGACGGGGTCGCCGAGGGAAACGTAAAGGTCGCCAATGGTGCGGCCGAGCGATCCCTCGATCGCGGCGACGGACTCTTCCTTGGGGAAGGTCGCCATCTGGTCCTGCAATCGGGCAAGATCGTTGGCGATCTCGGTGCCGACCACGTCGGGCCGGGTGGCGAGGAACTGGCCGAGCTTGACATAGGAAGGGCCGAGGCGGGTCACGGCCTTGGAGAAGCGCTCGCTCCGGTCGAGCTTTGTCGAACGCCGCCGCGAGAACAGTCTACCCAGCCGCCAGCCGAACTTCGGCAGGCCCCACAGCTGATCGCCCGGCAAGGCCGCGACGACGCCCTCGCGGACCATGATCCAGCCCGCGCGCGCCAGTCGGAAGTAAGCGCCCAATGTGCTCATGCGCCGGTCAGATCTTCCAGGCCGAATGGAGCGCCGCGATGCCGCCGGAGAAATCGCGCCAGGTCGCCCGCGACATGCCGGCGGCGGTGATCATCGCCGCGAAGTCGCGCTGGTTGGGGAATTTGCGGATCGATTCGACGAGATAGCGGTAGGGCTCGCCGTCGCCGGTGACCATTTGGCCGATACGCGGAATGGCGTTGAACGACCAGGCGTCGTAGACGCGGTCGAGCAGCGGCATCTCGACCTCGGAGAATTCGAGGCACAGGAACCGGCCGCCGGGCTTCAGCACCCGAAAGGCTTCGGACAGCGCCACCTCGATCCGCGGCACGTTGCGGATGCCGAAGGCGATCGTATAGGCGTCGAACGTGTCGTCGGCGAAGGGCAGTTCCTCGGCATTGGCCTCGACGAAGTCGACATTGCCGGCGATGCCGCGCTTCTCCGCCCGCTCGCGGCCGACCGACAGCATCGAGCCGTTGATATCGAGCACCGTCACATGCGCGTTGCGCTGCGACGCGTCGACGATGCGGAAGGCAATGTCGCCGGTGCCGCCCGCGACGTCGAGAGAGCGCCAGTCGCCGCGCTTCGGCGGGTTGAGCCAGGTGACCATCGCGTCCTTCCAGACGCGGTGCATGCCGGCCGACATCAGGTCGTTCATCAAGTCGTAGCGGTTGGCGACCTTGTGGAACACGTCGTTGACGAGCTCCTGTTTCTCACCGGGCGCGACATCGCGGAAACCGTAAGAGGTCTCCATGCCGCCGCCGACCGTGGTGCGTTGTCCTGACATGATTGTGTCCTGTCGAATTCGGGCCGGACCATAGCCGATGCGGTTCGGTGGCGCTATTGTCCGGGCCGCGATGAACCGCCGCGCACCGAATCATGGTCAACGCAGTAAAGTCGCGCCGAATGGAGCATTGCTTATGGTGTTGAAAGCCGAGATCCATTGCCATGTCGAGGGCGCGGCGTCTCCCGAACTGGTGATGAAGCAGGCGCGGAAATACGGCGCGGACGTCTCGGGCTTCATCAAGGACGGTTCCTTCGTCTGGCACGACTTCACCAGCTTCCTCGCCGCCTATGACGCGGCGTCCAGCCTCTTCCGCGACGAGGAAGACTATGCGCGGCTGACCGAAACCTATCTCACCAGCCTGGCGCGCGAGGGCGCCATCTACTCCGAAGTCTTCACCTCGCCGGATCATGCTGTGAAATCCGGCCTGTCGCCCAGGGCCTACACCGATGCGCTCGGCGAAGGCATCAGGCGGGCCAATGCCAAGACCGGCATCGAGGGCCGGATGATCGTCACCGGCGTGCGCCATTTCGGCGTCGAATCGGTCGAGGCGGCGGCGCGTTTCGCGGCCAGATGCGGCCATCCGCTGGTAACCGGCTTCGGCATGGCCGGCGAGGAGCGTTTCGGCGACATGGAGGACTATACCCGCGCCTTCGAGATCGCGCGGGAAGCCGGGCTGGGGATCACCGTGCACGCCGGCGAACTCGCCGGGTGGGAGAGCGTGCGCGACGCACTCGACCACATCCGCCCTTCCCGCATCGGCCACGGCGTGCGCGCCATCGAGAACCCCGATCTCGTCAAGCGCATCGCCGACGAAGGCGTGGTGCTGGAAGTCTGCCCCGTGTCGAACATCGAACTGAAGGTTTTCCCCTCCTATGCGGACCATCCCTTTCCGAAGCTCAGGGCCGCCGGCTGCAAGGTGACCCTCTCCTCCGACGATCCGCCCTATTTCTGGACCAGCATCGGCAAGGAATATGCGGTGGCGAAGGAGCATTTCGGCCTGACGGACACAGACCTGACGGCCGTGACGCGCACCGCCATCGAGGCGGCCTTCGTGGATCGGAAGACGAAAACCGCGCTGCTCGCAAAGCTCAAGGAGCCCGTGCGCGCGGGCCGCTGATCGCTTCGGGCACCCGACAAATCTGTGGCTGACCCTTCGCCGGCTGTTTCGCCGGCTCGACCGCTTGGATAAGGTCGGTTCCAGCCTAGAATCCGCCAGGAGTTGCCCGAATGAGCGTCACCGTCGTCAACCATCCGCTCGTTCAGCACAAGCTTACCATCATGCGCAACAAGGAGACCTCGACAGCGGGGTTTCGGCGGCTGCTGCGCGAGATCTCGCTCCTGCTCGGCTACGAGGTCACTCGCGACCTCGAACTGACGACGACGCGCATCGAAACGCCGCTGCAGCCGATGGACGCGCCGACGCTGGAGGGCAAGAAGCTGGTCTTCGCCTCGGTGCTGCGCGCCGGCAACGGCCTGCTCGAAGGCCTGCTCGACCTGGTGCCGGCCGCGCGCGTCGCCCATGTCGGCCTCTACCGCGACCACGACACGCTCGAAGCCGTCGAATATTTCTTCAAGGCGCCGAGCGACCTCGGCGACCGGCTGGTGATCGTCGTCGATCCGATGCTGGCGACCGCCAATTCGGCCATCGCTGCGATCGACAAGCTCAAGAGCCGCGGCGCGACCAACCTGCGCTTCCTGTGCCTGCTCGCCGCGCCGGAAGGGATCGCTCGCTTCACCAAGGCGCATCCCGATGTGCCGGTGTTCACCGCCGCGATCGACGAAAGGCTGAACGAGAAGGGCTACATCGTGCCGGGTCTCGGCGACGCCGGGGACAGGATGTACGGGACGAAATGAGAGCGGGACGCTGGGGCGACAAGCAAGCCTCGAACGTTTGGACAGCCGCAAATCGACGTCGTTGACGTCATTCCGGGGCCGCGCAGCGGAACCCGGAATCCAGAGTGCCCACCCGGGAGGTTGTGGATTGTCGCTCGTGATCGAGGGCCGGGACCTGTTGGCGACGCCTGCGACCTGGATTCCGGGTTCCGCTGCGCGGCCCCGGAATGACGTTTGAAGGGGCCTGTCGGCGTCCTCGACTGCTTGGAAGCTAACTTTCCATACAGCTAAGCCGTCATCAACCCCGCCGGTATTCCCGGGACAAGCCCGAGGTCGGGGAGTGCAGGCTACGGCAGGCAACTTTCCTCCAGTTCGTTAAGCCTACGGTGACCGCGCTGGGTTAGCATCTCCCGCAAACGGGACCTCATCTGATGCGGAACGTCATCCTGATCGGCGCCTTTCTCGGCCTTTCCGCCTCGGTGCCTATCCTCTACCAGGCAAGTCCCGAGACCTTTCACGGTCTGGTTGCGCCCGCACCCGAGGCAGCGCCGGCTGCCGTCCCCGCGCCCGAAGCGAAGCCTGCGGCGGTTTCGACCGCCGCCCACCAGATGGTGTCGATCCCCGCCGACAAGACCGGACATTTCCGCACGGAGCTGCGCTTCAACGGCCGCAAGGTCGAGGGTTTGATCGATACCGGCGCGACCCTGGTCGCCATGAACGAGACCACCGCCCGGAAGATCGGCATCACGGTATCGCGCAGCGAATTCAAATACGAAGTCAACACCGCCAACGGCAAGGCGCGCGCGGCCGTCGTGCGCATCGACTCGATCGAGATCGGACGCATCCGGGTGAACGACGTCGACGCCGTCGTCATGGAAGACAAATCGCTCCACAACACGCTGATCGGGATGAGTCTCCTGAAGCAGTTGGCGCGGTTCGAAGTTAAGGACGAGGTGCTGCTGCTCGAGCAATAGCGCCAAGGCGGGCTGTAGCGCCGGCTCAGCTCGCGATGTGCCGCTGGACGACGGGCGCCGGCTGCGGCCTTGCCTCGCCGATCTCGTAAGCGGCGATGACCGTGTCCACCGCCTGGCGGGCCTGTTCGCTCGTCTGCGCGTGGATCCGGCAGAGCGGATCGCCCGCCTTCACCTCGGCGCCAACGGGCAGCAACCGCGTAATGCCGACAGCCGGATCGACCGTGTCCTGCGGTCGCGTCCGCCCGCCGCCGAGCGCGACGACGGCCAGGCCGATATCGCGCGTGGCGATGGTGCGAACGAATCCCGCCGTGGGAGCTTTCACAGTCCGCTCGACCGGGGCTTTGGGCAGATGAAAGGCGAATTTCTCGACGAAGTCGGCCGGGCCGCCCAGCGCATGCACCATGCGGCCGAAGCGCTCGGCCGCGGCGCCGCTCTCCAGCGCCTGGCGGGCGGTGGCCAGACCGTCCTTGCGGCTGCGGACGAGACCGGCCGAGACGAGCATTTCGGCGGCGAGCGCAAGGGTCACATCGAGCAAACGGCGGTCGCGGGCGTCGCCGGTGAGGAATTCGACCGCGTTGGCCACCTCGACCGCGTTGCCGGCGGCCGACGCCAGCGGCTGGTTCATGTCGGTGACCAGCGCGGTGGTCGGCAGGCCGGCGCCGTTCGCGACCTCCACCAGGCTCTTGGCGAGCGCCTGCGCGTCGCGCGGACGCGCCATGAAGGCGCCGTTGCCGGATTTCACGTCGAGCACCAGCGCGCCAAGGCCCGCGGCGAGCTTCTTCGACAGGATGGAGGCGGTGATCAGCGGAATGGACTCGACCGTCGCGGTGACGTCGCGGATCGAATAGAAGCGCTTGTCGGCGGGCGCCAGGTCGCCGGTCTGGCCGATGATGGCGCAGCCGACATCGCGCACGACCTTGCGGAACAGTGCGTTGTCGGGCTGGCTGACATAGCCGGGGATGGAATCCATCTTGTCGAGCGTTCCGCCGGTGTGGCCGAGCCCCCGGCCCGAGATCATCGGCACATAGGCGCCGCAGGCGGCGACGATCGGCGCCAGCATCAGCGAAACATTGTCGCCTACGCCGCCCGTCGAGTGCTTGTCGACCACGGGACCCGGCAGGTTCCATTTCAGCACCTCGCCGGAATCGCGCGTGGCGAGCGTCAGCGCCACCGCCTCGTCGCGGCTCATCCCGTTGAGGAACACCGCCATGCCGAAGGCGGCGACCTGGCCTTCGCTGACGGCGCCGGAGACCATGCCCTTGACGAAATCGGCAATCGCTTCACGCGGCAGCGGCTTGCCGTCGCGCTTGAGGCGGATGAATTCCTGGGGGAGCATCAGCGGATCACACCCCGAACGGCGTCCAGATCGCCTTGTGGCGCACGGCGTGGAAGAGGAACTCCTCGCCCTGCCCCTGCGCCGGGTCGAACCAGTCGCGCGCCAGGCCCTGGTTGGCCCAGACCGCCTTGAGATTGCCGGCCGATTCCTTCTCGACCAAAGCAGAGCCTTCCTTCGAGCCGAAATACCAGTGCGCGGCGACGTCGTCGTGTTTTGCCAGCACGCTTGCCAGCTGGTCGCGGTCGCCGGTGACGATGTTGACCGTGCCGCCCGGCAGGTCGGACGTGTCGAACACCTGGTAGAGGTCGAGCGCGGCGAGCGGCTGGCGCGGCGAGGGCGTGACGACGACGCGGTTGCCCATGGCGATCGCCGGAGCGACCAGCGAGACGAAGGACAGGAGCGGCGCCTCGTCCGGGCAGGAGATCGCCATCACGTCCCACGGCTCGTTGAGGATGACCGACAGCATGCGGGCCTGGGGCGCGCGCGCCGCGCCGTCATATTTGTCGGCCCAGGCGGCGTAGTACATCACACGCGCCACGGTCGCTTCGACCTCGCGGGCGGCCTTCGCGGCCGAAGCGCCGGTCGCCTGCACCAGTCGCCGCGCGAACTCGGCCGAGCGCAGTTCCAGATTCTCGGCGAGGAAATAGAGCACCTGCGCCCGGCCGTGGCCGGTCATGCCCGACCAGCCATCGGCCTTGTGCGCGGCTTCCACCGCGTTGCGGATGTCCTTGCGGTTGCCGAGCGGGGCCTCGGTCACGAACTTTCCGGCATGGTCGTGGACCGGGTAGGAATAGCCCGAGTCCGGCCGCGCCTGCTTGCCGCCGATATAGAGCTTGACGGTGCGGTCGAGGCTCGCCGGGGCGTTGCCTTCGGCCTCGTCGGCATCGACCGGCAACGGAGCTGGCAAGGGCTTGGCGACGGCGGCGGGTTTCGCCTTCTTGAGCCAGCCGGGCACAAGATATTCGTGCATGCCTTCCTTGCCGCCCTCGCGGCCGAAGCCGCTCTCCTTGTAGCCACCGAAGGGGATGGCGGCGTCGAACAGGTTGGTCGAGTTGATCCACACGACACCAGCCTTCAGCCGCCGCGCCGCGTCGAATGCGGTGTCGAGGTTCTGCGACCAGATCGAGGCGGCGAGCCCGTAGCGCGAGTTGTTGGCGAGCTGGATCGCCTCGCCCGGGGTGCGGAAGGTCATCGATATCAGCACAGGGCCGAAAATCTCCTCCTGCGCCAGCTGCGAGGCCGGCATGACATCGGTGAACAGCGTCGGCGCGAAGAAGCAGCCGGTGGTCGGCAGCGTTGCCGCCCAGCTCGGCTGGAACATCTCGGCGCCCTCGGCGACGCCGGCCTTCACGCGTGCCGCGATCTGTTCCATCTGGACCCTGGCGACGACGGCGCCGACATCGGTCGATTTGTCGAGCGGGTCGCCGACGCGCAATTTTTCCATACGGGCGCGCAGCTTGGCGTGGAACCGGTCGGCGACGCCCTCCTGCACGATGGCGCGCGAGCCGGCGCAGCAGACCTCGCCCTGGTTGAACCAGATCGCGTCGACGGCGCCTTCGACGGCCGCGTCGAGATCGGCGTCGGCATAGACGATGAAGGGCGACTTGCCGCCGAGCTCGAGCGACAGCTTCTTGCCCGACCCCGCGGTCTGCCTGCGCAGGATGCGGCCGACTTCGGTGGAGCCGGTGAAGGCGAGCTTGGCGATGCCGTCATGGCCGGCGATCAGCGCGCCTGTTTCGCCGCCGCCATTGACGATGTTGACGACGCCGGCGGGCAGGCCCGCCTCCTTGCAGATCTCGGCGAAGGCGAGCGCGGTCAGCGGCGTGTGCTCGGCGGGCTTGAGCACGACCGTGCAGCCGGCGGCCAGCGCCGGGGCGATCTTCCAGGCGAGCATCAGGAGCGGAAAGTTCCACGGGATGATCTGGCCGCAGACGCCGGCCGGCTCGTAGCCCGCAAACGCCTCGTCGCGCAGCTCCGCCCAGCCGGCATGGTGGTAGAAATGGCGAGCGACGAGCGGGATATCGATGTCGCGCGTCTCGCGGATCGGCTTGCCGTTGTCGAGCGTCTCGAGCACGGCGAGGAAGCGCGCATGTTTCTGGATCTCGCGGGCAATCGCATAGAGATGGCGCGCCCGCTGGTTGCCGGAGAGCTTCGACCATGAGGCGAAGGCTGTGGTCGCCGCCTTGACCGCGGCGTCGACTTCCTTCTTGCCGGCGATCGCGACCTCGGCCAGCGTCTCGCCGGTGGCGGGGTTCGGCACGGCGAACGTCTCTGCCGCAACGGCCGTGAACTTGCCGTCGATGAAATGGCCGAACCGGGCCTTGTGGCGCTTCAGCCAGTCGCGGACAACGCTGTCTTCTTCCGGCGCCGGCCCGTAGTCCATGGTCTTGAGGATGTCCTGGATCTGGTTCATGGCCGCCTCACGCAATGCCGTGCCGGTCGCCCGACGAATAGCGTCCGGTGACGTAGTGCTCGAGCTGACGCTCGATGTCGCTCAGAAGGCCCGAGGCGCCGATGCGGAACAGGTCGGGCTGGAGCCAGGGATCGCCGAGCTCCTCCTTCATCAGGATCAGCCAGGCGAGTGCGTCCTTGGCGGCGCGGATGCCGCCGGCCGGCTTGAAGCCGACATGGACGCCGCCGGTGAATTCCAGATAGTCGCGGATGGCGCGCACCATGACGAGGCTGACGGGCAGCGTGGCGTTGACGGCCTCGGTGCCGGTCGAGGTCTTGATGAAGTCGGAGCCTGCCTGCATCGCCACCATCGACGCCTTGTAGACATTGGTCAGCGTCTTCAGTTCGCCGGTCGCCAGGATCGCCTTCAGATGGGCCGCGCCGCAGGCTTCGCGCATCTGCCTGATTTCGTCGTAGAGCGCGTTCCAGTCGGCGTTGAGCACATGCGCGCGGGTGATGACGATGTCGATCTCCTCGGCACCCTCGCCCACGGCGTAGCGGATTTCCTCGAGCCGCTGTTTCAGCGGCGTCAGGCCGGTCGGGAAGCCGGTCGCCACGGACGCCACGGGAACCCCCGAACCTTCGAGCGCCTTGACCGCCGTCGGCACCATCGTCGGGTAGACGCAGACCGCACCCGTCGTCAGGCGCCGGCCGGTGAGGCCGAGCGCCTCGACCAGGTCGTCGCGCAGCGGGTGCCGTGCCTTGGCGCAAAGCCGCTTCACCCGGCCGGGCGTGTCGTCGCCGGCGAGCGTCGTCAGGTCGATCACCTCAATGGCGCGCACGAGCCAGGCGGCTTGCCAGGCCTTTTTCACCGTGCGGCGGGTGGTCAGCGTCGCGGCGCGGCGCTCGGCGGCCGACAGGTTGACGTCCATCGCCTCGAACCATTCTGCCTTCAGCGGCGTGCCGTCGTTGCGCGGGCGCAGGTTGGACAGGTGGAGGGGCACCGAGCCCGACGCCACCGCATGTTCGGTCTTGGCGTTCATCAGAATCCTCCGATCGCCTCGCGCAGGATCGCCGCCAGCCGTGCTCCCCCGAGCGGCGCCATGTCCTTGGTTTCCTGGTGCGAGAGTTCGCCGCCGGTCATGCCGGCCGCGAGATTGGTGATGACCGAACAGGCCGCGACGCGAAGGCCGAGAAAGCGCGCGAGGATGACTTCGGGAACGGTCGACATGCCGACGGCATTGGCGCCGACGATGCGGGCCATGCGGATTTCGGCCGGCGTCTCGAACGACGGGCCGGAGAACCACATGTAGACGCCCTTGTGCAGCGGCGTGCCGGTCTTCTGCGCCGCAGCCTCGAGCGCGGCGCGCATGTCGGCGTCATAGGCTTGCGTCAGGCCGACGAAGCGGCGGTCGGTCGGCTCGCCGAAGAGCGGGTTGGAGCCGGAGAAATTGATGTGGTCGGTGATCAGCATCACCGAGCCCGGTCCCATCTCGGGCACGAGCGAGCCGGCGGCATTGGTCAGCATCAGCGTCTCGACGCCGATGCCCTGCAACACCTCGAGCGCCGGGCGCATCGCGCCGGCATTGCCGTGTTCGTAGTAGTGCGCCCTGCCCGCCATCATGATGACAGGCGTGCCGTTGAAGTCGCCGGCGACGAGTTCGCCCGCGTGGCCGGTGACGCCGCTCTTTGGAAAGCCGGGCAGTTCGCCGTAGGAAATGCGCACGGCATTCTGCACCTCGCCGACCAGGCCGCCGAGGCCGGAGCCGAGCACGAGCGCGACCTTCGGCGTGCGCCCCGCGAGGCGCTCGACGAGGATATCCACGGCAGTCGTCATTTCAGGATCTCTCCGGAGAAGCCATAGGGCAGCATAGCGCCCATCGTCACGGTTTCCACCACACCATTTGCGTCGCACAGATGAAGCCGGGTTTCCGGACGCGAGAATTCGGCCAGGCGCTGGCGGCAGCCGCCGCAGGGCGTGATCCGGTCCATCCGTTCTGCGATCACGGCGATGTCGGTGATCTCGCCGCCGCCGTCCATGACGTAATGGCCGAGCGCCGTCGTCTCCGCGCACCAGCCTTCCGGATAGGAGGCGTTCTCGATATTGGCGCCGGCATAGGTCCGGCCGTCCGCCGTGCGCAAGGCGGCCCCCACCGGAAAGTGCGAGTAGGGCGCGTAAGCCTTCGCCATGGCCGCGCGCGCGGCGCGGAAGAGCTCGTCGGTGACGGCCATGTCAGCGTTCCTTGACGTAGGCGACGCCGCCCGCCTTCGGAGGCACAGCCTTGCCGATGAAGCCGGCAAGAAGGATGACGGTCAGGATATAGGGCAGCGCCTGCATCAGCTGCACCGGCACCTGGCCGATGAACGGGAAGGCCGTGCCCTGAAAGCGGATGCCGAAAGCTTCGAGGAAGCCGAACAGGAGGCAGGCGAACATCGCCGGAACCGGCTTCCATTTGGCGAAGATCAGCGCCGCGAGCGCGATGAAGCCTCGACCGGCGGTCATGTCCTTGACGAAGCCTGGGCTCTGGGCGAGCGACAGGTAGGCGCCCGCCAGTCCGGTGAGCACGCCGCAGACGATGACCGCGCGGTAGCGCAGCCACGTGACCGACACACCGGCCGTATCGACTGCGGCCGGGTTCTCGCCGACAGCCCGCAGCCGCAGCCCGAAGCGGGTGCGGAACAGCACCCACCAGGTCAGCGGAACCATCAGGAAGGCGATGTAGACGAGCACGGAGTGGCCGGAGATCAGCTCGGAGTAGATCGCGCCGACGATCGGCACTTCCCGAAGCGCGTCGGCGAAAGGCAGCGTGATCGGGTCGAAGCGCGCGTTGCCGGTGAGCTGCGGCGTGCGGCCGCCTTCCTTGAACCAGGCCTGGCCGAACAGAATCGTGGCGCCCGCGACGACGAAGTTGATCGCCACGCCGGAGACGATCTGGTTGCCGCGGTTGGTGATGGCGGCAAAGCCGTGGACGAGCGCGAAGAACACCGCGGCCAGGATCGCGGCGGCGACGCCGAGCCAGGCCGAGCCGGTGACGGCGGCGGCTGACGCGCCGGCGAAGGCGCCGGCCAGCATCTTGCCTTCGAGGCCGATGTCGAACACGCCTGACCGCTCCGAATAGAGGCCGGCGAGACAGGCGAGGAGCAGCGGGACCGAGAGGCGGATGGTGAGGTCAAGCAGCGAGATGAGGACGTCGGCGAACATTTCAGGTGTCTCCCGCCGGCTTCGGTTTCAGTCCCATGCTTGACGGCTTCAGCGAGGCCAGGGTTGCCTGCACGGCCGGGCGGAACATGTGCTCCAGCGCGCCGGCGAAGAAGATCACCAGGCCCATGATGACGACGATCATCTCGCGGGTGATGTTGGGCATCTCGAAGGCGATCTCGGCGCCGCCCTGGTAGAGCATGCCGAACAGGATCGCCGCGAGGATGATGCCGACGGGATGCGAGCGGCCCATCAGGGCCACCGCGATGCCGACGAAGCCCGCGCCGCCGACGAAGCCGAGCTGCATGCGGTCCTGCGCGCCCATGATCGGGTTGAGCGCCATCAGGCCGGCCAGACCCGCCGAGATGAGCATGGTGATGACGATGATGCGCTTTTCGCCGATGCCGGCGTAGCGCGCGGCCTTAGGGCTGTGGCCCATGGTGCGGATCTCGTAGCCCAGCCTCGAACGCCAGATCAGCAGCCAGACGCCGAAGGCGGCCAGAAGCGCCAGGAAGAAGGTGATGTTGAGCGGCGTGCGGCGCGCCGCGATGCCCAGCATGTTGAGGAGCGGCTCGAGGCTCGGGATGTTTGCGCCTTCGAGGAACGTGCGCGTTTCCGGTGCCTGCTGTCCCGGCGCCTTGAAGACGTTGACCAGGAGATAGACCATCAGGCTGGCGGCGATGAAGTTGAACATGATCGTCGTGATGACGATGTGGCTGCCGCGATAGGCCTGCAGCCAGGCCGGGATGAGCGCCCACGCCGCACCGAAGATCGCCGCCGCAACGACCGCGATGGGGAACGTGACCCACCAGGGCAGGATCGAATCGAAGGCAAGGCAGACGACCGCCACCCCGACGCCCGCGACCGAGGCCTGCCCCTCGCCGCCGATGTTGAACAGGCCGGCATGGAACGCGACGGCGACGGCGAGGCCGGTGAAGATGAAATTCGTTGCGTAGTAGAGCGTATAGCCGATGCCGCGTCCGGAGCCGAACGCGCCCTTCAGCATCAGCTGCACCGCCTCGAGCGGACTCTCGCCGACCAGCAGGACGACGAGACCCGCGACGAAGAAGGCGACGATCAGGTTGATCAGCGGAAGCAGGCCGTAGTCGGCCCAGGCCGGGAGTTTCGCGTAGGGCGCGCTCATGGCAGGGCCTCGATCAAGCTGCGCGTGTCGGAGATCTGCGCATACTCGTTCTCGAGTATGGCGAGTGTCAGCGCATGGACGTCTTCCGCGGGCCAGTGACGGCCCTGCCTGTCGGTGCGGTCGACGCTGGCCACCGCATCTTCGGGGATGACCACCTCGAAGCCCAGATTGCCGGCCATGCGCGCGGTCGCTTCGACCGAATTCTCCAGGAGGACGCCCGTCATTACCAGCCGATGCACCTGCAATTCGTCCAGCACGTCCATCAGGTCGGTGCCGATAAAGGCGCTGTTGGTTCGCTTGTCGACGACCGGCTCTCCGGGGAGCGGCGCGACGTCGGGCTTGAATTCATTGCCGGGGGTGCCCGGACGGTAAGGGGAGGTCAGGTCCGTCGAATCGTGCCGGATATGAACGATCGGCAGCCGCCGGGCGCGCCAGGCGTCGAGCAGGGTCGCGATGTTGCCTTCCATCTCCGGCTGGCCGCGGCGACCCCAGACCGGATCGTCGATCGCATTCTGCACGTCGATCACGAGAAGCGCAGGCGTCGTCATTCCGCGGCTTCCTTCCGCTCGACGCCCGCCATGAGCAGGCCGAGTGCGCCTTCCGTGGCATCCGACCCGCGCTCGCCGACGATGCGTCCGTCGAACATGACGAGGATGCGGTCGGAGAGCGAGCGTATCTCGTCGAGTTCGACCGAGACCAGCAGCACCGCCTTGCCCGCGTCGCGCATGGCGATCAGGCGCTTGTGGATGAACTCGATGGCGCCGACGTCGACGCCGCGCGTCGGCTGGCCGACGATCAGCACGCCGGGGTCCTGTTCCATTTCCCTGGCCAGCACGATCTTCTGCTGGTTGCCGCCGGAGAAGTTCGCCGTCTTCAGATGCGGATCGGTCGGCCGGATGTCGTATTTGGCGATCTTGTCGCGGGCATCGGCCTCGACGGCCTTCAGGTCGAGGAACGGGCCGTTCCCGTATTCGCGATCGTTGTGATAGCCGAGGATCGAGTTCTCGTATTCCTCGAACGGCAGGATCAGTCCCATATGGTGGCGGTCCTCCGGCACGTGGGCCAGGCCCCGCCGCCGCAGGTCCGCCGGATCGGCCGCGCCCGTGACATCGACCGGACGGCCGTCGAGCATGACGGTGCCCGAGGTTGCCTTGCGGATACCGGCGATGGTCTCGATCAGCTCCGACTGGCCATTGCCCGCCACGCCGGCGATGCCGACGATCTCGCCGCCGCGCACGTCGAAGGACACGTCCTTGACCATGGTGACGCCGCGCGAGTCCTTGACGGTGAGGTTGCGCACCGAGAGCTTGATCTCGCCGGGCTTGGCTTCGCCCTTCTCGACATGCAGCAGCACGCGGCGGCCCACCATCAGCTCGGCCAGTTCCTCGACCGTCGTCTCCGAAGTCTTGCGCGTCGCCACCATCTGGCCCTGGCGCATGACCGAGACATTGTCGGTGACGGCCATGATCTCGCGCAGCTTGTGCGTGATCAGGATGACCGTCTTGCCCTCGTCCTTCAGCCTGCGAAGAATGAGGAAGAGATGGTCGGCCTCGGCCGGCGTGAGCATGCCGGTCGGCTCGTCGAGGATGAGGATTTCCGCGCCGCGGTAGAGCGCCTTCAGGATCTCGACGCGCTGCTGCAGCCCGACGGCGAGTTCCTCGATCACCGCATCGGGATCGACCTCGAGCCCGTATTCCTCCTCGAGCCGGTGCAGTTCGCCCCTCGCCTTGGCGATGCCGCGGTTGAGCAGGGCCGCGCCCTCGGCGCCTAGAATGATGTTTTCGAGCACGGTGAAGTTCTCGACCAGCATGAAATGCTGGTGCACCATGCCGATGCCGTGCGCGATCGCCTCGTTGGGCGTCTTAATCGCCACCGGCTTGCCGCCGATGCGGATCTCGCCGGAATCGGCCTGGTAGAAGCCGTAGAGGATCGACATCAGCGTCGACTTGCCGGCGCCGTTCTCGCCGACGATGCCGTGGATGGTGCCGGGTTCGACCTTGAGATGGATGTCGCGATTGGCCCGAACCGCGCCGAAGCTCTTGTTGATCCCGACCAGTTCGATCGCCGCGTCCGCCATGCGCCGTCCCGTTTCTCGGCCGGGTCCCTCCGGCTCTTTGATCGTTTGGTCAAAATCCCTAGCATGCGGCGGGTTTCGATGCCAAGAACCCGCCGGGCGCAGTGTCGACAAAAGGCGCTGTCATTGTCAATTTGGAAACGCCGCGCCGAGGAGCGACAAGCATGGACACGGACGAGCGCATCACCACCCTCGAACTGCTCGCCGCCGAGCAGGAGCGGACGATCCACGAACTCTCGGCCGAGATATCGAAGGCCTGGAAGACGATCGACGAGCTGAACCGGCGTGTCGAGGCGATGGGCCTGCGCATGACCGGGCTGGAAGAGGCGACCGCGCCCGACACGCCCATCACCAAGCCGCCGCATTGGTGACGGATCCCGAGTTGCCGATTTGTTCCAAATCCCCTAGTCTCTCCCGATGCCCATCGTCTCCCCGATCAAGCTCCCCAACCCGCTGGTCGACGGCCGCCAGTCCGAGCGCGCGATGCTGGTCAGGCGCGGCGTGCAGCGGCTGTTCCTGGAGATGGGAGCGACGCTGATCCCCGAGCTTTCGCTGGTTTCGGGCCGGCGCGCCGACCTCGTCGCGCTGATGAAGAACGGCGACATCTGGATCATCGAGGTGAAATCCTCGATCGAGGATTTCCGCGTCGACAGGAAGTGGCCGGAATACCGGCTGTTTTCCGACCGCTTCTTCTTCGCCACCCACCCCGAGGTTCCGGCGGAGATCTTCCCGGAAGAATGCGGCTTCATCCTCTCCGACGGCTATGGCGCCGAAATTTTGCGCGAGGCGCCGGAGCACCGGCTCGCCGCGCCGACCCGCAAGGCGCTGACGCTCAGAATGGCGCGCACGGGTGCTGCTCGGCTTATGGCGGCCGAAATGGCCGGCATCGCGATCCAGCCGGTCGAAGGGGAAAGCGAGTAGGCGCGGAGCGGGACACTTTTCCGGGTCGTCATCCTCGGGCTTGACCCGAGGATCTACTGAGATCGGCCGTGATGCACGAGGCATGGCACCACACTTGCCAACGCCGGCAGATGCTCGGGACGAGCCCGAGCATGACGGCCGTCGAAGGCCCCTACATCCTCCCGTAACGCCGCATCACCTCCACCAGCTCCTCATGCGGCAGCGCGATCGACGTCGCGCCGTCCCGTCCAACCATCGTGGTGTTTGCGACCATCGAATCGATGATCGCCTCCTCGGTCGCCTCGACCACACCTTCGTAGAGCGGGTCGATGTCGGCGTTGGCGAGTTCGACCATGCGGCGCAGCGTGCCCTTCGGCGCCGAATAGCCCTCCGCATTCGCCGTCGAGAAGGCGAGAAAGATGTCGCCGGATGAATCGTGGCCGAGCGCCCCGGTGCGGGCCATGCCGAGCGCTACGCGGCGCGCCAGCTTCTTCGCCTGGTGGCCGGCGATCGGCGCGTCGGTGGCGACCACCACGATGATCGAGCCGGCCGGCTTGCCGCGCAGCAGGTCGTGGCCGATATGCTTGCCGACCGGCACGCCGAGGATGGTGCATTCGGGGCGGCGGCCGAAATTCGACTGGACGAAGACGCCGACGGTCCAGGTCTCGCCCGCCGCATTCACCCGCCGCGAGGAGGTGCCAGAGCCGCCCTTGAAATCGTAGCAGATCATGCCCGTGCCGCCGCCGACCGAGCCCTGCTCGAGCGGACCGGACGCCGCGCCGTCGAGTGCCTCGAAGACGTGTTCGTTCGTGACATGGAAGCCGTTGATGTCGTTCAGGTCGCCGTCGAACGTCTCCGCCGCAACCGGCAGACCCCACGAATCCGAAATGCCGTCGAGGCGCGGGTAGAGCCAGCGGATCGTCGCGTCACGCGCCACGCCGCAGGAATGCGTGTTGGTGATCGTCACCGGCATGTCGAGCTCGCCGGATTCCTCGATCCAGATCGTGCCGGTCATCTCGCCATTGCCGTTTAGCGACCAGAAGCCGGCCGCGCATGGCACGGCGAGCCCCGCCGTGCCGCGCGGCAGGATGGCGGTGACGCCGGTCCTCACAGGCCCCTCGCCCACGACCAGCGGCCCCTCGCCCCGGATCAGCGTCGAGTAGCCAACCTCGACGCCGGCGACGTCGGGGATGGCGTTGAACCGGCCGGGCTCGCCCGGCAGCGGCAGGCCGAGCCCACGGGCGCGGACGAGGCCGGAGGGCGTGCGGAGCCAGTGGGGAGAGGACGCCGAGCCGCCAACGGTCATGTCTCGATCGTCTCCGGTTTCGAAGTCTACGAAATCCGACCGGGGATCGGACGCCAGAAAGACTCCAGCCAAACGCAGGGCTCGCCCTTGAAATGCGACCTCAATCGATCCTCGATGTGATTTGGGTCCCAGACCATCGCCGGCTCCAACATGAAATCCTCATTCGAGCTCGCTAGTCTTTCGATGCGGCCTCGACAATAGACTGAATAGTTCCCGTTCAGCTGGTCCCTATGCAGAAATCTGTCTTCCAATCGAAGCTCGCTTTCAAGCGAAGCGTGACCGATAACCGGCCAACCACCCCCTTTAATAGCGAAATCCATCACCCAACATTTGAAAAGGATCTTAGCGCCGACGACCTGTTGGATCGGGACCTCCTCGCAAGCCCTGATCGCATAAAAGGCCACAGTCGGCGCAGGCAAAACGCGGCCATAGCTGTGGTATCCATCTCCGAGATCGATTTTGACAACGTCCCCCTCGACCCGCTTTTTCCTCTTCTTGGTCAAGGTCGGCGCGCCCGAATTGATACCCGTCTACCGCGGCGCCCGCTTCGCCAGAATCCTCTGCAGCGTGCGGCGGTGCATGTTCAGCCGGCGCGCCGTCTCCGAGACGTTGCGGTCGCACATTTCGTAGACGCGCTGAATGTGTTCCCAGCGGACGCGGTCGGCCGACATGGGGTTTTCCGGCGGGGCGATCGGGTCGGAGCCGGTGCGGGTGAGCGCGGCGACGACATCGTCGGCGTCGGCGGGCTTGGAGAGATAGTCGATGGCGCCGAGCTTCACGGCGGTGACGGCGGTGGCGATGTTGCCGTAGCCGGTGAGAATCACGGTTTTCGAATCGGCGCGCTTCTCGCGGATGACGGCGACCACGTCGAGGCCGTTGCCGTCACCGAGCCGCATGTCGACCACCGCATAGGCCGGCGGACGCGCCTTGGCCTTGGCGATCGCCTCCTCGACACTCTCGGCGGTCTCGACGTCGAAGCCCCGGCTTTCCATGGCGCGCGCAAGGCGGGTCAGGAAGGGCTTGTCGTCGTCGACGATGAGGAGGCTCGCATCTTCCCCGGGAGCCACCGCCGGTTGTGTCGTATCTGCCGTCATGGCGCCCTGTCCCGATGTACTGCTTCTTCTTGTCGCACTATATAGGCGACACCCGGGGAATAATCCAAGAGTTGCGCCGGCTTCAGGAGACGATCTGCCCAGCTTCTTCCGGCGCGGCGCGGAGGAATATCTCGCGCGGCCAGATCACCTCGACCAGCGCGCCCTTGCCGCTCTCGCCCGCGTTGCGGAAAGAGACGGTTGCGCCGGAGCGCTCGAGCAGCGTCTTGGCGATGAAAAGGCCGAGGCCGAGGCCGCCGCCGGACTGGCCGCTCGCCGCGTTGCCGCCGGGCCGCGTCGTCATGTAGGGCTCGCCGATCCTGTCCAGCACTTCCGCCTGGAAACCCGGCCCGTCGTCGATCACCGCGACGCGGACATTCGCCTGGTTCCAGCTCCAGCGGATGGTCACCGACTCGCGGGCGAAGTCGACCGCGTTCTCGACGAGATTGCCGAGGCCGTAGATGACGCCGGGATTGCGCCGTCCGACCGGTTCGGCGCCGAGCTGTTCCTCGCCTTCGAGCTGGATGCGGATTCCGAAATCGCGGTGCGGGGCGATCACCTCCTCTATGAGCGAGGACAGCGGCAGCCGCGCCATGTGCTCCTCGGAAGTCGAGGAGAGGCTGGTCAGCCGCTTGAGGATATCGCGGCAGCGCTCGGTCTGCGTCCTGAGCAGCGTCACGTCCTCGGCGAAGCGGGGGTCGGTGCCCAGCGCCCGCTCCATCTCGCGCGACACCAGCGCAATCGTCGCGAGCGGCGTGCCGAGCTCATGCGCGGCGGCGGCGGCGAGACCGTCCAGCGCGGAGAGATGCTGCTCGCGCTGCAGCACCAGTTCGGTGGCGGTCAGCGCGTTGGCGAGCTGGCGCGCTTCCTCGGCGACGCGCCAGGCATAGACGGCGGTGAAGACGATGGTCGACACGACCGCGATCCACAGCCCGGCGATATAGATGAACGGGATCGGGAACTCGGTGCCGGGATACCACGGCAGCGGCAGGTGGAAGAAGGCCAGCACCGTCGAGGCCAGGATGGCGATCACGCCGAGGCCCGTGGTGAGCTGCAGGGGCAGCGACGTCGCCGAAACGACGACCGGGACCGCGATCAGGACGGCGAAGGGGTTGGTCATGCCGCCGGTCATGTAGAGCAGGCCGGCGAGCTGCAGGGTGTCGAAGAGCAGGATGCCCATCGCCGCATTGGGCTCCAGCCGGTGGGTCGCGGGGTAGCGGAAGGCGAGCAGCAGGTTCAGCCAGGCCGAGCAGGCGATCAGCGCGAAGCAGAAGCCGACCGGCAGCGGGAAGCCGAGCCAGTAAGCGACCATCACAACCGCGGCGCTCTGGCCGCCAACGGCGAGCCAGCGCAGCCTGATCAGCGTGTTGAGGCGCAGCCGGCGGGAAAGTTGCGGATCGGGGGCGCGAAGGTCGAGCAGCATCGCGCTCTTATGCGCCGGCTCAGCGGCAAGGCCAAGCCTCGGCATATCGTCGCCGCGGAGATTGCACCTCCCTCCATCGTCGGCGCAAAGCCCCCTCACCGGCCCTTCGGGCCACCTCTCCCCACGGGGAGAGGAGGTTCGCCGGCGTCTTCGCAAACTGGAGGGTGATTGGCCGCGACGGAAGCAGACCTCCTCTCCCCTTGGGGAGAGGGTGGCCGAGCGGAGTGGGTGCGAAGCACGGTGAAGGGGGCTTGGCGCTGGCGAGGCAAGAATGCTCACGTCCCGCGAGGCTTGGCCCGCGCAGTCGGCAGGGCCTGTCGCGGATCCTCCGGCCAGACATGGCGCGGATAGCGCCCGCGCATGTCGGAGCGGACATCCGCCCACGATCCGCGCCAGAAGCCGGGCAGGTCGCGCGTGGTCTGGATCGGCCGATGCGCGGGAGAGAGGAGTTCGAGCGTCAGCGGCACTGTACCCCCGGCGATCGAGGGATGCGTGTCCAGCCCGAACAGCTCCTGCACCCGCACCGCCAGCACCGGTCCCTCCTCCTCGTAGCGGATCGGCAGATTGTTGCCGGTGGGCACGGTGAAATGGGTCGGAGCGAGGTCCGCCGCCTTGCGCTGCAGGTCGTAGGGCACCAGCGCCATCAGCCCCTCGGTCAGCGCCGAGGGCGCGATGCGGGCAAGCGACGCTTCGCCCTTGAGATAGGGTAAAAGCCAGTCGTCGAGCCGCGACAGCAGGGCCTCGTCGGACATGTCTGGCCAGGGCGCGCCGAGGCCCTTGTGCAGCCACGCAAGACGCCGGCGCAGTATTTCGGCCGACTTCTCCCACGGCAGAATCGAAAGCCCGTTCGCGCGCACCGCCTCGACCACGGCGCGGTCGGCCTCGGCGCCGGTCGGCGGCGGCAGCTGGCGCTCGGCGAGCTGGATCGCGCCGAGGGTCACGGTCTCGCGCACGCGCACCGCGCGCTTTTCAGCGTCGTAGGAAGTCTCCAACCTGCGGCCAATACGGTCGCCGAGGGCCGCCCTGATCTCGTCCTCGGTAACGGCCGCCGCCGCCACGATCCGCGCGTTCTGCGCCTTGCCCTGCAGGTCGGCGACGACAAGGAAGGGCGATTTCGCCAGCGGATCGGTTTCGTCGACCGTGGCGCCCCGCCCGTTGGCGAGGACGAAGCGGCCGAGCGCGCCGCGCGCCTTGGCGACACGGTCGGGCCAGGCGGCGAGAAGCATGGCGCCGGGAGAGCGATGTTGCCCCTCACCCTTACCCTCTCCCCGTAAAGGACGGGGAGAGGGGGGCGCGGACGTTTGCGGTGCCGGCATCGACGCTGGAGCTGCCTCCTTCTCCCCGTCATTACGGGGAGAAGTGCCCGGCAGGGCGATGAGGGGCAGCGCTGCCCTCGCCAACCTCAGCGCCAGCCCCCGCGCATTCTCCGCCCGTGGCGAGCGGTCGCGCCTGAATCCCTCCAACCTGCGCTCCAGGTCGGCGCTCGGCCCGCCCAGCCCGCGCTCGGTCAGAAGCACGGCCAGTTCGGCGGCGGGTTGCGCGTTGCCGGACTTCGCCGCTTCGGCCACCATATGCGCGAGCCGCACCGGCAGGGCCAGCCCGCGCATCGCCTTGCCGCTGTCGGTCAGCCGGCCCTCGGCGTCGATCGCGCCGAGGTCGCGCAGCAGAGCGCGAGCCTCCTCCAGCGCCGGCTTCGGCGGCGGATCGAGGAACGAGAGTGTCGAGACGTCGGCGACGCCGAAGGCGGCTGCGTCGAGGACGAGGCCGGAGAGATCCGCCTCCAGAATTTCCGGTGGCGTGAAGGCCGGCAACGCCGCCGTCTGCTCCGCACGCCACAAACGGATGGCGACGCCAGGCTGGGTGCGCCCGGCACGTCCCGCCCGCTGGTCGGCCGAGGCGCGCGAGACGCGCACGGTTTCGAGCCGGGTCAGCCCCGTCGCCGGCTCGTATTTCGGCAGCCGCGACAGGCCGCTGTCGACCACGACGCGCACCCCGTCGATGGTGAGCGAGGTCTCGGCGATGGACGTGGCAAGCACGATCTTGCGGCGGCCGGCCGGCGCAGGCCTGATCGCAGCATCCTGCGTACGTGCATCGAGATTGCCGAACAGCGGCACGATGTCGGCATTGGCGGGGACGCGGCCTCCAAGCCGCTCGGCGGTGCGTTCTATCTCGCGCTGGCCGGGCAGGAAGGCGAGAATAGATCCCTCCTCTTTTGACAGAGCGCCGCGTATCGCGCGCGCAACCGCGTCCTCGACCGGTTCGTCCGGCCCGCGCTCCTCGTGGCGGATGTCGACCGGGAAGCTGCGGCCTTCGCTCTCGATCACTGCGGCATCGCCAAGCAGCCGGGCGACGCGGGCGCCGTCGATTGTTGCGGACATGACCAGCAGCCGCAGGTCGGGCCGCAGCGCGCCCTGCACGTCGATCGCCAGCGCCAGCCCGAAATCGCCGTCGAGCGAGCGCTCGTGGAACTCGTCGAAAAGGATCGCCGAGGTGCCGGTCAGTTCCGGATCGTCGAGGATCATCCGCGCCAGCACGCCCTCGGTGACGACGAGGATGCGCGTCTTCGGCCCGACCTTGCTTTTCATGCGCATGGCATAGCCGACTGTCTCGCCCGGCTGCTCGCCGAGCAGTTCGGCCATGCGCCGCGCCGAGGCGCGGGCGGCGATGCGGCGCGGTTCGAGCAGCAGGATCTTTCCGTCACCGCGCCACGCTTCGTCGAGGAGCACCAGCGGAACGAGCGTCGTCTTGCCGGCGCCGGGCGGCGCGACGAGCACGGCGCTGGAGCGCTCGCGTAGCGCCGCCAGCAGTGCCGGCAGGGCCTCGGTGACGGGAAGCGTAGGCAGCGCGCGCACGCTCACGCTCCGATGCGGACGACCGGGCCGCCCGCGGCCTGCGCATCCGCCTCGTCATGGGTGACGAGGATGACCGGGAGCCCGCTGGCGCGCGCCTTGGCGAAGACCAGTTCGCGCATCTGCTGGCGCAGTTCGGCATCGAGCCGCGAGAAAGGCTCGTCGAGCAACAACATGCAGGGCGCCGAAACCAGCGTGCGTGCGAGCGCCACCCGCGCCTTCTGGCCGCCCGACAGCGTATCTGGATCGCGTTCGCCGAAACCTTCCAGCCCGACGCCGGCCAGCGCCTCCTCCGCGCGGGCGCGGCGGTGGGCCCTCCCCCCGATCCCGGGTGGAAGCGCAAAGGCGACGTTGCCGCGCACGGTCATGTGCGGAAACAAAAGCGCGTCCTGGAAAAGCAGTCCGGCATGGCGCGCCTCGGCGGGCAGGCGCGTGATGTCGCGGCCGTCGACCCGGACCTCGCCCGAACCCTCGAAGGCCGGATCGAGAAATCCCCCGACATAGGCGAGCAGCGTCGATTTTCCGGAGCCCGACGGTCCCATGACCGTCAGCACCTCGCCGGGCGTGATCGCGTTCGTGATCGACAGGAGCTGTCGACCGCCCAGCGCGATCGTCACGCGATCCAGCATGAGGCCTTTTTCGGACATCGGTTTCGCCGTCAGACGCGCAGCGCGCGGAAGCGCCGCCATAGCAGCGCCGGAACCAGCGTGGCAATCGCGAAGCCGATGACGGGAAGCAGCATCTGGAGAAAGGCGTAGACGCCGATGACGCGCCGGTTGCCGCCCGAGGCGAGCGCGACGGCTTCCGTGGTGATGGTCGGCAGCCGCCCGCCTGCGATGAGAAGCGTCGGCAGATACTGGCCGATCGATACGGCGAAGCCGACGGCGGCCGCCACCAGGATCGGTCGCGTCAGGATCGGCAGGCGGATGGCCAAGAGCGTGCGCAACCGGCCCTTGCCGAGCCCGGCGGCAATCGCGTCATAGCGCCGGTCATAGGCCCGCCAGGGGTCGGAGAGCGACAGGAAGACGTAGGGCAGGACGAAGACGAGATGGGCGAACACCAGCGCCGGCATCGACGCTTCGAAGCCCGAGAGCAGGAAGAGCAGCTGCAGCCCGAACAGGAAGGACGCCTGCGGAACCAGCAGCGGCAGGTAGACGAGTGCAAGGGCGCCGCGCTGTCGGCCGGCCCGGCCCTCCCGGGATAGATGGAGGATCGCCACGGCGACCGCGATGGCCGCCGAGGCCGCCGCGACGATAAGCGTCGTGGCGAGCGGTCCGCCGACGCGCGGCAAGACGTTCATCCAGGTGCGCAGGGTGAACTCGCTGGGCAACGCTTCGGGAAACTGCCAGAGCCCGGCGACGGACCATAGCGCGAGCGTCGCCAGCCCGGCAAACACAAGGGCCGCCGCGAGCGCCATCGCGCCGAGCCCGCCGAACCGGGCAGCGCCGTCGCGCCGGAACCGCGTTCCCATCTCGCAGACCATGTCGCGAGACATCGCCGCCGCGCGCTCCACGCCGATCCACAGCGCCAGCGCCAGCGCCGTCACGGCGAGCTGCAGCACAGCGCCGGCCGACGCCAGGAAGCGCATGGAAAGGTCCGGATCGCCCATCCAGCCGACGAGCCGCACCGAGAGCGTCGCCGGGCTGGAGGGTCCGAGGATCGCGGCGACGTCGACCACCGAGGTCGAGAAGGCGAGCACGGCGAAGACCGCGAGCCTGACCTGGCGATAGATCGCCGGCCAGGTGCCGAAGAGGAAGCCTGCGACCCGTCCGTAGCCAAGCGAGGCGACGAGGGCCGCGCGCGGCGCGGGGCTCGCCAGCTGCAGCGCCGCCAGCGAGACGAGGAGGAGGAAGGGGATTTCCTTCACGATCAGCCCGGCGGCCAGCGACAGGCCAAGTGGATCGTTGACGATCTGGAAATCCGGTGGCTGGTCCCATCCTGTCAGTTCCGGCGATATCAGTCGGGCGATCATGCCCGACGGCGCGATGAGGAAGGCCAGCCCGAACGCCGCCGCCGCGTGCGGGACCGACAGCAGCGGCGAGATCAGGTGCTGGAGACGGGTGAACGTGCGCGTGCCCGACCAGCCAGCCAGGAAGAGCGCGACGACGGATACGGACACCAGCGTCGCCGCCAGCCCGACGCCGAGGCTGAGCATGACCGAGCGGCCGATGCCGGGTTCGGCGGCGAGCTGCCGGAACGGCTCCAGCGACAGCGCCTCCCCACCCAGCGCCGGCAGATAGCCGAAGGCCGGCAGCAGCGTTCCGGCAAGCCCCGCCAGGATCGGTCCTGCGAGAAGCAGGATCGCCAGCAACGGGCCGAGGCGCGTCAGCATGGCGGAGCGGCCGCCCGTCAGTTGGCCGCGCCGTAGCGCCGCTTCCACTCCGTCTCGATCCGCTCCATCCAGCTCGGATGCGGCTCGTCCAGCGCCGGGCCGAGCTCGTCGGGCTTCAGCGTCGCCACACCGAGGTCGAGCGACGCGAAGGCGGCCTTTGCGTCGTCGGGCAATCTGTCGATAGCCAGCACGGTCGGGTCGCCCCAGACCTTCGGATCCTGCTTGCGTGCCTGCGCCTCCGGCGAGATCAGGAAATCTGCCAGCACCAGCGCGCCGGCCTTGGCGGCGGCGTTGAAGGGGATCGCGACGAAATGGGTGTTCGCCAGCGTCCCGCCCGGGAAGGTGAAGGAGCGCACCGTATCCGGCAGCTCGCCGGCCGCGATAGCGCCCGAGGCTTCGGACGGGTTGAAGGCGAAGATGATGTCGACCTCGGAATCGGCGAGCAGCTGCTTCATCGCCGGATAGTTCTGCGGAAACGCCTTGCCCGAACGCCAGAGAACGGGATTCAGCGCGTCGAGATAGTCGAACAGCGGTTTCGCCACCGCCGCGAAACTCGCCTCGTGGACCGGCTTCTGCAGAAGTGCACGGTCCGCGATCTTCTCGGACAGCACCTGCTTGAGGAAGGACGAGCCGATGAAGTCCGGCGGCTGCGGATAGGTGAAGCGGCCGGGATGGGCCTTTGCCCATTCCAGCAGCGCGTCGGCCGATTTCGGCATGGTGGCCGGATCGGTCTTCGCCGAATCGTGGAAGAAGACGAGCTTCGCCATGCCCCAGGGGCTTTCGAGGCCGTCGACGGGAATGGTGAAGTCGGTGCGGATCGTCGGCTTGTTGTCGACGTCCACGTACTGCCAGTTGGGCAGCTTCTCGGCCCAGCCGGGCGACATCAGCAGGCCCTCGCGCTTCATCGAGGCGAAGTTCTCGCCATTGATCCAGACGAGATCGACGGCGCCGCCCTCGGTCCTGCCGGCGGCCTTTTCCGCCAGCACCGTGCCGACGGCCTTGGCAGTGTCGTCCAGCTTCACGTGGACGAGCTTGACGCCGTAGCGCTTCTCGATCTCGCCGCCGGCCCACTCGATATAGGCGTTGATGTTCTCGGCCCCGCCCCAGGCGTTCCAGTAGACCGTCTCGCCCTTCGCATCCTTCAGCACCTCGTCCCAGTTCGCAGGGTCCGGATCGGCGGCGAATGCGATGCCGGACAGCGCAAACAGCGAAACGGCGGCGGACAGCAGAAACTTCAAGGCAACCTCCCGAAAGGACGCCCGCTTGTGCGCCCCGCGGCCGGAAAGCGTCAACGCACGTTGCTGCTGAAAAAATCACTTCGCCGTGTCACGTCACAGGCATCGGGACCACCGGCTTTCACTTAGCCGATTTATCTGTCGGCAGGCTTCCGCTTCGTCAAACTGTCATGCAAATCACCTATTTCGGCCGGTCAGGCGAGGAACGGCAATGCGCTACGCGATCTACTACACTCCGCCCGAACAGAGCGAGCTGGCGAAGAGGGCCGCCGCCTGGCTCGGCCGCGACGCATTCACCGGCGAAAAGTCGGCGCCCATCGCCTCCGGGCCGCTGTCGGCCGGCGAGGTCGCCTATCATACGGCGTCGGCGCGCCGTTACGGCTTCCATGCGACGCTGAAGGCTCCGTTCCGGCTTGCTCCGGGCGAGAGCGAACTGGGTTTCGCCGCCGCCATCGACGCGTTCGCCGCCGCTGCGACGCCGCCGGTCATCCCGCGCCTGGCGCTCAAGCAGATCGACGGATTCTTCGCGCTGGTGCCGGCGGAACGCAGCAGCGAGCTGGAGACTTTCGCGGCCGATGTCGTGCAGCAGTTCGACCGCTTCCGTGCGCCGCTGACCGACGCCGACCTCGCGCGGCGCAACCCGGACGCGCTGTCGCCGCGCGAGCTGAACAATCTGCAGCGCTGGGGCTATCCTTACGTGTTCGACTGCTTCCGCTTCCACATGACGCTGACCGGCCGGGTCGGCGGGTCGGACGTGGCGCGGGTCCGGGAAGCCATCGAGGCGCATTTCGGCGACATGATCGGGGCTCCGCTGGCGGTCGACACGCTCGCCGTCTTCGTCGAGCCGGATTCCGGCGGGCCGTTCATCGTCTGGTCGTCCCATCGGGTCGGATCCAGCCCCGAGCGGCGGTTCGCGTGACGCAATCTTCCGCCATGCCGAGACTGGACGCACGGCCGGACCCGATCGGTCCGGGTGCCTTCGTCGCGGTAATGGGCCCGAGCGGCTCGGGCAAGGACACGCTGATTGCGCACGCGCGCGACCGGGTGGATTCGGAGCGCACGTTCTTCGTGCGCCGGATCGTCACCCGCGCGGCCGACAGCGCGGCGGAAGACCACGACACGATGAGCTGCGAGGCTTTCGCCGCGGCCGAGGCCGACGGGGCATTTGCGCTTTGCTGGAAGGCGCACGGCCTCGACTACGGCCTGCCGGCCGGCGTCGACGCAGCGATCCGCGACGGGCGCGCAGTGGTGGCCAACGTCTCGCGCGCCGTGTTGCCGCTGCTGCGTCAGCGCTATCGCCATGTCGTCCCGGTGCATGTCTTCGCCGACCCGGACATCCTCGCCGCGCGCATCGCCCGGCGCGGCCGCGAGAGCGGCGAAGCGATCGCCGCGCGCGTCTCGCGTGACCCCGGCATCAGCCTCGCCGGCAACGACATCGTGCGGATCGACAATGGCGGAGAACTCACGGTGGCGGTCGACCGTTTCGTCGCGGCGATCGAGGTGGCCTTGCGCCAGCGCTAGCTCAGGCGGTGCGGACCTTGGCCGGTCTATCGACATGCGCCCAGTCCGGCCGCTCGAACAGGAACGACCCGTAGCCGCTCCATTTCACCAGACCGTAGAGCACGACCGGCCCCGCGACAGCCGCGATCGTGACGAGCAGCGAGACCGTGCCGATGTCGGTGATGAGGCCGGTGTTGAGCAGGACGACGCGCGCCGTCGCCATCGGCAGGAAGAAGGCGAGGTAGACCACGATCGAATGCGCCCCCAGCCAGCGCAGCCATTCCGCCCAAGGGCGGCCTGAGAGCAGGACCGCGACCGCGACCACCGCGAGAAGGCCGACCGAACCGAGTACCAGCGATACGAAGGGCAGTTCGGCATAGCCGCCCTGCGCGCCGGTGTTGCCGAGATCGGGCTGGAGGAATGCGAGCAGCGCTTCCGGGACCGGCGTGAAGACGAGGAGCGCGTTCAACGGCGCCCAGAGCGCCAACATCGCGACCGACCCCACGGGGTGCGCCGCGACCCAGTCGGCGATGCGGAAGACATTCGCGGCAAGCGCATAGCCCGCGTAGAAATAGACGAAGCGGGCGCAGAACTCGTCGAAGACGATCGAGCCGGTGCTGACCGGCAGGATCTCGAGCCCGGCCGCCCAGGCCAGCACCAGCCAGACCGGGACGTTCTTCACCAGCCGCGTGAAGACGAAGAAGATCGGCAGAAGGTAGACGAACCAGAGCGTGCCGAAGGGCTGGACGAAGGCGAAGAGATAGTTTCCGAGCGTGCGCGCAAGCCCTACCTCCATCGCCATGCCCGGCGCCTTGAAGGCGAACTGGATGGTAAGCCACAGCACGTAGAAATAGGCGAAGTGGACGACCTTGCGGTCGATATAGCGCAGCCAGGGCCGGTCGATCACGAGACCGAGAAACAGGCCGGAAATCAGGAAGAAGTCGGGCATGCGGAACGGCCGCGCCCAGGCCACCGCATAGTGCATCCAGCCTTTCCCGCCGGCGGCGAGCTCGACGCCAAGCGTGGCATGCACCATCACCACCATGATGATGCAGATGCCCTTGGCGATATCGACCCACGCGACGCGGGATCGATCGGAAGAAGCGGAGCCTTGCATGCGGGCAGGATGCCCGAAAAGCGATATCAGCCGGTTAACCGGAGATCACGAATGCGTCAGCCGGCGTCGTCAGAAATAGATGCCGCCGCGCAGCGGGCGGATGCGCGGCCTGCCGTCGGTTTCGACGAGCCCGTCCGGGCAGGCCGACCCGTCGGGAGCCCCGGGCATCTCCATCGCCTCGAGCGGCATGAACGCCGCGATGTCGGGATGGCGGGCCCTGATATGCGGCACGATGCTCGGGCGGGTCCTGATCGGCGGCATTGCCGGGCCGTCGGGTCCGAAATCGACAGCCGCGCCATGCTTCAGCGCCATCAGGCGGGCAACGCGCTCCTCGGTCGCCGGATGAGTGCGCAGCACGGACGGCACCGGCGTTCGGCTTCCCGGCAGCATCAGGCTCTCCCAATACATGCCTTGCACCTTCTCGAGCCGGCGCAGCGCCGAGGCGAGCCCATCCGGATCGCCGGTCAGGACCGCGGCGCGCAGGTCGGCGTCGAACTCGCGTGTGCGCGACAGGGCAAGCTGCAGCAGGCCGCCGAGTGTCGGCGCGAAGACCAGCAGCGCCACCGCCGGCCACGGCACCATGGCCTCGCCGCCGCCCGCCATGCCGAAGACATTGAAGAACAGCGCGAAGATGCCAAAAGTCGACCACAGCGAGGTGAAGCGCGAGACCATGTCGGCGAAGGCCATGACTTTCAGGTCCTCGTTGGCGATGTGGCTCATCTCGTGGGCGAGCACGCCGGCAAGCTCGCGCACGGTCAGGCCGCGCGCGAGCGCATCGGTGATCGCAATCGCCGACTCCTCGCGACGGCCGACCGCAAAGGCGTTCATCAGCTTGGACGGCACGACGTAGAGGGATGGCGGATTGGCAAGGCCGGCGCGGCGCGCCAGCGTCTCGACGATGTCGACGCCAACCGGGAAGCTGGCGCGCGACACCGGCTGCGCCTTGTACATCTGCAGCACCATCCTGGGGCTGACGCGGCGGGCGAGATAGGTCGTCAGGGCGCCGAAGATGATAGCGTAGACGATGCCAAGGCCACCGGCGAGCGTGTAAGCCGTGGCCGTCAGCAGCAGCAGGCTCGCCGTTCCGAGCAGCCACGTATGGATCGTGTTGCGCGCGCTGGAGCGCAGCTGCTGCACGCGGTCGAGACGCAGAGGTTCGTTCATGAGGCTAATATGGGGGTAAGAAGCCGGTTCGCCAAAGGCGAATTCGTCATGCCGATGGCATGACGAAAGGCTTCGAATGGGCGGAGCCAAAGCGCAGGCCCGGCGGAACTCCGTCTA
This sequence comes from Pseudomonadota bacterium, assembly GCA_043822005.1. Taxonomy (GTDB): domain Bacteria; phylum Pseudomonadota; class Alphaproteobacteria; order Rhizobiales; family Rhizobiaceae; genus Mesorhizobium_A. The sequence goes on along the minus strand of JBDRCE010000028.1, from coordinate 60,791 downwards.
CATTTAGCGCCCCCTCCACCACGCTTCGCGTGGTGGAGGGGGCGTGCAAAGCCGACAGCGCGCCCGCCCGTGCATCGATTTCCGCCCATTCTCGGCCAACCCATTGTTCCCGTTCGCACGAGATCTTTTTCGATCCACGCCCCTTCGAACCCGAAGGACACTGTCGGCATCGAAAGGAGCCGGCGATGGGTTGGAAGGCGAAGACAGGGAGGGAGCAGGAGGTGCTGGTCAGCATCGTCTCGACCCTGCTTGCTCTGGCCGCTCTCGCCGAAAAGGCCGCAGGCGATTCGCCCTGGGTCCGCTGGTGTGTGCTGTGGGCCGCCCGGCAGGCGGACATGATCGCCCGGGAGTTCGTCGGCGGATCAGAATGGAACTCGGCCGGCAGGCTCTGGTCGCCCGTCCTGCCGACAGTCCGCTACGGCACCGAGCCAGCCGATGCGCTGGACCTTGCCGCCTCCCTGCGTGTGCTGGCGCTGGTCGTGAGCGGCATTGCGGCATACCTCCGCCGCGTTTCGGTCCGGCGCCGGGGACAGGCATCCGGCGAGGTCGACGGTGAAAGCCGCCCGTTCCACGGCCTTGACGCGTTCATGCTGAGACTTCGGGAAGCAGCGGCGCGACCGGTCGAAATCCGCGATACCTCCTAGGAAGCGCCCCTCCCTTGCTAGGGGGGGCGATTATCCGAACGATTTCAATTGCTTCCGCAAAACATGCCGCGCGGTCGACGACTTTGCGCGACCGAACGGCGGCACGCTCCGACGGCGCACCCATTCCTCCGTCATTCCGGGACCGCGTAGCGGGACCCTGAATCCAGAGTCGTGACATCGACGGAAAGGCCGTGTGTTCGAACCTTGCAAGGCCGGCGCGCTGGATTCCGGGTCCCGCTGCGCGGTCCCGGAATGACGTCGCAGGAGAGCCGATCGCAGGCTGACGGACGGGTTATCCTGCTTCGGCGACAAGATGCGCTGCGGTCGAAACAACTCTGTATCAGGTCCCCGGCCACTGCTGCTCCGGCGTCGCCGGGGAAAGTCTCACGCCGCCCCGCGCACCTCGCGCGGCACAAGCCCGCCGTGTTCCTCGATGAAGGCGATCACCTCGTCGAGGCCCTTGCCGCGTGACAGATCGGTGAAGCCGAAGGGGCGCTTGCCGCGCTGCTTGCCGGCGTCTCGCTCCATAATTTCGAGATTGACGTTCACATAGGGCGCGAGGTCCTGCTTGTTGATCACCAGGAAGTCGGAGCGGGTGATGCCCGGCCCGCCCTTGCGCGGGATCTCCTCGCCCTGGCAGACCGAGATGACGTAGAGCGTCAGATCAGCGAGGTCGGGCGAGAAGGTGGCGGCCAGGTTGTCGCCGCCGGATTCGATGAAGACGATGTCGAGGTCAGGGAACTTGCGGTTCATCTCGGCGATTGCTTGGAGGTTGATCGAGGCGTCTTCGCGGATCGCCGTGTGCGGGCAGCCGCCCGTCTCGACGCCCATGATCCGCTCCTCGGGCAGCGCCTGGAGACGGGCCAGCATCAAGGCGTCTTCCTTGGTGTAGATGTCGTTGGTGACGACCGCGATCGAGTAGCGGTCGCGCAGCGCCTTGCAGAGCTTCTCCGTCAGCGTCGTCTTGCCCGAGCCGACAGGCCCGCCGATGCCGACGCGAAGGGGTCCATTCTGTGAGCTCATATGGCTGTTTCCTTGGCGAGGAGCGCCAGAAGCCCGACGCCGATGGCGAGGCTCAGCGGCGAATAGTAACGCATGTCGAGCGTCGCGAAAGGCTGTTCCGGGGTCAACTGGCGCCAGGCCGAAGTGTATCCCGCAACGCCGCGCGCCACGAACACCAGCGCCGCGCCGAACGTGGCGGTTGCGACCGCGGCGTCCGGCAACGGCAGCCGGATCAGTCCGCCCTGCGCGAGTGCCACTATGGCAACGATGAGGATGGCGGCGGCAACCGCGAAACACGGCATCGGTCCCGGCATGGCGGTCGCGCCGGGAAAGCCGCCGACGGTTCTGGCGCAGGATCTGGCATCGCTGCCCGGCCAGACGCCCCCGATGCCCCAATAGGCGTGCAGCGCCGCAATCGCGAACAGGACGGCGGCTATGGCGCTTGCGAGGATCGTCACGTCCTGAACAGCCTCGAATAGTGCGTCTCATGCTGCATCGCAGCGATCTCGGCCATCATCGTCGCCGAGCCGAGATCGTCAAGCGAGGATTGCGCCGCGCGGGCGCCGGTCTTGGCGATCACCGGTTCGAGCGAGGCGAGCGTCGCCATCGCGTCGGTCTGGCCGATGACGCCGAGACGGATCGCCGCCTGGATCTGGTTCGAGACGAAGGCCTGCAGGAAGGCGGCGAGCGCCGAGCCGGGTTCGATGCCGTGCGCTCCGGCCAGCGCGCCGACAGCGACTGGATAGGGACACTCTACCGGAAGCGCCGACAGCGCCTCGTGCGGCCATGCGACCGCGGCCTTGAGGAAGGCGGAGCCCTGCAGCATCGTCTCCATATGCCGCTCGCGCGACCCGGCAAGCGCTTCGGCGAGGTCGGCGAGATCGACCAAGTCGCCGGTGGACGAAATGCGCCGGTGTGCCTCCGCGAACAGCACCGCGTCGTTCCAGGCGGAGCCGCGCTCGACGAGGTCGACCAGCCAGCTACGAAGGGTCGCGGCATTGCCGACGAGGTCGAGATGAGCCGCCGTCTCCAGCCCGTGGCTGTAGCTGAAGGAACCAACAGGGAAGGCCGGGGACAGCCAGGCGAGCAGGCGCAGCAGCGACGCCTGGCCCGACTCGTCAGCCATGGTTGTGGCCGTAATGCGGGTCGCCGGGACGCCGGCCGAAACTGTCGAGCTCGCCATGGCCGTGATCGTGCCCGTGGTCGTGATCATGTCCATGCCCGTGATCATGCCCATGCGCGTGGCCGCCGGAATAGGCGCCGCGCACCGGATGGAACGGCTCGGACACTTCGGTCACGGTCGCGCCCAGCCCTTCCAGCATCGCCTTGATGACGTGGTCGCGCAGGATGAGGATGCGGTGCTCCTCGATCTGGGCGGAGAGATGCCGGTTGCCGATGTGCCAGGCGAGTTCGGCGAGATGCACCGGGCCCTTCGCGCGGATGTCGTAGACCTCTTCCTCCGCCGCGATGATCTCGGCGTGCCGTCCGTCATCGAGAACCAGCACATCGCGGTCGTCGAGATGGACCGGCTCGGGGAGGTCGACCAGGATCTTGTCGCCATGCACGAGTTCGACCACCCGGCGGCGCAGGTGCCGCTCCTCGTGGTCGAGCACGGCGAGATCGTACGGGATGACCCGATCCGGTCCGAGGTCGGCGGCGCGTATGACGCTGCCGGCGCGCGGCATCTTGGTGAAGTCGGTGTTCATCGACAGTTTCATGCGGCCTGAACCTCCTGCTCGCGCTGCTTCGCCCGCGCCAGGGCCGGGCGGGACAGCACGCGCTCGAAATAGTCCGCCACGGGTTGCGACGCCACCTCGAACTTGCCGCTCCTCGCCCACTGGCCGCAATGGCCGAGGATCACGTCGACCGCCGAGAAGCGGTCGCCCAGCGCATAGGGACGGCCTGCGAGCTTGGCCTTGAGCGCGGCGATCTCGGTGTCGAACTCGCGTTTCACCCAGGGTGCAACCTCGGCCCGCAGTTCGGTCGGCAGGAGGAAGCGGTGCTTGAGCTTGTTCCACATCGGCTGCTCGAACTCCGACAGCGCGTAGAGCATCCACGACATCATCTCGGCGCGCCCCTGAAGGCCGGGTTCCGGGCCCATGCCCTTGTCGGCGTGCTTCTCGCCGAGATAGGCGCAGATGGCGGCGGAATCGGTCAGCACGAAGTCGCCGTCGATCAGCGCCGGCATCTTGCCGGTCGGGTTGAAACGCTTCATCGTCTCCGAATACTGCTTGGCCCTCACGATCTCGTAGGGCTCGCCCAGTTCTTCGAGCATCCAGACGACGCGGGTGAGGCGCGAGCCCGGGGAACCGACAGCCTGATACATGTTCTCTCTCCCCGCCTAGAACTCTTCCACCTTCTCCGGATGGACGATCTCGATCTTGCGCGCAACGAGGTGCGGGCCGCTGGCATCGCGCCAGACCTTCAGATGCGGCTGCCGGGAATGCGCCGTCAGATCCTCGCGCGTTTCCCACTTCTCGACGAAGACCAGTTTGTCCGGATCCTCGAGGCTCTGGAACAGTTCGTAGCCGAGGCATCCCTTCTCCTTGCGGGTCTCGGCGATGCAGACGGCGGCGGGCGCGCGCAGCGCCTCGGCCCCGCCGGGCGTGGTGGTGAGCGTGGCGACGACGTAGATCATGACGGAGTATCCATAGACTTCTGCGTGGTGAGCCGGGCGATGACCGCCCGGGCGAGGAGGACCACACCTAACGACATGGACACCGTAGCGCCAAGCGATTTCAGCACCGTCCATCGGGAGGACGTCGCGATCTGGTCGGGCGTGACCGCATCAGGGGGAAGCGCGAGCATGGCGGCGACCGCGTGGTTCTCGACGTAGTCGGCGCCCATGCCGCCGATGGCGGCGATGACGAGCACCCATCGAACCGCCCGCCATCCCGGCGGCGGGAGGCGAAACGCAGTCCAGGCGAGCATCGCGGCAAGAAGCGCTGGAAAGGCGAGGTCGAGCCGGTGCTGGACGGTGAGGTAGAAGGCGCGGCCTTCGTCGCTCAGGCGACGCATAAACTCCCGCGCTTCCGTCTCGGTGTAGCCAAAAGGCCGCAAGTCAAACGGCATCAGCCCTCCGGCGGCGTCGGAGATGCGCGGCAGCGACCAGACCGCCATCGCGGCGTAGACCGCGCCGGTCGCGGCGACGAGCAGCCAGAAGAGAAGGCTACGCATCTCCGTCGGGGAAGAAGGCGGGGTCGAGGATCTGCTCTATCGTGAAGGGGCATGTAGCGGGGAACAGGGATTGGGGGAGCCCCGTCTCGCCGGCAGCCTTCAACCGGGCGGATTCATACTCCTCGGCAAGGACTTCCTTAGGATAGGACTTCAGCGTTGGGCTCGCCTTGATGCGCCGCTTCAGTCGATAGCGCTGCTCGACGATTGTTCCTTCCCAGCTGCCGGTACGCTGATCGGGCTGATACCGCCACTTCAGCAAATGAAGCAGCAGCACCCCCACCCTGCTCTCGATCTCGTCTTCCTGACTGCGTCCCAAGCTCTCGATCTCCTCGGCAAGGTTCTCGCGATCGAGCGCGTCGAAGCGTCCTTCGCGCAGCAGGGCGCCCTGCTCGGCGCACCAGCGAGCAAAATCCGACTCGTAGGACGTCAGTTGCGAAAGGCGGAAGACCTTGTTCATGGACGCAGTATCGCTCAATAGGCCGCAGGTTTCCAGCCGGCCGTGAGCTGCCCTCAGAACAGGAAATACCGCTGCGCCATGGGCAAGACCTTGGCGGGCTCGCAGGTGAGCAGCTCGCCGTCGGCGCGGACCTCGTAGGTTTCGGGGTCGACCTCGATATGCGGCATGGCGTCGTTGAGTACCATCGAGGCCTTGCCGATGCCGCCGCGGGTGTTCTCCACCGCGACCAGCTGCTTCTCGACGCCGAGTTTTCCGCGCACGCCAAGGTCCACCGCCGCCTGACTGACGAAGGTGACCGAAGAAGCCGTCAATGCCTTGCCGAAGGCGCCGAACATCGGCCGGTAGTGCACCGGCTGCGGCGTCGGGATCGAGGCGTTGGGGTCGCCCATCGGCGCGGCCGCGATCATGCCGCCGACCAGAACCATGTCCGGCTTGACGCCGAAGAAGGCCGGGCTCCACATCACGAGGTCGGCGCGCTTGCCGACCTCCACCGAGCCGATATGCTTCGACAGGCCGTGCGCGATGGCGGGGTTGATCGTGTATTTGGCGATGTAGCGGCGGACGCGGAAATTGTCATTGTCGCCGGTTTCCTGCGCGAGACGGCCGCGCTGCAGCTTCATCTTGTGCGCGGTCTGCCAGGTGCGGATCGCGACCTCGCCGACGCGGCCCATGGCCTGGCTGTCCGACGAGATGATCGAGAAGGCACCCATGTCGTGCAGGATGTCCTCGGCGGCGATGGTCTCCTTGCGGATGCGGCTTTCGGCAAAGGCGATGTCCTCGGGGATCGACGGCGACAGATGATGGCACACCATCAGCATGTCGAGGTGCTCTTCGAGCGTGTTGACCGTGTAGGGCCGCGTCGGGTTGGTCGAGGACGGGATCACGTTCGGGAACGACGCCACCTTGATGATGTCGGGCGCGTGGCCGCCGCCGGCGCCCTCGGTGTGGAAGGCGTGGATGGTGCGGCCCTTGATGGCGGCCACCGTGTTCTCGACGAAGCCGCTCTCGTTCAGCGTGTCGGTGTGGATCATCACCTGGACGTCGTATTCGTCGGCGACGGAGAGGCAGTTGTCGATCGCGGCGGGCGTGGTGCCCCAGTCCTCGTGCAGCTTGAGCGAGGAGGCGCCGGCCTCGACCATCTCGACCAGCGCGCCGGGCAGCGAGGCGTTGCCCTTGCCCGACAGGCCGATATTGATCGGGAAGGAATCCATCGCCTGGATCATGCGGCTGATGTGCCAGGGGCCGGGCGTGCAGGTGGTGGCGAGCGTGCCATGCGCAGGCCCGGTGCCACCGCCCAGCATCGTCGTGACGCCCGACATCAGCGCCTCGTCGATCTGCTGCGGGCAGATGAAGTGGATATGCGCGTCGAAGCCGCCGGCAGTGAGGATTTTTCCTTCGCTGGCGATCACTTCCGTGCCCGGGCCGATGATGATCGTCACGCCCGGCTGGGTGTCGGGGTTGCCCGCCTTGCCAATGGCATGGATGCGTCCGTCGCGCAGGCCGATGTCGGCCTTGTAGATCCCCGTCGCGTCGACGATCAGCGCGTTGGTGATCACCGTGTCAACGGCTCCATCTGCCCGTGTGACCTGGGATTGACCCATGCCGTCGCGGATCACCTTGCCGCCGCCGAACTTCACCTCCTCGCCATAGGTGGTGAGGTCGCGCTCCACCTCGATGATCAGGTCGGTATCGGCAAGCCGCACCTTGTCGCCGGTGGTCGGACCGAACATCTGGGCATAGGAGGCGCGGGAAATGCGGGCGGGCATGTGACTATCCTCTGCTCAAGTCGGTATTCGGGGTGGCGCAGCTGACGGCGCGGGCGCCTCGAACGCCTCTGGCCAGGCATTCCGCGCAGTAGTATCCGCAGCCGACCTTGGCCCAGGTTTCGACCGGCGCCGGCGCGAGAGCCTTGCCGCAGCCGTCGCATTTCAGATTCTTGTAGAGCCTGGACAGTTCGTCCGACCGGATTTCGAAGACCGCGACGTCGCTCATCTGAGTGTCCGTCCGGCTTTGCCGCGCACATTGGCGCGCCGGCCGGGGAACCATCCGCGGCGGGCTGGGTTTCCGATCATCCTGCGATGAAACGAACGAGGAGCTACACGATGCGACGGACATTGCGCACGATCCTGGCCGTCACGACCATGAGCGGCGGAGTCGCCTTCGCTCAGGGTCTGCAGACCGAAGGCGCGATCGACGCGATCGTCGGCTCCGAGGTGCGCGAGCAGGAAAGCACCGCCCGCGCCGACCGCGCCAAGATCGTCGAGGCGATCGACAGGGCGGGCGAGAGCGCCGAGGCGGTACGCAAGGTCACCGACGTCAAGAGCGTCGACATCGTCTTCCTGCCGGACGCTTCGGTCGCCGAGGGCGGGCCTCCGTCCGAAATCGAAGCCAAGCTGAAGGAGCGCGAGACCGAGGTGGCGTCGCTGCGCCAGGAAATCGAGGGCAACGCGCTGCTGTTCCACGCCATCGATTCGCGCCAGGTGCTGATGCGCGACGTGCTGGGCATCGAGATCGGCGACGACAAGCGCGTCGTGGTCTATGCCGCGGCCAAGCCTGCGGGCTGAGCCCCCGATCGTCACAGCTTCCCCATCACCTTCTGCTGGAAGCCGTAGACCTCGCGCTTGCCGCGCAGCGGCACCAGCGTGACGTCGCGCTCCTGCCCCGGCTCGAACCGCACGGCGGTGCCGGCGGCGATGTCGAGCCGCATGCCGCGCGCCTTGTCGCGGTCGAAGCGCAGGCCCCCGTTGGTCTCGTAGAAATGGTAGTGCGAGCCGACCTGGATCGGCCGGTCGCCGGTGTTGGCAACCTTGAGCGTCACCGTCGGCTGGCCGGCGTTGAGCTCGATGTCGCCCTTGGCGGTGATGATCTCGCCGGGAACGAAGCCTCCGAGAACCATATGTTCCTCCCTAGCCGGCGAAAGCGAGCCAGAGCCCGCCAAGTGCCGTGAGCGCGCCGGCGGCGCGGGTGGCGGTGCGGCCGAAATCGCCGCCAGCGACGCGGCCGATGCCGAACCCGAGCGCGATGCCCGCCGCATGCAGAAGGGCAGTGGTCAGCGCGAAGCCGATCGCGAAGGGCCAGGCGCCCGCCGCGCCCAGTTCGCCGCCATGGGCATGGCCATGGAACAGGGCGAAGGCGCCGACCATCGCCATCGCGGCCACGGTCGGGACGCTGAGGGCAATGGCCGCCAGGAGACCGATGGCCACCACGGAGGCAAGGATCACCGGCTCCACGAAGGGCAGCGGCGCTCCGGCCATCGCCGCGGCGAAACCGGCAAGCATCGTGCTGACGAAGGCTGACGGCACCAGCCAGAGCGCGCGGCTGTCGGAGCCGGCCAATAGGGCCGCCCACAGACCCACCGCGACCATGGCGAGGATGTGATCCACCCCGAACAGCGGGTGGGACAGCCCGGCTGCGAAAGAGCCGTGCTCAGCCGGGTTGAGGTGGGCGAAGGCCGGCGCCACCCCCATCGAGAGCCCCACCATGGCCAATCCGATCCGTTTCAGCATGCGATCCCCTTCCTGTCGGTCATGTGTTACGCCGCCCGCTGCGGGCAGCCCTCGGCCTTGAGCACACGTCGCGTCGAGGCCGGGTATTTGGCAAGCATGGCGGCCGGCCGCACCGGGCGGCGCACCAGATCGCCGCCGCAGTTCGGGCAGATGCCGGCGAGCACGTTCGTCGCGCAATCGGCGCAGAAGGTGCATTCGAAGGTGCAGATCATCGCGTCCGCGCTCTGGGGCGGCAGGTCGCGGTCGCAGCATTCGCAATTGGGTCGCAGGTCGAGCATGGGGCTACCTTATCGGCTCGTGGACGGTGACGAGCTTGGTGCCGTCGGGGAAGGTCGCCTCGACCTGGATGTCGTGGATCATCGAGGCGACGCCGTCCATTACCTGGTCGCGGGTGATGACATGCGCGCCCGCCTGCATGAGATCGGCGACGGACCGGCCGTCGCGGGCGCCCTCGACGACATAATCGGTGATCAGCGCAATCGCCTCCGGGTGGTTGAGCTTGACGCCGCGCTCCAGCCGCTTGCGCGCGACGATCGCCGCCATGGCGATCAGAAGCTTGTCCTTTTCCCTCGGGGTGAGATTCATGCGTCCTCCGAATGCTATGTTGACCAGACTTTGGGCAGGCCTGCCTGTCCATTGAGCAGGCCCAGCAAGGGAACCAGCCGCTGCCTCAAGTCGTAGCCGTCGTTTGCGACAAGCCTCGCAAGAAGCTTGCCATTCATTACGCCCTTGTCGCCACGCAATGTCCAGAAGCTGGCGCCGCCAAGGGGTCCGACGATCGCGCGCACCGCCTCCAGCCGCTGTTCGGCATCGGGCGCGATCAGGAGAACGGTCGCGATGGCGGTCGCGCCTCCCGTCACCGCCGCGCGGGAAAACCACGCGGCCACGTCTCCGTCAAAGGCCACGGTGTCGGCATGGGCGATGCGGCCGCCGACGCGAATGCGCCAGACATCGCGGAAACGCGCGGATGCGACGGTCTCGCCCATGGCGCGGCGGCCGAATATGACGGATTCGACGATCAGCGCCGTCGCACCCGGCGCGAGGTCCACGTCCAGCCGGCGCTCCAGCGCGGAGCGGTCATAGAGGATCGTCTCCTGCGGCAGCCAGGCCAGATGCCCGCCTTCGGCAACCCGTGCGACTGTCCGGATCCGGGCGACGCCCGACTCGGCGCGGTAGGCCTTCTCGCAGGCTTGCGTGGTCAGTGCCGCCGCGGCGCCGGGCCCGACCTCGAACTCCCAGTCCAGCCTGTCGCCACCGGTCATGCCGCCGGCGGTGTTGATCAGGATCGCCTCGAACGGATCACTCGAAATCACCGGCATCCTGATCTTTGCCGCGCCCTGCTGGAACAGACGCTGCACACGGGTCCGCCCGTCCCGCGAGGCGACCGCGAGGCGGCCAACCGCCTGGACGCGTTGCATAGCGAGTTCCGGCTGCAGGTCGGAGGGGATCGAAACATGCTTCATCGCGCGAGAACCTAGGCGCGGCCAGGTGCCGCTGTCGAGGCATGACGTGTTGCCCGCCGCACGTTACCTTTCTATAGAGGTAAGCAGGAACCGCGTCGGGGGGGCGTGGAAGCCGGGGGAGCGCTGGCGTTGCACGGTTGCGTTCGGGTGTATTCTGAGGGGAAGCTTGCATGACCGACACACTTGCCGCGGAAGTAATCGAACTGATCAAGGCGCACACCGGTGCCGATGCCGGTGAGATCACGACCGCGACCGAACTGGATATGCTGGGCATCCATTCGCTGGAGCTCACCGAGATCATCTTCGATCTCGAAGAGCGGCACGGAATCGAGATCGAGATGAATACGGTCGAAGCGTGGAACAATCTGAAGACGATCGGCGATATCGTCACGGCCGTCCGCTTGCTGATCAGCAAGAAGGGCTGAGATGAGCCGTCCGCGCATCGTCATCACCGGTCTTGGCGGCCTCTGTCCGATCGGCACCGATACCGCAGCCATCTGGAGCGCGATGCAGGCCGGCCAAAGCGGCATCGGGCCGCTTGAGACGGTTCCGCTCTACGACCTGAAGATCAGGTCCGGCGGCGAGATCAAGCAGTTGCCGGCGCACGACATCGACCGCAAGCGGCTGGTGACGATGGACCGCTTCTCGCTACTCGCAGTGCTGGCGGCGGGACAGGCACTTGCCCAGGCGGGTCTGCATGTCGAGCCGGGCCGCGCCGATCGGATCGGCGCCGTGGTCGGAACGGGCATCTGCGGCTGGGAGGCGATCGAGGAGAATTATCGCAGCGTCTTTCTCGAAGGAAAGACGCGCGCCGGCATCTTCACCGTGCCGCGGGTGATGCCGGGCGCGCCGGCCGGCCAGGTCAGCATCCAGTACGGGCTGCACGGGCCGGTCTTCGGCGTGAGTTCGGCCTGTTCCTCGTCCAACCACGCCTTCTCCGCGGCGGCCGACCAGATCCGTCTTGGACGCGCCGACGTCATGCTGGCCGGCGGAACCGATGCGCCGATGATCTATGGCATCCTGAAGGCGTGGGAGGCGCTGCGCATCCTGTCGCCCGACACATGCCGGCCGTTCTCTGCAGATCGTCAGGGGCTGGTGCTCGGCGAAGGTGCGGGGATGGCCGTGTTGGAGAACTACGATCACGCGGTGGCGCGGGGAGCGCCCATCCTCGCCGAGTTCGCCGGCGCAGGTCTGACGGCCGACGCAGCGGATATCGTGGCGCCGACCGTCGAAGGGCCGACGGCGGCGATCCGGGCGTGTCTCGCCGATGCCGGCCTCGCTCCCGAAGAGATCGACTACGTCAACGCGCACGGCACGGGCACCAGGGCCAACGACGAGATCGAGACCGCCGCCATCCGCCGCGCCTTTGGCGCGCATGCTGACCGTCTCTCCGTCTCATCGACGAAATCGATGCACGCGCATTGCCTCGGCGCCTCGGGGGCGCTGGAGATGATCGCCTGCGTCATGGCGATCCGCGACGGCGTCGTTCCGCCGACCGCGAACTATCGCGAAGCCGATCCTGCCTGCGATCTCGACGTGACGCCGAACGTTGCGCGGCGGAGGCCGGTTCGCGCGGCCATCAGCAACGCCTTCGCCTTTGGCGGAACGAATGCCGTCATCGCCGTGCGCGCCGTCTGAGCGCAATCCATATGCGGGGGGCGCAGCCGGCGGCGATCCCCTGAGGTTCTGCCATCCGCCTCAGCGAGATGCGGCCGGTAAGTGCGGCTAGCGAGTAGGTTCAACTTGAGCTTCGTCAAGTCGAACCCGGAAAGAACCCGCTAGCTGATCCTAGAGAGAAACGGCCGCATTGCCGGAGATCGGCAGAATTGCGGCAGCCCCTTTGGCGCACCAACCGCTGTAGACACCGAGGCTGAATCTCATGCTAGAGATAGACAACGATGTGATTGACCGGTCCGCCAGGGAGACGCGATCCGGGGTGGCCGATCCGTTACCGCTGGAGATGGCGCTGGCCTGTGAGAAGGCAGGAGTCGTCAAAGCCAGTCGGGACACGATCGGCCTTATCGTCCTCGGGACCCTTGCGGGCGCCTTCATAGCGCTCGGCGCGGTGTTCCTCACCGTGGTGATGACCGGGGCAGAGGGGATGCCATGGGGTTCTGCCCGGCTACTCGGCGGTCTTGTCTTCTCGCTCGGCCTTATCCTGGTGATCGTCGGCGGTGCGGAATTGTTCACCGGGGACGCCCTTATGGTCATGGCATATGCCAGCCAGCGGATCTCGCTGGGCTCGCTTCTACGCGCCTGGGCCCTCGTCTATGTGGGCAATATCATCGGCACGATCGGAACAGCTGCTCTCGTGTTCCTTGCCGCTCATTATCAATTCGGTGGCGGAGCTGTCGGCAAGACCGCGCTCGCGATCGCTTCAGCCAAGGCAGCTTTGCCGACGGCCCAGCTCTTCTTTCTGGCGGTGCTCTGCAACGTCCTCGTATGCCTCGCGGTGTGGATGGCCCTGGGCGCCCGGAGCGTGCCGGGCAAAGTGATGGTCATTGTGCCCCCCATCGCCGCCTTTGTCGCAGCCGGATTCGAGCACTCCATCGCCAACCTCTACCTCCTGCCCTACGGCCTCGCCATCAAGGAGTGGGCAGGGCCGGAGTTCTGGACGGCGATCGGACAAAACGCAGCGGACTACTCCGCCCTGACGGTGCCTAGCGCGCTCCACAACATTGCCGTCGCGACCATCGGGAACCTCATAGGCGGCAGCCTGATGGTAGGAGCAGTTTACTGGTTCGTTTATCTGCGACCTCGCTCCCGGTAGACCAAGATGAGGCTGGATTGAATCGTTCTGCCGGAGGGAATTCGGGCCAAATCCTTTGGCCTTCGGACTTGGCCGTGCCACCAGCACGGCCGCACCGAAGACCTCGACCTTGGCCCGAAGACTGTGTCGCTCACAGACGCAAGGACCGATTCCCACTGCCCCATCGGTTTTGCGTCTACGACTTGCCGAACAGCCGCCCCAACGCCTGTTCCAGCCGCGAGCGCTCGTCGGCGTCGATCGTCGGCGAGAGGATGTAGCTGTTGAGGAAGGAGCGTGCTTCCGATGCGTTCTTGACGCTGCCGCGCCTGAGGATCGACAGCGTCGAGAGGAGTGCTGCGCTATCGCAGGGCTCCGGCGAATAGGCCCAGTAGGAGCCCTTGTCGCTCGTCGATTTCGTCATGCCGCAGCGCTGCTCGGGTGGCGCATCGCGCCAGAACAAAGACAGGATGTCGGTCAGGGCCGACGGATTATTGGCGTAGTAGCTGTGCGCCAGCATGTCCTCGCCGATGGTGGTCATGTCGATGGAATCGACGTCCGCCAGGCGCATGATGTCGTTGCCGCCCTGCCCGGCGCGTGGCGAGTCGCCGTGCAACTGGCGCGAGACGGCGAGCGCCCAGTCGCGGTTGGACGCATAGAGCGTGATGCGCTGCGCCGTCGGGCGGATGGTCTTGACCATCTCGCCGAACAGGCCGGCATCGAGGTCGGGCGCTGTGAACAGGACCTGGTCGAAGGCCGCCGGCTTGCCCTGGTTGCGCAAGGCGTAGAGTTCGAGCGCGTCGGTGAGTGCCCGGTTGCCCATCGAATGCGCGATGAGATGGATGCGCGTCGCGCCCGATTTCGCCACGATGTCTTCGAGGAACAGCGTCAGGCGACGGCCGGAGAGGTTCACCACCGCCGTGTCGGCGATGTAGCTCAGCACCGAGCCGCGCGAGGGCCACGAATAGAGGATCGGCAGGCCCTCGAAGTTCATGTCGTAGGCCATCTGCGCCGTGCGCATCGCCGCTTCGTTGAAGGGCACGTTGAAGCCGTGGACGAAGACGAAGGCTTCCTTGCCCGGGCTCTTGGCCATCTGGTCGCGCATCTGCGCGAAGACCTTTTCGTTCGCGGACGGCGTGACCTTGGCCAGCACGACATGGCGCTGTGGATCCTCGCGGAACTCGAAGCTCCAGATCGACGGCGCCTCGATTGCGCCAGGACGGTGGGACAACGGAATCGAGACGACGGCGGTGCCGAGTTCCAGCTGGCTGCCGCGCTGGCCGCCGTAGAACTCGCTCGGCAGGTCGCTGCCGGACCGCGCACGGTCCGTCGCATAGTAGATCTCCACTTCCTTGTAGCCCTTGTCGGGATCGGTGGTGTCGCGCGTGCCCCCGGCCGCCCTGTCGGCGAAGTCCTGGCGATAGTTCGCGAAGGCCTCCAACGCATCGATCGCCTGGTCGGCGATCGGTCCGTCAGGAGCATGCTCGGCGAGACTGTCGAGCCGGGCGTGGGTATCCTCGGCGGCGGCCGGGTCGAGGCCGGCGGATTCGACGATCGCCAGCGCTTTCGCATAGGCGTCGACAGCAGGTCCCGTTTCGCCCGCCTTCTCGAATTCGGCACCCGCCTTTTCCCAGATCGGGATCAGCTCGGGAGCCATGTCCTCGACACGCTTGGCCATCTCGGCAGCCAGCCGCGCCCAGGCCTCGCCGGCTTCCTTCGCGCGGCCGGCGTCGGCGTAAACGATGGCCCGGCGGCGCAGCAGGTCCTCGACGATCGCGGGATCTGTCTCGCCGGCAAGCGATGCGTCGACGATCGCGATGGCGCCGGGGATGTTCCCGCTTGCCGTCGCCTCGGCGACGCGAGCATCGAGCATCATATCGAAGGCCAGGGCCGGGACAGGGCCGAAGGCCAGGGCGGCCGCGCATATCGCCGCCTTTGACCCGAGGACAAACCATCGCGCCGGAAACGCAATTCGCATGTCGATCTCCACCCGCCAGATGTCCCGCCGATCCCACTCCAGCGGGATCACAGCACGGTGACAGTAGACCATTCATCGACGCGATTGCGGAAACAATAGGGTGGGTTCGCGAAAAGCCGCCACCGGCCCATCAGGGCGCGCGGGCGCAGCCGCCAGGTCGCACAGGGCGCCGCAGCAACGTGAGACGAGCGTATCATATTGACATGATCGTCTCATTCTGATGGGAATGTAGGCGACGGCAAGGCCGGAGGGGTGATGGCCACGAAGTCGAAGCAGCACCTAATCATGCGTTTCTGGTAGGACCAGACTATGAGCCGGCTGGCGCTGCGAGCTGCGGCGCTGACCTATGTAATCGATTGCAGGCGCCGCATTGCGCGAAACGCGGCATATCGAAATCCGGAGAAAACAGGGCATGCAACAGGCCTGAAGAAAGCGCTTGACCATGCGGAGGCATTGGTAATACCAGTTTAAGACGATGCTCGGTCCAGGCGGCACCCCTACAAGGGGAGGCTGACCGGTCATTTCACATCTGCTCGCCTCGGGAGGAGACCAGGCGGGATGCGGCGGCCGAGATGCCGCCGACAGAGGAGCCGGCAAACGGGCACGCCGTAGGCACGGAGCCAATCGAGGCACGTAAGGGAGGAAATGGACATGCACAGGAAAGTGACCGGCCTTCTGGCCGGATTGGGTCTGGCGCTGGCGGGCAGCGTTTCGTCGCTGCATGCGCAGGAATTGACGATCTTCTGGGCGGAATGGGATCCGGCGAACTACCTGCAGGAACTCGTCAACGAGTACGAGAAGGAAACGGGCGTCAAGGTCACCGTCGAGACGACACCGTGGTCGGACTTCCAGACCAAGGCCTTCACCGAGTTCAATGCCAAGGGCTCGGCCTACGACATGGTCGTCGGCGATTCCCAGTGGATCGGCGCCGCATCAGAGGCCGGCCACTACGTCGACCTGACCGACTTCTTCAACAAGAACAAGCTCAACGAAGTTATGGCTCCGGCGACCGTGAAATACTACGCCGAGTATCCGTCTGCCTCCGGCAAATACTGGTCGATTCCGGCCGAGGGCGACGCGGTGGGCTGGTCCTACCGCAAGGACTGGTTCGAAGATCCGAAGGAGATGGAGGCGTTCAAGGCCAAGTACGGCTACGATCTCGCGCCGCCGAAGACCTGGAAGGAACTGCGCGACATCGCCGAGTTCTTCCACCGTCCCGACCAGAAGCGCTACGGCGTCGCCATCTACACCGACAACTCCTATGACGGCCTCGTCATGGGCGTGGAGAACGCGATCTTCTCGTTCGGCGGCGAACTGGGCGACTATTCGACCTACAAGGTCGACGGCATCATCAACTCGGAACAGAACGTCAAGGCGCTCGAGGCCTATCGCGAGCTCTACGGCTTCACCCCTCCGGGCTGGGCCAAGACCTTCTTCGTCGAGAACAACCAGGCGATCACCGAGAACCTGGCGGCGATGAGCATGAACTACTTCGCCTTCTTCCCGGCACTGGTGAACGAGTCGTCCAACCCGAACGCCAAGGGCACCGGCTTCTTCGCCAACCCGGCGGGTCCCGGCGGCGCGCAGTTCGCCGCGCTCGGCGGACAGGGCATTTCCGTGGTCTCCTATTCGGAGAACAAGGAAGAGTCGATGAAGTTCCTGGAATGGTTCATCAAGGACTCGACCCAGAAGCGCTGGGCCGAACTCGGCGGCTACACAGCCAGCGCCAAGGTGCTTGAATCGCCTGAATTCCAGAACGCCACGCCTTACAACAAGGCCTTCTACGAGACCATGTTCAAGGTGAAGGACTTCTGGGCGACGCCGGAATATGCGGAACTGCTGATCCAGATGAACCAGCGCATCTATCCGTACATCACGGCCGGCCAGGGCACCGCCAAGGAAGCGCTCGACGCGCTGGCGGCTGACTGGAACGCCACGTTCAAGAAGTACAACCGGGTCAAGTAATCCCGACTTCGCCGGAGGGGGCGCGACCCGCCCCCTCCGTTTTCGTCTGTAATGCTCATCGAGGAGGTGGCCGTGGCCACGGCAGTACTGACCACGCTGGACCCCAAATCGCGCGCCGCGTCCCGCGGCTTGAGCGACATGACGATCCGCAACCTCTTCATCATTCCGACGATCGTCTTCCTGATCGTCTTCAACATCTTCCCGCTGCTCTATTCGCTCGGATATTCGTTCACCGATTTCCGCGCCTCGGGCAGTGCCGCCGCGAACTTCGTCGGCCTGCAGAACTACCGCGACCTGCTCAACGACCCGTTCATCTGGAACAATTTCTCGATCACCGCGAAATACGTGATCGTCTCCGTGGTCGGGCAGGTGGTCGTCGGCTTCGGCACGGCGCTGCTGCTCAACCGCGACATCCCGCTAAAAGGCCTGATCACGACGCTGCTGCTCCTGCCGATGATGCTGTCCATGGCCGTCGTCGGCCTGTTCTGGAAACTGCTCTACGATCCGTCCTTCGGCATCATCAACTATGCGCTGGGCTTGGGCAATTTCGAGTGGCTGTCCAATCCGGACATGGCGCTCTATGCGGTGGCGCTGACCGACATCTGGATGTGGTCGCCCTTCGTGATGCTCCTGTCGCTCGCCGGCCTGTCGGCTGTGCCGAAACATCTCTACGAGGCCGCCGCGATCGACCGCGCCGGCTCGCTCTACACGTTCTTCCGCATCACGCTGCCGCTGGTCGCGCCGATCCTGATGATCGCGATCATCTTCCGCACCATGGAAGCGTTCAAAACGTTCGACCTCGCCTACATCCTGACCAGCCAGCCGACGACGGAGGTGATCTCCATCCGCCTCTACAAGATGGCGTTCCAGACCTGGGAGACGGGGCGGTCCTGCGCGCTCGCCTACATCATGCTGATCATGGTGCTGGCGATCACCAACATCTACGTCAAATACCTCAACAAGGTGAAGGAGCGCTGAGATGGCTCAGGTGCAGACTTCCGCCGAGAGGGGGTTGAACAAGCTCGCCATCGTGGCGGTGCTGGTGGTGACGATGATCTTCCTCGCGCCGATCTACTGGATCGCGTCGACCGCCTTCAAGCCGCGCAACCTGGCGACGACGATCCCGCCGACGGTGATGTTCACGCCGGAGATCTCGCCCTTCGTCAAGCTGTTCACCAAGCGCTCGCAGCTGCGCGCGCCGCCCTCCGCCGAGGAATACGAGGCGGCGCCCTGGTGGGAGCGGCTGGTCTTTGACGGCGGGGAAAAGGTGGTGCGCTCGGGCCGGGGCGAAGTGCAATGGTCGGGTTATCCCAGCCGCTTCATGAACTCGCTGATCGTCGCCATCACCTCGACGGTGCTGGCGGTCGGCATGGGAACATTCACGGCCTATGGCTTCTCGCGCTTCAAGGTGAAGGGCGAGGGAGACCTGCTCTTCTTCATCCTGTCGACGCGCATGCTGCCGCCGGTGGTGGTGGCGATCCCGATGTTCCTGATGTACCGCGCCGTCGGCCTCAACGACACGCATTGGGGCCTGATCATCCTCTACACCGCTTTCAACCTGTCGTTTTCGGTGTGGCTGATGAAGGGCTTCATCGACGAGATCCCCAAGGAATATGAGGAGGCGGCACTCGTCGACGGCTACACGCGCATGGAGGCATTCTTCAAGATCGTCATTCCGGAGGCGGCGACGGGCATCGCGGCCACCGCGGTGTTCTGCTTCATCACCGCGTGGAACGAGTATGCCTTCGCGCTGATCATGACCAACCGGCGGGCGCAGACCGCGCCGCCCTTCATCCCAAGCCAGGTCGGCTCCGGCCTGCCGGACTGGACGGTGATCGCGTCGGGCACGTTCCTGTTCCTGCTGCCGGTAGCGATCTTCACCTTCCTCCTGCGCAACCACCTGCTGCGCGGCATGAGCTTCGGGGCGATCCGCAAATGATCAAATCGTCGCAACTGCAGCGCATCGCCGAAGTGGTGATGATCCTCGGCATCGTGGCGCTGTGCCAGCCGTGGAACCTGTTCCTGCACCGCTACGGAATAACGATCGTGATCGTCGGCCTTCTGACCTTCATGTTCACCAACTGGTTCGGCAAGCCGGACGACGCCCAGGACGGCGTGTTCGACGTCTCGGACCACCGCGAAGGCAAGTCATGACCCAGATCGAGCTTCGCGGCGTGCAGAAATGGTTCGGCGACGTCCAGGTCGTCCGCGACATGAATCTCGCCATCGCCGACAACGAATTCATCGTGCTGCTCGGCCAGTCCGGCTGCGGCAAGACCACGACGCTGCGCGCCATCGCCGGGCTGGAGACGATCGACGAGGGCGACATCCTCATCGACGGCAAGCCGGTGCAGCACATGAAGGCGTCGGACCGCGACATCGCGATGGTGTTCCAGTCGTTCTCGCTCTACCCGCATATGAACGTCTACGAGAACATCGCCTTCCCGCTCAGGGCCACCGGCATGGACAAGGCCGGTATCGACCGCTCGGTGCGCGAGATCGCGGGCGTGCTGCGCATCACCGACCTGCTCAACCGCAAGCCCTCGGCGCTGTCGGGCGGCGACATGCAGCGTGTGGCGATCGGGCGTGCGATGGTGCGCAAGCCGAAGGCGATGCTGATGGACGAGCCGATCGGCGCACTCGACGCCAAGCTGCGCGAGGAGATGCGGGCCGAGATCAAGCGGCTGCACCTGCAGCAGGGTTCGACGACGATCTACGTCACCCACGACCAGGTCGAGGCAATGAGCCTCGCCGACCGCATCGTCATCATGCACGAGGGCGTGCTGCAGCAGATCGGCGCGCCGGAAGAGGTCTATGCGCATCCGGCGAACCTGTTCGTCGCCCAGTTCGTCGGCAGCCCGGTGATGAACGTTTCGCCGGTGACGGTGACGGCCGCGAACGGCGGCGCCGCGGTCGCAGTCGAAGGCCAGGCGCAGGGCTTCGTCTTCCCGGGGGACCTGACCGGCAAGCTCAACGGCCACGCGGGCAAGCCCGGCGCGCTCAAGCTCGGCATCCGCCCCGAGGGCGTGCTGGTCGAGCGGCAGGCGAAGGACGGCTACCTGCCGGTCGAAGCGCATATCATCGAACCGCTCGGCGCCTACGACATCGTCGATCTGAAAGTCGGCTCGCAGATGCTGCGCGCCCGCACCCGCGCCGGCTTCGTGCCGAAGCCGGGCGAGACGGTGCATGTCCGCATCGATCCGGCCCAGGCACATTTCTTCGACGCGGACAGCGGCCGCAGCCTGGGAGTGAGGTTGTAAGATGTCCCATATCCGCCTCGAGAACATCACCAAGACCTTCGGCGCCCACACCGCGCTGAAGAACCTCAACCTCGAGATCGCCGACGGCGAGTTCTTCGTGCTTCTGGGCGAGACGGGCGCCGGCAAGACGACGACGCTGCGCATCATCGCCGGCCTCGAAAAGCCGACGGAAGGCCGCGTCTTCATCGACGGCACCGACGTCGCCGACTGGGGCGCTGCGGAGCGCGACGTGGCGCTGGTGCTGCAGCAATATTCGCTCTACCCGCGCTACACGGTGAAGCAGAACCTCGAATTCCCGCTGAAGTCGAAGCTGCGCCGCGTGGCGGATGCGGAGATCGCCGAGCGCGTCGCCAAGGCGGCGAAGACGCTGCGCATCGAGCATCTGATGGAACGCAAGACGGACAAGCTCTCCGGCGGCGAGATGCAGCGCGTCTCGATCGGCCGCGCCATCGTCAGGAAGCCGCGCGTGTTCCTGATGGACGAGCCGCTGTCGGCGCTCGACGCAAAGCTGCGCGAGGCGCTGCGCACCGAGCTCAAGAACATCCAGATGAATCTCGGCCAGACCTTCCTGTTCGTCACCCACGACCAGATCGAGGCGATGTCGATGGGCGACAAGATCGGCGTGCTCAACAATGGCAGCCTCGTCCAGGTCGGCACCCCGCACGAGGTCTATTCCAACCCGAAGAACACCTTCGTCGCACGCTCCGTCGGTTCGCCGCCGATGAATCTCGTCAACGGCCGCATCTCCTCTGGCCGCGTCATCGTGGCACCGGGCTTCGAGTTGCCGGCCGGCGCGGCGGCAACGGCCGCCGCCGACCGTCCGCTGACCTTCGGCATCCGCCCGGAGGACATCCAGGTCGAGACCGGCGCGCCCGTCGGGGCCAAGGTCCACGACGTGGAGAACCACGGCGTCGAGAAGATCGTCACGCTGCGCGTCGGCGACAACATGCTGCGCGCCACCGTGTCTGCGCGCACTAAAGTCGCCATCGAGGACGACGTGCGCTTCGGCTGGAACCCCGACAAGCTGACGATCTTCGACCAGGCGAGCGGCGTCAGCCTGCGCCACGCAAGCTGAGCCGCCTTATTGCTCCGGGCCGGCTTCCGGCTCGGGCTCGGCCTTCGTCTCCTCGCGCGCCGGCCTGCGGCGGCGCTGCTCGGCCGCGCGCGTCTGGACGATGCGCACGCGCTTGACCCGGCGCGGGTCGGCGTCGAGCACGTGGAACTCATAGCCCGGCACGGCGCGGACGACTTCGCCGCGAGCCGGTATCCTGCCCAGCGTCGAGAAGATCAGCCCGCCGATCGTGTCGACATATTCGCCATGCTCGCCGGCGGTGAAGTCGCTGCCGATCGCCTGGGCGACATCATCGATCTCGGCCTTCGCGTCGACGATGTAGACGCCCTCGCCGGTCTTGGTGATCAGCGGCTCCTCGTCGTCGTCATGCTCGTCCTCGATGTCGCCGACGACCATCTCGACGATATCCTCGAGCGAGACGAGGCCGTCGGTGCCGCCATATTCGTCGATGACGAGCGCCATCTGGGTGCGCGACGCCTGCATGCGCGCCATCAGGTCGGAGGCCAGCATCGAGGCGGGGACGAAGAGGACTGGACGTGTGATGCCGAGATCGCCGATCGGGCTCTTCAGATCCACCTGCGCGAGGTTGAGGTCGGGCGTGCCGGCCTTGCGTGCGCCGCGACCCTTCTTCAGGCGCGCGGTGCGAGTGAGATGGCCCACCACGTCGCGGATGTGGATCATGCCGCGCGGATCGTCCAGCGTCTCGGCGTAGACCGGCATGCGCGAATGGCCGGATTCCTCGAAGAGTTCGAGCACCTCGCCCAGCGTCGTGGTGATCTCCACCGCCTCGATGTCGGTGCGCGGGATCATCACGTCCTCGACGCGCACCTCGCGCAGCCGCAGGATGTTGTTGAGCATGGCGCGTTCGGCCGGCGAGAAGGAGGCGGCGTCGGGTGCCGCCTCGGCCAGCGCGTCGGCGAGATCGTCGCGCAGCGAACTGCCATTGCCGCGGGCGCGGAAGAATTGGATCAGACCGTCGAGCAGCGAGGAGCGCGGCGGGGTCCGCGCGGAGGTACTTTGCGGGTCGCTGGAGGTTTCGGACCCGGCCTGGTCGCGGGGTCCGGCCGCCGGAGCGGCGCTATCGGATGTGTCGTTCGTGGTCATGGCTTCGATCAGACTTCATCCGTTACCGCATAGGGGTCGGCAATGGCAAGCCTCGCAAGAATACGGCGTTCCAGCGCTTCCATCTCTTCGGCTTCGTCGTCGGTCTCGTGGTCGTAGCCCAGAAGGTGCAGAAGGCCATGCACGACGAGATGGGTCAGATGGTGTTCGAAGGACTTCGATTCTAGTGCCGACTCGGCGCGGACCGTTTCCGCCGCCAGCACGATATCGCCCAGCATCGGCGGCAAGGGGTCGCCCGGCGCAACCGGGAAGGCCGGGAAGGACAAGACGTTGGTGGCCTTGTCCTTGCCTCGCCATTCAGCGTTCAGGGCACGGATCTGGGCATCGTCGGTGAAGAGTATGCTGAGTTCGGACGCGCTTCCGGCGACGCCCAGTTCTGCGAGCACGGCCGTCGCCGCGCGCCCGGCGAGCGCTTCGAGCTCGGCCTCCGGCGGCCAGTCGCCGGTCTCGACTGAAATATCGATGTCGAGCGTCGGAATTTCCGACGCGGGCGTTTTCGCGGGGTTTCGCGGCATCAGACCTGAATGCCGCCCTTGCCAGAGCCGTCGCGATCGTAGGCGCGGACGATTTCCGCCACCAGCGGGTGGCGGACCACGTCGGCGTCGTTGAACCGCACGGTGACGATTCCGGCCACCCCGTCGAGGATACGCAGTGCCTCGACCAGGCCGGATTTCGTGTTCGACGGCAGGTCGACCTGGGTCGGATCGCCGGTGACGATCATCCGCGCACCGTCGCCCAGACGCGTCAGGAACATCTTCATCTGCATCTGGGTCGTGTTCTGCGCCTCGTCGAGGATGACGGCTGCGTGCGCCAGCGTGCGGCCGCGCATGAAGGCAAGCGGCGCGATCTCGATCACGCCCGCCGCCAGCGCCCGCTCGACCTTGTCGGCCGGCATCATGTCGTAGAGCGCGTCGTAGAGCGGGCGCAGGTACGGATCGACCTTCTCCTTCATGTCGCCGGGGAGGAAGCCGAGCCGTTCGCCCGCCTCGACCGCCGGGCGCGACAGGATGATGCGCTCGACCATGCCGCGCTCGAGCATCATCGCGGCATGCGCGACGGCGAGATAGGTCTTGCCGGTGCCGGCCGGGCCGATGCCGAAGACCAGCTCCGACCGCTCCAGCGCCCGCATATAGGCGTCCTGGTTTGGTGTGCGGGCATAGATGGTGCGCTTGCGCGTCGAGATCTGCGCGGCGGCGAGACGGCCCTTGCGCTCCAGCGTCGGCAGCGTGAGCTGGTCGTCGGCCGCGACCGCCATGCGGATCGCGCCCTCGACGTCGGACGGCGCGATTTCCGCGCCTTTCTGCGCCCGGTCGTAGAGATAGTCGAGCGCGCGGCGCGCCTGTTCCGCCGCGACGGTCGAACCGCGTACCGAGAGCTGGTTGCCCTTGGAACGCAGGTCGACGCCGAGCTTCTGTTCGATCAGGGCCAGGTTCTGGTCGAACTGGCCGTAGATGGCGCTGGCGTGCTTATTGTTGTCGAAAGTCAGGACGATGTGCGCCATGTCGGACGCCCCCGAGGGGGTGGTCTTCAGTTCAGCAGCGGCGTTCAAACGTCTCTCCTTGTTGGGTGCCGGCCGCTCTCACAGCGGCTCGGCATAGAGGGTGTACCCCGTCCCCGTGATTCGTACTGTGACAATGTCACCGATTCCGCCGGCCTTTTCATCAACAATCACCGGCTGAAGCCAGGGAGAACGGCCGACGACGAGGCCGGGTTCCTTTCCGGCGCGCTCGATCAGGATTTCCACCGGCTTGCCCTTGAGATGGCGGACGAAATCGGCCTGCTGCTCGTCGAGGAGGTCTTGCAGCGCCTGAAGCCGGGCGTCCTTCACCTTCTCCGGCACCTGATCCGCCATGTCGGCGCCCGGCGTGCCGGCGCGGGGCGAATATTTGAACGAATAGGCCGTCGCGTAGCCGACCTTGCGCACCAGATCGAGCGTCGCTTCGAAATCCTCGTCCGTCTCGCCCGGGAAACCGACGATGAAATCGCCGGAGAGCGCGATGTCGGGGCGCACGGCGCGGATGCGCTCGACGAGGCGGATGTAGTCCTCGGCCGTGTGCCTGCGGTTCATCGCCTTGAGGATGCGGTCCGACCCCGCCTGAACCGGCAGGTGCAGATAGGGCATGAGCTGCGGCAGATCGCGATGGACCGCGATCAGGCCGTCGTCCATGTCGCGCGGATGGCTGGTGGTGTAGCGCAGGCGCGCAAGGCCGGGGATTTCGGCCAGGCTCCGCAACAGTTCGCCGAGCCCCCAGGCGCGCCCACCCGGCCCCTCGCCATGCCAGGCGTTGACGTTCTGGCCGAGCAGGGTGACCTCGCGCACGCCGGACGCCGCGAGCCGGTTCGCCTCGGCCAGGATCTGTTCGACCGGGCGCGACACCTCGGATCCACGCGTATAGGGCACGACGCAGAAGGTGCAGAACTTGTCGCAGCCTTCCTGCACTGTGAGGAAGGCGGTGACGCCGCGGCCGCGGGTGGCGGCGGGCTTCGGCGCCGGCAGGTGGTCGAACTTGTCCTCGACCGCATAGTCGGTTTCTATGACCTTCTCGCCCGACAGCGCGCGGCGCACGGCGTCCGGTAGACGGTGATAGGTCTGGGGGCCAATGACGAGGTCGACCAGCGGCGCGCGGCGGATGATCTCGGCGCCTTCCGCCTGGGCGACGCAGCCGGCGACCGCGATGGTCGTCTGGCGGCCCGCCGCCTTGCGCTGCGCCTTGATCTCGCGCAGCCGCCCGACCTCGGAATAGACCTTCTCGGCCGCCTTCTCGCGGATGTGGCAGGTATTGAGCAGGATCAGGTCGGCCTCGTCCGGGCGTTCGGCGGAGCTGTAGCCGTCGGCGGCGAGCGCGTCGGCCATGCGCTGTGAATCGTAGACGTTCATCTGGCAGCCATACGTCTTCACGAAATAGCGCTTGGCAGCCGGCGCCGCGGGCGCATTGGCGCTCTGCCGGGTCTCCGTCGTCATCATCTCTTCGTTCATGGGCGGGCTCATAGCGCTTTTTGGCGCTGAGCGACAGATGCCCTGGTGGGCAGCGCGGCGGATCAGCGTTTGCGCCGCGCCGGACCCGGATCGGACAGCGCCGCCGACAACATGCGCCGCACCTCGTTCTCCGCCGCCGCCGCGACCTCCTTGCGGCGGCTCGCGGTGGTGAACTCCACCGGCGTGCCGAAATGCACCTCCACGTCCATCGCCCCTTCCCGCAGCAGGGCGCCGATATGCGGCGCCAGAACGCTGTCGCCGATCCAGGCGGCGTGGACGCGATGCTGGCGGCCCATCGGCATGCCGTGCAGCCGGGTGTAGGCAATGGCGACCGGCTGGATGAAGACCCGCTCGCCGCCACCATTCGACAGCGCAACCTTGGCGGCGCCGAAAAGTGTCGACTTGAACGGCAGGATCTGGTTGCCGTCGCCGGTCGTTCCTTCGGCAAACAGCACCATCGGATCGCCCTTGGCGATGCGGACGCCGATCTCGTTCGCCTGGGCGCCCGACTTGCGGCGCTGCTCGCGGTCGACGAAGACGCTGCGCTGGCATCTCGCCAGAAGCCCGAACACCGGCCATGTCGCCATCTCCGACTTGGCGATGAAATGCACGTCGGCGATCGAGCTGAGCACGACAATGTCGCTCCAGGAGACATGGTTCGCCGCAATCAGCAGCGGACGCTCGCGCGCGAGGCTGCCATGGACGTGAACGCGGATGCCGAGCAACCTGAGCACGATGCGGTGCCACAGGCGCGGCACGGTCGTGTCGCGCCAGCCGAGGCGCATGGCGAGCATCTGCCAGAGAAGCAGCGGCGGCGTGACGAGGGCTGCGACGGCGAGGCCGACCGCGAGGCGTAGCCAGCCGATCATGTCCTCGCGCCCTCCACCTCGCCCGGGCCGCGCTAGCGGAGATCGCGGCGCATGACAAGCGCGCCGGTCGACGATCCGCCCGCATGCTCGTAGTAGTTCCTGCGCCTGGCGATCTCGCGGAAGGCGAGCCTGCGGTAGAGCGCCAGCGCCGGCGCGTTGGTCTCGTCCACCTCGAGGATGAGGTGCGAGGCGCGGTCGGCGTGGAGCTGGCGCAGCACCGCGTCCATCAGTTCGCGGCCGAGCCCCTCGCGGCGGTGCGCACGGGCAACGGCGACGGTCAGGATCTCGGCCTCGTCGACGGCGAGGCGCGCCAGGACGAAGCCGGCGATCGCCTGCCTGTGGCCCACTTCGCGCGCAACGAAGCCGAACACGGTCGCCTGGTCGATCAGGCCGGCGAATTCGGCCGCCGACCAGGGCCGGCTAAAATCCTCGCGATGCAACCTCGCGACCTCCGCCGCATCGTCGCGCACCAGGCGCTCGACGATGTATTCGCGGCGGCGGGAGACGAAGGGAAGGCGCATCAGGACGCCTTTCGCGGCAGGGCGAAGCCGTCCTGCGGACGGGCATCCGGTCCGCGCAGGTAGAGCGGCTTCGGCGGCGAGTTGAACGTGCGGCCGGCGGCGGCGAGGCGCGCGTAGACGGCGACGTCGGCGGTAGCGGCGCCGCCGGCGAGGTCGAAGCGGGCAGGATCCGCACCCGCCGCGATGACGGACGCGCCCGAGCCTGCAAGGACGGGGCGCTCGCCGTCGAGCAGGGCGGGCGCGTCATTCACGGCCACGATGACCGGGCCACGGACGATCGCGCCGTCGGGCGCATGCTCCTCGACATAGATCTCGTCACGCTTCGCATCGATGGAGACGAGGATTCGGCGGGCGGGCCAGGTATGGCGCGCCTCCTCGGCGATCGCCGAGAGCGTGGTGACCCCATGGGCGGGGACTTTCAGCGCCAGCGCCAGACCGCGCGCGGCGGCGACGCCGACACGGATGCCGGTGAAGGAACCGGGACCGACCGAAACAGCGATGGCGCCGAGGTCGGAATAGTGCTTGCCGGCGGCCGAGAGTGCCACCGCGATCACGTCCATCAGCCGTTCTGCATGGCCCTTGCCGATGTCCTCGACCGACCGGCCGAGCTCACGCTCCGCGCCGGCGTCGTAGACGCAGGCAGCGCAGAGGGTCGAGGCCGTGTCGATGGCGAGGAGGATCATTGCGTCTGCCGGCATGCGGTTCGAGTGAGCATCGCTTCTCGAACTCTACTCCCCCGTCCTTGTCCAGCCGTTAAGCCGACTTCAGCCTTGCCTTCAGTTCCAGCCGTCGCGCGTGCAGCACCGGCTCGGTGTAGCCGTTCGGCTGGGCGCGGCCCTTGAAGACGAGGTCGCTCGCCGCCTGGAAGGCGATCGAGTCCTCGAAATGCGGCGCCATCGGCGTGTAGAGCGGGTCGCCGGCATTCTGCCGGTCCACCACGCCCGCCATACGCTTCATCGTCTCGGTCACCTGGTCCTCGGTGCAGACCTTGTGGTGCAGCCAATTGGCGATGTGCTGCGAGGAGATGCGCAGCGTCGCGCGATCCTCCATCAGGCCGACATCGTTGATATCGGGCACCTTGGAACAGCCGACGCCCTGGTCGACCCAGCGAACGACGTAACCGAGAATCCCTTGAGCATTGTTGTCGAGCTCGCGCTGGATGTCCTCGGCGGTCCAGTTCGGCCGCGTCGCGACCGGCACGGAGAGGATGTCGTCGAGCTTCGCACGCGGGCGGCTCTTGAGCTGGTCCTGCACCGCCTTGACGTCGACCTTGTGATAGTGCGTCGCGTGCAGCGTCGCGGCCGTCGGCGACGGCACCCAGGCGGTGTTGGCGCCCGCCCTCGGGTGGCCGATCTTCTGCTCCAGCATCGCCGCCATCAGGTCGGGCATGGCCCACATGCCCTTGCCGATCTGGGCGCGGCCCTGCAGGCCGCAGGCGAGGCCGATGTCGACGTTCCAGTTCTCGTAGGCCTGGATCCAGGGCGCCTGCTTCATGTCGCCCTTGCGGATCATCGGACCCGCTTCCATCGACGTGTGCATCTCGTCGCCGGTGCGGTCGAGGAAGCCGGTGTTGATGAAGACCACCCGGTCCTTGGCGGCGCGGATCGCCTCCTTGAGGTTCACCGTCGTGCGGCGCTCCTCGTCCATGATGCCCATCTTGATCGTGTTGCGCGCCATGCCGAGGGCATCCTCGACCCGGGCGAAGATTTCCGACGCGAAGGCGACCTCGTCCGGCCCGTGCATCTTGGGCTTCACGACATACATCGAGCCCGCGCGGGAGTTCTTCCTACGTCCGTTGGCGCCGACGTCGTGCAGCGCGATCGCCGCCGTCATCATCGCGTCCATGATGCCCTCGGGGATCTCCGACCCGTCCCGGAGCAGAATCGCCGGATTGGTCATCAGGTGTCCGACATTGCGCACCAGCATCAGCGACCGGCCCGTGACGGTGAGGGTCGAGCCATCCGGAGCGGTGTAGGCGCGGTCGGGGTTGAGGGTGCGGGTAAAGGTCTTGCCGCCCTTCGCCACTTCCTTCGACAGGTCGCCCTTCATCAAGCCCAGCCAGTTGCGGTAGACGACGACTTTGTCCTCGGCATCGACTGCGGCAACCGAGTCCTCGCAGTCCATGATCGTGGTGATGGCCGACTCCAGCCAGACGTCGGAAATGTTGGCCGGATCGTCCTTGCCGATGGCCGATGAGGCGTCGATCAGCACTTCGATCAGCAGGCCGTTCTTGCGCAGCAGGAACTGCGACGGCGCCGACGGCGAGCCGAGATAGCCTGCGAGCTGCGCGCCGTCGATCAGCCCGGTCATCCGCCCGTCGGTGAGGGTCACCGCGAGACGGCCCATCGCCACGTCGAAGGACTTCACGTCTGACCATGATGCGCCGTCGAGCGGCGCGCTGTCGTCGAGGAAGCTGCGTGCCCAGGCGATGACTTTCGCGCCGCGCACCGGATTGTAGCCTTTGCCCTTCTCGGCGCCGCCGGTCTCGGGGATCGCGTCGGTGCCGTAGAGCGCGTCGTAGAGCGAACCCCAGCGCGCGTTCGCCGCGTTCAGCGCATAGCGCGCGTTCATGACCGGAACGACGAGCTGCGGCCCGGCGATCGTGGCGATCTCAGGGTCGACATTCGAGGTCGAGACCGAGAAGTCGGACCCTTCAGGGAGCAGGTAGCCGATCTCGCCGAGGAAGGTCCGGTAGGCTGCCAGGTCGCTCGGCGCGCCGTTGGCGCGATGCCAGGCATCGATCTTCGCCTGGAGCTCGTCGCGGCGGGCAAGGAGTGCACGGTTCTTCGGCACGAGATCGTGGACGATCGCCGCGAAGTCGGACCAGAATTTCGCCGGATCGATGCCGGTCCCCGGCAGCGCCTCGTTGGCTACGAAGTCGTGCAGTTCCGGCGCGACCTTCAGGCCTTCAATCTCGATGCGTTCGGTCACGTTGCTCACCTCATCTGCCGGACTTTGGTGAACGGCCATTGGCATGACAGAGCGGGCGGGTCAATTATAGGTTCGGCGGAAACGCCTTCGTGCGGCAACGGGGCATTCACCGGCGAGCGGTGCGCATCACCGTTGGCGATGCCACCCGACATGTGAAACGAGGAGCGGCGATGAGCAAGGGACCGATGGTTGAAGTCGAGAATGTGGTCAGTCCTGGCCACAAATACCGTGTGGACGCCGCAAAATACGGCGCGATGCGCGAGGCGATGCTGGCGGTGCTGCCGTCGGTTCCACCCGGAATGTCGGTAGCCGACGTCAAGGCACAAGTCGTGCCGCGTCTGCCCGATGCGCTCTTCCCCGGCGGCGCGAAAGCCGGTTGGTGGATCAAGTGCGTCCAGCTCGACCTCGAGGCCAAGGGGCTCATCAAGCGCTCGGAGAAGCCTGTCAGGCTCTACAGGGCCTGAGGGTCACTCCGCGATCCGGGGCCTGCCCGCCGCCGTGGCGATCAGGATCGCCTCGATGAAGGTGCGCTGGCCCTCCACGGTCGCGGCCCGGATGTCGCGGACCAGCTCGATATTGGCCTCCTCCGCGCCGGCTTCCTTCGCGCGGGCTGCCGCCAGGGTTCGGATTTCCGCTTCCGCCAGTTCGAGCGCCGCGGCCTCGTTGGCGAAATCGCGGATCAGGTCGCCTGCCGCGACACGGTACAAGCCCTCCTTCGGCTGGCTGACGCGAGCCTCGACCGAGACGCGCACCTGGCCGACGACCGCGCCCAGCGCATTGGCGACGTCCGTGTCGCGCGGGACTACGCAGGCATTGCCGACGAGGTCGGCAAGCCCCGCATAATGCAGCGGCGCCGACGCGCCGAGGCCAATCACCGGCCGGTCGAGAGCGACGGACAGCCGCGCGATGCCGTGGTTGCCGTCGACCGCGCGTTGGACGAGCGCGTGTGCCACGGTCGCCGCGCCGTCGAGCCCGTCCTCTGCGAAGGCGGTCTCGAGAATGACCTCGGCCGAGCGACGGGTGAGCGCGTCGAGGACGCGGCGCGAAATGTCCTCGGGCGAGGCAGCGATCGGCTGGCCGCGTCCGTCGCGACGGCGGGCGAAGAGTTCGGCCGCCATCTTTCCGGTGGCGGCGTTCCAGTTGTCCTGCAGGCCGAGCGCATGGGCCGCATCCGACGGGGTGAAGCCGGAGACGTGGACGAGGCCGCGCGCGACGAGCCGATTGAGCGTCGCGGCCTGCGCCGTACTCGTCAGCACGCGGTCGAGCGGCTGGGGAACATCGGTCAGCGCATCGTAGAGCTTCTGCTCCGGCGCGGTGAGGCCCGCGGCGAGGCGCTCGGGAACGCCGGTGCGGAAGGCGAAACGGCCATCCATGCGGCCGGGATTGGGCGCGCGGAGCTGGCGTTCGAGATGCTCGCGGATGACCGCCTCGTGTTTCACGCCGGCAAGCGCGAGGGGAACCAGGCGGCGCGGGCCGAGCTGGATGCGCGGGGCTAGTCCGCCATCCTCGAGAGTGATCTCGGAATCGCCGCCGAGGCCGAAGGTGCGCATCGCCACGGCCTCCACCATCGTGCGGTAGCCGCCGACGGTGGCGCCTTCCGGATCGAGCCGCGGCTTGCCCTTGTCCAAGACCGCGACGTCGGTGGTGGTGCCGCCGATGTCCGACACCATCGCGTCGTCGAGCCCGGTCATGTGGCGCGCGCCGACCAGGCTGGCGGCCGGACCGGAGAGGATCGTCTCGATCGGCCGTGCGCGGGCGAAGGTGGCCGACACCAGCGCGCCGTCGCCGCGCACCACCATCAGCGGCGCCTCGATGCCGCGCTTGTTCAGAAAACCTTCCGTCGCGGCGACCAGCCGGTCGATCATCGCGATCAGCCGTGCATTGAGCAGCGTCGTCAGCGCCCGGCGTGGTCCGCCAAGCCTGGAGGTGAGTTCGTGGCTGGCGGTGACCGGCAGGCCGGTGGCCTTGCGGATCATCTCGCGCGCGGCGTTCTCATGCGCGGGATTGCGCGTGGCGAAATAGGCGCAGACCGCGAAGCCGGAGACCGAAGCGCCGAGTTCGGGGAGCGCCGCCTCGAGCCCGGAGAGGTCGAGCGGTTGGGCATTGCCGTGCACGTCGTGGCCGCCGGGGCAGAAGACCACCGGGTCGGAGCCCAGCGCGGTCTTCAACCCGTCCCGCTCCAGATCCACCGCGGAGAAGCCGATCATCACCAGCGCGACGCGGCCGCCCTGGCCCTCCACCAGTGCGTTGGTCGCGAGCGTCGTCGACATCGACACGAGCTTGATGGCGGACGGGTCGATCGCCGCCTTGTCCAGAACCGCGTCCACCGCGCCCGAAATGCCCTCGGCGAGGTCGTGCCGGGTGGTCAGGGACTTGGCCTTGGCGACGACGCCTTCGCCTTCGGCCCACAGGACAGCGTCGGTATAGGTGCCGCCGGTGTCGATGCCGAGGAAGATCGGCGCGGCGTTTCGGTCGGTGGTCATGGCGTCTCGGTCAAGAGAAAGGGCGCGGATGTCTCCGCGCCCCATAATTCATATCTCGAAGCCACGATAGTTCGGCTTACGGGACCAGATCGATTTCCTCGGTCTCGCCGCCAGTGCAGGTGTAGCAGCAGTCGTCGCAGGTCTCGGCATTGTCGGGGCCGACGCCCCAGTAAGTGCCCTTGTCGCCGGAGATCCAGGCGCCATAGCAGATCGTTTCGCCTTCCTCGCAGGAGAGCGGCATGGTCTTGGTCTCGCCGTCGTCGAGATAGTAGACCTTGTTGCCGCCGGGCCAGACATGGTCGCGGTCCTGGCTGTAGAGCTCGACCTCGACGGCATTCGGATGCGAATTCTTGATGGCGAAGGTGACGTCGCTCGCCTGGGCGACGGACGAACCTAAGACCACCGTCGTGGCGAAAGCGGCGGCCGCCAGGCCGCGCGCGATAAAGCTGTGCATGGAAATGTCCCCAAAAGAAGAGCGCGGCTCCCGGCCGCGCGGCGAGAACATTTGCATGCTTCGCAATCGCCGGGAAGCTCCGGGCGGCCTGAAGCCAGGATTTATTTGTGAGCAAAGCAGTCGCTTGCGCGTCCGCAGATCGCGTCACACGTCGAGATTCGCCACACTGAGCGCGTTGTCCTGGATGAACTCGCGGCGCGGCTCGACGTCGTCGCCCATCAGTCTGGCGAACAGCGAATCGGCGTCGTTGGCCTCCGTCACCTTCACCTGCAGCAGCGAGCGGGCGTTCGGATCGAGCGTGGTCTCCCAGAGCTGCTCGGCGTTCATCTCGCCCAGGCCCTTGTAGCGCTGCATGGTGAGCCCCTTGCGACCGACGGCGAAGACCGCGTCGAGCAGCGCCATCGGCCCGGTGATCGTCTCGTTGACGTCCTTGCGGCGCAGTACCGGCGAGTTCGAATAGACCTCGTCGAGACGCGGCGCGTATCGATCGAGCGCCCGCGCATCGGCGGAGTTGAGGAGGCCCATGTCGAGATGCGCATATTCGCGCACGCCGCGCACCGTCCGCTCGAAGATGAAGCCGCCGGGGCCCTCGTTGGACGGATTGGTCCGGCCTTCCCAGCCGCGCTCCGTGTCCTCCGCGATCATGTCGAGACGGGCCGCGATCTTCGCCGCCATCTCGATCGCGCGGGCCGGATTTCCGGCGATCTCCGGGTTGAGGCCGCCGGCGATCGCCGCCTGCTCGACCACGCCGCGGTTGTAGCGCGTGTGCAGCCCGTTGATCAGGCTGCGCACGGCCAGCGCGTCGTCCACGGCGGCGCGCAGATCCTGGCCGGCGCGGACCTCGCCATTGCCCATCGACAGCGTGGCCTCGTCGAGGCCGGAGCCGATGAGGAACTCCTCGAAGGCGGTCTCGTCCTTCAGATATTGCGAACTCTTGCCGCGCGAGACTTTGTAGAGCGGCGGCTGGGCGATGTAGAGGTGGCCGCGCTCGATCAGTTCCGGCATCTGGCGGAAGAAGAAGGTCAGGAGCAGCGTGCGGATGTGGGCGCCGTCGACGTCGGCGTCCGTCATGATGATGATCTTGTGGTAGCGCAGCTTGTCGGCGTCGAACCGGTAGGGGCTGTTCTCGTCCGAGCCAATGCCGGTGCCGAGCGCCGTGATCAGCGTACCGATCATCTCGGAGCCCAGCATGCGGTCCATGCGCACGCGCTCGACATTCAGGATCTTGCCGCGCAGCGGCAGGATCGCCTGGTTCTGGCGCGAGCGGCCGCCCTTGGCCGAACCTCCGGCGGAATCGCCCTCGACGATGAAGATCTCGGACTTCGCCGGATCCTTCTCCTGGCAATCGGCGAGCTTTCCGGGAAGCGTCGAGACGCTCATCACGTCCTTGCGCACCGTCTCGCGCGCCTTGCGCGCGGCTTCGCGGGCGGCGGCGGCCTGGACCACCTTGGCCATGACGATCTTGGCTTCGGCAGGATGCTCTTCGAACCATGTGCCGAGAGCCTCGTTGACGAGGCTCTCCACGACGGGGCGGACCTCGGAGGAGACCAGTTTGTCCTTGGTCTGCGAGGAGAACTTCGGATCGGGCACCTTGACCGAGAGCACTGCGGTCAGGCCCTCACGGCTGTCGTCGCCGGTGAGCGAGACCTTCTCCTTCTTGGCCACGCCAGAGGATTCGGCGTAGCTCGTCACCTGGCGCGTCAGCGCGCCGCGGAAGCCGGCGAGATGGGTGCCGCCGTCGCGCTGCGGGATGTTGTTTGTGAAGACCAGCACGTTCTCGTGGTAGCTGTCGTTCCACCACATCGCGACCTCGACGGTGATGCCGTCGCGTTCGGCGGTGATCGAGATCGGCGCGCCGATCAGCGGCTTCTTGGCGCGGTCGAGATATTTCACGAACTCGATCAGGCCGCCGTCATAGTGCAGTTCCTGCACCTTCACATCGGCATGGCGGGCGTCGGTCAGGATGATGCGCACGCCGGAGTTGAGGAAGGCCAGCTCGCGCAGCCTGTGCTCGAGAGTGCCGTAGTCGAACTGCACCATGGTGAACGTGTCGCTCGACGGCATGAACGTCACTTCGGTGCCGCTGCGGCCCTCGAACGTGCCGGCGATCTTGTTCTGCTCGTAGGATCCGGTCCTGACCAGCGGCGCGTCGGCATCGCCGTGCGTGAAGCTCATCTCGTAGACCCCGCCGTCGCGACGGATCTTGAGCTTCAGGAAGACCGACAGCGCGTTGACGACGGACACGCCGACGCCATGTAGGCCGCCGGAGACCTTGTAGGAATTCTGGTCGAACTTTCCGCCGGCATGAAGCTGGGTCATGATGACCTCGGCCGCGGACACGCCTTCGCTGGTGTGAATGTCGGTCGGGATGCCGCGGCCGTTGTCGGCGACCGTGCAGGAGCCGTCCGGATTGAGCGTCACCGAGACGAGATCGGCATGGCCGGCCAGCGACTCGTCGATGGCGTTGTCGACCACCTCGTAGACCATGTGGTGCAGGCCCGAGCCGTCATCCGTGTCGCCGATATACATGCCCGGACGCTTGCGTACCGCATCCAGACCCTTGAGAACCTTGATGGAATCGGCGCCGTACTCGGCCGGTTCGTGTCCGGACGCGGCAGCCGCCGGATTCTCGGTATTTTCGTTCATGTAGTGCTTTCACTCCACCGCGCCGGGAAGACGCCCGAGGAAGCGCCGAATCAGGCGCTCAACCCATGCCAGATATAGGTGTTTGAGGCGGTTTTTCCAAGTTTCGGGCCGGAATTACCCATGTTTCGACGAGGCTCGCAACTGCCTGCCCGCCGGGCCCGCGATTGCATTCCCGATGCTCGCCACTATGTTCCTGAAGGAACCGGATTTCCAACGCCATGGACGCAATGCCAGCCCCCTTCGTGCCGCCCGCGCCCACGCCGCGCAGTTCGCCGCCGTCCTTCCTGGAGATGATCCGTATCGTCTACCGCAACCCGCTCGAATTGTGGGGCGAGCCGTCCTACAACGAGCCGTGGATCTCGGTCGGCGGCGTCGGCGGTCCGCTGGTCGTCGCCAACGATCCGGGCCTGATCCGGCATATCCTCGTCGACAACGTCAAGAACTATAAAATGTCGGTGGTGCGGCAGAAGATCCTGCGGCCGATCCTGCGCGACGGGCTTCTGACCGCCGAAGGCGAGGTGTGGAAACGGTCGCGCAAGGCCATGGCTCCGGTTTTCACGCCGCGGCATATCTTCGGCTTCGCGCAGCCGATGCTGGAGCGCACGCAAGCCTTCGTCGACCATTATGTGTCCGGCTCGACGGTCGACGTGGCGCGCGACATGACGACGCTGACCTACGACATCCTGGCCGAGACGCTGTTTTCGGGCGAGATCGCCGCGCCCCCCGGCACGTTCGAGACCCAGATCGACCGCCTGTTCGAGACGATGGGCCGGGTCGACCCGCTCGACCTTTTGCGCGCGCCGGACTGGCTGCCGCGGATTACACGCATCCGCGGTCGCAAGACGATGGCCTATTTCCGCGGCATCGTTGCCGACACGATCACCATGCGCGAGGAGCGGCTGAAGCGGGATCCGGACAGCGTCCCGCAGGATTTCCTGACGCTGCTGCTCAAGGCGGAAGGCCCCGACGGGCTGACGCGCGGCGAGGTCGAGGACAACATCATCACCTTCATCGGCGCCGGCCACGAGACGACGGCCCGCGCGCTTGGCTGGACCATCTACTGCCTGGCGGAATCGCCCTGGGAGCGCGAGAAGATCGAAGCCGAGATCGACGCGGTGCTCGCCCGCGAGCCGGACCCGGTGAAATGGCTGGACGCCATGCCGCTCGCCCGCGCGGCCTTCGAGGAGGCGATGCGGCTCTATCCGCCGGCGCCGTCGATCAACCGCCAGCCCATCGAGGAAGACCGCTACGGCGATCTCGTGCTGCGCGAGGGCGCGACCGTTCTGGTCATGCCGTGGACGGTGCATCGTCACCGCAAGCTCTGGGACCGGCCGGACGCGTTCATGCCGTCGCGCTTCCACCCGGGAAACCGGGAGCGGATCGACCGCTTCCAGTATCTCCCCTTCGGCGCCGGCCCGCGCATCTGCATCGGGGCCAGCTTCGCCATGCAGGAGGCGGTTATCGCGCTGGCCGTGCTGATGTCCCGCTTCCGCTTCGATACGGTCGCCGAGACAAATCCGTGGCCGGTGCAAAAGCTCACCACGCAGCCCGAGGGCGGCCTGCCGATGAAGGTGACGGCGCGGGACTAGCCTGCGCCGGTTGATTTCTTGAGAAAGACATGATATACGTTCTTTCAGTAGAAAGGATGAGATTGTGTCTAGCGCGCTCAAGCTCGACCGTTCGCCGGACGCATCGGCGGTGGCAGCCAAGGCGGTGACGCGCGCGGCAGATCTGCTCGATGTTTCGGGCAAGGACCTTGCCGCGATCATCGGCGTGTCGGAGGCAAGCCTCTCGCGCATGAAGCGCGGCGACGCCGCATTCCGCCTCTCCGGCAAGCCATACGAACTGGCGCTGATGTTCATCCGCCTCTACCGTTCCCTCGACGCCATCATGGGCGGCGACGATCTCGCGTCGCGGCAATGGGTGCGGTCGGAGAATTCCGCACTCGGCGGTCAGCCGCTTTCCCGCATCAAGAGCATCGACGGGCTCGCCCATGTCCTTGCCTATCTGGACGCCCGCCGCGCTCCGGTCTGAGGCCAGGCCGCTCGAGGGACGCTGCTGGCGTCTCGTCGAGGCTCAGCACCGTGTCTCGACGATGAAACTGGTGGACTCGCTGGAGGAGCAGGCGCTGCTCGAGGCGGAACTCGAACGGACGAAGCCGCCCGGCCCGCCCGAATGCGCCGGCCTCCACTATCTGCTTTCGACGCCGTTCCGCTACGGTCGCTATCCCGGCAACTCGCGCTTTCGTCGGGAGGGCTATTCGCCGGGCGTCTATTATGCGGCAGAGAGGGACGAAACCGCCGTCGCCGAGACCGTTTTCTACCGGCTGCTTTTCTTCGCGGAGAGCCCGCAGACGCCCCTTCCGCGCAATCCGCTGGAATTCACCGGTTTCGAGACCGCGTTCGCCGCCCGGACGGCGATCGACCTGAACAACCCGCCTTTCTCGGCCGACGAACGCTGGGCTCATCCGAGTGACTATTCGGCCTGCCTCGCGCTGGCGGACGCGGCGCGAGAGGCAGGCATGATGGCAATTCGCTACCGTTCGGTGCGCGACCCGCAAGGCGGGGCGAACCTCGCGCTTCTGTCATGCCTGGCGTTCTCGGAACGCGCACCGGGCCGATACGTCACGTGGCGTATCGGCTTGTCGGGACACGGGGCGATCGCGATCTGCGACCGCCCCGAACGTCGCCTGTCATTCGCACTCGCCCTCTTCGCCGACGATCCCCGTCTGGCGCCGCTGACGGCGCGATGAGCCCTACACCATCGCAAACACCCGCGCCGGGCCGCCGGTGCCGCCTCTGACCTTGGGTGCGCCGACGACGATCGTCGCGCCCTTGGCCGGAAGGGCGTCGAGATTGGCGATGCCCTCGATGCCGTAGCGGCCGGCGGGCAGCCAGGTGTTGTGGACGATGAAGTCGGGCGACTGGCCGAAGTCGAGCGACAGCGTGTCGACGGCGATCGCCTTGGTCGAGGTCTCGAGCAACTGCTTGACCGCGTCGACGTGGAAGCCGGGGAAATGCATCGTCTTGCCGTCGGCGCCGAGATTGCGGAACTTGTCGGTCGCGACATGCGCGGCCCAGCCCGAGTTCATCGCGACGATCGCGCCGTCGGGGATCGGGCCGTTGGCGTCGGTCCAGGCCTTGATGTCCTCAGGCGTCACCTGGGCGTCCGCGTTCTCCGCCGCCTTGGCCTTGATGTCGATGACGACGAGCGGGGCGACCAGATCCTCGACGGGAAGCTCGGCGACCGATTTGCCGTCCGCAGTGAAGTGCAGCGGCGCATCGATATGCGTGCCCGTGTGCTCGCTGATGCGCAGCTCGAACAGGTTGAACGTATGTTCCTTGAAGTTGAACTTCTGTTCCATGAACAGCTGCTGGGCGCCGAAATAGGTCGGGAACATGTCGTAGAGTTCGTGGGTTAGATCGTGCGCCTTCGCGGGCGCGGCCGACTGTGCGAATAAGGGCGCGGGCGTGGCAGCGGCGGCGACCGCCGCTCCGGTCGCGGCCAACCCGCCGCGGAACAGGGCGCGGCGCGACAGCATGTTCGACTTGACGTTCTCAATGACGCAGGCGTGGCACATATCGATAACTCCGAAGGTTATTGAGACCATTCAGAGTGCAGAGGAAAACAGCGTTCCGCAAGGGACGTATGTGCTCCGCCTACGATCGCCCGGAGAAGACGTTCTCGACGTGCACCGGCCAGCGCCAGGGCAGTATGGCGATCAGGTCGAACCGTAGCGACAGCCGGGAATGGTCGCGCTGGCGCGACAGCCACATGTCGGCCGCGCCCTCGATGCGCCAGGCCGCCTCGCGGCCGACCGCGTCCATCGCCTCGGCCAATGTCGGCCGGGCCTTGACCTCGACGATGGCAACAACATCGCCTCGCCGGGCGATCAGGTCGATCTCGCCGAGCTTCGTCCTGTAGCGCCGGGCAACGATGCGGTAGCCCTTGGCCATGAGGGCCAGCGAAGCGAGCGCCTCGCCCCGGAAGCCGAGGCGGTAGGCGCGCAATCGCCTCGACCGTGCGTCAGCCACCGGCCCCGCCCTTGAGGTCGAGCAGGCGGCGATAAAGGCCGGGCTTGGGCTGTCCGGTGAGGCGCGCAGCCTCGGCGGCGGCCTTCGAGGCCGGCATCTCGGCCGAGAGCGACATCAGGAGCCGGTCGATGTCATGGGCCTCCGGGGCTTCCTCCGCCGGCGGACCGACGCAGATCACCACCTCGCCCTTCGGAGCCTCCACGGACGCGTAGTACGCGGCAAGCTCGGCGAGCCCGCCGCGACGGAATTCCTCAAAGGTCTTGGTGAGCTCGCGGCCGATGACGGCGGGGCGATCGCCGAGGACGTCAGCCATCGCGGCCAGGGCCTCGTCGAGCCGGCGGGGCGACTCGAAGAAGATCAGCGTCGCAGGAACCAGTTTCAGCGCCTCCAGCCGCTGGCGGCGCTGGCCGTCCCTGACCGGCAGGAAGCCGGCGAAGAGGAACGCATCCGAGGGCAGGCCGCTCGCCGTCAGCGCCGCCAGCGGCGCCGACGCGCCGGGGATCGGAACCACGCGCAGCCCTGCGTCGATGGCCTGGCCGACCAGCCGGTAGCCCGGATCGGAAACGAGCGGCGTTCCGGCATCGGAAACCAGCGCCACGCTCTTGCCGGAAGCAACGGCGGCGATGAGTCCCGGCCCCGCCTCGGCCGCGTTGTGCTCGTGATAGGAGACCGGCCGCTGGCGGATGCCGTAGCGCGAGAGCAGGTTGCGCGTGACGCGCGTGTCCTCGCAGGCCAGCACGTCGGCGGCGGCGAGCGTCTGCAGCGCGCGCAGCGTGATGTCACCGAGATTGCCGATAGGCGTGGCAACCAGATAGAGCGCCGGCTCCAGCGGCCGCGCGGCGATTTCCGTCTCGCCGACAAGGAATGTCCTGCGCGGCGGGGTATCGGTGTCGTGTCGTGCGTCGTCGCCCTTCATCGGCCGTGTGTCGCACGTCTGCCAGCATCAGGGAAAGGGCGCCGCCATCCGGTCGCCACGATCGGGAACAAAAAGACACGTGGCGGGTTTGGGAATCTCGATCGAGGAGGAAGACGATGGACGGCCTGCTGCTGCACGATGGCTTCGAAACCTACTACGCAGGCAAGAGAAAGCCCCGGGAGGGAAAACCCCGCGACGACGCCAAGCAAAGCCCAGCCAAGCCGCAGGCTCTCACAGCCAGGCCGGCCCAATGGCCGCCGGCTTCGAATGACGTGCGGGACGAGGCGACGAACCCGTGAGGTTTCTGCCGCATTTCGAAGCGAAGCTCGAATATCTTGTCCACAAGCTCGATTCCGACCGTTTCCCGAAGCGATCAGCGGACGGCGACCAGGACCGCGCCGCCGGCAATCAGGGCGATGCCGGCCCAATTGACCATCGAAAGGCGCTCGCCCAGGAAAAGCACGCTGAAAACGGCGACGAGCACGACGCTGAGCTTGTCGATCGGAGCTACCTGCGCCGCCTGGCCGATCTTCAGCGCGCGAAAGTAGCACAACCAGGACGCGCCGGTGGCAAGGCCTGACAGGGTTAGGAAAGTCCAGGTGCGGGAGGAGACCGAGCCGACCGGCTCGAACTTACCCGTCACCGCAAGCACCGCGCCGAGCACCAGAAGGATGATCGCGGTTCTAATGAGCGTCGCGAAATCGGAGCCGATCGTCTCGATGCCGACCTTCGCGAAAACCGCGGTCAGCGCCGCGAAGGTGGCGGAGAGAAGCGCCCAGAACTGCCAGGAATCAATGTTGATCTGCATCGGTCCACCCCGCAACCGTGGAGGCTAGTCGAGCCGCGCCAGATCGGCAACCAGCGCGTCGAGCACGATCATCCCGGTCGACGTCGCGCGAAGCCGTGAGTTGCCGACCGGTTCGACCAGCCCTTCCCCTTGCAGGATGGCGATGCGGGCCGAGGACAGCGGGCGCCGCGCCATCGCCTCGTAGCGGGCCAGGTCGATGCCCTCGGCAAGGCGCAGGCCCATCATCAGGAATTCGTCTGCCTCTTCCGACCTGTTGAGCGTTTCGCCGCCGACGATGCCGTGGCCGTTGGCCTCGACCAGGTTGGCCCAGGTCTCCGGCATCTTCTCGGTGAAGGTCACGATGCGGCGGTTGCCGTCGACGAAACGTCCATGCGCGCCGGGGCCGGCGCCGACATATTCCCCATAGCGCCAATAGACGAGGTTGTGGCGGCTTTCGGCGCCGGGCTTCGCGTGGTTGGAGATCTCGTAGGCCGGCAGGCCGCGCGCG
Organism: Pseudomonadota bacterium; assembly: GCA_043822005.1. Lineage (GTDB taxonomy): Bacteria > Pseudomonadota > Alphaproteobacteria > Rhizobiales > Rhizobiaceae > Mesorhizobium_A. The sequence continues at coordinate 19,273 of JBDRCE010000028.1, read as the reverse complement.
GCGGTCACTTCCTGTGTGGCCGCGTAAAGATCGGCGGCGAGGTCCGGCGACGGCATCGCCAGCTTGCCCGCCGCATGCAGCGCGTGGAAGCGCGTGCCCTCCTCGATCGTCAGCTGGTAGAGCGACAGATGGTCGGCGGCGAGGTCGATCGCCTCGGCGAGTTCGACCTCCCAGGCGGGAATGGTCTGGCCCGGGCGGGCGTAGATCAGGTCGAAGGACAGACGCGGGAAGATATCGCGCGCCAGACCGATGGCGCGCTTCGCCTCCGCCACGTCATGCAACCGCCCGAGGAAGCGCAGGTCCGGGTCGTTCAGCGCCTGGACGCCGAGCGAGACACGGTTGACGCCCGCCGCGCGGTAACCGCGGAAGCGGCCGGCCTCGACCGAGGACGGGTTCGCCTCGAGCGTGATCTCGATGCCGTCCGGCACCGTCCACAGATCCGAGACCGTGTCGAGCAACGCGCCGACGGTAGCCGGCTCCATCAGGGAAGGCGTGCCGCCGCCGATGAAGATCGAGGTCACCTCGCGCGGCCCGGTGCGGGCACGGAAATGTTCGAGTTCGCGCCTGAACGCCTGCACGAAGCGCACCTGGTCGGGCGGCTGGTGGCGGACATGGCTGTTGAAGTCGCAATACGGGCACTTCGCCGCGCAGAACGGCCAGTGCAGATAGACGCCGAAGCCGGGGTCGGAGATCGGGGTCACGTCAGTCCGAGCCTCGCCTCGGCGAATTTCTTGAAGGCGCGGGCACGGTGGGACGTGGCGCTATCCATGCCTGGCTTCCAGCCGTGCTTCTCTTCCGCCGTCATCTCGCCGAAGGTGCGGGCATGGCCGTTCGGCAGGAAGACGGGATCGTAGCCGAAGCCGCTCGTGCCGCGCGGCGGCCAGACGAGAGAACCCTCCGCCTCGCCACGATAGTATTCGGCCTCGCCGTCGGGGAAGCACAGGCAGATGACCGCGACGAAGCGGCCGGTGCGGCGCGAGGGATTGGTGGCGCCGGCATCCTGGAGAGCCTTTTCAGTCTTCTCCATCGCCATCATGAAATCGCGCGTGCCGTCCGGCTTCGTCGCCCAGTCGGCGGTGTAGACGCCCGGCGCGCCGCCGAGCGCGTCGACCACGAGGCCGGAATCGTCCGACATCGCCGGCAGGCCGGTGGCGGACGCAGCCGCATGCGCCTTGAGGTAGGCATTCTGCTCGAAGGTTGTGCCGGTTTCCTCGGGCTCAGGCAGGCCGAACTCCTTCGCTGACTTTGCTTCCAGACCGAACGGCGCGAGCAGATCGGAGAACTCGGCCAGCTTGCCGGCATTGTGGCTGGCGACGACGATTCGCTTGCCGAGATCCCTCATCAGAAGCCCCATATCGACGGATTGGCGAATTCGAGCGAATTGCCCGACGGGTCGCGGAAATAGATCGACCGGCCACCGCGCGGCCATGCGAACTCCGCCTCGATCGCGACACCGGCCTCGGCAAGGCGGACCTTCCATCGGTCGATCTCTTCTTCGGTCGCGGCGAAGCAGAGGTGCCCCTCCCCCACGGCTCCATGCGGCGGGACCGGCAGGCGCGCATCCGGCGGTGGCGCGTGACGGGTGGCCTCGGCGTTGAAGAGCAGCACGATGCCCTTGCCGCACCTGAAGAAGACGTGGCGGCCTTCGACCTTGCCGGCCGGCTCCAGCCCCAGCACCGTGCCGTAGAAATGTTCGGCGGCGGCGAGGTCGCTAACGTAGAGCGCGGATTCAAGCACGTGCGAAGGGGTCATGGCAAAATGCCTCCCAGCCCCTCGCCATCGCTCGGGGCGTTCGTCACTCGAAAAGCCCATTCAGGGGCTTTTCGTCCGCTCTGCGGACCGTTCCTCACCCCACCGCCATCTTCTGCAGGTCGACGAGGCGGGCGATGCCCTTCTTGGCAAGGTTCATCAGCGCGGCGAACTCTTCCTCGGTGAAGGGGATACCCTCGGCCGTGCCCTGGATCTCGACGATGCCGCCCTTGCCGGTCATGACGAAATTGGCGTCGGTGCCGGCGGACGAATCCTCCAGATAGTCGAGGTCGAGCACCGGCACGCCGTCATGGATGCCGCAGGAGATCGCGGCGACGTGGTCCTTGAGCACCTTGGAGACGTCGGTCATTTTCCGCGCCGCCATCCAGGACAGGCATTCGTGCAGCGCGATGAAGCCGCCGGTGATCGCCGCGGTGCGGGTGCCGCCGTCGGCCTGGATCACGTCGCAGTCGACGGTGATCTGCACCTCGCCCAGCGCCTGGAGATCGACCACCGAGCGCAGCGAACGGCCGATCAGCCGCTGAATCTCCATGGTGCGGCCGCCCTGCTTGCCGCTCGCCGCCTCGCGGCGCATGCGGTCGCCTGTGGAGCGCGGCAGCATGCCGTATTCGGCCGTCACCCAGCCTTTGCCGGTGTTGCGCAGCCAGCCGGGCACCTTCTCCTCCAGGCTTGCCGTGCACAGCACGTGGGTGTCGCCGAACTTGACGAGGCAGGAGCCCTCGGCGTGCTTGGAGACGCCCCGTTCGAAGGAAATGGCCCGCATTTCGTCGGGCTGGCGCTTGGAAGGACGCATGGTGTGGTCTCTGTTGGCCGGAAATGGGGGCTTGTAGACGCTGCGCGCCCGGCGGGCAACCGAGGAAACCGGCTCGGTTGCGCCATTCGCTGCCGAGACTATATTCACATCGAGGAACCCTGCGTCGAACCATGACGAAACCGATCTTCGATCAGAATCTGCAATCGCTCGATGCGCGCTCCCGCGACATCTTCCGCGCGATCGTCGATTCGTACCTGCGCGACGGCGAGCCGCTCGGCTCGCGCAATCTGTCGCGCATGCTGCCGGCGTCGCTGTCGCCCGCTACCGTGCGCAACGTCATGAGCGATCTGGAGCAACTCGGGCTCATCTACGCGCCGCATATCTCCGCCGGCCGGCTGCCGACGCAGAAGGGCCTGCGCTTTTTCGTCGACGCCTTCATGGAACTTGGGGACCTTTCGGAGGACGAGCGCCGCGTCATCGAGGCCCAGGTGAAGGCCACCGGCTCGGGCGCGACGCTGGAGCAGATGCTGACCGAGGCGAGCCAGATGCTGTCGGGCATGTCGCGCGGCGCCGGCCTCGTCGTCGCGGCCAAGAACGAGGTGCCGCTCAAGCATCTCGAATTCATCCAGCTCGAGCCGACCCGGGCGCTCGCGGTGCTGGTGTCGCAGAACGGCGACGTCGAGAACCGCATCGTCGAGCTGCCGGAAGGCGTGACAACGTCGCAACTTATGGAAGCGTCGAACTTCCTCAACGCCCATATCGTCGGCCGCACTTTGGCGGAGGCGCAGGTGGAGGTGGCACGGCTGAAGGCCGAGACCAAGACGGCGCTCGATGCGCTGTCGCAGGACCTCGTCGACAAGGGGCTGGCCGTTTGGGCCGGTGGCGGCGGCGGCCTGCCGGCGACGCTGATCGTGCGCGGCCGCGCCAACCTGCTCGAAAACGTCACCGCCGAGGCCGACATCCAGCTGTTGCGCCACCTATTCGAGGATCTCGAGACGAAGGACGGGCTGATGCAGCTTCTCGACCTCGCCGAGGGCGGGTCGGGCGTGCGCATCTTCATCGGCTCGGAGAACAAGCTGTTCTCGCTGTCGGGCTCGTCGCTTGTCGTGGCGCCCTACCGCGACAAGAACGCGCGGGTTGTCGGCGCGCTCGGCGTTATCGGACCGACTCGGCTCAATTACGCGCGGATCGTGCCGATGGTTGACTACACCGCGCAGATGATCAGCCGGATGCTGCGGTGACGGGTGCGGACGATCTGCGGCGCGCCGCGCTCGCCTTGCCCGGAACGACCGAGGCGCCGCATTTCGACCGCGCAGCCTTCAAGGTAAAGCGGATCTACGTCACGTTGGCGGCCGACGGCGCCACCGCCAACTTCAAATTCAGCCCGGACGAGCAGGCGCTTAAATGCGAGGTCGCACCGGACGCCTTCGCCGCGGTGCCGAATGCCTGGGGCCGGCAGGGCTGGACGACGGCGACGCTTTCGGCCCTGTCGAACGCGGAACTGGACGATGCGCTGACGATCGCGTGGCGGCACGCGCTTCCGGCGACGCGTCGGCGATAGCTTCGATCTGCCGATGCAGCCTTGATTTTTGGGCCGCAAGTATCGATATCGGGCGCAACTCACGAACAGTTGAAGCAGGACCGACGCGATGAGCGAGAAGCCCAACGACGACATGAACGACGAACGCATCGACGCCGCCGCCGAAGGCTCACAAGGCAGTGACGGCGACTACGAGGCGCTGGTGCGGCTGATGAAGGAGAACGATGAGCTCAAGGACCGGGCCCTTCGCCTTGCCGCCGAGATGGAAAACCTGCGCCGCCGCACCGCGCGCGACATGGTGGACGCGCGCACCTATGCCGTGACGAACTTCGCGCGCGACATGCTGACGGTGTCCGACAATCTGCGCCGCGCGCTCGATGCCGTTCCCGCCGAGGCAAAGGAAGCCGGCGACGCCGGGTTCAAGGCGCTGTTCGAGGGCGTCGACCTCACCGAGCGGGCGATGCTCTCGGCGCTCGAGCGGCATGGCGTGAAGAAGCTCGAGCCGCAGGGCGAGCGCTTCGATCCGAACTTCCACCAGGCGATGTTCGAAGTGCCGAATCCCGACGTTCCGAACGGCACGGTCGTGCAGGTCGTGCAGTCCGGCTATTCGATCGGCGACCGCGTGCTGCGCCCCGCCATGGTCGGCATCGCCAAGGGCGGGCCGAAGGCGGCGCCCGCCCAGCCGGCCGAGCCGGGGCCAATCAACGAGCAGGCTGAGAAGGATGCGTGAGGCGGTGAAGGGTGAAGGGTGAAGGGTGAAGGGTGAAGGGTGAAGTTCGTTGGTTGAGGCAGGCGGTCAAGCTGCGCTACGCTCGCGTTGACCATTTGCCATTCACCATTCACCATTCACCCCCATGAACCCCATCCTCGCCTTCGACTATGCCGGCATTGCGGTTTTCGCCGCCACCGGCGCGCTGGCGGCGTCGCGCAAGGAGCTCGACATGATCGGGTTCCTGTTCCTCGCAAGCGTCACCGGCGTCGGCGGCGGCACGTTCCGCGACCTGATCCTCGGCCAGACGCCGGTGTTCTGGGTCAGGGAGCCGGGCTACATCCTCGTCTGCGCCGCGGTCGCGGTGCTGGTCTTCTTCACCGCCCATCTGTTCGAGAGCCGCTGGCGGCTGCTGCTCTGGCTCGACGCGGTCGGTCTCGCGGCCTATTGCGTGCTCGGCGCGCAGAAGGGACTGGATGCGACCGGTTCGCCGGCCATCGCCATCGTCACCGGCATTCTCACCGCCACATTCGGCGGCATATTGCGCGACCTCCTAGCCGGGGAGCCGTCGGTGCTGCTGCGGTCCGAGATCTACGTGACCGCCGCCCTGGTGGGCGCAGCGACGCATACCAGCCTCTTTCTGCTCGGCTTTCCGATCCTTGCCGCGGCCCTCGTCGCGGCGGCCGCCGCCTTCATCGTGCGCGGCGGAGCGCTCAAGTTCGGATGGACGTTTCCGCGCTACAAGGCCCGGCCCGGCCGACGGCCGGAAGACATTCCCTGAGTCCCGGCTACGCCACAGGTTTTTCGCATTTCCGTCTCATTTGCGAAGCATCGTTCACGATGTCGCGTTGACGGAACACATATCGTTGACCGGCATTCTTGGCGGGATGTCAGGCCAGAGGGGGCGTGAGACCGGGACCGGGAGCGTGAAACCTAGCGTAGCTGCCCTTCTGCTGCTCGTGGCGATCCCGGCCTTTGCGGCCGACGAGATTCCCGCGCCGATCGCCGAACGCTTCGCGGGCGACCAGGACTTCGACTGGAGCGGCTTCAGGCTCGGCGTGCAGGGCGGCTATGCCTGGGGAAGCCCCGGCGTTGTCGCCGGCGAAGGCGCGATCGGCGGCGTTCACGCAGGTTACGACTGGACGCTCGGAGACGCGGTTGCCGGCGTCGAGGGCTCGCTCTCGGCCGCCGACATCGAGATCGGCCCCAACAACCGGCTGACTTCCGTTATCGATCTGCGGGCGCGGATCGGCTATTCGTTCGACCGGGTTCTGGTCTACGGCACCGTCGGCGGCGCCTATGGCAGCACCAGCGCCGGTTTCGACGGGCGCGGCTCCGCGGTTGGCGCCGGCCTCGATTTCGCCACGCTGGAGAATGCGATCTTCGGGGTGAAATACCTGAAGTACAAGTTCGAGAACATGAACAACACAGGCAACTCCCTCGAGATCGACCTGATCGAGGGCACGCTTATCTACAAGTTCTGATCTGCCCGATCTCGATCTAGATCCGCTCCTCGTACGGGTGCCTCGTTCCCCCAACGGTCTTCGTCAGTTCGGAGAACGGAAGCACCTTCGTCCGGGAGTGTCCGTGGTTCGCGGTCCGGAGCAGGCGGATCGGAAAGCAGATCGCCTCCTTGTTGGACGGCGGCAATTCCTCGAACAGCCCGCCCTCCGAAGTGAAGCTCGTTTCTGCCTTGCGCAGTGCCTGATCGACTTCGTCGATCGAGAGAAGCCCCTTCTCGACAAGGGTCCGGTTGATCGAGGCGACCGCCATCAGCAGTCCCTGGAGTTGGAGATTGGCGACATTCATATCAGGCGACCTCCGTGCGACACGTTTCTGGGCCAGCCGGGCCGCCCACAGTGTAGCGTCTACGGTTCGATCTGACGAGAGCGAAGGCCGGCCGCAGCGATGAGTCAGAGAAGGCCCGCTTCGATCGCCGCCTGGCGCAGGTTCTGGCGCGGGCGCGGCCCGACCTGCTGGATGACCAGACCGGCGGCCAGCGAACCGAGCTTGCCGCAGTCCTCCAACGAGCGGCCCGTCGTGTAACCGAACAGGAAGCCGGCGGCGTAGAGGTCGCCGGCGCCTGTCGTGTCGACCAGTTCGCCGATCTCGATAGCGTCGACCTGGACGGTCTCGTCGCCGCGCACGATCACCGATCCGAGCTCCGAGCGGGTGACCGCCGCGAGCCTGCAATCCTTGCGGATCGCGTCCAGCCCCGCCTCGAACGAGGCGGTCTGGTAGAGCGACTTCAACTCGCTTTCATTGGCGAAGACGATGTCGACGGTGCCCGAGCGCATGAGGAACAGGAATTCGTCGCGATAGCGGTCGACGCAGAAGGAGTCCGACAGGGTCATCGAGACTTCCCGGCCGGCGGCATGCGCGTGCTTCGCGGTCAGGCGGATGGCATCCTTGGCGCGCGGCGGGTCCCAGAGGTAGCCCTCGAAATAGGTCACTTTCGCGCCGCGGGCCTTGTCTTCCTCCACATCTTCCGGCCCGAGTTCGACGCAGGCGCCGAGATAGGTGTTCATCGACCGCTCGCCATCGGCGGTGACGAAGATCATGGACCGCGCGGTCGGTGGCGGCACGTCCAGTGGCTTGGTGTCGAAGGCGACACCCTGGGCGCGGATGTCGTGCGTGTAGATCTGCCCGAGTGCGTCCTGCGCGACCTTGCCGAAGAAGGCGGCCTTGCCGCCGAAGCTCGCGACGCCGGCGGCCGTATTGCCGGCGCTGCCGCCCGAGGCTTCGATGGCGGGACCCATGCGGTTGTAGAGCAGCTCGGCGCGATCGGTGTCGATCAGGTTCATCGCGCCCTTGATGATGCCGTTGTCGACGAGAAAACTCTCCTCGCACCGCGCGATGATGTCCACGATCGCGTTGCCGATGCACAGCACGTCGAATTGGCTCATGAAGCGTCCCGCTCTTCGCGCCGTCCAGGTGCGGGGCGCATACGGATCACGGATTTAACCTCTCACCCGAGGATTGCAAGCGTGTCGGCCCCGGCCAACGGGCGCAGACAATCGCCTTTCCGTCCCAGCTGGGGCGGGCCGCCCGTCGGATTAGATTCTCATTCTAATCAGCCGTATTGCTTAGAATCACGTTCTACGCATTCGATCGTATCGACTTGATCGGCTCTCGGAATCGGAAGGACGAGAGACTATGGTGCTGCAAACTGCCTCAGGGAGAAAACGATGAACAGTCAGGCGAGCGGGACGCGCGTTCCGGGACGTGGCCGGGTCTACAACTCGATCACCGAGACCATAGGCGACACGCCGATCGTGCGGCTGGACAAGTTCGCCAAAGAGAAGGGCATCGTCGCCAACCTCCTGGCCAAGCTCGAGTTCTTCAATCCGATCGCCAGCGTCAAGGATCGCATCGGCGTCGCCATGATCGAGACGATGGAGGCCGACGGCCGCATCATTCCCGGCAAGACGACGCTGGTCGAGCCGACGTCAGGCAACACCGGCATCGCGCTCGCCTTCGCAGCCGCGGCCAAGGGCTACCGGCTGATCCTCACCATGCCCGAGACGATGTCGATCGAGCGCCGCAAGATGCTGGCGCTGCTGGGCGCCGAACTGGTGCTGACCGAGGGCGCCAAGGGCATGAAAGGGGCGATCGCCAAGGCCGAGGAACTGGTGCAGACCATCCCCGGCGCGGTGATCCCGCAGCAGTTCGAAAACCCGGCCAACCCGGAGATCCACCGCAAAACGACGGCGGAAGAGATCTGGAACGACACGAAGGGGGCGGTCGACATCTTCGTCGCCGGCATCGGCACGGGCGGAACGATCACCGGCGTCGGCCAGGTGCTCAAGGCTCGCAAGCCGGGCGTCCGGGTCGTCGCGGTCGAGCCCGAGGCCTCGCCCGTGCTCTCAGGCGGCCAGCCCGGCCCGCACAAGATCCAGGGCATCGGCGCCGGCTTCGCGCCGAAGATCCTCGACACCAGCGTCTACGACGAGGTGGTGACCGTCTCCAACGAGGATTCCTTCGCCAATGCGCGGCTTGTCGCGCGGCTGGAGGGCGTGCCGGTCGGCATTTCGTCGGGCGCCGCACTGCAGGCCGCGACCGTCGTCGGACGGCGGCCGGAGAATGCCGGCAAGACCATCGTGGTTATCATCCCGTCGTTTGCGGAACGCTATCTCTCGACGGTTCTGTTCGACGGGCTCGGCTGAGGCGACCTACTTCGCGAGGCTTGCCTTGACCAGTTCGATCTTCTTGTCGACCAGGTCGATGAGCGGCGCGTAGCCGGCCTCTGAGAAGCCCTCCTTTGCCTGTTCGAACATGGACAGCGCCTGCTGGTAATCGGCTGCGCCGCCGCCCTGGGCGGCGAGCGACCAGTGCACGTCGCCGATATTGTTGAGCGCGAAGGCCCATTGCAGCGGCTGCGCCTCGCGCGTGAAGACCTGCGTCGTCGCCTCGAAGGCAGCCTTCGCCTCGGGCAGGAAGGCCGGATTCTGTTCGCGGGTGGCGAGATTGAGCAGCGACATGCCGAGACCGTTCTGCGCATTGGCCCAGTCGACCGCGGCGTTTTGCGGGGTGAGCACGCCGAGCGCTGCCCGCCGGGCGGCAACGGATGCATGCAGGCTGTCGGTCTTCTCCTCGGTCGCGGCAAGGAATTGCAGCGCATCGCCCATGCTGGACGTGGCAAGCGCCCATTGCATCGGCGCCCGCTCCCGCGTGTATTCGCGCAGCGCCAGATCATAGGCCTCGATCGCCTCGCGGTAGTATTTCGCGTCTCCCGACACCGCCGCCATCAGGCGCAGCGTGTTGCCTTCGTTGTTGTGCGTCATCGCCCAGTCGGACGGAAAGTCCTTGCGCTTGTAGATCTTCCGCGCGGCCCGGAACGCCTCGGTCGACTTTTCCAGCGCCGCGACGTCCTGCGTGCGCTGGCCGATGGTCTGCCAGGCCGACCCGAGATTGTTCTGCACGGAGGCCCAGTCGAGCGGCGTCTTGCCTCGGTCGAAGACCGTCAACGCACTTTCGTAAGCATCGCGCGCACTCTCGATGCTGGCCGTGCCAAGCTCGTAGCGGCCGAGCATGGTGTAGCTGTTGCCGAGATTGAGCTGGCTGGCGGCCCATTGCAGCGGCCAGTTCTCCTTGGTGCGCACGCTCATCGCGGCCTTGAATGCCTCGGCCGCCTGTTTGGCCGGCTCCGGATCGTTGCGCGCCAGCGACAGCGCGTTGAGCGTGTTGCCGAGATTGTTCTCGACCATCGCCCAATCGACCGGTGCCGCTTCGCGCGTGAACACTTCGAGCGCGGCGCGGTAGGACGCTTCGGCTTCGACCAGTCCCGACACGTCTCCGGTCGGCTGCGACAGCTGGAACAGCGCGATGCCGATATTGTTGTGCGACGAGGCCCAGTCGAGCGGCACTTTCTCGCGCGGACGCTTTTCGAGGGCGGCGCGGTAGGCCTCCGCCGCTTCGCGGATCATCGCGGTATCGCCGGACCGCCCGCCCATGGCGAGCAGGATGTTGCCGATATTGTTCTGCGCGGCCGCCCAGTTGGGATCGTCGCCCCCGGCGGCGAAAATCTCCATCGCCTCGCGGAACGTGTCGAGCGCCCGCGACAGGTTCTCGGTTCCCTCCTCGCGCTCGCCGATCGTGTTGAGCACGACCGCCATGTTGTTGCGGGTGATCGCCCAGTCACGGCCCTTCTCGCCATTAGGCAGCATGTCGAGCACGGCCTGGTAGGCGGCGAGCGCGCCGTCGAGCGAAGCGCGGTCGCCGGTGGCGGCGCCGAAACCGCGCAGCGCCTCGGCCTCGAGGTTCTTGTAGTTCCAGGCAAGACGCTCGTCCCACTTCTGGACGAGGTCGAACGCCTTGGCATAGTCGCCGGCAGCGGCGCGGAAGTCGAAGGCGAGTGCGGCGGCGTCGGCGCGCTTCGCATAGATTGCAGCGTCGGCCAGGCGCTTGTCCTTGACCTGTTCTTCAAGCGCGTCGACCGCGGCACTTCCGGCCTCCACCTTGGCGACCGCGTCGTCGAGGAATTGCCGCGCGGCGAGGATGGCGCCTTCGCCGATGGCGCGGTCGGCGGCACCTGCCAGCGCCAGCAGTTCAGGGTCGTCGGTGCGTAGCGCCGCGCGCTCGTTCAGCATCGACTTCAGGCGCCCCGCCTGGGCGTCGAGCAGCTTGCCGAGGTCCTCGGGATTGTCGGGCGTCGCGTCTTCGCCCAGCGCCCGCAGGACGCCATAGAGCGAATCGAGCTTGACGCCCTCGCGCAGCGCCACCTGCTCGACCTGCACGCGCTCGAAGTCGGGCAGGTCGGCCATGGTGAGCAGCAGCTGGCGCCGCTCGCCGGTGATCGTCGCGTCGACGCCCTGCGGCTCCTCTGGTGCGATGCCGAAATAGAGCAGGCGGCGCAGGCTCTCGTTCATCCACGGCCGCTGGCGGGCTTTGGTGGCGAGGTAGACCTCTTCCGTCACCATGCGCATGACATGGCCGAATTCGAGACCCTTCATCGCGGCGAGATGGCGGATCAGCGCCGCGGCATAGGGGCTGTTGGCGCCCGATTCGCCGTCGAGCGCCGGCTGGCCGGGCTCGGCGGCGAAGCCGATCACCGTGCCGAGATTGTCGTTGGCCGGCGCCTGTGCCTTGAAGCCGGTGACGCCGCGCACGGCACCCAGGCCGCCGGCGGTGACCGGCTCGGCCGAGCCCGTGGGAGTGCGCTTCAGTGTGGCGCCCGGCGGGAACGGATTGGTGCGACAGGCGTCGAGCAGGACGATCGTGACCGGCACCGTCTTCTTCAACCCGTCGAGGATCGAGGCGAGCGAGACGAAGGAGTCCTCGGCGGTCTCCAGAGACGCCGGGCCCGCGTCCACCGGGATCAGCCAGTTGTCGCCCGCCGCCTCGATGCCGTGGCCGGAATAATAGAGCAGCGCCACGTCCGCATCCTCGGCATCTTCCGCGAAACGTTCGAGATCGCGGCGCAGCTTCGATGCGTCGCGGTCGGTCACGCCGCGCGCGTCGAAGCCGAGATCGGTGAGCAGCTTCACCATCTCGCGGGCGTCGTTCGCCGGGTTGGGCAGCGCCTGGATGTTCTCGTAGGCCGACTGGCCGATGACCAGCGCCACGCCGTTGAGGCTCTTCGGCTCCTGCGCGAAGGACGGTTGGGCCGCGAACAGCATCGCGACCGCCCATAGGGCAGCCACGAGCCTGCGCAGGTACCGATTGAGAAGCTGCACGCGTGTCGATCCGAGCCGAATATGCCTTTGCCGTCCGGGACTTCGGACGAGCGTGCGTTAGCATAGACCGGTATCGGGACTGTGTCGCCGCCCAAGGACGGGCGGCGGTTTCAGCCTTTGCCGAGTGGGCTCACTTGGAGAAGGTCTTGATGTAGGCGATCACGTCGAGGCGTTCCTTCTCGACCTTGAGGCCGGCGAAGGCCATCTTGTTGCCCGGCACCTTCTTCTTGGGGTCGGTGATGTATTCGGCGATGCTCGCCTCGTCCCAGACGAGACCGGCGGCGCCGGCTTCCTTCATCGCCTTGGAGTAGCCGGCGGCCTTGGCCAGGAATTCCGGTTCGGTTCCGGCGGTTCGGCCGATCACACCGTTGAGCGTCGGGCCGAGCGGCTTCTTTACATCGCCCACGCCATGACAGACGGCGCACTTGATGAATACCTTCTTGCCGGCTTCGGCATCCTGGGCGAAAGCCTGGCCGAGCGAGGCAAGACCGGCAAGTACAGCGACCGCTGCTCCAATTATGCGCGACATATTCAAGACCTCCATTGGTGGGCAGACCAAATAGCTTCGCGACCGAGCCGGTCAAGGGCGCCTTTGTCGCATGCGCCGCCATCGGCCTCAGTCTTTAGCACGATACACTATAGCGAAGTCCGCAACACATACGCCGGCGGATGAACGAGACGGACCAAGGTGACCGGCGCCTCGCCGATGAATGTGGCGCGCTCGGCGACGAACACTGCCTCGCCGGCGGGAAGGCCGAGGATCTCGGCCTCGCTGGCCGAAGCCCGCGCGGCGCGGAACGAGAAGTCCGCGCGAGAAAACGGAGCGTTGTGGACAAGCCATTCGTTCGGGCTGATCCCGGCGAAGCTCTCGGCGAGCGCCGAAGGCACCGACGCCGGATTGATCCAGCGGTCTTCGAACTGGTAGGGCGCGCCATCGGCCAGATGCAGGCAGCGCAGATGCAGAAGGTCGCCTGAGAGACCGAGGCGGGCACGAACCAGTTCGGGCGCCGGCTCGACCTCGCGCGACAGGAGCGCATAGCGGTAGTCAGCACCCTCGGCCTCGATCTCCTGGCGCACCAGAGGGATGACGAAGCGCGCCTCGCGCACCGGATGCAGCGCGACCCGCGTGCCCGCCTTGCGCTTGCGCTCGACGACGCCTGAGCGCGCAAGCTCCTGCAGCGCCCGGTTGACGGTCGCCCTCGCCGAGCCGAACTCGCGGGCGAGGTCTTCTTCGCCCGGAATCGTCGCACCGGGCGCCCATTGCCGCGTGGCGATGCGGCGTTCCATCTCCTCCTTGATCGCACGGAAAGATGCCATCAGAAGCGCTCCAGAACCGATGTGAGGCAGTCTCGGTAGCGCGCCGCGATCGCCTCGCGCGCGACGTGCCGGCCGCCTTTGACACGATGGCGGCCGGCCGACCAGAGGTCCGAGACCGCCGCATTGCCGGCTGAGAAGATCCAGGCGTCGAGTGCGGCCGAGCCGCCGAGCGGCGCAAAGCCCGCGGCATCGAGGTCGAGCGCGACGAGGTCCGCCCACCGACCGGCCTCGATGGCGCCCGACGCACGGCCAAGAGCCTTCGCGCCGCCGGCGAGCGCCGCTCGATAGAGAACATCTCCTGCCGACCGGCCCGGCGGCGCCAGCACCACGCGCAGCCGATCGCGCAGGCGTTGCGAATATTCGAGCTGGCGCAGTTCCTCGGCGGCGGCGATGCGGATGTTGGAATCGGAGCCGACGCCGAACGAGCCGCCCGCGCCGAGAAAGCGCGCGCCGTCGAAGATGCCGTCGCCGAGATTGGCCTCCGTGACGGGGCAGAGACCCGCGACCGCGCCCGAACGCGCCAGACCCTCGGTCTCGGCCGTGTTCATATGAGTGCAGTGGATCAGGCACCAGCGCGCCGAAACGTCATGCTCGGACAAAAGCCACTCGACCGGCCGCGCGCCGAAGACCGCGCGGGTCTCGTCCAGCTCCTTCTCCTGCTCGGCAATGTGCATGTGCAGCGGCCGCTCCGGCGCCAGCGACGCCAGATCGCGGAGATCAGAGCGGGAGACGGCGCGCAGCGAGTGCGGCGCGACACCCCACGACGCGTCGGCGGGCAGGGAGCCGACGATTCCGGGCACGCGCGAGACCAGATCCTCGAAGGAGGCGAGGTCGTTGCGGAAGCGCAGTTGTCCTCCGGCCAGCGGCCGGCCGTCGACGCCGCCCTGGGCGTAGTGGACCGGCAGCAGCGTCAGGCCGATCCCCGTCGCCTGCGCCGCCGCGGCAATGCGCACCGACAGTTCGGCCGGGTCGTTGTAGCGCGCGCCGCCCGGCTGGTTGTGCAGATAGTGGAACTCGGCCACGGCCGAAAAGCCGCCCTCCTGCATTTCCATGAAGGCGAAGGCGGCGATGGCCTCGATCTCGTCCGGTGTCAGCACGTCGAGGAAGCGGTACATCACCTCGCGCCAGGTCCAGAAGGAATCCTGCTCGGAAGGACCGCGCGTTTCCGTCAGTCCGGCCATCGCGCGCTGGAACGTGTGGCTGTGCAGATTGGACAGCGCGGGGAGCAGGAATGGCACGCGGACAGCGCCGGGCACGAAAGCCGCGCCTGTGGCGACGGAGGCGATCCGCCCCTCGGGACCGATCTCCACCCGGACACCCTTCGACCAGCCATCCGGCAGCAACGCATTCGAGGCGTGGATCGCTCGGGATGCCCCGTTGGCCATCTCTGCTGTCGCCTCATCCGCGTTCATGACCCGCCTCTTGACACATTATGTCTATGCATAATAGCAATATGCGCAGACATTAAAAGCGAAATCCGATGACCCGTCGCATTCTCGACACTCTGCGCATCGCCACCATGGCTCCCGCCGCCGGCTGGGGCCTGGTCGACGGCGACATCGGCATCGAAGACGGGCGCATCGCCTTCGTCGGCGCTGTCCCGGCGGACTGGCGCGGCGTCGAGCGCGAGGATTTCGGCGGGCGGCTGGCAACGCCGGCGCTGATCGACTGCCACACCCATCTCGTCTTCGGCGGCAATCGCGCCCGCGAGTTCGAGATGCGGCTGGAAGGCGCGGCCTACGAGGAGATCGCGTTGGCCGGCGGCGGCATCCTCTCGACTGTTACGCAGACGCGGGCCGTGTCGGAGGACGAGCTGGTGGCACAGGCCCTGCCGCGGCTCGACGCGATGCTGGCCGAAGGCGTCGCGACGGTCGAGATCAAGTCCGGCTACGGCCTCTCAATAGAAGACGAACTGAAAATGCTGCGCGCCGCGCGGCAACTCGGCGAGCTGCGACCGGTACGTGTCGTCACATCCTGGCTTGCGGCGCATGCCGTGCCCGCCGAATATAAGGGCCGCGCCGACGCCTATCTCGACGAGGTCGCACTGCCGGGGCTGAATGCCGCGCAGGCGGAAGGGCTCGTCGATGCCGTCGACGGATTCTGCGAAGGCATCGCGTTTTCGCCCGCACAGATCGCTCTTGTGTTCGACCGCGCGCGTGCGCTCGGCCTGCCAGTGAAGCTGCATGCCGAGCAACTCTCCAACCTCGGCGGCACGAAGCTCGCGGCCTCCTACGGCGCGCTGTCGGCCGACCATCTCGAATATCTCGACGCCGAGGGCGTTGCCGCCATGGCCGCCAGCGGGTCCGTCGCGGTGCTTTTGCCGGGCGCCTACTATTTCCTGCATGAGACGCAGGCGCCCCCGGTCGCGCTGCTGCGCGAGGCTCGTGTACCGATCGCCATCGCCACCGACTGCAATCCCGGCTCCTCGCCGCTCGTCTCGCCACTTCTGGCGATGAACATGGCCTGCACGCTGTTCCGCCTGACGCCCCAGGAGGCGCTGGCGGGCTTCACCCGCAACGCCGCGCGTGCGCTCGGCCTCCAGGCCGAGATCGGCACGCTGGAGCCGGGCAAGCGAGCGGAGATCGCGGTCTGGGACGTCGCAGAGCCGGCGGAGCTCGCCTACCGCATCGGCTTCAATCCGCTGCACCGCCTGATCGGAGCCGTTGCATGACCATCATCCTCCGCCCTGGCGCAGTGCCGCTCTCCGACCTCGAAGCCATCTACCGCACCTACCGCACCGGCGCCCCCGCCCGGCTGGACGACGGCTTCCGGCCCGGCATCGCCCGGGCGGCGGCCCGGATCGCGGAGATCGCGGGTGGCGCCGACGCGGTTTACGGCATCAACACCGGCTTCGGAAAACTCGCCTCGGTGCGGATCGCGCCGGATGACGTGGCGACCCTGCAGCGCAACCTCATCCTGTCGCATTGCTGCGGCGTGGGGCAACCGCTTTCGGCCGACATCGTGCGGTTGATCATGTCGCTGAAGCTGATCTCACTCGGCCGCGGCGCATCCGGCATCCGGCCGCATGTGGTGGAGCTGATCGAGGCGATGCTGACACGAGGGGTCGTCCCGGTCATTCCCGAAAAGGGCTCGGTCGGCGCATCCGGCGATCTCGCCCCGCTCGCGCACATGACCGCTACCATGATCGGCGAGGGAGAGGCTTACTTTGCCGGCGAACGAATGGCCGCGCGGGACGCACTTTCGAAAGCCGGGCTGACTCCGGTGGTGTTGGCAGCGAAGGAAGGCCTGGCGCTGATCAACGGCACTCAGGTGTCGACCGCGTTGGCTCTGGTCGGCCTGTTCCGCGCGCATCGGGCGGCGAACGCGGCGCTGATCACCGGCGCGCTGTCGACGGACGCGGCGATGGGCTCGTCGGCCCCCTTCGTCGAGGAGATCCACACGCTGCGCGGCCATCGCGGGCAGATCGAGACGGCGGCGGCCCTGCGCGCCCTGATGGCGGGCTCGCAGATCCGCGACAGCCATCTGGAGGGCGACGAGCGCGTGCAGGATCCCTACTGCATCCGCTGCCAGCCGCAGGTCGACGGCGCCTGCCTCGACCTCCTGCGCATGGCCGCGCGGACGCTGGAGACGGAGGCGAACGCCGTTACCGACAATCCGCTGGTGCTCTCCGACGGTTCGGTCGTGTCCGGCGGCAATTTCCACGCCGAGCCGGTGGCCTTTGCCGCCGACCAGATCGCCATCGCGGTGTGCGAGATCGGCGCGATTTCGCAGCGGCGCATCGCACTGCTCGTCGACCCGGCGCTGTCCTTCGGCCTGCCGGCTTTCCTGGCGAAGAAGCCGGGCCTGAATTCGGGGCTGATGATCGCGGAGGTCACGTCGGCCGCCCTGATGAGCGAGAACAAGCAGATGACGCATCCCGCCTCGGTCGATTCCACGCCCACCTCCGCCAACCAGGAAGACCATGTCTCGATGGCCTGCCACGGCGCGCGGCGGCTGCTGCAGATGACCGACAACCTCGCCGGCATCATCGGGATCGAGGCGGTGGTGGCAGCGCAGGGATTGGATTTCCGCGCGCCGCTGAGGACCGGCACGGAACTGCTCAAGGCCCACGCCGCGATCCGGGCCGTCGTCCCGACGCTCGAGGTCGACCGCTACATGGCGAACGATCTCGCGGCGGCGGCGGACCTTGTTACGAGCGGCGCGCTGAACGCCAGCGTCAGCGCAGGCGTGCTGCCGGGGCTGGGATGATGACGCACCCCCTCCACCACTACGTGGTCCCTTGCCGGGGCGAGCCGCTTGTCTCGACCGTCCTTCGGACCCCCCGCTTCGCAGGGGAGGATAGGAGCCTGACTGCGACGCCTCCGCATATCCTCCCCCGTTTACGGGGGAGGGGGACCACCCAAGGTGGTGGAGGGGGCGCACTTACCCTTTCAGCGAAGCGAGCACCGTCCACATGACCCCCTTCGAACTAGATCGCGGCTCTTCCCCGGTCATCCTCGCCCTCCCGCACACGGGAACGGACGTGCCGGCCGACATCGCCGCGCGGCTCAACGCCGAGGGCGCAAAACTCCGCGACACCGACTGGCACATCCATCGTCTCTATGCCGGGCTGCTGCCCGACGCGACCACCGTCCGCGCGACATTCCATCGCTACGTCATCGACGCCAACCGCGATCCGTCCGGCGTCAGCCTCTATCCCGGCCAGAACACGACCGGGCTGGTGCCAACGATCGATTTCGACAACCAGCCTCTCTGGAGGACGGGCGAGGAACCGACCGAAGCGGATATCGCCGCGCGGCTGGAGCGCTTCCACCGCCCCTACCATGCCGCGCTCGAAGCCGAGATCGAGCGCGTGAAGGCGCTGCACGGCATCGCGGTCGTCTACGACTGCCACTCGATCCGCTCGCGCTGCCCGTTCCTGTTCGAGGGCGTGCTGCCCGACTTTAACATCGGCACCGACAACGGCCGGACCTGCGCACCGGAGATCGAGCGCGTCGTCGCCGCGATCTGCGAGACTGCAGCCGGCTACACATCAGTCCTCAACGGCCGTTTCCGCGGCGGCTGGACCACGCGGCACTATGGGCGGCCCGAGACCGGCGTCCACGCGATCCAGATGGAGCTGGCGCAGGCCACGCACCTGGCCACCGAAGAGCTTCCCTTCGCCTACGACAATGCCAAGGCGGACCGGCTTCGCGCGGTGCTCGCCGCCGTTCTGACCGCGATCGAGGAGATCGCGACGACCCTTCCGAAAGGAATCCGAACATGACCGCCAATTCCCGTCACAACATCCGCGAGATCCGTTCGCCGGTCGGCCCGGAGATCACTGCCAAGAGCTGGATGACCGAAGCGCCGATGCGCATGCTGATGAACAATCTCGACCCGGGCGTCGCCGAAAACCCCAACGAGCTCGTCGTCTATGGCGGCATCGGCCGGGCGGCGCGGACCTGGGCGGATTTCGATTCCATCGTCGCGACGCTCAAGACTCTGACCGAGGAGGAGACGCTGCTCGTCCAGTCGGGCAAGCCGGTCGGCGTGTTCCGCACCCACAAGGACGCGCCGCGGGTGCTGATCGCCAACTCCAACCTCGTGCCGCACTGGGCGACCTGGGACCATTTCAACGAGCTGGATAAGAAGGGTCTCGCCATGTACGGCCAGATGACTGCCGGCTCGTGGATCTATATCGGCACGCAGGGCATCGTGCAGGGCACCTACGAGACCTTCGTCGAGGCCGGCCGCCAGCACTATGGCGGCACTCTCAAGGGTAAGTGGATCCTGACGGCAGGCCTCGGCGGCATGGGCGGCGCGCAGCCGCTCGCGGCTGTCATGGCCGGCGCCTCTTGCCTCGCCGTCGAATGCGACGAGACCCGCATCGATTTCCGCCTGCGCACCCGCTATGTCGACGCCAAGGCGACCTCGCTCGACGAGGCGCTGGAGATGATCGACCGCTGGACCAAGGCCGGCGAGGCGAAATCCGTCGGCCTGCTCGGCAATGCCGCCGACATCGTGCCCGAGCTCTTCCGCCGCGGCGTTCGGCCCGACATGGTCAC
>JBDRCE010000027.1:0-2252 GCA_043822005.1 Pseudomonadota bacterium | reverse complement strand
TTCAGACAGGAAACCGTAGCCGGGGTGAATCGCGTCCGCGCCAGTCGAGCGGGCGGCTTCGATGATCTGGCCGATGTCGAGATGCGCGGCGACGGGCGTGTCGCCGGTGATCTCGACCGCTTCGTCCGCCATGCGGACATGTTTGGCGCGGGCTTCGACGCGGTGGTGGATCGCGACGGAGGCTATGCCCATCTCGACCAGCGTGCGCATGACGCGGCAGGCGATCTCGCCGCGATTGGCGACGAGCACCTTCTTGAACAGGGGAGAGGTCATGCGCTGTCTTCCTTCGGCCAGTCCCGCAGCGGTCCGCCTGTTTCGAGCCAGGCGGCGGGCACCTCGACGGGGAAGTCCATGAAGACCTGCGCCAGCGCCTTGCCCTGCGGATCGTGGCGAAGCGAAGCGATGCCGCCGCCGCCGAGCCCCTCATGCAGCATGAAGTTCAGCCCGTTCAGCCCCGGCCATTCGAAGCGCTCGACCTTGCCCTTGACGAAATGCGCGAAGTAGCGGCTGACCGCCTCGGGCGTAGCGCTGCGGCGGATCCAGGGCAGGTAGTCGGCCTTGCGGGCAAGAATGCCGATATTGCCGATGTCGCCCTTGTCGCCGCTGCGTCCGTGCGCCAGCGCCACCAGCGGCACGGTCGCGAGCTTGCCGGCGGCCGCCGGTATCTCGCCGGGCGTTTCCGGTGACAGGTCGCCCGAAACGTCGTTGGGCAGATGCGGGGCGATCTCGCGGGTCTTGCCGTCGAATTCGTAGGCGACGCGGATGTCGGCCTTGGGAGCGAGGAACGAGAACAGCCGCACGATCGGCTGCGGCTCGGGCCGGCCGCCGGCGAAGCCGGTGATCGACTGCGCCATCGAGGTCGCAGCCGGGAAGATCTCCCGCCCGAAGATACCCAACGCGTCCTTGTCCGCATGGCGCACGGCGATCTTGAGAACGACCTCGCGCGTGCCGCCGGTGCGGGCCTGGGCACCGTAGTTCGTCTCGCTGCCGAGGATTTCCACCGATGTGTCGGCGAAGCCGTCGAAGCCGGCGGCGCGCATCAGCCGCTCGGAGCGGGCAAGGATTGCCTTCGCGGTCGCCTGGGCGCGGGCCTTGGCGTCGCGGCCGGCGAGCATCATCGTCACCTGCGCGCGATAGCCGTCGGCATAGGTCGCGCTAACCTTGTAGCTGTCGGTGGGTGCAGCGCCCTTCGCGCCGCTGACCTTCACGCGGTCCGGCCCGACCTGTTCGAGCCGAACCGCGCTCCAGTCTGCGGTCACATCTGGGAGGATGTAGCGCCTAGGATCCCCAACTTCATAGACGACCTGTTCGGCGATCGTGCCGATCGAGACGAGGCCGCCGGTGCCCTCGGGCTTCGAGATCACGAACGAGCCGTCGGCTGCGCATTCGGCGATCGGGAATCCCATGTCGTCCCAATCGTCCGCCACGTCGCGCCAGTCGGTGAAGACGCCGCCCGTTGCCTGGGTGCCGCATTCGATGACGTGGCCGGCGAGGCTGCCGGCGGAGAGCAGGTCGTAATCGCCCGGCTTCCAGCCGAATTCGTGGATCAACGGGCCGAGCACGACGGCCGACTCGACGACGCGGCCGGTGATGACGACATCGGCGCCGTCATCCAGCGCCGCCGCGATCGGGAAGGCGCCGAGATAGGCATTCACGCTGGCGAGCCGCTCCGGCATCGCCGCGCCCGAGAACATCTCTTTCGTCCCCGCCGCACGATAGGCATCGGCCGAGGCCGAAAGATCGTCGCCGCGTACCACTGCGACCTTGAGATCGACGCCCGCCTCCTTGAACACGGCCAGCAGCGCATCGCGGCAGGCATCCGGGTTGACGCCGCCGGCATTGGTGACGACGCGGATCTTCTTGTCCGCGATCTCCTTGGCCAACGGCTTCATGACCATCGTCACGAAATCGGTCGCGTAGCCGAGTTCGGGCTTCTTGGCCTTCATCCTGGCGAGGATCGACATGGTGATCTCGGCCAGATAGTCCATGACGAGATAGTCGATGTCGCCCTTGCGGACGAGCTGGGCCGGGCCTTCCGGGCTGTCGCCCCAGAAGCCGGCGCCGCAGCCGATGCGAACGATCCCACTCATCTTGCCTATTCCGCCGTCCAGTTGGGCGCGCGCTTCTCGTTGAAGGCGAGCATGCCCTCGCGGGCGTCCTTGGTGCGGGTCATGTTGGCCAGCATGAACTGCGCATATTCGAGCGCCGCGTCGGTTGACATCTCGCGGATCTTGGCGAGCGCCTGCTTGCCC
>JBDRCE010000026.1:0-198341 GCA_043822005.1 Pseudomonadota bacterium | reverse complement strand
GCTACCGCGCCTCGATCGACAATATTGACGCCGCGCTGATCCACATGCTTGCCGAGCGCTTCCGCTGCACCCAGGCGGTGGGCGTGCTGAAGGCGACCCATGGCCTCCCGGCGGCCGACCCCGCGCGCGAGCAGGAGCAGATCGCCCGCCTGCGCCGCCTGGCGAAGGAGGCCCATCTGGACCCGGACTTCGCGGAAAAATTCCTCAATTTCGTGGTGAAGGAAGTCATCCGTCACCACGAGCAGATCGCCGCGACCAACGGCGCATGAACCGGCCGCATGGCCGCAACTCTCAGTGAGACATCAGGAGAAACGAAAATGGCACTGAAGATCAGACTGGCCCGCGCGGGCTCCAAGAAGCGTCCCTACTACCACGTCGTCATCGCAGACGTCCGCTCGCCGCGCGACGGCCGCTTTATCGAGACGGTCGGCTCGTGGAACCCGCTGCTGCCGAAGGATTCGGCCGAGCGCGTCAAGCTCGACGCCGACCGCATCAATCACTGGATGAGCAACGGGGCGCTCCCGACCGACCGCGTGCTGCGCTTCCTTAACGAGGCCGGCATCGCCAAGCGCGACGCCCGCTCGAACCCGGAGAAGGCCAAGCCCGGCAAGAAGGCGCAGGAACGCGCCGCCCTGCTGGCCAAGGCGCAGGAAGAAGCCGCCGCCAAGCTCGCGGCCGCGACCGCCGAATAGTCGGCTTCGTCCTGGGACACGCATGACGGCGGGCTTCGGCCCGCCGTTTTCGTTTGGTCTAGACCAGGATGAGGCCTTGACGACAGACGCTCCGATACCAAAATCCTGTCCGGCGGCCCTTGAGGCCAGCCGTATCAAAGCCGCTCCGTTGGATTGAATCGCGAAAGGAGGTTGCGATGAATGGTGCCGCTTTCGAACGTCCCCTGATCATGTTCGTCGGTCTGGGATTCCCTCGCCACATCGACAGTGCCACCGATGCCCTGCAGGCGCTTGATGAACTCGCGCCGCTCGAACACGGTCCCGCGCACAATATGGCTATACGGGCCTGCCGTGCGGCGCTGCAGGGCGACGTCGAGCCGGAGACCGCGCGTGGTATAGTTGAGGCTTACGCACGAACGCGCGGCGTCCTTGTAGACGAGTTGCTCGCGCCCCACGCGATAGCGGCCAGAGACGACCTCCTCGGAGCCTGATCCGGCAAAGGGGGTGCTTCCATGAGAAGGCCGGCCAGTCGTGCCGGCGCGCGTACGTCCCTTCGGGCCCTGTGGACGGAGGATATTGACGCAGGTCGGTCCCGGGTGAGACTAGAACGCCATGTCCAGTCTCACCACCATCGGCTTCGACGCCGACGACACGCTCTGGCAGAACGAGCAGTTCTTCCGGCTGACCGAACGCCGCTTCGCCGAACTTCTGGCGGACTATGCCGCGCCCGAGCATCTGGTC
This sequence comes from Pseudomonadota bacterium, assembly GCA_043822005.1. Classification (GTDB taxonomy): domain Bacteria; phylum Pseudomonadota; class Alphaproteobacteria; order Rhizobiales; family Rhizobiaceae; genus Mesorhizobium_A. Next base: position 196,929 of record JBDRCE010000026.1, on the reverse strand, counting down.
GAGCGGCTGCTTCAGGCCGAAAGGAAGAACCTCGCCGCCTACGGCTTCGGCATCAAGGGGTTCACGCTGTCGATGATCGAGACGGCGATCGAGGTCACCGAGGGCCGCGCGCCGGCGAACGTCATCCGGGCGATCCTCGAGACCGGGCGCGAGATGCTGTCGCATCCGGTCGAGACCCTGCCGCATGTGCGCGAGACGCTGGAGGCTCTGGCGGGCGACTACCGGCTGGTGATGATCACCAAGGGCGACCTGTTCGATCAGGAGCGCAAGCTCGCCGCCTCCGGGCTTGGCGATTTCTTCGACGCGGTCGAGATCGTCTCGGACAAGAAACCCGATACCTACCGCCGCATCTTCTCCCGCCACGGCGACGGCGCGGAGCGGGCGATGATGGTGGGCAACTCTTTGAAATCGGACGTCCTTCCGGCCATCGATGCCGGCGGCTGGGGCGTCTTCGTCCCGCACGAGCTCACCTGGGTGCTGGAGCACGCCGAGGAACCCGCCAACCACCCCCGCTTCCGCAAGATCGCGCATCTGGGAGAGTTGGAGGGGGAGATCCAGCGGGCGGGATAGGGGACACACCAGGCTTGCCCCGAACCGCGCCGGTCGGCTTCGCGCCCTGTCCTTCCCCCCTTGTGGGGGAAGGTGGCCGAGCCGAGCGCAGCGAGAGCGAGGTCGGATGAGGGGTGCTGGACGAAGTGAGGCGGTGGAGAACGGGCGCCGACAGCACCTAATCCTGAGACGCCACGCTCCTCGCAACACCCCTCATCCGCCCCTTCGGGGCACCTTCTCCCACAAGGGGAGAAGGACAGGGCGTGCATCGATTTCCGCGCGCTCCCGCAGCAACCCCTTCTTTCCATTCACCATTCACAATTCACAATTCACCACCAATCCACCCCCCTTCGCCCCTCCGCGACACTGTCCGCGATGAAAGGAGGCGCGGGTGAGCGACTGGGACGAAACGAGCGACTGGGACGGCGGGATAGGCGGGATCGACTGGGACCTCGTGATCGAGCGCAATGTCCGGCTGCTCGGCGGCATCGTCGCCACGCTGTGCGTCATGGCCGGGCTCGTCCTTTCCTCGCCCCCTGTGGGAGAGGATGGTCCGGCTCGCCGAGGCAAAGCCGAGGCGTTAGCCGAACCTGGTGAGGGGGATCTCCCCAGCCCGACGCTTCCCCGCCGCGTCCACCGCGCCGTCTATCGCCTGCTGCGCGCCGCCGAGGCCGCGGTCAGGCGGCTGATCGTCGTCGTCGGCCGCGACATGGTGGCGGCGGAACCGGTTCTGCCGCCGCTCAAGCCGAACAGCGGCCCGCTGGTCACGCACAATCCCGTCCCGGTCCCCGGCCTTGGCCTCGCTTTCGCGCCCGCCGTGGCGACCGACGCGGCCGACGCACCGCCCGCCGCGCCGCGACGTCTCTCGTTTCCTCTCCTCGACCCGCTGCCGGACCCGGACGCGCCGCCGTTCCACATGCGCAACTCCGGCGTGCCGCGCATCTCCATCCCCGGCTGGACGCCGCTCTTCGCGATCGCGCCGAAACACGACCCCTCGCCCAACGATCCGATCGATGCCGGATACCTTCGCCTGCGTCTAGAAGCCTTGAGCCGGGCGCTCGGCGACCTGCCCCGCCAGGCGACGCGGCTCGCCCGCTGGCGTGCCCGCTGCGAGGCTCTGCGCAAGGCCGGCCGTGTCGGCCGCCTCTCGCCGCTGCGCCCCGGCCGCGCCTATGGGCTCCACTGCCCCGGCTCGCCGCGCCCCGAGCACGAGATCGACGACGTCCTGCGCGATCTGCACTATTTCGCCTACGAGGCGAGGCGGGATACGTCGTGAGGGAGCGCAGGGGACAGTTTACTTTCTTTCCGCTCGCGCAAACTTTGCACGGGCGGCGACTTTCCGCGGAAAAAAGTAAACTGTCCCCGGCACTTACGCCCGTGCGGCGTTGGCCGCCGTTCAGGCCGCCTTGGCCCGCGGCTTCAGCAGGCCGCGCTCGATCATCAGTTCGGCGATCTGCACCGCGTTGAGCGCGGCGCCCTTGCGCAGGTTGTCCGAGACGACCCAGATGTTGAGGCCGTTTTCGACCGTCGGGTCCTCGCGAATGCGCGAGATGAAGGTCGCGTCCTCGCCGGCGCTCTCGACGGGCGTGATGTAGCCGCCGTTCTCGCGCTTGTCGATCACCTGGCAGCCAGGCGCCTCGCGCAGGATGTCGCGCGCCTCGTCGGCGGTGATCGGCTTCTCGAACTCGATGTTGATCGCTTCCGAATGGCCGATGAACACCGGTACGCGGACGCAGGTCGCGGTCACCTTGATCTTCGGGTCGAGCATCTTCTTGGTCTCGGCAACCATCTTCCACTCTTCCTTGGTCGAGCCGTCGTCGAGGAAGACGTCGATATGCGGAATGACGTTGAAGGCGATGCGCTTGGTGAACTTCTTCACCTCGACGCCGTCGGCGACGAACACCGCGCGGGTCTGCGTGAACAGCTCGTCCATGCCTTCCTTGCCGGCGCCGGAAACCGACTGGTAGGTCGCGACTACGATGCGCTTGATCGTCGCGAAATCATGCAGCGGCTTCAGCGCCACCAGCATCTGCGCGGTCGAGCAGTTCGGATTGGCGATGATGTTCTTGCGCGTATAGAGCGAGATCGCGTCCGGATTCACCTCCGGCACGATCAGCGGCACGTCCTGGTCGTAGCGCCAGGCCGACGAGTTGTCGATGACGACGCAGCCCTGCTTGCCGATCTTCGGCGACCATTCCTTCGAGACGGCGCCGCCGGCCGACATCAGGCAGAGGTCGGTGTCGGAGAAGTCGTAACTGTCGAGCGACTTTACCTTCAGCGTCTTGTCGCCGTAGGACACTTCCGTGCCCTGGCTGCGGCGCGAGGCGAGCGCCACGACCTCGTCGGCGGGAAAGCCGCGCTCTTCCAGAATGTTCAGCATTTCGCGGCCCACATTTCCCGTGGCGCCGACGATCGCAACCTTGAAACCCATCGAAATCTCCTGTCCCCCTCCGCTCGTTTCGGAAAACCCGCCGGCTTCGCGGGGTCCACCCCGGGCCGGACCCGGGGAGGGGCGAGCAGGCCAAGGGGCGTCAGACCGTTTTGGCGGTCGCCGTTTTGGCCGTGGTTTTGGTGGAACGGGACATGCGAGCGCCATCGCCGGCCGAAAGACCGGTGAAACCGCTGGTCAGAAAGGCCATAAGCAGGCCGCGCATGGGAAACTCCGTTTCGCGGCGGCTAATGACGGAGTTCGGGCAAAGAGTCAATCTGTCCGCGCTTGCGTCGCGGCGCGTTCGCTCACGATGCGGGAACGGTCGAAATATCGCGCCTGCACCCCCGACCACTCCGAACGTATGCCGGCAGGAAGTATGTGGAACGTCCTTTTCGGCTTTGGCAAGATCCCCTGAGACGCGTCGAACAGCAATCCGTGTGCCGAGCATACGACGGCCATTGCGTACGCGAACCATGCTCCGATCATCAGGCCCGCAAAGACGTCGCTCATGAAATGCGAACCGACGAAGACGCGCGTCGTCGCCAGCCAGAGCGCCAGGATCAGCACCGGCGCTCTCAGACGTGGAAAAAGCAGGGCGATGCCCATCGCAGCGGCGCCGGCCACGCTCGCATGACCCGAGGGAAAGGACGCGAAGCGGAAGTTGAGCGTCCACGGATCGAGATGATAGGCGCCGAGTTCCAGGTAGAGGCTCGGCCTGGCCCGTCCGATCATGGGTTTCAGCAGGTTCACCACCAGCCCGGCGAGCCCCACCGACAGGAACAGGTAGGCGCTCATCGCGGTCTGGTTCAGCAACAGGAGCTGTGTCCGCGGCCGCAGCCGCCGCCAGGTCACGATCGAGGAAGCGATCAGGAGACACGCTGTTGGAACGAGGACGGTCGTGGACTTCGCCCAGTGAGTCCAGGCGAGGGCTTGCTGGAAGAGAAGCGATTTCGCCGTGAGCCGGTTCGCCGCGAAATAGGTATCCATGGAGACCAGAGCGAGCAGGACGATGCCGGCCGTGACCGCCAGAGGCCATTTCCAGGCAATTCGCTCCATACGCCGTCTGGACCTGCGCCGATTGATGAAGACGAACGTGCTGATGATATTGTCCAGCATGCGAAAGCGGCTGTAGTCGCAGACCCCGAGAGCGGGGGCGCGAGGCCGCGTCGCGGAAAGGTCTTCCGCGGAAGTCACGGACATATCGTCTTGAGGGAACGTTCAGCCACCAAGTCGGCTCCCTGTCTCGGCTGTAGACGAACGGATGATCGTCGGCGTGATGAAACCGGGACAGAGTCTGCGTCGCCAGTTCGCTGCGGCCGGCCCATTGCCTCAGGCTGGAAACGGCATTCGGATCGCATCCGAACTGATGAAGCCGGCCCCCCGGCGGAATGTCGACCGAACGATAGACGGCGGGCTCGCCGGCAGGCAAGCCGGTACAGGCGGAAACGGTGGAGAAATGCTGCCGCGACCGAGACCGGTCAGCCGGCCCGCACGGCGATGCCGGCCGCGCGCACCACTGTCACGCCAGTGCGCGGAACGTCTCGATGATCGCGTCGCCCATCTCGTTCGTATTCACCTGTTTCATGCCGGGGGACATGATGTCGCCGGTGCGCAGGCCGCTGTCGAGCACGTCGGCGATCGCCTTCTCGAGGCGATCTGCCTCCGCCACCATGTTGAACGAATAGCGCAGGCACATCGCGAAGGACGCGATCATGGCGATCGGATTGGCGATGCCCTTGCCGGCGATATCCGGAGCGGAACCGTGCACCGGCTCATAGAGCGCCTTGCGGCTGCCGGTCTTCGCGTCCGGCGCGCCGAGCGATGCCGAGGGCAGCATGCCGAGCGAGCCGGTCAGCATGGCCGCCACGTCGGACAGCATGTCGCCGAACAGGTTGTCGGTGACGATGACGTCGAACTGCTTCGGCCAGCGCACCAGCTGCATGCCGCCGGCGTCGGCCAGCATGTGGCTGAGCTCGACGTCCGGATACTTCGCCTTGTGCGTCTGGGTCACGACTTCGTTCCACAGCACGCCCGACTTCATGACATTGCGCTTTTCCATCGAACAGACCTTGTTCTTTCGCGTCCGCGCCAGTTCGAAGGCGACGCCCGCGATGCGCTCGATCTCGAACGTGTCGTACACCTGTGTGTCGATGCCGCGCTTCTGGCCGTTGCCGAGGTCGATGATCTCCTTCGGCTCGCCGAAATAGACGCCACCGGTGAGCTCGCGCACGATCAGGATGTCGAGGCCCTCGACCACTTCCGGCTTGAGCGAGGACGAGGCGGCAAGCGCCGGATAACAGATCGCCGGGCGAAGATTGGCGAAGAGCTGCATGTCCTTGCGCAGCCGCAGCAGCCCGGCTTCCGGGCGGACTTCGTAGGGCACGCCGTCCCACTTCGGCCCGCCGACTGCACCGAACAGCACTGCGTCTGCCGCCATCGCCTTGGCCATGTCGGCTTCGGAGATCGCCTTGCCGTGCGCATCGTAGGCGCAGCCGCCGACGAGGCCTTCCTCGGTCTCGAAGCCAGCGCCCATCTCGGCATTCATCATGGCGATCAGCTTCTTCACCTCCGCCATAGCCTCGGGGCCGATGCCGTCGCCGGCGAGAAGGAGAAGCTTGCGGGATGCCATGGTCGCGCCTTTCGTGTCGGAAATCTCGGGCGTGTAGCTAGACGGGGCGGCGGCGCGATGCAAGCGCGCGCTGTCGCGAAACTTGATCGCCGCACCCCCGGTCGGACATTTCAGGTCATGGTTCGCGCGATTGCGCCGCGCTCACCGTCTGAGCGCGCCCGTCATCGCCGCGCGCACATCCTTCGGCCAGGTCTTGACCTCCGGCCAGCTCTTCGGCGTATCGCCCTCGGTCTGCTGGGCGAAGTAGAGTTTGCGCCCAGCCTTGTCGATCGCCATGAAACTGTTGCCGCCGCCGCAAGCGTGCGGGATGCAGCCATCCGACCAGATCACGCCAGACTTCAGCGTTTCGGGAGCCCCGCCGACGACGAGACCGGTCGCGACCAATTCGAGATCGCCGCCGAGCAGCTTCTCCGCCAACGCGTAGACCGCTTCGTTGCGGAATGTGTCGAGCATATGCTCGACCGCCGACAGATCGAGGTCGGACCAGCCGGTATCGGTCTGCGGTTTGTAGGTCAGGAGGCCGGCCAGCCCGTAGCGCTCCGTGGGCGACCAGGTGACGACGTCGGCGCTGGCGCCGGGCAGGAGATAGGGGACGAAGTAGATCTGGCTCGGCGTCACGGCCGGCGAGGGCGCGCCGCAATCCTCGCCGACATAGTCGCTGTCGACTTCCTCGCCATTCTTCCACACGATCAAGGTGCCCGGAGGGCAGGCATTGCCGCCATCGCCGACCGAGATCAGCGCCACCTTCGAGCCGCCGACCTCGACCTCTCGGTCGAAGGAGACGAAGTAGTTCGAGGCGAGCAGCCGCCCGTCGAAGGCGATCTCCTTTTCACCCGTATCCGTCTCGGTGATGGTGATCGTGCCGCCCTCGAAGGGATATTTCTCCGGTTCCGCTGTTTGCGCGAGCGCGGGCATGCCACTCAGAGCAAGCGCGAGCGCGGCGAGGATGAAGGGTCTTTGCATGGTCTGGTCTCCGGACCGGACCAGACTGCCATGCGGCGAAAACAATGTCAGCCCGGCTCAGGCTGGCCTGACAATCCTTGCGAGGATGCGCCGCACGAAGGGCGCCACGACAAGGACGCTCGGAAAGGCGATCGCCCACGACGGCAGCCAGGCCGACAGCCAGAGGAGCGGAAAGCCGGCATTGAGGCCAGCCGCGAGCGCCGTCGAGACGCCGGAAACGAGGAATGACATCATGCCGGAGAGGAGCAGCCCGAACGCGTAGGGTTCGAGCCGCCTAGGCAGAAAAGGTGTCATTGGGGGATTCAGGCCCAGGGACGCGACGCGGTGTTCATCTTCTCGAAGCTGTCGATGGCCGCGGCCTTCTCGAGCGTCAGGCCGATGTCGTCCAGTCCGTTCAACAGGCAGTGGCGCTTGAATGCGTCGAGGTCGAACTTGATCATGCCGCCGTCCGGCCCGCGGATCTCCTTCGCCTCGAGATCGACCGTCAGCGTCGCGTTGGAGCCGCGCGAGGCGTCGTCCAGCAGCTTCTCCAGATCCTCGTGGCTGACCGTGATCGGCAGGATGCCGTTCTTGAAGCAGTTGTTGTAGAAGATGTCGGCGAACGAGGTCGAAATCACGCAACGGATGCCGAAGTCGAGCAGCGCCCACGGCGCATGCTCGCGCGACGAACCGCAGCCGAAATTGTCGCCCGCGACCAGGATCTGCGCCTTGCGATAGGCCGGCTTGTTCAGCACGAAATCCGGGTTTTCCGAACCGTCCTCGTTGAACCGCATCTCGGCGAAAAGACCCTTGCCCAACCCGGTGCGTTTGATCGTCTTCAGATAATCCTTCGGGATGATCATGTCGGTATCGACATTGACGATCGGCAGCGGCGCGGCAACGCCGGTGAGCTTGGTGAACTTGTCCATCGGTCTTCCTGGCGCGTAGGGATGCGAGCCCCGCCTTTACATCAAGCGGCAAGGAATGCAAAGCGCTCGCGCTCGTGTCGTGCTTAAGGCGTCCTTAAGCCCATCGGCCCATGGTGCAGTCATGAGTCGAGGGGCTTCCATGGTTTCGTCGGTTTCGTCGTCATCCGCTTCCAGCACCGTGCAGACACTGCAGACATCGCGTGCCTCGTCGTCGGGTGACTCCGCTCAGATCAAGGCCCAGATCGCCGCCAAGGAAAGCGAACTGAAGGCCGCCAAGGACGAGACCGAAGCGACCAAGCTGGAACAGGAGATCGCCGCGCTCAAGGCCAAGCTGAAGGCGGCGGAGGCTGCCGAAGCCAAGGCGGCCACGGAAGCTGCGGAAGCCGCCAATGCGCAGGCCCCTGCGAAATCAGCGCCGCCGCCCGATCCGGTCCAGCAGGCCGGCTTCGACGAGACCGAAACAAACAGCAGCTTCACGCTCTGGATCTGATCGCCCCGGAGAGACCGGGAGCGGAACCGGGCGGGAGCTGCGACGTTTGCAGACCATGCAAACCCGACCCGACAACAAGCCATTCGCGGAACCCGTACTGATCCGCCGCTCCTCGGGAGTTGTCTCGATCGGGTCCGTCCGCCAGGTTTGCGATCTCCTTGCCAGCGTGGACTGGCCCGGCCCGCGCGACGAACTGCACGAGAATGCGCTCGTCACCTGCCTCAAGGTGCTGGACGGACATCGGTCGACGGAGGATGGCCGCCAACGGCTCGTCGAAGCGACGCTGGCGGCGGGTATCTACGCCGGCACTCTCAAATAACGTTCAGTTCCCGGTACGGCCGCCCCGCCGCGATCCGCTCGTAGCTGAACACCGAACAGTCGATGGTGCGATAACCGCCGTGGACGACGAGCTCCGCCACTGCCCGGCCGACGGCCGGCGCCTGCTGCAGGCCGTGGCCCGAAAACCCGTTGGCGAAGATGAAGTTCGACACCTGCGGATGGCGGCCGATCACCGCATTCTGGTCGAGCGTGTTGTAGTCGTAGTGGCCGGCCCAGGCGCGCATCGGCTTGATTGCCTCGAAGGCCGGGATGCGTCCAGCGAGCACCGGCCAGATCGTTTCTTCGAACAATCCCCATTCCGGCTCGAAATCCGCCGGATCGGCCGCGCGGTCGGTGTCGTAAGGCTCCGCTCCGCCGGTGATGTAGACCGAACCTTCCGGCCGCACATAGACGCCGCTCGGGTCGACGATCAGCGGCATGTCCGCATAGCGCTCGCGCGCCTCGAAGACGAAGACCGAACGCTTGCGCGGCTCGACCGGCAACGCGATCCCGGCCATGGCAGCGACCTTGCCGCCATTGGGACCGGCAGCGTTGACGACCGTGCCGGCCGAGATATGTGAACCGTCGTCCAGTGTCACCGTCGTCACCCTGTCGCCCTCGCGGGCGATGCCCGTGACTGCCGCCTTGATGAAGGTGACATCGCGGCTCTTCAGCGCGCGTCGGAAAAGCTGGAGATAGGCATGCGCGTCGAACCAGCCCTCGCCCGAGCGACCGAACGCACCGGCTGCGATCCCGTCCACCGACAGCCAGGGAAAGCGGGCCTGGAGCGCCGCGGCGTCTTCCAGCACGATGTCCGTGCCTTCGGCTGCCTGAGCGATGTGGTTCTGCCGCAGGATCGGAACGCCCTCCGGCCCGGCGAGGATCAGATAGCCGTTCTCGCGAAAACCGATATCGGCATCGTCGCCGAACTCCTGCTTCAGCCGCCGGAACAGGCCGAGCGTGAACTGCGACAGGCGGATGTTTTCGCGGATCGAGAACTGCTGGCGGATGGAGGCGCAGGACAGTGTCGTGGCCGACGTCGAGAACTGCGGGTCGCGCTCGATCAGCGCGATCGTTCCGGTGAAGCCTTCCTCGCGCAGGCCCCAGGCGACAGAGGAGCCCACGATGGCCCCGCCGATAATGAGGATGTCGGATTGCATTGTGGATCGATCTCGGTTTCGCTGCGAGGCAAATCAGGTTCCGCCGTCGCGTTCAAGCGCCTTGCCGCCGCACCCGCTTGCGCCAGACAGCGCGTCGAGGCATGAAGGCGCCACCATGACGACACGCCCCTTCCGCCCCCGCCGCTCCGTCCTCTACGTCCCCGCGACCAACGCCAAGGCGCTGGCAAAACTGCCGGGCCTTGCCTGCGACGCGGCGATCATCGATCTCGAGGACGCCGTCGCGCCGGACGCCAAGGTTGCGGCCCGCGAGGCGCTGAAATCCTTCTTTGCCGAGCGCGCGAAGACCACGTCGGCGGGCGGCCCTGGCGAGATCGTCATCCGTATCAACGGGCTGACGACCGAATGGGGCCAAGATGATCTCCTCGCCGCCCGCGCGTGCCGCCCCGACGCGATCCTGATCCCGAAGGTGGAGACACCGCGCGACATTCTGGAAGCCAACGATACGCTCGACGACGAGGACGCGAACCCGGCGATGTCGCTGTGGGCGATGATCGAGACACCGAAGGCGCTGCTCAACATCGGCTCAATCGCCGAGCTCGGTCGCGACCCCGGCGCACGGCTTGCGTGCTTCGTCGCCGGCACTAACGACCTCGTCAAGGAGACCGGTGTGCGCATGACGCCGGACCGGCGCCACCTCGTCCCGTGGCTGATGCAGATGGTGCTGGCGGCGCGAGCGGGCGGCATCGACGTGCTCGACGGCGTCGCCAACGATTTCCGCGACCTCGACGCCTTCCGCCGCGAATGCGACGATGGCGCGGCGATGGGTTTCGACGGCAAGACGCTGATCCACCCGGACCAGATCGCCCCGGCCAACGCGGCGTTCTCGCCCTCGGCCGAAGAACTCGCCCAAGCCCGCGCCATCGCCGCCGCCTTCGCAGCTCCCGAGAACGCCGGCAAGGGCGTCCTCACCGTCGACGGCCGCATGACCGAGCGGCTGCACCTGGCGCAGGCCGAGAAGCTTCTCGCCAAGGCCGGCAATCTCTAAGGAAGCGCCGATGAAACTCTACCGTTTTCTGACCGGACCCGACGATTCGAGCTTCTGCCACAAGGTGACGGCGGCGCTGAACAAAGGCTGGCTGCTGCATGGTTCGCCGACATACGCCTTCGACGCGGAGACGAAGACGATGCGCTGCGGCCAGGCCGTGTTCAAGGAAGTCGACGGCTTCGACTACGATCCGGGAATGAAACTCGGCGATTACTGATCGCGGGGATGAGGTGGCCGGGCCGAAGGGCGGCGGCGCGTCAGGCTCTGGATTCCTGATCGACGCCTTCCTCGATACGGGCCATGTCGTCGTCGGACAGGCCGAAATGGTGGCCGATCTCATGGATCAGAACATGGGTGACGATGTCGCCCAGTGTCTCCTCGTTCTCGGCCCAGTAGTCGAGAATCGCCCGGCGGTAGAGCGTGATGCGGTTTGGCCCTTCACCGGTGGCCGGATTCCAGCGCTCGGCGATGCCGCGGCCCTCGAACAGGCCGAGCAGGTCGAACGGCGTCTCCAGCGACAGGTCGTCCATGATCTCCTCTTCCGGGAACTCGGCAACCTGAATCACGATCTCGCCGGTCAGCGTGCGAAAGTCCTCCGGCAGGTGCGCATAGGTTTCGAGCGCAAGCACCTCCATCTCCTCCAGGGAGGGCGAGAGCTGGTCGCGCCAGAGGCGGGAATTGTCGATTCGGGCCATATGCTGTCCTTCGACGCGCCAGCCGCGAGCCGCGGAAAGGCTCGACGAGAGACTGCGCGCCAGTTGCGGCGGCGTTCGGATACGCGCCCGGGTGGACGCCTTAGCGGCCGCATATAGGGGTTTTCGGTCTCGGATTGAAGCTTTTCCGTCGAAAGAGCCGAAAGGAATAAATTCTTCGCGACTCCGCTTGACTCTTCCGGGGCACTCCGGAATCTATAAGAACAGAACATGAACAATTGATCGGAACAGTGCCATGGCCGGGGTCGCCGCGGCGCGTGAGGCCGTTTGCGCCCTGCGCCGGGAAATCGCGAAGATCGAGGGTCGCCTGGCGGAAACGCTGGATCGACCCGGCGCCGATGCGGTGCTGACGCGGCGCCGTGGCGTGGCGGTGATGCCACACCTGGCGACGGGGGCGGACCGTTTCGACGCAGCGCTCGGCGGCGGCGTCCCGGCGGCCGGCCTGTCGGAGATCCACGGCCGCCTGACGCGCGACGCCGGCGCGGTCTCGGGCCTCGCGCTGGCCCTTGCCGCGCTCGCGGCCGGCAACGGGCCGGTGGTGTGGATCGCAACCGCCGAGATGCTGCGCGAGGCGGGCGACCCTTATTTGCCCGGCATCGCCGCGCCCTACGGCATTCGTCCCGGCCAACTGCTGCTGGCGCAGGCCGCCAAGATCGCCGACGTGCTGTGGATCGCGGAGGAGGCCGCCAGCCTCGAGGCCGTCGGCGCCATCCTGCTCGAACTGCGCGGCAATCCGCATGTGCTCGACCTGACGGCGACGCGGCGGCTGCACCGGCGCGCGCTGGCCTCGGGCAGGCCGCTCTTCCTCCTGCGCCACGGAGCCGAGGCTGAGGCCACCGCCGCGCCGCTGCGCCTCGTCGTCGCGCCGGAGCGGGCGGTTCCCAGATCGACGCTCGCCGGCCCGCTGCTGGGTTCGATCGGACCGCCCGCCTTCCATGTCCTCATCGACAAGAACCGCCTGTCGCCGCACGCCGCCTTCCTGCTGCAATGGAATGCCGGCCGGCGCATCTTCGAGGAGAAGGGCCATGAGCCTGCCGCAACGGATACTCGCCATCTGGCTGCCGTTTCTGTCGACGGACCGGATCTTCCGGCAGAGGCTAGGGAGGTCATGGCGTTTCGACGGCGCTCAGGCGACCCCCCTCCTGGTCAGCGCGCGGCAGGGCAACGCCCAGCGCATCGGCGCGCTTGACGAGGAGGCCGGCCGTCTCGGCCTGCGCCAGGGTCTGGGCATTGCCGACGCGCGCGCCATGCACCCCTCGATCGAGATCGTCGAGGAGGATCCACAGGCGGATCGCCGGCTGCTCGAAGGGCTGGCCGACTGGTGCGACCGCTACACGCCGCTGGTCTCCCTTGACGGCGCGGACGGCCTGTTCCTCGACATCACCGGCTGCGCTCATCTGTTCGGCGGCGAGCACGCCTTGATGAAGGACCTGCTCGCCCGCCTCTTCCATCAGGGCTTCGAAGCCCGTGCGGGCTTGGCCTCCACCCCCGGCGCCGCCTGGGCGGCCGCCCGCTTCCGCAGCCCCGCCGTCATCGCGCCGGGCGGCGAGGCGGAACTTCTGTCGCCCCTGCCGCTCTCCGCGCTCCGGCTCGATCCCGGGACGGTCGCCGGCCTGAAAAGCGTCGGCCTGCGCACCGCCATGATGGTGATGGACGCCCCCCGGGCGCCGATCGCGCGCCGTTTCGGCCGGCAGGTGATCCTGCGCATCGATCAGGCGCTGGGCGCCGTCGACGAGGCGATCTCGCCGCGCCTGCCGGTCCCTCCCCTGTCGGTCGAACGGCGTCTCGCCGAGCCGGTCTGCCTGGTCGAGGACATCGAGCGGCTCGTCCTCCTCCTGTCCGAGACCCTGAAGCAGCATCTGGAGGAGCGCGCAGAGGGCGCCGAGCGGCTTGAGCTGATCCTCTTCCGCGTCGACGGCGCCGTGAGCCGCATCGCGGCCGGATCGGCCCGGCCGCTGCGCGAGCCGCGGCGCATCGCAAGACTGTTCCACGAGCGGCTCTCCTCGCTGGAGAACGCGCTCGACGCCGGCTACGGTTTCGATCTCGTGCGGCTCGCCGTGCTGACGGCCGCGGCCCTCGACGACCGGCAGCAGGACCTTTCCGGCGATGCGGCGGTTGTCGAGGAAGACGCTACCTTCTTCGCCGACCGGGTGCGCGCCCGCCTCGGCGGGCAGGCGCTCGCCGAGCCCGACCTGCGCCAGAGCCATCTTCCCGAGCGCGCCATGGGTTTCGGCGGTGGTGGCATACCGCTCGCAAACGAAATGCCGGGCGGCGGAGCCGACCGGCCGCTGCGGCTCTTGCGGCGTCCCGATCCCATCGAGATCACCGATCCGGCAAACCTCGATTTCCGCTGGCGGCGCGTCGACCATTGCGTCCATCGCAAGGAGGGGCCCGAACGCATTTCGCCGGAATGGTGGCGTGACGAAGCGGATGCCGCTGCCCGCGACTACTACCGGGTCGAGGACGAGGACGGCCGCCGCTACTGGATGTATCGCGAGGCGGCAAGCGACCCAGGCGAGCAGCCGAAATGGTTCATGCAGGGTGTCTTCGCATGAACGCGACCGTTTCGCCCGCCTATGCCGAGTTTTCGGTCCAGTCGAACTTCTCCTTCCTGCGCGGCGCCTCGTCGGGGGAGGAACTGGTGCGGCAGGCGGCACATCTGGGTCACGCCGCGATCGGGCTCGCCGACTGCAATACGGTGGCGGGCGTGGTGCGCGCCTGGCAGCAGGCGAAGGAGATGGACATCGCCTATCATCCGGGCTGCCGGCTGGTTTTCGCCGACGGCACGCCGGACATGCTCGCCTATCCGCGCGACAGGGAAGGCTGGGGGAAGCTCTGCCGGCTGCTCTCCCAGGCCAACCTCCGCGAGGAAAGCGAGAAGGGGAACTCTCTCGTCTATCTTCCGGACCTGATCGAATGGGGCGACCGGATGTCGCTCGCGGTCCTGCCGCCATTGGTCGACGAAGGGGCGGAGCTTGCGCTGCTTCGCCGCCTGGCGGAGCGGTTCGGTCCGGCCGTGCGGCTCGCCGTCGCACCCCGCTTTGCCGGCAACGACGCCTGGCGGCTCGCCCAGGCCGACGCGATGGCGAAGGCGGCGGGCGTGCCGCTGATGGCCGTCAACGACGTGCTGTATCACGCGCCGCGGCGCCGCCCGCTGCAGGACGTGATGAGCGCGATCCGTCTGAAGACGACCGTGGCCGAGGCCGGATTCCGGCTCGAAGCCAATGCCGAGCGTCACCTCAAGGCGCCGATCGAGATGGCGCGGCTCTTCCGCGGCCATCAGCACGCATTGGCCGAGACGCTCCGCTTCGCACGGGAGCTGGAATTCTCGCTTGGAGAACTCAGTCACAATTATCCCGACGAGCCGACCCGCGACGGCGCCACGCCGCAGCAGGAGCTCGAGCGTCTCACCTGGGAGGGAGCGGCATCGCGCTTTCCCGATGGGGTCGACGAAAAGAGCCGGGCCACACTGGTCAAGGAGTTGCAGCTCGTCGGCGAGCTCAATTACGCCGGCTACTTCCTGACGGTCCACGATATCGTGCAGGCGGCGCGCAGGATGGACATCCTGTGCCAGGGCCGCGGCTCGGCCGCCAATTCGCTGATCTGCTACTGCCTGCGCATCACCGATGTCGGTCCCGGCCGGATGGACACGCTGTTCGAGCGCTTCATCTCCAAGGAGCGCGGCGAGCCGCCCGACATCGACGTCGATTTCGAGCACGACCGCCGCGACGAGGTGATCGAATACATCTACGGGAAATACAGCGAGAAGCACACGTCGCTTGCGGCTGCGATCGTCACCTACCGCTCGCGCTCGGCCATGCGCGAGACCGCCAAGGCGCTCGGCCTGTCGGACGACACGATCGCCGCGCTCTCCTCCTCGACCTGGCGTTGGACCTCGGCCGGCCTCGGCGAGACCGAGGCAAAGTCGGCCGGGCTCGACATGAGCGATGCGCTGACCAGGCATCTCTTCGACAACGCCAACGGGCTGATGGGCTTCCCGCGCCACCTGTCGCAGCATGTCGGCGGCTTCGTCATCACCCGCGACCGGCTCGACGAGATCGTTCCGATCATGAAGACGGCGATGCCGGAGCGGAAGATGATCGAATGGGACAAGGACGACCTCGATTCCGTCGGCATCTTCAAGGTCGACATCCTCGCGCTCGGCATGCTGTCCTGCCTGCGCCGCTGTTTCGATCTGCTCAAGGCACATTATCCGAACCGCCCGGAGACCGACCTGGCCGTGATCCCCGAGGGCGAGAGCCCGGTCTACGACATGATCTGCCGGGCCGACACGCTCGGCGTCTTCCAGATCGAGAGCCGCGCGCAGATGACCATGCTGCCGCGGCTGCAGCCGCGCGAGTTCTACGATCTCGTCATCGAGGTGGCCATCGTCCGCCCCGGGCCGATCCAGGGCGACATGGTGCACCCCTATCTGAGACGCCGCGAGGGCAAGGAGATACCGGACTATGTCAAGCCCGAGCTCGAGGCGATCCTGAAGCGGACGCTCGGCGTGCCGCTGTTCCAAGAGCAGGCGATGAAGATCGCCATCGTCGCCGGCGGTTTCTCGCCGGACAAGGCCGACAAGCTGCGCCGCGCCATGGCGACGTTCCGGCGCGTCGGCACGATCGGCAAGCTGCGCGACGAGATGATCGAGGGCATGGTCGGCAAGGGCTATTCGCGCGATTTCGCCGAACGCTGCTTCAAGCAGATCGAAGGCTTCGGCGAATACGGCTTCCCCGAAAGCCATGCGGCCTCCTTCGCCCTGCTGGTCTACGCCTCCTGCTGGTTCAAGACCTATTATCCCGACGTGTTCTCTGCGGCGATCCTCAACTCGCAGCCGATGGGTTTCTACGCGCCGTCGCAACTGGTGCGCGACGCGCGCGAGCACGGCGTCGACGTCCGGCCGGTCGACGTCAATTGTTCCGACTGGGACTGCACGCTGGAGGAGGCGGTGTTCGATCCCGCCCGGATCGTGCCGCGCCATGCCTCCATGGCCGGCGTCATCCGCTCGCGCCATGCGGTGCGGCTCGGCCTGCGCCAGGTGAAGGGCCTGGCCGAAGCCGACATGAAGCTTCTCGTCGCGCGGCGCGGCAGGGGCTACGATTCGGTGCGCGACCTGTGGCTGCGCAGCGGCCTGCGCGCGGATGCCGTCGAGCGCCTCGCCCAGGCGGATGCCTTCCGCTCCCTCGGCCTCGACCGCCGCGAGGCCCTGTGGGCGGTCAAGGCGCTCGACCGGAAAGGGGCTGCCGAACGGCTGCCGCTCTTCGACCAGCCTGAGATCAGACTGCCGGATCTCGAGCCCGAGACCAGGCTGCCGGCCATGCCGCTGGGCGAGCATGTGATCCACGACTATCGTTCGCTCACCCTCTCGCTGAAGGCGCATCCGGTGTCGTTCCTGCGCGAGCGCCTCGCTGCCGCCGGGATCGCCCCCTCCGCCGTGCTGGAGACGACCGCGAACGACCGGCGCGTTAGCGTCGCCGGCCTCGTCCTGGTGCGCCAGCGCCCCGGCTCGGCCAAGGGCGTCATCTTCATGACCATCGAGGACGAATGCGGCGTCGCCAATGTCATCGTCTGGCCGAAGACGTTCGAGACCTATCGCGCCATCGTGCTCGGGTCGCGCTTCGTCAGCGTGACCGGGCGCGTCCAGTCGGCGAAGAGCCCCAAATCCTCCACCGCCGTCATCCATGTCGTGGCCGAACGCGTCGAGGATCTGACGCCGTGGCTCGCCGACCTGTCGGAGGAAGCGGACGGTATCGACAGCCTCGCCCATGCCGACGAGATCCGCCGCCCCGTGGTGGAACAGCGCGACCGCATGTCGCCGCGCTCGGCCGTCGGCCGGCTGATCCGGGCTCATCCCGAGCTTCGGCAGGAATTCGAGAAGCTCGCCGCGTGGGCCGGCAAGGTCATGCCCAAGGGCCGGAACTTCCAATGAACAAGGGCTTCAGCCGCGCGATTTCCTGCGCCGCGCGATCTCGTCCTCATCGAGCGCCCGCGCCTCGGAAGGCAGCATGATCGGGATACCCTCTCGCACCGGATAGGCGAGCTTCGCCGAAAGCGAGATCAATTCCTTGCGCGCGGCGTCATAGGAGAGAACGCCCTTGGTCAGCGGGCAGCAGATCAACTCGAGCAGTTTCGGATCGATTGCCGTCTCGCTCGGGGTCTCGCCCATGTCCGCGCTCACTGCAGGCTGGAGGAAAAGTCGTCCCCCTCGCGGGCGAGCGACATTTCGGTGATCGCGATCAGCGTCTCGGCACGCGTCTTGAGATCGGGCGCTTCCAGCAGCGCCTGCTTCTCCGCCGCGCCATAGGGCGACATCATCGACAGCGCGTTGACGAGCGTAGCGTTTTCGGCGCGGCTGATCGAATCCCAGTCCGCTTCCAGCCCGTTCGCTTCCAGATAGGAGCGAAAACACTTCAGCAGCGCCGCCCGGTCGATCCGTTCCGCACCCTTGTCCTCGTCAAGATCCGCCAGGAACGGCACCAGCCGGCACCGGCGGTACGGCGTCTTGACGTGGATTTCCTCTGCGACGCGGAAGCGGCAGACGCCCTGCAGAGAGATCAGGTAGCGGCCGTCGCCGGTCTCCGCGAAAGAGGTGATGCGGCCGAGGCATCCGGTTTCGCACAATTCCGGCTCGCCGTCGGAACGTAGTGCGCCGTCGAGACGGGGCTGGATCATGCCGACGAGCCTGGACGAACCAAGCGCGTCGTCGATCATCTCCAGATAGCGTGGCTCGAAGATATTGAGCGGCATCCGCCCGCCGGGAAGCAGGAGCGCCGCGGTCAGCGGAAACACCGCCGCTTCCTGCGGCAGATCCTTTGCCTTGCGATAGAATGCGTTGCCGGCCTGCACGCCGTTACCTTCCTGGGCACGAACGGGATCAGGACTATGTGGGGCGCCCCGCCTGTTTCGCAAGGGCGCCCGGCAATGCGATCCGCGTCAGGAGAACAGCAGGGCCGACAGCTTGCGGCGCGCGGCCAGCGTCGCTTCGTCGGTCATGCCCCACGCCTCGAAGAACTGCAGGAGCTGCTTGCGCGCCCCGTCGTCGTTCCACGCCCGGTCGGCCTTCATGATCGCCAGCAGGCAATCTGCCGCTTCCGTCCGCTCGCCGCGCGCATTGTGGAGCATGGCAAGGTCGAATCGTGCCTGGTGGTCCTTGGGGTCGGCCTCGACACGGCGCAGCAATTCGCCCGCATCGCCGAGCTTTGCGGCCTGTTCGGCCAGCGCGATTCGCGCCTTCACGCCGGCCACCGATGCGTCCGACTGCTTGTCCGCCGGGACCGTGTCGAGCACGGAGCGCGCGGCATCGAATTCGCCGGCATCGACCAGCAGTCCCGCCAATCCCACGATCGCGGCGAGATTGTCCGGCGCGACCGACAGGATCTCCTGGTAGATGTCGGCGGCCATCTGGGCGTCGCCTGCCTCGAGCGCCTGTTGCGCCGCGGCGAGCGCTGCCTCGATCTGGGCGCCGGGGCCGGCCGGCCCCGCGACCTTGTCGATGAACTCGCGCACCTTGCTCTCCGGCAGCGCACCCATGAAACCGTCCACCGGCTGGCCGTCCCTGAAGGCGATTACCGCCGGGATCGACTGGATGCCAAGCTGCCCGGCGACCGCCGGATGGTCGTCGATGTTCATCTTGACCAGCTTGACGCGGCCCGCGGCCGCCGTGACGACCTTTTCGAGGACGGGTGTGAGCTGCTTGCAGGGTCCGCACCACGGCGCCCAGAAATCGACCAGCACCACCTGGTTGCGCGATTCCTGGATCACGTCCGTCGAAAAGCGCTGGGTCGTGGTGTCCTTGATCAGATCGCCCTTCGGCTGCTCCGGCGCCGGCCCGCCGAAGCTGACATTCGCCGAATACTGCGCGCCGGCATTGGCGAAGGGATTGTTGTCGGTGCTCATTCTGAAGCTCCCTGAGAGGCGGCACGGCCGATTTCGAACAGTCTATCGGATTCCGCGACCGCGCCAGATGTGGCGATCACTGTCCCACTTTCAAGATGGCCGGATCGTGGCCGGTCTCTCGCATGAAACGCACAAGGTCGCTCGGCGCAATCGACGTGGTCGCGGTATTGACCAACGGATGCGCGTTGACGACGGCGTGCTGAAGCAATTCCTCGTCGAGGATCGCTTTTACCTTGCCGCCCGTATCGTTGACCACGCCGAACGCCGTCACCGCGCCTGGCGCGACACCGAGATATTCCATCAGTTTCTCCGGATTGCCGAAGGAGACGCGGCTTGCCGCCCCGATGAGCTGATGGATCGACTTGAGATCCACCTGCGTGTCCTCCCCGAGAGTGACGAGGAAGAAATTGTCCTTCTTGTCCTTGAGGAACAGGTTTTTGGTGTGGCGGCCGGCGATCTCGCCGCGCAGCGCCTGCGATTCGGCGACGGTGTGAAGCGGCGGGTGTTCCCGGGTCGCCACGTCTATCCCGAGCGAAGAAAGCAAGGAGAACAGGTCGTCGGGTGTCTTGGGCATGGCGTCGATACTCGTCTCTGTGCCTGCTCTAGGCCCAAACCGCGGCGCTGCCAACCCTGTGCGAATCGCAGTTCGCGCGCCGGCATAGCCCTTCGCCCGATGCGGCAAACGGGCGCGATTTCCCTGTTGCATTCGCCACGCGCTTCGGCCATATAGGCCCGGCTTTCGGCCTGCGGGCCGTGCGAGCGGGTGTAGCTCAGGGGTAGAGCACAACCTTGCCAAGGTTGGGGTCGAGGGTTCGAATCCCTTCGCCCGCTCCAGTTTTCCGAATCTCGAAAAGCCGCGGATTTCCGCGGCTTTTTCGTTTTCCAGGTAGTTGGAATCGTTGGGCAAGCAGACGGCCAAAAGCACCGCGGTTACACGCGGGTCACTATCTTGCGAATTCGCTAAAGCGTGAAATCGCGGCGTTCGCAGGGTGCGCGGAAATTCATAGAGCTGCCGTTTCGTACGGTTGGTTTGGGCAAAAATACGCCCGACGCGGAATAGTCCAGCGTCAGAGCAAGGAGCTGCCGAACGTCTCGAACGGGGCCGGGTCCGGACGGTCCGGTTGTACGAAACGCTCGGCGGTAAGCTGCCATTCCAAGCCTGGTTCATGGCAAAGTTTGCCAGGTCTTCTTACGACCCCACCACTGTCGTCCCAAGGTTATCGACGGCTTCCCGGAAGCCGTCGTTCCTGGCACGCTCGACTGTCAGCGTGATCGGGGCCGTGTATGGACGGCTCTCCGTTGGCAAGGGATTTCTTTCGCTTTTGCAGGTGCTGGTTGGTGCGGCCATGTATCCGACCTGTGGGTGCGGCCTTTCATGTGCCGCTGGCCATAATGCCATTCGCGCGTCTCAGGTCCCGATCGACAGCTCGCACTCGAAGTGCACGGCCCCAGTGGGTTTTCCTGATCCGGCGGTATCAACCGGCTTTGTGCATCAGCTCTGTCCGCCCTTTCCAACCTCGTCGGCGATCGCTCGCCTTGTCTTGTTCTATGCGATGATCGGCTCCCTGTATCGCTCGCCGCTGTCATCAATGCCCAGACCATCCGAGCGGTCTTGTTGGCGAGCGCAATGGCTGCAACCTTGGTCGTTCGCCGGGCCATCAGCTGCACGAGCCATGGCCGCCTGGTCCCGTTCCGCTCGGCATAGCGGATGACCGCCATGGCTCCGACGACGAGCAGCTGTCGCAGGTAGCGATTGTGTGCGGGTGAACTGTTTGCGGAAAGCTGTTCCGTCAACGATCTCGAACTCCGACAGCATCTCATGCCCACGATCCTTGAGTTCGTGGATGGCGATGAGCCCATATTGCTCCGGTGAAATCTCGGCGAGGCCGAATCCCACCTGCCGGCCGTTCCAAATACGCGAGAGGCCCTGCCCGATGGTTTCCTGCAACAGGTACTGCGACGATCCATTCTTCACGAAATAAGCAACTACCGGCACGATCGGATGGCCGAGACGGCCGAAAGGCCACGAGAACCCATGACTGAGCCCGCTCGACGGCCTTGCTGCTGAGCGGGCAACTGGTGTCGTCCCGCTGAACTTCCTCCGCCAGCGCGGCTCGCATGACCTCGTCCTCGAAGGGAAGGTGCTCACGCCATTCCCATCTCAGCGTCAACATGATCTGCAGAATGGCCTACGGGTCAGACTTCCGTGCTCTTTCACAGACTCAATCCTGGAAGGCCTCAAAGCGGTCCTGGAGCAGCCGCATCGCGCGGATTCGTTCCGCCACCTTGTCGCCGAGCTTTGCGATCACGTCGTCGAACAGCAGGTTCGTGAGGCTTAGGAACGGTGTCTGCGAATCCCAGAATAGCAGCGAGTTCGTGCGGACCGGCAGCACGATGTCGGTATAGTCGCGCGCCCAGTAGCAATGATTGTCGCAGACAATGATGATTGGGATGCCGCCGTCCTTCGCCGCCCGGAGCAGATGGTGGCTGAGCCTGGTGTAGCGCCGGGTCTCGAAAAGCACCAGGCAAGGCGAGGCCGCCGTCCCCGCCAGAAGCTCGCCGAAGGTGCCGTTTCGGCCGTCTATGAAGCGAGTGTCGGGACGGACGTAGTCGAGGCGCTCGACGAAATCCGAGCCGAGTCCCGCCATGGTCTGAAAGGCGGCGACGAAGACGTCGGAACTCTCCGACAGGAGCGCGACGGTAGCCTGCCAGGGCGCCGTGCCCCGCAACTCGTAGACGCCGAGCATCGCCTGCAGCTCGAGCTCGAAGTTGTCCCAGAGCCGGGTGTCCTCGGAGGACTGGCGAATGCGCTTGACGCGATCTGAGATCAGCAGCGGCGCAACGTCCAACTCGGTGCGCATCTTCTCCTTCAGGTCGCTCAGCCCCTTGTAGCCGAGGGTGCGCAGGAACCGGCTCACCGTCATCTGGCTGACGCCGACCTTCTCTGCGATCGAGGCCGCCGTCTCGAAGGGCAGACTGCTCATGTTGGCGAGCATGTAGCTCGCTACCGATTTCTCCGCGCGTGTCAACGAAGGGAAGCCATTGCCGAGCCGGTCCGAGAGCTGCTCCTTCATGACACGACCTCCGGCACGCGGTCGAACCAGGGGCGCGCCTGCTCGAGCTGGGCGGCGAGGCGGAACAGCAGCCCCTCCTGCCCGAAGCCGGCGCTGACCATGATGCCAACCGGCAGGCCGCCACCAGTCCAGGACAGCGGCACCGACATGCTCGGCTGCCCGGTGATGTTGAACATCTGGGTGAACGGCGTGAACTGGGCCAACGCACGGCCGTACGCCTCGATGTCGGGATTGTCCGTGCGCTGGGTCCCGAGCGGCACCGGCACCTGCCCCAGCGTCGGGCTCAGGATCACGTCGAACCGCTCCATGAAGGCGGCCATGCGCCGGCCCTGGCGGTGGATGGACGCCAGCGCGGCCGGATAGTCCTCGACCCGCAGCGTGCGCGAGAAGGCCACGGCGTTCCAGGTCACCGGATCGACGTCGGCTTCGGTTACGGCACGGCCGAGCGCTTCGCCCCGCTGCTGCAGCGAGAGCGAAACGTTGCTCGCCACCAGCACCCACAGGGCATGGCCGAGCTCCTCCCAGTCGCCGGGAAGTATGGCCGGCTCGACCGCGTGGCCAAGCGCGGCGAGCAGCGCCGCGGCGTCCTCGGCCGCTGCCCGGCAATCGGGTGCCACCGCCACACCGGAGAGAGGGCTGACCTGTAGCGCCACCCTCAGTCGCCCGGGCTCGCGTCCCACCTCCTCGAGATAGGGCCGTTCCGGCGGCGGCGCCCAGTAGGGATCGCCCGGCGCCGGGCCGGCCGTCGCGTCCAGCATCGCGGCGCTGTCGCGCACCGAGCGCGAGAGCACGTGGCTCACCGAGAGGCTGCCCCAGCCCTCGCCTGCATTCGGCCCGGAGGGGGTGCGTGCGCGCGTCGGCTTCAGGCCGAACAGCCCGCAGCAGGAGGCGGGAATGCGGATCGAGCCGCCGCCGTCGCTGCCGTGGGCGAGCGGCACGATCCCGGCAGCCACCACCGCGGCGGCACCGCCGGAGGAGCCGCCCGCGGACCGGGACAGGTCCCAGGGGTTGCGTGTCCGACCGAAGAAGCTACTTTCCGTCGACGCCGCCAGCGACATCTCCGGCGTCGTTGTCTTGCCGAAGACTGTAACCCCAGCGCGCTTGTAACGTTCGACCAAGGTCGAATCCCGGTCGGCTCGCGCATCCGCGAACAGGCGCGAGCCCTGGGTGGTTGGCGTACCCGCCAGCGTCACGCCGGCGTCCTTCAGCAGGAAGGGGACGCCTGCGAAGGGGCCATTGCGCTCGTATCCCACCGACTCCAGCGCGCTCTCATAGAGCTTCTGCGAAAGCGCGTTTATCGCCGGGTTGACGGCTTCCGCCCGGCTGATTGCACTCTCAAGCAACTCGCGCGCGGAAACTTGGCGGCGCGCCACCAGCGCCGCCAGGCCCAACCCGTCGAAGGTCCGGTACTCGTCCGCCCGCATTGCATCCTCCCTGCCCAAAAGTTTGGCTTCTATCTTCGATTGACACAATGTGACATTTGTAACAGGATCGTCAACTGCTACTGCCGATGTCATCCGTCGCGTCAGGGCTACAATCGCAACATGCGAGGAGGGGAATATGAACTTGACATCTATCCGCCGTGTCGCGCTCGCCGCGACGGTGGGCATAGCCGCGCTGGCGATGGCGCCCACCATTCCGGCGTTCGCGCAGGAAAAGGCCATCACTTGGGGCAAGCCGCTCGAAATCACCGGCTTCGACGTGCACGTTGCCGGCACCGTGACCTCCTGGGAGATGTACCAGATGGTCTACGACACGCTGCTGACCACGGACGAGACCCTCAAGCTGCAGCCCGGCCTCGCCGAGAGCTGGGAGCAGAAGTCGCCGACCAGCTACGTTTTCAAGATCCGGGCAGGCGCCAAGTTTTCCAACGGCCGGCCGGTCGTGGCCGATGACGTGATCGGCACCATCGAAAGGATCAAGGACCCGGCCACGGCTTCCTACTGGAGCGGTCAGCTCGGCAAGGTCGCCCATTTGAGCGCGCTCGACGACCACACGGTGCAGATCGATCTTGAGGCCCCCTATCCAAACTTCCTGCCGGCGCTTGCGCACATCACCGCCGCGATCATCCCGATAAAGGAATTGAAGGATGGCAGCTTCGATCCAACCAAGCAGCTTCTCGGCTCCGGCCCCTTCGTGGTGAGCGAGCACAAGCAGGACGAGAGCTGGACGCTGACCCGCAACCCGCACTACTGGCGCGAAGGCCACCCGTTGGTCGACCGCATCGACGTGCCGATCATCCCGGACGAGTCGGCGCGCATCGCCGCACTTCGCAACGGCCGCATCGACTTCACGACCTTCGAGAACCCCGACGCCCCGCAGGCGTTGGCGTCGGACCCGAACATCAAGACCTCCACGCTGAAGACGACGAACTACTACCGGCTCGACGTCAATGCCCTGAAGGAGAAGTCTCCCTTCCACGACCGCCGAGTCCGCCAGGCGATGAACCTCGCACTCGACCGGCAGGCCATCAGCGACCTCGTCTTCGCCGGCACCACGCAGCCCGACTATCCGGTCCCGGCCGCGTTCGGCAAGAAGGCCTGCCGTGACCTGCCCACCTATGCGCTCCCGCGCGAGGAGCGTCTGGCGAAGGCGCGCGAGCTGCTCGCCGGGGCCGGCAATACCAGCCCGGAGGTGGGGCTGATCGCGACCTCCGCCAACCCTGTGCTCGGCCGCATCGCCCAGGTCGTGCAGCAGAGCCTGTCGGAGGTCGGCTTCAAGGTGAACATCCTTCAGCAACCGATGGCGGAATATCTGCAGAAGGTCTTCACGGACGGCGACTTCGACTTCGCCGCCTCCTGGCTCGCCGGCTATACCGACCCGACCATGGTGATCTCGTGGTGGAACCCGGACTTTGCGGTCTGGAACCTCGCCTTCCAGGAGAAGGTTCCCGAGCTCAGCGAGGCGCTGGCTGACGTCAAGACCATGCAGGACGGAGCCGATCGCGACGCGAAACTCGAGGATATCTGCCGCATGATCGACGAGAGCGCCAACTTGCTCGCGCTGGTCAGCAAGGTCGACTACGTGGTCTATCGCGCGGACGAGATCGCCGTGAAGGTCCCCGAGAGCTCCGGCTCCTCGAACATCTTCCAGTACGCCGCCGAGTTCAACGCGCTGAAATAGCCAACTTTTCACCTCCCCAGGGGGAGTCGCCTCGAGCGGCTCCCCCTGGCCCTTGCACGCGGACAAGATGCGCCTCCTCATTTACCTTCTCCCCCGGCTTGCAGCTTCGCTGGTCACCATGTTCGGCGTTTCGCTGCTGGTGTTCCTGTCGCTGCGCGCCATCCCCGGCGGCTACGCGGACATCCTGCTCGGGCCGTTCGTGACGCCGGCCGCGCGCGAGGCGATATCGCTGCGCTACGGCCTCGACGAGCCAGTGGCGATCCAGTTCATGCGCTGGCTCGCCGCACTGCTCCAGGGTGATTTCGGCGTCTCCATGGTGACACGCCAGCCGGTGCTGGACGAGTTCCTGCGGCGCGCGCCAGTGACGATCGAGCTCGCGCTCATCGCGCTCGGCCCGGCCCTCCTGTTTGGCCTGTCGCTCGGCGCGCTCGCGGGAATCGGCACCACCGGGCGCGGCGGCAGCGTCGCCGGGCGCCTTATCGGCGCGCTCGGCTCCAGCGTCCCCGACTTCGTGCTTGGCAGCGTCCTGATCTTCGTCTTTTCCGCTTGGTCTCTGGGGCTGCAAGTCGGCGGCTTCGTGGCTTTCACCCACGATCCGGTGGAGAACATGCGCGTGATGCTCTTGCCGGGGTTGACCCTTTCCGTCTTCGGCATGGCCCTGATTCTGCGGACCACCCGCGACGCCGTGCTCAGGATCATGACCGAAGGCTTCATCACCGCCGCCGTCGCCCGCGGCGCGCGCCCGTTCGAGATCATCCGCCGCCACGTCGTCCGCAACGCAGCGATCCCGGTGGTGACGGTGATCGGCACATATTTCGGATTCCTGCTCGGCGGTGCGGTTATCGTCGAGGTGCTGTTCTCGGTGCCCGGCATCGGACTCTATACCTTCAACGGGCTGCAGAACCGCGACTATGCCATCGTCCAAGCCGGCGTACTGCTGGCGGCAGGGGTATTCATCGCCATCAACATGCTCGCGGACTTCGCCTATGCGCTAATCGACCCGCGTATCGGATCGGAGCAGGGCCGATGAGTCGGCTTGCCACGGTTCTTGGACGCCTCTGGCGCGACGACAAGCTCTCGCTGTTCGGCGTGCTGTTGCTCACAGCGCTCCTGCTGCTCGGCATCTTCGGCAGCTACCTTCCGATCGGGGATCCGGTGAAGATCGCCGCCGGGTCCCGGCTGTCGCCTCCCTCGCTGCGCTTCCCGTTCGGCACCGACGAGCTCGGCCGCTCCTTCCTCCCGCGCGTCGTCGAAGGCATCCGTGCGACTTTCCTGCTGTCCTCGGTCGCGGTCGTCATCACCGCCGTCGCCGGGACCCTGCTCGGTATGCTGGCAGGCTATTTCAAAGGCGCGCCCGACCAACTCGTAGCCCGCGGCGCCGACATACTGTTCGCGTTCCCGGCGCTGCTCCTCGGCCTGCTCGTCGCCGCCGTGCTCGGGCCAGGGCTCATCCCGGCGATCCTGGTGATCTCCTTCGCGACGCTGCCCCTGTTCATCCGCGTGGTACGATCAGTTACCTTCACCGTGGCGGGCCGCGGCTTTGTCACCGCAGCCGAAGTCGCCGGCGCCTCTCCACTCCGGATCATGCTGGTCCATCTGCTTCCCAACATCATCGGCGCCGTCGTCGTGCAGCTCACCTATGCGCTCTCGATCGGCATGATCATCGAGAGTGCGCTGAGCTTCCTCGGCCTCGGCGTACAGCCGCCGCAATCCTCGCTCGGCTCGTTGGTCCAGCAGGGCAGCGCCTATCTCACCATAGCGCCATGGCTGGTGATCTCGTCGGGCGCGGTGCTGTCGGCGGCGATCATGTCAGTGAACCTGGTCGGCGACGCCATCCGTGACGCGCTGGAGCCGTTGGCGGGGCGGTCGCTGACATGAACGCGCTCGTCGAGATCGAAGACCTCGTCGTCGTCTACCGCGCGCGCGGTCGCTCCGTCATCGCGCTCGATCGCGCCAGGCTGCGGATCGCGGATGGCGAGACGCTTGCGATCGTCGGCGAGAGCGGGTCGGGCAAGACGACGCTCGGCATGGCGATCGGCCGGCTGCTGCCGCCGGAGGCCGAGGTCGCCGCCGGGCGGCTTGATTTCGAGGGCCGGTCGCTGCGCGAGGCCTCCCCCGCCGAGCTGCGGGCACTCCGTCGCGAGCGGCTCGGCTTCATCTTCCAGAACCCGATGACCGCGCTCGATCCGACGATGCGGATCGGGCGGCAGGTGGCATTCGCCATGGGAGGCGACGCCTCGATCGCGGACGTCGCCCGGCTGCTCGAGCGGGCGGAGCTTCCGGATGCTGCGCGAGTGGCGCGCAGCTTTCCGCACGAGCTTTCGGGCGGCATGGCGCAGCGGGTGGTGATCGCCATGGCGATCGCACGCTCGCCCCGGCTGCTTGTCGCCGACGAGCCGACCGCATCGCTGGATGCGTCCGTGCGCGACCGGGTGATGGCTACGCTCGCCCGTCTCCGCGCCGAGACGGGCGCCAGCCTGGTCATCCTTTCGCACGACCTGCGCATGGTCGCCGCCCACGCCGACAGGGTGGCGGTGATGTATGGCGGGCGCGTCGTCGAACTCGGCGACAGCGAAAGCGTGCTCTCGCGGCCGGCCCACCCCTACACCCGGGCGCTGATCGCAGCGGCAGCGGGCAACGAACGGCCCGGCGAGCGGCTGGTCCCGATCCAGGGCGCGCCGCCGGTCTTGACCGCGAGCTGCCAGCGCTGCGCCTACGAGCCGCGCTGCGCCTTCCGCCGGGACTTCTGCGCGGCGGCGCGACCGGAGGAGCGGCTCGTCGACGGCCGGCAGGCGCTGTGCCACTTCAGCGAGGAGGTCCTCGCCACGCCACGCGATGCAGCGAAGGTAGAGACGCGATGAAAGCCCCGATCGTGCAACTGCGGGACGTCGAGGTGGTCTACGGCCGGGGCGGATGGCCGCGCCGGGCCGAGTTCCGGGCGGTGAAGCGGGTGAGCCTCGAGATCGCGCCAGGCGAGACGCTGGGGCTGGTCGGAGAATCCGGCTCCGGCAAGACCACGCTTGGCAGGATCTGCCTCGGCCTCCAGCGGCCGACCCGCGGCGCCATGCAGTTCGACGGTGTGCCGTTCACCGGCCTGCGCCAGCGCCGCGGCCAGCTTTCGGTCGTGCTGCAGCAGCCCGAATGGGCGCTCAATCCGCGCCTGTCATGCGGCCGATCGGTGGAGGAACCGCTGGCCGTCCTCGGCGTTTCCGGCAGCGAGCGCCGCGACCGGGTGCGGGAGATGCTCGACAGCGTCGGCCTCGACGCCGGCTTCGCCGACCGTTATCCGGGCCAGCTTTCCGGCGGACAGCGCCAGCGGGTGGCCATCGCACGCGCCCTGATCACCCGGCCGCGCTTCATCGTCTTCGACGAGGCGGTTAGCGCGCTCGACGTGTCGGTGCAGGCGCAGGTGCTCAATCTGATCCTCGACCTTCAGCAGCAGCAGGGTTTCGGCGCGATGTTCATCTCGCACGACCTCGCCGCGACGCGTTACGTGTCCCACCGCATCGCGGTCATGTACAAGGGCGAAGTCGTCGAGGACGGCCCGTCCACCCGCTTCTACGGCGAACCGGAGCATCCCTACAGCCGCCTCCTGCTCGGTGCCCTGTGATGAAGCGCCTCCACGCACTGCTCTCCGCGGTCGCCCTGCTGTTGGGCGCCGGCGCTGCTGCGGCCGACAGCGGCGAGGACCTCGCAGAGCTCGAACGGACCTTCCAAGCCGCCCGGGTCTACTTGCCCGTCTCTTCGTCCCCCGGAGTCAGGCAGGTCGACGTTGCCGCGCTGACGGGCGATGGCCTCCCGGAGGGCGACCAGCCCAGGGCGGTGATCGTCTACGCCCATGGCTGCGACGGGCTCAGCCGGATCACCGACGTGAGCGGCTGGTTCCTCGCCAGAGCCGGCTACGTCGTGATCGCCCCCAACAGCTTCGCCCGCCTCGACAAGCCCCTAAGCTGCGAACCCGCCCGCCATCGCGGCAGCCTCCACCGCGCCGTGCTCGGATGGCGCCAGGCCGAGGTCCGTCATGCTGTCCAGCGGGTACGCGGCCTGAGCTCCCTCGCAGGCCTGCCGGTGGTGCTGGTGGGGCATTCGGAAGGCGCGATCACCGTCGCGACCATCGGCGGCGTGGCCGCGGCGGCGCGCGTCATCGAGGGTTGGACCTGCCATGCGGGATGGCCGGAGTATCGGGGACTGAACGCGCCCGCCGGGCAGCCGGTCATGTCACTGCTCGGGGCGGATGATCCCTGGTTCAGGCTTCCGGTTCTGAAGGGCGACTGCGGCTCCTTGATGAAGCCGTCCGATCTGGCGCGCTCGATCGTCTATCGCGCGCCGCACGCCCTCCACGACCAGCACTGGCTCTCTTTCGACCGGGAGGTTCAGGACGAGATCCTCGCCTTCCTCGCTGCCGCCTTGCGAAGACCGGAGACATTGGAATGACCGACGATACCGCCCGCCGCCTGATGGATGCCGTGGAAGCTGGTTTCGAGGAGCAGGTCAAGCTTACCGCCGAGCTGGTCCGTTTCCCGTCGACGCGCGGCAACGAGCAGACCGCCCAGGACTTCATGGCCGCGGCGATGCGGGCGCGGGGCCTCGATGTCGACCGTTTTCGCATCGATCTCGAAGGGATACGGCATCTCCCCGGCTTCTCGCCGGCCCATGTCGGCTACGAAAACGCCTACAATGTCGTTGGCGCCTATCGCTGCTCGAAGCCGAACGGACGCTCCCTGATTCTCAACGGACATATCGATGTGGTGCCGGCCGGCCCGCTCGACATGTGGACAACGCCACCGTTCGAGCCGCGCATCGCCGACGGCTGGCTCTATGGCCGTGGCGCTGGAGACATGAAGGCCGGGCTCGCGGCCTGCCTCGCCGCGCTTGATGCGGTCGAGCGCGCCGGCTATCGGCCGGCGGCCGACATCATCGTCCAGAGCGTGGTCGAGGAGGAGTGCACAGGCAACGGCGCGCTCGCCTGCCTGGCGCGCGGCTACCGGGCGGACGCGGTGCTGATCCCCGAGCCGCTGCACGAGAGCCTGATCCGGGCACAGATCGGCGTCATCTGGTTCCAGGTCCAGGTCCGCGGCATTCCCGTCCACGTCGCCGATGCGGGTACGGGCGCCAACGCTATCGAGGCCGCCTACGCCATCATGCAGGCGTTGCATCGGCTGGAGGAAGAGTGGAACGGCCGCAAGGGCGAATATCCGCCCTACGGCGATGTCCATCACCCGATCAATCTCAATGTCGGCCGCATCGAGGGCGGCGACTGGGCCTCCAGCGTCCCGGCCTGGTGTACCTTCGATGTTCGGGTGGCGATCTTCCCTGGCCAGCAGATCGCGGACGCCAAGCGCGAGATCGAGCAGGCGATCCGCGAAGCTTCGCGGCGGCATCCGTTCCTGTCGAACAATCCGCCTGAAATCGTCTACAACGGCTTCGAGGCCGAGGGCTACGTGTTGAAGGACGCCGATGCGCCCGTGTCGGAATTGTCGCGCGCGCACCGGACCGTGTTCGGCGCGGAGTTGCCGGAGACGGCCTCCACGGCGACTACCGACGCGCGCTTCTTCGGGCTCTACGGCGACATGCCGGCGCTGGTCTACGGGCCGCGCGCGGAATTCATCCACGGCTTCGACGAGCGAGTGGCGTTGGACTCCCTGCTCAGGGTGACGAAGACGATGACGCTGTTTATAGCATCCTGGTGCGGTCTCCAGTCCGTCGGCTGAGTCCCGACGATCGGCGCAGGGTCAGCCGTCCGGCAGCAGCACCCGCGCGGTGCTCCAGCCGCCGTCGACCGCGATCACTTGTCCCGACACGAACGATGCGGCGTCCGAGCAGAGGAATGCGACCACGGCCGCCACCTCTTCGGGCAGACCTGACCGCCCGGCCGGGCTCTCGTCAATCATGACACGGCGATAGGCTGCGTCGCCGGCGATCCGCCGCTCGACCATCGGCGTGGCAATCACGCCCGGCGCCACCGCGTTGAACCGCAGGCCCTCCCGGCCGTAGTCGGAGACGAGCTGGCGCGTGAGCTGCGAGATCGCGCCCTTGGCGGCGGCGTAGGCTGCCGTCCCCGGAAACCCCGTCTCGCCGTAGACGGAGGCGACATTGACGACGGCGCCGGGCCGTCGCAGCGCCGGGATTGCCTCGCGCGTCAGCCGCATCGGCGCGACCAGGTTCACCGAAAGGATCCGCTGGATCAGCGCGTCGTCGCTCGAAGTCAGGGCCCTGGAGCCACCCACTCCGGCATTGTTGACCAGGTAGTCGAAGCCGCCGAATAGCGCGACGGCCGCCTCGACGATCCGCCGCGGCGCATCGTCATCGGTCACGTCCAGTGCTAGCGCAGCGGCGCCGGTGCCCGCGAGACCGTCCGTCTCGAGGTCGACGCCCAGCACGGCAATACCTGCATTTCGCAGCGTCCTCACGATGGCGAGCCCGATGCCGCGACCCGCCCCGGTGACGATCGCCGCGCGTGCCGCCGCGGTCATGCCAAGCGCCCTCCGTCGACGGGAATGGCAACGCCTGTAATATAGGATGCGGCGTCGCTGGCGAGGAAGAGCACCGCTTCGGCGACTTCTTCGGGCCGTCCAAAGCGGCCAAACGGGATTCGGCCAAGATAGGCAGAGCGGCGTTCCGCCGACCGCTCTTGCGCGCCGGCGGCGGCGAACGTGGCCTCGAGCATGCCGGTTTCGATCGAGCCCGGGCAGACGCAGTTCACCCGGATGCCGTCGGCCGCATGCGCAAGCGCGAGGCTCCGCGTCATCAGCACCACCGCGCCCTTGCTGGCGCTGTAGGGGCCGAGCACCGCCGAC
The DNA here is from genome assembly GCA_043822005.1 of Pseudomonadota bacterium. Taxonomy (GTDB): domain Bacteria; phylum Pseudomonadota; class Alphaproteobacteria; order Rhizobiales; family Rhizobiaceae; genus Mesorhizobium_A. Next base: position 164,869 of record JBDRCE010000026.1, on the reverse strand, counting down.
CCCGCGAGGCCGGCGGTCGAGGCGATGGTGACGATCGCGCCGCCGCCCGCGCGCATCATGGCCACCGCCTTGCGGGCGGCGAGGAAGGTGCCGCGAGCATTGACCGCCTGAACGTCGTCCCAGTCCTCCAGACTGCACTCGGCGATGCTCGTCGCCGGACCGAGGATGCCGGCGGAAGCGACGAGAATGTCGACGGCGGGGGTTTCCGAGGCGATTGCCGCCCAGGCGGAATCGACCGACGTCGCGCTGGCGACGTCGCAGGCGAGGGGGATGGCAGCCGTCCCGGCCTCGAGGCAGACTTTCCGCAGCGCCGCCTCGTCACGGTCGAGCAGAAACAGCTTGGCTGCGCCGTCACGCAGGAGACCCGCGACGACCGCACGCCCGATGCCGGAAGCCGCGCCCGTTACGACCGCTACGCGGCCGGCGAACCGGCCCGGTATTCCGGCAGGCCGGACTTTGGCGTCGCTCATGGATTCTCCTTGCGTCTACGTGGCGCAAGATCGGCCGCGCGGGTGGCGGTGCGCAAGAGGCAGCCTCTCCCCGGCGCTGAGCCAAAAGCTGCACGGACAAGGGGAACAGGCAGCGGGCTGTGCATAACGACTGGGGCTGCTTCCGCGCGTTGCCAACCCTGTCTATTGTCGCAAGCGTTGCCTGGGAGGGAACGTGACGTGCATAGAATGCACATAGGATCGTTGGATCCGGCACGTCCAGCCGCCGGTCGAGTCGGGCCACGACCAGCGCAAGGCCCATCCGGCACCGAAAACACTCCCGAATCCCGTGCAACCGGCAAACCATCGGGGCCACTCGGAATGTTAGCCCCATACCGGAGCGCCTGACCCGGACGGCCCGGGATGCCGTTACATCCGGACTTCCAGTGAAAGGAAACCCATGGCCCAGAAGGACGTCCATGTCTCCCTCACCTTCGACTACGACGCTTACTCGGTCTGGATCGGGGCGATCGGGGCGACGTCGCCGAGCATGATCTCGCGCGGCGAGTTCGGGCCAATCGCGGTCCGCCGCATCCTGCCGCTTCTGGCGGAGCGAAGGATCAAGGCCACTTTCTTCATCCCCGGCCACACCGCCCTCGCCTTTCCGAGGACGGTGGAAGATATCGCAGCCGCCGGCCACGAGATCGGCCATCACGGCTGGGTCCACGAAAATCCCGTCAATACCACGCCCGATCAGGAGCGCTGGATCATGGAGAAGGGACTCGAAGCGCTCGAAAAGGTGGCGGGTCTGCGCCCTGTGGGTTATCGCTCGCCGTCGTGGGACAACAGCCCGCACACAGTGCCACTGCTGCTCGAATACGGCTTCAAGTACGAGAGCAGCATGATGGGCGATGAGTATGACGCCTACTGGTGCCGCGTCGGCGATTCCTGGTCCAAGACGGAACCGTGGACGTTCGGCACGCCGGTGGACCTAGTCGAATTGCCGGTTTCCTGGATGCTCGACGACTTTCCGCACTTCGAGGTCATCCTCGGCCGTAATCCCGGCTACGCGAGCCCGCGGGCGGTGCTGCAGATGTGGATCGACGAGTTCGACTACCTCTACCACAAGATCGGCCGGGGGCTGTTCAACCTGACCATGCACCCCCAGACCATCGGCCGCGGATCGCGACTTCTGGTGCTCGAGGGCCTGATCGACCACATCCAGGCCAAGAGCGGCGTCACCTTCGGGCCGCTCGCGGAATATGCCGCAAAATGGCGGGTCGGGAAGACGCCAACGCTGCCGGCCGACGCCGGTCCCTGATCGGAACGGCCGGAGAGAACCATGCAGGTAGATCATATCGAAGTCGCCGGCCTCGCCGCTCCCGCGACTATCACGGTGGACCGTTGGGGGATCCCCCATATACGAGCGGCCTCGTTCATGGACATGTTCTTCGTGCAGGGTTTCAATGCGGCGCGCGACCGGCTTTGGCAGCTTGACCTGTGGCGCAAGCGTGGGCTCGGTCTGCTGGCGGCCGACCACGGAAGCGGCTACGTCGAGCAGGACCGGGCTGCGCGGCTCTTCCTCTATCGCGGTGACATGGCGACGGAATGGGCGTCCTACAGCGACGACGCCGAGGCGATCTGCGGCCGCTTCGTCGCTGGCATCAACGCCTACATCGAGCGCTGCGAAGCGGATGCGGCGCTGCTGCCGCCGGAGTTCTCCGCGATGGGCACGAAACCGGCGCGATGGGAGCCCGAGGACGTCGTGCGCATCCGCAGCCACGCGCTGATGCGCAACGCGTTGTCCGAGGTGCTGCGCGCCAACGTACTGGCCGCGTCGGATATCTCGGTCGACGGGTTGCGCCAGAGGCTGGAGCCGCCGCACGACCCGCTGGCCTCAGCCGGCGGAGCGCGGCCGCAGGCACTGCCGCTCGACTGCCTCGACGTCTTCAAGCTGGCGGCGGCGCCAGTGACGTTCGATCCCGCGCGGCTCGCGGCGACCCCGGGCGAAGCGGCCGCGTGGCGCAAAGTGACGCCGCTCGGCGAGGTCGTCCGTGACGCCGCCTTCCAGGGATCCAATAATTGGGTGATCGCGCCGTGGCGCTCGGCGACGGGACGACCGATCCTTGCCAACGATCCGCACCGCGCGCATGCGGTACCGTCGTTGCGCTACATCGTGCACTTGTCGTCGCCCGGGTTCGACGGCATCGGCGCCGGCGAGCCGGCGATGCCCGGCATCGCGATTGGCCACAACGGTACCGCAAGCTTCGGGCTGACGCTGTTCTTCGGTCCCGACCAGGAAGACGTCTACGTCTACGAGACCCATCCGGACGATCCTCAGCGCTATCGCTACGGCGACGGCTGGGAGGCGATGCGGGTGGTCGAGGAGACGGCCGCCTGCGCGGGCAGCGGCAACGTCGCGCTAACTCTCAAATTCACCCGTCATGGGCCCGTGGTGGCCGAATACCCGGAGAGACGGCTGGCCGTGGCGGTGCGGACGGTGTGGAGCGAGCCGGGCACAGCGCCCTATTTCCGCTCGATCGCCTCCATGCGGGCCACCAGCTTCGCCGAGTTCCGCAGCCTGATGGCAGGCTGGGGCGTGCCGGCGGTGAACCAGGTCTACGCCGACACAGGCGGCGACATCGGCTGGGTGGCCGCGGGTTTCAGCCCTTTGCGGCCGAACTGGGACGGGCTGCTGCCAGTCGCGGGCGACGGCCGCTTTGAATGGAAGGGCTTCCTGCCGGGTGCCGAATTGCCGTCGGTGCTCAACCCGCCGGAGGGACATTTCGCCACCGCCAACGAATACAATATGCCGGCCGCGTGGAGCGGCCCGCCGATCGGCTACGAGTGGATCGACCCGTCGCGGGCGGACCGCATAGCCGAGGTGTTGGCCGCACCGGCGCCGCATGAACTGCGGGACTCCGCCGAGCTGCAGATCGACGTCGTTTCGCTGCCGGGGCGGCGGCTCTGTGGGCTGGCGGCGGGGCTCGCCCCGCGCGACGAGGCCGCCGCCGTCGCGCTCGCCCTCCTCGCCGGCTGGGACCACCGGCTCGCCTCCGACAGCGCCGGCGGCGCGCTGGCGGAGATTTGGTGGAGCGCGCATCTGCGGCCGGCGGTGCTGCGCTGTGCGGCCGGCGACGACCGCATCGCCGCGCTGCTCGCCCCCGGCCACAACGGCGCCGTACTGGACCTGATCGAGGGCGGGACGCTGGCGCCGCAGGAGCGTGCGGCGCTGCTTTCCGACACGCTTGCGCGCGCCTTCGACGACTGCCGCGCGCGGATGGGGGAGGATCCAGCGCAGTGGGCCTGGGGCCGAGTCCACGAGGCGCTGTTCGAGCACCCGCTCGGCCGCGTCCGGCCCGGGGCCGCGGCGTCGTGGAATGTCGGGCCTTTCTCCTTCGGCGGAAGCGAGTCGACGCCGATGAACGGCGCCTACCGGCCGGGCGACTTCCGGCTGATGCACGGCGCCTCGTTCCGGATGGTCGTCGACGTCGGCGCCTGGGACAACAGCCTGTGCATCAACACCCCCGGCCAGTCGGGCGACCCGCGCTCGCCTCACTACGGCGACCTCGCCGGCCGCTGGGCCGAAGGCGGCTACATTCCGCTGCTCTATAGCCATGAATCAATCGAGAAGGGGGCCGAGCTGCGGTTGGAGCTCATCCCGGTCCCGTAGGTCCTAGATGCCCTCGCGCTTCGATACGACCTCAAAGCCGACTCAGCCAAATTACCTCGCCGAACTCAGGCACTCGTTCGCTACCTAAGAAAACGCTTCGCGAGGGGCTTCCGCCACAAACGGATCGCGCTGATCATCGTCGATGTTTGCCGTAACAGTATGCCGTCCGGCCGCGTGGTGAAGCTGGCGAGCGCCCTCAAGAATAGACGCGAAATCGGGGCTCGGTGCGAGGCACATTGTCCGATGCTCTACAATAAAGAGAAGCCATTAGCTTATCCGCACTGTCGCGCTGCTGTTAGGCGACCCCCGGGTTCTAACAAGGTCTGAATCGCCGATGCCGGTTATAGAGTTGACCGACGAGAAGATTCTTCTCTTTGCTTGCCAAGGTTGGGGTCGAGGGTTCGAATCCCTTCGCCCGCTCCAATTTTCCCAGGAAAATTGAATTTACACGACGAAGCCGCCGAAAGGCGGTTTTGTCGTTTCTGGCGCCATGATCAAGGTCCTCTGGTAGCGGCTCAGGTTTTTCCGCGGGCGTCGCCGACATTTCCTCCGAACCCCGGTGAATGTCGTCCCGAAGCCCGTCCGCGCTCCGATCGTTGCGCGTAACGGCGGTCCCATCTCCCATCCCCTGGTGATGCCGTCTCCGGCCTCCTGCTCCCGCCCCCATGAAATCGCGCAAAAGCCGCGCCCACCCAGCCCATGTCGGCCGGGGCCGAAGCCTTTCCGACGTCCTCCGTATCGGGCGCCGTTGCGGCGCTTTCGACGGTCGGCTTTTTCACGAATATGAATGTTGCCTGCACATGATTGAATTGCTTGAACACGACAGGTCATCGGCCACAATGCTCTCCAAGGCGACGGGCGAGGAATTTCGCGTCGCCGCGGAGGAGTTCAATACGGATGGCCAGCGCGCGGAACATGCGTCCGATCCATCATTTTCCAATGCCTGAGCGCTCGCTCGCGCGTGGCGCTGAAAGCACGCCGGAGATCGTCGAGATGCCTGCCTCCGGCTGCGTTAGCCACGGTGTGCCGACCGCAGGCCCCGCGCTCGCGCGGTGGCCATCCACTTAAACGAAGAAGGTGCCAAAATGAGCAACACGGATATGAGGAAACCCGAGGGAAGCCGCCGGCGAGTCGACGTGATCGTGGTCGGGGCGGGCTTCGCCGGCATGTATGCGACCTACCGCTTCCGCGAGATGGGGAAGTCGGTGGTCGGGGTCGAGGCGGCCGGTGATGTCGGCGGCGTGTGGTACTGGAACCGCTATCCCGGCGCACGCTGCGACCTGATGAGCGTCGACTACAGCTACGGATTTTCCGAGGAAATTCAGCAGGAATGGACCTGGTCGGAACAGTTCGCCTCGCAGGAGGAAATCCTCGCCTACGCGAACTTCGTCGCCGACAGGCTGGACCTTCGCAAGAGCTACAAGTTCAACACGCGCGTCGTCAGCGCCATCTGGGACGACACCGCCAGGCTCTGGCGCGCGACGACCGACAGCGGCGAGACCCTCGAGGCGCCCTTCTGCATCATGTCGACAGGCCCGCTGTCGATCCCGAAGGATCCCGACATTGCCGGCATCGACCGCTTCAAGGGCCAGCTTCTGCGCGCACAGAAGTGGCCCCACGATCCTGTCAGCTTCGAAGGCAAGCGCGTGGGCGTCATCGGAACCGGATCGACCGGCATCCAGATCATCCAGACGGTCGGCAGGCAGGCGGGCGAGCTCTTCGTCTTCCAGCGGACGCCGAGCTTCACCTTGCCGATGCGCAATCACAAGCTCGAGCCCGACTACATCGCCGAGATGAAGCGCCATTATCCGGCGATGCGCGAGGCGATGCGCAACAACCCCACCGGCGGCACGCGGCCGGCGACGTCGCGGCCCTATTTCAGCCTGCCGCCGTCACAGCGCCGCCAGGCCTTGGAACAGGCATGGATCAATGGCGGACATACGTTCCTCGGATCCTTCGCGGACCTGTTGACCAACCAGGAGGCCAATGACCAGGTCGCCGACTTCGTGCGTGAGAAGATCGGGGAAATCGTCAAGGATCCGAAGATCGCCGAGGCGCTCAAGCCCCGCGGCTACCCGATCTTCGCGCGACGGCCCTGCCTGGATACGCAATATTACGAGACCTACAATCTGCCGAACGTCCATCTTGTGGATGTCGCGTCCGACCCGATCGTGGAGATCACCGAGAAAGGCATACGCACGCAATCCGGCGAGACCGAACTCGACATCCTCATCTTCGCCACCGGATATGACGCTCTGACCGGGGCGCTGCTGGCCTTCGACGTGGTCGGCCGCAACGGGCGCACCTTGAAGGAGAAGTGGAAGAGCGGGGCTCGCTCCCACCTCGGCATCATGATCGAGGGCTTTCCCAACCTGTTCGCGACCGGCGGCCCGAACGGCCCGGCCGCGCTCGCCAACCTGATCACGATCGGCGAACACGACGTTGACTGGATCGCCGACATGATCACCTACATGGAGGCAAACGGTCTGACGACCGTGGAGCCGACCCTCGAGGCCGAGGAAGCCTGGATGAAGCTGGTCGTGTCGCTCGCCGAGCGCTCACTCATCCGCAAGGCGAACACCTGGTGGGTCGGCGCCAATGTGAAGGGTAAGCCGCAGGGCCTGACGATGTTCCTGGGCGGGTTCCACAAATACCGGGAACTCTGTGCGGCCGCAGCTCAGGACCGTTCTTCCCAGTTCGTCTTCGACCGGGCACTGGAAAGCGCCGCGGCCTGACGGCCGTCTGCAAGACATCGGCCGGGGAAGCGAACCGGCAATCCATGACGCCGCTTTCGATGACAGCGGCGTCACGCGAAACGCTCAGGCAGGCAGCGTAGCCCGGGCCGGAACGCTATACGTCCGGCTGAAGGCGGTGACGCGGGACGCGCGTTCCCGCCATTTTACTATTTAGGGGCGCGGCGCCAGTTTCCTGTTTGGCCTGCCTCCCGCGTCGCACCTCCGCCTCGGCGAGACCCTTTCGATCCACCTGCCTTTGCCCGGAATGCCGGCTGTCGCGACCAGGCGGTCTGCCGCATTTCGCCGACGCGCAGCGTTTCTGCTTCATACGGGCTCTCCTGCTTTCGTGCTCCCGCGGCAAACGCGGACGATCCGCCCCATTACCTAAACCGGGATTTCGTTTGACATTCGATTGTGGTTCGAAATAGCTTTCCATTCGCGCGAAACGACAGCGACTATGCTGCATTGCGAAAGCGCCGGGAGGGAATGTGCTCGAAGGCGTGCATGACATCTTCGTCATAGGCGGCGGCATCAACGGATGCGGCATCGCGCGGGACGCCGTCGGCAGGGGCTATTCCGTCTATCTAGCTGAGATGAATGATCTTGCCAGCGGCACGTCGTCCGGCTCGACCAAGCTCATCCACGGCGGCCTGCGCTACCTCGAATTCTACGAGTTCCGCCTGGTGCGCGAGGCGCTGATGGAGCGTGAGGTGCTTTGGCGCATGGCGCCGCACATCATCTGGCCGATGCGGTTCGTGCTGCCCTATGCCAAGGGAATTCGCCCGGCCTGGCTGATCCGGCTCGGCCTGTTCCTCTACGACCACATTGGCGGCCGCAGGCTCCTGCCGGCCACGAAGACTCTGGACATGCGCCAGGACCCCTCCGGCAAACCGCTGAAGCCGCTGTTCACCAAGGCGTTCGAATATTCCGACGGCTGGGTCAACGATGCCCGTCTCGTCGTTCTCAATGCGCGGGACGCGGCCGACCGCGGCGCGACGATCCGCACGCGCGCGAAAGTCGTCAGCGCGCGGCGCGACGGCGCGCTGTGGCGCATCACGGTCGAGGACACGCGCACCGGCGAGACGGAAGAGGTCAGCGCACGCCTCCTGGTCAACGCCGCCGGTCCCTGGGTCGACAAGGTGCTCTCTGCCACGGTCGGACAAAACGACGTCCACAACGTGCGGCTGGTCCAGGGCAGCCACATCGTGGTCCGCAAGAAGTTCTCCGATCCGCGCGCCTATTTCTTCCAGAACCGCGACGGCCGCATCATCTTCGCGATCCCCTACGAAGAGGACTTCACGCTGATCGGCACCACCGACCAGGACTATCAGGGCGATCCGGCCAAGGTGACAATCACCGACAGGGAGATCGACTACCTGTGCGATGCGGCGAGCGAGTATTTCACCGAACCGGTGCGACGCGGCGATATCGTCTGGGCCTATTCCGCGGTCAGGCCGCTGTTTGACGACGGTGCCTCGAAGGCGCAGGAGGCGACGCGCGACTATGTCCTGAAGGCCGAGGCCGGCGACGGGCAGGCGCCCCTGATCAACGCCTTCGGCGGCAAGATCACGACCTATCGCCGGCTGGCGGAATCGATGCTGGAGAAGATCGAGGGCTATATCGGCCGCAAAGGCAAGCCGTGGACGGCGACGGCCCCGCTTCCTGGCGGCGATTTCGCTGCCACGGAGTTCGACGCGCAGGTGTCTGCACTCAAGCGCGACTATCCCTTCCTCGACCAGCGTTTGGCGAAGCGCCTGACGCGGCTCTACGGCACGCGGGCGCGGGCGATCCTGGGCCTTGCCAAGTCGCTCGCCGATCTCGGGCGCGGTTTCGGTGCCGACCTCTACGAGGCGGAAGTGCGCTATCTTGTCGAAAAGGAATGGGCCGTCACTGCGGACGATGTGCTTTGGCGCCGGACCAAGCGCGGATTGCATCTCGGCGCGGAGGAAAAAGCCGCGCTCGAGAAATATCTGAACGAATCGGGAGGACGTCGGCACACCGCCGCCGCGTGAGAAGCGACATCAGGCAATAGACCTCGGAGGAGGGTCCATGCTCGAACTGCGCAACATATCGAAGACTGTCGGCGCCGAGACTCATATCAGCGACGTCTCGCTGACGCTCGCGCATGGCAGCCTCAACGTCCTTCTGGGGCCGACACTCTCCGGCAAGACCAGCCTGATGCGGCTGATGGCCGGCCTCGACGTGCCGACTTCGGGATCGGTCTGGTTCGACGGCCAGGACGTGACGGGTGTCGCGGTGCAGAAGCGCAACGTCGCCATGGTCTACCAGCAGTTCATCAACTACCCGGCGATGACCGTCTACGAGAACATTGCCTCGCCGCTCAGGGTCGCGGGCAAGGACCGCGCCACGATCGACCGCGAGGTGCGCAAGGCCGCCGACCTGTTGCGGCTGACGCCCTATCTCGACCGCACGCCGCTCAACCTGTCGGGTGGCCAGCAGCAGCGCACCGCGCTCGCGCGCGCCATCGTGAAGAACGCCTCCCTGGTGCTGCTCGACGAACCGCTCGCCAATCTCGACTACAAGCTGCGCGAGGAACTGCGCGCCGAACTGCCGAAGATCTTCGCCGCTTCCGGCACCATCTTCGTCTATGCCACGACGGAGCCCTCGGAGGCGTTGCTGCTCGGCGGCCACACCGCCACCCTGTCGGAAGGACGCATCACCCAGTTCGGCCCGACGATCGAGGTGTTCCGCAAGCCGGCCGACCTCGTCACCGCGATGACCTTCTCCGATCCGCCGCTCAACACGATCGTGCTGTCCAAGCGCGGCGCGGCGTTCCAGCTTGATGGTGGGGTGAACCTCCCTGTTCCGGCGTCTCTCGCCGGGATCGCTGACGGAGCCTATACCGTCAGCTTTCAGCCCCACCATCTCTCTTTGTCTCCCCGATACCCGGACGCGGTACCCGTCAGGGTCAAGGTGTTCGCGACCGAGATCACCGGCTCGGAGAGCTTCGTCCATGTCGACTTCGCCGACGCGCGCTGGGTGATGCTGGCGCCGGGCGTGCATGATTTCGAGCCGGACGAGACGATCGAAATCTACATCGATACACGACATCTCCTGGTGTTCGATGCCGACGGGCGCGCGGCCGCGCCACAACAATTGGCGGCGTGAGGCGGATCATGGCACGCGTCGACATCGACCATATCCGCCACGCCTACGGGCCGAACCCGAAAGCGCCGAAGGATTATGCGCTGAAGGAGGTGCACCACACGTTCGAGGATGGTGGGGCTTATGCGCTGCTCGGACCCTCGGGCTGCGGCAAGACCACGCTGCTCAACATCATGTCGGGACTGGTGGAGCCCTCCGAGGGCCGCATCCTGTTCGACGGGCGCGATGTGACCAGGCTTTCGACCCAGGAGCGCAACATCGCGCAGGTGTTCCAGTTCCCGGTCATCTACGACACGATGACGGTCTACGACAATCTTGCCTTCCCGCTGCGCAACCGCGGCGTGCCGGAGGCCGAGGTCGACCGCAAGGTGCGTGAGATCATCGCCATGATCGACCTGGAGAAATGGTCCAGACGCAAGGCGCGGGGGCTCACCGCCGACCAGAAGCAGAAGATCTCGCTCGGGCGCGGGCTGGTGCGCTCGGACGTCAACGCGATCCTGTTCGACGAGCCGCTGACCGTCATCGATCCGCATATGAAATGGCAGCTGCGCTCGCAGCTGAAGCAATTGCACCGGCGCTTCGGCTACACGATGATCTACGTCACGCACGACCAGACGGAGGCGCTGTCCTTCGCCGACAAGGTGGTGGTGATGTTCGAGGGCGAGACTGTGCAGATCGGCACGCCCGCGGAGCTTTTCGAGCGGCCGCGCCACACCTTCGTCGGCTATTTCATCGGTTCGCCCGGCATGAACGTGATGCCGGCGGCGATCGACGGCACGAGTGCCAGGGTCGGCTCCCAGACCATCGCACTGCCCGGCAAGCCGGCGGCCCCGTCGGGAAGCATCGAGCTTGGCATCCGGCCGGAATTCGTCCGGCTCGGCCGCGAGGGCATGCCGGTCACCATCGACAAGATCGAGGACGTCGGCCGTCACCGCATCGTCCGCGCCAGGCTCGAAGGGCGCGATCTCGCGGCCATCGTACCGGAGGATGGCGACATCCCGGCCGACCCGCGCGTGGCGTTCGACCCGGCCGGCATCAACATCTACGCCGACTCGTGGCTGGTCGAGATGGGGCTGGTCGAGACGGGAGGCCGGGCATGAACAAGACCTGGAACAACCGCGCCTGGTTCATGGTGCTGCCGGTGCTGCTGCTGGTAGCCTTCTCGGCCGTCATCCCGCTGATGACCGTGGTCAACTACTCGGTCCAGGACACGTTTGGAAACAACCAGTTCTTCTGGGCAGGCGCCGAATGGTTCGAGGAGATGCTGACGTCGGACCGGTTCTGGCTCGCCATGGGCCGCAACCTGATCTTTTCATTCATCATCCTCGCCATCGAGATCCCGCTCGGCATCTTCATCGCGCTCAACATGCCGCGCAAGGGATGGGGCGTTCCGGTCTGCCTTGTGCTGATGGCGCTGCCGCTGCTGATCCCGTGGAACGTCGTCGGCACGATCTGGCAGGTCTTCGGACGCGTCGACATCGGCCTGCTCGGCTACACGATGCGGCAGCTCGGCTTCGACTACAACTACGTCAACGACCCGTTCGATGCCTGGGTGACGGTCATCGTCATGGACGTCTGGCACTGGACCAGCCTGGTGGTGCTGCTCTGCTATGCCGGCCTGGTCTCCATTCCGGACGCATACTACCAGGCGGCAAAGATCGACGGCGCGTCGCGCTGGGCGGTGTTCCGCTACATCCAGCTGCCGAAGATGAACCGCGTGCTCTTGATCGCGGTGCTGCTGCGCTTCATGGACTCCTTCATGATCTACACAGAGCCCTTCGTCGTTACCGGCGGCGGGCCGGGCAACTCGACAACCTTCCTGTCGATCGATCTCGTCAAGATGGCTATCGGCCAGTTCGACCTCGGTCCGGCCGCGGCCATGTCGATCATCTACTTCCTGATCATCCTGCTCATGTCGTGGATCTTCTACACGGTCATGACCAATTACGACGCGGAGAAGTAAGATGCCCGCGCGCGACGAGACGATGGCCATGCGCGAGACGGCAACTCCGGCCTTGTCCGGACGCGACGCGGAGATCGCCCGGCTGATGCGCCGGCGCGGAGCGGAATCGCGGTTCTGGTGGATCGTGCCCACCGTCTACATCATTTTCCTGACGCTGCCGATCTACTGGCTCGTGAACATGAGCTTCAAGAGCAACCAGGAGATCCTCGGCGCCTTCTCGCTCTGGCCGCGGGACCCGACGCTGCGCAACTACGCGGTCATCTTCACCGACCCGTCCTGGTACAAGGGCTACATCAACTCGATCATCTACGTCGTGATGAACACGGTGATCTCGGTGTCTGTGGCGCTGCCGGCGGCGTACGCCTTCTCGCGATACCGCTTCCTCGGCGACAAGCACCTGTTCTTCTGGCTCTTGACCAACCGCATGGCGCCGCCAGCGGTGTTCGCGCTGCCCTTCTTCCAGCTCTATTCGGCCTTCGGCCTGATCGACACGCATATCGCGGTGGCTCTGGCGCACTGCCTGTTCAATGTGCCGCTGGCGGTGTGGATCCTGGAAGGCTTCATGTCCGGCGTGCCGAAGGAGATCGACGAGACCGCCTATATCGACGGCTATTCCTTCCCGCGCTTCTTCGTGAAGATCTTCGCCCCCCTGATCGCTAGCGGCATCGGCGTCGCGGCCTTCTTCTGCTTCATGTTCTCGTGGGTTGAACTCCTCATCGCCCGCACTTTGACGACGACCGACGCCAAACCCATCGCCGCGATCATGACGCGCACGGTCTCGGCCTCGGGCCTCGACTGGGGCGTGCTGGCGGCGGCCGGCGTGTTGACCATCATCCCCGGTGCGCTCGTGATCTGGTTCGTCCGCAACTACATCGCCAAAGGCTTTGCCCTGGGGAGGGTGTGATGAGGCTTTTCGACACCGTCGAATTTCCATCCAGCGCCGTCATCCTCGGGCTTGACCCGAGGATCTATTGCGGCCGCCGGCTGGCTTCGAGATCCCTCGTGGCCAATCGGCGAGGTCGGCAGATCCTCGGGTCAAGCCCGAGGATGTCGGCTGCGCTTGTGGGGGAGCCGACACTATGACCTCCACTCGCCGCTGGCAGATACCGCTCGCCATCGTCCTCGCCGTCTACGCCGCCGCGACCTGGCTCCTGATGTCCTTGCTGCCGCTCAAGGACGGAGCCCGCGATTGGTATGCGCCTCTGATCAAGAGTGGCTGGATGGCCTGGTCGTTTCCGAGCGCGATGTTCTTCCTGACCATCGCGCTCTTCCTGTCGCTGATGGCGGTGTGGGAATACGCGTCCCCCGGCGGTAATCCGCGCATCGGCGTGCTGCGCTTCGAGACGACGCGCGGTGATCGTCTCTTCATTTCGCTGCTCGGCAGCGCCTTCATCCATCTCGCTTGGCTGGGTCTGATCGGACCCAGCCTGTGGTGGGCTCTCGCTCTCTCCGTGGTCTACGCCGTTGGCGTATTTCGCTACGTATAGAGGGGGAAACTGTTGGAGCGGCGGCGTGCCGGCCGCCGCTCCAGATCGCAACTGAAACCTTTGGGAGGAATACAATGCGACGGAAAATACTAGCATCAACCAGTGCGATTGCACTGCTGCTTTGCACGCAAAGCGCATTTGCAGGAATGGACGAAGCCAAGGCGTTCCTGGACGCCGAGATCAAGGACATGTCGACCCTCGACCGCGCCGCGCAGGAAGCGGAAATGCAGTGGTTCGTCGATGCCGCGAAGCCCTTCGCCGGCATGGAGATCAAGGTCGTTTCCGAGACGATCACCACGCATGAATACGAATCGAAGGTGCTGGCGCCTGCCTTCACGGCGATCACCGGCATCAAGATCACACATGACCTGATCGGCGAGGGTGACGTCGTCGAGAAGCTGCAGACGCAGATGCAGTCGGGCGAGAACATCTACGATGGCTACATCAACGATTCCGACCTGATCGGCACGCACTGGCGCTATCAGCAGGCCCGCGCGCTGACCGACTGGATGACGAACGAAGGCAAGGACGTCACCAATCCGAACATCGACATCGATGACTTCATCGGCAAGTCGTTCACCACGGCACCCGATGGCAAGCTCTACCAGCTGCCCGACCAGCAGTTCGCGAACCTCTACTTCTTCCGCTACGACTGGTTCAACGACGAGAAGAACAAGGCCGACTTCAAAGCCAAATACGGCTACGACCTCGGCGTTCCGGTCAACTGGTCGGCCTACGAGGACATCGCCGAGTTCTTCACGGGCCGCGAGATCGACGGCAAGAAGGTCTACGGCCATATGGACTACGGCAAGAAGGACCCGTCGCTTGGCTGGCGCTTCACCGACGCCTGGCTGTCGATGGCCGGCAACGGCGACAAGGGCATCCCGAACGGCAAGCCGGTCGACGAATGGGGCATCAAGGTCGACGAGAACTCGCGTCCCGTCGGCTCGTGCGTCGCGCGCGGCGGCGACACCAACGGCCCCGCGGCGGTCTATTCGATCGAGAAATATCTCGAGTGGATGAAGAAATATGCCCCGGCCGCCGCCCAGGGCATGACCTTCGGCGAATCCGGCCCGGTTCCGTCGCAGGGCGAGATCGCCCAGCAGATGTTCACCTACACGGCTTTCACCGCCGACTTCGTCAAGGAAGGCCTGCCGGTGGTGAATGCGGACGGAACGCCCAAGTGGCGCTTTGCACCGTCGCCGCACGGTGTCTACTGGAAGGACGGCATGAAGCTCGGCTATCAGGACGCGGGCTCCTGGACCCTGCTCAAGTCGACGCCGGACGACCGCGCCAAGGCCGCCTGGCTCTACGCCCAGTTCGTCACCTCGAAGACGATCGACGTGAAGAAGAGCCATGTCGGCTTGACCTTCATTCGCCAGTCGACGCTGGACCACCCGTCCTTCACCGAGCGCGCTCCGAAGCTCGGCGGCCTCGTCGAGTTCTACCGCTCGCCGGCCCGCTTGCAGTGGTCGCCGACCGGAACGAACGTGCCCGACTATCCGAAGCTGGCGCAGCTGTGGTGGCAGGCGATCGGCGACGCGTCGTCGGGTGCCAAGTCCGCCCAGGAGGCGATGGACTCGCTCTGCGCCGAGCAGGAGAAGGTGCTGGAACGCCTCGAGCGCGCCGGCATCATGGGCGACATCGGGCCGAAGCTCGCCGAGGAGAAGACCTTGGAAGAGTGGAATGCGGATGCCGTCGCCAAGGGCAATCTCGCGCCGCAGCTCAAGATCGCCAACGAGAAGGAAAAGCCGATGACCGTCAACTACGACGAGCTGGTCAAGAGCTGGCAGAAGTAGGACTGGCGTCGCAGTGAAGACCGAGGAGGCGGCTTGGCCGCCTCCTCTTTTTTTAGATCGACAGCCTGTGATGAAGAAGGGAATGGCCAGGCGCAGCCGACCGATCCCGAACTGCCTACCCAGATCGGTAGCTTGTGTGCGGCCCTCACGGCTCGACCCGGCGCCGGACTGCCTTTCCTTCCACTCGTCTCGCCAAATTCACGTCCGTCGGTTGACTCCGCCGGCGCATGGCCCTAAGCGCTGTTCATTCTATATTCTATATTCTATAGAATGTAGGGAGACCCGCCGAGAGGACGCATCTGACCCTGATGCGGCGCGGCCAGTTTGGGAGGATCCTTTGAAACAGTCTCTGAAGAACTCGATATCGCGTCGCGCACTGCTCGTCGCCGCGACGATGGCCGCGGCCCTGCCGGCGTCCTTCGCCCTGGCCCAGACCAACGAACCGGTCGAAATCCATGTGATGGCCAACGAGGCCTTCTCGAACATGATCCAGTCGTCGGAAGTGGTCGAGTTCAACAAGCATTATCCGAACATCAAGGTGACGGTGGACGGCGTGCCCTATGTCGAGCTGCTCGCCAAGATGATGCTCGACGCCACCAGCCCGACCCCGGTCTACGACATGCTGATCGTCGACGATCCGTGGACGCCGCAGCTCGCAGAAGTCGGCGCGCTGCAGGACTTGAAGAGCGCGGAGATGGCCGGCTTTACCGCTGCCGATTTCGACTGGGCCGACTTCAACGCCGCGCCGCTGGCCGCCAGCGAGTGGAAGGGCGTGCAGTACGGCGTGCCGCTGCGCTCGAACATGCTGATGATGTTCTACAACCGCACCCTCTACCAGAAGGCGGGCGTTCCCGAGCCGACCCCAGCGCTCACCTGGACAGAGTATCTCGAGCAGGCGCCGAAGCTGGTGCAGGACACCAATGGCGACGGCAAGGTCGATGCCTGGGCAATCGACACCTACTTCGTACGCGAGCCGCTGACCCCGACGATCTGGCAGACGATCATGAATGCCAATGGCGGCAAGCTGCTCGACGCCGACGGCAAGCCAGCCTTCAACAACGAGATCGGCGTGGCCGCGCTCGAAACCCACAAGAAGCTCCTCGATTTTGCTCCTCCCGGCGCGCTCGCCCACGGCTTTACCGAATCGCTCCAGGCCTTCCGCCAGGGCACGGTGGCGGCCATGTTCCAGTGGGGCAGCGTCTATCGCAGCTCGGCGGTCGACCCCAAGACGACGACGCTGACGCCTGAACAGGTCGGTATCCAGGTCCTGCCGGCGGGCTCGGTCGGACCGGGCGCACATCGCGGCATCTGGAGCGGCGCGGTCAGCGCCAAGAGCGAGAAGAAACAGGCCGCCTGGACGTTCCTGCAGTGGCTGAGCTCCAAGGAGGGCGAAACCTGGCGCACCAATAATCTCGGCACGTTCCCGGCCCGCAAGTCCACCCTTGCGGCCAAGCCCGAGAGCGAGTGGCTGGCTCCCGTCTTCGCCTCGCTTCAGCTTGCCTATGACGTTGCCGCCAAGGGCGAGATGTGGCGCATCCGCAATCCGCGCTCGGATGCGGCGCAGCAGATTCTCGCCGACGAGGTCGGGCGCGCCATGGCCGGCCGTGCCACCGCGGCCGAGGCCTTGCAGACCGCGGCGGAAAAGATCGAGAAAGTCCTGAACTAGGCATAGTTCAGGGTCGGGAGGAGCATCTTGGTCGACGAACGTCTCACCGGCGCGCGCACATCGCGTTCGCGCTTTGCCAGAAAGTTCGCGGATCTCGTGTCGCGGTGGGCCTTCATGGTCCCCGCGGCGGTGCTCCTCCTCGCCGTCCTCGCCTACCCGATCTTCTACACGATCGAGATCAGCTTCTCCCGCTTCGACCTCGCTACGTTCAGCGCGGTCGAGTGGGTAGGCTGGGACAACTACCGCGAAGTGCTGGACGACTACCGCTTCTGGGAATCGATGAAGGTCACGGTGGTCTATCTGGTCTTCGCCTTGCCGCTGCAAATCGTGCTCGGCTTCGGCATTGCCTTCCTGATCAATGCCGAATGGCGCGGCCGGAACGTCGTGCGCGCGCTCTTCATCATCCCGATGGTCGTGGCGCCCGTCGTGGCCGGCGGCTTGTGGCGCATGATCCTCGACCCGCTCTGGGGCATCGTGAATTATGTCCTGGGCCTTGTCGGACTCGGGCCGCTCGACTGGTTCGGCGACCCGACGCTGGCGATGGCCGCCCTCATCATCATCGACACCTGGCGCTGGACGCCCTTCGTCATCCTGACCGCGACCGCCGCGCTGCTGGCCTTGCCCAGGGACGTGTTCGAGGCGGCCGAAATAGACGGCGCCAACTGGTGGTCGAAGCTGTGGTCGATCACGCTGCCGCTGCTTGTTCCGATCATTGCCGCGACCTTCGTGGTGCGCTGGCTGGGTGCGGTGAAGATGTTCGATATCGCTCTCGCCGCTACCTATGGCGGCCCCGGCGGTGCGACCAACGTCATCAACCTCTTCATCTACGAGGAGGCGTTCCGCTCGCTGCGCTTTGCCGAATCCGCCGCGATGGCGGTGATCATCCTCGTCGTCACGATGGTGCTCACGGCGCTCTTCCTGCGCGGCAGCCGCTTGCTGGAGGAACGGTATTGAGCGCGATCGCCGACACCGTCACGCGCAAGCGCAAGAGCAGGCTTGGGGCCCGCCTGCGGATCTCGGCCGGCGTCATCGCCTGCTTCCTCTTTCTGTTTCCGCTGATCTGGATGGTGCTGACCTCCTTCAAGGAGCAGCGCGACATCTTCACCATGCCGCCGACGCTGTTCTTCACGCCGACGCTGGAATCCTACATCACCTATCTCCAGCGGCCGGATATCTGGCGCCGCCTCATCAACACGGTGATCGTCGCCGTCGGCTCCGGGGTGCTGTCGATCGTCGCGGGCGCGATGGCAGGCTATGCGCTGGCGCGCATCAGGCTGCGCGGCGCCGGCATGATCGGCCTGCTGATCGTGCTGTCGCGCGGCGTACCGCCGATCGCGCTCGCGGTGCCGATGTTCCTCGTCGCGCGCAAGCTCGGACTGACCGACAAGCACATCACGCTCATCCTCGCCTACTGCACATTCCTCATCCCCTATGTGATGTGGCTGATGCGCGGCTTCTTCCTGTCGCTGCCCAAGGAGTTGGAGGAATCGGCGATGATCGACGGCTGCAGCCGGTTCGGCGCATTCTTCAAGATCATCGTGCCGATCTCGCTGCCGGGCCTGCTGTCGACGATGATCTTCAGCATGATCCTCGCCTGGGAGGAACTGCTGTTCGCGCTGGTTCTGACCAACCGCAACGCCTCGACCATCCCGGTCGCGATCCAGGGCATCGCCGGCGACACGATCAACGGCGCCAACTGGGCCGCGCTCACCGCGGTCGGCACGATCACCGTGCTTCCCGTGATCGTCTTCGCGATGCTCGTGCAGAAATGGCTCGTGCAGGGAATGGCCGACGGGGCGACCAAAGGCTGAGACAGAAACGAAAAGTTCGACGGCCAAGCCGGGAAATCCAAATGACGCCGACACCGATCTACATGACCAAGTCCGATCTCGCCCGCCGCCACATCCAGGGCATGATCCTGTCCGGCCAGGCACGACCCGGCGCGCGCATCACTACGCGCGCGGTGTCCGAGGCGCTCGGCATTTCCGAGACGCCCATCCGAGAGGCGATACGCGCGCTCGCCGCCGACGGCTGGCTCGAACTGCAGTCGCATATCGGCGCGGTCGTCGCGCAATTCGGCGGCGGCCAGATCTCCGAGATCTATGCGCTGCGCAGCCTGATCGGCGCGCTGGCCGTCGAGCTCGGAGGGCCGACCTACGATGAGGACCGGCTTGCCCGGATCGACGCGAATATCGAGGCGTCGCGGGCGGCCGTCGCCGAGCGCGACGTGCAGAAATACATGCTGCTTAACAACGAGTTCCACACGCTGCTGTGCGACACGCCGGCTTCGCAATGGTGCCTGAAGATCCTCTCCAGCCTGCGGTCGCAGACAGGCATCCATCAGGGTTTCGTCGCCGTGCCGCAACGGTTGGCGGAATCGCTCGCCGAACATTGCAGCATCCGCGACGCGCTCCGTCAGCACGATTTCACGAAAGCCGCGGAGCTGATCAAGGCGCACGAGCATGCCGCCGGCGTGGCCCTGATCAACGAACTGGCCGTTTCCCGACCCGGATCAGCCGGCAGCGTCCGGTGAACCACGCCTCACGACAGCAATCATAGGTAATTCGCAGATGGCAGCCGGCCCCGACAGGAACGAGCGCGAGATCACACACCCGGTAGATCTCTGCCTGCCGAACGGCAGGCTAAACCCCGATGCAGTCGGATGGACACGGCGCCCGCTTCACCGCGCAAATCTGAAAGGTTGGGGACGCAACAAGCGGTTCGAATACTGGTGCGTGACGTCGCCGGATCTCGTTTGCGCGATCAATGTCTCGCATGGCGACTATCGCGTCACGCTGGCGACGTTCTTTCTCGATCTCAAGACGATGCACACATTCTCGCAAGCCGAGGTCCACTGGCTGCCGCGCGAGAAGGTCACACCCATGCCGGAGCGCTCGGGTCAGGGTGGTGTAACCGGCACGGGCGACAGGATGCGCATTTCCATGCAGGCGGTGGACGGCGGCACGCTTTTAAAGGCGGATACGCCGCGCCTCAACCTGGAGATCATGGCTCACGAAGAGCCGGGCCATGAATCCCTGGGGGTCGTCGTGCCCTGGGACGAGAAGCGCTTCCAGTATACCCGCAAGGACAACTGCCTGCGCGCCACCGGAACGATCATGGCGGACGGCAAGACCTACAACCTGTCCGACGCCTATGCGGCGCTGGACCATGGCCGTGGCCGCTGGCCCTACTCGATCGTATGGAACTGGGCGGCCGGCAGCGGCGTCTCGCGCGGCCGCGAGATCGGCCTGCAGTTTGGCGGAAAATGGACCGAAGGCACGCCGTCGACCGAAAACGCGCTGCGCATCGACGGCCGCCTCGAGAAGATCGGCCAGGAACTGGAATGGATCTACGACCGCACCAATTTCATGGCGCCGTGGAAGATCCGCGGCAACCGCGTCGACCTGACTTTCACTCCCGTCTACGACCGCCAGTCCAATTTCGACCGCCTCATCGTGCGTTCGAAGGAGGACCAGGTGTTCGGCTGGTTCGACGGCACGATCGTCAGCGAAAAGGGCGAGACGATCCCGGTCGAGCGGATCTTCGGCTGGGCGGAGGAAGTCGCGCGGCGCTGGTGACCGGCCCCGGCGTTTGCCGGTCATCATACCCCAGGCGACAGCAGGAAGAGGAAATTTGCATGAGCACCGTCGAAATCAGGAATGTGCGCAAGTCCTATGGCGGGCACGAAGTCCTGCACGGCGTCTCGATCCACATACCGGACGGCGAGTTCGTCGCCCTGGTGGGGCCGTCGGGCTGCGGCAAGTCGACATTGCTGCGAATGATCGCCGGGCTTGAGGACATTTCCGAAGGCGAGATCGCGATCGGCGAGCGCGTGGTCAACGACGTCGTGCCGCGCGACCGCGACATCGCGATGGTCTTTCAGAACTACGCGCTCTACCCGCACATGAACGTGCGCCAGAACATGGGTTTCGCGCTGAAGCAGCGTCGTGTGTCGCGCTCGGAAATCGAGGCGCGCGTGCAGAACGCGGCGCGCATTCTCGGTCTCGAAAGCCTGCTCGACCGTAAGCCGCGCGCGCTGTCGGGCGGCCAGCGCCAGCGTGTCGCGATGGGACGCGCGATCGTTCGCGATCCCAATGTCTTCCTGTTCGACGAACCGCTCTCCAATCTCGACGCCAAGCTGCGTGGCGAAATGCGCTCGGAACTGAAGGAGCTGCACCAGCGGCTCCAGACGACGACGGTCTATGTCACCCACGATCAGATCGAGGCGATGACGCTGGCCGATCGCGTCGTCGTCATGAATGGCGGCAATGTCGAGCAGGAAGGGCCGCCGCTCGAACTCTACGACCGCCCGCAAAGCCTGTTCGTCGCGGCCTTCATCGGCTCGCCGCCGATGAACTTCCTTGAGGGATTCGTCGCGAGCGGTTCGCTTGTGCTGGACAATGGCGAGCAGCTGAAGTTGCCGATAGCGCTGCCGGCCGGAGAGCGGATCGTTGCCGGCGTGCGGCCGGAGCATTTCGTGATCGCAGCCGAGGGTTGGCCGGCCGTTGTCTCGGTGGTCGAGCCGACGGGTTCGGAGACGCAGATCACCACGCGGATCGCCGGTCACATCGTGCGCGTGCTCATCCGCGGTCGCACGAATGTAAAGCCGGGAGAAACGATCCACCTCTCGATCGCATCGTCCCATCTTCATGTCTTCGACCCCGGCTCGGGCAAGCGCCGGGAGATCGGTGGCTGAGAGAGCGGCGATGACCATGAACAAGCCGCTTGAGCAGGCCACAGCCAGTTTCAGCTTCGCGCGCGGATTGCCAGACCCGCTGCCGCGCTGGGCTGGAATGCCGCGCTACAATTTTGTCGGCGGGCACAACGACCCGGACAGGGTTCCCGTTGACGATCTCGCCGATGCCGCGGCGCGTGCGCTGCGCACCCATGCGCGGCAGCTTGCGATTTACAATCTCGGCACCGGTCCGCTGGGATTCGAAGGCCTTCGCGACGGCATTGCGCTGCGTCTTCGAGACCGCGGCATGGATGTCGACCGCGAGCGCGTGCTTGTCACCTCGGGCTCCGGACAGGGCCTCGACCTCGTCAACGCGGCTCTGGTAGAGCCGGGCGATACGGTCGTCCTCGAGGAGTTCACCTATTCGGGCGCGCTCAACAAGGCGCGCAAGCTGGGCGCCCGCATCGCGGGCGCGCCGCTCGATACGCACGGGCTCGATGTCTTTCGGCTCGGCCAGATGCTCGACGAGATGGCACGGCAAGGCGTGCGACCCAAATATATCTACACGATCCCGACGGTGCAGAATCCGACGGGCAGCATCCTGCCCGCGGAGCGCCGGCATCGGCTGGTCGAGCTGGCGCGGCACTATCGCGTGCCGATCTTCGAGGACGAGTGCTATGCGGAACTGGGCTTTGCCGCTGAGACGCCGCCGGCCCTCGCCGCATTGGCGCCGGAGAGCGTGATTCACATCGGTTCGTTTTCCAAGACGCTCGCTCCGGCGATCCGGCTTGGCTACATCGTCGCGGAGCCTGCGGTGCTGCGGCAGCTCGTAGCGCTGAAGAGCGACGGCGGCACCGGCGCGATCGACCAGATGGTCGCGGCCGAATATCTGGCGTCCGGCTACGCCGGCCATGTGGACGATCTGGCCACCGCGCTCAGGCGCAAGCTCGCGGTGATGACCGAGGCAATCGAGCGGGAGTTTGGCACGACGGTCGAGATCGTGCGCCCGGAAGGCGGCATTTTCGTCTGGCTGCGTTTTCCCGCCGATTTCGACGTCCGCCGCCTGATCGGCCCGGCGGCGGCGCGCGGCGTGGTGTTCAATCCGGGTCCCGAATGGGCCTGCGAACCGGAGCGGGCGAAGAACCTCATGCGCCTGTGCTTCGCGCTCCCCGGAGAAGACGACATCCGCGCCGGCGTCGCCGAACTGGGGGCGGCCTGCTACGAAGTCGCCGGATTTCCGCAGCGCAGCGCCAATGTCGCGAGGAGCCGCGTGCGGCCATGATCGACCTCTACACCTGGACCACCCCGAACGGCCGCAAGGTCTCGATCGCACTTGAGGAGCTCGGCCTACCCTATCGGGCGATCCCGGTGGACATCACGAAAGACGAGCAGTTCAGGCCCGACTTCCTCGCCGTCAGTCCCAACAACAAGATTCCGGCGATCGTCGATCACGACACAGGCCTGTCGCTCATGGAGTCCGGCGCGATCCTGGTCTACCTGGCCGAAAAGACAGGCAGACTGCTTCCGCCGGAAGGGGAGCGCCGTTATCGCTGCCTCGAATGGCTGAACTGGCAGATGGGCGGCTTCGGCCCGATGCTCGGCCAGGCGCATCATTTTCTCAAATACAATCCCGGCGTCTCTCCCTATGCCGAGGAGCGTTTCGGCACGGAAGCGCAGCGTCTCTACCGCGTGCTCGACCAGAGGCTCGAAGGACGCGACTTCGTCGCCGACGACTATTCGATCGCCGACATCGCCATCTGGCCCTGGGTGTCGCGCTACGAATGGCAGCGGATCGACCTCGACGCCTATCCGAACGTGAAGCGCTGGTACCTCGCGATTGCGGCACGGCCTGCCGTGCAGCGCGGCTATCACGTGCCCGCGCGCGTCAACGACATTCCTCTGCCGGCACAATGAAACAGACTGCTTCATCGCAAGCACCCCGGCCGAGCCGCGCCGCCGCGCGGCGTCTGGGTCGCGTCCTTGCGCTAGACGATTTCGAGGCTGTTGCCGGTTCCTTCCTGCCCCGTCCGATCTTCGGCTATGTCTCCGGCGGCTCAGAGACCGGTGCGGCGATGCGCGACAACCGCGCCGCATTCGCCGAATGGGCGATGCTGCCCACCACGCTGGTTGATGTGTCGGCACGCAGCCAGAAGCGCAGCCTGTTCGGTATCGACTATTCCTCTCCCTTCGGCATCTCTCCCGTCGGCTTCAGCGCGCTGTCGGCCTATCGCGGCGATCTTGTCCTTGCACAGGGCGCACAGCGTGCCGGCATTCCGATGATCATGAGCGGCGCTTCCCTGATCAGGCTGGAGGATGTCGCCGAGGCGGCGCCCCACAGCTGGTTCCAGGCCTACCTTCCCGGCGACGCGGAAACGATCCTGGCGATGCTCGACCGCATCGAGCACGCCGGCATCGGTACGTTGGTACTTACCGTCGACATGCCCGTCGTCTCCAACCGCGAGAACAATCTCCGCAACGGCTTCTCCGCACCGCTCAATCCGACCCCGCGCCTCGCCTGGGACGGACTCGTACGGCCGCAATGGACGATCGGGACGTTTCTGCGCACCATCGTTAGCCATGGCATGCCGCATTTCGAGAACTCGACGGTCGAGCGCGGGCCGGCGATCGTCGCGCGCAATGTCGCGCGGCACATGCCGAACCGGGACCGTCTCGACTGGAGCCATGTCGACCTGATCCGCAGGCGATGGACCGGCAGGTTCGTCCTCAAGGGAATCCTGACCGCGAGCGACGCGGTGAAGGCGCACGACCGGGGCGTCGACGGCGTCATCGTCTCCAACCATGGCGGTCGGCAGATGGACTGCCTTCCCTCGCCGCTCAGGGTCCTTCCCGCCATCGCGGACGCGATCGGCGGCAGGATGCCGGTCATGCTCGACAGCGGTGTCCGGCGCGGCACCGACGTGCTCAAGGCGCTCGCCTTAGGCGCCGACTTCGTCTTCCTCGGTCGGCCCTTCATCTATGCCGCCGCGATCGCGGGAGAGGCGGGCGTAGCGCACGCACATCGCCTGCTCGCCGAGGAGATCGACCGCGACATGGCGCTGCTCGGCATCACCGCGCTGTCGCAGCTGTCGAGGAACCATCTGATGCGCATCGCCGGAGCGCCGACCCCCGTCCAAGCCCACCACGTAGGCGCCGCATGAAGACCTTCGACTATGTGATCGTCGGCGCAGGTTCGGCCGGCTGCGTCGTCGCCGAGCGGCTCTCCGCCGACGGCCGCGCCACTGTGCTCGTGCTGGAAGCAGGCGGCAGCGACCGCAACTTCTGGATCCAAATGCCGCTCGGCTACGCCCGCTGCTTCACCGACCCGGAAGTCAACTGGAACTACCAGCCCGACCCCGATCCCGGCCTCGGCGGCCGCGTCAACCACTGGCCGCGCGGCAAGGTGCTCGGCGGCTCGAGCTCGATCAATGCGCTCGTCTGGATGCGCGGGCATCCGACCGATTTCGACGATTGGCGGGCGGCGGGAAATGTCGGCTGGGGTTACGATGACGTTCTGCCGGCCTTCAAGGCGCTGGAAGACAATCAGGCCGGCGCCGACCAATGGCGCGCGACCGGCGGTCCGGTGCCGGTCGCCGATATGAGCCGCACCGTTCACCCGCTGACCCGGCGCTTCCTCGACGCGGGTGCAGAACTCGGTCTGCCGCGCAACCCGGATTTCAACGGCGCCGGGCAGGAGGGCGTCGGCATCTATCAACAGAACATCGCCAACGGGCGCAGGGTCTCCGCCGCGGACGCCTTCCTCAAGCCGGCCATGCGCCGCCGCAATGTCGAGGTGCTAACGCAGGCCGTGGCGACGCATATCGTCGTCGAGGCGGGGCGCGCGGTCGGCGTCGAATTCCTGCACCGTGGGGAACGGCGGATCGCCCGGGCGCGCCGCGAGATCGTGCTGAGCGCCGGCTCCATCGCTTCGCCGCAGCTGCTCCAGCTGTCCGGCATCGGGCCGGGCGATCTGCTCGCGCGGCTCGGCATCCCGGTCGTCGACGACAAGCCGCATGTCGGAGCCAATCTCAAGGACCACCAGAGTGTCAACTATGCCTGGCGGGCGAACGTGCCGACGCTCAATCGCCTTCTCCGATCCTGGTGGGGCAAGGCCTTCATCGGCGCCCGCTATGTACTGACCCGCTCCGGCCCGTTGGCGATGAGCGTCAACCAGGGCGGCGGCTTCCTGCGCAGCGATCCCTCCCTGTCGCGGCCGAACCTGCAGATCTATTTCCAGGCGAATTCGGCGATTCCTCCGCGTCCAGGCGGCAGCGCCATACGCGAGATCGACCCCTGGCCCGGTTTCGCGATGGGCGTCTCCAACTGCCGCCCGAAAAGTCGCGGCAACATCCGAATCGCCGCGACCGATCCGCGCCAGGCGCCGCGCATCACCGTCAACGCGCTATCGCATCGAGACGACCAGGCGGAACTGGTGGCCGGCGTGCGCTTCCTGCGCCACATGGCGGCGACGCAGGCGCTGTCGCCCTTCATCGCCGAGGAGATGCGGCCGGGACCCTCCGTCCAGACCGACGAGCAGCTTCTGGCCGACATCCGCGCCCGCGCCGGCACGGTCTTCCATCCGGTATCCACTTGCCGCATGGCCCCCGACCGGCGTGACGGCGTCGTCTCACCGCGGCTCGCCGTCCATGGACTGTCTGGACTAAGGGTTGCCGACGCCTCGGTCTTTCCATCGATCATCTCCGGCAATACCAACGCCGCCACGATGATGATCGGCTGGAAGGCGGCCGACATGATTCTCGAAGACAACCGCTGACCGCTGACCGCAGGAGACTGCCATGATCGAACTCGACCGCTTCTACATCGACGGCAAGTGGCGGACAGCGCAGTCGGCGGCGCGCCACACGCTTGTCAACGCCTCGACCGAGGAGCCCTACGGCTCGGTCGCTCTGGGAGATGAGCGCGACACGCAGGCCGCGGTCGCGGCGGCGCGGGCTGCCTTCCCGGCATGGGCGGCGACCGATCCAGCGACGCGGATGGCC
Organism: Pseudomonadota bacterium; assembly: GCA_043822005.1. GTDB lineage: Bacteria > Pseudomonadota > Alphaproteobacteria > Rhizobiales > Rhizobiaceae > Mesorhizobium_A. Next base: position 138,320 of record JBDRCE010000026.1, on the reverse strand, counting down.
TTCGTCGAAAAGATGCGCGAGATCCATCTCGACCGCACCGACGAGATGGCGAGCGCCATTTCGCGCGAGATGGGCGCGCCGATCGACCTCGCCCGCAAGGCACAGGCCGCCGCCGGTCCGCGCCACATGACCAACTTCCTCAATGCGATGCGCGGCTTCGACTTCGTCCGGCCGCTGGGCGACCATGCGCCGGGTGACCGCCTGTCCTGGGAGCCGATCGGGGTGGCGGCACTGATCACGCCGTGGAACTGGCCGATCAGCCAGATCGCGCTCAAGGTGGTCGCCGCTCTTCTCGCCGGCTGCACCGTCGTGCTCAAGCCATCGGAATTCGCGCCGCTGTCGGCGACGGTCTTCGCCAACATCATCGACGCGGCCGGCCTGCCGCCCGGTGTCTTCAATCTGGTCCACGGCGACGGCACTGGCGTCGGTACCTGGCTTTCGACGCATCCGGACGTCGACATGGTGAGCTTCACCGGCTCCACCCGCGCCGGCATAGCCGTGTCGAAGTCCGCCGCCGACACGCTCAAGCGCGTCGCGCTGGAACTGGGCGGCAAGGGAGCCAATCTGATCTTCGCCGACGCCGACGACTTGGCAGTCGAGCGTGGCGTGCGGCAATGCTTCAACAACAGCGGCCAGAGCTGCAATGCGCCGACCCGCATGCTGGTCGAGCGGCCCGTCTATGAGCGCGCTGTCGAGACGGCCGCGGCCGTCGCCCGGTCGATCGAGGTCGGCCCTTCGGACCAGCCGGGTCCGCATATCGGTCCGGTCATCTCCGCCCGGCAATATGAGCGCATCCAGTCGTTGATTGTGCAGGGCGTCGCGGAAGGCGCCCGCCTGGTCGCCGGCGGACCTGGCCGCGCACCGGGCTTCAACCGCGGCTACTTCGTTCAGCCCACGGTCTTTGCCGACGTCTCGAACGACATGACCATCGCCCGCGAGGAGGTCTTCGGACCGGTCCTGTCGATCATCCCCTTCGAGACCGAGGAGGAGGCAGTCGAGATCGCCAACGACACGCCCTACGGCCTGACGAACTACGTCCAGAGCGGCAGCGCCGAGCGCCGCCAGCGGCTGGCGCGCCGGCTCCATTCCGGCATGGTCGAGATGAACGGCCAGCCGCGCGGTGCCGGCTCGCCCTTCGGCGGCGTCAAGGGCTCGGGCCGCGCCCGCGAGGGCGGCCGCTTCGGCATCGAGGAGTTCATGGACGTCAAGGCTATCTCGGGCTGGATCTAGGGGGGATTATCTGACGGTGTAGGCCGCGCGGAAAATCTGCCACAACCTTCGACACGGCGAGAGCGTCAGGTAACCCTGGCGCCCACGGACTTGAAGCGCTGCCGGTACTTTTGTGGCGTCACGCCAACTGTCCGCTTGAACAGGCGACGGAAAGAATTCGGATCGTCATAACCGACAGCTTGTGCGATGTCGTCGATTGCTTGATCAGAGGTTTCCAGCATCTGCTTGGCCTCCTCCACACGAAGCGTCTGCACGTAGTCGATCGGGGTGTAGCCTGTCGCTGAGAGAAACCGCCTTTTGAAGGTGCGATCGGCGAGGCCGGAACGCTTTGTCATCTCCGCGACTGGATTGGCAGTGACGTAATTTTCCGCGATCCAACTCTGGCAATCGGCAATCGAAGCGTCCTCGTGCTGTTTCGGCCGTACCATGGCGGCGAAGGGAAGCTGCCCCTCGCTGCGGTCGCCGAACAGGAACAGCTTGGCGATCCGCCGTGCCTCGCCTTCTCCGCAAAAGCGCGAGATCAGATAGAGCGACAGATCCGTCCAGGACGCGGAGCCCCCACTTGTCACCACGTCATGGCCCGGCCCGGAAGGCACGAGCACGCGCTGAGGCTGCAGCCGGACACCCGGATAGCACTGCCGGAAGAACTGCGTCGCGCTCCAGTGGGAGGTGGCTTCGCGCTGCTCCAGCAGCCCGGCTTCGGCCAGCAACAGTGCCCCGGTACAGACCGAGCAGACGATCGCGCCCCGAGCGTGCTGGTCCAGCACAAAGCCGATCGCCGCATCCCAGCGTCCGGAGGGATCGAAGTCGCGACCCAGACTGAGGTCGCCGACAATGACCACATCTGAGTTGCGGATCTGGCGAAAACTGTGCTCGGCAAAGATCATGGCGCCGAGCGCCGTCCGAACCGGCCCGACATCGGCGGCCACGATGCGTGGCAGCATCCGGCGGCTTTGTGTTCGCTCCCCGGTGATCGTCTCCCATGCCGTGCCCACGCATGTGAACACCTCGTGCAGGCCGTAGGTCACCGCCGCGGACACTTCCGGAACCGTCACGAGGCTGATCGAGAGCGTGCGCGGGTCGCGGGACAGGGGCATTTGCCAACGTTGTCACATTTGACCCGTTTCTGTCGAGTCTGCGCCTAACCGTGCTCCCCTACGCGATGGCATGGTCCGCCCATCAAGCGCGGAGTTTCAACTGGTCCGCGCTCGCCAGAAACGGAGACACCATGTTTGAAGCAACACGCAGAAAGGTGCTCGGCGCGTCGATCGTCGGCGCGGGCAGCATCCTGAACACGTTCGGCTATCGGAGCGAAGCAGCCAATCTTACGCAGAAGGGAACTATCATGCTGGACAAGGTCCGCAAGCTGCCCAAGGGCTTGGTCGATGCGGTTCAGTTTCCGTTGATCGAGGCTATCCAGGGACGTCGGTCGCGGCGGTTTGCCCACGGCGCCTCGATACCGGACGGCCCGTTGGCCTACACGTCGAAACATGCGCCGGCCCCGCTCGGCGAGCTGGAGCAGATGGTTCTGTTGACGGCTATAGCCGGAAACACCGGCTGGTCGAATCTCATCCCGCACAACCGGTTCTACAGTCCGAAGATTCCGAACTATGCGGGAGCGGCGGGCGGCAGAAGCTTCCCATCGGCTGCCGGATTCCACACCTCGGAAATTTTCTTCACCGACGACAGCGGCGTCTATTTTATGCCGACCCGCGACATGGGCGCCGTCGCCGCGCCGGATGGAGAAACCGATCTGAACGCCTATCTCGATGCGCACCGGTCGCGAATCGTCAAATTGGCCGACGGCCGCATGAATATCCCGCGCGTTCCGCAACACATGGAGATGCACAACGAGTGGTGTGCGAACGTGCCCGGCAGTACGCTGATCATTCCGGTGGCCGACCTCGCGCAGCACATGCTGCTCGTGCTTTGCTACCTGGTCCAGAACGGAGCCTGCATCTACGACGACGTGAATGGTCGTCCGGTGCCCGGAATAGACCGGTTCAAGACGCTGGTCGACACCGACAATCCGTTTCCGCTGACCTATGTCGAGCAGCTCGGCCTGACCGAAGTCACCGTCGAAACCTCGACGGCGTGCTATGCCGGAGCGCTGATGCTCCAAGCACTCGGCCTCGGCGGCTGGATGTTCGAAGGGATCAATCCGTTCAGTGTTCTGGGCGCCAGTGGCGACCCTGAAGTTCCTGGTCTGGGGTTCCGCTTCGATATGCTCGAGGGCCGGCCGCTGCCGCATGTGACCGGGCTGAAAGGCGTGTTCGAGGGACATTGTCCGCCGCATTTCGCGAACATGCGCGAGGCCGTCGAGAAGGTCGTGGCGCGCAAGTTCGGGACGGGCGGCCCGTTCAATGCCGGCACCGGCGGCCCGTATAAGAAGACCGAAACCATCCGGTCCAGCGCGGTCCCGATTGGCGAGGAGTTCGTCGATTGCGTGGCGACGATGGCGCAATACATCTTCGATACGTTCGGACGCTTTCCGGCAACGGTACCCGCGATCTTCACGCTGATGTACCTACAGGCGCACCGGCTGGACACCGGGTTCTACGACGCCCATTTCGAGCCGGGCGCCTATCTGCGCACACACGCCACGCACCAACAGAATTGGGGCTGATCGGCGCAGCGGCCCGGCGGCATAAGCTCCGCCGGGTTCGCCCGACTGCCTTGGCTGCGACCCGGTTCGAACCGACGCGCCCCAGCCGTTTCAGAGGATGTAGAAAATGTGCGCATCGTGCCAGCCGTCGATCTTTCGGCGCTTCCTGACGACCCGCTTCGTGCATACAGGATGCTCCATGGCAGCGTTTGCGGAGATGCGGGCGAAGGTCGTGTCCCAGGCGTGCGGTATCGTCGTTGAGGTCGGCTTCGGATCGGGCCTCAATCTTCCGTTCTACGATCCTGCAAGGACGCAGCGCCTCATTGCGGTAGAGCCGGATCCTGACATGCTCCGGCTGGCTATGCGTCAAGCCACTGATGTCGAACTCGAAATCGTCGAAGCCTACGCCGAGAGTCTGCCTCTGTCCGATGGGATGGCCGACACCGTCGTCGTCACCTACTCGCTATGCACCATACCGGATCCAAAGGCTGCTCTGGCCGAGATCCGCCGCGTCCTGAAACCCGGCGGTCATCTGCTGTTCATCGAGCATGGTCGCGCGGAGACGCAGCTGCTGAGCAGGCTGCAGCACAGGCTTGACGGATTGTGGACTAGGCTCGCCGGAGGATGTCACCTGACGCGCGATCCGACGCAGCTTATCGCGGAAGCAGGATTCGCGATCCAGCACCTGGAAAGGCGGCGCTTTCCACTGCGGCTTTGGCAGCTTGGACTTCACACCGCCGGAGACGCGATCCAGCCAGCGCATCCGATGGCGAACCATCGTCCTGCTGGACGACCCGAAACGATTGGAGCCCCCGCATTTGCGACGCAATCACCTGTCGCGCAATCTCACGAGGCGCCCCAGCCATTTGCTGAGCACCAATTTGCCCAGCGCATCATCTCTCTTTTCTCGGTGCTCCGCGCTCGTCGGCAATCTGCGGTGCAAACGTGGCATGCACGGAAATCGCTCCATAGGATGTCGGATCGTCAATTGAAGGACATGGGCCTTTGCCGGATGGACATCGATCTCGTTGCGCCGATCGCCAATTGGAAATTGCAGCATTGAACGTCTGCTCGACGGCATCCTGCCGGCCGCAGCATCGAACTTCGACCACGACGCAGAACCGCCGTCACGCCGCATCAAGTGCGCCCGGCTCGCAATAGATGCCGTAGAGCGTTTCCAGAACCCGGCGCACCTCGGGCGAGGCCAGGTGGTAGTAGATCTGGCGCGCGTCGCGGCGCGTGTCGACGAGCCTCAGCGCACGCAGCTTCGAAAGCTGCTGCGACAGCGCCGACTGGTTCATGCCGACGCGGTCGGCAAGTTCGTTGACGCTGACCTCGCCTTCGAGCAGGCGGCACAGGATGCGCAGCCGGTTCTCGTTGGCCATGGCCGAGAGCAGGCCCGCGGCGTCGCGCGCATTGGCATCGAGCTTGTCGGTGTCGATCGTCATCATCTGCGACATCATCATCTGATCAGCCTTTCCTTGATGTCGGTCGTGTGGCCGGTCGCGTCAATACGCCTTGCCGCTTCCCGCGCCTGGATTTGATCCAGGGCAACGCGGGCTGGCCGCAGCCGCGCTATCAAATTTCCGAACCGCATCATTCGCTCTTGCGTTCTGTCGGATATGTTTATACATGAACACATCATCATATGAAAGGATATTGTGATGACTCTCGACAGAACCATTCTCGCATTCGCCGGCATCATGGTGCTGGCCTCCGTGGCGCTGACAGTCTGGGTCTCGCCGCTCTTCGTCTGGTTCACGGTCTTCATCGGCCTGAACCTGTTGCAGTCGGCCGTCACCGGGGCTTGTCCGGCGGCCTTCGTCTTCAAGAAGCTCGGCATCCGGCCGGGCTGCGCTTTCTGAGAAAGAACCGCCATGCGCACCCTCATCGCCCTTGCCGCCGCGCTTGCCGCGACCTCCGCCCTTGCCGGGACCTTCGAGGTGACACCCACTTCGACCACGGAGTGGAAGTCCGTCTACGGCCGCATTGAGGCGCGGGACCTCGTCCCGGCGCGCGCGCGCATCGGCGGAACAGTCGTGGAGCTGCTCGTGACCGAGGGCGATCTGGTGACGCAGGGTCAGAAGATTGCTGTGATCCGGGACGACAAGCTCGCCTTCCAGGTCGCAGCGGTCGATGCGCAACTCGCATCGCTCGCCGCCCAGCTCGCGCGGGCCGAGGCGGAGCTGGCGCGCGGGCAGACGCTGGTCGACAAGGGCGTCGTCACGGCCCAGCGCCTCGACCAGCTCAGGACCGATGTCGACGTCACCCGCAACCAGATCGCGGCGACCGAGGCGCAGAAATCGGTAATCGTACAGCAGGAGGCGGAAGGCGACGTTCTCGCGCCCGCCGCCGGACGCGTCCTGACAACCCCCGTCACCCGCAACGGCGTGGTCATGGCCGGCGAGGCGGTGGCGACGGTCGGCGGTGGTGGCTTCTTTCTGCGGCTCGCCGTTCCGGAACGGCATGCCGGCGGCCTAAAGGAGGGCGCGTCGATCCGCGTCACGACCGACGGCGGCGAGATGTCCGGTCAGCTCGCCAAGATCTATCCGCAGATCGAAAACGGCCGCGTGATCGCCGATGTCGAGGTCGCGGATCTCGACACGGCCTTCGTCGACGCGCGCGTCCTGGTCGAACTGCCGGTCGGCGAACGGAAGGCGCTCCTCGTTCCGGCCGCTGCCCTGACAAACCGCTTCGGCATCGACTTCGTCCGTGTCGGCACCAGTGCGGGCGAGGTCGAGCGCGCCGTCGTCATCGGCGAACGGATCGACAGGGACGGTGTTGCGATGGTCGAGGTAATGACCGGCATCGCCGCCGGCGAGCAGGTGGTTTTCCCATGAGCGTCCCCGCCAACGACGAAAAGAAAGCCGCCGACGGCATCGCTGGCGCGTTGACGCGCGCCTTCATCACCTCGCCGCTGACGCCGCTCTTCCTCATCGCTGCCTTTGCCTTCGGCCTAGTCGCGCTTATCTCCTTGCCGCGCGAGGAAGAGCCGCAGATCTCGGTGCCGATGGTCGATATCCGCGTCCGCGCCGACGGGCTCAAGGCCGAGGACGCGGTCAAGCTGATCGCCGAACCCCTCGAGACGATCGTCAAGGGCATCGACGGCGTCGAGCATGTTTACTCGCAGACGCAGGACGACGGCGTGCTGGTGACCGCGCGCTTCCTGGTCGGCACGTCTGCCGACGCCGCGGTGCTGCGCGTCCATGACAAGGTTCGCGCCAATCTCGATCGCATTCCCGTGGGCATTCCAGAACCCATGATTGTCGGCCGCGGTATCGACGATGTCGCGATCGTGTCGCTGACCTTGACACCGAAGCCTGACGCCGCCGCCGCCGTCGACGCCAATGCGCTCACCCGCATCGCGCGGGAATTGCGGACCGAACTCGCCAAGATCGACAATGTCGGGCTCACCTACCTCGTCGGCGAGACGGCAGAGCGCATCCGCATCGCGCCGGATCCGGCGAGGCTGGCACTCTATGGCGTCACCCTGCAGCAGCTCGCAGGCAAGGTGCAGGGGGCGAACCGCGCCTTCCCGACAGGGAACGTCAGGGATCAGGGCGAACAGGTCATGCTCGTCGCCGGCGAAACGCTGAAGACGCCGGAAAGCATCGGCAATCTCGTGCTCACCACCCGCGACGGCCGCCCCGTCTATGTCCGCGATGTCGCGACGGTGGAGTTCGTGACGGAACCGGACAACATGCTCGTCTCGACCGTGACGAAGAGCGAGGCCGGAACGGCGCGCCTTCCCGCCGTGACGCTGGCCGTCGCCAAGCGCGCCGGATCCAATGCCGTGACCGTCGCGGAGCAGATCCTGCATCGGGTGCACGAACTCGAAGGGACTCTGATTCCCGGCGAGATCTCGATCGAAGTCACGCGCGACTATGGCGAGACCGCCAACGAAAAGGCCAACGAACTTCTCTATCACCTCGGTCTGGCGACCGTCTCGATCATCGCGCTCGTCTGGCTGGCCATCGGCCGCCGCGAAGCGGTCGTCGTGGCGGTGGTCATCCCGGTGACTATCCTGCTCACTCTCTTCGCCTCTTGGACGATGGGCTACACGCTCAACCGCGTCTCGCTCTTCGCGCTGATCTTCTCCATCGGTATCCTGGTTGACGACGCCATTGTCGTCATCGAGAACATCGCACGGCACTGGGGAATGGCGGGCGGGCGCAGCCGCAAGGAAGCGGCTATCGCCGCCGTTGCCGAGGTCGGCAACCCGACGATCGTCGCGACGCTGACGGTGGTCGCTGCGCTTCTGCCGATGCTCTTCGTCTCCGGCATGATGGGCCCCTACATGAGCCCGATCCCTGCCAATGCGTCGGCGGCGATGATCTTCTCCTTTTTCGTCGCGGTCATGGTCACGCCCTGGCTCATGCTCAAGGTCGCCGGCAAGGCGCCCGTTGCACACCACGACGACCACAGTCATGGCGGCATTCTCGGCAAGGCCTATGCGGCGGTGGCGCGGCCCATCCTCGCCTCCAAGGCCTCGAGCTGGGTCTTCCTGCTGGTGATTGGCGTCCTGACGCTGGGCTCGCTGACGCTGTTCTACACCAAGGACGTGACGGTCAAACTGCTTCCCTTCGACAACAAGTCGGAACTGTCGGTGACGATCGACCTGCCGGAAGGCTCGTCCGTCGAAGCGACCGATGCGGTAGCGCAAGCCGTCGCCCAGGTCGTCACCCAGCTGGAGGAGGTCCGCTCGGTGCAGACCCACGCCGGCACCGCCGCGCCCTTCAACTTCAACGGCCTTGTCCGGCACTCCTACTACCGGTCGGACCCGTATATGGGCGACGTCGCGCTGAACCTCCTGCCCAAGGGCGAGCGTGCGCGCTCAAGTCACGAGATCGCGCTCGACATCCGCCAGCGCATCAAGGCTATTCCCGTTCCCGAGGGCACCAGCCTGAAGGTCGTCGAGCCGCCGCCCGGTCCCCCGGTCATGGCGACGCTGCTCGCCGAGATCTATGGCGAGAACGCTGCGACGCGGCGCGCTGTTGCCGAAAAGGTCGAGGCTGCGTTCCGGTCGGTGCCCTACATCGTCGATGTCGACAACTCCTACGGCGTCGCCGCGCGGAGGCTGCGGGCACGCATATCCTCCGACGACCTCGACTTCTTCAAGGTGCAGGAAGGCGATGTGTTCGACACGCTGGAGATTCTCAATGGCGGCCAGACCATTGGCTACTCGCATCGCGGCGAGGGTCGCCAGCCGACGCCGATCCGGCTCGAACGTCCGAAGGGCGAACGGCGCGTCTCGGAGGACTTCCTGACGACGCCGATCCCGGCCAATCTCCTGCCCGGCGATCGCGGCGTGGTAGAGCTCGGCGACGTGGTGAAGATCGAGGAAGAACGCGCCTCCTATCCGGTCTTCCGCCACAATGGCCGGCCGGCCGAAATGGTCACGGCAGAACTCGCTGGCGACTTCGAGGCCCCGCTTTACGGCATGCTGGCCGTGCAGGAGGCCATCGACGCCCAGGACTGGACGGGCCTGCCGAAGCCGGAAATCTCGCTTCACGGCCAGCCTCAGGACGATCGCGCCTCGACCCTTCTGTGGGACGGCGAATGGGAAGTCACCTGGGTGACCTTCCGCGACATGGGCGCGGCCTTCATGATCGCCCTGCTCGGAATCTATATCCTCGTCGTGGCGCAGTTCGGATCGTTCAAGGTGCCGCTGGTCATCCTGACGCCGATCCCGCTGACCTTCATCGGCATCCTGGGCGGCCACTGGCTGTTCGGTGCGCCGTTCTCGGCAACGTCGATGATCGGCTTCATCGCACTCGCGGGCATCATCGTGCGCAACTCGATCCTGCTGGTCGACTTCATCCGTCACGCGCCTCGCGAGGTTCCCTACGACGGCGAGGAGGATGTCGTCGAGACAAGCATGTCGATCGTCGTTCCGGAGGTAGAGGCGCACGAAGTCGCGCCCGGCACCCGGATGCGTCACCGCGCTCTGACGGAGATCCTGATCGAGGCGGGTTCGATCCGCTTCAAGCCGATCCTGCTGACCGCCCTGGCGGCGATGATCGGCGCGGCCGTGATCCTCACCGACCCGATCTTCCAGGGGCTGGCGATCTCACTGCTCTTCGGTCTCGCCTCCTCGACCTTGCTGACGGTGCTGGTGATACCGGCGATCTATCGAGTGCTTAGAACCTGACAACAGGCAAAGCCGCCGCGCATTTTGCGCGGCGGCGTTCGGCAGGCGACGCCGGTTTTGGGTTGCGTCGTCCGCCGCCGCTCGCTAACCCGGACGCATGTCGCAGAAGAAGGCACATGAGGTCGAAGGCTGGATCGCACGTCCGGACCCGGCGGTGCGGGTCGTGCTGATCTATGGTCCCGACCGCGGCCTGGTATCGGAACGTGCCGCCGCGTTCGCGAAACGGACCGGACTGCCGCTCGACGACGCGTTTTCCGTCATCCGCTACGATGCGTCCGACCTGGAACAGGACCCGGGCCGCCTGATCGACGAGGCGCGGATGGTTTCGATGTTCGGCGGCGAGCGGCTGATCTGGATCCGCAATGCGGGCACCCACAAGGGCTTTTCCGATGCCCTCAAGGATCTGCTCGACAAGCCATCGCGCGATGCGATCACGTTGATTGAGGCGGGAGACCTGAAGAAAGCGGCGCCGCTCCGCGATATGGTCGAACGCGCCGACGCCGCAATGGCGCTGCCTTGCTATGTCGACGAGGAGCGCTCGCTCGACGGCGTCATCGATTCCGAACTGGCGCGGGCCGGCAAGACCATGGCCGCCGACGCGCGCCACGCGCTCCGCCGGCGCTTAGGCGGCGATCGATTAGCCACGCGTGGGGAGATCGAGAAGCTGATCCTCTATTGCGGGGAGAAGCCCGTCGTCGACCTCGACGACGTCATCGCCTCGTCGGGCGACGTCTCCGCCTCGTCGGTCGATCAGGCGATTGACGCCGCCCTGGTCGGCTCGCTCGCGGAGCTCGACCTCGCTTTGCGCCGTTCGCAGGAGAGCGGCACGCATGCGCAGGCGATCCTGGGCGCAGCGATGCGGCAGTTCCAGGGTCTGGAGATCCTGCGCCGTAATGTCGATATCGGCGGCGCCCAGCCGGCCGCCGCAGTCGCCGGCGCCCGACCGCCAGTCTTCTTCTCGCGGCGCAAGCTCGTCGAGAGCGCGCTCGGAACATGGAACGGCGCTTCGATCGCGCGCGCCCTGACACGGCTGCAGGAGAGCATCCTTGCAACGCGGCACCGACCCGAACTTGCGGGAGCGATTGTTCGCGAGACGTTGATGGCCATCGCGGTCGAGAGCCTCAGATCCCGCCGACGCGGCAGATAAGCGTTAAATATCAGGCGCTTGCAGTTCAGCGCTGCAGGCGGCGGCAGAGATCGTCGAGCTGTTCCAGCGTCTTGTAGGCGATCCGGACGTCGCCACCCTTGTCGCGGTGATTGACCGAGACCTTCAATCCGGTCACGCCGGACAGCAATTGCTCCAGCGCCCGTGTGTCGGGGTCCTTTTCCTCCTCGACCCGTTTCGTGGCCGCCCCGGGCGATTTGTCGAGGCCTTTCTGTGCCAGCGCTTCGGCTTGGCGGACGGAGAGCCCATCCCTGATGATCTTCTGCGCCAGCGCGGTCGGATTCTCGGCCGTCACCAGCGTGCGTGCATGCCCGGCCGACAGGGAACCGTCGACGAGCATGTCGCGGATGTCCTGCGGAAGCTTGAGCAGCCGCAGCGTATTGGCGACGTGGCTGCGGCTCTTGCCGATGATCTGCGCGAGATCGGTCTGGGCGTAGTCGTGCTCGTCCACCAGCTGCTGATAGCCGAGCGCTTCCTCCACGGGGTTGAGGTCGGCGCGCTGCACGTTCTCGACGATGGCGAGCTCGAGCGCCATGCGGTCGTCGACATCCCGCACGATGACGGGAATATTTGGCAAGCCCGCACGTTGCGCCGCCCGCCAGCGCCGCTCGCCGGCGATGATCTCGTAGCGGCCCGGGGCCGATTTCGAGGGACGCACGACCACCGGCTGCACGATTCCGTGCTGCTTCAGCGAGTTAGCCAGATCTTCCAGCTCGGCGTCGGCGAATGTCCGGCGCGGGTTGCGCGGATTGGGCGAGATGAACTCGACCGGAACCGTGCGATCCGGGTTGGGGACCGCCATCTGCGACGGCACAGGCCGGTCGATGTCTCCGATCAGGGCCGCGAGCCCGCGGCCGAGACGGTTTCTGGAAGTGTCTTCACTCATCGACGTCGTCCACTCATCAGACATTTCGGCTGCGAATCGTCACGCTGCCCGAAGCCGCCGCTCGCGTCGGATCACTTCCGAGGCAAGCTGAAGGTAGGCCTGGCTGCCCGAGCATTTGAGATCGTACAGGATCGCCGGCTTGCCGTAGGAAGGTGCTTCGGAGACCCGCACATTGCGAGGTATTACCGTCTCGTAGACCTTCTCACCCATATGCGCGCGAACGTCTGCAACCACTTGATTCGCAAGGTTGTTTCGCCCGTCATACATAGTCAGGACGATACCCTGGATGGTGAGCGCGGGATTGATGGAATTGCGCACCTGTTCGACCGTCGCGAGAAGCTGGCTCAACCCTTCGAGGGCGAAGAACTCGCACTGCAGTGGAACCAGCACGGAATCCGCCGCCGCCATGGAATTGAGCGTGAGCAGGTTGAGCGAGGGCGGGCAGTCGATCAGCACGTAGGTAAAGCGCGCGCTTTCGGCCGCGTGCTTGCGCAAGGCATTGCGCAATTTCAGCACGCGATCGGGCGCCGCGGCGATTTCCATCTCGATGCCGAGAAGATCGAGCGTGGAGGGGACGATGGACAGGCCAGGCACAGCGGTGGCCATCGCCGCTTCGTCGATGGTCCGTTCGCCGGTCAGGACATCGTAGGACGAGACGTTGCGATCGCGCCGGTCGATGCCGAGACCGGTGCTCGCATTGCCCTGGGGATCCAGATCGACCAGGAGCACCCTCTCGCCGATCGCGGCGAGCGCGGTCGCAAGGTTGATGGCCGTCGTGGTCTTGCCCACGCCGCCCTTCTGGTTTGCCACTGTGATGATGCGCATGGTGCCGGCCGCTTCGTTCAGTCCGCGCGATCCGGAGACCGCGTGATCGCCTCGACGTTGGAGATTTCGAGAATGACGCCTTCAGCGTCGACAGCGCTGCGATGTTCTACCAGATCGAAGCGCCAATCGGCAGCCGAATTCGCGATCTCGGTCCGGTAGTCCCGGCCTTTGTGGAAAAGTCCCTTTGCGCCACGCAACAGCCAGGGCGAGGCCAGGCCGATCAGTTGGGTGAGCGGCGCAAGCGCCCTCGCGGTGACGATTTCAGGTTGCGGAACAAGGCCGACCGCGTCCTCGATCCGAACCGGATGGACCGTGGCCGGCGCTCCGAGACGTCCCAAGATAGACTGCAGAAACGCCGCCTTCTTGCGGTTGCTCTCGACCAGGGCAACGCGCGAGCCGGATCGTTCCTTCATCAGTATGGCGATGATCGCCCCGGGAAATCCCCCGCCGGACCCCAGATCCAGCCAACGCGTCGCCCCCGGGGCAAGGCCCGGAACCTGCGCGCTATCCAGCACGTGGCGGGTCCAGAGCTCGGGGAGGGTGGATGGCGCCGAGAGATTTATCTTCGCGGACCAACGACGAAATTCGGTCTCGAACGCCATCAGGTCGTCAAATGTTTCACGTGAAACGGGTCCGGCAATCCTGCACAACTCGCGATAGGCACCCTCGCTCATGCCGCGCCACGCAGTGCCGGTTGCACCCGCAGCCGGGCAATGATGATCGCCATCGCCGCCGGCGTCATGCCTTCGATTCGCTGGGCCTCGGCGACGCTGCGCGGACGACGCTGAGCCAATTTTTGCTTCAACTCGTTGGAGAGTCCCGGAATTCCGGCAAAGTCCATTTCGTCGGGAATGGATCGGCCCTCTTCGAAGCGAATCGTTTCGGATTCGACTCGTTGACGGTCGAGGTAGACGGAGTACTTCGCTTCGGTCTCCATCGCCTCGGCCATTCCCTTGCTGATGCTCCTCAGCTCGGGCCAGACCGAGGCCAAACGAACGACATCGACGCCGTCGACGGCCAGAAGATCGTAAGCACTGCGGCGAATGCCGTCGAGATTGAGTAAGATCCCCTGGCGTCGAGCCTCATTGGGCGTGATCGTCCGCTCGTGGAGCATTTCCCTCGCCTGCTTCAGGCCACTTTCGTACGCCTGAAAGCGTTCGATGCGCTCGTTCGACGCGATCCCAAGCTCGATCGCCCTCGGCGTCAGCCGCTCGTCCGCATTGTCCGCTCGGAGCGACAGGCGGAATTCCGCGCGAGAGGTGAACATCCGGTACGGTTCCGAAACGCCTCGGCTGGTCAAATCGTCCGCCATCACGCCGATATAGGCCTCGGTCCTGCTGAACCGCACGAGCTCCATGCCGCAAGCCCGGCGCGCGGCGTTGACGCCGGCAAGGATTCCCTGAGCCGCCGCTTCCTCGTATCCGGTCGTCCCGTTGATCTGCCCCGCCAGGAACAGTCCGCGGATACGGCGCGTCTCGAATGTCGGATCCAGCTCCCGCGGATCGACATGGTCGTACTCGATCGCATAGCCCGGCTGCGTGATCCTCGCGCTTTCCAGGCCGGGAATGCTCCTGACCAGCAGGTGCTGAACATCCTCGGGAAGGGACGTCGAAATGCCGTTCGGATAGACCGTGTCGTCATCCAGGCCCTCGGGCTCGAGGAAGATCTGATGACCGTCGCGATCTCCGAACTTGACGATCTTGTCCTCGATCGAAGGACAATAGCGCGGGCCTATGCCCTCTATCGAGCCGGAATACATCGCCGAGCGGTGGAGGTTTTCCCTAATGATTATGTGGGTTTGAGGCGTGGTTCGGGTAATGCCGCACTCGATCTGGGGTGTCGTGATCCTGTCCGTCATCAGTGAAAAGGGCGTCGGATCCTCGTCCGCCGCCTGGCGTTCGAGCACGCTCCAGTCGATCGTGCGCCCGTCGAGCCGCGGCGGCGTCCCCGTCTTCAACCGGCCGAGGCGAAAGCCCGCCCTCGAGAGCGCACCAGACAACCGTTCCGCCGCCTGTTCATTCATCCGCCCGGCAGCGAAACGCCGCTCTCCGATATGGATCAGCCCGCGCAGGAACGTGCCGGTCGTCAAGACCAGCGCGACACAAGGAATCACGGCGCCATTCGCGAGCGTCACCGAGCGAACAATGCCGCCGGACAGGTCGAGGTCGACCACCTCACCTTCGATCACATCGAGGTTTTGTTGGCTGGCAACGAGCGCCTGTACCGCTTGCCGGTAGAGCTTCCGGTCGGCCTGGGTCCGCGGACCTCGAACGGCGGGGCCTTTGCGGCGATTCAGGAGACGAAACTGGATTCCGGCCATATCCGCCGCCCGGCCCATGATACCGTCCAGTGCGTCGATTTCACGGACCAGATGGCCTTTCCCGAGCCCGCCGATCGCCGGATTGCAGGACATTACGCCGATCTTGGTCGCATCGATGGTCACGAGCGCGGTGCGCGCGCCGGCGCGCGCCGACGCCGAAGCGGCTTCCACGCCGGCATGACCTCCTCCAATGACGATGACATCATAGGGTTTCATCGAGGGTTCCTCTGGCGCGTGCATCTGTGCCGGGTACTGTCGGATGTCAAGCGTGTCGCGGTTGTTTCACGTGAAACACATCCGAAACGATTCGCCACCCTCGGTCCCGGGTGTTTCACGTGAATCATTTTCCGATGCAGAACCGAGAGAATATTTCCCCGAGGAGATCCTCGGTATCGCCGAGTCCGACCACCCGACCGATCTCCACCGCTGCGACGCGCAACTCCTCCGCCACGATCTCCATTTCGACCGCTTCACCTATACGCCGCAACGCATCTCGCGTCCTCAATATATGCCCGACGTGCCGTTCCCGTACCGAAATGAGCCCTTCGCCGACCGGCAGCGTCTCGTGCAGTCGCGTCGTTATCGTCTTGAGCAGATCCGCGATCCCGTATCCGCTCATTGAAGAAACTACAATGTCGTAGCTGTCAGCGGCCCCTTCCCGTATATCGCTCTTCGCCCCAACCCTGATCACCTCACGTTTAACGTTAAGATCAACAGGCCGCGGATTCGACATGTCTTCCAGGAGGATAACCAGGTCCGCTGAATCAGCCGCCCTGCGAGCCCTCTCGATACCAATTGTTTCGGCGATACCGACGCCCTCGCGTAATCCCGCCGTATCGGTGACGATGACCTTGTATCCGTCGATCTCCAGTGCAACTTCCACCAGGTCGCGCGTCGTACCAGGCTCTTCACTCACAATAGCTACGTCGCGCATTGCTAAAGCGTTGAGGAGACTGGATTTTCCGGCATTTGGAGCGCCCACGATCGCGACCCGGAAACCTTCGCGCACGATCTCGGCTTCGCGGAACCGTGCGGCGACCGCCTCGATCCTGCCGATCAGCGATCTCGTCTCCTCTCGAAGAGCGTCGTTCAGGTCCGGCGCTATATCGTCCTGGTCCGAGAAATCGAGTTCCGCCTCGACCTTGGCGCGCAGCGTCTGCAGTTCATAGCGCCAGCCAAGACAGATATCGCGCAATCTGCCGGACACGCCCGACAAAGCCAGTCTCCGCTGCTGGTCCGTTTCGGCAGCGATAAGGTCGGACAGCGACTCGACCGCGGTCAGATCCATCCGCCCGTTCAGGAAGGCTCTCCGGGAGAACTCTCCAGGTTCCGCCAGGCGGAAGCCACCTAAGCTAGCGAGTGCCGCGGTGATGCCTTTGACGACCGCAGCGCTTCCATGGACGTGAAACTCGCCGCAATCCTCTCCCGTGGCCGATCCCGGGCTCGGAAAGAACAGCGCGACCCCATGGTCAAGCACTTCACCCTTGAAGGAAAAGGCCCCGTATCTGGCGACGCGCGGAGGTGGAACCGAACCCGACACCTGTTCGAGCGCTTGTCTGACGCCCGGACCCGACATGCGGACAATGGCGATGCCCGACGGCAAATGCCCCGTGGACAGGGCGAAGATCGTTTCGGTCGACCGCATCAGGATCTTCCAAACTGCTCCGACGGGCCTGCCAATCGTGTTCCCGAATCGAACCGCCGGTCAACCGACCCGATGTTCCGGACCCGAATCGATGTCAGGTGTTCATCGAATCGAAGAAGTCGGCATTGGTCTTCGTCTGCTTGAGCTTGTCGATGAGGAACTCGATCGCATCGGTGGTGCCCATTGGCGCCAGGATCCGGCGCAGCACGAAGATCTTCTGCAGGTCGGCGCGCGGAACGAGCAGATCCTCCTTGCGCGTGCCTGATTTGAGGATGTCCATCGCCGGGTAGATGCGCTTGTCAGCAACTTTCCGGTCGAGCACGATCTCGGAGTTGCCCGTGCCCTTGAACTCTTCGAAGATGACCTCGTCCATGCGGCTGCCGGTATCGATCAGGGCAGTCGCGATGATCGTCAGCGACCCGCCCTCTTCGATATTGCGCGCGGCGCCGAAGAAGCGCTTCGGGCGCTGCAGCGCGTTCGCATCGACACCGCCGGTCAGCACCTTGCCGGATGACGGCACCACGGTGTTGTAGGCACGGCCGAGGCGGGTGATCGAGTCGAGCAGAATGACGACGTCGCGCCCGTGCTCGACCAGGCGCTTTGCCTTTTCAATAACCATTTCAGCGACTTGGACGTGACGAACCGCAGGCTCGTCGAAGGTAGACGAGACGACTTCGCCCTTCACCGAACGCTGCATGTCGGTGACTTCCTCCGGCCGCTCGTCGATCAAAAGCACGATCAGGTAGCATTCCGGATGATTCGCCGTGATCGAATGCGCGATGTTCTGCAACAGCACCGTCTTGCCGGTGCGCGGCTGCGCGACGATAAGCGCGCGCTGGCCCTTGCCGAGCGGCGCGACGAGATCGATCACCCGCGCCGAAATATCCTTCGACGTCGGGACTTCCAGCTCCATCTTCAGCCGCGAGGTCGGATAGAGCGGCGTCAGATTGTCGAAGTGGATCTTGTGCCGGATTTTCTCGGGATCGTCGAAATTGATCGTGTTGACCTTGAGGAGCGCGAAGTAGCGTTCGCCTTCCTTGGGGCTGCGAATCGGCCCTTCGACCGTATCGCCGGTTTTCAGCGAGAAGCGGCGAATCTGCGAGGGGGAAATGTAGATATCGTCCGGTCCGGGCAGATAGTTCGCATTCGCCGAACGCAGGAAACCGAACCCGTCCTGCAGCACTTCGACGACACCGTCGCCGATGATCTCGATATCCTGCGCCGCGAGCTTCTTCAGGATGGCGAACATCAGCTCCTGCTTGCGCATGACGCTGGCGTTCTCGACCTCCAGCGATTCCGCGTAAGCAATCAGCTCCGGCGGCTTCTTGTTCTTGAAGTCTGCGAGTTTCATTTCCTGCATGGGGCGGGCTCTGGATGAATTCGGGGGTCCGGATACGAAACGCGGACTTGCATCGGTGCTTTGGAAACGCCGTCGGCGCGTCGATATGCTTGGGATGGCACGAGCGCGAGGCGGAAAGGGAAGGCCCTTCTCATACAATCGCGCTTGCCAAAGCGCAAGCCGTCAATTCGCGGGCCGTCGGGAACCTCTCAGAACGGCTTGACGATCACCAGGATCACGATGGCGATCATCAGGACGGTCGGCACTTCGTTGACGATGCGCCAATGCCGCGCCGGCTTCTGGTTGCGATCTTCCGCAAACCGCCGCACTGCGCTGCCGAGATAGCCATGCATGCCGGACATGGCGACCACCAGCGCGATCTTGGCGTGCAGCCACCCGCCCATGAAGCCGAAGCCCTTCCACGCCAGCCAAAGGCCTGCCGCCCAGGCAATGATCATCGACGGGTTGATGATCGCCCTGTAGAGGCGCCTCTCCATCACCTTGAACGTCTCGGATTGCACCGAACCGCGCTCGGCATCAACGTGGTAGACGAAGAGCCGCGGCAGATAGAGCATGCCCGCCATCCACGCGATCACCGCGATGACATGCACCGCCTTGATCCACAAATAGAGATCGTCCGGTGCGGCGGCGAGCAGCAGGACAGTCAGCCCGACGAAGACCGCGAGCGCTATGGCCGCCCTACGCAGAGCGACCGTTCCGGAACCCGTCGAATCACCCGCCATGTCAGCGCGCCGTCCTGATCTGCCGCAGCATCGCCTCGACATGCGCGACTGGTGTCTCCGGAGTGATGCCGTGACCGAGGTTGAAGATCAACGGACCGCCTCCCAGGCCTTCGAGAACGGCACCCACGCCCTCTTCGAGCGCTCGGCCGCCGGCCACCAGCCGCATCGGGTCAAGATTGCCCTGGACGGCCCCCGCAGCCTGCAGACGCTTCGCCTGCGACATGGGCACCGACCAGTCGAGCCCGAGCCCGTCCACACCCGTTTCCTGCCGGTAGCCGTCATAAAGGCTGCCAGCACCTTTCGGGAACCCTATGACCAGCGCGTCGGCCCGAGCCTGTCGAACCCGCTCGACGATCGTCCTGACCGGCCGAACGCAGAATGAAGCGAAAGACGGCTCGTCCAGCACGCCCGACCAGGAATCGAAGATCTGCACCGCGTCCGCCCCGGCATCGAGCTGCCGAACCAGATATTCGGCTGAGACCTCTGCGATCGTATCGAGAAGCCGAATGAACGCCTCCGGATGCCGATACGCGAAGAGCCGCGCCGGTGCCTGGTCCGGCGTGCCATGTCCAGCGATCATGTAGGTCGCAATGGTCCAGGGCGCGCCGCAGAACCCGAGCAGCGTCGTCTCGGCAGGCAGTTCGGCGCGCAGCCGCCTCACGGTCTCGTAGACGGGCTCCAACGTCTCGTGGAACCGGCTCCGGTCGAGCCGCGCGACATCGTCGACATTCATCGGCGTCATCAGCGGTCCGCGGCCCTCCTCGAAGCGCAGGTCGCGTCCCAGCGCATGCGGCACGACCAGGATATCAGAGAACAGGATCGATGCATCGAAGCCGAAGCGGCGGATCGGCTGAAGGCTCACTTCCACCGCGTAGTCCGGATTGTAGCAGAGATCGAGAAAGCTCCCGGCTCTCTTTCGCAGCTCGCGATACTCCGGAAGGTAGCGTCCCGCCTGCCGCATCAGCCAGACCGGGGGCGGAAACGCCGTCTCGCCCCGCAGCACCTCGGCGACGACCCTCTTCGGTGTGCTCGGCTGAGCCATCAGGCCTCTTTCCCAATAAAGAAATGAATCTTCGAATCTTCTTTTGATTCTTAGAGTCTGTCTCTAACGGGGATTGTCGGTCATCCCCAATCCGTTGACGAATAGGCCGTCCGGCCCTCACATGTCCAGATGTATCGAGAAGTGCATAAGTCGGCTGGATCTTCCGATTCTCTTTTCTAAATCAGAGAGTTGACTGCGACAGAGGCAAATGGCGAGCTGTGGACGGCCAGCGGCTTACCGTTCCGGAGCCGATTCATCCACAGGCCCGGGGCAAATGACCCGCAGGCCTGTGCATTGTGGACAAAGGGCCATCTGATACAGTCCGTGCCGCCGGCGGATCCAATTTGTCCCGCTTGTCCACACTCTTCAACAGGGGCCGATCCGGGCTGTGAGCAAACCGCAAAGTTTCTTCCATCTGCACCTGATCTCGGACGCGACCGGCGAGACACTCCTGGCCGCGGGCCGCGCGGCGTCAGCCCAGTACAAGGATACCCGGGCGATCGAGCACATCTATCCGCTGATCCGTACCGAGAAGCAGTTGGCCAAGGTGATCGAGGAAATCGACGCCGAACCAGGGATCGTTCTCTACACGGTCGTGGACAAGGAGCTGGCCGCTATCATCGATCAGAAATGCGCGACGATGGGTCTTCCCTGCGTCTCCGTTCTGGAGCCGGTGCTGACGGTCTTCCAGTCCTATCTCGGAGCGCCCGCCGGCCGCCGGGTCGGCGCTCAGCATGTGCTCGATGCAGAATATTTTCGTCGCATCGATGCCCTCAACTTCACCATGGACCATGATGACGGCCAACTCCCTACCGACATTGAGGAAGCCGATGTCGTACTGATCGGCATTTCGCGCACGTCGAAGACGCCGACCAGCATCTATCTGGCGAATCGCGGCATCAAGACGGCCAACATCCCGATCGTCCTCGGAGTTCCGATCCCGGATAGCCTCTTGACCGCGAAGCGGCCATTGATCGTCGGCCTCATCGCGACGGCCGAGCGCATCTCCCACGTCCGGCAGAACAGGCTGCTCGGCACGACGACCGGCTTCGACGCCCAGACCTATGTCGACAGAAGCACGATCTCCGAGGAGCTGTCCTATGCAAGGCAGATCTGTTCGCGGCACAACTGGCCGATGATCGATGTCAGCCGACGCTCGATCGAGGAGACCGCCGCCGCCATCGTTGCGCTACGGGGCCGGACGCGCTAACCGGTTCGCCCATGACAACCCGGATCATCCTTGCCTCCGCAAGCCCGTTCCGCCTCGCGATGCTGCGCAATGCGGGAATCGAAACGGAGGCGAATCCATCTCGGATCGATGAGCGCGCCGTAGAGGAAGCGGTCGGCGACGCCGCGATTTCGCCCGAGAACCTCGCCTGGATTCTCGCCGAGGCGAAGGCCGAGGAGGTGAGCGGACGTTTCCCGGGAGCGCTGGTGATCGGTTCCGATCAGACACTTTCTCTTCGAGATGAGGTACTCCACAAGGCATCCAATATGGAGGAAGCCAGGCGGCGCCTGCTCAAGCTCTCGGGCAAGACGCACCATTTGAACAGCGCAGTCGTTCTTGCGCGCGACGGCAAGGCGCTCTGGGGACATGTCTCGGTTGCCAGGATGACGATGCGAACGCTCGATCCGGCCTATATCGGGCGCTATCTGTCGCGCGTCGGCGATCAGGTCCTGCGCAGCGTCGGCGTCTATCAGATCGAGGGTGAAGGCATCCGGCTCTTCGACTCGATCGAAGGAGATCATTTCACGATCGTCGGCATGCCGCTGCTTCCGCTTGTCGCCGAGCTTCGCCGCCTTGGAGCGATCGATGGCTGACATCCGCGCCTTTGTCTGCGGCCACCCGGTCGCCCATTCGCGTTCGCCCCTGATCCACGGTCATTGGCTCTCGACGCTTGGGATCTCCGGCAGCTATGAGCGCATCGACATCGATCCGGCCGACATCCGCTCCTTCATCTCGAACCTGCCGCGCAGCGGGTTCGCCGGCGGCAATGTCACGATCCCGCACAAGGAGGCCGCCTTCGAAACCGTCGAGCGTCGCGACACGGAGGCTGAGGCGGTCGGCGCGGTCAACACGCTCTGGATCGAGGACGGCAGGGTCTGCGGCGGCAATACCGACGCGATCGGCTTCGCCGCCAATCTCGATCAGTTCGTGCCCTCCTGGCGCGGCCGCGACACCGCGCTCGTCCTCGGCGCCGGCGGTGCGGCGCGGGCCGTGATCCACGCGATCCTTGATGCCGGCTACCGCAGGGTGGAGATCGTCAATCGGACGCCCGCCCGCGCACAGGAACTCGCCGGCCTGTTCGGCGGCAAGGTGGTCGCGCACGGCATTGACGCCACCGATCGCCTGCTGCCTTCCGCGGACCTTCTGGTCAACACCACGTCGCTCGGGATGGACGGCGAGGGATCGCTTGCCGCCGATGTCGCCAGGCTGCCAGACCACGCGCTCGTCACCGACATCGTCTACGTGCCCCTGCGCACCCCGCTGCTCAAAGCCGCCGCCGCGCGCGGTCTGGAGACGGTCGACGGGCTCGGCATGCTTCTCCACCAGGCGGTGCCCGGTTTCGAGCGCTGGTTCGGCAGGCGCCCGACCGTCACCGAGGACCTGCGCAATCTCGTCATCGCAGATCTGGACGCACACCGATGATCGTCATCGGCCTCACCGGCTCCATCGGCATGGGCAAGTCGACCACCGCGAAGATGTTCGCCGAGGCCGGCGTTCCGGTGCACGATTCCGACGAGGCGGTTCACCGCCTCTATTCGGGCGCGGCCGTGCCGCTGGTCGAGACCGCCTTCCCGGGCGTGACCGTCGACGGCCGAATCGATCGCAATCTCCTCGGCCAGCGCGTGATCGGCAATTCGGAGGCCATCCGAAAACTCGAGACGATCGTGCATCCGCTCGTGCGAGCCGACGCCGATGCATTTCTGGCGCGCAACCGGGCGACGGGCGCGAAACTCGCCGTTCTCGACATTCCGCTCCTGTTCGAGACGGGCGGCCGTGATCGCGTCGACAAGGTCGTCGTCGTCTCCGCGCCGGCGGACATCCAGCGCAAACGCGTCCTCGCCAGGCCGGGAATGACGCCCGAGAAGTTCGAGGCGATCCTCGCCCGGCAGGTACCGGATACCGAAAAGCGGCGGCTGGCCGATTTCGTCGTGGATACTGGAGCCGGCATGGAAGCCGCCAGGCGCTCGGTCGAGCAGATCATCCAGGCCCTGACAGCTGATGTCGGGATGTGTTGACGACGTCGGGGCCGGGACTTGTTGCCCGCGTCGCGCTGCCGCATCCTCGATCAAGGAGTGATTCGATGCGCGAAATCGTTTTCGATACGGAAACCACGGGCCTTGATTCGCGCATCGAGCGCGTGATCGAGATCGGCGCGATCGAACTGGTCAACCGCTTCCCGACCGGCCGCACCTTTCACGTCTACATCAATCCTGACGGCCGGCCGATCGATCCGGAAGCCCAGGCGGTCCATGGAATCTCCATGGCCGACCTCGCCGGCAAGCCGGTTTTCGGTGGGATCATCGACGATTTCTGCGCCTTTATCGATGGCGCCACGCTCGTCGCCCACAATGCGGGCTTCGACATCGGCTTCCTCAACGCGGAATTCGCCCGCTACGGCCGGCCGCCGATCGAACAGTCGCGCGTCGTCGATACGCTGGCCATTGCGCGCCGCAAGCATCCGATGGGGCCGAATTCGCTCGATGCGCTTTGCCGGCGCTATGGCGTCGACAACAGTCACCGCACCCGCCACGGCGCACTCCTCGACTCCGGTCTTCTGGCCGAGGTCTATATCGAGCTTATCGGCGGCAAGCAGGCGACCTTTGGCCTGTCGGTTGCCGAAACCTCGGCAAACCGCAGGGAGGATGTCGAGGTGCAGGTCGTTCTGGCGCCACGCCTGGAACCCCTGCCGCCGCGACTCACCGCGCAAGAGCGGGAAGCCCATGCCGGACTCGTGGCGTCGCTTGGAGAAAAGGCGATCTGGCAGAAGCCGGAATTCCAGCCTCTTTCCGAGGCGGAAGCCTGATCAGCTCGACATCTGCACCTTGCCGCGGGCCTGCTCCTCGGCCATGCGGGCCTGGAACATCTGCGCGAAGTCGATCGGGTCGATCATCAGCGGCGGGAAGCCGCCGTTGCGCGTCGCCTCGGCGATGATCTGCCGGGCGAACGGGAACAGGAGCCGCGGGCATTCGACGAAGAGGATCGGCAGCGTGTGTTCCTTCGGGAACCCGCTGATGCGGAAGACGCCGCCATAGACAAGCTCGACGTTGAAAAGCACGTCCTTGTCCGCTCCGGCCTTCGCCGAGATGGTCAGGTTGACGTCGAACTCGGTGTCGGTAAGCGGGTTCGCGTTGACATTGACATTGATGTTGATGCCGGGAGCCGTTTCGCGCGCACGCAGCGAATTCGGGGCGTTCGGGCTCTCGAAGGACAGGTCCTTGACATACTGCGCCAGCACATTGAGCGAAGGCTGCGCGCCGTTGCCGGCCTTTGCGCCGGTCTCGTTCTCTGCCATTGATCCCGTTCCTTGGTCGGTGGGCTCGTCGCGGCCCGTTTCAAATCGGGGCGTTCGCTAGCATGCCCGACCCCGCATAGCAAGTTTGGGAGCCGGATTGCCGAGGTCTACTCGGCGTCCGGGCGTCGCCAGGGAGACGAGCCCTTGCCGTCGATCTCGCGATAGTCCTGCTCATCGAGATCGATCACCTTCGTCTCCCGCCTGGCCTGCCCGCCGCGCATGCCGAATCCAGTGCCGACCACGACGATGCGCGAGCGGATCGCATTCCAGGCAATGTCGCGCACCGGCGGCAGGAAGAGCAGCAGGCCGATTATGTCGGTGATGAAGCCCGGGATGATGAGCAGCAGTCCCGCCAGCACGATCATCGCGCCATGCACGATCTCGCGGTCCGGTGCGCCGCCGGCCTGGGCCTGGATCTGCGCGCGTCGCAGTGCTCCGATGCCTTGGATCCGAAGAAGCAATGCGCCGAGAACAGCCGAGGCGATCACCAGGCCGACAGTTGCAAGGGCGCCGATGCGGCTGCCGACGACAACGAATCCCGCGATCTCCAGCAGGGGCAGGAGAAGGAAGAAGATACCGAGGATCGTTCTGGTCATGGGATTCCGAGACTAAGGCCGCGGAATGCGGCTTTACTAACATAGGAACGCGACTGCGGGATTTGAATGATTGCGGTTGCCACTCTATATGCAAACGTCGAGCATTGTATCGGCTTGCCAAGCGGTCGATAATGATCCCTTCGCGTTCGTGGCCATAGTTCAGTCGTCTGGCGGAAGAATATGGAATTTTTCGATTTGGGTACGATCATCTTCCTGGTCGCGGCGGTGGTTATCTTCATCCAGCTGCGCAACGTGCTCGGTCGCCGCACAGGCAGCGAGCGCCCGCCCTTTGATCCCTATACCGCCGGGCGCGCCAAGCGCGAGGCCGAGCCGGCCGCGCAGGACAATGTCGTCTCGCTGCCGCGCCGCAAGGGTTCCGAAACGGCGGAAGTAAGCTACGCCTCGATCGACAAGGCCGCGGCACCCGGCACCGACCTGAACAAGGGCATGCGCGCGATCAAGGACGTCGATCAGACGTTTGAACCGGCGACCTTCGTCGATGGCGCGAAGATGGCGTACGAGATGATCGTCATGGCCTATGCCGACGGCGACCGGAAGACGCTCAAGAACCTTCTTTCCCGCGAGGTTTATGACGGCTTCGTCCAGGCGATCGCCGAGCGCGAACAGCGCAACGAGAAGATCCAGTCGTCTTTCGTGGGTATCGACAAGGCGGAAATTGTCGGCGCCGAGATGAAGGGCAGCGAGGCCCATGTCACGCTGCGCATCGTCAGCGAGCTCATCTCCGCGACGCGCAACAATGCTGGCGAGGTGATCGACGGCGATCCCGAGACCGTCGCCGAGGTCAAGGACGTGTGGACCTTTGCCCGCGACACGAAATCCCGGGACCCGAACTGGAAGCTGGTCGCGACCGAAGCCGAAGACTGATCGTTCCGGCGGAGATGGCCGATGCTCCTGTCCTCGGCGTTCCGCCCGGTTTCCTTCGACGCTCTCCCCGGCTGGCGTGAGGACGATCACAGGCTCGCATTCGAAGCCTTCCGGCGCTCGGCATTCCGTGTCCTCGAGAAACCCTATCGAACCGGCAGCCTCGGCGTGGATTGCGCCGCGTTCGACCTGGCCTGCGCCGAAGCACGCGCCTCTGCGTGGTTAGACGGTTCGGCGTCACGCTCCTTCTTCGAGCGACATTTCACACCGTGCCTCGTTACCCCTTCGGGCGGAGCCGACTACGGCTTCGTGACCGGCTTCTATGAGCCTGAGGCCGACGCTTCACCCGTCCGGACCGAAAAGTTCCGCTTCCCGCTCTATGCCCGCCCCGCGGATCTCATCGACATCGACGATGGCACCCGTCCGGAGTGCCTGGACCCCTATCTCGCTTTCGGCCGCGGGACGCCCAACGGCATTGTCGAGTATTTCGACCGGGGCGAGATCGAACGTGGGGCGCTGGCCGGTGGCGGCCTCGAATTTGCCTGGCTGGTAGATCCGGTCGACGTCTTCTTCATCCATGTCCAGGGGGCTGCGCGGCTGCGCATGCCGGACGGCTCCGTCCGGCGCGTGACCTATGCGGCCAAGAGCGGCCAGCGCTTCAGCGGGCCGGGCCGCATCCTCGCCGACCTCGGAGAAATACCCCTTTCAGACGTAACCATGCAGTCGATCCGCGCCTGGTTCCGGGCCCATCCCGAGCGGGTCGACGAAATCCTCTGGCAGAATCGATCATTTATCTTCTTCCGCGAGGCCGCGGTCGACGATCCGGCGCTCGGTCCGGTGGCCGCCGCCAAGGTGCCGCTGACGCCGGGCCGCTCGGTCGCCGTGGACCGGCTGCTGCACACGTTCGGCACGCCGTTCTTCATCGTCGCGCCCGAACTGACAGCTTTCGGGGGAATCCCTTTCCGCCGGCTGATGATCGCACAGGACACCGGCTCCGCGATCGTCGGTGCTGCGCGCGGCGACCTGTTCGCGGGTTGCGGAGATGCGGCGGGCGAGATCGCCGGGGTGGTGAAGAGCGCGGCCGATTTCTACGCGCTCATCCCTGCTTCGCTGGCCGCGGGACACGCGCCATGAGCCGATCCCGTGTCCGTGACCTGACGGAGGAAGAACGGATCCTGTGGAACCTGGTTGCGCGTACGGCGCGTCCACTGAAGGGAAAGGCCGGCGTCGAAGCCGATCCGCCACGCCCGGAAGAGCCGCCCGCCAAGCCCGCGCCGCAGAGCCCGCCGCCGCCCGCGCAACCGAAGCCGATCCAGCCGCAACGCCTGCAGGTTCATCACCTCGACCGCCTGACCCAGAAGAAAATTTCAAAGGGCAGGCTGCCGATCGAGGCTCGGGTAGATCTACACGGGCTGCGGCAGGACGAAGCCCATAGCCTGCTCCTCTCCTTTCTTCGCCGGGCGCATGGGTCCGGAATCCGCTACGTTCTGGTGATCACCGGCAAGGGGCGCTCGCTTGCGAGCGACGGTGTGCTAAGGCGCTCCGTCCCGGGCTGGTTTGCCACCCCGCCGTTCCGCGATCTGGTAAGCGGCTACGAAGACGCGGCGCGCAACCATGGCGGCGAGGGCGCGCTCTATGTCAGGCTGCGGCGCTTGCCGCACGAGACAGGCCCATGACGCCGTTCGGCGCAAAGGTGCGCGACCTGCGCAAGGCACGCGGCGTCTCGCAAAAGGAGATGGCGGCGGCTCTCGGCGTCAGCCCGGCCTATCTCTCGGCCTTGGAACACGGCCGCCGCGGCCGTCCGACCTGGGCGATGCTGCAGAAGATCATCGGCTATTTCAACATCATCTGGGACGACGCCGAGGAACTCCTGCGGCTTGCCGAGACGTCGGATCCGCGCGCCGTCATCGACACGTCGGGACTGTCGCCGCGTGCTACCGAGCTCGCGAACCTGCTCGCCGGGCGGATCGCGCAGCTCACCCCGTCCGAGCTGGACCAGCTGATCGCGATCGTACAGCGCCCGCCACGGCGTGGAGACTGATCAGAAAAGCGCTTTGAGGTCGGCAATCCGGTCGTTGACCAGCCAGCCGTAATAATTCTCTTCCGGAAGCTTAGGTTCGAGGCCCTCGTTCATGCGACGCTGGTTCTCTGCCTTCAGCGCATAGGCGCGGGCCTCCGGTCCGCCGACATTGTAGAGCGTCGCGGTCAGCCCCGGATTCTGCGAGATGTCGACATCCGCGATCGTGTTGTACGCGTCGATCGCCTTGCGAAGGGTCGCGGCGACATAGGGAAGCGTCTGATCGGGATCCATGATCGTTCCGTAGACCGCTTGCGCGTCGCGATAGTCGAGCTTCGGCGCGCCCGTCACTTCCGAAACGATGTCGGTCATCTGCAGCGCGGTCAGTGGGTTGAGCTGACCGATGCCGAATGTCTGTCCGGAATAGAAGGGTTGGAAAAAGACGGCGCTGAACCGGTTGTTCGGGAATTGTTTCCCGTCGACGGTCTGGCCGCGGAACGACGAATTCCAGACGTCGTCGCGGCAGGTCCAGACAGCATAGCTGCCGGGCAGGCCGGCGCAGGGTGCGAACTGCGGCCGCTCGAGGAACTCCGCGATGTCCTCGCCGCCATAGGAGAACGAGAAGCTGGAACCGAGGTAGGAGACCGCCTTGACGTAGTAGGTCTGCAGCCGATCGTAGGCGTCGACATTGTAGGTGTGCTCTCCGACGATCGCCCCGACGATGTGCAGCGGATCGATGTCGAACTGGCGCGCCGCCGCGGCGATCTTCTGCCTGAGCGCCTTGTCGTTGCGCAGCAGCGAGATCACCTTGCGGTATTTCGCGTCGTAGCTGGTCTTGAGAGCTTTGGTACGGGACGCCGAACCGCCGGGAACCTGCGGTTGCTCGATATTGCGGTTACCCGCGGGAACGACGGTCGCGGCGGCGGCGGGGACGGCCGCCAGCACCGAAAAACCCATCAGCACGACGGCCAGCTTCTTCATTCTTCGCCCAATTATGCGACAGTGCCCAAGCCCCTTTTCCCCGTCTAAGGACTGACGTTCGGGAAGTCGAGTGCGAAGATGGCGGCAATCGACCTGTGTAATCAGCAGATGATCGGGGGTGGCCGTGAGGCCACACCCATGCCTTTACAGGATGAAACGCGACAAATCTGTGTTCTTGGCGATGTCGCCGACATTCTTCGCCACGAAGGCGGCGTCGACCGTGACCGACGAGCCCGACTTGTCCGGAGCCTCGTAGGAGACCTCGTCGAGCACGCGCTCCATCACCGTCTGCAGACGCCGCGCACCGATGTTCTCGACGGTTGAATTGAGGTCGACCGCGATGCCGGCCAGGCTGTCGATCGCATCGTCGGTGAAGGAGAGTTCCACTCCCTCGGTCGCCATCAGCGCGATATACTGCTTGATCAGGCTCGCCTCAGGCTCGGTCAGGATGCGCTTGAAATCGTCCTTCTCAAGCGCCCGGAGCTCCACGCGGATCGGCAGGCGGCCCTGCAATTCCGGCAGCAGGTCCGACGGCTTGGCGACGTGGAACGCACCCGACGCGATGAAGAGGATGTGATCGGTCTTGATCGGTCCGTATTTGGTCGCGACCGTCGTGCCTTCC
Source organism: Pseudomonadota bacterium (assembly GCA_043822005.1). GTDB lineage: Bacteria > Pseudomonadota > Alphaproteobacteria > Rhizobiales > Rhizobiaceae > Mesorhizobium_A. Next base: position 108,751 of record JBDRCE010000026.1, on the reverse strand, counting down.
ACCAGGGGCAGCAGGTCGCGCTGCACGCCTTCGCGCGACACGCCGGCGCCGACGCCGCCGTCGCGGGCCGCGATCTTGTCGATCTCGTCGAGAAAGACGATGCCGTCGTCCTGGGCCGACAGGAGCGCCGCGGCAACCACCTGGTCCTGGTCAAGCAGCTTGTCGGACTCATCGTCGATCAGCAGGCCGTAGGACTCCTTCACCGTCGTCTTGCGCGTCTTGGTGCGCTTCTGGCCCATCGCTTTCGACAGCATGTCGTTGATATTCATCACGCCGATATTGGCGCCGGGCATGCCGGGAATCTCGAAGCCGGGCATGCCGCCATTGCCCGTGTCGGCCACTTCGATCTCGATCTCCTTGTCGTCCATCTCGCCATTGCGCAGCTTCTTGCGGAAGGAATCGCGCGTCGCCGGGCTTGCCGTCTTGCCGACCAGCGCTTCGAGCACGCGCTCCTCGGCGTTCAGGTGCGCCCGCGCCTTCACGTCCTCGCGCATCTTCTCGCGCACCAGGCCGATCGCCACCTCGACGAGATCGCGGATGATCTGCTCGACGTCGCGGCCGACATAGCCGACCTCGGTGAACTTCGTCGCCTCCACCTTGATGAACGGCGCACCAGCGAGCCGCGCCAGACGCCGCGCGATCTCGGTCTTGCCGACGCCGGTCGGCCCGATCATCAGGATGTTCTTCGGCATCACCTCTTCACGCATCTGGCCGGTCAGCTGCTGCCGGCGCCAGCGGTTGCGCAGCGCGATCGCGACGGCGCGCTTGGCGTCCTTCTGGCCGACGATGTAGCGGTCCAGCTCGGAAACGATCTCGCGGGGGGAAAAATTGGTCATTCTAGTCCGTCTCTTCCTCGGCATCCCGCGCCATCATCAGGGCGGGGCCATAGATTGAAGTTCTCGTGTCGAAGGCGACGAATCCGGCCTTCTCGTAGGCCCGGATTGCCCGCACATTGGTCGGATTCGGGTCAATGATCAGCCGCGGCGCGCCCTCGTCGAACAGCTGTTCGGCGAACTGGGCGATGATCGCGCTGCCATGGCCGAGGCCCAGCATTTCCGGGACACCGATCGTGATGTCGAGCCCGAGCGTGCCGAACGGCTGGTCCGCATAGGGATGATCGTCTTCCAGATGCGGATCGTAGCTCTGGAGATAGGCGATCGGCTTCCCGTCCAGCTCGACGATGAGCGCTTCCATCGCGACGTTGTCCATGACCTCCCGCAGCTCGGCGAGGCTTTCGTCTGGATCGCCCCACCATTCGCGGACATGCGGCTCGGCGAGCCAGCCAGCGAGCAGCGGCAGATCGTCCTCGGTGACGGCGCGGAAGCCGTAGGTCGGCTTACGCGGCATCTATCGATTCGAGCGTGATCGACTGGTTGGTGAAAATGCAGATGTCGGCCGCGATTCCCATAGCCTTTCGGGCGATCGCCTCGGCATCCATGTCCGTATCGATGAGCGCGCGGGCGGCCGCCAGCGCATAATTGCCGCCCGAGCCGATCGCCATCACGCCGTGCTCCGGTTCCAGCACGTCGCCGGTGCCGGTCAGCGCCAGCGTCACCGACTTGTCGGCCACCAGCATCATCGCCTCGAGGCGGCGCAGATAGCGGTCGGTGCGCCAGTCCTTCGCAAGTTCCACGCAGGCGCGGGTCAGCTGATCCGGGTACTGCTCGAGCTTGGATTCGAGGCGTTCGAGAAGGGTGAAAGCGTCTGCCGTGGCGCCTGCGAAGCCGGCGATGACGTTGCCCTTGCCGATCCGGCGCACCTTGCGGGCGTTGCCTTTCATCACCGTATTGCCGAGGCTCACCTGGCCGTCGCCGGCGATCACGACCTTGCCGTCCTTGCGCACGGTCACGATCGTCGTTCCGTGCATGATGATTTCGTTGGACATGAAATACTCCGAGAGCGAAACGGCCCGGCCCGAAGCGCCGTGGTCGTCTCCAATGTCGACCTATGTATGCACGCTAACCGTGATTGCAATCTTCACGGCCCCCTGGCTGGTCGGTCAGGTTTGCGCCGCCGCGTCAACTGGAAATAGCTCTGACATGCTGATAAGAGGCGGTCACTTCGGGACCCAGGGATATCGCAATGCCCAGCACCACGCCGCGCCGCGCCGAGATCAAACGGGCGACCAAGGAAACGGAGATTTCCGTTTCGGTCGACCTCGATGGTTCGGGCAAGTTCGACGTCTCGACCGGCGTCGGCTTCTTTGACCACATGCTGGAGCAGCTATCGCGCCATTCGCTGATCGACATGAATGTGCGCGCCAAGGGCGATCTGCACATCGACCACCACCACACCGTCGAGGATGTCGGCATCGCCCTCGGCCAGGCGATCTCCAGGGCGCTGGGCGAACGGCGCGGCATCTGCCGCTACGCCTCGCTCGACCTTGCGATGGACGAGACGCTGACGCGCGCCGCGATCGACGTGTCGGGCCGGCCGTTCCTCGTCTGGAACGTCGCCTTCACGGCTCCGAAGATCGGGACGTTCGATACCGAACTGGTGCGCGAATTCTTCCAGGCCCTGTCGCAGAATGCCGGCGTGACGCTGCACGTGACAAACCACTACGGCGCCAACAGCCATCACATCGCCGAGACCTGCTTCAAGGCCGTGGCGCGCGTTCTGCGCACCGCGATCGAGGCCGATCCGCGCCAGGCCGGGGCCATTCCCTCGACCAAGGGAACGCTGAAAGGATAGTCCGATGGCGAGCTTCGTGGTGATGGAAGCCCCGGACGGCCGCGACGAAGCGGTGTATGTCCGGGACGGCTTCCACGTTCTGGCCTTCCTGCTGCCGCCGATCTGGCTTGCCTGGCATCGGCTCTGGATCGAGGCACTCCTCGCCTTTGCGGTCATGGCGGTCCTCGGGTCGCTGGGCAGCGTTTCCGGTTTCGGCGATGCCGCTCCGCTTCTGTCCTTGCTGGTCTCGCTCTATGTCGGGCTCGAAGCATCGGCGATCTGGATCGCCGCGTTGCGCCGCCGGGGCTGGCATGAATGGGGTGTTGTGGACGCCTACAATCGCGACGATGCCGAGACGAAGCATCTCTTCGCCGAGGGGTCCGACACGGTCGATGACAGGGTCGAACGGGCACCGCCCATGCCGTCGACCGAACCGCTATCGCCGCGTCCCGTTCCTTCCGGCCCGGCGCTCGGCCTGTTCTCCTATCCGGGAGCGCGCTGACAATGCGGGTTGCCATCATCGACTACGGCTCGGGCAATCTGCGCTCGGCCACCAAGGCGTTCGAGCGCGCCGCGCGTGAAGCCGGCATTGCCGCGCAGATCGACCTGACGGCCGACGCGGAGCGCGTGCGAACGGCCGACCGCATCGTCCTGCCCGGCGTCGGCGCCTATGCCGATTGCGCCGCCGGTCTGCACGCGGTTCCCGGCATGTGGGAGGCGGTCGAGGAGGTTGCGATCCAGAACGGTCGCCCGTTCCTTGGCATCTGCGTCGGCATGCAGCTGATGTCCGAGCGCGGCCTGGAGAAGACGATCACGACAGGCTTCGGCTGGATCGCCGGCGACGTGAAGGAGATCGAGCCGTCGGACCCGTCGCTGAAGATTCCGCAGATCGGCTGGAACACGATTCACGTGAAACATCCCCATCCGCTCTTCGACGGCATTCGCACCGGCGATGACGGACTGCACGCCTATTTCGTGCATTCCTATCATCTCGACGCAACGAAGCCCGAACAGGTGCTGGCGACCGCCGACTATGGCGGGCCGGTCACGGCCGCCGTCGGCCGCGACAATCTCGCCGGGACCCAGTTCCATCCGGAAAAGAGCCAGGAACTGGGCCTTGCTCTCATCGCCAATTTTCTGAGGTGGAAACCATGACGACGAAGAAGGGCTATTGGCTGGCGCTGGTCGACGTCTCCGACCCGGACAACTATCCGCGCTACATCGCAGCCAACAAGGCGGCCTTCGACAAATATGGCGCGACCTTCGTCGTGCGTGGCGGCCAGGGCCAGGTGATGGAAGGCGCCTCCGCCAACCGTTGGGTCGTGATCGAATTCAAGGACTACCAGACGGCGATCGACTGTTTCCATTCGCCCGAATACCAGGCGGCGCTGGAGCTTCGGAAGGCGTTCGCGACGGCGCATATGGCCATCGTCGAGGGCGTCTGACGCATGATCCTCTTCCCCGCGATCGACCTGAAGGATGGCAAATGCGTCCGGCTCAAGCTGGGCGACATGGCGACGGCCACGGTCTACAACGAAGACCCCGGCGCGCAGGCGAAAGCCTTCGAGGATCAAGGCTTCTCCTGGCTGCACGTGGTCGATCTCAACGGCGCCTTCAAGGGGGCGAGCGTCAACAGCGCAGCCGTTGGGTCAATCCTGAAAGCAACGACGAACCCGGTGCAGCTCGGCGGAGGCATCCGCACCCTGCCCCAGATCGAGGACTGGCTCGACCGGGGCCTCGCCCGCGTGATCCTCGGCACCGTCGCCGTCCGCGATCCGGACCTCGTCAAGGAAGCCTGCCGCCTGTTCCCGGGCAAGATCGCTGTCGGCATCGACGCCAAGGGCGGCAAGGTCGCGGTCGAGGGATGGGCGGAAGCCTCCGAGCTCGGCGTGATCGAACTGGCGAAGAAGTTCGAAGGCGCAGGCGTTGCCGCGATCATCTACACCGACATCGACCGCGACGGCGTGCTGACCGGCATCAACTGGGAATCGACCATCGAGCTGGCCAACGCGGTGTCCATTCCCGTCATTGCATCGGGCGGGCTCGCCTCGCTCGCCGACATCGTGCGCATGACCATGCCTGACGCGAAAAAGCTCGAGGGCGCGATCTCCGGCCGCGCGCTCTATGACGGGCGCATCGACCCGGCCACGGCGCTGGCGATCCTTCGCGGAGATCACAAGCCAGAGGCCGCATTGTTCGAGGAGCCACGATGACCCTCAAATCCCGCGTCATCCCCTGCCTGGACGTCAAGGACGGCCGTGTCGTCAAGGGCGTCAACTTCGTCGACCTGATCGACGCCGGCGATCCGGTGGAGGCCGCGCGCGCCTATGACGCCGCCGGCGCCGACGAGCTCTGCTTCCTCGACATCACCGCCTCGTCGGACAATCGCGAGACGATCTTCGACGTCGTCGCGCGCACGGCCGAACAGTGCTTCATGCCGCTGACGGTCGGCGGCGGGGTGCGCCAGGTGGCGGATATCCGCAAGCTGCTGCTCGCCGGCGCCGACAAGGTGTCGATCAACACCGCCGCGGTGAACAATCCGGACTTCGTCGCGGAAGCTGCCGACAAGTTCGGCAACCAGTGCATCGTCGTCGCCATCGACGCCAAGAAGGTGTCGGCTCCCGGCCAGGCAGACCGCTGGGAGATCTTCACCCATGGCGGCCGCAAGCCAACCGGCATCGACGCGATCGAGTTCGCGCGCAAGGTTGTGGACCTTGGCGCCGGCGAGATCCTGCTGACCTCGATGGACCGCGACGGCACCAAGGCCGGCTATGACATTCCGCTCACCCGCGCGATCGCGGATGCCGTCCGCGCGCCGGTTATCGCCTCGGGTGGCGTCGGTAATCTCGATCATCTGGTGGAAGGAATTAGCGACGGCCATGCGACCGCCGTCCTTGCCGCGTCGATCTTCCATTTCGGCACTTACTCGATCGGCGAGGCGAAGGCCTACATGGCGAAAGCTGGTCTCGCCATGAGACTCGACTCCGCCCCGCGCGCAGCGTAAACGCCGCTCCGATGGCCGGTTTTTCCCTCTCCGATCTCGAACGCATCGTCGGCGAGCGCGCGCTTTCCGGTGACGGGAATTCGTGGACCGCGAAGCTCTATCGCTCCGGCATGGAGCGTGCGGCCAAGAAGATGGGCGAGGAAGCGGTCGAAACCGTCATTGCCGCCGTGAAGGGCGACGACGAGGCCCTGGTATCGGAAAGCGCCGACCTTCTCTATCATTGGCTGGTGGTCATGAAGATCGCCGGGATTCCGCTTTCCGACGTGATGGCGGAACTCGAACGTCGCACCGCCCAATCGGGCATTGCCGAAAAGGCGTCCCGCAGACAGGACTGACGGCAGAAGGGTCGGCCGATGGATCAGCTTGCTCCCACGGAGAAGTATTCGCCCTACCGCGTCTTCACGGCGGCGCAGTGGGCGGGTTTCCGCGCCGACACCCCGATGACGCTGACGGCCGACGAGGTCCAGCGGCTCCGCTCCATGAACGATCCAATCGATCTGGAGGAGGTGCGGCGCATCTATCTGTCGCTGTCGCGACTGCTCTCGGCCCATGTCGAGGCAAGCCAGCTCCTGTTCCGCCAGAGACAGGCATTCTTCAACGCCGGCGACGCGGTGAAGACGCCGTTCATCATCGGTATCGCCGGCTCCGTCGCCGTCGGCAAGTCCACCACGGCGCGCGTCCTGAAGGAGCTTCTCCAGCGCTGGCCGTCCAGCCCGAAGGTCGATCTGGTCACCACGGACGGCTTCCTCTGGTCGAACGAAGTGCTGCGCCGCGAAAACCTCATGGACCGCAAGGGTTTTCCCGAGAGCTACGACGTCGGCGCCCTGCTTCGCTTCCTCTCGGCGATCAAGTCCGGCCTGCGCAACGTCCATGCGCCGCTCTACTCGCACCTGACCTACGACGTGCTTGCCGGCCAGTTCGTCACCATAGATCGGCCGGACATCCTCATCTTCGAAGGCATCAACGTACTGCAGACGCGCGACCTGCCGAAGGACGGCAACGCGGTGCCCTTCGTTTCGGACTTCTTCGACTTCTCGATCTATATCGACGCCGAAGAGGAGCTCATTCACAAGTGGTATATCGACCGCTTCATGCGCCTGCGCGAGACCGCGTTCCGCGACCCGAACTCGTTCTTTCACCGCTATGCGAGCCTTTCGAAAGACGCGGCAATGGCGATCGCCGAGGGGTTGTGGGCGAACATCAACCTGAAGAACCTGCACGAGAACATCCAGCCGACGCGGCCGCGCGCCGACCTGATCCTCAAGAAGGGCGCCGATCACCTCATCGAGGAAGTGGCGCTGAGGAAGCTCTGAATGCGCCGATTCACACTATCTTAGCCGCCCGGGATCATCATGCCGCGACCCCGAAGAAGCGGCCCATGAACTGGTTCAAATCTCTCCCCTCGCACTACCGGATCGCGCTCGTCCCGGGCCTGGTCGCGCTCGTCAGCACCCTCTACATCACGTTGCACGGGCTGACCTCTACGGGCATCGAGGCGGGCTTTGCCGACAAGGACTTCGCGAACTATTGGACCGCCGGAAAACTCATCCTCGCGGGCCGGACGGCCGATCTGTTCGGCCCTCACTCGGTCTATTTCGCCCATCTGACCGAGGTCTTCGGTCCGGATTATCCGTGGCACAACTGGAGCTATCCGCCTCACTATCTGCTGTTTCTGTGGCCCCTCGGCCTGGTTGGCTACAAAGTGGCGATGATGCTGTTTCTGGGCGTCACCGGTGCCTTCTTCATCTGGGCAGCCAGGGCGTTTGGTGGGCGTGACAACAGTCTGGTCTGGGTCGCGATTATTCCTTTTGTCGCCCACAACCTGTGGGTCGCCCAGAACGGATTTCTCTTCGCGGGTTGCGCCCTCGCCGCGCTGGCCCTTCGGGACAGCCGGCCCCTCCTTGCTGGGGTCTTCCTGGGACTGCTCACGATCAAGCCGCAACTCGGTGTCTTCTTCCCGTTCCTGCTGCTTGCTGAACGGCGTTGGCTGGTGATCGCCAGTGCGGCCGCGACGACTTTCTTTCTGGTTGGCTTGTCGGCTGCGATCTTTGGCGTCGACGCGTGGCGCGGCTATCTGGCCGAGGTAATCCCGTACCAGGCATTCGTCATGCGGGAACTGCAGGGCACTTTCCTCGCGATGCTGACCTCGATCTACGGCATGCTGCGCAACTGGGGCTTTTCCGCCGACATCGCCTTGCCGTTGCATGCCGTGGTCGCGATCCCTGCGGCGGTCATCACCATAGCGGCTTTCTTCCTCGGCCGATCGGACCGGGACCGTTCGGTGCTGCTACTCGTGGCGACGTTCGTCGTGACGCCCTATGCGCTCACCTATGACCTGGGTCTTCTGGCCGGCGCGCTTGCCGTACTCGCCACCACCAGGATCGCCCAGGGCAACCGCGCCGGACTTCTGATAGCGCTCGCCATGCTCTTGCCGGTCATCATGATGCCGCTTGGCGAGGCGCATGTGACCATCGCGCCGGTGCTGGTCATGATGGTCTACGTGATGGCTCTGGCGAACACCGGCGCGTGGGAACGCCTGCGTGGAGCGCAAGGCCTCATACGCCGGAACCGGACAAAGTCACGCGCCGCAGCGTCAGGTTGATCCGGCCGCCGCTTTTGAGCAGCGGCGAGGTGCTGGGATAGATCCGGTCCACGCCGTGAAAGCTCAGCCGCGATTCGCCCCCCAGCACCACTACGTCGCCGCTGTTCAGGCGGAAGGACTGCGTCGGATCGTTCCGTGACGTACCGCCGATCCTGAACAGGCAGGTGTCGCCGAGCGAGACGGACACGACCGGCGCGGAAAGGTCCTGTTCGTCGCGGTCCTGGTGCAGGCCCATCCGGGCAGTGTCGTCGTAGAAGTTGACCAGGCAGGCCTCGGGATCGATACCGGCACCCGACACCGCGCGCCAGATCGCCAGCAGCCGATGCGGAATCGGCGGCCACGGTCGGCCTGTCGCGGGATGGGTGGACTGGTACCGATAGCCCCGCTCGCGGTCGGTGACCCAGCCGAGTGCGCCGCAATTCGTCATGCGGACGCTCATCGGCTTGCCGGTGCGCGGCATTTCCGGAGTGAACAGCGGCGCCGCCTGCACCACGTCCCTGATATTCTCTACCAGCGTGCGCTGCGCCGATACATCCAGGTAGCCGGGCAGGTGCCGGAAGCCGTCGGGAAGCGTCTTCATCGGATAGCGTGCCGTCCGGCCGGGAGGATCCGGCCGAACAGCCCAACCGCCCTCAGGCGGTCTCGAGGTCGGGGATGCGCAGCACCTGGCCGGGATAGATCTTGTCCGGATGCGTCAGCATCGGGCGGTTTGCTTCGAAGATCACCGTGTATTTCGATGCCCTGCCCTTGCCGTAGTGTTTTTCGGAAATCTTCGACAGGTTGTCGCCCTTCTTGACGGTGTAGAACACCGGTTCCCTGGCAGGCGTCGACGCCTTCACCAGCGACGTCATATCGACGTTTCCGTCCAGCTTGAGGCCGGACTCAGGCGCCACGATCTTGAGTTCGCCCGCCTCGACCTTGGAAATACCGAGTGTATTGCCGACGGCGATGATGGCCTTTTCGAAGATCGACTGGTCCTTGACGACGCCTTTCAGCACGACCTTGTCGCCCTGAACCTCGACATCCACCTTGTCGGTGCCGAGATTGTAGGAATCGAGCTCCTTCTTGAGCTTGTCGGCCGCCGGCGGCTCGTCGTCGCCGATTCCGAGCTTCTTGCCGACCGATTTGACGAAATCGAAGATACCCATCGGTTCATAGCCTCCAGATGTTGAACTCGTGCCGACCTTGCCACCGCCGGACCGGGAATGGAAGGCGTCAGTCCTCGCCGACCCGCCCGCGCATCTTCTTCACGGTGGACCGGCCGGACTTTGCCTTGAGCCGTCGCTCGACCGCGCCCTTCGAAGGCTTGGTCTTGCGGCGCGGCTTCGGCGGCGGCTCGGCCGCCTTGGCCACCAGATCGGCGAGACGTTGGCGGGCATCTTCGCGGTTGCGCTCCTGCAGCCTGAAGCGGCTGGCCTCGATGATGATGACGCCGTCCTTGGTCGCCCTCTGGCCGGCGATCCGGATCAGCGTGTCTCTGACATGCTCGGGCAGGCCCCGCGCGTTCGTCGCGTCGAAGCGCAGCTGCACCGCGGTCGCGACCTTGTTGACGTTCTGCCCGCCCGGACCCGACGCGCGGATGAAAGCCTCCTCGAGCTCGTCGTCGTGGACGACGATGCCGGGACGGATGATGATGTCCTCGCCTATGGCCATGCGCCTATCTCACCCGCAACGGCGCAAAAGAAAAGGCCCGGCGCGAGGCCGGGCCGATTTCGCGGAAGCCAGGTTGGATTACTCCGCCGCTTCCTGGACGCGCGGTGCGGCGCCCCGGACGGCGTGATCGACATGGCTTTCGAACTTGCCGAAATTATCGATGAACATGCCGACGAGCTTTCTCGCCTGGCGGTCATAGGCGGCCATGTCGGCCCAGGTCGAACGCGGATCGAGGATGGAGCCGTCGATGCCGGGAACGTCGACCGGCACCTCGAAGCCGAAATGGGCATCGCTGCGGAACTCGGCGCTCTTCAGCGAGCCGTCGAGCGCGGCGGTCAGCAGCGCGCGCGTCGCCTTGATCGGCATGCGCCGGCCGACGCCGTAGGCGCCGCCGGTCCAGCCGGTGTTGACCAGCCAGCAGTCGACCTCGTGCTCGGCGATCAGCTCGCGCAGCAGATTGCCGTATTCCGACGGATGCCTGGGCATGAACGGCGCCCCGAAACAGGTCGAGAAGGTGGCTTCGGGCTCGGTGACGCCCCGTTCGGTGCCGGCGACCTTGGCAGTGTAGCCGGAGAGGAAGTGGTACATCGCCTGCGCCGGGGTGAGCCTGGCGATCGGCGGCATGACGCCGAAGGCATCCGCCGTCAGCATGATGATGTTCTTCGGATGGCCCGCGCGGCCGGTGCCGCTCGCATTCGGGATGAAGTGGAGCGGATAGGCGCACCGCGTATTCTCGGTGAGCGAGCCGTCGTCGAAATCGGGAATGCGCTTCTCGTCGAGCACGACGTTCTCGAGCACCGTGCCGAACCGGCGCGTGGTCGCAAAGATCTCGGGCTCGGCCTCCGCCGAGAGGCGGATCGTCTTGGCGTAGCATCCGCCCTCGAAGTTGAAGACGCCGTCCTCGCCCCAGCCGTGCTCGTCGTCGCCGATCAGCGTGCGGGTCGGATCGGCCGAAAGCGTCGTCTTGCCCGTGCCCGACAGGCCGAAGAAGACCGCCGCGTCGCCGTTCGGGCCGACATTGGCCGAGCAGTGCATCGGCATGACGCTCCGCTCGGGCAAGAGGTAGTTGAGAACGGTGAACACCGACTTCTTCATCTCCCCCGCATAGGCCGAACCGCCGATAAGGACGATCATGCGGGTGAGATCGACGGCGATGACGGTTTCGGACCGCGTGCCGTGGCGTGCCGGATCGGCGCGGAAGGACGGCACGTCGATGATCGTCATCTTCGGCACGAAGGTCGCGAGCTTCGCGCGGTCGGGACGGATCAGGAGGTTGCGGATGAACAGCGAGTGCCAGGCATATTCGGTGATGACCCGGACCGGGAGGACGTTCGTGGGGTCAGCGCCGCCTTCGAGGTCCTGTACATAGACATTCTTGCCTTTGAGGAAAGCTTTGAAGTCGGCGAACAGCGTCTCGAATTGCTCGGGCGACATAGGTTTGTTGTTGTCCCACCAGACCTTGTCCTCGCTGTTCGCATCGCGAACGACGAACTTGTCCTTCGGCGAACGGCCGGTGTGCTGCCCGGTATAGGCGACAAGTGCGCCTTCGGCGGTCAGGCTCGCCTCGCCGAGGCGAATCGATTCCTCGTAGAGCTCGGCGGCGCCGAGATTGTAGCGGACCTCGCCGAGGCCCTCCAATCCGATCGTTCCGATTGCCTGATCCGGATTGAAGACGCCGGCCACTTTCATGGGCATACCTGCACTCCCTGAAATCTCGATTAGGTCCGATACGGCGCAAAATGTCGGGCGCTCGAGGGCGGTTCACCGCAGTACCGCCTCGCAGGAATCGGTCAGAAACAGAAAAGACGAACGATATCAAATCATTAATCGATTTAAAGATTTTGAAGATTTTCTAAATCGTTTATATTGGACTAACATGTCGACGTTCCACATCCGCCGCGCGACCGTCGGGTGCGGAGCGGCCGCCAGCTGGTCGCTTCCTGGCGGGAGAGAGGGGCGGGTCCGTCTGTCACGGGCGGGCGATCCGTGCCACATTTTGTACCCAGTTTGTCCGCAACAACCCCTTCCAATAAAGAGAAGGGACATCCGCTCATGAGGGAGCCGTTCGATATGGCAACAATCGCGCTTGTAGATGACGACAGAAACATCCTGACGTCGGTCTCGATCGCGCTGGAATCCGAGGGCTACCGGGTCGAAACCTATACTGACGGCGCATCCGCGCTTGAGGGGCTGACCGCACGACCGCCGAATCTCGCGATCCTCGATATCAAGATGCCGCGCATGGACGGGATGGAGCTGCTGCGCCGGCTCAGGCAGAAGACGGACCTTCCGGTCATCTTCCTGACCTCCAAGGACGACGAGATCGACGAGCTGTTCGGTCTCAAGATGGGTGCCGACGATTTCATCCGCAAACCCTTCTCGCAGCGCCTGCTCGTTGAAAGGGTCAAGGCGGTGCTCCGTCGCGGCGCGGCCAAGGATGCAGCCGTGAAGACGCCGAACCAGCAGGCTCGCTCGCTGGAGCGAGGCCAGCTCGTGATGGACCAGGAACGCCACACCTGCACCTGGAAGGGCGAACCGGTCACGCTGACGGTCACCGAGTTCCTGATTCTCCATTCGCTTGCCCAGCGGCCCGGCGTCGTGAAGAGCCGTGACGCGCTGATGGATTCGGCCTATGATGAGCAAGTTTATGTCGACGACCGGACCATCGACAGCCACATCAAGCGCTTGCGCAAGAAGTTCAAGGCTGTCGACGACGACTTCGACATGATCGAAACGCTCTACGGCGTCGGCTACCGGTTCCGCGAGGCGTGAACGGGCGAGACCGGACAGTCGTCCGGCAGACAGGCCGCCGGAACATGGGTCGCGGGACCACAACGGGCTGAATGACGGCGGAAACGGAAATCGGCAGGATTACCCCGACGAGAAGCTCGGCAAGGGGCAGGTCGCGGCTCCTCTCGCGGGCCGCGACATCGTTGCGCCGATTCCTCGGCCACTATGTCTTTTCGAGTCTCACCCGCCGCATCCTCGTCCTCAATCTCGCCGGCCTCGGGGTCCTCGTCTCCGGCATCCTCTACATGAACCAGTTCCGCGAGGGCCTGATCGAGGCGCGCGTCGAAAGCCTGATGACGCAGGGCGAGATCATCGCCGCGGCCATCGCCGCCTCGGCGACCGTCGATACGGACGCAATCACCATCGACCCGGAGAAGTTGCTCGAGCTGCAGGCCGGCGAGAGTGCCAATCCGACGGGCGACCAGCTCGACAGCCTCGACTTCCCGATCAATCCGGAACTCGTCGCGCCGGTCCTGCGCCGCCTGATCTCGCCGACGCGCACGCGTGCGCGGATTTTCGACCGCGATGCGAATCTCCTGCTGGATTCCAAGCACATCTATTCGCGCGGCCAGATCCTTCGCTACCAGCTGCCGCCGGTGGATCAGGAGGAGCCGAGCTTCATGGAGCGCATCGGCAAGTTCGCCGGCGATCTGTTCCGCCGCACCGATCTGCCGGTCTACCGCGAGCAGCCCGGCGGCAGCGGCGCGATCTATCCCGAGGTGATCAAGGCCCTGACCGGCAACCGGGCGACCGTGGTGCGGGTCAACGAACAGGGCGAGCAGATGGTGTCCGTCGCAGTCCCGGTGCAACGCTTCCGTGCCGTGCTCGGCGTGTTGATGCTCTCCACTGAAGGCGGCGACATCGACAACATCATCGCGGCCGAGCGCCAGGCCATCCTGCGGGTGTTCGGGGTCGCTGCGCTGGTGATGGCGCTCCTGTCGCTGCTCACCGCTTCGACGATCGCCAATCCGCTGCGCCGCCTGGCGGCTGCGGCCGTGCGGGTGCGCCGGGGCGGCAAGAGCCGCGAGGAGATCCCGGACTTCTCGGACCGCGAGGACGAGATCGGCAATCTCTCGACGGCGCTTCGCGACATGACGAACGCACTCTATGCCCGCATCGAGGCGATCGAGAGCTTCGCCGCCGACGTCAGCCATGAGCTGAAGAATCCGCTGACCTCGCTGCGCAGCGCCGTGGAGACGCTCCCGATCGCGCGCAACGACGACTCGCGTAAGCGCCTGATGGATGTGATCCAGCACGACGTGCGGCGCCTGGACAGGTTGATCACCGACATTTCCGATGCGTCGCGCCTCGATGCCGAGCTCGCCCGCCAGGACGCGACGAAGGTCGACCTCAAGTCTCTCGTCTCGGACCTTGTCAACTTCTCGCGCGAGGGTGGCAGGCTCAAGAAGGCGGTCGATATCGAACTCAAGGTCGGCAAGCTGCCGCAGGGCGCGAAGGGCTGGACCGTGCTCGGGCACGATCTGAGGCTTGGGCAGGTCCTCACCAATCTCATCGAGAATGCCCGCTCCTTCGTGCCGGACGAGGGCGGGCGCATCGTCGTCTCGATGACCCGATCCGGACGCCGCATCGTCGTTTCGGTGGACGACAACGGGCCCGGCATCCGCGCCGAGAACATCGACCGAATCTTCGAGCGCTTCTACACCGACCGCCCCGGCAGCGAATCCTTCGGCCAGAATTCGGGTCTCGGCCTGTCGATCAGCCGCCAGATCGTCGAGGCGCACGGCGGCACGCTGACGGCCGAGAACATTCCGGGTCTCAAGCCCGGCGACATCCGCGGCGCGCGCTTCGTCATTTCCCTACCGGCCGAATGACCCGCTCGGCGCGCGAAGGCATCCCCGGCGATGCCGTCAACATCCACGCGTCGGCAGTCGTGCTGGACGAGGGCGCGGTGTTGATCAGAGGCCCCGCCGGAGCCGGCAAGACGCATCTCGCCTTGGCCCTCATCGACATGTGGCGCAAGCAAAGCGGCTTTGCGCGGCTTCTCGCCGACGACCAGGTCTTCGTCATGTGCAGGGACGGCCGGCTCGTGGCCCGCACGCCGCGCGCGATCGCCGGCTTGGCGGAAATCCGCGGCGTCGGCATCGTCGACCTGCCCTACCAACCCGCGGCGGTGGTTGATCTCGTCGTTGATCTCGTCGATCGGAACCTACCGCAAGCGCCGCCCTCGAGGGTACGAATCGAGTCGGTCGACCTGCCCGCGCTGACGCTTCGCAGCCGCGACACCGATGCATCGCTTGTTGCGATTTCCGCTGCGGTAGCGGCAATTCGCACCGCCTCACGCCGGGAAAACGCTTGAATTATGCTTGTCCCGGATAACGATTTGGGCTTGCCAAGCGGGGACGGGCGGACAACATAGCCAACTCCGCTGGCCGGCAGGTCCGGATCGCGTTCATCAGAGCATGCACCATGAGCGGTGTATCGGGAGTCTGCACAGTATGATCGGTCTCGTGCTCGTCACGCACGGTCGTTTGGCTGAAGAGTTCCGCAATGCAGTGGAACATGTCGTCGGACCCCAGAAGAATCTCGAGACGGTCTGCATCGGACCCGACGACGACATGGAGCAGCGCCGGCTGGACATCGTCGCCGCCGTGCGCAAGGCCGACAGTGGAACCGGCGTCATCATGTTGACCGACATGTTCGGCGGCACGCCGTCGAATCTCGCGATCTCAGTGATGAATCCGGGCCGGGTCGAGGTGATCGCCGGGATGAACCTGCCGATGCTGATTAAGCTGTCGAGCGTGCGCGGCGGCGACAACATGCAAAAAGCGGTCGAGGAAGCTCAGGCTGCCGGCCGCAAATACATCAATGTCGCGAGTCAGGTGCTCACCGGCAAATGAACGTCGCCGTCGAACAGATCACCCGCGAACTGCCGATCGTCAACCAGCGGGGATTGCACGCGAGGGCCTCGGCCAAGTTCGTGCAGACGGTGAATCGCTTCAACGCCACGGTGACCGTCGAGAAGGACGGGGTTTCGGTCGGCGGCAACTCGATCATGGGCCTGATGATGCTGGCGGCGAGCCCCGGATGCTGCATTCGCGTCTCGGCAACGGGCGCTGAGGCGAGCGAAGTGATCGCCGCGCTCGAAACGCTGATCGCCGACCGGTTCGGCGAGGAGATGTGACGGCTTTCGACGTCACATGCAGGGATAAAGATTTCTTTATATCCCATTGAGGTCGAGGCGGGTGTCTGCTAGGGAAGCCCCCAAAATGGGCCGCCCCGTTCCCAGCCGGGCGCCGGGTCCGAGCCTTCAGACACGGAGCAGACCATGTCCCACGATTATGTGATTGCCGACATCAAGCTTGCGGATTGGGGCCGCAAGGAGATCGAGATCGCCGAGACCGAAATGCCCGGCCTCATGGCGGCCCGCGAGGAATTCGGCGCGTCGAAGCCGCTCAAAGGCGCGCGTATTTCCGGTTCCCTGCACATGACCATCCAGACTGCGGTGCTGATCGAGACGCTGCAGACGCTCGGCGCCGACGTGCGCTGGGCTTCCTGCAACATCTTCTCCACTCAGGACCATGCGGCCGCGGCCATCGCCGCCGCCGGCACGCCGGTTTTCGCGATCAAGGGCGAGAACCTCACGGAATACTGGGAATACACCGACAGGATCTTCCAGTGGACCGATGGCGGCACCACCAACATGATCCTGGACGACGGCGGCGACGCGACGATGTACATCCTGATCGGCGCGCGCGCCGAGGCGGGCGAGGACGTGCTGTCGAAGCCGGGCAACGAGGAGGAGGAAATCCTCTTCGCCCAGATCAGGAAGCGGATGGCTGCGACGCCCGGCTTCTTCACCAAGAACCGCGACGCGATCCGCGGCGTCACCGAAGAAACCACGACGGGCGTAAACCGCCTCTACCAGCTGCAGAAGAAGGGCCTGCTGCCCTTCCCCGCGATCAACGTCAACGACAGCGTCACCAAGTCGAAGTTCGACAACAAATACGGCTGCAAGGAATCGCTGGTCGACGGCATCCGCCGCGGCACCGACGTCATGATGGCCGGCAAGGTCGCCGTGGTCTGCGGCTATGGCGACGTCGGCAAGGGCTCGGCCGCATCGCTGAAGGGTGCCGGCGCCCGCGTGAAGGTGACGGAAGTCGATCCGATCTGCGCGCTGCAGGCGGCGATGGACGGGTTCGAGGTCGTGACGCTCGAGGATGCGGCCCCGACCGCCGACATCGTCATCACGACGACCGGCAACAAGGACGTCATCACGATCGAGCACATGCGCATGTTCAAGGACATGGCGATCATCGGCAATATCGGCCACTTCGACAACGAGATCCAGGTTGCCGCGCTGCGCAACTTCAAATGGATCAACGTCAAGCCGCAGGTCGACATGATCGAGTTCCCCGGCGGCAAGCGCATGATCCTGCTGTCGGAAGGCCGCCTGCTCAATCTCGGCAACGCAACCGGTCACCCGAGCTTCGTCATGTCGGCCTCCTTCACCAACCAGGTGCTGGCCCAGATCGAACTGTGGACGAAGCCCGGCCAGTACAAGAACGAAGTCTACGTTCTGCCGAAGCATCTCGACGAAAAGGTCGCCCGCCTCCATCTCGCGAAGCTTGGCGCCAAGCTGACCGAACTCAGTTCCGAACAGGCCGCCTATATCGGCGTGTCGACAACGGGCCCGTTCAAGGCGGAACACTACCGCTATTAATCTGAATACCGTCGTACACAGCATGTAGATGCCGGTGGAGCGCAAGTTTCGCCGGCATCATTTTTTGGCGCGACGCTGCTTCCCGCAGATTCCCCTTACGGTTATGTTGAGCTGATTCGCGGCGCTTTCCGCCCGCTGAACAGCCTTCCGGCGAGATGTTTCTGGTTCTCCGGCAAAAAGCGATCTCGTGCCAAAAGCGCGGGCTCATCAGGGATTCCGGTGTTGCGGCCACCGGGGGCGGAACGCGGTCCGTGGCAGGCGGCATGGAAAGGCCGGAGAGGACGAGGCATGCCCGGGGACATCCGGACGGACGCGGCGCACGGGGGCTGCCGCGACACGACCGATTCGATAGGCAACGCCGCTTGGCGCGGCGGGCGGGCCATGTCGGCGCTGTGCAATTCTCTGAAGGCAGGCGTGAGCCTGGCCGTGGTCTCGCTGTTGACCGGTGCGGGAGCGGCTGAAGCACTGGAACTGGATGCGCTGACGGCGGGCATGAACGTCGGCACATTCGAGGTGATCCAGGTCGCGGTGTTTGCGGGCATCTTGGGAGCGGCGTTGCTGTCCGCGGTGTGGCTCATCCGCGAGCGCGGCCGCATCGCTGCCGACAATCTGGAACTGCGCGGTCGCATCGCCGAGCAGAACACCGCCCTGCAGCGGACGGAATCGCTGCTCAACCTCAAGGACCAGCGACTGATCGTCTGGATGAAGGACCGGCAGAAGCCCGATATCGTCGGCTCGCTCGGGCTTGCCGCGGGTGTCCCGGAAGAGCGCGCGACTTTTCTCGCCTTCGGACGCTGGCTCACGGCGCGGTCGTCCGCGCAGCTCGAGCGCGCGGTGGCGGAGCTTCGCGAAAACGGCAAGACGTTCGAACTGGCGGTCGAGACGCAGCATGGCTCGCTGCTCGAGGTGCACGGCCGCAACTCGGCATCGAATGCCGTCGTCCGGTTCGTGTCGCTGTCCGACGCGCAGAACGAGCACGCGCGGCTGCGCGCGGAGCATGCGTCCCTGCAGTCGGAATATGAAACAATCCGGGGCCTCATCAACGCTTTGCCAATGCCGTTCTGGCTGCGCGAGATCGAGGGCCGCCTGCGCTGGGTGAACCCGGCCTATTCGGCCGCCGTCGAGGCGAATACGCCGTCCGACGCGGTCCGCGACGGCAAGGAATTCCTGCCCACGTCGGTCCGCGACGCGATCGCCGCGCATCATCGCGACGGCAAGTTGTTCCAGCAGACGGTCTCGACGGTGATCCGCGGCGACCGGAAGCTCTTTGCCGTGGTCGACTACCCCGGCCGCGACGCCATCGCGGGCGTGGCGACCGACCGGACGGAGATCGAAACCGTCCGCGAGGAGCTTCGCAAGGTCCAGCGCAGCCATTCCGAGACGCTCGACCAGCTCACCACGGCCGTCGTCATCTTCGACGCCGAGGAAAAGCTCCGCTTCTACAACCAGGCATTCCAGAAACTCTGGGACCTCGACGGCGCCTTCCTCGACAGCGCGCCGGCCAATGCCCTGCTTCTCGACAGGCTGCGCAGCGACGGTCGTATCCCCGAGCAGCCGGAATGGCGGCGGTGGAAGGAAGGCGTCCTGTCGGCCTATCGCGCCGTGCAGCCGCAGGAGGACTGGTGGCATCTGCCCGATGGGCGCACCATCCGCGTCGTCGCCAATCCGCATCCGGCCGGCGGCGTCACCTGGGTCTTCGAGAACCTGACGGAACGGATGGACCTCGAAAGCCGCTACAACGCAGCGGTCCGGGTCCAGGGCGAGACCCTCGACAATCTGGCCGAAGGTGTCGCCGCGTTCGGACCTGATGGGCGGCTGCGCCTGTCGAACCCGTCCTTCGCAAAACTGTGGGGCCTGCCGGAGGATCTTGTGCGCCCCAACACGCACATCAAGGCGATCCGCGCGGCTTGCGAACTGACCGCGAAGGAGAGCCCCTGGGCCGGCTTCGTCGCCGATGTGACCGGCTTCGCCGACGAACGGCGCGACCGGCACGGCCAGGTCGAGATGAACGATGGCGCGATCTTGCGCTACGCTCTGATCAATCTTCCCAACGGCCAGGTGATGATCACCTTCGTCGATGTGACGGATACGGTGAATGTCGAGCGCGCGCTCAAGGACAAGAACGAAGCGCTGCAGATGGCCGACCAGCTGAAGAATGACTTCGTCCAGCACGTCTCCTACGAACTGCGGTCCCCGCTCACCAACATCATCGGCTTCACCGATCTCCTGGCCCTCCCTGACACCGGTCCGCTCACGCCCAGGCAACGCGACTACCTCGATCACATCGGTTCGTCCTCGTCGGTGCTTCTCACCATCGTCAACGACATCCTCGACCTGGCGACGGTCGATGCCGGCATCATGGAACTCGATATCGGCGAGATCGACGTCGACCAGATCGTGCACGAGGCGGCCGAACTGATCGGAGAGAGACTGCGCGAGCACGGGATCGAACTCGAGATCGACCTCTCGGCGGCGCCAAAACGCTTCCGCGCCGACGAGAACCGCGTCAGGCAGGTGCTCTTCAATCTTCTCAGCAATGCGGTGAACTACGCGCCGGACGCAAGCCGCGTCACGCTGGCCTGCCACGGCAAGGGCGGCATGGTCGAATTCTCGGTGTCGGACCAGGGCCCGGGCATTCCGCCGGAGGTTCTCGACACGGTCTACCGCCGTTTCGAATCCCGCGCCAACGGCGGCCGTCGACGCGGCGCCGGCCTTGGCCTCTCCATCGTGAAGAGCTTCGTCGAACTGCATGGCGGCCAGGTCGAGATCGCGACCGGAAAGGGGCGCGGCACGACCGTCACCTGCCGATTCCCGGCCGAACCGGACGCGATGCGCCCCGCCGCGGAATGACATGTCTCCCGAAACGCTGACGATCGAGCTCGAAGACGAAGCCGCCACGACGCGCCTGGGCGCGGACCTCGCCGCCGTGGCGCGGGTTGGCGACGTCTTCGCACTCTCCGGCGATCTCGGCGCCGGCAAGACGACGCTCGCGCGCGGCTTCGTGCGGGCGCTGGCAGCCGATCCGGCGCTGGATGTGCCCAGCCCCACCTTCACGCTCGTCCAATCCTATCCAGGACGCATCGCCGTCCATCATTTCGACCTCTACCGCCTCGCCGCCGGCTCCGACCTCGACGAACTCGGCTTTGACGAAGCGGTGAGCGACGGCGTCGCCCTCGTCGAATGGCCGGAACGCGCCGCAAAATTTCTGCCCGCGGCCCGGATCCGCGTCGAGCTTGCCCATCGCGGCGAAGGCCGCATCGCGACGATCGACGCGCCGGATCCCGCCCTGCGGCGTCTGCGCCTAACGCTCGCGATCCGGCGCTTCCTCGCCGGCGCCGGCGCGCCGGGGGCCGCACGCACCTTCCTGCTCGGCGACGCCTCGACGCGCACCTACGAAACGATAGCGGCTCCCGGCGCGCTGAAGCGCATCCTGATGAACGCGCCGCGCCAGCCCGACGGCCCGCCGATCCGCGACGGCAAACCCTACAGCCAGATCGCGCATCTGGCCGAATCTGTGACGCCTTTCGTTGCCATCGCGAAGGCCCTGACCTTACGCGGCTTCTGTGCCCCGAATATCTTCGCGCAGGATCTCGACCAGGGCCTCCTGTTGATCGAGCATCTCGGCGACGGCGGCTTTCTCGACGCCGCGGGCGCGCCGGTACGCGAACGCTATGTCGCCGCGGCGACGCTGCTCGCCGGCATCCATCGCCACGACTGGCCGCTGGAGATGGAAGCGGCGCCGGGCGTCGTCCATCATCTGCCGCTCTACGACCGCGACGCGATGATGATCGAGGCGGAACTGCTGACAGACTGGTATGTGCCCGAGGAGACGGGAAGGGCACTGCAGGACGCCGACCGCGCCGAGTATCGGACGGCATGGGACGCCGCCATCGCGCGCCTTGCCACCGCCGAGAAGAGCATCGTGCTGCGCGACTATCATTCGCCCAACATCATCTGGCGCGAGGAGCGGAGCGGCAACGACCGGCTCGGCATCATCGACTTCCAGGACGCGCTTTGGGGCCCTGCTGCCTATGACGTCGCATCGCTCGCGATGGATGCGCGCGTGACAATCCCGCCGGAGCTGGAGCGGGCGACAGTGGATGCGTACAAGGCGGCGCGGCATGCGCATGGCGGTTTCGACGAGGCCGCCTTCGACGAGGCCTACGCGATCATGGCCGCGCAGCGGAACTCGAAGATCCTCGGCATCTTTGTCCGGCTGAACAGGCGCGACGGCAAGCCTCAATATCTCAAGCACCTGCCGCGTATCCGCGACTACGTAGGCCGCGTCCTGCCGCATCCGGCTCTTGCCGGCGTCCGCGACTTCTACCTCTCGCGCGGTCTGCTCGGATGAGCGAGACCCCTCGCACGGCGATGGTGCTCGCCGCCGGGCTCGGCAAGCGCATGCGGCCGATCACCGATACGATGCCGAAACCCTTGGTAAAGATAGCCGGCAAATCATTGATCGACTGGGGACTGGACGCGCTCGCGGAAGCCGGCGTGAAGTCGGCCGTCGTGAACGTGCACTACCTGCCCGACCAGCTCGTCAGCCACGTCTCAGGCAGGGCGAAGCCGGCCATCGAGATATCCGACGAACGCGACGCGTTGCTTGACTCGGGCGGCGGCATCGTGCGGGCGCTCCCGAAGCTAGGTTCATCGCCCTTCTTCGTCCTCAACGCCGACACGTTCTGGATCGACCGGGAAGACAGCAGCCTGCGCCGCCTCGCCCTTGCATGGAATGACGCGGAGATGGATATTCTCCTGATGCTGGCGCGGCTCGATCAGGCGACGGGACATTCGGGAGGCACCGACTTCCTGCTGACGTCCGACGGACGGCTCGCGCGCGCAAAGGGCGATCCGGATGGGTTGATCTATGCCGGCGCCGCGATCGTCCACCCGCGCATCTTCGCTGACGCGCCCACCGGTGCTCATTCGTTGAACGTCGAATTCGACAGGGCGCTCGCGGCCGGACGCCTCCACGGGATGGTGCTGGACGGCGACTGGATCACCGTCGGCACCCCCGACGCCATCGCGCCCGCCGAAGCGGCCGTCGCCCGGGCGACGGCAAAAGCAGGATGAACTCCTCCGCACCGCGGGTCCTGTCGAGTCCGCCGGGGGCGCCCTTCCTGCCGACCCTCGCCGACGCGCTCCTCTCCGGCGGGTTGCTTCCTGGCTTCCAGCCCGGCGGCAATCCGCTTGCGCTGGCAGATGCCACCATCTTCGTGCCGACCCGCCGCGCTGCCCGCGCACTGCGCGCGACCTTTGCCGAAAGGCTGGGCGGCAAGGCGGCGATCCTGCCGGTTATCCGCCCGCTCGGCGACGTCGACGAGGACCTGGCCTGGTTCGACACGACGCTGCCCCCGCCGCCGGCGCTCGATCCGCCGATCGACAGCCTCGAGCGCCTGATGTTGCTGGCGCCGCTGGTGCAGGCTTGGAAAAAGCGGCTGCCCGCCCATGTCGCGAGCCTGTTCGAGGAAGAAATCGTGGTGCCGACCTCGTCGGCCGAGGCGATCTGGCTGGCGCGCGATCTGGCGGCGCTGATCGACGAGATCGAGACCGCGGATGCCGACTGGACGCGGCTCTCGGGCATCGTCCGCGATGAACTCGCCGCATGGTGGCAGGTGACGCTCGACTTCCTGCGGATCGTTACGTCGCTCTGGCCGGAAGCGCTGGCCGAGCGACGGCGCTCCAATCCCGCCGCGCACCGGAGCCGCCTCATCGACGCGGAGGCTGAGCGCCTGTCCCTCAATCCGCCGAAGGGCCCGGTCATCGCTGCCGGGTCCACCGGATCGATCCCGGCGACGGCGCGGCTGCTGCGCGTCATCTCACGCCTGCCGAACGGTGCGGTCATCCTTCCGGGGCTCGACCTGTCGCTCGACGAAGCCGCATGGAACATGCTGTCGGAAGCCGATGCCGCCCCCTCGGTCTTCGGCCACCCGCAGTACGGCCTCAACAGGCTGCTCGGGGAACTCGGCATCGCCCGGGCGGACGTGACCGAGATCGGGGGGCAGCCGCCGGACCTTGCCGCGCGCGCGGCCATCGTCTCGGAAGCGCTGCGGCCGGCGGAAGCGACGGAGACGTGGCCGCTGAGCCGGGGCGCGGTGGCGGATGCAATCGGACAGGGCGCGCTCGACGGCGTCACGCTCGTCGAGGCGGCCAACGAACGCGACGAAGCGCTTGCGATCGCGCTCGCGCTGCGCAAGGCAGCGGCTGAGCCGGGCAGACGCGCCGCACTGGTCACGGCGGACCGGGCGCTGGCCCGGCGGGTGAGCGCCGAACTGCTGCGCTTCGGCATCATAGCCGACGATTCCGCCGGCACGCCGCTCGCCGAAACGCCGCCGGCCGCGATGCTGCGCCTGCTGGTGGAATGCGTCATGCGCCCGGGCGATCCCGTGGCGATCCTCTCGCTCCTCAAGCAGCCGCTGCTGCGCGCCGGGCTGGAGCGCGGACGCGTGCGGCGCGCCGCCGAGGCGATCGAACTGGTCGCCTTGCGGGGCGGCGTCGGCCGGCCCGACATCTGTGCGCTCGCAGACGATTTCGAAGCCAGGCTGCTGGCCGACGACGAAGAAAAACGGCGCAAGCCGTTCTGGAAGCGGCGCCTGCGGGCCGCGGAGCTGGACGATGCGCTCCGGGTTGCCCGCATCATGCACGATGCCGTCGCGGGCTTCGGCAGCCTGCGCGGCGGACGCGCCGACATCGCGGTGCTGGCGCGCGCCACCGTCGTCGCCTTCGAGAACGTCGGACGCTCCGAAACCGGCGGCGTGGAGGATCTCTATCGTGGAGAGGCCGGCGAGAAGCTTGCCGGGCTGTTGCGCGGCCTTGTGGCCGCCGAGGCGGAGTTAGAGATCGACGCGTCCGAATGGCCGGACGTCCTGACAGCGCTGATCGCTGGCGAAACGGTCAAGCCTCGCCACGGCGCCGACCATGCGGTGTCGATCTGGGGTGCGCTGGAAGCGCGCCTGCAGGATGTCGACCTGCTCGTCTGCGGCGGGCTGAACGAGGGTTCCTGGCCCGGACGGGCCGACCCGGGTGGCTTCATGTCGCGCGTCATGAAGGGGGGGCTCGACCTCGATCCGCCCGAGCGGCGGATCGGCCAGGCGGCGCACGACTTCCAGATGGCGATGGGTGCGCGCCAGATCCTCCTGACGCGGTCCGCGAGGTCCGGCGACGCGCCTTCGGTGCCGTCGCGATGGGTACAGCGCCTGTTAGCACTCATTGGAGAAGAGCCGGCTAAGCAAATCGCAGAAAGGGGGTCGTCGCTGATCGCCGAAGCGCGATTCCATGCGCTGGATACGCCGCAATCGGTGGATTTCGCACGCCGGCCCAATCCGGCTCCACCGCTCGAAGCGCGACCGCGGCACTTCTCGGTGACGCAGATCGAGACGCTGCGCCGCGATCCCTACGCGATCTATGCGCGCAAGGTCCTTCAACTCGATCCGCTCGACCCGCTGCTGCGCGATCCGGGCGCCGCCGAGCGCGGCACGCTGTTCCACGACATCCTGCATCGCTTCACCCTCTCCGGGGTCGATGCCGGCGCACCGGATGCCGTCGAACGCCTGCTCGCCATCGCGCGGCTGCGCTTCGACGAGGAACAGCTTCCGCCCGACATGTTTGCGGTGTGGTGGCCGCGCTTCGCGCTCATGGCGCCCAATCTCGTCGACTGGGAGCGCAGCAAGCGCGCCGACACGACGATCCGTCATGCCGAAGCTATCGCCGAACCCATCGCGGTCGGTCGACCCGAGGTGACCTTGTCCGGACAGGCCGACCGGATCGATGTCACGCGTGGCGGTCTGGCGGACATTCTCGACTACAAGACCGGTTCCTCGCCCTCAAAGGTCCAGGCGCACCGCCTGGTCTCGCCGCAGCTGCCGCTGGAAGGCGCGCTCATGATGCGCGGCGCGTTCGCAGCCCTCGGCGTGCTGACACCCGGCCAGCTCGCCTATGTGCGGCTCAGGGCGAGCGGCGAAGTGGAGGAGGAGTCGATCCTCGACATCAGGGGCTCGCTCAAGACTGCCGCCGACATGTCCGAGGAGGCCTGGCAGCGGCTGGAGCGGCTTCTCCAGCACTATGAAAATCCGCGCGCCGGTTATCTCTCCCGCGCCCTGCCGTTCAGGGAGGGGGATACTGACGGCGACTACGATCACCTCGCCCGCGTGCTCGAATGGTCGGCCGGCGGCGACGACTCTGGCGGGGAGGGAGGAGAATGAGCGGAAGGCTCGTCATCCCGGCCGATACGCTCGCCGAACAGGCCCGCGCCTCCGACCCGTCGAGCTCGGCCTGGGTGTCGGCCAATGCCGGATCGGGCAAGACGCATGTGCTCGCCCAGCGCGTGATCCGCCTCCTGCTCGACGGCGTCGAACCGTCGAAGATCCTCTGTCTAACCTATACCAAGGCCGCCGCCGCCAACATGTCCAACCGCGTCTTTCGCGACCTGGCCCGGTGGACCACGCTCGATGCCACCAGCCTGAGCGGGGAGATCGCGCGGATCGACGGAACGACGCCGTCCGCCGCACGATTGCGGCGCGCCCGCCAGCTTTTCGCCCGTGCGCTGGAGACCCCCGGCGGACTGAAGATCCAGACCATCCACGCCTTCTGCGAGGCGATTCTGCACCAGTTCCCGCTCGAGGCGAATATCGCCGGCCATTTCGAGATGCTGGACGGCCAGATGGAGCAGGCGCTCGTCGCGGAAGCCCGCCGCGACATGCTGACGGGGATCGCCGCGCGTCAGGACGAGGCGCTGGCGAGCGCCTTCGAGCGCGTGCTGGCGATCGGCGGCGAAGCCGGGCTGGACAGGCTGTTGGGCGAGATCGTCGCCAAGCGGGAGAAGCTGCGCGCCTTCCTCGACCAGCTCGGCGGCGATATGCCGGTGCTCTACGAGGAGTTCGGCTTCGAGCGCACGGATACCGTAACCGACCTGGCCGCCGCCATCTGGCCTCTGCCCGGATTCTCGCCTGACTATTTCGCCGACTTCGCGCATGCCTCTGTCAGGCACGATGCCCGGACGGTCGTGAGCAACATCCTGCCTCATGCGACACTGGCTTTCGAGGCGAAGGATCCCGTGGTCCGGTTCGACCATCTTCGCAAGGGGTTCCTGAAGGCGGATGGCGATCCGTATGGCCCTTCCGCCTTCAAGAAAGCCCTGATTGCCGAACTCCCGGATCTGCTCGAAAGGTACGGCGCCGCGTCGGCCGCACTTGTCGCGGTTCAGGACCGCATCGCGCTGCATCGCA
This sequence comes from Pseudomonadota bacterium, assembly GCA_043822005.1. Classification (GTDB taxonomy): domain Bacteria; phylum Pseudomonadota; class Alphaproteobacteria; order Rhizobiales; family Rhizobiaceae; genus Mesorhizobium_A. The sequence goes on along the minus strand of JBDRCE010000026.1, from coordinate 82,124 downwards.
TGATCGAGGCGACGGTCGCGGCTCTCACCGTTGCCGACGTGCTGATCGGCCGCTACGAGCGGCTGAAGGCGGCGCGCGGCTTCCTCGACTTCAACGATCTGATCTCGCGCACGGTCCGGCTGCTCGCCCGCGCCGATGTCGGGCCGTGGGTGCAGTACAAGCTCGACCGAGGCATCGACCATGTGCTGGTCGACGAGGCGCAGGACACCAGTCCCGACCAGTGGCAGGTGGTTCGTAGGCTGGCGGAGGAGTTCTTCGCCGGGCTCGGCGCGCGCGACAACGTCACCCGCACGGTCTTCGCCGTTGGCGACGAGAAGCAGTCGATCTATTCCTTCCAGGGCGCGGACCCCGAATCCTTCTCGCTCAGCGGCGCCGCTTTCTCTCAGAGGGTTCGGGACTCCGGCGGCCGGTTCGAGCGCGTCCGCTTGCAGCGCTCCTTCCGTTCCACCACCGATGTGCTCGGTGCCGTGGACCTCGTGTTCGCGGCCGAGACGGCCCGCAAGGGCCTGACGCACGGCAAGGAGCCGATCGAGCATCCGACCATCCGCGAATTGCAGCCGGGCCATGTCGAGGTCTGGCCGCTGATCGAGCCGCAGCAGGTGGAAGAGCCGGACGACTGGACTGAGGCGATCGACCACGCCTCAGCGCCCGCCGTATTGCTCGCCGAACAGATCGCGACGACGATCCGCGCCTGGATCCGGAACGGCGAGTGCCTCGAAGGCAAGCTGGTCGACGGTGCGCCCCGCAGGATGACGGCCGGCGACGTGCTCGTCCTCGTGCGCAAGCGCGACCGCTTCGTCCATGCGCTGTCGCGGGCCCTGAAGAACCGCGCCGTGAATGTCGCCGGCGCCGACCGGCTGAGCCTGTCCGGCCATATCGCGGTGAAGGACCTGATCGCGCTTGGCCGCGTCGCCCTGCAGCCGCATGACGACCTGTCGCTGGCGGCGCTCCTGCGCAGCCCCGTCTTCGGCCTTGCCGAGGAGCAGCTCTTCGAACTCGCCTGGAACCGGCACGACGCGCCGCTCGGCCGCGCGTTGCGTCAGCGGGCGGAGTCGGACCCGCGGCTCGTTCCGGTCGTCGAACACCTCGACCGCTGGGCGAACGAGGCGGCGTTCAAGCCGGTGTTCGAGTTCTATGCCGCGGTTCTCGCCCGCGACGGCGTCCGCTCGAAGATGGTGGCGCGGCTCGGACCTTCCGCCGGCGAGATCCTCGACGAGTTCCTGAGTTTCGCGCTGGCCGTGGAGCGCACGGGCCTGCCCGGGCTCGAATCCTTCCTCGCCTCGCTGGAATCCGCCGCCCCGGACATCAAGCGCGAGATGGACCAGACGCGCGACGAGGTGCGCATCATGACGGTCCACGCCGCCAAGGGGCTGGAGGCGCCGGTCGTATTCCTGGTCGACGGCGCCGGCCGGCCGACCCTCGACGCGCACCTGCCGCGCCTGATCCCGATAGAGGCCCGGAACGGTGCCTGGCGAGGCGCCGGCTATCTCTGGCGGGCCGGATCCGACATGACGAACTCGGTCTCGATCCAGCAGAACCGCATGCTTACCGACAAGGCCGAGGACGAATACCGTCGCCTGCTCTATGTCGGCATGACCCGCGCCGAAGACCGGCTGATCGTCTGCGGCTACCGCGGCAAGCTGAACCCCGTCCCGGGCATATGGCACGATCTCGTCGCGACGGCGCTTTCGGCGTCGCCGTATAGCCGCACCGTCCCGCATCCGGTGACCGGAGCTGACATCCTCCGCTTCCGCCGCAGTCCCGAGGCTCCCGTGCCGGCCGCGTCCGTGACATCTCCGCCGCCGCCGTCCGGCACGGTCTTCGCTCCGCTCGCGCCCCTACCCGAGCAGCACGCGCCCGCCAAAAGCCTGTCGCCCTCGGCGGCGGCCGCGCTCCTCGACCCGCCGGAGGAAAATGTAGCGCCCGCGCGCTCGCCGGTGATGGATCCGCGGGAGGATCCGTCCTTCGCGATCGCCCGCGGCCTCGCCATCCACCGCCTGCTGCAGATGCTGCCCTCCATGGTGGAGGAAGATCGCGAGCCGGCTGCGCGGCGCTATCTCGACAATGTCGAAGGCGGCTGGACGGCCGCCGACCGCGACCACGCCTGGGCCTCGGTGCGACAGGTCCTTTCCGATCCGCTGTTTTCCCCGGTCTTCGCCGCCGGCTCGCGCGCCGAGGTCGCAGTGACCGGAACGGTCACGCTTGGCGGGCGCGACGTCGTGGTCTCCGGCACCATCGACCGCCTTTCGCTGTCCGCCGGCCGCGTGCTGATCGTCGACTACAAGACCAACCGTCCGCCGCCGAAGAACCTGTCCGCCGTGCCCGAAGCCTACGTCGTGCAGCTTTCGCTCTACCGGGCGCTCCTTGTCCAGATCTATCCCGGCCGGGAGATCGCCGCCGCATTGCTCTTCACCGAAGCGCCCCGCCTGATCGAACTGCCCGCCGCGCTGATGGATGCGGCGCTTGAACGACTCACGCGAGCGTGAGACAGTCCGGCTTGAACGCACAGCCGTGCGCCACCACATATGGACCAAGTCCGGGCGGCTTCGATGCCGCCTTTCTCGTCATTCAGGCAAGGAGCGCCACCATGGCCACCGTCAAGGTCGACAAGAACAACTTCACCGCGAACGTCCTGCAGTCGACGGAACCCGTCGTCGTGGATTTCTGGGCGGAATGGTGCGGTCCGTGCAAGATGATCGGCCCGTCGCTCGACGAGATTTCCAACGAGATGGCCGGCAAGGTGAAGATCGCCAAGCTCAACATCGACGAGAACCCGGAGATCGCCGCCCAGTTCGGCGTGCGCTCGATTCCGACGCTGATGATGTTCAAGGGCGGCGAAGTCGCCGACATCAAGGTTGGCGCCGCGCCCAAGACCGCGCTGTCGCACTGGATTTCGGGCAACGTCTGATCCGGTTTCCGCTCAACTGATCATGAAAGCCCGGCCATCGCGCCGGGCTTTTTACTTTGGCGGTGTGCCGTTGAGACGCAGCGCCTCGCCCGCCAGGTAGAGCGAGCCGCAGATCAGGATGCGCGGCGGGGTTTCGCCCTCCTCCCAATTGTCCCGCAGCAGAAGCAGCGCGTTTTCGATGGAGGCGACCGGCTCCGCCGAGAGACCCGCTTCCGCCGCATGTGCTGCCAGCACCGTGTTCGGCACGCTGGCCTCGCTCATGTTGACCGGCACGGTGTAGACATGGCGCGCCATGCCCTCGAAGGCGCGGAAGAAATTTGTCTGGTCCTTGGTGTTGATCATGCCGCAGATCAGGAACAGCGGTCGCGGGAACCGCTCCTCCTGCTCGACGATCGCCTCGGCGATGACGACGCTTGCGCCTGGATTGTGCCCGCCGTCGAGCCAAAGCTCCGCACCCCGCGGCGCGAATTCCGTCAGGCGGCCCGTGCTGAGGCGCTGTAGCCGTCCCGGCCATTCGACCGTCTGCATCGCTTTCTCGACGGCGGCGACGCTGAGATCGAAGCCCGCGGCCTTGACCGTCGCGATCGCGGCGGCGGCATTGGCGAACTGGTGCCGTCCGGGCAGGCGCGGCGGCGGCAGATCGAGAAGCCCGTCCTCGTCCTGGTAGATCAGCCGACCGCTCTCCTCGAAGGCGATGAAGTCCTGGCCGTAGACGAGGGCTGGCGCATGCAGCCTCTCCGCGGTGGCCACGATCACCTCGCGCGCAAGGTCGCTGTCCTGCGCGCCGACCACGACCGGCCTGCCGCGCTTGATGATGCCCGCCTTTTCGGCAGCGATCAGCTCGACCCGATCGCCGAGATAGGCCTCGTGGTCGAGCGACACAGGCATGATCGCGCAGGCGGCCGGGTTTTCGATCACATTGGTCGCGTCGAAGCGACCTCCGAGCCCGACCTCGATGATCGCCACATCCGCAGGATGCTCGGAAAACAGCAGGAAGCCGACGGCCGTCAGGATCTCGAAGACGGTAATCGTCTGGCCGTCATTCGCCGCGCCGACGCGCTTGATGGCATCCGTGAACACCTCGTCTTCGACGAACCTGCCGCCGCCTGGCGCGCCGATCCGGTAGCGTTCATTCCAGTTGACGAGGTGAGGAGACGTGTGGACGTGCACGATATGGCCGCTCGCCTCGAGCAAGGCGCGCGAAAAGGCGGCAGCCGAACCCTTGCCGTTGGTGCCGGCGATATGGATCACCGGCGGCAGCCGGTCCTGCGGATTTCCCAGCTTCTCCAGCAGCCGGCGGATTCGGCCGAGCGACAGGTCGAACCCTTTCGGATGCAGGGTCATCAACCGATCGATTTCGCGTTCGGCGGCGCTTTTCGTCATCGGGAACATGCCTTCCGGTCGCAGGACGTTCATGGCTCGGTCACTCCACGCCTGCGCCGGGAAAATGAGGACGTCGACGTCGGACTCTAGGCGCCGGCCGTCACTGCGGGAGGAACCGCGTGCGCCATCTGGGCGTCAGCCTGCGCCACCGGCGTGTGCATCAGGATCTTGAGCAGACGGGCGACGGTCTCCTTCATCTCCAGCCGCGACACGACCATGTCGACCATGCCGTGCTCCATCAGATACTCGGCCCGCTGGAACCCTTCCGGCAGCTTTTCGCGGATGGTCTGCTCGATGACGCGCGGTCCGGCAAAGCCGATCAACGCGCCCGGCTCCGCGATATGGATGTCGCCGAGCATCGCGTAGGACGCGGTGACGCCGCCGGTGGTCGGATTGGTCAACACCACAACATAGGGTAGTCCCGCCTCGCGCAGCCGCTCGACCGCGACCGTGGTGCGCGGCAATTGCATCAGCGACAGGATGCCTTCCTGCATGCGTGCGCCGCCGGAAGCCGCGAACAGCACCATCGGCCGCCTCTCGGCGAGCGCGATCTCGAACGCCTTGATGATCGCTTCGCCGGCCGCCATGCCCAGCGACCCGCCCATGAAGGCAAAGTCCTGCACGCAGGCGATGATCGGCAGGCCCTCGATCGTGCCGCGACCGGTCAGGATCGCGTCTTCCATTCCGGTCTTCGCCTTGGCGTCCTTCAGGCGATCGGTGTAGCGCTTCTCGTCCCGGAAACGCAGCGGATCGACCGGTGCCTTGGGATTTTCAACGAGCGTATACTCGCCATTGTCGAGGAAGAATTTCAGCCGGTCCTTGGCCGATATCTTCATGTGGTGGCCGGAGGAGGGGATAACCCACTGGTTTTCCTCCAGATCCTTGTGGAAGACCATCTCACCGGTCTCGGGATCCTTGATCCAGAGGTTTTCCGGTATCTCGCGCCGCCCGAGCATCGAATTGATCTTCGGGCGGACGTAGTTGGTGATCCAGTTCATGGCCGGTCTCGCGTTGCTTGCCGCAATGTGGGGCGACTATTCGGCGGGAGCAAGGCGGGCCGCGCGTACGCCGGCGGCCAGGCCCGAGACGAGCGTGGCGACCGCCTCCGCCGGATCGGCGGTCTTCTCGCCCTTCGGGCCGAGCACGCTGGCGATCGTATTGACGATCGCCGTGCCGACCACCACGCCGTCGGCCGAGGCGCCGATGATGCGCGCCTGCTCGGCGGTCTTGACGCCGAAGCCGACGCAGACCGGCAGATCGGTATGTCCCTTGATACGTTTGACGGCGGCGGCAACCTTGCTCGTGTCGGCGAGCGCCGAGCCGGTGATGCCCGTCATCGACACGTAGTAGACGAAGCCCGAGGTGTTCTCGAGCACCTTGGGCAGGCGCTTGTCGTCGGTGGTGGGCGTCGCGAGCCGGATGAAATTGAGCCCCGCCTTGAGTGCCGGGATGCACAGTTCCTCGTCCATCTCCGGCGGCAGGTCGACGACGATCAGCCCGTCAATGCCAGCGGCTTTCGCGTCCGCGAGGAACCGCTCGACGCCGTAGACATAGATCGGATTGTAGTAGCCCATCAGCACGATCGGCGTCTCGTCGTCGGACTTGCGGAATTCCAGCGCCATATCGAGCGTCTTGCGCAGGGTCTGGCCGGATTTCAGCGCGCGCAGACCCGCCGCCTGGATCGCCGGGCCGTCGGCCATTGGGTCGGAGAAGGGCATGCCGAGTTCGATGATGTCGGCACCGGCCCGCGGCAGTGCCTTCATGATCGACACGGACGTGGCGTAGTCCGGGTCGCCGCCCATGAAATAGGTCACGAGCGCCGGACGGCCCTCGCCCTTCAGTCGCGCCATGCGCCGGTCGATGCGGGTGGTCATGAGTTGTCTATTCCGTTGTCGTCAAGGATCAGGTCCAGCGGATTGGAGCGCTGATCCCAAATATGAAAAATCTCAATCGTATCAGCCTCGATCCGGTAGATGAGACAGAACGGAGTTCGCCGGATTGGATATTGGCGATATCTCGTCCGCGCAATAGCCTTGCCTGAAAGAGGATGGTCGCCGAGATTGATGAGGGCTCGGTCGAAGCTCTTGTAGGCGTTTGGCCCGCCTTCCGGAAAAACGCTCAGGTAGTAGTCAGTGATCCACTCGAAGTCGGCCGCCGTCGTCGGAAGAAAGACGATCCTCATCAACGTTTGCGTGGCGGCAAGAAGATATCAGGTTGAGGCGGCGGCGTTTTCTTTCCGTCGAACAAGTCCTTGACCCACGGCAGCATGGCTTCGCTCGAAATGAACACGCCTTTGTCCGCCTCGGCGGCGGCGGCGTCGAGCGCTTTGCGCAGGCGGGCCCGGTGGTCGAGATAGGAACCGATCGCCTCTTCGGCGATCTCGGATGCCGACTGGCTCGAGAAGTGCGCTTCCTTCTCCAGCTCTTCCTTGAGTTCGGCCTTCACATGCAGCGAAAGCGGCACTTCGCCCATCATCATCTTCCTGTTTTCACGACCGCTAGACCTATCACACAGCGGGCGCTTCGCCAAACCGGACCGTCGCCTACAGCCCCATCCCGAGGATCTTGCCGACCGTGAAGATGTCCTTGTCGCCGCGGCCACAGAGGTTCATCACGATGATCTTGTCCTTGCCCATCTTCGGCGCGCGCTTCATCACCTCGGCCAGCGCATGGCTGGGCTCAAGCGCCGGGATGATGCCCTCGATCCGGGTCAGGAGCTGGAAGGCTTCCAGCGCCTCCGTGTCCATGATCGGCACGTATTCGACACGGCCGGACTCCTTGAGCCAGGAATGTTCCGGCCCGATGCCGGGATAGTCGAGGCCCGCCGAGATCGAATGGCCGTCCTTGATCTGACCGTCGGCCGTCTGCAGCAGATAGGTGCGGTTGCCGTGCAGCACGCCGGGTGAGCCTGCGGTAAGCGAGGCGCAATGCTCGTCCCCGTCGAGCCCCTTGCCGCCCGCTTCCACGCCGACCATCTGCACGGACCGGTCGTCGAGGAAGGGATGGAACAGGCCGATTGCGTTGGATCCGCCGCCGACGGCCGCCACCAGCATGTCGGGCAGCCGGCCTTCGACCTCCATCAGCTGTTCCTTCGTCTCGCGGCCGATCACCGACTGGAACTCGCGCACCAGCTCCGGATAGGGGTGCGGGCCGGCGGCGGTGCCGATCAGGTAATACGTGTCCTCGACATTGGTCACCCAATCCCGGAGAGCTTCGTTCATCGCGTCCTTCAGCGTGCCGTGGCCGGCTGTCACCGGACGGACTTCGGCGCCAAGCAGCTTCATGCGGAACACGTTCGGCGCCTGTCGCTCGACGTCGGTCGCACCCATGTAGACCACGCAGGGGAAACCGAAGCGGGCGGAAACCGTGGCCGAGGCAACGCCGTGCTGGCCGGCGCCTGTCTCGGCGATGATGCGCTTCTTGCCCATGCGCTTGGCGAGCAGGATCTGCCCCAGGCAATTGTTGATCTTGTGCGAGCCGGTGTGGTTCAGCTCGTCACGCTTGAAATAGATCTTCGCGCCGCCGAGATGCTCGGTCAGCCGCTCGGCGAAGTAGAGCGGCGAGGGCCGGCCGGTATAGTGCTTGTTCAGGTGCTCGAGCTCGGCCTTGAAGGCCGGATCCTTCTTCGCGGCGTGCCAATGCTCCTCGAGGTCGAGAATGAGCGGCATCAGCGTCTCGGCGACGAAACGCCCGCCGAAGATGCCGAACATGCCCTGCTCGTCGGGACCGGTGCGGAAGGAATTGGGCTCGATCGGCTTGTTCATGCCGTACTCCTGAATACGGGGACAGGATAACAGATGCGCCCCGGGAAAGCGGTGGCAATGGCTATGTCGCGTCAGGGGCAAAAAGTAAACTGCCCGCTGCGATTCGCGATGGTCGGCCGAGCAGAGGCATCCCTTCTTTCCCTATGGAAGAAGGAGGAACTCGGCCGACAGGCGTTTACCCGTGCACCGAGTTCCCGCTGGTTTGCGGCCAACTCCTTGTACCCACTCGCCATCCGAAATTTGCCGCTCGCGATTTGTCCACACCGCTTCCGGCTCCTGCGATGATCTCCCGGCTCAAAGGAGGCGGCGATGGACTGGAAGGCGAGGGTCGGAAGGGAGGGGGACATGCTGAAGCGCATTGCAGCGCTGCTGTTCGCCCTGGCCGATCTCGCCGAACGCGCCGCAAGCGCGCCCTATCTCACGCGCTGCCGCGTGCTCTGGGCTCTGCAGCAGGCAGACGAGGTGGCACGGGAGTTCGTCGCGGGCTCGGTGTGGAACCCGGCCGGCCGGCAATGGTCGCCGGCGACGATGAGCGTCAGCTACGGCAATACGCCCGCCGACGCGATGAGCCTTGCCTTGACGCTGCGCGCGCTGGCGCTCGTTGTGCAGACCATGGTCATGCAGATCCGCCACCGGTCATTCTGCCGGACCGCTGTAGGCCGCGACGACAGCCGCCACGACAGCCGGCCGCGAACCTGCGCCGACGGAATCATCCAGCTGCTTTCGGCAGCGTTCGCGACGGTCGAACTCTACGACACGTCATAAGCGCTCTTTTCCTTCCCCCCTTGTGGGGGAAGGTGGCTCGGCCAAAGGCCGAGACGGATGAGGGGTGCTGGAAGAAACGAGGCACGTCAGAAACGGGCGCTGTAAGCGCTTGCGTTTCGATACCTCGCCCCGCGCTGGCCCCATACGCACGCCTCGTTCAGACGCGGGACACGGCACCGCTCAGCTCACCGCCCTTCGCACCGCCGCGAAGAACGCCTCGATCAGCGCGATATCCTTCACCCCCGGCGCGGATTCGACGCCGGACGAGACATCGAGTCCGGGCGGATGGGCGATGCGGATCGCCTCGGCGACGTTGCCGGGATTGAGACCGCCCGACAGCATGTAGTCGAGGCCGGGATCGAGCGCGGCGAGCAGGCGCCAGTCGAAGGACACGCCGTTGCCGCCGGGCAGTTCTGAGCCCGCCGGCGCCTTGGCGTCGAGCAGCAGCCGGTCGGCGACGCCGACAAAACCCTGGATCGGCAACAGGTCGGCAGGCTCGCTCACCGACAAGGCCTTCATCACCGGCAGGTTGAAACGTTCCCGCACCCGCGCCACGCGCTCCGGCGTTTCCTTGCCGTGAAGCTGCAGCATGTCGGGCCGCATAGCCGAGACGACGGCGTCAAGGAACTCATCCGTCGCGTCGACGGTGACGGCGACCGCCTTGGCGCGGCCAGTCGCCGCCTTGCGCAACTCAGCCGCCTGCTGCGGCGTCACGTTGCGCGGGCTCTTTGGAAAGAAGATGAAGCCGACATGGCTGGCGCCACCGTCGAGCGCCGCCGCGATCGTCTCGGGCGTGGACAGGCCGCAGATCTTGATGTCGAGGGGCATGATGCGGGCGAAATGCCACGAATGGAGGCAGGAGTCGAGCAAAACGCGTCGCCGTCGCCATTGAGGCGGCCGACACTCCGCCCTACTCTATTCCAGAGGCAGGAGCGGAAGGGGCACCAGATGACCACGCAGGCGGCAACGGTCGAGCAACTCAACGAGAAGATCGCGCAGGCGTACCAGGTGATCGGCCACCTCCTCGAACAGTCGGGCTTCGACGGCGGCGAAGGCCGTCGTGCGTTGGACTACTTCTCGAGCGATGAATTCGATCCCGGTTTCCTGCCATGGCCGCGTCCGGGCGACGACGGATTGCGGCCGGACCAGCTCAACGCCGGAAACGACGGGTGAGACCTATTCAAACCTGATCGCCTGCAGCGCGCCGCCGTTCTTCTTGAGCCAGGCGCGCGCTTCGTCGGTGCGCGGACAGAGCTCGCGGCAGAGCGCCCAGAATTTCGGCCCGTGGTTCATCTCCTTCAGATGCGCCACCTCGTGCGCGACAAGGTAGTCGATCACCGCCGGCCGCGCCATCATGATACGCCAGGAGAAGGACAGGCTGCCGTCGGAGGTGCATGAGCCCCAGCGGCTGGTCGTGTCCTTGAGGCGGATTGCCTTGGCCTTGCGGCCGACCGCCGCCGTATGCTTGGCCACCAGCGCCTCGATGTCCTTCTTGGCCTCGCGCTTGAGGAAGTCGGCCACCCGGCGCGGCAGGTGCGCCCGCTCCCCGTGCACCACCAGCACCGGCGCGCCGTCGACCTCCGCGACTGTGACCGAGCCGCGTTTGCCGGGCTCATGGACGATCAGGTGGGCGAGACCGCGCACCGGGATCTTGACGCCTGGCCGGACCTGCGGCTTGTCGGGCACCTTGGCCAGCCGCGCCTCCAGCCAGCCCTGATGACGGTCGACGAACCGGTCGACCTCGCGCGTCGAGATTCCCGGCGGCACCGTGACGCGCAGGCCCTGTCCGCCGGCGTCGATGCGCAGCGTCAGGCGCCTGGCCCGCGCGTTCTCGACGATGCGCAGCGGCAGTGAGCGGCCGGCCACCTCGTGCAGCCGCTCGAGCGGTTCGGCGGGCCGGCGCGGTTCGGGCTTTCTCAGGAGCGAGAAGATCATGCCACCGATGATAAGCGATTCGCGCGGACCGTGGATGGGTTCTTAGGCCCCGCCGATGGTCAGGTCGCCGCGTCCTCGGCCGGCTGTGTGACACCCGCGCGCAGGAAAGCGACGATAAACGCGCCGCTCATCAGCAGGACGATGGTCGGCGCCGGTGCGGAATCGAGGAAGAAGGACAGGTAGACGCCAAGCAGGGAGGCGACGACCGCGACCGTGACCGAAACCGCCAGCATCACGCCGAAGCGGCGCGCCACCAGGAAACCGATCGCACCCGGCGCGATCAGCAGCGCGATGGCGAGGATGATGCCGACCGATTTCAGCGCGCCGACGATCGACAGCGAGAGCAGCACGAGCAACCCGTAGTGGAGCAGGCGCACGCTGAGCCCAATGGCGCGGGCATGCTGCGGATCGAAGGCGTGCAGCATCAGGTCCCGGCCGCGCACCAGAAGGGCGGCGGACACGACCGCGGCGATCACGCCGGCTTCCGCGATATCGGCCCAGCCGACCCCCAGCATGTCGCCGAACAGGATATGGTCGAGATGCAGCTCCGTCTCGATCATCGAATAGAGCACCAGCCCCAGCCCGAACATGCCGGAGAAGACGACGCCCATGACGGTGTCTTCCTTGATGCGGCTGTTTTCCTTCAAATAGCCGGTACCGACGGCGCACAGCATGCCGGCCGCGAAGGCGCCGATGCCGATCGGCAGGCCGGCGACATAGGCCAGCACCACGCCCGGCAGGACGGCGTGGCTGACCGCGTCGCCCATCAGCGACCAGCCCTTCAGCACCAGGAACGGCGACAGGAGTCCCATCGGCACGGCGACCAGCAGCGAGACGATGAAGGCCTGCTGCATGAACGGGAAGGAGAAGGGTTGGAAGAGGGTCTCGATCATGCGCCTGCCTCCAGCGCTTCGCGCGCCTTGCGCCGCGCGGCGAGCAGCCCGTGCTTGGGTGCGAAGACGAAGGCGGTGAGGAAGACGGCCATCTGCAGGACGACGATCACGCCGCCCGTCGCGCCGTCGAGGAAATAGGAGATATAGGCGCCGAGGAAGCTCGACACCGCCCCGATCGCCACCGCGATCGCGATCAGGCGCGGGAACCGGTCGGTGATGAGATAGGCCGTCGCACCCGGGGTGACCACCATCGCGATCACCAGGAAGGCGCCGACGGTCTGCAGCGCGGCGACCGTGCAGGCGGCGAGAAGGGTGAAGAAGACGCCCTTGAGAAGACCCGGCCGCAGGCCGATCGAGCGCGCGTGGTTCTCGTCGAAGAAGGCGACCATCAGGTCCTTCCACTTGGCGAGGAGAATCGCGAGCGACACCCCGGCGATCAGCACGAGCTGGACCGTGTCGGCCGGCGTGATGGCGAGGATGTTGCCGAGCACGATCGTCTGGATGTTCACCGATGTCGGCGACAGCGACACCATGAACAGGCCGAGCCCGAAGAAGGAGGTGAAGATCATGCCGATGATCGCGTCCTCGCGCAGCCGGGTCCGCTGGTTGAGGAAGAGCATGGCGCCGGCCGCGAGCCCGCCGGCCAGGAACGCGCCGAGCGCGAAGGGCAGGCCCAGCATGTAGGCGCCCGCGACGCCCGGCACGATCGAGTGGGACAGCGCGTCGCCGATCAGCGACCAGCCCTTGAGCATCAGAAACGCCGACAGGAAGGCGCAGACAGCGCCGACCAATGCCGAGACCCACATGGCGTTGACCATGTAGCCGTAGCCGAACGGCTCGAGCAGCGTCGTCATCATTCGACCGGCTCGTCGGGCTTGCGCGGGGCGGGAGCGGCACTGCCGGTCAACCCCTTCTCGGAATAGACCACCAGCGGCCGCTCGTCGTCGGAAATGACCGTGACCTGCCGCGCATCCTCGTCGTCGTGCAGTTCCGAGCCGCCGAGCACGAAATGCCTCAAGACGCCGCCGAAAGCCCTCTCGAGGTTGTCGCGGGTGAAGACCTCGTCTGTTGGCCCTTCCGCCAGGACGGTGCGATTGAGCAGGATCACCCGGTCGCAGAAGTCGGGCACGGAACCCAGATTATGCGTCGAGACGAGCATGATCTTGCCCTCGTCGCGCAGGCCCCGCATCAGCGCGATGATCGCGTCCTCGGTATTCACGTCGACGCCGGTGAACGGCTCGTCGAGCAGGATCACCTCGCCCTCCTGCGCCAGGGCACGCGCCAGGAAGACACGCTTCTTCTGGCCGCCGGAAAGCTCGCCGATCTGGCGTTTGCGGTACTCGCCCATGCCGACGCGGTCGAGCGCCTGCGCCACCAGTTCGTGGTCTCTTCGCGATGGAATGCGCAGGAAATTCATGTGGCCGTAGCGGCCCATCATCACCACGTCCTCGACCAGCACCGGGAAGGTCCAGTCGACCTCCTCGGCCTGTGGAACGTAGGCGACAACGTTCTTCTTCAGCGCGCGTCCGGCCGGCTGGCCGAACATGGTGACGGATCCCGCCGCGAGCGGAACGAACCCCATGATCGCCTTGAACAGCGTCGACTTGCCCGACCCGTTGACGCCGACCAGCGCGGTGATCGAGCCGCGCGGAATGGAGAAGGAGGCGTCCCGAAGTGCCGCGTTGCCGTTCCGGTAAGTCACGGTGAGGCGTCTTGCGACGAGACCGTCGGATCTCGAGGATCCCGGCAACGGGCTTGGATTGCGCGGCGCCATGTTCATTGCGCCAGGCCTTTCGCGATGGTTTCGGTCGTCACCCGCAGGAGGTCGAGATAGGTTGGCACCGGGCCGTCCGCTTCACTGAGGGAATCGACGTAGAGAACGCCACCATACTTGGCGCCCGTCTCGCGCGCCACTTGCTGCGCCGGGTCCGCTGAGACCGTGCTTTCGCTGAAGACCACAGGGATGGAGTTGGCCTTCACTGCGTCCACAACCTTGCGCACCTGCTGCGGCGTTCCTTGCCCGTCCGCATTGATCGGCCAGAGATAGAGTTCCTTCAACGCGAAATCGCGCGCGAGGTAGGAGAATGCGCCTTCGCTGGTTACCAGCCAGCGGCGCTCCTGCGGGATCGCATCGAGCGCGGCGCGGATCGGAGCGACGGTGGCGTCGATCTTCGCCTTGTAGGCCTCCGCATTCGCCAGATAGGTCGCCGCATTCGCCGCATCGTATTTGGCGAAGGCGGCCGCGATGTTGTCGACATAGATCTTCACGTCGCTTGGCGACATCCAGGCATGCGGATTGGGCTTGCCCGTATAGGGTCCCTCGGAGATTCCGATCGGGTCGACGCCATCCGATATGACCACTCCCGGTATGTCTCGCAGATTGCGGAAAAAGCGCTCGAACCAGGTTTCGAGGTTGAGCCCGTTCCACAGGACGAGGTCCGCGTCCTGCGCCTTGACGATGTCGCGCGGCGTCGGCTGGTAGTTGTGGATCTCCGCGCCGGCGCGGGTGATAGATTGCACCTCCGCGGCATCGCCGGCGATGTTCTGCGCGATGTCGGCGATGACCGTGAACGTCGTGATTGCCTTGAACTTCTCGGCGGCGTTGGCTGGGAGGACCGATGCCGCAGTCAGAGCCAGCGCGAGCATTGCCCCGCGAACGATGGAAATCATCCTGTCAAATCCCCGGAAGCGCCGCGGATATTGGCGGCCTCGCAATCACATAGGGCAGCGCCGTCGCATTGTCAATGCAAATGCAAATCGTTTGCAACTGGAAAGTCCACTTGCAAAAATTGTCATCTGGCGCATAGAGGCGGCATGGACAACGAGGCCCGCAAGCTGCGCGAATACGAGCAGCGCCTGCGCGACGCAGGCGTGCGGATCACGCGTCCCCGCCGTGCGATCCTGCAGATTCTCTCGCAGGGCGCCGACCATCCGGACGCGATGGAGCTCTTTCGCCGGGCGCTGGCGATCGATCCGACGATTTCGCTTTCCACGGTCTACCGGACGATGAAACTGCTGGAGGACAAGGGCGAGATCCAGCGCCACGCCTTTGCCGGCGGCCCGGCGCGATTCGAACAGGCGGCGGGCGAACACCACGACCATCTCATCGACATCGACACGGGCGACGTCATCGAATTCCACTCCGAACGGATCGAGCAGCTTCAGGACGAGATCGCGCACAAACTAGGATACGACATCGTCCACCACCGGTTCGAGCTTTACGGCCGCAAGCGGAAGAAGAAGTAGCTCAGGAAGCCCTGATCATGTCGGCTGCCTTCTCCGCGATCATGATCGTCGGCGCGTTGGTGTTGCCGCCGACAAGCGTCGGCATCACCGAAGCATCGACAACCCGCAGGCCCTCCATGCCCCGCACGCGCAACTGCGGATCGACGACGGCGCCGTCGTCGTTGCCCATGCGGCAGGTGCCGACCGGATGATAGATCGTGTCGGCACGGGCGCGGATATGGCGCATCAGATCTGCGTCATCCGGGTCCCCGTCGAGATAGAGTTCCTTCGCCCGATATTTCGCCAGGGCCGGTGAGCCGAGTATCCTGCGCATGATCCGGGCGCCCTTGAGCAGCAATTCGGCATCGCGCTCGTCCGACAGATATTGCGGATCGATGCGCGGCGGCGAGAGCGGATTCGAATCGATCAGTCCGACCTCTCCCCGCGAATGCGGCCGCAGCACGCAGACATGGCAGGAAAATCCATGACCCAGATGCAGTTTGCGCGCGTGGTCGTCGACGATGCCGGACACGAAGTGCAGCTGCAGGTCGGGCCTGTCGAGCGACGGGTCGGATTTCAGAAACGCGCCGCCCTCGGCGCCGGGCGTCGCGACCATACCGGTCCCGTCTCGGCGCCAACGAGCGATATGGCGCAGGAGATCGAAGGAACCCAGCAAGCTCAGGCCGATCATGTCGCGATCGTTCGACTTCCACGACATGATGAAATCGAGATGGTCCTGGAGGTTCCGTCCGACGCCCGGCAGTTCGTGGCGAATCGGGATCGAGTGCCGTGCCAGTTCGAGCGCGGGTCCGACGCCAGACAGGAGCAAAAGGTGGGGCGAGTTGAACGCCCCGCCGGACAGGATGACTTCTCGCTTCGCCGAGACCGTCTCGCGGCGCCGACCGCGTCTGAACTGCACGCCGGTGGCGCGCAGTCCCTCGAAAACGATGCGCGTCGCCTGCGTTCCGGTCAGGACGGTCAGGTTGGGGCGGCTCATGGCCGGGTGAAGGTAAGCCGCGGCCGCGGAGCAGCGCTCGCCGACCCTCTGGCCGTTCCAGAACTGCGTCACCTGGTACAGGCCGGCGCCTTCCTGCTCGGCACCGTTGAAATCCTCCGTCAGGCGGATCTGGTTCTCGGCGCAGCTTTCGAGAAAGGCGCGAGCGACCGCGCGCGGGCTGCGTTGTTCGCCGACCTGAAGCGGGCCGTCCATGCCGTGCAGGTCGCTACTGCCCCTCTGATTGCCTTCGGCGCGTCGGAAATAGGGCAGCACTTCGTTCCAGGACCATCCCTCGCAGCCCTGGTTCGCCCATCCGTCGTAGTCGCTGCGGTGGCCGCGGATATAAAGCATCGCGTTGATGGCGCTTGATCCGCCAAGCGCCTTGCCGCGCGGCTGGTAGCCGCGCCTCCCGCCGAGGCCGGGCTGGGGAACGGTCTCGTAGGCCCAGTTGGAGATCTTCGGGCGACCGGGAAGCATCGCCGCCGTGGCGATCGGGGCGCGAATGAAGATGTGCCTGCCGTCGCCGCCGGCCTCCAGCAGGCAGACCGTCTTGTCCGAATCCTCGCTCAGCCGCGCCGCGAGCGTGGAGCCGGCGGACCCGCCGCCGACAATAACGTAGTCGAATTCCATGTTCTCCTCCCGGATACGCGCCTATCTTTGCGCGACCGAGAGAAGGAATCCAGTAGGAGTCCGGTTGATCAGGCGGCGAGCGCGGGACGCATCATGTGCTGGCCGTGGCTGATCTCGGTTCCCAGCACCTTCAGGCATTCGCGCATGAAGTTGGACAGTCCTGGCCAGCCCTTGGCGGAGACGAGATTGCCGTCGACATGGGCGCCGTTCGGCGGCACGTCGACATAGATGCCGCCGGCGAGCGTTACTTCCGGCTCGCAATATTGCAGCGCGGCCACCTTCTTGCCGCGCACCACGCCGTCGACCGCGATCAGGATCTGCACGCCGTGGCAGATGGTGAAGATCGGTTTGCCGGTTTCGTGGAAATGGCGGACCATCGCCTGCACGCGCTTGTCGATGCGGATGTATTCCGGGCCACGGCCGCCGGCGCAGTACACCGCGTCGTAGTCCTCGGGATTCACCTCGGCAAAAGTCTTGTTGACGTAATAGTCATGGCCGAGCTTCTCGGTGTAGGTCTGGTGACCCTCGAAGTCGTGCAGCGAGGTCTTGACCACCTCGCCCGCCTTCTTGTCTGGACAGACCACATGCACCGTATGACCGACCGCGTGCATGGTCTGCTCGAACACGAAGATCTCATACTCCTCGCTGAATTCGCCCACGAGCATGAGGATTTTCTTGCCTGCCATCGTCTTCCTCCCTGAAGTGAATTATTCCGCAGCTCGAAATAACTCCTTCATCCTAGAGGATGATCGGGCGTGTGGAAAGAGGTTTGGTCGGACCAGTTTCAGTCGCGCGTTCGCCGCCAGGGATACTTGCCCTGGACGTCGGACGAGGTGGCGGTGGGCTGGTACTGGAACGGTATTCCGCCCGTGTCGCCTTTCTCCAGGCGTTCGATCAGCACCGGATGGGAGACCTCGAACTGGTCGAAGCCTACCCTCAGCATGTGCGGCAGCTGGTCGACCAGGACCTGCCCCGTGGCGCGGATCGGCCCGGCATAGCCGTAGCGGCCGCGCAGCAGCTCCGCCTTGGAGAAGGAGCGTCCGTCGCTGAAGGCCGGAAAGGCGAGCGCCACCAGCGAGAGCTGGTCCAGCAGGTCGACGATGGTCTCAACCGGTTCGGCGGGCGCGAGCAGCACGCCGAGACGGTCCCTGTCGCGCAGCCGTTCGTCCGCCGGAATCTCCAGGAACGCCTTGAGCGGCAGGATCAGCCTGCCGTTCGAGCCGGGCGCAACGAATTCCTCGGCATGGCTCCAGTCGTCGTCGCGAAAGCCGGACGGCGTCCAGAGCCGCGTTCCGGGCGCGGATGAAGGGTCAGTCATCGAAGTGTCCTAAAGCGAAGACGCGGTCAGCGAATGGTCGAGGTCCGACAGGTGAATGCCGCATTCCGTCTTCGCTTGTCCAGCCCACCGGCCAGAACGCGCGTCGTCGCCCTCCTTCACCGGCTGGGTGCACGGGAAGCAGCCGATCGACAGGTAGCCGTACGCGACCAGCGGATTCTCGCGCAGCCGATGCTCGCGCATATAGGCGGCAAGATCGGCGGTCGTCCACTTCGCCAGCGGATTGATGCGGATGCGCGGGCCGACGGCTTCGAAGACCGGCAAGCCGTTGCGTGTCGCCGCCTGGAAGCGCTTGCGCCCGGTGAACCAGGCTGCGAGCGGTTCCACCGCGCGCGCCATCGGCTCGACCTTGCGGATGTTGCAACAGGCGTCGGTGTCGGTCTTGTGCAGTTCTCCGGTCGGGTCCTTCTCCGCCAGGGCGGACGGAAGGGGTTCGAAGACGGTGATGTTGCGCAGGCCGAAATCGGCCGCGAGTGCGTCCTTGTACTGCAGCGTCTCGCCAAAATGCTTGCCGGTATCGAGGAAGATCACCTGCAGCGAAGGGTCGACGCGCGCGATCATGCGCAGCAGCACGGCTGAATCGGCGCCGAAGGACGAGACTGCGCCCAGGCCCTGATGTCCGAAGCGCCCGATCGACAGCGCGATGATGTCCTGCGGCGCAAGGTGGCCGTAGCGCGCCTCCAGAGCCGCGGCTTCGATAGCCGCCTCTTCGTCCGCGCTAAGCGGCTTTAACTTCGCTAGCATAGAGCGCCTCCTTGAAGGGCGCCGGGCCGAGGCGGCGATAGGCGTCGAGGAACCTTTCCGACGGGTCGCGCCGGTGAGCGAGATAGGTATCGACGATCTTCTCGATCGCGTCGGTGATCTCGTCGGGGCCGAATCCGCGGCCGATGATCTCGCCGATCGACGCGTTCTCGTCGCCGGAGCCGCCGAGCGTCACCTGGTAGAGTTCCGCGCCCTTCTTCTCGACGCCGAGAATGCCGATAGGGCCGACATGATGGTGGCCGCAGGCATTGATGCAGCCGGAGATCTTCAGCTTCAGCTCGCCGATGTCGCGCTGGCGCTCGAGCGAAGCGAAGCGCAGCGAGATATCCTGCGCCACCGAGATCGAGCGCGCATTGGCGAGCGCGCAGTAGTCGAGGCCGGGGCAGGCAATGATGTCGGTGATCAGGTTCGAATTCGCCGTCGCGAAGCCGATCTCGACCAGCCGGTCGTAGACCGCCTTCAGGTCGGCGCGCGCGACATGCGGCAGGATCAGGTTCTGCTCGTGGCTGACGCGGATCTCGCCGAAAGCGTATCGCTCGGCGATGTCGGCGACTGCGTCCATCTGGGCATCGGTCGCGTCGCCCGGCACCTCGCCGATGCCCTTGAGCGAGATGGTTACCGCCGCATAGTCGGGATGCTTGTGCGTCACCACGTTCTGGTCGAGCCACTCGCCGAAGGAGCGGGAATCGAGCCGCGCGAGCTTGACGGCGTCGTCGCCCTCGGGCCGCGGGACGAGTGCCGGCGGCGCGAAATAGGCCTCGATGGCGCGGATGTCCGCTTCCGGCAGCGTCAGCGCGCCGTCTTTCAGCGCGGCCCACTCGGCCTCGACCTGGCGGGCGAATTCCTCCGTCCCGGTCTCGTGGACGAGGATCTTGATGCGTGCCTTGTATTTGTTGTCGCGGCGGCCGTGCAGATTGTACACGCGCATGATCGCGGTCGTGTAGGAGAGCAGGTGCTCCTCGGGCAGGAAGTCCCTGATCTTCTTGGCGATGATCGGCGTGCGGCCCTGCCCGCCGCCGACCCACACCGCGAAACCGAGCTCGCCCCTGTCGTTCTTCTTCAGATGCAGGCCAATGTCATGCGTCTGGATCGCAGCGCGGTCGCGTTCCGCGCCCGTCACCGCGATCTTGAACTTGCGCGGCAGGTAGGAGAACTCGGGATGGACCGAGGACCACTGGCGCAGGATCTCGGCATAGGGCCGCGGATCGGCGACCTCGTCGGCGGCGGCGCCGGCGAAATGGTCGGCCGTCACGTTGCGGATGCAGTTGCCGCTGGTCTGGATCGCGTGCATCTCGACCGAGGCGAGGTCGGCCAGGATCGCCGGCATGTCGGACAGCGCCGGCCAGTTGTACTGGATGTTCTGGCGGGTGGTGAAGTGGCCATAGCCCTTGTCATAGGTGCGCGCGATGTGGGCGAGCATCCGCATCTGCTTCGACGACAGCGTGCCATAGGGGATCGCGACCCGCAGCATGTAGGCGTGCAGCTGCAGATAGACGCCGTTCATCAGCCTGAGCGGCCGGAACTGGTCCTCGGTGATCTCGCCCGCAAGCCGGCGGTCGACCTGGTCGCGGAACTGGGCGACGCGGGCCTGTACGAAGGAGTGATCGAATTCGTCGTAGCGATACATGTCTGCTTCCTGCCCGCCGGCCTAGATTCCGGCTGCAAATCCCTCGTCGGCAGGACGCGGCCGCGCCTGCTTGCCGAGATCGGTACGGTTGGTCGGCCCCGCCGCGCGGATGCGCTCGCGCAGCCTGAGCGGTCGGATTTCGCCCCCGAGCAGCTCGACGTCGATCAGGTCGACATCCACCACCTCGTTGCGGGCAAAGGCTTCCTTGCCGAGACGCTCCAGCCGCTCCTCGGCTTCCTTGTCGCGGGCGACCTCGGCATAGTCGATCGTCTCGTGCCAGAGCTGGTCGGAGCCGAACCAGACGGCTTCTCCGTCGGCGAGCCGGTTTGCGGTGAGAATCTTCATTGTCATTCTCCGCTCACGCAGCCACAGGGGCGAAAATGTCGGCTGCCAGCGCCGTCGACCGGTCGAACCGCGCGCCGGCGACCGCGTCGCCGATGATCGTCATCACCGGGCCAGTCAGATCCTCGCGCGCTTCGAGCGCGGGCAGGTCGGCGAGCGTGCCATGGAACAGACGCTTCGACGCGAGGCTGGCGTTCTCGACAACCGCCACTGCGGTATCGGGCGAAAGACCGGCTTCGATCAGCCGCGTCGCCACCTCCGCCGCGATCGAACGGCCCATGTAGACAGCGACCGTCGCTCCGGCGATCGCCAGCTT
Source organism: Pseudomonadota bacterium (assembly GCA_043822005.1). Taxonomy (GTDB): domain Bacteria; phylum Pseudomonadota; class Alphaproteobacteria; order Rhizobiales; family Rhizobiaceae; genus Mesorhizobium_A. The sequence continues at coordinate 61,242 of JBDRCE010000026.1, read as the reverse complement.
CGCCCAGTCCGGCAGCGTGCCGCCTTTGAGGTCGTGGCCGGTGGTGAACACCATCGACGAGGCGACGCCGCGCAGGGTCAGCGGCAGTTCGAAATCGGCGGCGGCTGCGAAGGCGGCGGTGACGCCCGGCACGACCTCGTAGGAGACGCCGGCCTCGCGCAGCGCCGCCATCTCCTCGCCGGCACGGCCGAACACCAGCGGATCGCCGCTCTTCAGCCGCACGACGCGCCTGCCGGCGCGGCCAAGCTCGACCAGCAGGTCGTTGATCTCGGCTTGGCTCTTCGAATGGCAGCCCTTGCGCTTGCCGACGCCGATGCGCTCGGCGTCGCGCCGACCCATCGCGACGATCGCCTCCGGCACCAGCGCATCGTGCACGATCACGTCGGCTTCCATCAGCAGCCGATGCGCGCGAAGCGTCAGAAGATCCTCGGCGCCCGGTCCGGCGCCGACAAGCGCGACATGGCCGTCGACCGTCCCGCGCCGTACCAACAGCTCGCCCGCCGCGGCCTGGGCCTCGTCGAAATGGCCGATCTCCATCGCCCGAGCCGGCGCTCCGGAGAAGAACTCGTTCCAGTAGCCGCGCCGTGCGGCGCCCTTCGGCAGAAGCGTCTCGACCGCCGCCCGATAGGACGCGGCGAGCGTCGTGAGCTTGCCCAGTGACGGCGACAGCATCCGGTCGATGCGCGTGCGGATCATCTGCGCCAGCACGGGGCCGGCGCCTTCGGTGCCGATGGCGATCGCCACCGGCGCACGATTGACGAGCGCCGGTGTGAAAAAGTCGCAGAGCTCCGGACGATCGACGGCGTTGACGCAGACACCGGCGGCGCGGGCGTCAGCAACGATCCGAGCGTCCAGCGTTTCCTCGCCAGTGGCGGCGAAGACCAGCGTCGCGCCCGCGAGATGGTCGGAGTGGTAGGGTTCGCGCAAGAGCGTCGCGCCGTTCGCGGCTGCCCAGGCGGCCAACTCCTCATCGGGTATCTCGGCGACAATCGTCAGAACCGCGCTCGACTGCGCCATCAGGCGCGCTTTCGCGAGCGCTTCGTCGCCATTGCCGACAACGATGACGCCACGGCCTTCGACCTTCATGAAGATCGGGAATGCGTTGAGCCTGGATTCTGATGTCGACATCTGGGCAACCTTCGAGCTACGCATTTTCCCGGATCACGCGTCAGAATCAGAGGCACCGGCTGTTACCCCGCAGACGGGGAGGCAATCGCTTTTCTGCGCGCAGGATCGGTTACGGAAAAAAATTCCAACCGTTCCGGCAAGGTGAATCCGGAACCGCTCCGCTCTGCCAGTCGTTCCAACAGCGTCGTCAGCAGGAGGATCGGACCATGGCAGCAGAGATGAACATCAGGCTCGAACACAACGTGTGGGTCGTCGTGGCGGATGGGGAGAAGGCGCTTTTCCTGCGCAATGAAGGCGATGCGCTACACCCCGATCTCCAGGTCGTACGGCTGATGCACGAAGAGAACCCGCCGACGCGCGAGCAGGGCACCGATCGCCCCGGGCGGTATTCTGACGGACCGAGCATCCACCGCAGCGCGGTCGACGACACGGACTGGCACCGCGTGCAGAAGGAGAGGTTCGCCGACGAGATTGCGGAGCGGCTATACGATTTCGCCCACCGTGGCGACTACGAGAAGCTGATCCTCGTCGCTCCGCCGCTGGTGCTGGGCGAGATGCGCCGGAAGTTGCACAAGGAGGTCGCCGACCGCATCGTCGCCGAAATCCCGAAAACCCTGACCAATCACCCGGTTCCGGAGATCGAGAAGTTGCTGAGGGCCGCGTAGACTCGCTCAGCCTTGTGGCGAGCCGAGTTGGCCGCGCGCCCAGGACACGATCTGCCTGGCCTGCATCGCTCCGGACACGCGCGCCACTTCACGGCCGTTGGCGTAGAGCAGCATCGTCGGGATGCCCCTGATGCCGAGTTGCGCCGCGACGCCAGGCTGGGCCTCGGAATTGAGCTTGATCAGGCGGACGTCCGGTTCGAGCGCCTTCGCGGCGGCCTCGAATTCCGGTGCCATCATGCGGCAGGGCCCGCACCACGGTGCCCAGACGTCGACCAGGACGGGAACGTCGCTTCGCTGCGTCTGCTTTTCGAACATCGCGGCGTCGGCATCGGCCGGCTTACCGGCGAAAAGCGGCGACTTGCACTTGCCGCACTTGGCAGCTTCCGCCGGCCTGTCGTCCGGAACCCGGTTGATACCGCCGCAATGCGGGCAAACGATCTGACGATTGCCGGACATTTCCGTGCTTCTCCGCAGGTTGGAGCGCAGACGGTTCCCGGAACGGTCTGCGCGGTTGACTCTGTAATTAAGTAGATGCGCAAATATGAATATCAAGGCACCTCGCGGGCCACAGGATTCAAACCGCAGCCGTGGCGATCCATCGCGCATGGCTCCCATACGCGAATGTGAATTGCACCCCGGCGAAATCGTAAATACACAGATTTCAGAAACTACTGAAATGAGTGATGCCAGCGCATGAACCTCTCCCCGACGATCCAGGCCTTCGTCCTGCATTTCGGTGAAATGGGCAGCCGATGGGGCATCAACCGCACCGTCGGGCAGATCTATGCGCTGCTCTACGTCTCGCGTGAGCCGCTATGTGCCGACCAGATCGTGGAGGCACTGGGAATCTCCAGGTCCAACGTCTCGATGAGCCTGCGCGAGCTGCAGGGCTGGAACCTCGTGCTACTCAAGCATCTGCCCGGCGACCGGCGCGACTTCTTCACGACCCCTGACGACATCTGGCAGATCCTCCGCACACTCGCGGAAGAGCGGAAGAAGCGCGAGGTCGATCCGACCCTGTCCGTGCTGCGCGAGCTGCTCATGCAGGCGCCGTCGAGCGACGAGGAACGGTTCGCGCAGATGCGGCTGGGCGAGATGCATACGCTGATCGAGCGACTCACGACCTGGTACGACGACGTCAAGCGGCTGCAGCCCGAGAGGCTCGTCGCTCTGCTCGCCCTCGGCTCGAAGGTGACGAAATTCCTCGACACGAAAGACCGGATCGTCTCTCTTGGCCGCAAGCGCAAAGAGCGGGCCGAACCATGACCGCAATCGAGCCTGCCCTCGCTCGCCGGACCTCCGCTTCGGTATCCTTTGCTCCCGCGGGAGCGGTGGGCGCTGACGCCCGGCCGGCTGCCTTTCCGTATCGTTCGGCGCGCCTCGGCGTGGTTCTGCAGACCGCGGCCGCACTCATGTGGATACCCCAGGCGGCTCTGATCGGCCTGGCGGTGGGCGGGATGGCTGCGGGCGAGACCGCACGAGCAGCGCTCTATCCCGCGCTGGCTGTCTTGGTTCTCGGCCTCGTGCGGGCGGCGATGGAGCGGGCCGGCATCCGGATTGCATTCGACGCCGCGCGCGAGCGGCTGTCGCAACTGCGCCACGAGGCGATCGTCGCGGTGGCCGGCAGGTCGCCGCTCGACATGTCCGCGCCTTCGTCCGGACACGTCGCCAGCGCGCTCGCCGAACAGGCCGAAGGGATTCTGCCCTATCTCGCCCGCTTCCAGCCGCTGCGCACCAAGGCGGTCGTCGTTCCGACGGTCATCCTCGCCTGCGTGTTCGCATTCTCGTGGGTGCCTGCTCTCATCCTTCTTTTTGCCGCGCCCTTGATCCCGGTGTTCATGGCGCTGATCGGCTGGCGCGCGAAGGAGGCGAGCGAGCGGCAACTGGCCGAAATGGGCGATATGAATGCCTTTCTGCTCGACCGTCTGCGCGGGCTGACCACGATCCGGACCTTCGGCGCGGTGGACCGCACCGCCCGGCGGCTGCGGGCCGACGCCGACAGTTTGCGGATCCGGACCATGGCCGTGCTGCGGATCGCCTTCCTGTCCTCGGCTGTGCTGGAACTGTTTGCCGCGCTCGGCGTGGCGATGGTCGCGGTCTATGTCGGTTTCCATTTCCTCGGCCAGCTCGATTTCGGCGCCTGGGGCGGCAAGCTCTCGCTTGCCGAGGGCCTCTTCATCCTGCTCCTGGCGCCCGCCTTCTTCGAGCCGTTGCGCGACCTGTCGACGGTCTGGCACGATCGCGCGGCAGGGCAGGCCGGTCTCGCGGCGCTGGAAAACGCCTCCGCCCGCGGAATGCCTATCGTCGGGCGTGCGCAGGACGCTCCATTCCCGATGGATGCGCGCCGCGCGCTTTCTGTGAAGATCGAGGATCTCCGCTTCCGCTACCCGGGGCAGGACCTTTTGGTGCTGGACGACTTCGGTCTCGACATTCGCGCCGGCGAGCGTGTTGCGATCATGGCGCCGAGCGGAGCAGGCAAGTCACGCTGCTGGCGCTGATCGCCGGGCTGGCGCCCGCTTTGGCGGGCTTTGTCCGCATCGGCGGCGAGCCGCTGAACGCGGCGACGGCGTCCCGCCTCCGTGCATCGATGGCCTGGGTCGGCCAACCTCCCCACATCTTCCCCGGCACGATCGCGAGCAACGTCTCGCTCGGCAGGCCGGGGATCGGACCGGCGGAGGTCGCACGCGCGCTGAAGGCCGCGCGGCTCGACGGCGTGGCCTCTGCAAGAGGCGCGTCTCCCATCGGCGAAGGCGGCGTGGGACTCTCGGGCGGCGAGGCGCTGCGCCTCGCGCTCGCCCGGGCGGGGGTCGCAAACCGGGCCGGGCTCATCCTGGCGGATGAGCCCACCGCCCATCTCGACAGCGAGACGGCCGCGGGAGTGATCGAAAGTCTTCTAGCGGTCTCCGCTGGCCGCACGCTCATCGTCGCGACGCATGATCCGGTGCTGGCGAGCCGTATGGACCGCGTGATCCATCTACCGACACGCCAGACGGCGGAGATCGCGGCATGAGCCGGTTCCGTCATCTTGGCCCCGTCCTTGCCCTCTACCGGACCGGCGACCGCAAGATGTTCCTTTCCGGCATGCTGCTGGCGCTGGCGACCGCGCTCGCGGGCGTCGCCCTGCTCGGTCTCTCCGGATGGTTCATCACGGCGTCGTCGATCGCCGGAGCATCGGTCGCGACGGCGCTTGCGTTCGACGTGTTCATGCCCTCGGCGGGGATTCGCCTTCTGGCGCTGGGCCGCACCGCCTCGCGCTACGGCGAGCGCCTGGCGACCCACGACGCCACGCTGAAAGTCCTGGCCGCGCTGCGCGAGCGGCTGTTCCGCGGCTGGGCTGCGCCCGGTGCGGCGAGGGCTCTCGCCATGCGTCCTTCCCGGGCGCTGTTCCGCCTGACGATCGATGTAGACGCGCTCGACTCGCTCTATCTCAGGGTGATCGTACCTGCCTTCGCCGCGCTCGGCACGACGCTCGCGGTATCGGTCGCTCTCGGCTTCATTCACCCCTTGCTCGGCTTCGGGACAGCAGGTCTGCTTCTGGCAGCCGGACTCGGCATTCCGCTCATCGCATCCCGTCGCGCGGAAGCATTCGCTCGGCGCCGAGCCCATGCGCTGGAGGCATTGCGCTCGCGCGCGATCGATCTGGCGAAGGGGCAGACCGACCTGCTGATGACGAACCGCGCCGGCGCTCAGGTCAGCGCTGTGACAGCCGCCGACGACCGCCTCGCACAAGCGGATCGCGCACTGAACCGGATCGAGACCGATGCAGGCTTCGCCTTCGGGGTGGCAAGCGCCGGTCTGCTGGCTGGAATCCTGCTGGTCGGGGCCTTCCTCGCGGAACGGGGAGCGATCGGCGCGCCGGCGGCGGCCTTCGCGGTCCTGCTCGCGATGGCGAGCCTCGAACCCTTCGCGCCGCTTCGGCGCGGCGCGGTGGAACTCGGACGGACGCTTCTGGCGGCGCGGCGGCTTGCACCGCGACTGGGCGGAGAGACGATCGAAATCGCGCGGCGGAACCCGACGCAGGCCGCTGTCGCGATCCAGGCGCGGGGCGTCTCCGCGGCCTATGAGGGTCGGGCGCGTCCGGCCCTGTCCGAGGTTTCGCTTGTCGTTCGCCGCGGCGAGTGCGTTGCGGTCATAGGGCAAAGCGGCGCGGGCAAGTCGACGCTGCTTTCGCTTCTCGCCGGCGAGCTGCGTGCTGCCAGCGGCGCGATCGAGACGCTGCCGGCGACGTTGCTGACGCAGCGCTCGGAACTCTTTGCCGACAGTCTGCGCGGTAACCTTGCGCTCGCGCAGCCGGATGCGTCCGATACCGACATGATCGCGGCGCTCCGCGCGGCGGGTCTCGACGACTTTGTCCGGCGTTTGCCGCGCCAGCTCGATAGCCGGCTCGGAGAGGCGGGCGCCGGCCTGTCGGGCGGCCAGGCAAGGCGCCTGGCGCTGGCTCGCGTGCTGTTGTGCGACGCGCCGGTGTGGCTGATGGACGAGCCGACCGAGGGCCTCGACGGCGCGACCGCGCGCGACGTCATGGCGCGCATCGGAGCCGGGTCGAGAGGCCGGTCGCTTGTCATCGCAACCCACATCCGCCGGGAGGCCGAACTCGCCGACAGGCTCATCCTCCTTCGCGGCGGCCGTATCGTCGCCGACGCGGTGCGCGGAAGCGCGGACTATGAAGAAATGCTCAGCCGGCTAAGGCCGGATTGAGAGGAACAGCCAAAGCCCGGGAGCCCGTTAGGGCGACCGGTTAAGCACAGGAGGCCGCTGAGCGGAAACAGCCATGGAACTCGACATCGTAGATCTATCGCGGCTGCAATTTGCCATCACCGCGCTCTATCACTTCCTCTTCGTCCCGCTGACGCTCGGACTGTCGATCCTGCTCGCCATCATGGAGACGGTCTATGTGATGACCGGCCGGGTGATCTGGCGGGAGATGACCAAATTCTGGGGCACGCTGTTCGGCATCAACTTCGCGCTGGGCGTGGCGACTGGCATTGTCATGGAGTTCCAGTTCGGGATGAACTGGAGCTACTACAGCCACTATGTCGGCGACATCTTCGGCGCGCCGCTGGCGATCGAGGGCCTCATGGCCTTCTTCCTCGAAGCCACCTTCGTCGGCCTGTTTTTCTTCGGCTGGGACAAGCTGTCGAAGCTTGGCCATCTGGCCGCAACCTGGGCCGTGGCCATCGGCTCGAATTTCTCGGCGCTGTGGATCCTGATCGCCAATGGCTGGATGCAGAATCCGGTGGGCTCGGCGTTCAACCCGCAGACCATGCGCATGGAGGTCGATGATTTCTACGCCGTCCTGTTCAACCCGGTCGCCCAGGCCAAGTTCGTCCACACGGTGTCTGCCGGCTATGTGACCGCCGCGATCTTCGTGCTCGGCGTATCGGCCTGGTACCTGCTCAAGGGCAGGAGCATCGAACTCGCCAGGCGCTCGATGACGGTTGCCGCCTCGTTCGGACTGGCCGCGTCGCTGTCGGTCGTCGTTCTCGGCGACGAGAGCGGATACCTCTCCACCGAGCACCAGAAGATGAAGCTCGCCGCGATCGAGGGGATGTGGAAGACCGAGCCGGCGCCGGCGGCCTTCACCGCGTTCGGCTTCCCCGATCAGGAATCGCGCACGACCCATTATGCCGTGCACGTTCCCTGGGTGATGGGCCTGATCGGCACGCGCTCCCTGACCACCGAGATCCCCGGCATCGAAGAACTCGTGCAGCACGCCGAGGTCCGCATCCGCCAGGGCATCGCCGCCTATGGCGCGCTGCAGACGATCCGCGAGGCGGGCAGCACCGCCGCTGTCGCCGACGAGGCGCGTGTCGCCTTCGAGGCGAACGGCATGGATCTCGGCTATGCGCTGCTGCTCAAGCGCTACGTCGACGACCCGCGCCAGGCAACCGAAGACCAGATCGCGCAGGCCGCCTGGGACACGGTCCCGAATGTGCCGACCCTGTTCTGGACCTTCCGCATCATGGTCGGCCTCGGCTTCTTCTTCATCCTGCTGATGGCGGTCTTCTTCTACCTGTCGGCGCGTCATCGCCTGGACCGCTATCCCTGGCTGTTGCGCGTCGCGGTGCTGACGATTCCCTTGCCCTGGATCGCGGCGGAATGCGGCTGGATCGTCGCCGAGGTCGGTCGACAGCCCTGGATCATCGAGGGCGTCCTGCCGACGGCCGCGGCCGTATCGAGCCTCGGCGCGGCGACGGTGCTGATCACCATCGTCGGTTTCGCGCTGATCTACACGGTCCTGTTCGTCGTCGAGATGTCGCTGATGCTGGCCGCGATCCGCAAGGGTCCGACACCGGATCATCAGCCCGGGCCGGCCATCGCCCCTCCCTCTCTCGTCCCAGCGGAGTGACCGTCATGATCCTGCATGAACTCATCGACTATCCGACATTGCGCGTCATCTGGTGGGTGCTCCTCGGCGTGCTCCTGATCGGCTTCGCCGTCATGGACGGGTTCGATCTCGGTGCCGCGACCCTGCTGCCTTTCGTGGCCAGGAACGACCTCGAGCGCCGCGTCGTCATCAACTCCGTCGGCCCGGTCTGGGAAGGCAACCAGGTCTGGCTGATCCTCGGCGGCGGCGCGATCTTCGCCGCCTGGCCACCGCTCTACGCGGTGTCCTTCTCGGGCTTCTATCTGGCGATGTTCGCGATCCTCTTCGCGCTCATCCTGCGTCCGGTAGGGTTCAAATACCGGTCCAAGCGCGAGAGCCCGACGTGGCGCTCGCGCTGGGACTGGGCGCTGTTCATCGGCGGGGTCGTGCCGACGCTGATCATGGGCGTCGCCGTCGGCAACGTGCTGCAGGGTGTGCCCTTCCATCTCGGGTCCGACCTGCGCATCTTCTATGACGGAACGACGCTGTTCGAGCTGCTCAACCCGTTCGCCCTGCTTGCCGGATTGGTGTCGGTTTCGATGATCGTCATGCATGGCGCGTCCTGGCTCGTGCTCAAGACGACGGGCGAGGTCGCGGCCAGGGCGCGGACCTACGGCAGCATCGCCGCTCTCGTGACGATCGTCTTGTTCGCGCTGGGCGGCCTGTGGCTGTGGGCCGGCATAGATGGCTTCCGCTTCACCAGCGCGGTCGTCACGGACGGCCCCTCGAACCCGCTCGCCAAGACGGTGGAACAGGGGACCGGCATCTGGTTCGAGAACTACGCCGCCCATCCGTGGATGATGATCGCCCCCGCGCTCGGTTTCGCCGGTGCCGCCCTTGCGCTGCTCCTGCTTCGCATGGGACGCGAGGTGCTGCCGATCCTCGCCAGCGCCGTGTCGATCGTCGGCATCATCTCGACGGTCGGCCTGTCGATGTTCCCCTTCATTCTGCCCTCATCCGTCGATCCGCGGTCGAGCCTGACAGTGTGGGATGCGTCGTCCAGCCACCTCACGCTGTTCATCATGCTGGTCGTCACCGTCATCTTCGTCCCGCTCATCGTCGCCTATACGAGCTGGGTCTACCGGGTCCTCTGGGGCAAGGTCGACGAGACCGAGATCCGCGACGGCACCGGCCACGCCTACTGAGAAGGAGCGCTCATCATGTGGTATTTCGCCTGGCTGCTCGGCCTGCCGCTCGCCGCCGCCTTCGCGGTTCTCAACGCGATGTGGTACGAACTGATGGAAGACGAGGCGCAGAAGCGCGCTTCCGACAAGCCGAGTTGAAGCACGCGCCGCCGGGGCTCAGCAGGTCGCGTCGGTTTCGGGACAAGGCATGAAACGGGGCGGTGACGGTGTTGGCCGGCACCGTTCCTGTCTCTATTCCGCCGCCGATACCGGCGATCCTCTTTCAGTGATGCAGATCAAAGCGTTGGCCTGGTCGGGCGCTATCTACTACCTTGAAGCCGGCAATCCGGCCGAAGGAATGCGGACGATGGACAAGAAGACGCAATTCAACACTTGGTACTGGATCGCCGCCTTCATCGGCCTGATGATCTTCCAGTACCTGTTCGCGACGATGACGCAGGTCGCCCAGATTCCCTACAGCCAGTTTGAAACCTACCTGCGCGAGGGCAAGATCGCCGAGGTCGCCGTCTCCGACCAGTATATCCAGGGCAAGTTCAAGGAGCCGATCGACGGCAAGCCGATGTTCATCACGACGCGCGTCGAACCCGACCTCGCGAAGGATCTCCAGGGCCAGGGCGTGGTGGTGACCGGCCAGATCGAGAGCACCTTCCTGCGCGACCTCCTGTCGTGGATCGTGCCGGTGCTGATCTTCGTCGGCGTCTGGATGTTCGCGCTGAAGCGCATGGGTGCCGGCGGGCTTGGCGGCGGTCTGATGCAGATCGGCAAGTCCAAGGCGAAGGTCTATGTCCAGTCGGATACGGGCGTGACCTTCAAGGATGTCGCCGGTGTCGACGAGGCCAAGGACGAACTCAAGGAGATCGTCGATTTCCTCAAGGATCCGGTCGGCTACGGACGCCTCGGTGGCCGCATGCCGAAAGGCATCCTGCTCGTCGGCCCGCCTGGCACCGGTAAGACGCTGCTCGCGCGCGCCGTTGCGGGCGAGGCGGGCGTTCCGTTCTTCTCGATCTCGGGATCGGAGTTCGTCGAGATGTTCGTCGGCGTGGGTGCTGCCCGCGTGCGCGACCTGTTCGAGCAGGCGCGCGCCAAGGCTCCGGCCATCATATTCATCGACGAACTGGACGCGCTCGGCCGAGCGCGCGGTATCGGCCCGATGGCCGGCGGACATGACGAGAAGGAGCAGACGCTCAACCAGCTTCTCGTCGAACTGGACGGATTCGACCCATCCGCCGGGCTGGTGCTGCTGGCGGCGACCAACCGGCCCGAGATCCTCGACCCGGCCCTGCTGCGCGCCGGGCGGTTCGACCGGCAGGTCCTGGTGGACCGGCCGGATCGGACAGGCCGCATCCAGATCCTCAACGTGCATCTGAAGAAGGCGAAACTCGCGCCCGAGGTTTCGCCCGAACAGATCGCGGCGCTGACGCCGGGCTTCACCGGCGCCGACCTCGCCAATCTGGTCAACGAAGCGACGCTGCTTGCGACCCGGCGCAAGGCCAACGCGGTGACGATGGAGGACTTCAACAACGCCGTCGAACGCATCGTGGCGGGTCTCGAGAAGCGTAATCGCCTTCTCAATCCGAAGGAGCGCGAGATCGTCGCCTATCACGAGATGGGCCATGCGCTGGTGGCGATGGCGCTGCCCGGCGCCGACCCGGTCCACAAGGTGTCGATCATCCCGCGCGGCATCGGCGCGCTCGGCTATACGATCCAGCGCCCGACGGAGGACCGCTTCCTGATGACGCGCGACGAACTCGACAACAAGATGGCCGTGCTGCTCGGCGGGCGCGCGGCGGAATGGGTCGTTTTCCACCATCTGTCGACCGGCGCCGCTGATGACCTCGCCAAGGTCACCGACATCGCCCGCGCCATGGTCGCCCGCTACGGCATGAGCGAGAGACTGGGACATGTCGCGCTTGAAACCGACCGCCGATCGTGGATGGCCACCGATCAGCCCTATTACGGTCCGCCGGAGCGCTCCTATTCCGACGAGACGGCGGCGGCGATCGACGAGGAGGTCAAGCGCATGGTCGACGAGGCTTTCGAACGTACCGTCGGCCTCCTCACCGAGCGCCGCGAACTGCTTGAGCGGACTGCCCGCAAGCTGCTTGAGAAGGAGACGCTCGACGAGGCGGATCTCACCGCTCTTTCCGGTGCCGTCGTTCCCGTGACAGCGTGAGTCGACGAGAGTGACCAGGACACACATCGCCATCGTTGGCCTCGGGATGGCGGTGACCCCGCATGCGCGCGGCCTGATGGACCTCGCCGACACGGTGGACGTGGCGCACGCCTACAGCCCGAGCGAGGCACGCCGCCGCGCCTTCGGCGAAAGATTCCCGTTTCCGCTCTGCGACAGCCTCGACACGATCCTCGCCGACGACAGTGTCGAGGCCATCGCGGTGCTCTCGCCCGCCAACACCCATCGCGACATCGCGATCCGCTGCGCCCAGGCCGGCAAGCATGTGCTGATGGAAAAGCCACTCGACATCACCACCGCGCGGGCCGAGGAGCTCGTCGCCGCCTGCCACGAGGCGGGCGTCAAGCTCGGCGTGGTCCTGCAGCATCGCTTCCGCCCCGCCGGCATGAGGCTCGCCGAGCTGCTGCGCGCCGGTGACCTCGGCGCGGTCGTCGGCTGTTCCGCCATCATCCGGCTGTGGCGGCCGCAGAGCTACTACGACGAGCCCGGCCGCGGCTCCTTCGCCCGCGACGGCGGCGGCGTGCTGATCTCGCAGGCCATCCACACGCTCGACCTGATGCTGAGCCTTGCCGGCCCGATCGACCAGGTCGCAGGCTTCACCGCGACGACGCCGGTGCACAGCATGGAGACCGAGGATATGGTCTGCGCGGCCGTCCGCTTTGCCAATGGCGCCATCGGCACCATCGACGCGACGACCGCTGCCTATCCCGGGTTTCCCGAGGAGATCATCCTGACCTGCCAGAAGGGCACCGCCCGGCTCGCCGGCACCGAACTGCTGGTCCAGTGGCACGACGGGCGCAGGTTTGCGATCGAAGCGGACCGCTCGGCCGGGGGCACGGGCGCCGATCCGATGGCTTTCCCGCACGACTACCACCGGGCCGTGATGGCGGATTTCGTGCAGGCTATCCGAACGGATCGCGAGCCGAAGGTCACCGGCGCGGAGGCGCTCAAGGTGCATCGCCTCATCGACGCGCTGATCGAAACCGGCCGGACCGGCAAGCTTGTCAGAGTGGCGCAGTGATCTTCTCGAGCGGCGGCGTGGCCAGTCCCTTGATATCCATCCGCAGGTAGTTCGCGCCGAACTGGCGCGCCACCGAGTCGTGCATGTCCTGCGAGAACGTCGCATGGGGGCAACGTCACGCAGAGTGATTCCGATGGACCCCTGCTACGCTTCCGCAGGCGGACGGCGGGCTGGAACCCCTCAGCCGGGCCGCCCGACGTCGCGCGGCGAGATTCCGTATTTTCGCCGGAACAGGGTGCTGAAATGCGCCGAGCTGTTGAAGCCGTGATCGAAGGCGATTGACGTGATCGACCGTGCGTCGCCCCTGGCCAGGCAGTCGTAGCAGAGCTGCAGCCGCCGGTTCCAGATCCACTCCGAGGCAGACATCTCGCAGGGTTCGAACAGGACGTGCAGGTAGCGCAGCGACATGCTGTTGGCCGCCGCGATTGTCTCGAGGGACAGATCGGGATTGCCGATATGGTCCTCGATCCAGCGCTGCACCGACATCAGGCGGGCTCTCTTCACCGAGCCCTCGGCGGCCGGCATGTCGCCCTCCGACGAGAGCAGCGTGAAGGCGAGAATGTCCATCAGCTGGTTGCCGAGGCCGGCCCTGATCGGGTCCTGCAGCTTCGAGCCCTCCGTAGCCAGCGTCGCGCAGAACTCGGTCGCGATGCGTCCCAGTCCCTGCGTCGTGTTGAGCGAGGCCGATAAGGGTATCCTCTCTCGCGGGAAGCGCTGGGCGAAGTCGTCGCGCGGGATCTCGAGATAGAACGAGCGCACATCGCCGTGGCACTGCAGCTCGTACTGCTCGGTCGCGCAGAAGATGGCGCCGCGTGCGGCATTCGAGCGGTGGGTCGAACCTTGCTGCAGGACGCTCAGATTGCCGCGGTGGATCAGCTGCAGGTAGTAGCAGTCCTTGTCGAGCTTTGAGATGTGCTCCCGATTGCGACGGATGCGCTGTTCGGACAGCAGGATGTCGGTCATCACGACGTCGCCGAACTTCGCCTCGCGGATGAAGCCGCGATAATTGTCCGGATCGGTCGCCTTGACATCGACATGGACATAGACGTCGCAAATGGCATCCCGCCAGGCGCTGTAGCGCTGCGCCGGGGCAAGATCGTCGGTCGAAAAGACAAGGTCCATGGGTCCTCCACCCTGGCCTGCGCGTAAGCTGACGGCAGCGGGATAACCTCCGTCTTGCCGCCGCCCCCGTGCCTCCTGAGCCGACAGTAGTCGTCAAACAATTCGCCGTCCAGCGGCCACCGCCGAGTGCGCGCACATGCAAAAGGTCTGCGCGGCCAGAAAAGAACTGGTCCTGCACCGCCGATAATGTCCCGCCGCCGTTATCGATCTCGCGATCGTCCGACGGCGCGGCGGGGAGGGCCGATATGCCGGGAATGGGGCGTCTGAGCCAGGAGCAGATCGTGTTCGGCCTCGCCGTGGGGCTCTGCGCGGTCTTCGCGGTCGCGCTACCGGGATTCCTCACGACCAACAACGTGCTGAACCTGGTCCGGAGCGTCTCGATCCTCGGCATTCTCGGGGTCGCGATGGGGCTCGTGGTCATCGGCCGCGGCATAGACCTGTCGCTGGTGGCGCTGATGGCGATCTCGGTGGCCTGGACGCTGAGCCTGATCGAGGGCGGCATGCCTTTGCCTCAGGCGATCGCCATCGGCCTCGCCTTCAGCCTCTTCATCGGCGCGGTGAACGGCTGGTTCGTGGCCTATGTGGAGATCCCGGCGATCTTCGCGACGCTCGCCATGGGGACTCTCGTCTACGGCTTCGGCAGATATTTCCTGTTCGACCTCGACGTCGTCTACATGCCCCCGGCCGGAGAGCCGCTGCTGTGGATCGGCCAGGGAACGCTGATGGGCGTTCCGGTGCCGATCTACCTGTTCGCCGGCGTGTGCCTCGCGGGCTATCTGTTTCTTCGATACGCCAAGGCCGGTCGCTACCTTCGCGCCGTCGGCGACAACATGCTCGCCGCGCGCATCACCGGCGTGCCCACCCGGCCGACGATCGTGCTGCAATATGTCCTGTCGTCGCTGATCGGCTATCTCGCCGGCATCATCACCGCCGCGTCGGTGGCCTCGATGAACACGCGCGTCGCGATCTCGACCTACGTCTACGACGTGATCCTGGTCGTGGTGCTCGGAGGCATCGGCCTCTCCGGCGGCAAGGGCGGCATCCGCAATGTCATCGTCGGTACGCTGCTGATCGGGGTGCTGCTCAACGGCATGACGATCATGGACATCCAGTACACCGTCCAGAACGTGATCAAGGGCGCGATCCTGCTCACCGCGATCGTCATCGACACGATCCTGAATCCCCGCGACGAGCAGACCGCTCAGCAGGGCGACATCTAGAACCAGGTCAACAATGGGAGGAAGACCATGCGACTGATCAAGACAGCCACACTCGCCGCGGCGCTCGCGCTCTGCGGCGGCGCTGGACACGCGCAGGAGGGCATCGACGACCCGACCCGGGCGCCGTACTATGATTCTTTCACCGGCAAGAAGGTCGCCTACGTGCCCGTAGCGATGGGTTTCGACCTGACCGAGGGCTGGGCAGCCGGTCTCAAGGAAGCGCTCGAGCCGCTCGGCGTCACCTTCGACATCCGCGATCCGAACTGGTCGACGGACGCAGGCGCGCAGGCGATCACCACGCTGATCTCCGAGAAGCCGGACGTGATCGTGGTACACAACCCGGACGTCCAGTCCTACGCGCGCCTGCTCAAGAAGGCCGAGGAAGCCGGAATCTACGTGGTGCAGGTGAACATGCGGTCGAGCTATTCGACGGACGTGTTCGTCGGCGCCGACTATGTCGGCATGGGCCAGCAGATCGGCGAGAGGCTGGTCGAGGTATGCTCGCCGGCCAAGGGCGGATCGGGCAAGGTCGCAATCACCCAGGGCGTGCTGACGGCGGCGGCCAGCATCTACCAGATGCAGGGCATCAACAACGTGCTGTCGAAGCACCCGGAGATCCAGCTCGTCTCCAACCAGGCGGCTGACTGGGATGCGACCAAGGCGAAGAACATTGCCGCGACCGTGATCCAGCAGCACCCCGACCTGTGCGCCATCACCGGCTTCTGGGACGTGATGGACGTCGGCACGGCGGCCGCCATCAAGGAATCGGGCAAGAACGTCTACCTGCTGACGCAGGGCGGCGGAAACCGCATGGTGTGCGACGGCCTGGCCAACGGCACCTATTCGGAATCGGTGGTCTATTTCGTGCCCGGCCAGGCGCGCGACATGGCGACCATGATCAAGCAGTTGCTGCAACTGAAGCAGCCCGCCGGCACGACCAAGACGACGCTGTTCACGCCGCTCACCTTCCTCCGTAAGGACAACATGCCGGCGGCGTCGTGCTGGGACATGCCCACCACGGGCTGACACTTCGGCGCGGGCGGCTCCCGCCGCCCGCTTCCCTCCTGAACCAGGCAGACAACCATGGCCGCATCTGACCGGATCGTGCGCTGGCGCTATCGCCTTGTGCCCGATCATCTCCTCGGCGAGATCCTGACGAAACGCTGGGTCGACAATGCGATCCCGGTCCTGATCCTGATCGCCGTCGCGGCCACGTTCGGCTGGCTCATCCCGGACTTCTTCTCGATGGCGAGCGTTTCGAGCCTGATGCGGCAATGGGGCGAGTTCACCCTCATCGCGCTGGCCTTGATGATCGTGATGGTCGCGGGCGGCATCGACCTCAGCGTCGGCTCGACCTTCGCGCTCGGCAACATCGTGGCGCTGACCCTGATCACGGTCGCGGGATGGTCTGTGCCGGCGGTGATCGCGGTGACGCTCGCTTGCGGCGCGTTCGTTGGCCTCGTCAACGGCGTCCTCGTCGGCTATCTGCGTCTGCGCGCGTTCCTCACGACGCTGGTGACGCTGATCATCGTGCGCGCGGTCGTCGACATGTTGCTGCTGAAATATTCGGTGGCGATCGCGGCCGGCTTTGTCGATTCCGACCTCTGGTACTATTTCGGCGAGGGCGACGTTCTGGGCGTGCCGTTCAGCGTTGCCACCGCCCTCGTGCTCGCGCTGGTGGCCCACCTGATCCTGAGCCGCAGCCGCGTCGGCTGGCACGTGCTTGCCGTCGGCGGCTCGCGCCGGTCGGCGCACAATGTCGGCATTCCGGTGCGACGGGTCATCTGCATGACCTATGTCGTATCGGGCACGCTGGCGGCGCTTTCCGGCGTCCTCTTCGCCTCCCGGCTGGGCGGCGCGGGGGCCGATACCGGCGTCGGTCTCGAGATCGCGGCGCTCACGGCGGCGGTGCTCGGCGGAAACAGCCTCGGCGGCGGCAGGGGATCGGCCGCCAAGGCGATCATCGGCGCCATCATCGTCATGATCATGGTCAACGGACTGGTCCGGATCGGGGTGACGAGAGGCGGCAGTTCGCTCCTGCTCGGCATGGTCCTGCTGGCGGCGGTGGCGATCGACGTGCGTTGGCTGAAGAACCGGCACAAGTTCCTGTCCAAGGTCTACGTCTCGCCGACCTACTCGGAGCTGCCCGAGGCGCCTGCGACCTCCGGCTCGTCGCCCTATGCGCTGAACGACCGGCTGCGTTCCGTGCAGGCGATCGGGCTCGGCCAGATCGACGGACCCGAGGACGTCATCGTCGACGAAAACGACAACATCTACGTCGGCAATCGCACCGGCGACATCGTGCGTTTCTTCGCGCCGGACTATGCGCGCCAGGAGGTCTTCGTCCATTGCGGCGGGCGGCCTCTCGGCATGGCCTTTGCCCGCGACGGCTCGCTGATCTGCTGTATCGGCGGGATGGGGCTCTACAGGATCACGCAGGACCGCAGGATCGAGCGCCTGACCGACGAGACGAGCCGCTCCTGGTTCTCGATCATCGACGATTCCCGGCTGCGCCTTGCCGACGATCTGGATATCGCTCCCGATGGCCGCATCTTCTTCAGCGAGGCCACGATCCGCTACGAGATGCACGAATGGCCCGTCGACTGCCTCGAATCGCGCGGCAACGGGCGCATCATCTGCTTCGACCCGAAGACGGGCACACACACCCTATTGAAGAACCTCGTGTTCCCGAACGGCATCTGCATGACGCATGACGGCCAGTCGTTCCTGTTCGCGGAGACCTGGGCCTGCCGCGTCAGTCGCTACTGGTTCGACGGGCCGAAGAAGGGGACGGTCGAGGTCGTCATTGCAGACCTGCCGGGCTATCCCGACAACATCAACCGCGCCTCCGACGGCACCTATTGGCTCGCCCTTGTCGGCATCCGGACGCCCTCGCTCGACCTGGCGCTGAAGATGCCGGGCTTCCGCAAGCGCATGGCCCGCCGCATCGCGCCCGACGAGTGGATGTATCCGAACATCAACACCGGCTGCATCGTGCGCTTCGACGAGACCGGGCGGATCATCGAGACGCTGTGGGACTTCGGCGGCGAGAACCATCCGATGATCACCTCGATGCGAGAGCACAAGGGTCATCTCTACATCGGCGGTATCCTCAACAACCGGGTCGGACGCCTCAAGCTCGATGGCGCGGACCCCGGCTGGACCGGCTGGAAATCCTACTGGGGGCAGTCATGATCCGCGCGATCGGAAGAGCCTTCGACAATCTGTTCGGCCGCGGCGACGCGGCTGTGACAGTACCGCCGCTGGACGGCGCGCTGCGGCCGAACCGTCTGCTGGACGAAACCGGTTCGCGCGTGCCCCTCGCCGAGGTCGACTGCCTCGCCGTGCATGGCGCAGACTTGGTCGCATCGGCTGGCGACAGCGTCTTCGCGCAGGGCGTCGGCGGCGAATGGACGTGCCGTCGCAGCTACGGCTCCGCCGTTGTCGGTCTCGCCACGATCGAAGCCGACGGCCTCGCCGTGGCGCTCGACGGTGGCGATGTCGTCGTCGAGGGCGGACGGTACGACGGGCGCCGCTACCGGGCCGACGCTTCGGTGACGTGTATCACGGCGATGGCCGTGTCTGGCGGCGATCTCTTCGTCGCATGCGGCTCGGCGACGCATCCGGTCGCCGAGTGGCAGCGGGATCTGCTGGAGGGCAATGCCTCCGGCAGCGTCTGGCGCATCGACATGGAAAGCGGAGCCGGTACCCGCATCGCCGGCGGCCTGGCCTGGCCGGCCGGACTCGCCGTCGACCGCGACGAGCTGGTCGTCTCCGAAGCCTGGCGGCACCAGCTGGTCCGCATCGGCTTCGCCGGCGGCGATCGGCGGCAGGTGCTTCACGCCGATTTGCCGGGCTATCCCGGCCGGATCTCGCCGGCGTCGGACGGCCACTGGCTCGCAATCTCTGCGCCGCGCAGCCAGCTCGTCGAGTTCGTACTGAGGGAGCCCGCTTACCGCAGGCGCATGATGGCCGAGGTGCCGAAACCGTTCTGGGTTGTGCCGAAGTTGCGGGCCGGCCGCAGCTATTACGAGCCGCTTCAGGGCGGCGGGGTGAAACATCTCGGCCTGCTCAAGCCTTGGGCTCCGACCATGTCCGCCGGTCTGTGCGTCAAGCTCGACCTTGGGTTCCAGCCGCGCTCCAGCCTGCAGAGCCGCGCCGACGGGCACACGCACGGCGTGACCAGCGTGGCCGAGCATCGTGGGCAGCTGATCGTGGCGGCGCGGGGCGATGGCGTCGTCGTGTCGATTCCGCTTCCGGGGATTGGACGGGGAGGCCGCGCATGACCCCGATCGTTGAACTGCGCAATGTCACGAAGGAGTATCGCGGCGTCCCGGCGGTGCAGAACGTCTCGTTCGCGCTTGAAAGAGGCGAGGTACATGCGCTGGTGGGCGAAAACGGCGCCGGCAAGTCGACCCTGACCAAGATGATCGCCGGCGTCGTCGAGCCCACCGCGGGGGAGATCTGGATCGACGGCGCAAGGGTCGAGTTGGGCTCCCCGTCGGACGCGCTGAACCGGGGTATTGCGATGGTCTATCAGGAGACCAGTCTCGTCCCGTCGCTCACCGTCGCGCAGAACATCTACCTCACCGACGACAAGCGCTTCCATCGCCTGCGCGGTATCTACATCGCCGGCCAGCAGTTCCTGCAATCGCTGAACTTCCCGGTCGATCCGACGGCGACCGTGTCGGCGCTCGGCGCCGGGCAGAAGCAGATGGTCGAGATCGCGCGGGCGGTTCACCACAATGCCAATGTCATCATCTTCGACGAGCCGACCGCCACGCTGACGCCGGAGGAGAAGCATCAGTTCTTCTCGCTGGTCGAGCGGCTGAAGCTGCGCGGCGTCTCGATCATCTTCATCAGCCATGCGCTGGAGGAAGCGCTTGCCATCGCCGACCGCATCACCGTGATGCGCGATGGCGAGCATGTCGTGACCGACGTCACCTCCGCCTTCGACCGCGAGAAGATCGTCCGCGCAATGGTGGGGCGGACGCTGACCGGCGAACTCTACGGGTCGCACAAGGACAGGACGGCGCGGGAGGCCGGAGCGAAGGTCCTCAGCGTGCAGAACCTGTCGATGGGCAATGTCGTGCGCAACACGTCCTTCTCCATCTTCGCCGGACAGATCACGGGCGTGTTCGGCCTTATCGGCTCGGGCCGCACCGAGGCGGCGAAGGTGGTGGCTGGCGTGATGAAGCGCGATCTCTTCCACGGCGGGCAGGTCCGGTTCAACGGCGCGTCCGTCCGCTACCGCGTGCCCCGGCCGGCCGTGCGCGACGGCATCATCTACGTCACCGAGGACCGCAAGGTCGAAGGCTTCTTCGAGACCATGTCGATCGCCGAGAACATCCACCTCGGCGCGCTGGCGGGCGGGCAGACGAAATCGTCGACGGTCTCGATGAGCGAGATGCGTTCGGTCGCGGAGGAGTGGATCAAGGGGCTCAACGTCAAGGCGATCAATGCCGACGCGCGCGTGATCGAGCTTTCGGGCGGCAACCAGCAGAAAGTCGTCGTCGCCAAGGCGCTGGTGCAGAAGCCGAAGCTCATCATCTTCGACGAGCCGACGCGCGGCGTCGACGTCGGCGCGATCGCGGAGATTCACCAACTCATCAACCGGCTCGCCGACGACGGCATCGCGGTCATGGTGATTTCCTCCTACCTGCCCGAAATCCTGCAGCTCTCGGACCGTATCCTGGTCTGCCGCCAGGGCCGCATCGTCGAGGAGTTCGACGGCAACACGGCCGACGAGGAAACCATCATGTACGCCGCGGTGCACTGATGTCCGGCACGTTGAGGACCACCCGGCCGGTGCTCGACGTCCGCACGATCGCCGATGTCGAGGCGATTGAGGCGCGCCCCTACGACGAGCTCGTCACCGCGCGCAACCTCTACGACCTGTTTCGCGCGACGGCGCAGCATGGCGGCGACCGCAAGGCGCTGACGGTGCTGCGCTCGCCCGACCCGGCCGATGTCGGTCTCTCGCTCACGCATCGCGGGCTGCTCGCGGGGGTCACGCGGGCAGCCAACCTGTTCCGCTCCCTCGGCCTCGCGCCGGGACAGGGCATCGCGGCCTTCCTGTCGCCGACCTTGCCGGAACTGCCGGCGCTGCTGCTCGGCGCGCAAGTCGCCGGTGTGGCCAGTGCGCTTAACTACCTGCTCAGCCGCGAAGCGATCGTCGACCTGCTCAACGCCGAACGGGCGACGATCCTCGTCCTCTCCTCGCGCGCCCTCGACGAGACCTGCTGGACAAAAGCGGAAGGAATCCTCGCCGACGTCCCGACCCTCGAGCGGGTGCTGGTCGTCGGCGGCGAAGGCGATCTGCCCGCCGGCCACCTGCGGCTTGACGAGGCCTTGGCCCGCTGCCGCGCGGACGCGCTTGATTTCGCGCCGTCGCAGGACCGCGACACGGTTTGCGCCCTGTTCCACACCGGCGGCACGACCGGCCGGCCGAAACTTGTGCAACTGACCCACGGCAACCAGATCCACGCCGCCTTCGGCTTCGCCCAGGTGTTCGGCTACGACGAGCGTGACACGGTCATCAACGGCTTCCCCTTCTTCCATGTCGGCGGGACGATGACGGTGGGGCTCTCGGTGCTCGCGGCGGGCGGACATGTCGTGGTGCCGTCACCTTACGGGATGCGCATGCCGCAGACGGTCGAGCGCTACTGGACGCTCGTCGAAGCGTTCCGCGCGACCGTCATCGGCGGCGTGCCGACCTCGATTGCCGCGATCACCAACAGTTGGGTCGAAGGATCGGACGTTTCGAGCGTCCGCATGGCGGTCACCGGCGGCGCGGTGCTGCCCGCGGCGGTCGGCAGCCGTTTCGAGGCGACGACGGGCATCCGCCTCTTCGAGACCTACGGCATGACCGAGACCGCCGCCGCCATCGCCTTCAATCCCGGGCGGGGAACGCCGGTCGCGGGCAGCGTCGGCTTTCGCGCGCCCTTTTCGCAGACCCGGATCTTGCGGCTCGGCAGCGAGGACGAGCCGTGCGCGCCGGACGAAAGCGGGCTGGTCCAGGTTCGCGGTCCGCAGGTCTTTCCCGGCTATGTCGACCCGGCGCACGATCGCGGCACGCTTGGCGCCGACGGCTGGCTGACGACCGGCGATATCGGCTATCTGCGCGCCGACGGGCGGCTGGTGCTGACAGGGCGCGAGAAGGACCTGATCGTCCGCGGCGGCCACAATATCGATCCGGCCGCGATCGAGGACGTCGCAAACCGCTTCGCCGGCGTTCAGATCAGCGCCGCCGTCGGCATGCCCGACCAGTATGCCGGCGAGGTGCCGGCGCTGTTCGTCGTGCCGTCGCCCGGCGCCGAGATCGACCTCGACGCCGTTCGTCGCCATCTGGACCAGAACGTGCACGAGCCGCCGGCCCGGCCGCGCAGTGTCCTCGTCATCGATGCCCTGCCGGTGACGGCGGTCGGCAAGATCTTCAAGCCGGCGCTGCGCGACCTCGCGATCAAGGAGAAGGTGCGTCTCGAGGTCGAGCGTGTCTGCGGCACGCACGCCTCGGCCGGGGTGGAGGTTTCGATCGACGGCCAGAAGCGTACCGTCGTCGAGGTCGACGTTTCCGGCGCCGCGCCGGACAGGCTGGCCGAGCTCGAGGCGGCACTGAAGCCGCTGCCGCAGACCTACCTCGTCCGCGGCGCCGTCGAGGTGCAGGACGAGGGCGTGCGGCTCGCCTTCGCCGATGGCGTCGCCACGCTCACGCTCGACAGGCCCGGCAGCATGAATGCGCTGTCGCAGGCAATGATGCGGTCGCTGGAGCGCCAGCTGCGCGTGGTCGGTGGCCTGCCCGGTCTTCGGGCCGTGGTGCTGACCGGCAACGGACGGGCCTTCTGCGCGGGCGGCGACCTGATCGAGTTCGAGGCGGCACTCAAGGCGGGCGGAACGCGGCTCGTCGACATGCTGCGCTACAACCAGGACGTCATCCAGATGGTCGAGGACCTGCCGGTGCCGGTGATCGGCGCGGCCAACGGGACGGCCGTCGCGGGCGGGCTCGAACTGCTGCTGGCCTGCGACATCATCCTCGCCGCCGACGGCGCAAAGCTCGGGGACGGGCACGCGAAGTTCGGCATCGTCCCGGCGGGCGGGGCGACCGTCAGGCTGGGCGAGCGGATCGGCCCCGGCCGGGCCGCGCGGCTCTTCTACACGGCGGAGCTGGTCGATGCCGGCACGATGGCGCACTGGGGCCTCGTGGACGAGATCGTGCCGAAGGAGGGATTGACGGAGCGCGCGGGCGAGATCGCCGGCGAGATTTGCGCGGCGAGCCCTGAAGTCGTGCGCCACATCAAGGCGCTGACCCGGCAACCGAAGGACGCGGAACGCCAGGCGCGGATCCGCGCGGAGCTCGAGAGCTTCAGGATGCACCTCGACGGTGCCGACCTGGCCGATGGACTGGCCGCATTCCGGGAAAAGCGGACGCCGGTCTACCGTGACATGAAATGATGCCATCGCGGCCGAGCGGAGCAGCCGGCAATGACAGCCGAACCGGAAGCCATCGTCGAGCATCAGATCAGGCGATTGCTCGGCGCCGGGCTTGCCTTGCATCCTGGATCGACCGATGCTGCAGGATCCAGAACATTCTGAACGCGGCTGCTGCTCGTCTCGCCTGCTACAATGCAGGCGATGATGGTTTGTTATTGAAGGAATGTTTGGTGGAGCTTCGTCGCCGCGAATTGGAAGCTCGCGGTCCGGGATCTAGTAATTTTCCGGATCTCGGCTGAACCTCATCTCGCGCTCCAGCCGAGGCTTTCGCGCAAAATAGTTGAACAGGCTCGGATTCACGTAAACGGAAGCGAAGACTCGATGAGCGACCGTCGGTGCCCAAGCCCGCGCAGCGCCAATCACCTGAGCACTGCCCGGATCGCAGATCTGCACTCCACCGTTTCGGCGGCGAACCTTTGGGCCCGGTTGCGGCCCTCCTCGTCCGGCAGGCGTTCGCCGAAATCCAGGTAGCAGTCGAGCAACAGTTCGCACAGGGCGGCCATTCGCCCGGCCACGTCCTGCGTGACGCCGCTGCGAAGCAATGGGGATTGGCCTAGCGGCTTGCTCGCAATGTCAGAAGCCCTCGCTCTGGCCTTGTGGGCCATGGCTTCAAGGCTGGACGAATCGGCTTCACGGTTCCGCGCGACCTCGGCTTCCAGATGGTCCGCGAGCCGCATTTCGAGCGCGGGAAGATCCGCGGCCGGCGCGGACCGCGCCGCATCCAGCCCGGCGTGGAAGGCAAGTCTCCGTTCACGCCTCAGCGTGGTGAGATGGCCAAGCTCTTCGCGCGCCATCTGCTCGGCAGCTTCGCGGAGTGCGTCCTCCTCGGTCTGCGCCGCCACATAGGTCCAGAAGAGGAAGGCGCGCTCCTCGTTGCGCGAGGCCATCGCAAACGCGCGATAGGCCGTCATCAGTTCGGGCGCTATCGAACTTGCGCCCTCATCGTCAAATGTGTCGACCGGCTCCCAGCGGAGACTTGCCAGGTCGGGCTTCCTGCCGCTCAGCTTTTCGGACCAGCGCTCGACATTTCCCAGGTGTTGGCTTTCCTCGCCGACCAGCCGCTCAAATACCGCGACCAGGTCCGGCCGTCCTTCCCGCCGCATCAGGTCCGCCAGTTTCGAATAGGCGGCGATGGCCTCCTGTTCCATGACCGAGGCTATCGCCAGCAGTTCGTCCATCGAGGTGACGGCCGCGAAGGGCTCCGATTTCAGCAGCGACATCTCCCGACCTCCCAGCTCGTGCCGTGTCACCTTTTCTATAGCATCTAATTCTCCGTTATTTGTGCTGGCGCAAAGACGGCGGGTTGAAAGCGGGGCCAATAGCGGTAGTTCTCCTGTCGGGGCGAGGACAGCGGGGAATCCGCTGGCCGATCATTGGATGTGTGTCTTGATCAGCAACTCCTCCACTCTTGCCGTTTCGCACACCTACCGAATGCTCCCGGCGCTCGTCGCGCTGGCCTTCGCATTCATTCTCGTCTCTTTGAGTCCGGCTCCAGCCTGGGCCGCCGGCAGGCTGGCCGAATTCCTCCAGAAAGCGCAGCCATCCGAGCTCTTTGAAGGAGCGGACCGTTTCGGCGAGCTCCAGGGCGATCCACCTGTTGTCCCCGTCCACCGCGGCAGCGACCTCGCGGGATATGTCTACCTCAACAGCGATTTCACCAGTTCGGTCGGCTACTCGGGAAAGCCGATACATATCCTTGTCGGAATCGACGCGGCTGGCGTGGTCCGCGGCTTCAAGCTGGTCGGGCATTCCGAGCCCATCGTCCTCATCGGCATTCCCGAAGCGAAGGTCGTAGCCGCGCTCAACTCCTTGGTAGGCAGGGATCTCGGTCGCGTCGCCTCCGGCGCGGAAAGGCCCCCGCAGGTCGATATCGTGGGCGGCGCGACGGTGACCGTGCTCGTCATGGGCGACAGCATCGTGCGCTCCGCAGTCAAGCTGATCCGCAGCGGTCGTCTCGGCACGAGCGGAGACGTCGAGGCTCAGACCCCGGTCGAAACCCGAAAAGTGAACCCCACATACCAGGAGGTCCGGGACTGGCAGACGCTGACCGGCGACGGTTCGGTCCGGAGCCTGCGACTGACGGTCGGGGAGGTAACGCAGGCGTTCGAACGGGCGGGTCAGGCGGAGGCAGCGAAACACCCGGAGACCCACAACCCCGAGGATGCCTTCATCGAACTCCATGTCGCGCCGGTCAGCGTGCCGGCGATCGGACTCAGCCTTCTGGGCAAGGATGGCTACGACCGCCTGCGCAAAAGGCTGAAGGACGGACAGCAAGCGATCGTCGTCGCCGGCGACGGCGCCTACTCCTTCAAGGGATCGGGCTATGTCCGCGGCGGCATCTTCGACCGGATCGAGCTTCTCCAGGGCGGCGAGGGCGTACGTTTCCGCGACCGCAACCATACCCGGCTCGGCGATCTTGCCGCCGTAGGTGCACCAAGGTTGCGCGAGATCGCCCTTTTCGTCGTTCCCGAGGATTTCGACCTCGACGTCACCCAAGAGTGGGAATTGCAACTGCTCGTCCAGCGCAGCATCGGCACCCGCGACAAGGCCACCCTGCCCTTCAATCTCGGATATTCGCTTCCTGACCGATACGTGACTGTCACGCAGCCACCTTCGCCCGCCCAGCAGGCGGCGCCCGACGCTGCGACGGCTCCTGTCGCGGCTGCACCAGGGACGCAAACGGACGCGGCTGCCCCCGGCGAATCTGGCGCCGCCGGCGTCGCCGAAGATGAGCCGCTGTGGCAACGCATATGGAAGATGAACACCGCGTCGATCGCGATCACGGTGGCGGCCCTCCTCGTGCTCACCGCGATCTTCTTCTTCCAGGACTCGCTGGTGCGACGGCCGGTGCTCCACATATGGGTGCGGCGCGGCTATCTCCTGTTCGCGCTGGTCTGGTTCGGCTGGTACGCCAATGCCCAGCTCTCGGTGGTGAACGTCCTGACCTTCGCCAATTCGCTGATGACCAATTTCAGCTGGGAGTTCTTCCTCTCGGCGCCACTTGTGTTCATCTTGTGGGCGGCGGTGGCGGTCGGGCTTCTCTTCTGGGGACGTGGCCCGTTCTGCGGCTGGCTATGTCCCTTCGGCGCGCTTCAGGAGCTGCTCAACAACCTGGCCCAGTGGCTCAAGGTGCCGCAGCTCAACATCCCGTTCGGGGTCCACGAACGGCTTTGGCCGATCAAATACATCATCTTCCTCGGGCTCTTCGGCCTGTCGTTCTATTCGCTGGCGCTGTCCGAGGTGTTTGCCGAGGTCGAGCCCTTCAAGACTGCGATCGTGTTGAAGTTCGCGCGTGAATGGCCGTTCGTCATCTATGCCCTCACGCTTCTCGCGGCTGGACTGTTCGTCGAGCGGTTCTTCTGCCGCTATCTTTGCCCGCTTGGCGCGGCACTCGCCATTCCCGGCCGCATCCGCATGTTCGAATGGTTGAAGAGGTGGCCCGAATGCGGCTCGCCCTGCCAGCGCTGCGCCAAGGAATGTCCGGTCCAGGCGATCCACCCCGAGGGCCAGATCAACGTCAACGAGTGCATCTACTGCATGCACTGCCAGGAACTCTACCACGACGATCACCGCTGCCCGCACATGATCCAGGTGCGGCTGAAGCGCGAGAAATTCGAGGCCCTGAGCTCGCCCGCCACGAGGGGCGGAGGGCCTGCGAAACCGGTCATCTCACACAAGGGAAACCCGATCGAAAGGCCGGACACCGTGACGCGACCGACCACCTGAACAACAAAGGAGAGAAACGATGCAATCGGAAGAAACAAGGAAGGGATTGAGCAGGCGCCAGTTGCTGGGCAGCAGCGCAGCCGTGGCGGCCGCAGGCGCCGTCGGCGTGGGCGGCGGAATCACCTTGACGGGCGGCGTGGTCACTCCAGCCGCCGCCCAGAATGCCTCCGCCGGAAGCAGCTATGAGGTCAAGCCCGGAGAACTCGACGAATATTACGTCTTCTTCTCCAGCGGCCAGTCGGGCGAAGTGCGCGTGGTCGGCTGCCCGTCGATGCGCGAGCTGATGCGCATTCCGGTGTTCAATCGCGACAGTGCCACCGGCTGGGGCCAGACAAATGAGAGCAGGAAGGTGCTCACGGAAGGGCTGACCCCGGAAACAGTCGAGTTCCTCAAGGACAGGGGCGGAATTCACCTTAACGGCGACCTGCACCATCCTCACCCCTCGCAGACCGACGGCACTTATGACGGCCGTTATCTCTACGCCAACGACAAGGCGAATACGCGCGTCTGCCGCATCCGCCTCGACGTGATGAAGTGCGACAAGATCATCGAACTGCCGAACCAGCATACGGTCCATGGACTGCGCGTGCAGAAATATCCGAAGACCGGCTATGTCTTCGCAAATGGCGAAGACCGCGTGCCGATGCCGAACGACGGCAAGACCATGGGCGAGAAGGACTCTTACCGCTGCATCTTCACTGCCATCGACGGCGAGACGATGAAGGTCGCCTGGCAGGTGATGGTCGACGGCAATCTCGACAACGTCGACGCCGACTACCAGGGCAAATACTGCTTCGCCACCTGCTACGACTCGGAAGAGGGCTTCACCCTTGCCGAGATGATGGCGGCCGAGCAGGACTGGGTCGTCATCTTCAACCTGCAGAGGATCGAGGAGGCGGTCGCCAAGGGCGACTTCCAGGAGATCAACGGCGTGCCGGTGCTCGATGGGCGCAAGGGTTCGCCCTACACGCGCTACGTCCCGGTCCCGAACAGCCCCCACGGCATCAACACGGCGCCCGACGGCATCCACGTCGTCGCCAACGGCAAGCTGTCGCCGACCGTCACGGTGTTCGACGTGCGCAAGTTCGATGACCTCTTCGACGACAAGATCCAGCCGCGCGACACGGTTGTCGCCGAGCCGGAACTCGGCCTCGGGCCGTTGCACACCGCCTATGACGGCAAGGGCAATGCCTACACCACGCTGTTCATCGACAGCCAGGTCTGCAAGTGGAACATCGAGGACGCGAAAAAGGCATTTGCCGGAGAACAGGTCGACCCCATCCGGCAGAAGCTCGATGTGCACTACCAGCCCGGCCACAACCACACCTCCATGGGGCAGACCAAGGAGGCGGACGGCAAATGGCTGATCTCGCTGAACAAGTTCTCCAAGGACCGATTCCTCAATGTCGGCCCGCTCAAGCCCGAGAACGACCAGTTGATCGACATCTCCGGCGACGAGATGAAGCTGGTGCATGACGGCCCGTCTTTCGCCGAGCCGCATGACGCCACCATCGTGCACCGGTCCAAGATCAATCCGGTGCACGTCTGGAGCCGCGACGACCCGTTCTTCGCCGACGCGGTCACTCAGGCAAAAGCCGACGGTGTCGATCTGACGGCGGATTCGAAGGTCATCCGGGACGGCAACAAGGTCCGGGTCTACATGACCTCGGTGGCGCCGGCCTTCGGGCTCGAGGAGTTCAGCGTCAAACAAGGCGATGAGGTGACCGTCTACATCACCAACATCGACGACGTCGAAGACCTGACGCACGGCTTCTGCATCATCAACTACGGCGTCAACATGGAGGTGGCGCCGCAGGCGACCGCTTCCGTGACCTTCACGGCGACCAAGCCGGGGGTCTACTGGTACTACTGCTCCTGGTTCTGCCATGCGATGCACATGGAGATGAAGGGCCGCATGCTGGTCGAGCCGCAGGGCGCTTGATGGCTGGTCACGGCACCATATTGGCAATGGGGACGGCGGCGCTCGCCGCCGTCCTCGGCATGCCCGCCTGGGCGGAGACCATCTACCACCGGCCGGACGCGCTGCCGCTTCAGACGGTGATCGACCGTTCCGCGGCGGGCGATGTCATCGTGCTTGCCAGGGGCGAGCACGCGGGTCCGATCATCCTCGACAGGGCGCTGACGATCGAGGGCGAGCCGGGCGCGGTGGTGGCAGGCAACGGCAAGGGCAGTGTGATCACCGTCAATGCTGCGCAATCCGTCGTCCGCGGGTTGGAAATCACGGGCTCCGGCAGGGACCTTTCCGGGATGGATTCCGCGGTGTTCGTCGCGCAGACGGCGACCGGGACGCGGGTGGAGGAAAACCGGATCACCGGCAATCTCGTCGGCATCTACCTGCACGGGGCGGAGGATTCCGTCGCCAGGGGCAATACGATCATCGGCCTGCGAGCGGGCCGCGTCAGCGAGGCAGGCGACGGCGTATCGGTCTGGAACGCTCCCGGCGCGAAGGTGATCGGCAACGACATCAGCTTCGGCCGCGACGGCATCTTCACGAAGACGAGCAAGCGGAACGTCTTCAGCGGGAACAAGCTCCACAACGTCCGCTTCGCCATCCACTACATGTACACGAACCAGAGCGAGATCAGCGGCAATCTGTCGGAGAACAACAATGTCGGCTACGCGATCATGTATTCCGACAGGCTGCGCGTCGTCGACAACGTCTCCGACGGAGACCGCGATCACGGGCTGCTCCTGAATTACGCCAACGCATCGGAAATCAGCCGCAACGTCGTGCGCGGACGGCTTCAGCCCGTCGAAAGATGGACGGGAGCGGCGCAGATCGGCGGCACGCACGGGGTTCCCTCGGAAAGGCAACCGGCGGGAGTGGAACGGGCAGGCATGCGGCTGGGGCCCGAGAAGTGCGTCTTCATCTACAACGCCAACCGCAATCGCTTCCTCGACAACTGGTTCGAAGGCTGCGGAATCGGGATCCATTTCACGGCCGGCTCCGAGGGTAATGCGATCTCGGGCAACGCCTTCATCCGCAATCGTCATCAGGTGAAGTATGTCGGCTCACGTTATCTGGACTGGTCGTCCGAGGGTCGCGGCAACTACTGGAGTGACAACCCGGCATTCGACCTCGACGGCGACGGCGTCGCAGACAACCCCTACCGGCCCAACGACCTGGTCGACCGTGTTCTGTGGACTTCGCCGCAGGCCAAGGTGCTCATGAACAGCCCTGCGGTGCAGGTCATCCGTTGGGCGCAGAGCCAGTTCCCCGCCATTCTGCCGGGCGGGGTCGTCGATTCCCGCCCAATGATGTCGCCTCCGCTGGCAGGGGGGGACCTGCAATGAGCTCGTCCGAGACAGTCCAGATCACAGGCGTCACCAAGAACTACGGCAAGGTGCGCGCCGTAACCGATGTCTCCTGCGTGTTCCGCGAGGGCGAGACGATCGCGCTGGTCGGCCACAACGGCGCGGGAAAGACGACGCTCATCAAGCTGATGCTGGGCCTGATCGTGCCCAGCGCCGGCACGGTCAGGGTGCTTGGCGAGGATCCGGCGGCGGGCCAGTTCGCGGCACGCCGAAGGCTCGGCTACCTGCCGGAGAACGTCTCCTTCAACATGGCGCTGACGGGCCGCGAAACGCTTGGCTTCTATGCCCGACTGAAGCGGGCGCCGCTCGATTCCGTCGGAGCCCTGCTCGATCGCGTCGGGCTCGCCGGAGCCGGCGACAGGCGCATCGGCACCTATTCCAAGGGGATGCGCCAGAGACTCGGCCTCGCCCAGGCGCTGCTCGGCCGGCCGCGGGTACTGCTTCTCGACGAGCCGACAACGGGGCTGGACCCGGCCTTGCGACGCAGCTTCTACGAGATCGTCTCGGATCTTCGGGCGGATGGCGCGACCGTCCTGCTCTCGTCGCATGCTCTGACCGAACTCGAAGGCGAGGCCGACCGGGTCATCATCGTCAACCGGGGAGTGAAGATAGCGGACGGCACGATCGAAGACCTTCGCCGGATCGCCCAATTGCCGACCAGGATCCGGGTTCGGTACTCCGACGCCGACGCCGCGAGCGTAGACGAGTGGATCGGCAGAACCGGCGCCTGGAGGCGCATCAACGGCCACATGCTCGAGATCGACGCCGGGCCGGATGAGAAGATCTCCCTGATCAGGAGTGCTGCCGCGGCCGATGCGCCGATCGCTGATCTCGACATAGTCCCGCCAACTCTTGACGAGCTCTATGCCCACTTCCTCGGCTCGGAGGCAGCGACCCGATGAAAAACGTCCTCATCATAGCCCGCAAGGAGATCCAGGAGGGCCTGCGCAACCGCTGGGTGCTCGCCACCACGCTGCTGCTTGCCGCACTGGCGCTCACCCTGACATTCCTCGGCAGCGCGCCGACGGGCAATGTCGGCGCAGGCGCTCTCGACGTGGTGATCGTCAGTCTTTCCAGTCTCACGATCTTCCTTGTCCCCTTGATCGCGCTCCTGATCTCGCACGACGCGATCGTGGGCGAGATGGAACGCGGCACGATGCTGCTTCTGCTGAGCTACCCCATCGGGCGATGGCAGGTCATCATGGGCAAGTTCATCGGTCACCTCGCGATCCTGTCATTCGCGACGCTGCTCGGCTATGGCGCGGCAGCGGCGGCACTTGGGGTGACCGAGGGGGCCATCGACGCATCCAGCCTAGCGGCGTTCGCGTCGATGATCTTGTCTTCCATCCTGCTGGGCGCAGTGTTCGTCGCCATCGGCTACCTGATCAGCGCCCTGGTCGCGGAGCGCGGGACGGCGGGCGGGATCGCGATCGGCGTATGGCTGTTCTGCGTGCTGATCTACGACATGGCGCTGCTCGGACTACTCGTCGTCGATCAGGGAAAGACTGTCAGCGGCGGCGTGCTCAACGCGCTGCTGCTGGCCAATCCGACGGATGCCTATCGTCTCCTCAATCTTGGCTCCGGAGCCGCGGGGGCCCTGTCCGGCATGGGCGGCGTTGCGGAGAACGCGGAGCTCGGACCTGCCGCCCTCGTCGCGGCGCTCGTCGCCTGGACGCTCGTCCCCCTGACGGCCGCGGCCATGGTGTTTTCGCGGAGAGAACTATGAAGTTGCGTCTGCTCCTGGCTATGTCCGCCTTGGCGTTGCTCGCCGCGTGTAGTGGCGAGGTCGGCCCGGAAGCCCCAAAACCCCTGGCGCTGACGTCGGAGGCGATCGGGCACTACTGCGGCATGAACGTGCTGGAGCATCCCGGCCCGAAGGGACAGATCATGCTCGGGCAGATACCCGAGCCGATATGGTTCTCATCGGCCCGCGACGCGGTTGCCTTCACCATGCTGCCGGAAGAGCCGAAGGACATTTCGGCGATCTACGTCTCGGACATGGCCAAGGCGCCGAGCTGGGAAGCGCCCGGCCCTGTCAACTGGATCGATGCACGGCTGGCCTACTACGTCATCGGCAGCGCGATGCGCGGCGGCATGGGCGCGCCAGAAACGGTGCCGTTCTCGACAGAGGCCGCGGCCGTCAAGTTCGCAGACGACAATGGCGGGGAGGTCGTCTCTTTCGCCGACATCCCCCGCGACTACGTGCTGGGCACGGATGAGACTGGAACGAACGGAAACCCGACGCCGGAAACCACCGGCGCAACCCACTAGGAGCGCGACATGGCCCATCTGCTCGACCGTCGCCGTTTCATCTCCATCGCCGCTTCCGCCGCGGGCCTGGTGCTGCTGCCGTCCGGCGCAACCGCGAGGGAAATGCAGACGGTAACCTGGGAAGGAAATGCCCTGGGCGCTGCGGCGCGAATAACCCTCCATCATCCGGACAGGCGAGCTGCTGAGCTGTTGATCAGCCAGGCCGTTGCCGAGGCCGGCCGGCTCGAGCGGATCTTCAGCCTCTACAGGTCGGACTCAGCTCTGTCGGAGCTGAACCGGGTAGGCGCGCTCGCGACACCGCCGACGGAACTCGTGGCCGTGCTCCAGACGAGCCGCGAAGTCTGGGATCTGACCGGCGGGGCATTCGACCCGACTGTCCAGCCTCTCTGGACGCTGCTGGCAGACCATTTCGGTGGCGCGGAGCCCGACCCATCCGGCCCGACGCGGGAGCGGCTCGGCGAGGCTCTTCGGCGCGTCGGTCTCGACAAGGTGGCGTTCAGCGCGACCCGCATCGCCTTCGAGCGCCCGGGCATGGCTCTTACCCTCAATGGCATCGCCCAAGGGTTCATCACCGATCGGATCGTCGATGTTCTGCGGCGCGGAGGCGTGAC
Organism: Pseudomonadota bacterium; assembly: GCA_043822005.1. Taxonomy (GTDB): domain Bacteria; phylum Pseudomonadota; class Alphaproteobacteria; order Rhizobiales; family Rhizobiaceae; genus Mesorhizobium_A. The sequence continues at coordinate 27,949 of JBDRCE010000026.1, read as the reverse complement.
GAAGACCCTCGTCGACATGGGCGAAATTCGTGCAGTCGGATCCCGGCCTGATGGCTCGCCGTGGAAGGTGGGTATTGAGGACGCGCGTGACGAAGGCGGTATGGCCACGATACTGGAGGTGGAGGACAGGGCCGTCTCGACATCCAGCGGCGAGGGGTTCCGTTTCGATGCGGCCGGCCGTTTCAACCACCTGATCGATCCCCGCAGCGGACTAGGAGCCGGCCGTTACCGGAACGTCGCCGTCGTCGCCCCGGACGCGACCGCGGCGGACGCGTTCTCGACAGCCTTCAGCCTGCTGGAGGCGGACGAGGTGGGCAGGATTGTCGGGCGCCGGCTAGGTCTGCGGGCGCACCTCTTCGACAGGACGGAATCCGTCCCTCCCCTCGTGTTCGGGGAAGGCTGACGGAGGGAGCATCACGTTGGGGGGCCGGCGGCCAGCTGACATTTTTTGCTTCCTGCCGTACGTCGCGGCGATTCACTGTCGAACGTACCGTCGAGAATGCGCTTCCACATCATCCTCAGGCGCTGGGAAGCCACGGACCTTGCAGATGCCGACTTGTGAGCCAAACAACGAGCGGGGGGATAATTATCCACTGCAGGAGTGGGCTTAATCCGGTGCCCAGCGGCGGCACCAGCGGCATAATCCCGGAATAGGACCACCGAAGGCTTACTTCCGTATAGTAATATTCGAAAACGATCGTGAGTGCTATTCCGACTGCGATGAACACCACGAACGGTACACGCCGCCTCTTCTGAATCCATTGACGGCTCGTGCCGACGGCGCTGGCCGCCCAGAACGCAGTCAGGGCGAATCCCACATCTCCGAACGTCGCCGTCGTACAGAACTTGATGCCTTCCCAATGAGTCATTTCGGCCATTCCCGCATATGTCGGCACCTGCAGGAACTCCCACACGAAGTGCAGGAGAAAAGAAAAAATGACGATCGGAATCTCGGGGATCGGCGGTGCCGATCTTTTAGTCCCCGGTGATCTGTCACCTGTGCTAGGTCGGGCCATTTTGCGCAAAACCTTCGGACCACGTCATATCGGCCGTCAAGCGACCGAGCAACGCACCGTGGAACCCGGCAGCGGTGTGGTGTCTCAAACGGTATCTCATGTGAATGAGGTCGAACTTGCGATGGAAATCAGGCGCCGACAGCGGGTCAGGAATGGTCCCTACGGATGACTTCAAAGGGGCGACAGCGGAATGGCAGCTTCCGTCGCAAGATTTTCTGTTGCTGACTAAAGATAGGTGTTTGCCCGTTTCGCCAATGCTGCCGCCCGTTTTCAGGCTGTCTCATCCCGTGCCATGCGGCGTTCGTTGAGGGTGTCAGCCCTGCGCGCAGACGAACCTCAGAACCATCTCGACCGCATTCTTCCGCAACCTGTTCTGGTGCTCGGCACCGCCCATATCGCGGCTGAAAATCTTCGAGAAGGTCGCGCGATTGGAGACGTTGAAGAAGCAGAGCGCGCTGACCTGCCAGTGAAGTTCGAGGGGGTCCAGGCCCGCCCGGAAATCGCCGGATTCGACACCGCGACGGTAGATCGATGCAATGTTATCGATAGCGGTCATGTTGAGGCGTCGGATCACGTCGGAGCCTTCGAGATACTGTCCATGGTGAATGTTCTCGATCATCACCATGCGGATGAAGTCCTCGTGCTCGTGGTGGTGATCGAACGTGAACTCGACCAGCTTGCGCAGCGCCTGCGGCGGGGGCAGCCCGTCGGTCTCCAGCTTCGCCTCGCCGTCGCGCACGGTGCGATAGGCGTTCTCCAGCGCCGCCAGGTAAAGGCCCTCTTTGTCGCCGAAATAGTAGTAGATCATGCGCTTCGACGATTTCGTCCGGGCGGCGATCTCGTCGATCCGCGCCCCTGACAGGCCGTTCATCGCGAACTCGCGTGAGGCCGTCTCGAGAATGTCCCGGCGGGTACCGTCCGGATCCTGCGGCCGCTTCGGCGGCGGCCTGTCCTTTCGTTGCAGCTTCGGACCAGACATCGAAATTCCTATCGGCCGCAGCGCGGCGTTGACAAACTAACTGTTTCGTACATAGTGCCATTCGTGGCTGCGGACCATTTACCGGGTCGGGCCGAACGAAGACAAGCCGTCGCTTACGTACGGCTCGGGAGGACGAATGCCGAAGACCGCCGCGACGATCGCGCAAGCGATCGACGGACTGATGCAGCGCCGCACGCATGTGCCTGGCGGGCGTCTGGACGTGAAGGTCGGTCTCGTCGGCCGCGGTATCGAGCTGTCACGAACCCCCGCCATGCACGAGCGCGAAGCGGCGCGCATCGGCCTTGCCTGCTCCTACGTGCTGATCGACTTCGACGCGCTCGGTCTGTCCGACTCCGATCTGCCGACTGCGGTCGATGCGGCAGCCTCGCTCGGCTTCCACGGCGTCAATGTCACCTATCCGTTCAAGCAGAGCGTGATGCCGCTGCTCGACGAGATATCGCTCGACGCGACCGCGATCGGGGCGGTCAACACGGTCGTGTTCGGACCCCGCAGGACCGGACACAACACGGACTGCTGGGGCTATGCCGAAAGCTTCCGGACCGCGATGGCCGGCGCGCCGCTGGGGCATGTCGTGCTGGTGGGCGCTGGCGGCGCCGGATCGGCAGTCGCCTATGCGCTCATCGGACTCGGCGCGCGACGCCTGTCGATCGTCGACGCCGACCTGACCCGTGCCCATGCGCTCGCCGCCCGGCTCGCCGGAGCGGAGACGTCCGTCATTGCCCGGGCCGACATCGCCGACGCGCTTGCGGACGCCGACGGCGTCGTCAACACAACCCCTGTCGGCATGGCGAAACACCCCGGCACGCCGTTCGACACCACGCTGCTCCGGCCCTCCCAGTGGGTTTCGGACGTGATCTATTTCCCGCAGGAGACCGAGCTGCTGCGTGCGGCGAGGGCTATCGGCTGCCGGACCTTGTCCGGCGACGGCATGGCGGTGTGGCAAGCGGTGCGGGCCTTCGAGCATTTCACCGGCCTTGTGCCGGACGCGAACCAAATGAGGTCGGCTTTCGCCGCCTTTGACACAGTGCCGGGATAGGCCCGGGATGTCCGGGACGCATGCCCGGAGACGCAACACCGACGCAGGAAACCAGGGAGGAAACCAATGCGTTCACTGACAAGCAGGTTGATGATGGGAGCTGCAGCCCTCGTCATAGGAAGTTCGGCGGCCCTCGCCCAGAGCAAGGTCGAGATCATATACTCGGACACGGTTCCGGAGACCGACATTCGCACGACCATCCTGCGCAAGGAGTTCGGCGAATGCCTCGGCGGCGAGTTCGACTTCAAGTCGTATCACGGCGCCACGCTCTTCAAGCAGGGCACGGAACTCACCGCGATGCAGCGCGGCAATCTCGACATGGCGAACCTCGCCGTGTTCGACTTCTACAACCAGGTGCCGCAGACGGCGATCCTCGGAACCGCCTATCTCTACCGCGACTATGCGCATATGCGCGCCGTAACGAGCTCCGACGTGCTGAACGACATCTGGAAGCAGGTCGAGGAAAAGGCCGGGGTCAAGGTCCTTGCCAACCCCTATATTGGCACGCGCCACCTCAACCTGAAGGGCGACAAGAAGATCATGACGCCGGCCGATCTCGCTGGCGTGAAACTGCGGATGCCGGGCGGGGAAGGCTGGCAGTTCGTCGGCGAAGCGCTCGGCGCCAACCCGACGCCGATGGCCTTCACCGAGGTTTACACCGGCCTGCAGACCGGGGCGATCGACGCGCAGGACAACCCGCTTCCCGCCGACAAGGCGATGAAGTTCTTCGAGGTCACCAACCAGATCGTCCTGACCGGGCATCTGATCGCCAACAACCAGCACACCATCTCGATGAGCAAGTGGAACAGCCTGACGCCCGCGCAGCAGGCGAAGGTCCAGGAATGTGCGCTCAACTTCCAGGCCAAGCTCGACGAGGAGACCCTGCGGCAGGAGGCCGAACTGGTCGAATTCTTCAAGGGCGCGGGCCTGCAGGTCTACGAGCCCGACAAGACGGCGTTCCGGAACCACGTCCTGGAGAAGTACAAGGCGTCGAAGTTCTCGGCCGACTGGCCGGAAGGCCTTCTCGACAAGATCAACGGACTCTGAGCCCCGCGCCCAAACGACCTCCGGCGCGCGCCGGAGGTCCCTACCTACGAGGGTGACCATGCAATCCTTGCCAGCGATCGGCGCCTGGCTCCGCCGCCGCGCCGAAGACGTCGTCGTACTGCTGCTCGGCAGCATGTTCGCCACGTTCCTGATCCAGATCGTGTTCCGCTACGTGCTGAACCTGCCGCTCGGCTGGACGATCGAATATGTCACCGTCGCCTGGCTCTGGGGCATCCTGTTCGGCTACGCCTTCGTGCTGCGGCGCGAGGACATCATCGTGTTCGACCTGCTCTACAACTCGGTGCCGGACAAGGTGCGCAGGACCATGGCCGTCATCGCCAACGGCCTGTGCATCGCCATCATGGCCTGGTCGCTGCCGAAGGCCTACGACTACGTCACCTTCATGCAGATCGAACGCACCGCGTTCCTGCTGATGCGGTTCGACATCCTCTTCGCCGTCTACATACCTTTCGTGATGTCGATCATCGCGCGGTCGGCGATCGACATCTGGCTCGCGCTGACCGGGCGCGAACTGGTCCACGACATGTTCGCCCATGCCGAGGTCGAGACCAATGTTTGATCCGATGACCATGTCGATCGTGTTGATCGTCCTGATGACGCTGTTCGGGCTGTCGATCGGAATTGCAATGCTGGCAGGCACAATCGTCTATCTCGGCATGAAAGGCTTCGACACCTCGATCGCCGCCGAGACCATGCTCCAGGGGCTCTTCAACTCGTATTCGCTGCTGGCGATACCGCTGTTCATTCTCGCCGCCGACATCATGAACACCGGGTCACTGGCCGAGCGGCTGCTGCGGTTTTCCCACGCGCTCGTCGGGCGGTTCAAGGGCGGGCTCGGCTACGTCAACATCGTCTCTTCGATCATTTTCTCGGGAATGTCAGGCTCGGCCGTCGCCGACGCGGTCGGGATGGGACGGGTCGAGATCCACATGATGACCAAGGACGGTCACTATCCGAAGAGCTATGCCGGAGCGCTGACCGCGGCGTCTGCCACGATCGGGCCGATCATACCGCCTTCGATTCCGATGGTGCTTTACGCACTGGTTTCCGACGCATCGGTCGGCTACCTGTTTGCGGCCGGGATACTGCCCGGGCTGCTGATGGCCGTCATGCTCATCGTGATGAACGGTGTCGCGGCCCGTCGACGCAACTTCCCAACGGACAACACCGTGCCAGTTTCCGAGCTGCCGCGGGTCACAATCCAGGCGCTGCCGGCCTTGATGCTGCCGATCATCCTGCTTGGCGGCATCTACGGCGGAGTCATGACACCGACCGAGGCGGCGGCCGTAGCCGCCGGATATGCGCTCTTCATCTCGGTCGTGCTCTACCGCTCCGTCAGCTTCGGGCAGTTCTACACGACACTTCTGACGAGTGCCCGTTCCACCGCTTCCGTGGGGATACTCGTCGCCGGCTCGCTCGCCTTCAACTACGTCATCACCCGTGAGAACGTCCCGGACATGCTTGCGGCCTGGATGGGCCAGTATGACTTCTCTCAAGTCGAGTTCCTGATCGTCATCAACATACTGTTCCTCGTGCTCGGCTGCTTCCTCGAGGCCGGTGCGGTGCTGCTGATCGTGGTGCCAATCTTCATTCCGACGGTCAACGCGCTGGGCATCGACATCGTGCATTTCGGCGTGGTCGTGGTGATCAACTCGATGATCGGCCTTCTCACGCCTCCCTATGGTCTGCTTCTCTTCATCGTAGCAAACATCACCAAGGAGCCCCTGGCGGTTCTGGTGAAGGACATCACGCCCTTCATCGTCGGCCTGCTCGTCGCGCTTGGGATCGTGACCTTCTGGCCGGATTTCGTCCTGTACGTGCCGCGCCTGCTCGGCTACCGCGGCTGATATTCAGAGAGGACCACAATGATCGACCCGGAACTCGATGGCTTCTTGCAGGTCTGGAACAAGGCCTGGCAAGCGCTGCCGGCTGGCGCGACGGCGCGGGAGAGGCGCATCCTGTTCGAATACATCGCCGACGACATGGCGCTGCCGCGCCCGGAGGGCGTGAGGACATCCGCCCGCTTCGTCAAGAGCGGCGACCGGCTGGTACCGGTCCGCGTCGACCGGTTCGACGGCGAGGACGCGCAGCCGTGCCTGGTCTACATGCACGGCGGCGCCTGGATGCAGGGCAGCCCGATGACGCATGCCGACATCACCATGCGCATCGCCGCCGTGAACCGCCAGACGGTGATGAGCGTCGACTACGCGCTCGCGCCGGAATGCCCCTTCCCGCAGGCCGTGCACGAATGCCGGGATGCCTTTGTCTGGGTTCGGGAGCACGCGGCCGACCTCGCCGTCGATCCAAGCCGAATCGCAGTCGGCGGCGACAGTGCCGGCGCCAACCTGGCGGCCTCGGTGTGCCTCGCCTTGCGGGGTTCACCGCACGAGCCGCTGGCGCAGTTGCTGATCTATCCCGCCGTTCACTTCGAGATGTCGTTCCCCTCGTATGAGGAGAATGCGGATGCGCCGCTGCTCCAGACCAGGGGCATGCCGGGCGTCAACGCGATGTATTGTCCGAACGAGGCCGACCGGAAAAATCCCCTGGCGGCGCCGCTGCATGCCGAGTCCCATGCGAACCTGCCGCCGGCCTTCATCGCCGTGGCCCAGAACGATCCGCTGCGCGACGACGGCTACGCCTATGCCGACAAGCTCCGCGATGCAGGCGTGCCGGTCGAGCTCGACCCTGGCGAAGGCCTGATCCACGGCTACCTGCGGGCCATGGCCCATTGCGGCGCATCGCGCGAGAGACTTGCTCGCATGTGCAGCTGGCTTGCCGGCCGCTATGCTGCGGCCGAGTTGGAACATCGATGAGACCGGTCGTTCCCACCCTCCAGTATGTGTTTACGATCCGCGCCGCCATCGGCGCGACGCGTACTGGTGGCTCGTCGCGAAACGGCGAACGTCTGCACATCGAGATCGCCGGGGGCACGGTCGAAGGGCCGCGGCTCGCCGGCACGATCGCGCCGGGCGGTTCCGACTGGCCGCTGGTTCGCCCTGACGGCGCCTCCCGCATCAGCGCCCGCTACACGATCATCGCAGCCGACGGCACACCGATTCTGGTATGCAACGAGGGTCTGCGGGCCTCCTCGCCAGAGGTCCTGGCGCGACTGCGGGCTGGCGAAGTGGTTGATCCGGCTGAATACTACTTCCGCGCTACGCCGGTCTTTGAGGCGCCCGACGGGATCCATGGCTGGCTCAACGACAGTCTCTTCGTCGCCAGCCTGTGCCGATCCGGCGACGAGGTGAATATCGACGTTTACCGTGTCATGTGAGGCTGACGATGAAGACCTCGATCGCCACCGTCTCGATCAGCGGCGACCTCCGCGAGAAGCTGGCGGCGATCGCGGCGGCCGGCTTCGACGGGGTGGAGATTTTCGAGAACGACTTTCTCGCCTTCGACGGCACCCCGGCCGAGGTCGGCCGGATGGTCCGCGACCACGGGCTCGAGATCACGCTGTTCCAGCCGTTCCGCGATTTCGAGGGCATGCCCGAGCCGCAGCGCGCACGCGCCTTCGATCGCGCCGAGCGCAAGTTCGACCTGATGAGCGAACTCGGCACCGACCTGATGCTGGTCTGCTCCAACGTATCGCCGCTCTCCCTCGGCGGCATCGACCGGGCAGCCGCCGATTTCCGCGAGCTTGGCGAGCGCGCAGCGAAACGCGGTCTTCGTGTTGGCTACGAGGCGCTCGCCTGGGGGCGCCATGTTGGCGACCATCGCGACGCCTGGGAGATCGTCCGACGCGCCGACCATCCGAACATCGGCGTGATCCTCGATTCCTTCCACACGCTGGCGCGCAAGATCGATCCGGACACGATCCGCGCCATCCCCGGCGACAAGATCTTCATCGTTCAGCTCGCGGACGCGCCCAAAATCGACATGGACCTGCTCTACTGGTCCCGCCACTTCCGCAACATGCCGGGCCAAGGCGATCTTCCCGTCGTCGACTTCATGCGCGCGGTGGCCGCCACAGGTTATGATGGACCGCTGTCGCTGGAGATCTTCAACGACCAGTTTCGCGGCGGCTCGCCCAAGTCCATTTCGATCGATGGCCGGCGCTCGCTGGTCTACCTGATGGACCAGGTGGCGCGGCTCGAACCGGCGATCGCCATCGACGTGCCGTCGATCCCTGACCGGATCCGGGTGGAAGGCATCGAGTTCGTCGAGTTCGCCGCCGACGAGCAGGAGGCAGAGGAGCTCGGCGGCCTGTTCGAGACAATGGGCTTTGCCGCCATCGCCCGCCATCGCAACAAGGACGTCACGCTCTACCGGCAGGGCGGCATCAACCTCGTCGTCAACACCGAGCGCGACGGCTTCGCGCATTCCTCCTACATCGTCCACGGCACGTCGGCCTATGCGATCGGGCTGCGCGTGGCGGATGCGGGGGCGACCGTCGAGCGCGCACGGGCGCTCGGCGCCGAGATCTTCGAGCAGCGCCGCGGGCCGGGCGAACTGGCGATCCCCGCCATCCGCGGTGTCGGCGGCGGCGTGATCTACTTCATCGACGGGCTCACGGCGCGTGTCTGGGACGTCGAGTTCGAGGCGCTGGCGTCCTCGGCCGACGGGGACGCCGGACTGCTCGGCGTCGACCACGTCGCCCAGACGATGAACTACGAGGAGATGCTGACCTGGCTGCTCTTCTACACGTCGATCTTTCGGACCCGGAAGTCGCCGATGGTGGACGTGGTCGACCCGTCCGGGCTCGTCCGCAGCCAGGTGATCGAGAGCGCCGACGGAGCGCTGCGGCTGACCCTCAACGGCGCCGAGAACCGCAAGACGCTGGCCGGCCATTTCATTGCCGAGACCTTCGGCTCGAGCATCCAGCACCTGGCCTTTGCGACCGGGGACATCTTCGCCACCGCCGCTCGGTTCCGCGACAGCGGTTTCGTGCCGCTCAAGATCACATCCAACTATTTCGATGATGTCGAGGCGCGCTTGGGGCTGGACCCGGCCCTCACCGAGCGGTTGCGCGACTTCGACATCCTCTACGACCGCGACGAGGCCGGCGAGTTCTTCCAGTTCTACAGCCTCAACTTCGGCGAGGGATTTTTCTTCGAGATCGTCGAACGCCGCGGCGGCTATGCCGGCTATGGCGCGCCGAACGCGGCTTTTCGCATCGCTGCGCAGAAACGTAACATCAGGCCTCAGGGGGTGCCTAAAGGCTGATCCGATACGGACCCCCACGGGCTATACGGTCGAGACATCAGCGAGAACTTACCTTGCCGTTGGTGGGGGGAAGCCGCCGGCTTCGCCCACGCGCTGATGATGGAACTCGCGCGGTCCTACCGCAATATGGTGAAGGAGTTGAAGAACCAGAAGTTGCGGTCCGGCCTCGAGCGGCTTGCCGCCTGGTTGCTGAGAACGGACACCGAACTGGGTGGCAAGGGGACGTTCGAACTGCCATACGAAAAGAGGGTGCTGGCCGCGCGTATCGGCGTCGCGCCGGAGGTTCTGTCGCGATGCTTCGCGTCGCTGCTCGCCGATCACGTGAAGGTGGCGGGCAAGACAATCACCCTCGGCGACCGGGAAGCCCTGGCCAGGCTCGCACCTCCCAACCATCTCATTGACGATGCCGACGCCTGACCAGTGGAACGAATTTGACATTCGCTTCCCATTTGACATCGCGCGGAGCAAGCGAATGTTGAATTCAAAGTTCCACTAGAATCATATGCTTGCTAGTGGTCCGATTCTGACATTTGCATCCCCTTGATACGGACCGCTCATGCAAATGTCAGAATCGGACCACTAGAACGTGGGACGGTGACAATCGACTGACTCGCCGGACGGCACGGATGCGCGGCCGCCCTCTAGTCAAGCACCAGATTCGACCGAAAGGCCTGCCGCCTTCCACTCAGGCATGCCATCCTGCAGCCTGCGGGCCGGCAATCCCTGAGACCGGAGTTCGGCGACCGCCTCGAAGGACATCACGCACCACGGCCCCCGGCAGTAGGCGATCACCTCGCGGCCTGGCTCGAATACTTCCGACCGCGCCGAAAGCTCCGAAAGCGGGACATTGATGGCCCCCGGAAGATGGCCGAGCGCGTACTCGTCTGGCGGGCGGACGTCGATGACGGTGACCGCGCCGTCGCTCATTCGTGCGACGAGTTCCTCACGTGAGATGGGCTCCATGTCGTCCCGGCGGTCGAACCAGCCGCGTACCACCCGCTCGACCTCCGCCGAGTGCTTCTCGGCCACGGAGCGGATGGCGGCAAAGGCTCCGAGTACACCATCGTCGGCCAGGCGGTAGTTCACGAACTTTCCGTCTCGTACCGACGTGACCAGACCAGCGCGACGCATCGCCTGCAGGTGCTGGGAGACGTTGGCGACTGGAAGCGAGAGCTTGGCCGCCAGGGCCTCGACGCTACGCGGGCCTTGAGCAAGCTGCTCCACAAGTTCGAGCCGCTGCGGGTTACCGAACGCCTTCGCCACCTGCGCGAACTGCTCGTAGAGCGCCTGCTTCGGATTGGAGATTGACATCGTGCAAAAGCCTCGTTACGTCATTCAACAGAATTATTGAATGTAACTTTACCATACCGCTCGTCGAAGGAGCAAGGCCATGTCCAACACGTTGCTTATCCTCAATGACCCGCCTTACGGCACCGAGCGCTGCTATAACGGGCTTCGCCTCGCCAACGCCCTTACGAAGGCCGATCCGGACGGAAAGGTCGCCGTCTTCCTGATGGCCGACGCGGTCCTCTCGGCGAAGGCCGGGCAGAAGACGCCCGACGGCTACTACAACCTCGAGCGAATGCTGAAACGCCTGCTGGCCGCCAGGGGAAATGTCCTGCTCTGCGGCACTTGCATGGACGCACGCGGCGTGACGGACCAGGAACTGGTCGAGGGGACCCGCCGCAGCACCATGGATGAACTCGCAGCGGTAACGCTCGCCGCCGACAAGGTCCTGGTGTTCTGATGTTGTCGCGTATGCAGGGCCAGGTGCTGGTGCTGGCGAGCGCCCAGGCGTTGTTCCAGACGGCGTCGGTCATGGTGATGACCGTCGGCGGGCTCGCAGGCGGTTTGATCGCCTCGCGGCCGGAACTTGCGACCATGCCGATCGCTGCGATGTTCCTCGGCACGGCCCTGGCCACTTTCCCAGCGTCGATGTGGATGGCGCGGGTCGGCAGGCGCGCAGGTTTTGTCGGAGGAGCGCTGCTGGGTGCGGTCGGCGGGTTGGTGGCCGCGGCGGGCATATGGGCGGGGTCGCTCCTCCTTCTTTCGCTCGGTACCTTCCTGGTGGGCGCCTACCAGGCGTTCGCGCAGTTTTACCGCTTCGCCGCCGGAGAGGTTGCCGACGACGCATTCCGTCCCCGTGCCATCTCCCTGGTACTCGCCGGCGGCATCGTCGCTGCCTTCGCGGGTCCCATGGTCGGTCGCCTCGGCGCCGATCTGGTCGGACCCGCATACGCAGGATCTTTCGTCCTGCTTGCGCTCGTTTCGATCGTTGCCGCGGCAATCCTTCTCGCGCTCCGCATCCCACCGGCTGCAGCGCCCAACGAGACGACGACAGCCGTCCGACCGCTCTCTCGGATCGTGTCCCAGCCCGCTTACCTCGTCGCGCTCTTCGGAGCTGCCACCGGCTACGGTGTGATGATCCTCGCGATGACGGCAACGCCGCTCGCCATGGTCCATCACCACCACGATCTTTCGTCGGCGGCGACGGTGATCCAGCTGCATGTGCTGGGCATGTTTCTGCCGTCATTCTTCACCGGATCGCTGATCGTCCGTTTCGGCGTGCTGCGGATCATGCTGTCGGGCGTGCTGATCCTCATGGGCCATGTCGTCATGACGCTGACCGGGACCGGCTTCGGCTCTTTCGCGGGCGCGCTGATCCTGCTCGGGGTCGGCTGGAATTTTCTCTACATCGGCGGCACCGCGCTACTGACCACGACCTATGCTGCGGCCGAACGGGGCCGCGCCCAGGCGACCAACGACATGACAATCTTCGCCGTCGGCCTCGCCTGCTCATTCGGTGCTGCGGCGCTGCTCCAGGCGCTCGGCTGGCAGCTTCTCAATGTCCTGCTGCTTCCCTGGCTGGCGCTCGCGGCCGCGGCGCTCCTGTGGCTGGGAGCCAGCCGCAGGCGGGCATCCGCCGTCGGCTCCACCAGCCCGCAACGCGGGTGAGGGTCACCGATTGAACCGTCGCGCTCGGCCGAGTGCCGAGCGCAGTAGGCAGCCAGCGCGCCATTGCGCGGCACGCCGTTTGTCGTAACGTGACGCGCGATGAACATCGCCTTCGACATTGCCGATCTGTTGCTGCGCGGCGGGGCGACCGCGCTCAACCTTCTCGTCGCGATCCAGTTCCTGCGGGCAGCGACGCCGAGGTTCATGTCAGTCTCGGGCTGCCTCTTTGCCGTCTCCATCGCCGCCTACGGGCTGGCGTCCAATGATGCCGTGACGGGCGCGCTGGGCGCCTCGGTGCCCGCCCTCGTCATCCCCGCCGTTCTTGCTTCGGCGTTCTTCTGGTGGTTCGCACTGGCGCTGTTTCGCGACGGCTCCAGCTGGCAATGGGCCTACGCGGCGCCACCGGCGCTGCTTCTCGCGTTCTACGCCATGCGGCAATGGGGATACGGCCCGCTTGGGATTTCGGGCGAGTTGTTGCACCAGGTCGTTGTCATCTCCCTGCTCGTCCATATTGTCAGCCTCGCCCTGAGGGAATTGCGCAATGACCTGGTCGATTCCCGGCGCCGGTTCCGCGTCGCCGTCGCGCTGTCCCTGCCGATCGTCGGATTCGTCATCGCCGGGACCGAACTCTACGCCCTTCGCCAGCCGCTCCCCGAATGGCTCGGATTGCGACTCGTCCAGTCGCTGGCGCTGGCCGTCCTGGCCTTCGCCTTCGCCTTGTGGACGACCGCCGTGCGGAAGGAACTCTTCGTACCGGCGCTCTCCGCGCCCCAGCCGAGGACCGATGAACTCGGCCCGGCGGAGCTTCTGGAACTCCAGCGGCTCAGGACGGCCATATCGCGTGGTGTCTGCTTCGAACCGGACCTGTCGCTTGCCTCGCTCGCGCGGCAGCTAGGTGTTCCCGAACATCGGCTGCGCAAGCTCATCAACAAGGGCCTCGGCTATCGCAACTTCGCGGCCTTCCTGAACGACCACCGGATCACGGAAGCCAAACACAGGCTGTCCGATCCGCAGCAGGCGCGCGAGCAGATCGCCTCCGTCGCCTTCGGACTTGGCTATGCTTCCCTGGCGCCGTTCAACCGGGCGTTCCGGGAACTGACCGGTGTGACTCCGACCGACTTCCGCGCGAAGGCGCTGGCACGCCACGTCGCTTCCGGAAGTTCCTGATCGAATCCTGAAATCGCTGTGCGCGTTCTCGGCCGGAGAAGCCATCCACGCACCCTTCGGCATGCTTCGTCGGGGTCTCAACCGAAGGAGCATTCTTATGGACGATACCTGTATCTGGAGTTCGCTGGCGAGCTACGCGACCGAAGTCTACCCGTTCATCCTCCAGGGAGACCTCATCCGCTACGTCGCGGGCGCCGGCGGGACCTTTCTCGTCGTCAACACGCTGCTCGCCGGATGGCTGGCTCGCCGCCAGATCCGGGACGAGCGGCCGGACTGGCGGCAGATGTCGCGAGAAATCCTCGCCTCCCTGCGCACGGTGCTCATATTCTCGCTCGTCGGCCTTGCCATCGCGCTTTCGGAGCGGCTGGGCTGGCTCGCCATCTATGAAGACCCGCTCGAACGCGGGCTGGCGTATTTTCTCTTCAACCTGACTGTGCTCATCGTACTGCACGATGCCTGGTTCTACTGGACGCACAGGATCATGCACCGCCCCGGGCTGTTCCGCTGGTTCCACCGCCTGCACCACCGCTCGTACAATCCGTCGCCGTGGACCTCCTACGCCTTCGATGCGAGCGAGGCGGCGGTCAACGCGATCTACCTGCCTCTGGCGCTGCTCCTGATGCCGACCAGCCTGCTTGCCGCGTTCCTCTTCGTCGCCCACATGATGCTGCGCAACGCCATTGGCCACTGCGGCTACGAAGTGTTTCCGGCGCGTCGCGATGGCCGTCCGCTGATCGGATGGCTGACGACCGTGACGCACCACGACCTGCACCATGCGCGGCCGCGCTGGAACCTCGGGCTCTACTTCACCTGGTGGGATCGACTGATGGGGACCGAGGATCCGACCTACCATGCCGCGTTCGCCCGCGCCGTCGGCAAGTCGGTTGTGGGCGACACCGGCTGCATCCCGAAGCTGCCCGCTCCCGCCACGAAGGGATGAGGAGACGCATATGAGCCTCTATCGCGATCTGATTCTCCCGCGCCTCGTGCATGGCGCGATGCGCAATCCAGAACTCATTCCCTACCGCAAGCGCGCCCTGGAACGGGCACGGGGTTGCGTTCTGGAGATCGGCATAGGGTCCGGCCTGAACCTGCCGCATTACCCGAAAGCCGTGGGCCGGGTGCTCGGGCTCGAGCCGTCCGCCCGCCTGGCCGCGATGGCGCGGCGGGCGGCAAGCGGCGTCGCCTTCCCGGTCGAAGTCCTGGAGGAGAGCGCGGAAGCCATTCCGCTGGAGGATGGCACGATCGACACCGTCGTCAGCACGTGGACTCTGTGCTCGATCCCGGACGTCGGCAGGGCATTGTCCGAGCTTCGACGCGTGCTCAAGCCGGGTGGCCAGTTCCTGTTCGTCGAACATGGGCTGTCACCGGACGAGTCGGTCCGCACCTGGCAGCGACGTCTCACCCCGCTGTGGAAATGCTGCGCCGGCGGCTGTCATCTCAACCGCCCGATCGAAGGACTCGTAGAGGTATCAGGCTTCAGGTGCACCGAGCTGCGGACCGGCTACGCCAAGGGACCACGTCCGATGACATTCATGTATGAAGGGAGTGCGCGGCCATGAGAATGCTCCCGCCGCTCCCCTTGGCGACATCGACGGCGCTCATGGCGAAGGGGGAGAGGATGCCGACCGGCGCGAGTGGGCAGCGTAAGATGGGTAAACGCCATGTCCGCGGGACATATCCCGAATGAGTCGATCTGCGGTGCGCCCGTCTGACGGTCGGCTTGCTGTTCAAACGTATCGCCGAGTTCGTACTTACGCGCGCCTTGGGCTCAAGCAGCGTTCTCCCGCACAAAATGTCCTGGGGCGGCTTCACGGAGCCGTGCGTCAGCGACCGCGCGTGGTGAAGGGGCCGCCGGAAGAAGTTGCGGCGAGGCGCGCCGCCACGCAGGATCTGGCCGCGGCACGGATGCGAGCAGCCGGCGGGTATAGGCATGGCGCGGATCGCGCAGGACCGCCTGGGACGGGCCGGTCTCGACGATCTCGCCACAATGCATCACGGCGATGCGGTGGCTGACCCGCTCGATGACGGCGATGTCGTGGCTGATGAAAAGGAAGGAGATGCCCTCCCGCTCCTGCAGCTCCAGCATCAGGTCCGTGACCTGGCGGGCGATCGAGACGTCGAGCGCGGAGACGGGTTCGTCGGCGACGATCAGCTTCGGCTTCACCGAGAGCGCGCGCGCGATGCATAGCCTCTGGCGCTGGCCGCCGGAGAACTGATGCGGATACAGATCGACCGCATCCTCCCCCAGTCCGACAGATCTGAGGAGTTCGGCCGCGAGCTCGCGCTGGTCGCGCGCCGACACGACCTCGTGGATCCTGGCCGGCTCGGTGACGAGTTCGTGCACCGGCAAGCGCGGGTTGAGGCTCGCATAGGGGTCTTGGAAGACCATCTGCGCATGCCGGCGCATGGCGCGCAGTTCCCGTCGGTTCGACCGCATCATCTCCTGGCCCTCGAGCAGGATGCTGCCGCTCGCCGGCTCGATCAGCCGGAGGATGGAGCGCGCCAGCGTGGACTTGCCGCAACCGGACTCGCCCACGAGCCCAAGCGTCTCCGCCCGCCCGATGTTTAGGGAAACGTTGTTGACGGCATCGATGCTGCGGCGCGCTTCCAGGAAACCGCCGCGCACCGTGAATCGCGTGGTCAGGTCCCGCACGTCGAGTAGCTTGGTGCCGGCCGGCGGCGGGTTCGGCGAGCCGGAGCCGAGTTTTGGCGTCGCCGCCATGAGCTGTTGGGAATAGGCGTGCTTCGGCGCGCCAAAAACCTCGCCGACAGGTCCTTCCTCGACCTTGCGCCCCTCGCGCAGGACCACGATCCGATCGGCGATCTCGGCGACCACGCCCATATCGTGCGTGATGAAGAGCACCGCCATCCCAATCTCGTCCTGCAGTTCGCGGATCAGGTTCAGGATCTCGGCCTGGGTGGTGACGTCGAGCGCTGTCGTAGGTTCGTCGGCGATCAGGAGCCTGGGGCGGCAGGCCAGCGCCATCGCGATCATCACGCGCTGACGCAGTCCGCCGGACAGTTCGTGCGGATACTGTGCCAGTCTCCTTTTCGGCTCCGGGATGCGCACGCTCTCGAGTGCGTCCCGCGCCGCCGCAAGCGCCTCACTGCGGCCCATCCCGCGGTGGCGGACGAAGACCTCCGCAACCTGGTTTCCCACGGTCAGCACCGGGTTGAGCGACGTCATCGGCTCCTGGAAGATCATCGAGATGCGGTTGCCGCGCAGCCCCCGCAACTGCCGCTCGTCGAGCGCGGTGATATCGATAGGGCCTTCGTCTTCATGCAGCGTGATCGTGCCACCGGCGATCCGCCCGCCCTCGCGTTCGATCAGGCGCAGGATCGACAGGGCCGTCGCCGATTTCCCCGAGCCCGATTCACCGACGAGCGCCATGGTCGCACCCGCCGGGACGTCGAAGGAGAGTTCGCGCACCGCCTCCTTAGCGCCGAAGGCGACCTTGAGATTACGCACGGACAGCAGCGGCATCACGAGGCGACCTTCCGCATCCGCGCCCCGATCTCCGGATGCTCGGAAAAGACCGGCAGCGGCGGCGTCCATCGCGTCGCCGAAGGCGTGAAGCCGAAGGCGATCGGATCGCGACCCGATACCTGCCAGTTCACGGTATCGCCGAGCTCAATCAGCCCCATCGCGCTCGCCGGCTCGCCCTGCGTGGTGAAGCTCTCGGTCAGCGACTGCTGGGTCAGGTGGGTGATCCCGTCGACCGTGGTCACGGTGTTCCAATGGACGTGGCCGGCCAGGCAGACGACCGGAACGCGGGCCTGCGCCAGCGCCGCGCGGGCGCGTTCGGCCATGGGATAGGTGGAGACGCCGGGATTGCGCTCGAAATAGTAGTTGCCGGTCTGGGCGTGGCCCGAGATCGGTACGTGGCTGACGACGAGGAGCGGCCGGTCGGCGGCCTGCGCGGTGCGCGACAGCCAGAGCAGATCCTCTTCCCGCAGCACGAAGCCCTGGCGGTCCGCGTCGCGATGGATCTTCGCGTCCGCCCGCCAGAGCGCAATGCGCCAGTCGCCGAGGTCGAGCGTCATCGACTTCATCGGCTGCCCGAGGATGGTCTCGTTGTCGGAGACCTCGAGGTGATCGCGGTCGTGGTTGCCGTTGAGGTGATGGATCGGCGCGGCGACCTTGCGAAACGCCTCGCCCACGTCCTTCTGGAGGACGAGGTCGGTCTCCCGGTTCTCGTCGGAGATGCGGTCGCCGAGATCGAGCACGAAATCGGGACGGGCGTCGTTGGTGAAGCGCGCGAATTCTTCCATCAGCGCAAGCGCGGTATCGCCTCGCTTGGTTGCGGAGGGCTTGCCGTGATGGATGTCGGCAACGACGCAGATACGGACGGACATGAGTTCGGCTCCCGGTGTGCGGCAGAATTGCTGGTGGACACGCCGCCGGCGCGGCGCCGGCGGCGTGCGGTCGAAGGTGTCAGTTCGAGGCGAAGGTGATCGAACCGGCGCGGAAGTCGAGAACGTAGGGGATATGGCCAGGCTTCGGCGCCCAAGTGACGTTCTTGTTCATCGCCCAGGATTCGAACGGCCGGTAAAGCGGCAGCATCGGCGGATCCTGGCTGATGCGCTCCATCAGTTCGGCATAGGCGGCCTTGCGCGCCTCGACGTCCTTGGAGAAGCGGAAGCGCTCCCAGCTCTCGGCATAGGCCTCGTCGGTGTTGAAGCGGCCTTCCGATTCCGACGGGCCCTTGGGCGCCCACATCACGCCGAACGAGCCGAACGGATCGGCGAAATACATCGGATTCGACCAGTTGCGCGCCATCATGTCGGCATCGCCGCCGTTCCACTTGTCGACGACGTTGACCTTGCCGTTGATGCCGACTTCCTTCCACATCTCCACGATCGCCTGCGCGGCGAGCAGGCCGTTGGTGTAGTAGGTCGGGAAGCTCGTGTAGACGATCTCCTCGCCCTTGTAGCCGGCCTCCTGGAGCAGCTGCCTGGCCTTCTCCGGATTGTATTCGAAGGTCTTGAGCTCCGGCATGTAGAGAGGCCCGAACTCCTCCATCGTGTGGGTCGAAGGAACGATCGCCTTTCCGAGCCACAGGGCTTCGTTGAGCGTATCGCGGTCCACGGCGAGGCTCATGGCCTGGCGGATGCGCGGATCCTTCAGCACCGGATGGTTGGCGTTCATGATCATCACGTGGAACAGCGCGGTTGCCGAACCCGCGGCCTTGAGCGCCGGATCGGCCTCGATCAGCGACAACTGGTCGGGCGCGATGTTGGTGACAAGGTCGGCCTCGCCGGTCTTCAGCGCCGTGATGCGCGCGGCGGTTTCCGGCATGTGCGTGACGGTCACCTTGTCCAGCGGCGCCTTCTCGCCCCAGAAATCGGCGAAGCGTTCCCAGACCAGGGTCTTGCCGGGCACGAATTCGGCGATCCGGTATGGGCCGGTCCCGACGGGCTTCAGCGAGAACGCCTCGAAGTCGTCGTTCTCGGCGACCTTGGGATCTCCGGTCAGGCCCTTGGTGTAGTCCTCGGGAATGATCATGACCTGCTGCAGATTGAGCAGGGTCTCCCACAGAGGCTCCTCGCGCTTGGCGTGAATGCGGACGGTTTGGTCGTCGACCTTCTCCGCCTTCTCGAAGTTGTCCAGGCGATCACGCGAGCGAACCTGGTAGGGCGGGAAGGTCGCCTGGTACATGCGGTTCAGCGAGAACACCACGTCGTCGGCGGTCATGTCCTCGCCATTGTGGAACTTGACGCCCTGGCGCAGCTTGAGCTCCATCACGGTCGGCTCGACCAGCTTCCACTCGGTCGCGAGACCGGGGCGGAACTCGCCCTGCAGCTTGTCGTAGTTCTTTTCGACCAGCGTATCGAAGCTGTTGTAGTAGAACTGCGAACCGACGTTCGAGTGGTCGCGGCCCGGATCGACGAAGCCGGTCACGTTGGCCGCGCCGACGGTCAGTTCGACGGCGAAGGCGGAGCCCGCGAGAATGGTAGCGATCGCGGTCGTCGCAAAGAGCCTTGTCATGTCATGCCTCCTGAAAGGTTGGTTGGGTTGAGGTTAGCGGGCCGCTGGCGGCCTCTTCTTCCTGACGGCGAAATGGGTCTCATCTCCCCCTCAGTCGTACGTCGGCGCGGTCGCGAAGCCAGTCGCCGAGAATCTGGACGGCGAAGGTGACGAGTAGGATCATCACGGCGGGCGCGATCACGATCCATGGAGCGGTCGGCATGTAGTCGCGACCGATGCCGACCATGGATCCGAGGGTCGCCGTCGGCGGCTGCACGCCCATGCCGAGGAAGGAAAGGGTCGATTCCAGCAGCACGATGTTGGAGATCGACAGGGTGAACTGGACGACGAGCGGAGAGACGGCATTGGGCAGGATGTGCCGGAAGGCGATCCGGCCGCCGGAGGCCCCGGCCGCGCGCGCCGCCTCGATGAAGGGCATCGCCATCAGCCGGCGGACTTCGCCGCGCACGATGCGGGCGTATTGCTCCCAGCCGTGGAGGCCGAGCACCAGGACCATGACCTCGATGGAGGAACCGAAGATCGCCAGCATCAGCAGCGCGATGAGAGTGAAGGGAATGGCGATCTGGGCGTCGACCGCGCCCATGATGAAATCGTCGACGATGCCGCCGGCGATGCCGGCGACGAGCCCGAGCGCCCCGCCGAGCAGGAGGCCGATCGTTGCGCCGAGCGCAGCCAGGATCAGCGTGAGTTGGAGACCGTAGAGCGAGCGCGAGAGCACGTCGCGACCGAGTTCGTCGGTGCCCAGCAGGTAGCCGTCCTTGTAGCGGTCGAATCCGATCGGCGGGCGCAACCTGGCAATCAGGCTCTGCGCCGTCGGCTCGTGCGGCGCGATGTACGGTGCGAAGGCGGCGACGATCAGCAGCAGGACAGCGACGAGAAGCGCCGTGCGCTGGACGCCGTTCGCTTCAC
The DNA here is from genome assembly GCA_043822005.1 of Pseudomonadota bacterium. Classification (GTDB taxonomy): domain Bacteria; phylum Pseudomonadota; class Alphaproteobacteria; order Rhizobiales; family Rhizobiaceae; genus Mesorhizobium_A. The sequence goes on along the minus strand of JBDRCE010000026.1, from coordinate 7,640 downwards.
GCCAGAGCCGCCGGACGCCGGCGGGGAAGCCTGGCAGAGTCGCGGGAATCCCGAAGACTGCGTTGGCCATCATGCCCTCCCCAGTCGGATTCGCGGATCGGCATAGGCATAGGCGATGTCGATCACGCCGTTGACGATGATCACCGCGAAGGCGACGGCGAGGACCGCGAATTGCAGCACCGGGAAATCGCGCAGGATCGCCGCGTTGACGAGCAGATCGCCGATGCCGGGCCAGGCAAAGATCGCCTCGACGACGACGTTACCTGCGGCGGCGAGCCCCGCGATCTGTAGCCCGAGAACCGAGAGGATGGTAATCGAGGCGTTGGAAAAACCGTGCTTCAGGATGACGGCGCTTTCCGACAGACCCTTCGCGCGCGCCGTGCGCATGAAGTCCTGGCTGAGTACGTCCAGCATGGCATTCCGCGTGAAGCGCGTCAGGGCGGCGATCAGCGCGCCCGAAAGCGCGATGGTCGGCATGAGGAAGTGCCAGGGCGTGCCGTTTCCCACCACCGGCAGCCAGTTCAGCGTGAAGGCGAAGACCAGCACCATGAAGACGGCAAGAACAAAGTTGGGCACCGCGTAGCCGATGAAGGCGATTGTCATGATCGCGCTGCCGATCCAGGTCTTGCGATGGATGGCGGCGAGGATGCCGAGCGGAATCGATACGAGGATCGTAAAGGAGATGCCTGCCAGCAGGAGCTGCAGCGACGGCCAGATGCGTTCCGCCACGATGTCGGCGACCGGGCGCCGCTCGACGAAGGACAATCCGAACTGGCCGTCCACGAAGGAGCCGAGGAACCGGACGTACTGTACCCAGACAGACGCGTCGAGGCCGTAGTAGCGGGTCAAAAGTTCGCGGTCTTCCTGGGTGATCCCCTGTCCCACGACATAGTCTATCGGATCGCCCGAAAGGCGTGTCGCGAAGAAGACCAGCGTCACGATCACGAAGAGCGTGACGAGCATCTTTGCGAGCGTGCGTGCGATATGGCGTAGCATCAGTCGATACCCCGCGCGGCAGCCATATCCGGCATCACGAGCGCGCCTGTGGCGGGAACGCCGTTCACGGTCATGCGCCGCAAGTGGACGAAACGGACGCCCGCCGCCTTCGCCGCGCCGCCGTCGGTGCGGTCGTTGTCGCCGATAAAGACGCAGGCTTCGGGTGCGGCGCCGCTGAGGCGCAGCGCCAGCTCAATCAGATCCGGAGCGGGCTTGCCGATGCTCGTGAAACGAATGGACGGATCGCAGGCGCGGACGGCCGCAACGACAGCGCCGGTCTCGGGGACCGGACGGCCATGCGGGTCGGGATGGACGGTGTCGATGTTGGTCACGACGAACGCCGCGCCGTCATGGACCTCGTCAATGAGGCGGCCAAGGTCGCGGAGGGAAAAGCCCGGATCTCGCGCCAGCAGCACGATGTCGGGCTTGCGGGTCTCCGTTCGCAGCCCGAGCGACCGGGCGAGGTTGCGGATCGGCGCCTCCGCATAGAGCGAGACCGCTGCGCCGGGACGGGATGCCGCGATCCGCAGGACCGCCTGCTCGCCGGCGAGCAGGATTCGCCGAGCGCTGACGGCGAGCCCCATGGCGGCGACCCGGTTTGAAAGGGTCTCCGCCGTGTCGGACGAATTATTGGAGATGATCCAGAGCCGGTCGGCGTGACTTGCGACGAACTCACGCACGTTGGGATAGACATGCCCGCCTGAAACCAGGCAGCCGTCGAGGTCGCAGAAGATTGCCTCGCAGCCTTCGACCGGCGCGTCGGCGATATCCCCTATTCTAATCGCCTCGTCGGCCACGCGTCGGCTCCGCTGCCAGGCGACACGACGAAACCGTCCGATGACGCAGCAGCGTCACGTCAGGTTCGTCCTGTCGACTTGATCCTTGTAGGCAGTCGGCAAGTTCGCCCGCTGCATCTGCAATCTGGGCTCGCTCTGTGACACAGGCTTTACAAACCGCAGCTAGACTTTGACCGAAGCAAAGCCCTGATTGTGCACCCCGGAGTTTCCCTTGACGCTTTCCCCGACCCGCATCCGCGCCGTCAACGCGGTCGCCGCTTCCGGTTCCTTCGCCGCGGCCGCGCGTCTGCTCGGCATATCCCAACCGGCGGTCTCGCAGCATGTGAAGGGGATCGAGGAGGAGTTCAGCGTGCGACTGTTCCAGCGCCGCAACGGCACTCTTCATCCGACGCCGCTGTGCCTGGAACTCTGTGACGTTGCCGAAAGGATGGCCGAGGCCGAAAGCGCAGCGACCCGCATCCTCACCCGCCGCAATGCGCTCGCCGACGGCCATATCTCGATCGGGCTCGGCAATTCGATGCCCGGCATGGCTCTGATCGCGCTGTTCAGCAGGCGCCATCCGACCGTATCGATCGTTGTCGAAACCGGTTCCTTCGAAGAGATCACCGCGGCGGTTATCACCCGCCGCGTCGATGTCGGCGTGTTGCCGAACGTGCCGGACGACGGGCGCTTTCGGCGCGAACTCCTCGTCCGACAGCAGGTCGTCGCCATCGTCAACGCTGACAGCGTGCTGGCGGCCGAGGAATATTTGACCTGCGAACAATTGATCACCGCGCCCCTGATCTTCAGAACGAGGGGATCATCGACCCAGCGCGTCGTGGACAGGGCTTTCCATTCCGCCGGCTTAAGCCCGGTCCCGTTGCTGACGCTCGATACACGTGATGGAGTCTATGAAGCGGTCGCAAACGGAGTCGGGGTCGGCTTCATGTGGCGCGAGGGCACTGGCCGAACAGATACGATACGGCGCATACCCGTCCGCGAAATGGACCGGCTCTACGACGAAGTGGTTTTCGCCCCGCGCGACGGGGCCGGCAAGGTGAGCGAGGCCTTCTTCGCGGCCGCGAAGGTCTTCGGCAGTTCAGTAGTGGCTGAGGCTGCGGCCAAAGAGGCCTGAGAAGGATACGAAGCGAGCCTGGCCTGTCATGTGGCAATCAGAGCAGGCTCACACTTGTGCCAGTTTCAAAGCGTCGTCTCGGAAATCACCTCACGAGCCTCGCCAATTTCTATTTCACGCTCCGTCAGCTTCAACTGATAGTGATCCGGCTGCCAAGCTTGGCGCTGCCAACGAATTCTCTATCGCTCCATCCAGAGAGGCAGATGGATACACCGGGCACATCAATCGTATTCAGCGGATGTCTTTGTCATTGAAAATAGACATGGCTCTGCCCAAGCCTCTAGATCAGCTGCTGCTCGCACGGAGTCGTCACGACGAGACCGTCGAGTTCTGGCGTAATGCGGATCTGACAACTCAGGCGCGAGTTGGGCTGAACGGCGTCGACGAACTCGAGCATACCCTGTTCCATCGGGTTCGGCTCGCCAACGTCCGGAACCCATTGCGGTTCGACGAAGACGTGGCAGCGACTGTTCACCCAGCTGCTATCCAGTTCGTGGGCGCCATCGGTGGTGGCGACATAGCGCCCCTGCCCGCGAGCTCCAGGCCCTTCTCTCGAATCAGGTGCCACAGTTTCGGACAGCGGAGATCGGGCAACTGCGTTCAGGTGAGAGCTGTGTCGCCGGATTCCATAAGCGCGACCTGCTCAAGCGCCTTTATGCTGGGTGGCGCAAAGTCGGAATGCCGCGTCCACGCGGATATGTGTCGGTTGATCGCGAAGTTGCTGTCCGCGCGTTCACAGGACTCTTTGAGGTCTTGGACCGCATCCGGTCAGGTAAGTTGAAACCCAGCGACCATACGGCAGAAGAGTCCGAGCAGTACGTTCACCACCAACTTCATGTTTGAGGGAATGGCGCGGCGTTGGGCTTGTACCTTCGCCGTCAGAAGGCTTGGTCCGGCAGGCGAGGAAACTGGGTGTTTTCACCACCCGGGCCGTGCATCTGCCACTGACGAGTCAGATGTGATTATATCACCAGGACGGGGGCAAAGCCGCCGCCCGGCGTCCTGAAATTGGTCGTCTGGCCCTGATAGAGGCGCGCGGCTGCGAGCAGGACCTGGCCGCTGTAGGTGTAGAGCCGCACGTCCATCTTGCGCGGTGCGACCGCCCCATCGATCTCGATCATTCGCTGCCCGGGTGCGGCAAAAGCCTGGGCTACGTAGCCGCCCCGGGCAATCTCCGCCCACACTCCCTTGGTGACCTTGTCGCCGCGATAGACCGCCTTGCCACCATGTCCGGCGACCGGCTTGAAAAACAGCTCTTTCCTCGATTGCCAAAGCTCGTCCGCGTTGTCCGGCGTGACGAGCACGGTCCTCGGAATGCCGGCAAGCCTCGAACGCATGTCCTGGGAGAGGCCCATGGCTTCCAGCGCCGCCGGATCGGACAGAAGCGTCAGATTGCGCTTGGCCGCAAAGAGTGCGTGATTGCGCGGATTAGGTGTGACCACCACCGCGCCGTCGCGATAGGCCGCCCGGAGTGCCATATGCTCCGGGCCGTCCAAGGCGAAGTCGACCAGGCGATTGTAGACAAGGTCGATTTCGACGCCGGAGAGCCGAAGCGAGCCACCCTCATACTGCAACTCACCGGCATCGCCAATCACGGCGTCGAAGCCGTGTCTCATCAACAGCTGCCTCGCGAGAACGAATTCCGGGTAGAGGTATTGCTCCTCGGGCCCATCGTCGATGATCGCGATTCGTCGCGGGGAGCCGGTGCCTCGCTGTCGCCGCCATTCGTCCCGGAACATCGCGACGATGCGCGCTTCAAAGTCGTCCTCCTGAGTGTCGATAAGACCCTGTTTCACCTCGTCGCAACAGGCCTCCTGGGCTTTAGCCAGCAATGCATTGAGAAACGCGCCGCCGGCGTTGGTGTTGACTTCAATCAGCCGGGGACCCTCGTCTTCGAGGTGGAAATCATAACCCATCAGCACTCCGGCGGGACCGAAATCCTGCTGTGCGATTTCGGGAGCCCAGGAGAGCACGGTGTCGCGGTAGCCCGGCAATCTCGTCGTCGCCTCGATAGCGTCTACGATGCCCCGCATCTCCTCGACGGCGGAGCGGGAGAGGAAGACCGGGACATTGGAAAACAGATGCGGGCGGGACTCGATGAAGGTCTCGCAGAAACCTTTGTCGCCGGCTTCTCGATCCAATGCCTCCGATAGAGCGGTGCGGTCGAGGGTTATGCAGAAGCAATTCCGGTTGAGCCGGGCCGAAATGGCCTCCGCTTGACCGCGATAACTGAGCTCGTTCATCTCGGCCTCGTGTGCGGATAGTACACCGCCTTCGATGACACGTACGTCCACAACGGGAAAATCGGCAACGTCGGCATCGGAACCCGTGTAGGCGACGCCCTATGAATACCTATTGTTAATAAGCGTCACACATGTCCGGACTTTGATTTACATCAAAGAAATAGTCGCAATCGCCACTCTGCGGCCTTTGTATGGAATCCCCGCCGAGCCTCCCGGCCCGGCGGCGCGGTGCGCGGCGGTCAGCCCGCGCTGTATTCCATCGACTTGAAGGAGAGATCCGCCGCCGAGGCCGGCGCATCCGAGATCTTCCGGATGTTGGCCCAGGTGTGCTTGTAGTTCGGCAGGATCAGCTCGTTCGTCCCGGCATTGACGATGTTGCCCTGCGCGCCGTTGGGGGCCCCGAACACCATGAAGGTCTCCTTCCGCCGCGCGGTCGGCGTCGGATAGACCAGCGCCTGCGTGGCGCCGACATCGTTGAAGACCTCCACCAGATCGCCGGCCTTGACCCCCAGTTCGGCCATGTCTTCCGGATTGATCTCGATATAGGGGATCGGGAAGCGATCGGAGACGAAGTCGTTGGCCTTGTCCAGGAACCAGTTCTGCCAGATCACGTTGGCGCGGCCGTTGTTGATGAGGAATGCGTAGTTGTCCCTCTGGTAGGCCTTGCCCGGTGCCTGGAGCCCGCGCCACTCGCCGCCGCAGAACAGCGCCTTGCCGTCCTCGCGGCCGTGCCGGGTGAACTTGCCGTCGGTGTAGAGCCGCTTGGTGCCGACCAGTTGGCCGTTCTCGAAGCCGACGACCGGTTCCTGCACGCCGTTGTTTCCCATGGCGCGGAGGCGGTCGTAGGTCACCTCCGGATTGCCGGAGTGATAGCCATCCATGAAGGCATCCTCCTCGGTCTTCCAGTCGTAACCCTTGAACTGGTCGGCATAGGCCTCGCGACCCTCTTCGCGCAGGACCCGTTCGAGGTTCTGAGCGATCGCGGCGGCGATCAGGCAGTCCGGCTTGGCGTTGCCCGGACCATCCATGTATTTCTCGACGAGACGCAAGCGCCGCTCACCGTTCATGGAGGTCAGGTTCATCTCGCCCGACTCCACGGCCGGCAGGATGACGTGCGCGGCCTGGCCGATCTGGCTGTGGATGATGTCCACGTTGACCGAGAACAACCCGCCAGCGTTGATCGCGCCGACGATGGCGTCCACCAGTTCCTCGCGGGTCGACCCGGCGTGGGCGTCCATCGCATCCTTCACCATGTTGGTGCGGCGATTGTATTCGCGCTTGAACTCGGTCGCGTTGAGCGTGGTCTTGTAGTGGTCATTGGCCCAGATGTGGTGCACCTTGCCCCGGCCGCCGATGATGAGCTGGTCGACATAGGGCGCAGGCCGCCCGACATGGGCGTCGGAGGGCCGGAAGTAGCCTTCCTGGTGGCCGCCGAGACGGCACACGCCACCGCCCTCGCGGCCGATATTGCCGGTCGCGAGCCCAATGTTCACCAGCGCGCCGATGACCCGGTAGTTGTCGTTGCCCCAGATGATGCCCTTCTCGTATCCCGTGGCGCATTTACGGCGCGAGCCGTCTTCCTTCGGCTTGGCGATCCACTCGGCCGCCTTGACGATGTCGGCTTCGGCGAGACCGGTAATCGACGCACCCTCGGCGAGTGACATCTTGCACTTGATGCGCGCCATCTCGAAGGAGCCGAGTGCCGCCGGGTGCGCCTCGTCCTGTGCCACCGCCACGTCGCCCTGGAGGGTCGATGCCGCGATGAAGTCCTTGTCCACCCAGCCCTGGTCGGCGATGTAGGTGAAAAGCGTGTTGAACAGCGCCAGGTCCGTGCCGGTCTTGATCGCCAGATGCAGCACGTTCTCCGCGCCGGCCTCGACCTCGCAGGCATTGGCGGTCACCGTGCGGCGCGGGTCGACGATGATGACCTTGGCGCCGTTCCTCATGCCCGGAACCATGTGGTTCAGGAACAGGTTGGTCTGGCATTCCAGCGGGTTGGTTCCCACCAGCATGATCGTGTCGGCGAGCGTATAGTCCTCGTAGGCGTAGTTCAGCTCGTCGACGCCCATGTCGCGGGTCGAGTGGACCTCGGAATTGTAGGCCGGGCGGTTGTGGATGCGGCAGTTCTTGACCTTCATCGAGCCGAAGTAGAGCTTTCCCGTGCCCCAGGTGTTCTCGTAGCCGCCGGCCGAGCCGCCATGGTCGAACATCGAAACGAACAGATCGTCCTCGTCGTCCTTGTCGATGACGCGCGCGGTGACGCGGGCGACGAGGTCGAGCGCGTCGTTCCAGCTCGTCGGCTGCCAGGTGCCGTAGCGCCAGACCATCGGCTCGGTCAGCCGCTGCTGCTGCGTGCCGGTCTTGTCGGACCGGCGGTTCTCGGCCATGCGCGCGCCGCGGACGGAGCCCAGGCCGGAATTCACCACGCAGGCGTGGTCCGGCTTGATCACGAGATGGACGTCCTTCCCGTCCTGCCGGACGATGTTGTAC
>JBDRCE010000025.1:0-80853 GCA_043822005.1 Pseudomonadota bacterium | reverse complement strand
GGCACCCCGTGCGACAGCGGGAAGAAGGGCGATATCCGCGCCATCTGGCGCTCGCTCAGCAGAAACAAATCACCCATCACAGGCCTCCTGTCGGAAGCCGTGAATCACATCTCAAACCAAATTAATAGGTCCTGAGCCTAGCTACCGCTGCGACTTCCGACCAAAGTCGCGGCAATCTGGTAGTTTCACCATGCTGTCTTGCAGTGCACAAAGATGGTAGGCAGCGCCGTCGCACGCGGGTGGCGTGAATCGGCGCTTGTTTCGCGTACGACTTTTCGGCACTAGGGTATGGCGGCGGAGATCGCGAAGCGACGCGCGGCATCAAATGGGAGGAAAGTGCATGGCGGGGCTCCTGGCTCTCTCGCGCCTGATCGACCGGCTTAACGAATTCATCGGCAAGTGGATCTCCTGGGCGATCTTTGCCGCGGTTCTGGTCAGTGCGACAAATGCGGTCATTCGCAAGGCGTTCAACATGTCGTCGAACGCCTGGCTCGAAATGCAATGGTATCTGTTCGGCGCCGCCTTCCTTCTCGCCGCCGCCTATACGCTCAAGCAGAACGAGCACATCCGCGTCGACATCGTCTACGGCATGTTCTCCCGCCGGACTCAGCACTGGATCGACCTGTTCGGGCACGTCTTCTTCCTGATGCCCTTCGTCCTGCTGATGATCTACTACTTCACCCCCTATTTCCTCCTCTCCTACCGGTCCGGCGAAGTCTCCACCAATTCGGGCGGCCTCATCATCTGGCCGGCGAAATTCCTGCTGCTCGCCGGCTTCGCGCTTCTCGGCATCCAGGGCATTTCCGAGATCATCAAGAAGGTAGCGATCATGCGCGGCGAGATGGACGACCCCACACCGTTCATATCGGCCCATGAGGCGGCGGAACTTGAAGCCAAGGCGCTGGTCGAGGAGCTCAAGAAATGATGGAGTTCATCGCCCAGAACATGGCGCCGATCATGTTCTTCTCGCTCATCGTCTTCCTTCTCCTCGGCTATCCCGTCGCCTTTGCGCTCGCCGCGAACGGCCTCATGTTCTTCTTCATCGGCGTGGAACTCGCGCCGCTGTCCAACGGCTCCATCAACCTGTCCTGGCCACTGCTCTACGCCTTGCCTGACCGGTTCTACGGCGGCGTCATGGCCAACGAGACGCTGCTGGCTATCCCCTTCTTCACATTCATGGGTATCGTGCTCGAACGCTCCGGCATGGCGGAGGACCTGCTCGACACGATCGGCCAGCTCTTCGGCCCGATCCGCGGCGGCCTCGCCTATGCCGTCATCCTCGTAGGTGCATTGCTTGCCGCCACCACCGGCGTCGTCGCGGCCTCGGTCATCGCGATGGGCCTGATCTCGCTGCCCATCATGCTGCGCTACGGCTACGACAGGCGCGCGGCGTCCGGCGTCATCGCGGCGTCCGGAACGCTGGCGCAGATCATCCCGCCCTCGCTCGTGCTCATCGTGCTCGCCGACCAGCTCGGCCGCTCGGTCGGCGATATGTACAAGGGCGCCCTGATCCCCGGCCTGATCCTGACCGGCCTTTACATGTCCTACATCCTGATCATGACGATCATCCGGCCGGCCTCGATGCCGGCGCTACCGCTGGCGGCACGCACATTGGGCTCCGGCGTGATGTCGCTGCTCGTGGCGCTGGCTGGCGCTGTGCTGATCGCCTATGGCGCGCATGTCTGGCTATCCTCGACCCAGGGCGACAACGCCGACATCCTTGGGGCCTCAGTCGGCATCCTCGTGATCTACATCGTGGCCATCGCCGACCGCGCAATGAAGTTCGGCCTGATGTCGCGCCTCGCGCAGCAGGTGATCATCGTCCTGATCCCGCCGCTGGCGCTGATCTTCCTCGTCCTCGGCACCATCTTCCTCGGCATCGCGACGCCGACCGAAGGCGGCGCGATGGGCGCGGTGGGTGCGCTGATCATGGCTGCGGCGAAGGGCCGGCTGAGCCTCGACGTCGTCAAGCAGGCGCTGGCTTCGACCACCCGCCTGTCGTCCTTCGTCCTGTTCATCCTCATCGGCGCGCGCGTCTTCTCGCTCACCTTCTACGGCGTCAACGGCCATGTGTGGGTCGAGCACCTGCTAGTGTCGCTGCCGGGCGGCGAGACGGGCTTCCTGATCGCGGTGAACCTCCTGGTGTTCTTCCTGGCGTTCTTCCTCGACTTCTTCGAACTCGCCTTCATCATCGTGCCGCTTCTGGCTCCGGCTGCCGACCGGCTGGGTATCGACCTGATCTGGTTTGGCGTCCTGCTCGGCGTGAACATGCAGACCAGCTTCATGCACCCGCCCTTCGGCTTCGCGCTGTTCTACCTCCGCTCGGTGGCGGCGCGCGTGCCCTATCTCGATCGGGTCACCGGCAAGCAGATCGCACCGATCACCACCGGGCAGATCTACTGGGGCGCGGTGCCTTTCGTCGGCATTCAGGTGCTGATGGTGGCGCTCGTGATCACGTTCCCGGGAATGGTCATGCACTACAAGGGCACCGGTACCGGGATCGATCCGGCGACGATCAAGATCGAGGTGCCCGGTTTCGGCGGACCTGCCGGCGGAAGCGGTCTCGGCGCGCCGGGAGGCCTCGGCCTGCCGCCGCTGGGCGGCCCCGCACCTGGCCAACCCGCACAGCCCTCCGGCAACGACCTCAGCCAGCCGCCGAGCTTCGGCGCGCCGGCCCAGCCCGCCCAGCCCGCGCCGTCGAACGACCTGTCGCAGCCGCCGAAGTTCTGACGACGGACCGCAGCGCAAACAAAAACCCCGGGGTGTCGCCACCCCGGGGTTTCCGTTTCGACCAGGAAGCGTCGATCAGCCGAGCTTGCCGGACCGCTGCTGGATCATCATGAACGTATCGAACGTGTATTCCGAGATCTGCGCCCAGAGATAGGCGTCCTTGCGGAACTCGGCCTGGCTGTCCCAGATCTTCTTGAACATCGGGTTGGTCCCGCTGATCTCGGCATAGGTCGCGGCGGACGTATCGAACGCGGCCGACAGGACTTCCTGGCTGAACGGCTTCAAGACCGCTCCGCCGGCGACCAGACGGCGCAGGGCCGCCGGGTTCTTGGCGTCGTAGCTCGCCATCATGTCGCAGTTCGCCGCCTCGCAGGCGGCGGTGAGCAGCGCCTGGTAGTTCTTCGGCAATTCGTTCCATTTGGCCTGGTTGACCATGGCATGCAGCGCCGGGCCGCCTTCCCAGAAGCCAGGATAATTGTAGTACTTGGCCACCTTGTAGAAGCCGAGCTTTTCGTCGTCATAAGGACCGACCCACTCGGCCGCGTCGATCGTGCCCTTCTCGAGCGCAGGATAGATGTCGCCGCCCGCGATCTGCTGCGGCACCACGCCGAGCTTTTCCATGATCTTGCCGGCGAAGCCGCCGATGCGCATCTTCAGGCCCTTGAGGTCCTCGACCGTGTTAATCTCCTTGCGGTACCATCCGCCCATCTGGGCGCCGGTATTGCCGCAGGGCAGCGCATGGATGCCGACCGAATTGTAGAATTCGTTCATCAGGGCGTTGCCGCCGCCGTGGTAGAACCATGCATTGACCTGGCGCGCGTTGAGGCCGAAGGGGACCGCCGTGCCGAGCGCCCAGGACGGATCCTTGCCCCAGTAGTAGTAGGAGGCGGTGTGGCACATTTCGACCGTGCCGGCCGCGGTCGCATCGGCCGCCTGCAGGCCGGGGACGATTTCCGCGGCGGCGAAGACCTGGATCTGGAAATTGCCGTCCGAAGCCTCGTTCACATATTTCGCCATCGTCTCGGCGGCGCCGTAGATCGTGTCGAGGGCCTTCGGGAACGAGGACGTGCAGCGCCAGGCGATCTTCGGAGAACTCTGCGCGATGGCCGGCGCGGCGAGCGTCGACGCCGCTGCGGCGCCTGCGCCGGCCAGGCCGGCTTTGGTGATGAATGTACGACGATCCATTGAATATCCTCCCAGAAGTGGACCAAACGGCTCGGGCTGGACGTTCTGTGTGAATCTTATGGCCGCCCCGCCGACCGTTGGTCCAATGATGCACGCTGGACCAATCAAGTAAAGTACCCAGCGGAGCCCCTTTCTGCGCCTAAGGTCGCGGTTGCAAAACGAAAAAAGCCCCGGAACGTCGCCGTTCCGGGGCTTTCTCGGGGCTTGCGGGCGTCAGATCTTGCCGCCGCGCTGCTGGATCATCATGAACGTATCGTAGTTGTACTCTGCCACCTGCGCGTTGAGGTAGTAGGCGCCGCGGAAGGCGGTGATCGAATCCCAGATCTTCTTGAACTCGGGATTCGTCGACGTCATCTCGGCATAGACCTCGTTCGACTTGTCGAAGCAGGCCGACAGGATCTCCTGGCTGAACGGACGCAGCTGCGCGCCGCTGGCGACCAGGTTCTTGATCGCGGCCGGGTTCTTGGCGTCGTATTTCTGCAGCATGTCGGCGTCGGCGGCCTGTGCCGCGGTGCGCAGCAGGGACTTGTAGCTCGCCGGCAGTTCCTCGTACTTCGCCTTGTTGAACATGAAGTGGACGGTCGGACCACCTTCCCACCAGCCCGGATAGTAGTAGTACGGCGCGACCTTGTAGAAGCCGAGCTTCTCGTCGTCATAGGGACCGACCCATTCGGCCGCGTCGATGGTGCCCTTCTCGAGCGCCGGGTAGATGTCGCCGCCGGCGATCTGCTGCGGCACCACGCCGAGCTTCTCGACGACCTTGCCGGCGAAGCCGCCGATGCGCATCTTCAGGCCCTTGAGGTCCTCGACCGTGTTGATCTCCTTGCGGAACCAGCCGCCCATCTGCACGCCTGTGTTGCCGCCCGGCAGGCCATAGAGGCCCTGCGCGCCGAGGAACTCGTTGAACAGGTCGATGCCGCCGCCATGGTAGTGCCAGGCATTCATGCCGCGCGCGTTGAGCGCGAAGGGAACCGCCGCGCCCAGCGCCCAGGTCGGGTTCTTGCCCCAGTAGTAGTAGGCGACGGTGTGGCACGACTCAACGGTGCCCGCCGTGGTGGCATCGGCCGCCTGCAGGCCGGGGACGATCTCGCCGGCCGCGAAGACCTGGATCTGGAAATTGCCGTCGGTGGCTTCGGAAATCATCTTCGACAGCACTTCGGCGCCGCCATAGATGGTGTCGAGCGACTTCGGGAAGGATGACGTCATGCGCCACGTGATCTTCGGCGCGCTCTGGGCGATTGCGGGAGCCGCGAGCGCCGTGGCGGCGACGGCACCAGTGCCGGCAAGACCCGCCTTCTTGATGAATGACCTGCGATCCATGATATCTCCTCTCGAAACTTGCAGTCGGTTTTTCGCATTGCGTACGCACGCGCGCACGCGACCTCCGCTCAAGGCTGGCGTTACATACACGCTCGCGCGCTTATGTCTAGGATTTCAGGACCTTACGCAGCGCTTGGCGTATTTCTACCTTAGACATTGGTCTAACGATCCTGTTGATCCAGGTTCGACTTGTGGTGGGTCAGCCGGGCAATGAGCCTGCATCAGGTTGGATTTCCGGCCCGATCGGGTGTAGGAAGCGGCTTCACATCGTGACCTGAACAACGCGGATTCAGCATTCATGACGCAGCCCCTCGTCGCCGTATCGACAGATGTGCGCCAGTTCGAGAACTACACCTGGCACGCCGCGCCCCGGCAGTATCTCGAGGCGGCGATAGCCGGTGCCGGCGTCTTTCCGGTCCTCATCCCATCCTTCGGTCCGAGGCTCGACCTCGACGAACTCCTCGACCGCGTCGACGGCGTGATGATCACCGGCTCGAAGTCGAACGTCTTTCCCGGCCTCTACGGCGGCGATCCGAGCGAAGCCAACGGTCCCTACGATCATGACCGCGATGCCACCACGCTTCCCCTGATTCGCAAGGCGATCGAGCGCGAAGTGCCTCTGCTCGCCATCTGCCGCGGCATTCAGGAGATGAACGTCGCGCTCGGCGGCACCCTCCACACGGAAGTGCAGGAGATCGAGGGCCGCATGGATCACCGCGCGCCGACAAGCGACGATCAGGACGAACGCTTCGCCATCCGCCAGCGCGTCGCGATCAAGCCGGGCACCTGCCTTGCCGGCATCTTCGGCGCGGGCGAGATTCCGGTGAACTCCGTTCACCGCCAGGCGGTCGACCGGCTGGGCGAACACCTCCAGGTGGAGGCCGTGGCGGAGGATGGCACGGTCGAGGCAGTCTCGGTCGTCGGCGCCCGGTCGTTTGCCGTCGGCGTGCAGTGGCATCCGGAATACTGGGTCAAATCCGACGACGCGTCGGCGAGGATCTTCAGGGCGTTCGGCGAGGCTGCCCGCGCCCATCGCGCCGCCCGCGGCGGAATGCGCGTCGCCGCCGAGTAGTCGCCACGCGCGGCGGCGAAGGTTTCAGTCAGACTGCCCCTATCGCGCGCTCCGTGCGCCCACGACCACGTGCGCGGTCTCGGCTACAGCCGTGAGCGGCTTTCCGGACGCGAACCAGGCCGCGAGGTTGTCCACGACGAGGTCGGCCATCGCCGTGCGCGTATGCACCGATGCCGACCCGACATGTGGCAGCAGGCTCGCATTCTCCAGCTTAAGCAGGCTTTCGGGAACATTCGGTTCGTTGCGGAACACGTCCAGCCCGGCGGCGAGGATCGTCCCATCGGCGAGCGCCTGCGCCAATGCGTCCTCGTCCACCGTCGAGCCGCGACCGATGTTGACGAACACCCCGTTCGGTCCGAGGGCTTCCAGCACTTGCCGGTTCACCGCCTTTTCGGTCGATGCACCGCCCGGCGCCACCGAAATGAGGGTGTCCACCGCGCCAGCAAGTCCCAGCAGGCTCGGATACCAGGTGTATCCGACGCCCTCGACCGTGCGGCGATTGTAGTAGCTGACCGGCAGTCCGAACGCTTCGACGCGCCGGGCGATCGCCAGTCCGATCCGCCCCATTCCGAAGATGCCGACGCGGTGGCCGCGCAGCGTGGCGCGGGTCAGCGGATAATCGCCCTTGGACACCCAGTTGCCGGCGCGAAGCCAGGCCTCGGCCTTCGGCAGTTCCCGCACCGTGTTCAGGAGCAGGCCGATTGCCGTATCGGCCACTTCCTCGGTCAGCACGTCCGGCGTGTTGGTCACCATCACGCCGGTCGAACCTGCATGTTTCGCATCGACCGCATCGTAGCCGACGCCGAAATTGGCGATGATCTCGAGCCTGGGCAAGGCGTCGATGAAGGCGGCGCCGATCGTCGTCATCGCCGCCACGCCCCGCACCCTGCCGGCAAGCTCCTGCGTCACCAGGCCCGGATCCGCCGACGGCAGGGCGACGAGATCGAACTCCTTGCCGATCCGCGCCACCGCGTGCGGGTGGAGCCTGCCCGGAACGAGCACCGCTATCCTGTCCGTCGAAGCCAATTCTCGCCCTCCCATCGTCGCTTCCAGCAATAGACCAGGTTCTGCCGGGATTGAACCGTTGTCGCTGGATCACGGCGCATCGAAACGTCGTTCCAGGGCTCGGATCCCGGCCCGTCCGTATCAGCGCGTCGATGGCTTGCCGGTCGACTGCCGCACGTGCAGTTCCGGGCGGATCAGGTCGGGCGTGGCCGGCGAATGATCGCCGCCAAGCCGGTCGAGAAGCGCCCGCGCGGCGCGGCGTCCGACCTCGCGCTGTCCGTTCCAGACCGTAGTCAATGCCGGAGTGGCGATAGCCGCCTCCTCCAGGTCGTCGTAGCCGGTGACCGAGATGTCGATACCCGGGACCAGACCCGCCCGCGAGATGCCGTTCATCAGGCCGATCGCGACAAGGTCGTTCCAGCACACTGCCGCGGTCGGCTTGTCCTTCAGCGCCAGGAACTGCCCGGTCGCCTCGAAGCCACCCTGCTTGGTGCGCGGCCCGGGGATGCGCCAGTCCGGCTTCACCTCGAGACCTGCCTTCTCCATCGCCAGCACATATCCGCGGTAGCGGTCGCGGCCGGTCGAGGTCTGGTCGGTGCCGCCGATCATGGCGATCCTGCGGTGACCGAGCGAGATCAGGTGGTTGGTCGCCAAGCCTATTCCGTAGGCATCGTCGCCGCGAAACACCGGAACGGTAGCCCCCTCGACGTGGCGGGCGATCAGCACGACCGGCAGGCCGTTCTCCTCGATCATCTCGATGTCTTCGCGCGGCGTTCCGATCGCCGGCGACATGATGACTCCGTCGGCGCCGAGCTGAAGCAGCGTGTCGACGAACCTGCGCTGCTTCTCGAGCTGGTCGTAGTGGTTGGACAGGATGAAGGTCTGGCCGCTGCGGTCGAGCTCGGTCTCGATCGAGCGCAGGATCTCGGCGAAGAACGGGTTCATGATGTCGTGGACGACCACGCCGACGATGCCCGAACGCGACGTCCTCAGGCTCGCCGCGCGCCGGTTGTAGATATAGCCGATCGTGCGGGCATAGTCCTTGATCCGGTCGCGCGTCGAATCGGCCACGAGCGGGCTGTCGCGCAGCGCGAGCGACACGGTGGCGGTCGACACCCCCAGCGCATCCGCAATCGTGGAAAGCTTGATTTTCTGCGCCAGCCGCCCCCTCCACTGCCGGTGAGTTAAACAGTTTAAAGAAACTATGTCAGAGGGGCGCGGCGATCAAAGCTTTTTTGCCAGGCTGCTCGATTCCGAGTTCAGCTCGGTCACGTTGGCGAGCCGGAGCTCGCGCTCGCGATGCACGATGTAGAGGCCGCTCGCCACGATGATACCCGCTCCGATCACCGTGTAGAGATCGGGAACGTCGCCGAAGACGAGGTAACCCAGAAGCGTGGCCCAGATGATCTGGATGTAGGGATAGGGGGCGAGTCCCGCGACCTGCGCCCGTTTGTAGGCATGGATGATCAGCCAGTGCCCGAGCCCGCCATAGAAGCCGAGCGAGATCAGGACGATCCAGTGCAGCAGGTCCGGCGGCACGGAGCCCGCGAGCGGAACCGCGGGCGACATGAACAGAACCGGCGCCAGCGCCGAGTAGAAGATCAGGCTCGCGGAGGTTTCGGTCGCTGCCATCCGCCGCGTCATGAGCACGTAAAGACAGTAGGAGACCATCGACACGAGCGCGTAGACATGGCCGATCCCGAACGCGCCGTAGCCCGGGCGGATCACGACGAGCATGCCGACGAAGCCGACGCCGATCGCAGCCCAGCGCCTCCAGCCCGCCCACTCGCCGAGCAAGGGGCCGGCGATCGCTGTGATGACCATCGGCGCCAGGAAGTAGATCGCCATCGCATCTGCGAGCGGCAGGGTCAGCAGCGCCAGGAAGTTGAAGATGGTCGAGCCGAAGAGGAAGATGCCGCGCAGGAGTTGCAGCGGCAGGTTCCGGACCCGGTACATCTCGCGGTTCCGCCATCCCTGGAACAGGATGAGCACCAGGACGACATGCACCGCGAACCGCACCCAGACGACGAAGGGCGCGGACATGCCGGACAGCACAAGCCACTTGGCGCTCGCGTCGAGGAAGGAGAACAGCAGCCCGGACCCGAGAAGGAGCAGGATCGCCGCGACCGGCGTCGCCTGTTCGGTACGTGGGGAATCGTGGGACAACGGCACAGCGCGTAAAATGTTAGCGTGAACCGCCCTTAATCCGTGATGTATCTGCGGATCGCAAGTGCAAAATAGCCGTGGCTGCTATTCGTCCTCGTCGGCCTCGCCGTCTTCCGCGGGGACGTCCAGTTCTTGCGAGAGGTTTGCCTCGATCCTGTAGAGAACCTTGGCGAAGGCCTTGATCTCCTTCTTGTCGAGACCGCGCATCGCCTGCTTCTCGGTCTTGCGGACGGACTTCTCGATCGCCTTGATGGCGTCGGAGCCCCGCTCGGTCAGGAAGATATGCGCCTGCCGCGCATCCGAATCGGAAGCCCGCTTTTCGAGAAAGCCCTGCGTCTGCAACCGGTTGATGGTCTTGGTGATGGTCGGCGGCCGCACGCCCAGCCGGGCGGCGAGTTGACCCGGCGTCTGGCCGCCTTCGGCGTTGAGCGCCATCATGATCTGGTCCTGGCCGGCATAGAAACCATGCGCCAGCAACCGGGAGGCGAGCACCGTGCGGGCTAGCCGCGCGGTGGACTGGAGCCTGGCCATCGTCGCACCCTTCGCAGCTTTCGCCATCTTGTCCCCCGCAGTCCGGCTTGCGTCACGATCGCGGATTGTCGCGACGCGCCGCGGTTGCGCAAGTCGTTTCTTTGCCGGCAACGCGGCCAGCGCGCGAACATCTGCCAGAGCAATGTTGCAGCGGGATGACAGCCGGCTGACGGTCAGGCGGGATGCCCGCACGAGGCCGCCGGCGGGGAGGTGCAATCGACGCCATGGCATCCTATATGGGCATCGATCCTTCACCATCCCGCGAGCAGACAATGGCAGAAGCCCAGACCAATGCCGGCAACGGCGCCCAGATTCCCGTCACCGTGCTGACCGGCTACCTCGGGGCCGGCAAGACGACGCTCCTCAACCGCATCCTCTCCGAAAACCACGGCAAGCGCTACGCCGTGATCGTCAACGAGTTTGGCGAGATCGGCATCGACAACGACCTCATCGTCGAATCCGACGAAGAGATCTACGAGATGAACAATGGCTGCATCTGCTGCACCGTGCGCGGCGACCTGATCCGCACCGTCGAAGGCCTGATGCGCCGTCCGGGACGTTTCGACGCCATCCTGGTCGAGACCACGGGACTGGCCGACCCCGTGCCGGTGGCGCAGACCTTCTTCATGGACGACGACGTGCGCGCCAAGACCCGGCTCGACGCGGTGGTGGCACTGGTCGACGCCAAGCACCTGCCGCTCAGGCTCAAGGACAGTCGCGAGGCCGAGGACCAGATCGCCTTCGCCGACGTGATCGTGCTCAACAAGACCGACCTCGTGACCCCGGAAGAACTCGCCAAGGTTGAGGGCCTGATCCGCGCGATCAACCCGACCGCGAAGATCCACAAGACCAGCCGTTCCGCCGTCGACCTGTCCGCCGTGCTCGATCGCGGCGCGTTCGACCTGAAGCGGGCGCTGGAGACCGATCCGCACTTCCTCGACGCGGACGATGAGCACGATCATGATCACCACGACCACGATCACGCCTCCGATATCCACGACGTGACCGTCAATTCGATCTCGCTGCGTGCCGGCGAGATGGACCCGAAGAAGTTTTTCCCGTGGATCGAGAAGATCACCCAGGCGGAAGGGCCGAACATCCTGCGGCTCAAGGGCATCATCGCGCTCAAGGACGATCCGGATCGCTATGTCGTGCAGGGCGTGCACATGATCATCGAGGGCGACCACCAGCGCCCGTGGAAGGAGGACGAGAAGCACGAGAGCCGGCTGGTCTTCATCGGCCGCAATCTCGACGCCGAGCGCCTGAAGCGCACCTTCGAGGCCTGCCAGGCGTAGTCGCCTTCTCCCCGTGAACGGGGAGAAGACCGGCATCCTCGGCGTCGTGCCTATCGCGTCGAGCGCCGCTCTCCTCTATGAGCGGTCCAAACGCCTTTCTCGAGTAGTCGAACACATGCCCACAGTCGCGCCCTTCGATCTTGCCGGCCACTGCGTCGCCGCCGCCTTCCTCGACGACATCCCGCATTTCGCGCTCGCCGACGGGACGATCCACCGCCTCGACCACGGCGCGAAATCCGTCGTGGCGCATGATGGCCTGCTCTGCGCGGCGGTGACCTGGGACGGCAGGGCGCTGGTCACCGGCGGCGAGGACGGCAAGGTGGCGCTCACCCGCCCGGACGGCTCGACCGAGGCGCTCGCCGAGGTTCCGCGCAAATGGGTGACGTCGGTCGCGACCGGTCCGCAGGGCGCCGTCGCCTATGCCAGCGGCCGCACAGCCTTCGTCCGCTTCGCCGACGGCAAGGTGAAGTCCTTCGACCATCCGCGCTCGGTGGAAGGCGTCGCCTTCGCGCCGAAGGGGATGCGCATCGCTTTCGCCCGCTACAACGGCGCGACGCTGCATTTCCCCGCCGCCGAAGGCAAGCCCGCCGAACTCGAATGGGCGGGCGCGCATAACGGCATCATCTTCTCGCCGGACGGCAATTTCCTCGTCACCACGATGCAGGAGAACGCGCTGCACGGCTGGAAGCTCGCCGACGGCAAGCACATGCGCATGACCGGCTATCCGGCCAAGGTAAAGAGCTGGTCGTGGAGCCCGAAGGGCAAGTGGCTCGCCACCTCCGGCGCTCCGGCCGCGATCGTCTGGCCGTTCTCCGCCAAGGACGGGCCGATGGGCAAGGCGCCGGTCGAACTTGGCACGCGCGGCAACACGATGGTCACAGCAGTCGCCTGCCATCCGCGCGACGAGATCGTCGCCATCGGCTATGCCGACGGCATGATCCTCGCGGGCCGCATTGCCGACTTGAAGGAAGTGGTGCTCCGGCGGGGTGGCAAGAGTGCCGTCACGTCGATGGCGTGGGACGCCGCCGGCATCCGCCTCGCCTTCGGCTCCGAGGAGGGCGAATGCGGCGTGGTGGACATCAGCGCGTGAGCGCTACTCCACCATGCATTCGACCTTGCCGCTCGCAGTGTAGGTCTTGCCTTCGGGCGTCGCATCGTTGACGCCGTCGAAGACCGTCAGCTCGTAGCGCCCTGTCAGCCCTTCCTCGTCGCCCTTGGTCCGGATGACGACCTGGACGTAGCCGTGCGGCTTGTCGCCCTCGCGTTCGCGGTAGATCACCAGATTGAGCTGGCCGTCCTCCGACCAGTACTGCGCGAGATGCGCGCCGTCGAACTCGACCGTGCGCAGATCGGTCGCGACATCCTTCGATTTGATCTCGACAGAGCCGCGGAAGTTGAACACTGGCGATCCCATGCCGCGCGTCATGCCACTCTCGAACAGGAACTCGACATTCTTGTCCTTGGCGTCGCAGCCGAAGCCGCCGGAGGCCTGCGCGCCCGTCACCAGGGCAAAGAAGGACATCAGGGCGATCTTGATCCGGCGCATCGGCTCTCTCCTTGTTTCCCGAGGCACGTCCCGGGCCGCTGTTGCGCCTTCTGTGGCCGGACGGTATCAGGGATATGTTGTGCGGGGGATGTGTGCGTAACGTGAGCGGCAAGGCTGAAACGACCGAAGGCGGCGTCGCCCTTTCGCGTATTGCTGAGATTCGCCAGCGCGAGGCGCGTGCCTATGCGAAGGCGCGGCCGAAGTCGAAGAAGCGCTTCGCCGACGGCGTCGCCGGCTTCCTCGACGGCGTCCCGATGCACTGGATGCTCGACTGGCCGATGCCCTTCCCGATGATCGTCGAGAAGGCGAGCGGGGCGACGATCACCGACATTGACGGCATCGAGCTCGACGATTTCTGCCTCGGCGACACCGGTTCGATGTTCGGCCATTCGCCGCCGCCGGTGGCGCGCGCCATCCGCGGCCAGGCGCGGCGCGGCCTCACCTACATGCTGCCGTCGCAGGATGCGATGGATCTCGGCCATCTGCTGACCTCGATGTTCGGCCTGCCGCAGTGGCAGATCGCCACGACCGCGTCGGACGCCAACCGCTTCGCGCTGCGCGTGGCCCGCGCCGTCACGGGCCGGCCGAAGATCCTCGTCTTCAACGGTTGCTACCACGGCGCGGTCGAAGAGACCTTCGTCAAGCTGAAGGACGGCAAGCCGGTCAACAAGCCCGGCCTCTCCGGCCAGTTCCGCGATTTGACCGAGGACACCAAGGTCGTCGAGTTCAACGACACCGTGGCTCTCGAGGCGGCGCTGGCGCCGGGCGACGTCGCCTGCGTCATCGCCGAGCCGGTGCTGACCAATTCCTGCATGGTCCTGCCCGACCCGGGCTATCACGCCGAACTGCGCCGCATCACCCGCGAGACCGGCACGCTGCTCCTGATCGACGAGACACACACGATCTCCAGCGGGCTGGGCGGCTACACCCGCGTCCACGACCTCGACCCGGACATCTTCGTGCTCGGCAAGCCGATCGCCGGCGGCGTGCCGGCGAGCGTCTGGGGCCTGTCCGCGGGCGTGGCCGAGCGCTATCGCGACTACACACGCGCCAAGCCTTGGGGCTATTCCGGCATCGGTACGACGCTGTCGGCCAATCCGCTGCAGTTCGCCTGCATGAAGGCGACGCTGACCGAGGTGATGACCGAGAAGAACTACCGCCACATGGACAAGCTCGCCGCGCGTCTCGCCGACGGTCTCTCCCGGGCGATCGCGAAGGCGAACCTGCCTTGGCACGTCGCCCGCGTCGGCGCCCGCGTCGAGTTCATCTGCGCGCCCGGCCCGCTGAGGAACGGCGCCGAGGCCGAAGCGGCGCACGCGCCCGCGCTGGAGGCCGCGATCCATGTCGGTCTGGTTAATCGCGGCTGCCTGATCGCGCCGTTCCACAACATGATGCTGGTCTCTCCCGCGACGAAGAAGAAGCAGATCGACCGGCTGGTGGATGCGTTCGGGGAGATCTGTGCGGAGTTGACGCCATGACCTCCCCCTCAGGCTCCACGCCCGCCGAAGCCCAGGCCTTCCTCGTCGGGCACCCGGAGATCGAGGCAATCGACATCGTGCTGACCGATTCCAACGGCGTCGGCCGCGGCAAGATCATCCGCCGTCACGAGTTGATGCCGCTCTACGAAGGCGGCCGGCACATGCCGATCTCGGTGCTCGGCCTCGACATCACCGGCGAGGATGTCCACGAGACCGGCCTGATCTGGGATTCCGGCGACGGCGACCTGCGCGCCTGGCCGATCCCCGGCACGCTGAAGCCGCTCCACGGCACCTCGCCCGCCCGGGCGCAGGTGCTGATGTCGATGTATCTGCTCGACGGCACGCCGATGACGTCGGACCCGCGCCACGCGCTCGCCCGACAGGTGGCGCGGCTCGACGCGATGGGGCTGAAGCCGGCCGGCGCTTTCGAGCTCGAGTTCTTCCTGCTTGCCAACGACCGTGACGCCGACGGGCGCGTTCGCCCGGCCTCCGCAGTGGTCGACGGCCGCCGCTCGGGCAAGACGGAAGTCTATTCGGTCGACCATCTGCACGGCATGGAGCCGCTCTTCTCCGACATCTACGCCGCGGCGAAGGCGCAGGACATACCAGCCGAGACCGTCATATCCGAATATGCACCCGGCCAGTACGAGCTGACGCTGCATTACCGCACCGACATCATGCAGGCCGCCGACGATCTCGTCATGCTCAAGCGCATCGTGCGCGCGGCCGCCCGCCGCCACGGCGTCACCGCGTGCTTCATGGCCAAGCCGATCGAGGACTACGCTGGCTCCGGCATGCACCTTCACGTCTCGATGACGGATCGCACTGGCCGCAACGTCTTTTCCGAAGCCAATGGCGAGACCTGGTCGCTCGACCTGTTGCGGGCGCTCGGCGGCCTGTCGGCGACGATGGCGGAATCGATGCTGGTCTTTGCCCCGCACGCCAATTCGTGGCGCCGCTTCGTGTCGCAGTCCTATGCGCCGATCGCGCCGACCTGGGGCGTCAACAACCGCTCGGTGGCGCTGCGCGTGCCGGCGGGCGACGTCAAGAGCCGCCGCATCGAGCATCGCCCGTCCGGCGTCGACGCCAATCCCTATCTCGTCGCTGCGACCGTTCTCGCCGGCATCGCCAAGGGTCTGGACGAGAAGCTCGATCCTGGCCCGATGACCGAAGGCAACGGCTACGAGCAGGCGTCCGATGCGGCGACGACCATGCCGGTCGACTGGCGCGCGGCGATCGAACTGGCGAAATCGTCCGCCTTTCTGCAGGACGCGCTGGGCATGGAACTGCACCGCACCTTCACGGCGATCAAGCAGTCGGAATATCTCCGCGTCGCCCGCACGGTCAGCGAACTCGACTACCAGCTCTACCTGCACGAGGTGTGATAAACGACGGCTGCCGACCTGGCGGCTTGCGAGAGACTCAGTGAGACCGGAAAGCTATAGCGAGCACTTTCAGACTTTGCGCGACGCGGGCGTTCCGCAACCGGTCGTGGAATACTTGAAGCATCAAAAGCTATCCCCGTGGATCTACCATGGGACGGAATTCTTGTACATCTTTGTCGTGGTGGCCGGACTCTTCGCGGGAATGCGGTATCTCTGGCCATACCTTGAAAGCATGACAGCGCAGATCGCGTACGCCCGTGCGAAGGAGATCGACGGGCTGCTCTATGACTACAATTTCGGGCTATCGCTCATCTTCGGTATCTTTGGCTGGATACTCGCCGCCGGAGCACCTGTCCTCTTTGCGCAAGCGATGTCACCGCGCTTCCTCGCCAACTTCCTTGTCTTCGGCACCCCTCCCAACCTGAAGCTGCGCGCAACGAGATGGCTTGTGCGAAAGATCCTGGCGCGGGCGCAGAGCGAAAGCGATCCGGCGCTATATGTCCGCCGAGTGGAACTGAACTGGGCATGGATGTTTGCGCTCTCAGGCGCGCTACCGATTGCCATCGGCGCGATGATACTCGTTCGCGACCTTCGGGCGCATGAGATCTACACCGCGACCACGTATGTTCATTCACCACTCCTTCCATGGAAATCCAGCGATCCCCGGCTGTGGTCCTCGGCTGTGAAAGTTGAGACAGGGTGCAACCACATCGAGCGAGAGGGAAAGATCAGCGATGACATCATCTACGAGGTGAGGTTTCCGGACGGAGCGACGACGCGCCTGGGTGACGCAACCCCATTGCAAGGTTCATGGCTGGACGCAGTGGAGAAGATAGACAGCCTATTGGTGGCATCGGGAGTGGAGTTCGCACCTTGGAGTTGGCTGGATCGAAACCCGGTGCATCCACTCTGTATCGCAGCACTTCGGGAGCGTTTTCCGGGCACCGAATTCGAGCGTGTCCAGCGATTGCTCAGGCTGCCCGGATGAACATGTCTATTTCAGCCCTTGAGCGACCCGGACTACCTGCTCTCGCTGCACGAGGTGTGAGCGGGAACCATCACGGCTCGGCGGGAGTTGTTCCTCCAACACCACGGAGAGTCCGATGAAAACCCGCGCCTATGTCGCCGCCCTTGCCGCCCTGCCCGTCAACGCCGTCCTGTTCGGCATCGGAGCGGTCACGGTCCTCTCGATCCCTGCGTTGAGCGAACACGCGACCACCCTGATCCCTACCGTCGTCCTGGCGAGTTTCGCCCTGACGCTGCCGATCACCTGGTTCGTGTCGCGCCGCATGATGCTGCGCTACTGGCCTTCTCCGGCGAACTGAACGGCAGCCGGATCATGACGGCGTTTTCGGCCCGTCGATCTTGATGCTCTTCAGCTTGTCGATGCCGAGCACCTGCAGCGCCAGCTTCTCGTAGAACGGCTCCGACTTGCCGCTGCGAATCTTGTGCAGGAAATACTTCTCGAAGCCGACCTTGGCGGCATGGACCCACTTGCCGGACGACGACCAGTTGACGTTGCGCGGCGGAATCTGCGGCTGGGCGACGAAGGCGACGCCCGAATCGCCGAAATCGGCGAGGCAGACGGCGTTCCACGTGCCTTCCGCGTTCGGCTCGGCGCCCTCGACCAGCCGCTTGATGTTGTGCGCAGTCGCCGTGACCATCGATTCGATCATGAAACCGGTCTTGGGCACGCCGACCGGAACCGGCGTCTTACCCATGGGCGGGATCGCCACGCAGACGCCGATGCCGAAGACTTCCGGGTATTTCGGGTTGCGCTGATGCTTGTCGACGACGATGAAGCCGCGCGGATTGGTCAGCCCTTCGATGCCGATGACGGCCGGAACGCCGCGGAAGGCGGGCAACATCATGGAATAGACGTGCGGCAGCGCATGCACCTGCTTGACCGTGCCGTCCTCGGCAAACTCGGAGATGTGCATCATGCCCGCCTCGACCTTGTCGACCTTGGCGTTGCAGATCCACTTGATGTGATGCTGGCGCATCTCGCTTTCGAGAAGTCCCTTGGTGTCGCCGACGCCGTCGAGGCCGAGATGGCCGATATAGGGCTCAGACGTCACGAAGGTCATCGGCACGCGGTCGCGCACCTTGGCATCGCGCAGCGCCTTGTCGAGGATGAAGGTGAACTCGTAGGCCGGGCCGAAGCAGGAGGCGCCCTGCACCGCGCCGATGATCACCGGCCCCGGATTGGCGACGAGCTTGTCGAAGGCCGTCTTGGCGGACAGCGCGTGGTCGATATGGCAGACCGACTGGGTGAAGCCCTCGGGCCCCAGCCCCTCGATCTCGTCGAAGGCGAGCTCAGGCCCGGTGGCGACGACGAGGTAGTCGTAGGCGAGCGACGTGCCGTCGGTCAGTTCGATCCGCTTCTCGGCCGGATGCACGCGCTGCGCGCCTTGCGGATAGAGTGCAATGTCACGGGACTTCAGCACTGGAACGAGATCGACCTCCGTCGCGGCGCGGTCGCGCCACCCGACTGCGACCCAGGGGTTCGAGGGAACGAACGAGTACCGGCTGCCCTTGTTGACGACGGCGACCTTGTGCTGCTTGCCGAGCGCGTCGCGCAGTTCATACGCCATGATCGTGCCGCCCAGACCGGCACCGAGAACAACCACCTGCACCATCAACGTTCCTCCAGATCCTTCCCACGCGGTCGAGGGATGACCCCGCGCGCAGGGATGTGCTTTGATAATGGCGGAACGCTAGGGCGTGGGACCGAGAGCGGCATTGATCCAGGACAAATGCCCCGGGGCAAATGTCCGGAGGTTTTGGCGGCGAGCGCGAGCGGCGCCAGAATGGTGGCTATCGCACCACGACGACCCTGAGGTCGTTCACATTCGTGCCTGTCGGCCCCGGCTGGAACAGGTCGCCCAGCACATCGAAGGCGCTCCAGCTGTCATTGGCGTTGAGCAGGGCCTTGGCGCCGAGCCCTTTGGCCCGAAGCCGGGCGACGGTGGTGGAATCGGCAAAAGCGCCAGCGTTCTCCTCTGACCCGTCGATACCGTCAGTGTCGGCGGCGAAGGCGGAGACGCCCTCGATGCCTTCGATGCCGATCGCCAGCGACAACAGGAATTCGCCGTTGCGCCCACCCCGGCCACCCGTGCCGCGAAGCGTCACCGTCGTCTCGCCGCCGGACAGGATCGCGACGGGTTTCCGGAACGGGCGGTCGCTGGTCGCCACCTCGCGGGCGATCGCGGCATGGACCTTCGCCACCTCGCGCGCCTCTCCCTCGACCGCATCGGACAGGATCACCGCCTCGAATCCCGCCTTGCGCGCTACCTCGGCTGCCGCTTCGAGTGACCTCGCGGCGGAGGCGATGACCCGCACCTCGTTGCGAGCAAACCGCGGATCATCGGGCAGCGGCGCGTCGGCCGCCGGCGAACCGAGATGCCACATCACCGCGTCGGGCAGGTCCATGCGGTACATGTCCACGATGGCAAGAGCGTCCGCGCGGGTCGATCCGTCCGGCACGGTCGGACCCGAAGACACCAGCGACGGCTGGTCGCCCGGGATGTCGGAGACGATCAGCGACACCACCTTCGCCGGCCAGGCCGCCGCCGCGAGCCGGCCGCCCTTGATCGCCGAGACGTGCTTGCGCACCGTGTTCATCGCCGAGATTGGCGCGCCCGACGCCAGCAGCGCGCGGTTGACCGCGATTTCGTCGGCCAGTGTCAGCTCTCCGGCGGGACAGGGCAACAGCGCCGAGCCGCCGCCGGAGATCAGCGCGACGACGAGGTCGTCCGCCGAAAGCCCCTTCACCGCCTCGAACAATCGCCGCGCGCCGTCCAGTCCAGCTACGTCCGGCACCGGATGGGCCGCCTCGATCACCTCGATCCGCTCGCACGGCACCGCGTAGCCGTAGCGCGTGACGACGAGGCCGGAGAGCGGTCCATCCCAGGCGCGCTCGAAGGCGCGGGCCATCTGGGCAGAGCCCTTGCCGGCGCCGATCACGATGGTCCGCCCCTTCGGCTTTTTCGGCAGATGATCCCTGATGACGTGTTCCGGATCGGCAGCCGCGACCGCCGCCTCGAACATGGCAGCGAACAGGCCTTTTGCGTCGAACGCGCTCATGACGCTTCGCCGAGCCACGGCCGCGCCCAACCGAGACCGTCCTCGGTCTTGCCCGCCGGCCAGTATTCACAACCGACGAAGCCGGCATAGTTTGCCGCGTCCAGCGCGGCGAAGGCCGCCTGCCAGTCGAGCACGCCGACATCCGGCTCGTGCCGCCCCGGCCAGCCGGCCACCTGAACATGGCGGATGCGGTCCGCGTGCTTCCGATAGGGCGAGACGAGATCCTCGCCGACGAAGCGGCGGTGGTAGAGATCGTATTGCAGAAAGACGTTCTCCTCGCCCGCCTCGTCGATCAGGTCGGCCGCCATGTCGAGGCCGGTGAGAAAATAGCCCGGCATGGATTCGCGGCTGATCGGCTCGATCAGCACCTCGATCCCCGCCGTTCCGCAGAATTGGGCGGCGTAGCGCAGATTGTCGACATAGGTCGCACGCAGCACGTCCTCGTCGTCGCCGGGCGCCACGATGCCTGCCAGCATGTGCAGCCGTTTGCAGCCGAGTTCGAGCGCGAGACCGATCGCCTGGCCGACGCCGGTGCGGAATTCCTCGCGTCGGGCGGGTCGTGTGGCAAGCCCCCGGTCGCCATGTTCCCAGTCGCCCGCCGGCATGTTGAACAGCGCCAGCGTCAGCCCAGTGTCGGAAAGCCGCGCCGCGATCTCCGCCGGTTCGAAGACGTAGGCGAACTGGAACTCCACCGCGTCGAAGCCGGCCTTCGCCGCGCGTTCGAACCGGTCGAGGAAAGGCGCGTCCGGGAACATGGTCGACAGATTTGCGGCGAGACGCGGCACGCCTCACTCCGGCCCGAGCGCAAGCGCGGACCCGTCAGCGCCGAGCAGGTCCGCGAGAACGGCGACGACCGTGTCGTGGTCCTGGCGCGACGGCAGTCCGGAAATCGCCACCGCGCCAATCACGCCCGCATTCTCGACCCGGATCGGGAAGGCACCGCCGGCGAAGATATACTCCGTCGCCGGCAGGCCGTGATGCGGTGCGATGACTTGATCCTTTCCGCCCTGCTCGAGAAACAGGCGATAACTGGGCTTCAGGAAGTGGCGCACGACATTGATCTTGCGCCGAGCCCAGTCGGCATTCGACGCCCGCGAACCGGGCATCGCATAATAGAACAGCGGCCGGTCCCAGAGCCGGATGTCGATGTTGATCGGCAGGTTGTCCGCAAGCGCCCGCGCGCGCAGCGCGCTGCCCAACTCGAACGCCGCCGCCTCGTCGAAAGCGGCGAAAACCAGCGCCTTCTCCTGCTCGATGATCTTCGCGATGTCGTCGGCTGCGGGCATCGGCTCCTCCTGACCTCGCATCGCGCGATTGACCCGGACGGTCAAGCCGCGTCAAGCGTCTCGATCGCGTCGATCTCCTCGCGCAGCGATGCTGCCTCGACGGCGAGATCGTAGGAGGTCTGCATGTTCAGCCAGAAGTTCGGCGTCGTGCCGAAGAGCTTTGCGAGCCTCAACGCGGTATCCGGCGTGACCGGCGTTCGTTCGGCGACGAGGCGTTCGATCCGGGTGCGCGGCACATGCAGCCGCTTGGCCACCGAATAGGGCTTGAGGCCGAGTGGGGCGAGAAACTCCTCGCGCAGGACTTCGCCCGGATGGATGGGGGGTATGAACGAAAGGGCCATGTCTGCGCTCCTAGTGATAGTCGACGATTTCGACATCGTCCGCACCACCGTCGTTCCATCGGAAACAGATGCGGATGTTGGCGAGGAAGATTCGAGGATGCGTATCTACCTATTCGCCTGAGACGATCACCAACAGTGAGGCGTAAGAACCGGCTTCAAGTACCAACTGGAAGATCAGTTTTGTCCTCGCAGCAATAGCTTCGCCACGACTGCGGAGACCTGATTTTCGTAACCGTCAGCCGCCATCGCCCTCAAACGGTCCTTAAGCCAGCTCTCGTCGAACAGGTCCCATCCGTTAGCAGCAAAATGCTGTGTGAGCGCGACCCGCCCCCGATCGTCTCCAATCTTGCCGCACGCCAGACCAAGTCGGATTTCCGGGTTCGGTCGGCAGGCACCGCTTTCCTCGAATTGCTTTGCCAAGCGGTTGAACACCACCCTGCGCAAAGTCGCATCGCGAAATAGTTTGTAGCGCGTCCCCGTGTTGTTCGGATCGATAAGCTCATTCGCTTGAACGCCACGACTGTCAAGAAAGCTCTTGCACTCGATAACTCGAAGAAGGTTTTCGCGCCCGCTGTAGGCGACGATGTCGAGTTCCCAACGCGGGGAGGAGGGCCTGCCGATCTCGACCTTCTCGGCTTTCGTGAGGTTCACCTTCACTGACGTGCTGACCCAATAGCCCTCGCGCCAAAGCACTTCACTGACCAACTGCTCGAACGCATCCACGTAACCGCCCCCAATGTTATAAAGGAAGCCATCTAACAGAAAGCACGTCGATTGACCGCCCAGTCAAAGAAGGCACGAGAAACCGGTATAACTGCGGCGCCTTAAGTAGTCACACCTCCTTCGCCGCCCGCCCCGCGATATAGACCTGCTTGACCGCGCGGTCGTCGCCGAGCGTCTGCAGCAGGAACAGTTCCTCCGCCAGCGTCTTCACCGTTTCCATGCGCAGTGCCATGCCGGGCGTGGCGCTTGCGTCGAGGACGACGAGGTCGGCGTCAGTGCCCGCCTCCAGCGTGCCCACTTTGTCGGCGATCGACAGCGATTCCGCGTTGCCGCGGGTCAGTTGCCAGAAGCTCCTGAGCGGATCGAGCTTCTCGCCGTTGAGCGCGACCACCTTGTAGGCCTCGTCCATCGTACGCAGCATCGAGTAGTTGGTGCCGCCGCCGACGTCGGTGGCGGTCGCGATCCGAAGCGGCTTCGTCCGCCGGCGGTAGCGCTGATAGTCGAACAGGCCGGAGCCGAGGAACAGGTTCGAGGTCGGGCAGAACACGGCGACGGAACCCGTCTCCGACATCGCGTCCGCCTCGCGTTCGGACAGGTGGATGCAATGCCCGAACAGGCTCTTCTCCCCCATCAGCCCGTAGCGGGCATAGACGTCGGTATAGTCCTTCGCCTCGGGAAAAAGCTCTTCCGTCCAGCGGATCTCGGCGTGGTTTTCCGACAGATGCGTCTGGATGTGGCAGTCGGGATGCTCGGCCGCCAGCGCCTGCGCCATCTGCAGCTGCGCGGGCGAAGAGGTGATCGCGAAGCGCGGGGTGATCGCATAGAGCTGCCGGCCGCGGCCGTGCCATTCGGCGATCAGCGCCTTGGTGTCGTCATAGCTCGACTGCGGCGTGTCGAGCACGCCGGGGGGCGCATTGCGGTCCATCATCACCTTGCCGGCGATACTGAGCATGTTGCGCGCGTGGCTCTCCTCGAAGAAGGCCTCGGCGGACGCCTTGTGGACGGAGCAGTAGGCCGCCACCGTCGTCGTGCCCTGCCGCACCATCTCGTCGAGGAACAGCCGCGCGATGCGCCGCCCGTGCTGGGCGTCGGCGAACTTCGCTTCCTCCGGGAAGGTGTAGGTATTGAGCCAGTCGAGCAGTTCCGCGCCGTAGGAGGCGATCACCTGCATCTGGGGGTAGTGCAGATGCGAATCGATGAAACCGGGCAGGATCAGATGCGGGCGGTGATCGACGGTCTCGACGCCGTCCTCCGCCTGCGCCTTCACCATGGCATAGGTGCCGCTGGCGACGATCCTGCCGTCCCGCACCAATACCGCGCCGTCTTCGTCGTAGGCATAGGCCGAATGGTCGTCCGCCGCCTCCGGCGCGCGCAGGAAGGAAAGGGTTCGGCCGCGGATGAGGAGGGTCATGGGTGCGGCTCTCCGCTCTCAACCGCCGTCATCCTCGGGCTTGACCCGAGGATCTGCCGTCGCCCCAAAAAGTGGCGCGAGCATTGCCGCAGAGACTCGACGACGACATCTGGACAAACGGCAGTAGATCCTCGGGTCAAGCCCGAGGATGACGGCGGAGAGGAGATGGCCATCACGCCCCTCACTTGCCCGCCCCTTCGAACCACGCCACCAGCAGCGCGCGCTCCTCCGGCGTGACTTCGGTGACGTTGCCAGGAGGCATGGCGTGGCTGCGGCCGGCCTGCAGGTAGATCTCGCGCGCGTGCTCTGCGATGTCGGCGTCGTTGTCGAGGACCACGCCCTTCGGCGCGCGGTAGATCCCCTCCCACACCGGCTCCGCCATGTGGCACATCGAGCAGCGGCTGATGACGGTGTCCTTGACGGCCGGGAAATGCGCCGAGGCGATCATCGTTTCCGCCGCTGCCGAAACCTTCTTCTCGCCGGTCAGCACCGCCGGCACGGTCGACAGCCACATGATGACGATGAACAGGATTGCCGAGGCCGCCCAGGTCCAGTGCGGATTGCCCTTCCGCGCATGCACCGTATTGAAATAGTGCCGGATCAGCACGCCGATGATGAAGATGATGGACGCGATGATCCAGTTGAACTCGGTCGCAAACGCAAGCGGGTAGTGGTTGGAGAGCATCAGGAAGATGACGGGCAGCGTCAGGTAATTGTTGTGCAGCGACCGCGTCTTGGCGATCTTGCCGTATTTCGGGTCAGGCTTGCGCCCTGCGATCAGGTCGGCGACCACGATCTTCTGGTTCGGGATGATCACCATCACGACGTTCGCCGACATCACCGTCGCGGTGATGGCGCCGAGATGCAGGAATGCAGCACGGCCGGTGAACAGCTGCGTGTAGCCCCAGGCCATCGCCACCAGGAAGACGTAGAGCACCAGCATCAGCGCCGTGTCGTTGTTGCCGAGCGGCGACTTGCAGAGCTGGTCGTAGAACAGCCACGCGAGGACCAGCGAGGCCACCGAGATCAGGATCGCCACCGTCGGCGAGACGTCGAGCACGTTGCGGTCGATCAGGAACAGGTCGGCGCCGGTGTAATAGACGACGCACAGCAGCGCGAAGCCTGACAGCCAGGTGGCGTAGCTCTCCCATTTGAACCAGGTGAGGTGCTCGGGCATCTCGGCCGGTGCCACCAGGTATTTCTGGATATGGTAGAAGCCGCCGCCGTGCACCTGCCACTCCTCGCCATGCGCACCGGCGGGTAGTCCGGGCCGCTGCCGCAGGCCGAGGTCGAGCGCGATGAAATAGAAGGACGAGCCGATCCAGGCGATGGCAGTGATCACATGCAGCCAGCGCACGCCGAACGAGAGCCAGTCCCAGAAAAGCGCGAGGTCCTGCATCGATGTTCCTTTTCGTCAGCCGGTTCACTGTAAATGCTGCGCTGCGAAGCGGAAGGGCCGCAGGTGCCCATGACTTTCAAAAAAATCTGGATAATGGCCCTTCGATTGCATAGGAATGGCGCAAAGCGGGGCGCGTGCAATGGCCTATTTCGACAATATCGCCGTCTTCGTTCGCGTCGTCGAGCTGGAGAACCTTTCGGCCGCGGGGCGTGACATGCGCATTTCGCCCGCCGTCGCATCGAACCGCATCAAGGAGCTCGAGAAGTATCTCGGCGTTCGCCTGTTCAACCGCACGACGCGTCAGCTCACGCCGACAGAACACGGCCGGGTGTTCTACGAGGGCGCGAAGAAGGTGCTGGAGGCGGTCACCGAGGCCGAGGCGGCCGTCAGCGCGCTGTCCGGCAAGCCGCGCGGCACGATCCGAGTCACCGCACCGCTCGGGCTTGGCCGCCGCCTGATCGCGTCTGGTATCCCGGAGTTCCGCCGCCGCTATCCCGAGATCGAGGTGAGGCTCAGGCTCTCGGACCACGATGTCGACATCATGAAGGAGGGCATCGACGTTGCCTTCAAGCTCGGAACGCTGGAGGATTCGAGCCTCAAGATGCGCGGTGTGATGGAATGCGAGCGGGTGCTGGTCGCAGCTCCCTCCTATCTCGAGGCACGCGGCGAGCCGAAGACGCCGGACGACCTGGTGGACGCAGCCCACGACTGCCTGATGCTGCGCTATCCCGGCATCCGCGAGCATTTCTGGACGCTGAAGACGTCTGCGGGCTACCGCAAGTTCGACGTGCGCGGGCCCTACGATTCCGACGATGGCGACGTTTTGACCGGGTGGGCGCTTGCCGGCCATGGCATCATCAACAAGCCGCGCTTCGAGGTGGAGCCGTTCATCCGCGACCGGCGGCTGAAGATCATCCTGCCTGACAACGCGCCGCCGCCGGTGCAGCTCGCCGCGGTCTACCCGCATCGCAACTACCAGGACCAGAAGGTCCGGCTGCTGCTCGACTTCATGGCCGAGCGCTGCCAGCGCCTGATCCGGGAGATTTTGAAGGGCGGGTGAACAAAGAGGCCGCCTCGCGGCGGCCTCCGATAGGTCGACGTCAGAGCCTGGCCTTACCAGGGGCGATACCAGCCTTCGACGACCGTCTGCTTGTCGCGATGATTGCCACCCATGGTCGCCGCCCAGTAAGCCACCGCAGCCCCCACCAGCAGCGCTGCCGCCGCCAGGAAAGCCGCGACGACCGAAGCGCGGCGGGCGCGTTCCGCCACCTCGCGTGCCTGCGCCTCGATCTGCTGAGCCTGCGCGACGGCCTGATCGACCCGCTGGGCCGCCTCTTCCGGCGGTATGCCAGCGCGCGCCGCGATGACGGACGCGAGATAGTCCCGATCCGTCGCGTCGATCCCGTCGCCCGTCGCGGCGGACAAGAGGATGCGGCTGACGGAAGCGCGGTCGGCGTCGCTAAGAGCCTGCGCATCGGGTCCGCCGCGCAACGTCCGGTCGACCAGCAGGTCGGACGGGTTCAGTTCATCCGCCATCTCGCCCACTGCAGCGCCCGCGGTCGACCCGACCGCGCTGGCCCCCTGGCCGGCGACATTGGCAGCGCCCATCACGCCGGAATAGGCGATCAGCGCGGCGAGGATCGTCGCGAGACCCCACATCACGAGTCCGTTCGAGCCGTCGCGGATGTCGGATTCATACTCGCTGGCAGTGCCGGTGCGGCGGCGCATGCGGCCTGTCAGATAGGCGCCCGCGAACGTTGCGATGACATGGACCCACAGGACCCAGAGCCCGCCGACGACGGCGATCCAGAACATGGATGCCGACTCTCCTTCGCGCGCTGACGTCATCGACAGGCCGATTGCCGAGCCGAAGGTGAGCAGGACGAATGAAATGGCGGTAGCGATGACGACGCCCGCCAGGATCGCGGGCCAGTCGATATAGGAAACGCCGGTCTCCCCGGCGAGCGTCTCTTCCGTGATGATTGTCGTGCCGCCGGGTGCGATATCGGTCATGGACATGGCAGTCTCTCCGTTTCTGACGCCGCAGCTCAGCGAAGGCCGAGCAGCGAAAGGATGAACAGGATGACCACCACGAGACCGACCAGGTAGATGATGCCGTGCATGCTGTGTCCTCCGATTGATGGAGGCTGTAACACCGTCGTGATGACATGGTTCCGCCATAAACGCGGAAATTGGCGTTGACGCTGGATCAGCGGCGACTGAGCGCCATCATGATCTCGGCGGCGGCGAGCGCGGCGATCACCGCCGGGCGCTTGTCGCGCACCGTATCGCCGCCGATCGGGCAGACCATTCGCTCGAAGTCCGCCTGTGTTCCGCCGGCCTCGTTCAGATACCAGCTCCTGAATGTCGCTCGCTTTGTCTTCGAACCGATCATTCCGACATAGGCGGCGTCCTCGCGTCTCAGGGCCTCGGCGACGATGAGAAAATCGAGCGCGTGGTCGTGGGTCAGCACCACGAATGCCGAGCCGGCCGGTGCCTCGCGTACCGCCTCTTCCGGCACCGGCGTCAGCCGCGTGTCGATGGAGGCAGGCATCCCGTCCAGGGCCTCGGCGCGCGTATCGATGACGCTCACCTTGACCGGCAATAGCGCGAACGCGGCGGCAAGCGCGTGCCCGACATGCCCGCCGCCGAAGACGAGGACCTGCGGCAGAGCCGCCTCCATCCGCCTCGCCTTGTCCGCCAGCGCATCACGGCCCGCCGCATCGAGCAGCCGGATGGACAGTTCGACTCGCCCGCCGCAGCATTGCCCGATCTCGGGGCCGAGAGGGACATCCAGGCCGCTGTCGATCTCCTGTCCCGCAAGCGCGTCCCGCGCCCGGTCGATGGCCATGAATTCCAGCGTGCCGCCGCCGATGGTCTCGAGGATCGCGGTCGGCGCCACCAGCATCCAGGCGCCTTCCTCGCGCGGCGTGGAGCCACGGGCTCGGGTGACCTCGACCAGCGCGACCGAGGAGTGCGCGTCGAGGAAGCGGGCGAGAGTGGCGAGCGAGCCGGTCATGTCCCAGGGATACCGCGCTGCGAGTGTTTCTATTCCCCCGCCTCCCGCCGCACCCGCTCGACCGCCATCAGTACGCGCTCCGGCGTCGCCGGCGCATCAAGGCGCGGGCAGACGCGGTGATCGGCGACGCTGGCGACCGCGTCGGAGAGCGCGTGCAGCACCGACATCGCCAGCATGAAGGGCGGCTCGCCCACGGCCTTCGACTTGTGCACCGTCGGCTCGACATTCTCCGACCAGTCGGCGAGCGCGACGTTGAAGACCTTCGGCCGGTCGGAGGCGAGCGGGATCTTGTAGGTCGAGGGCGCATGCGTGCGCAGCCGGCCCTTGTCGTCCCAGACCAGCTCCTCCGTCGTCAGCCAGCCCACGCCCTGGATGAAGCCGCCCTCGATCTGGCCGAGGTCGATGGCTTTGTTCAGCGACTTGCCGGTCTCGTGCAGGATGTCGGTTCGCTCGACGACATATTCGCCGGTCAGCGTGTCGATCGACACTTCGGAGCACGAGGCGCCGTAGGCGAAGTAGTAGAACGGGTGGCCCTGACCCTTGTCGCGGTCCCAGTGGATCTTGGGCGTCTTGTAGAAGCCGGCGGCCGACAGCTGCACCCGCGCCATATAGGCCTGCTTGACCAGGTCGGCGAAGGCGATCTCCTGGTTGCCGACGCGCACCCGGTTGGGCAGGAAGACGATCTGCTCCTTCGGCACGCCGTACTTCTCGGCGGCGAAGTCGACCAGGCGGTCCTTGATCTGCCGCGCCGCGTTCTGCGCCGCCATGCCGTTGAGGTCGGTGCCCGAGGACGCGGCGGTGGCCGAGGTATTCGGTACCTTGCCCGTGGTGGTCGCGGTGATCTTCACCTGCTCGATGTCGATCTGGAACTCTTCCGCCACGACCTGCGCGACCTTGACGTAGAGCCCTTGCCCCATCTCCGTGCCGCCGTGGTTCAGGTGCACCGACCCGTCGGTGTAGACATGCACCAGCGCGCCGGCCTGGTTGTAGAACGTCGCCGTGAAGGAGATGCCGAACTTCACCGGGGTCAGCGCGATGCCGCGCTTGACGATCGGGCTGTTGGCATTGAACGCCGCGATCTCGCGCCGGCGGCGCTCATAGTTGGAACTCGCCTCCAGTTCGGCCACGATCCGCTCGAGCACATTGTCCTCGACCGTCTGGTGGTAGGGCGTCACGTCGCGGGTCCCGACGCCGTAGAAGTTGAGCTTGCGGATGTCGAGCGGGTCCTTGCCCAACGCGAACGCCACCTCGTCGATGATGCGCTCCGCACCGACCATGCCCTGCGGCCCGCCGAAGCCGCGGAAGGCGGTGTTGGAGACCGTGTTGGTGTAGAGCGGCGCCGAGGTCGCCTTCACCGCCGGATAGAAGTAGGCGTTGTCGCAATGGAACAGCGCCCGGTCGGTCACCGGCCCCGACAGGTCCGAGGAGAAGCCGCAACGCGCCGCGTAGTGGAAGTCGGCGCCGAGGATGCGGCCCTCATCGTCGAAGCCGACCTCGTAGTCGATCAGGAAATCGTGCCGCTTGCCGGTGGCGGTCATGTCGTCGTCGCGATCCGGGCGGATCTTCACGGCGCGATGGAGCTTCTTCGCCGCCACGGCCGCGATCGCCGCGAACTGGTTGCCTTGCGTCTCCTTGCCGCCGAAGCCGCCGCCCATGCGGCGGATCTCAACTGTCACCGCGTGGCTGGGCACGCCCAGCACATGCGCCACCATGTGCTGCACCTCGCTCGGATGCTGCGTCGACGAATAGACCGTCACGTCCTGGTCCTCGCCCGGCACGGCAAGCGCGATCTGGCCTTCGAGGTAGAAATGGTCCTGCCCGCCGCAGCGCATCTGGCCGGAGATACGGCGCGGGGCCGACGCGATCGCGCTGGCCGCGTCCCCCCGCTCCAGCTTCAGCGGCGGCGTCACCATCTTGCCGTTCTTCCGGTCGGTCTGCGCGACATCGGTGATGAAGGGCATCTCCTCGTAGTCCACCTTCGCCAGCCGGCAGGCCCGCCGCGCCTGTTCGCGCGTCTCGGCGATCACCGCGAAGATCGGCTGGCCGTGGAACTGCACGAGCCCGTCGGCGAGCACCGGCTCGTCGTGGCGGCCGGTCGGGCTGATGTCGTTGGAGGCCGGCATGTCCTTGCCGGTCAGCACCAGCCTCACACCCGGCGCCATGCGTACCGCGTCGAGATTCATCGACAGGATCTTGGCATGCGCCACGGTGCACAGGCCCAGGCAGCCGTGCAGCAGGCCGGCGGGCTCAGGCATGTCGTCGATGTAGACCGCCGTGCCAGTGACGTGCTTGTGGGCGGAATCATGCCGCCGGTCGGTGGCGACACCGCCGGAGATGCGCTCGGCGCGGACATTGGGAGCGTGATGGGTCATGCCGCGCGCTCCCGGTTCACGGTGATCGGCTTCTTCGTTCCCGTCGTCTCGAAATAGAAGCGGAGCAGCAGGTTCTTCGCCACGATCATGCGATAGTCTGCCGAGGCGCGCATGTCAGAAAGCGGCGTGAAGTCCTTCGGATACTCGTCCATCGCGGCTTCGACGGAGGCTACCGACCAGTCCTTGCCGACCAGCGCCGCCTCGACGGCCGATGCCCGCTTCGGCGTCGCGGCCATGCCGCCATAGGCGATCCGGGCCGAGGTCACGCGTCCGACTTCGACCTCCACGTGGAAGGCGCCGAGCGCCGCCGTGATGTCCTCGTCACGCCGCTTGGTGACCTTGTGCACGCCGAAATGCGCACCCGCCTTCGGCACCGGCACGTGCACCGCCTCGACGAACTCGCCCGCCTGCCGGTCCTGCCTGCCATAGGCGATGAAGAACTCTTCCAGCGGGATCGTCCGCCGCGCCTCGCCCTTGCGCAGTGTCAGGGTCGCCCCCAGCGCGATCAGGGGCGGCGGCATGTCGCCGATGGGCGAACCGTTGGCGATGTTGCCGCCGATCGTGCCCATGTTGCGCACCTGCTCTCCGCCGATCCGGTCGATCAGCGGCCCGAAGGCGGGGATGCGCGCGGCAAGCGCCTCGCGCGCTTCGGTGTAGGTAACGCCCGCGCCGATGGTCAGCACGCCATCCGCTTCCCCGATCAACTTCAGCTCATCGAGATGGCCGATAAAGACGACCGGCGCGATGTCGCGCATGAACTTGGTGACCCAGAGGCCCACATCGGTTGCCCCGGCGACGATGCGCGCGCCGGGTTCCGCGTCCAGCACCTCGGCGAGATCTTCTGCCGAGACCGGGATCACGAGGCGCCCCTTGCCCGATCCGATATCCACCCGCGAGCCGTCGCGCATCTCGGCCAGCGCCTCGGTGACGCGGGCGCGCTCGGCGGCCAGTTCGCTGTCGGCGGCAACGCCGTAGTCCGAGATCGCCTTGGCCGCCTTCACGATCGAATCGTAGCCGGTGCAGCGGCAGAGATTGCCCTGCAGCGCCTTCTCGATCGCGGCCTCTGAGGGCCACGGCTCGCGCATCCACAGCCCGTAGAGCGACATGACGAAGCCCGGCGTGCAGAAGCCGCACTGCGAGCCGTGGTAGTCGACCATCGCCTGCTGGACCGGATGCAGCCGGCCGTTCTGGCCCTTGAGGTGTTCGACGGTGACGATATGGCAGCCGTCGAGCGAGCCGAGGAAGCGGATGCAGGCGTTGACGCTCTCGTAGACCAACCCTTCGCCGCCCAGGCGCCCGACCAGCACCGTGCAGGCCCCGCAATCGCCCTCCGCGCAGCCCTCCTTGGTGCCTCGCAACGAGCGGCGCAGGCGCAGCCAGTCCAGCACCGTCTCGTCGGGACGCACGTCCGACAGCTCGACCGTTTCGTCGTTGAGCAGGAAGCGGATGGTGGAGCGGATCGCGGTCATGGCCTCAGCTTCCCCTGTAGGTCGAGTAGCCGTAGGGCGAGATCAGCAACGGCACGTGATAGTGCGTTTCCTCAGCCATGCCGAAGCGGATCGGCACCTGGTCGAGGAAGAGCGGATCGGGCAGATCGGTTCCCTGCTTGCGCAGATAATCCCCGGCGAAGAACACCAGTTCGTACTGCCCTGTCCGGAACTCGCCCCCCGCCAACAGCGGCGCGTCGCAGCGGCCGTCCGCGTTGGTCGTCACCGACTTGATCTTCCTGTGCGAATTTCCGCTGACCCGGTAGAGCACGATTTCGAGCCCGTCTGCGGGCTTTCCCGTCGCAGTGTCGAGAACGTGGGTCGTCAGCTTTCCGCTGCCTGCCATGGGGTTCTGCCTCTTTGGTCGGCAAGCATGATGCATGCCTTGTGATTGTGCGGCAATATGCCGGGATTCGGTAGGCCCGCGTCGGATGGCTCGACGCAAAGACTTTCAAGATTTTAGGTGGGAATCGGCAGCAATGCCTTTGATACTCTGGGAAGCGCGGCGCGAATGCCGCAGATCGTGGGAACGATGACGCAACCGAAGCGATATGTGCGCGACATGCGCGGCTACGGAGCCAACCCGCCGGATCCGCAATGGCCGGGCGGTGCCCATGTCTGCGTCCAGTTCGTGGTGAACTACGAAGAGGGTGGGGAGAACTCCATCCTGCACGGCGACGCGGCGTCGGAAGCCTTCCTGTCGGAGATCACGGGCGCGCAGCCCTGGCCCGGCAAGCGCCACTGGAACATGGAATCGCTCTACGAATACGGCGCCCGCGCCGGCTTCTGGCGCGTCCACCGCATCTTCACCGAGGCGCAGGTTCCGGTGACTGTCTACGGCGTCGCCACTGCGCTCGCGCGTTCGCCGGATCAGGTCGCGGCGATGCAGTCGGCCGGCTGGGAGATCGCCTCGCACGGGCTGAAGTGGATCGACTATCGCGATACACCAGAGGACATCGAGCGCGCCCACATGGCCGAGGCGATCCGCCTCCATGCAGAGGTCACCGGCGAGCGCCCGCACGGCTGGTATACCGGTCGCACCTCGGTCAACACGGTGCGCCTGGCCGCGGCCGAAGGCGGCTTCGCCTATGTCTCCGACACGATGGACGACGACCTGCCCTACTGGCTCGACCATGACGGCCATGGCAACCCGATCCCGTCGCAGCTGATCCTGCCCTACACGCTCGACGCCAACGACATGCGCTTCGCTATTCCTGCGGGCTTCACCGAGGGCGAGCAGTTCTTCACCTATCTGCGCGACGCCTTCGACACGCACTATGCGGAAGGCCGCGCCGGCCGCCCGTCGATGATGAACATCGGCCTGCACTGCCGCCTCATCGGCCGCCCCGGCCGCGCGGCGGCGCTGCGCAGGTTCATCGACTACGCGAAGAGCCACGACCGCGTCTGGTTCGCCCGCCGCATCGACATCGCCCGCCACTGGCGCGAGCAGCATCCCTATCACCTGCCGGCACTACGCCCCTCGCGCATGGGGCTCGACGATTTCGTCAATCGGTTCGGCTCGATCTTCGAACATTCGCCCTGGGTCGCCGAGCGTGCCTTCGACCTCGAACTTGGGCCCGCGCACGATTCTGCCGGCGGGCTGCACAACGCGCTCTGCCGCGCCTTCCGCTCCGCCGGCGAGGACGAGCGGCTGGGTGTCCTCAAGGCCCACCCCGACCTTGCCGGCAAGCTCGCCACGGCGAAACGCCTGACGGCCGAATCGACGGCCGAGCAGGCCTCGGCCGGCCTCGACGCGTTGACCGACGCGGAGCGCGAGACCTTCACGCAGCTGAACGCCGACTATGTCGAGAAGTTCGGCTTCCCGTTCATCATCGCGGTGCGCGACAATACCAGGGCCTCGATCCTCGAGGCCTTTACGACGCGCATCGCCAACAGTCGCGACGACGAGTTCGCGACCGCCTGCCGGCAGGTCGAGCGCATCGCCTGGTATCGGCTGCGCGACATCCTGCCGGCATAGGAAGGACTGAGACCATGGCCGGACCGCAATATGTCGCACCTCCGGGAGGGCACCCGCCGCAGACGGACCTGCTGACCGGACGCGCCGTTTTCACCGAGGCCTATGCGTTCATCCCGCGCGGCGTGATGCGCGACATCGTCACGTCCTACCTGCCGCATTGGTCGCGGACCATCGCCTGGATCATCGCCCGCCCCCTGTCCGGCTTTTCGGAAACCTTCACGCAATACGTGATGGACGTCTCGCCCGGCGGCGGCTCGGACCGGCCGGAGCCGGATGCCGGCGCCGAGGGCGTTCTCTTCCTGATGGACGGCGAACTGACCATTACGATCGCGGGCGCGGCGCACCGGATGCTCAAGGGCGGCTGGGCCTTCCTGCCACCGGGGAGCGGCTGGACCGTGCGCAACACCGGCACGGTGCCGGCGCGGTTCCACTGGATCCGCAAGCTCTATGAGCAGGTCGACGGCATCGACGTTCCCGGACCACTGTTCTCCAACGACCAGGACGTCGTGCCACTCTCGATGCCAGGCACTGCTGGCAAGTGGGCGACGACCCGTTTCGTCGACCCCGAGGACCTGCGCTACGACATGCACGTCAACATCGTCACCTTCGAGCCCGGCGCGGTCATTCCCTTCATGGAGACCCACGTCATGGAGCACGGGCTCTACGTGCTGGAGGGCAAGGCGGTCTACAAGCTCAACCAGGACTGGGTCGAGGTCGAGGCCGGCGACTTCATGTGGCTGCGCGCCTTCTGCCCGCAGGCTTGCTACGCCGGCGGACCGGGCAAGTTCCGCTACCTGCTCTACAAGGACGTGAACAGGCATCCGAGGCTGAAGGTGAGGTAGATACGCTGCGATGCATTGGCTCCACGGCGCTCGCGCTCCATGACCCGCACCCTCACCGCCCGCCCCCTCACCCGCGAAGCCTTCGCGCGGTTCGGCGACGTGCTTGATACGGGCGGCGCGAACCACTACCCGATCAACGCCGGCAAGTGCGAGCGCTACCACGACCTCGCCACGGCCGAGGCCACCGGCACCGACGCCAGGGTGATCCTCTCCATCTTCCGCGGCACGCCCTATCCGTTTCCGCTCGAACTCATGATGATGGAGCGCCACCCGTTCGGCAGCCAGGCCTTCATGCCGCTGTCGCCGCGCCCGTTCCTCGTCGTGGTCGCGGACGACGACGGCGGCGCGCCGGGCGAACCGCGCGCCTTCGTCACAGCGCCGGGCCAGGGCGTGAACTACCCGCGCAATCTCTGGCACGCCGTGCTGACCCCGATCGGCGCACCGCAGGATTTCCTCGTCGTCGACCGCGCGGGCGCCGAGAAGAACCTCGAAGAACATCATTTCGACGAACCCTGGACGATCCACCTCCCGAAGGATTTCGCATGAACGACGCAGCCTTGGTCGAGCGCCTGCTCGACGTGATGGAGCATGACATCGTGCCGAAGACGGCCGTCGGCGTCTCCGCCGGCAACAAGCTGTTCGGCGCGGCGATCCTGAAGAAGTCCGACCTCTCGGTCGTCATCGCCGAGACCAACAACGAGATGGAGAACCCGCTCTGGCACGGCGAGGTCCACGCGCTGAAGCGCTTCTACGAACTGCCGAAGGAGGCGCGGCCGGCGACGAAGGACTGCATCTTCCTCGCCACCCACGAGCCTTGCTCGCTCTGCCTCTCGGCCATAACCTGGACCGGCTTCGACAATTTCTACTACTTCTTCAGCCACGAGGATTCGCGCGACGCCTTCGCCATTCCGCACGATTTGAAGATCCTGAAGGAGGTCTTCACGCTCGACCCCGGCGGCTACAACAAGGAGAACGCCTTCTGGACCGGCCGCTCGCTGCGCCGGATGATCGCGAACCTACCGGAGCCCGAACGCGCCCGCCTCTCCGCCCGCGCCGACGCCCTGGCGGCGACCTA
The DNA here is from genome assembly GCA_043822005.1 of Pseudomonadota bacterium. GTDB lineage: Bacteria > Pseudomonadota > Alphaproteobacteria > Rhizobiales > Rhizobiaceae > Mesorhizobium_A. The sequence continues at coordinate 45,121 of JBDRCE010000025.1, read as the reverse complement.
CGACGATCTGTCGGCAACCTATCAGGCGCAGAAGCAGGACAACCACATCCCGCTGAACTAGGCGCCATCGGCAACGGCGACTGCGCCCACCTCGTTCCTCTGCCTGAAACGGCCCAGGCCAATGGCGGCGCCCTTAACGCATCAATCCCGCGGCCTTCAGCGCATCTTCGATGATCTTCTTCACGCCCGGCGAGTTAGCGGCCGAATCCGGGAAGAAAGGAGGCCGCGGGGTTGAGGCATCGGCCTTCGCCCTTTCGGCCGCGGGCGTGCGTAGTGACGGTCGCTCTCCTTTGGCGGGTGCGTCAGGCCTCAAGGGCGCGGGTTCGAGCTTGTCGGCGTCCGCGATGCCCCAGATCCGCGCGGTCTCCCGTGTCGAGGAGATGCCAACGTCGAGCATGAACGGTCCTGGAGCGCCGAGGCCATCACCTCCGAGGGGCGTGCCGTGGGCCATGCCAGCAATAATGTTGACCTCCATGGCGGCCAGCCCCTCGGCGTCGTGCCAAACATGTCGGGTGTGGCGCCCAGATGCTTCGGAGCGCGTCGGGCGCTTTTCAAGCTCATGGACGCCGCGCCACTGGGCCGCGAGGGCTTCAGCGTTCGAAGGGGCCACGGTTGGGTCGGCCGAACCGTGCCAGATCGAGATCCTCGGCCAAGGACCTTCGTGCGTGGAGGCGTCCTGGACGAGCCGTTGCAGGTCTCCTTCGGAGGGGCCACCATGGCCGCGCATTCGATCGAATGCTTCCGGTATCGTGGTCGCGCTGCCATAGGGAAGCCCGGCGATGATGGCGCCGCCCGCGAAGACCTCGGGATAGCTGGCGAGCATCGCCGAGGCCATCGCGCCGCCCGCAGAGAGCCCGGTTATGAAGATGCGGTTCCGATCGAGGTCGTGCGTCGCGACCATCGTCTCGATCATCTCCCGGATCGAAAGGGCCTCGCCCGAACCGCGCCTGGCATCACCCGGGAGGAACCAGTTGAAGCAGAGGTTCGGATTGTTGGCCCGTTGCTGCTCGGGAAAGAGGAGCGCGAAGCCCGCTTCGTCTGCGAGTTGCGACCAGCCGGAATGATGGTCGTAGCCGGCCGCGGTCTGTGTGCAGCCGTGCAGCACGACGACGAGCGGAGCACCTTTTTCCATACCGTCGGGGACGTAGGATTTAGCGGCCAACGCGCCCGGATTGGTGCCGAAACGGGCAAGGGTATGGAGACGGTCTGAGACGCCCGGGGTGGCGGCGTGAGGCGCAAGCCGCGCCTGCAACGCGGCGAGCCGCGCGATCGTGTCGGAGATTTTTCGCAATTGAGACGTCCCTTCTGTGACGTCCGGGATGGACGCGCAAAATTCTGCAACGCAGTCGCAGCAATATCGTTGCTGCACTGCACAATAACAAGGGAAGCGGACGACCACCCCTTTCGGCGCTCCCCTCAGACCGCGCGGGGAACACCACCACATGTCGCATTCCGGCCTTGCCTCGGCGCCCGACCCATAGTCGGATGCGGCCATGAAGACCGTCACATCCTTTCCCCGCCGGATCGTCGAACACGCGGACATGGGCATCGTCATGCCGGACGGATGCCGGCTGTCGGCGCGGGTGTGGATGCCGGCCGACGCGGCGGATGATCCCGTTCCGGCGATCCTCGAGCACCTGCCCTACCGCAAGCGCGACGGGACCATCGCGCGCGACCAGCTCACGCATCCTTACTTCGCCGGCCACGGCTACGCCTCGATCCGTGTCGACATGCGCGGCAATGGTGAGTCCGACGGGCTGATGGAGGACGAATACTCGCCGCAGGAATTGCAGGACGCCTGCGACGTCATCGCCTGGGCCGCCGCCCAGCCCTGGTGCAACGGCAAGGTCGGCATGATGGGTATCTCCTGGGGCGGCTTCAACGCGCTTCAGGTCGCAGCACTCAGGCCACCCGCGCTGAAGGCCATCATCACGCTCTGCTCGACCGTCGACCGTTATGCCGACGACATCCACTACAAGGGCGGCTGCCTGCTCAACGAAAACCTCGGCTGGGCGGCGAACATGCTGTCCTATTCGTCGCGGCCCCCGGATCCGGCGCTCGTCGGCGAGCGCTGGCGCGAGATGTGGCTCTCGCGTCTGGAGAACATGCCCTTCCTCGCCGAAACCTGGTTCGCGCACCAGACCCGCGACGCCTACTGGAAGCACGGCTCGGTCTGCGAGGACTATTCCGCGATCGAGGCCGCGGTCCTTTCCATCGGCGGCTGGCACGACGGCTACCGCAACACGATCTCGCACCTGGTCGGCAACGTCTCCGCCCCGGTGAAAGGCATCGTCGGGCCGTGGATCCACAAGTATCCGCATTTCGCCGCGCCTGGGCCAGCGATCGGCTTTCTGCAGGAGGCCATGCGCTGGTGGGACCGCTGGCTGAAGGGGATCGACACCGGCGTCGAGAACGACCCCGCGATGCGGCTCTGGCTGATGGACAGCGTGCGCCCGGCCTTCTGGCATCCCGAGCGCCCCGGGCGCTGGATCGCGGAGGCCGAATGGCCGTCTGCGAAGATCGAGACCCGCATGCTGCACCTCGCGGCGTCCGGCCTCGCCGCCGAGCCGATCCCGTTCGCGCGCATCGTCGCCTCGCCGCAGGATTGCGGACTTGCGACTGGCGAGTATTTCCCGTTCACCTTCGGCCCCGAGCTTCCTGGCGACCAGCGGCCCGATGACGCGCTGTCGGCCTGTTTCGACGGCGAGATCCTATCCGTGGCGCTCGACATCGTCGGCGCGCCGCGCGTCGAGATCGGCTTCACATCAGATCGGAGGCAGGCGAATGTCTGCGTCCGTCTCTGCGATGTCCATCCCGACGGCGCCTCGGAACTGATCAGCTACGGGCTGCTCAACCTGACCCATCGAACGTCGCACGAATTCCCCCAGCCGCTCGTCCCAGGCGAGCCGGCTACCGCCACGGTCGTCCTCGACCAGTGCGCCTATCGCGTCCCCGCCGGCCACCGCCTGCGCATCGCGATTTCGACGGCGTATTGGCCTGCCATATGGCCGTCACCGGAGGCGGCATCCATCGAGCTGGTCGCCGGAACACTGTCCCTTCCCATACGTCCCTCAACCGAAGGCGGGGAATGGCGCTTCGAGGAACCCGAGGCTGCGCCTGCCTGGAAGACCGAGGAACTGCGGCCCGCGGCCTCGGAGCGGCGGATCGAACGCGATCTGGAAACCGGTCTCGTGACGGTGACCGTCGCCAACGATTTCGGAGAGGCGCGCGACCTCGAGCACGGGCTCATCACCGGTTCGCGCATGTCCGAACGTTGGACGATCCGGCCGGACGACCCGTTGTCGGCGCGGGCGGAGATCTGGTGGGAGCAGACGCTCGCTCGCGGCGGTTGGTCGGTCCGCACCGAAGCCCGGTCGTCGATGCGCTCGGATGCCGACAGCTTTCAGCTGGCAGCCCGGCTGGAGGCGTGGGAAGGCGCGGTCCGCATATTCGAGCGGGATTTCGCCGACACGGTCGCGCGCCAGCATCTCTAGCAATTGCCCTTGGGCGGGGCGTTTGTTTGCCTGCATTTATTTACGCCACGGAATGTCGCTTTCGGCCTTGCGGGCGAAAACCATTCAGCCCCAATATCCTTGTCACAAAGAGGCCTTCTAATTGGCCCTGGGGCAACACAATCCGAGTGAGGAGATTACCATGTCCAATGAATTGGAATTCCTGAGCCGCTATGTCGTCGCAGGCCGCCTGAGCCGCCGCGATTTTCTCGGCCGGGCGGCAGCGCTCGGCGCATCGGCCGCATTTGCCAATACTCTCCTCGGCAGCGCCGCGCGCGCCCAGGGCGCGGTCAAGGGCGGCATCCTGAAGGCCGGCCTGCAGGGCGGCGAGGCGACCAACAGCCTCGACCCGGCCTCCTTCCTCAGCCAGGTTCCGTTCTCCTTCGGCAAGTGCTGGGGCGAATATCTTTTCCGCCTGAATCGTGACGGCTCGCTGCAGAACAAGCTGGCCGAAGAGATCGGCGCATCCGACGACGCCAAGACCTGGACGATGAAGATCAAGCAGGGCGTCGAGTTCCACAACGGCAAGACCGTCACGGCCGAAGACGTCGCGGCGACCATCACCCGCCACGCCGACGCCAACTCCAAGTCCGGCGCGCTCGGCATCCTGACCAACATCACGGGCGTCAAAGCGAGCGGCAACGAGGTGATCGTCACGCTGGCGAACGCCGATGCCGACTTCCCCTACCTGATGGCCGACTACCACCTGATCATCCAGCCCAACGGCGGCAAGGACAACCCGACCGAGGGCATCTCGGCTGGTCCGTACAAGGTCACGGTCAACGAGCCGGGCGTGCGCCAGGGCGGCGAGAAGTTCGCCAACTATCATGGCGGCGACGCGATGGGTCATGCCGACCAGATCGAGATCATCGTCATCAACGACGCCACCGCGCGCACGTCGGCCCTGCAGGGCGGCCAGGTGCAGATGATCAACCGCGTCGAACCGAAGATCGTCGAACTGATCAAGCGGGTGCCCGGCGTGACGATCCAGAACGTCTCCGGCCGCGGCCACTACGTGTTCATCATGCACTGCAACACCGCGCCGTTCGACAACAACGACCTGCGCCTGGCGCTGAAATACGCAATGAACCGCGAAGAGATGCTGGAGAAGATCCTGTTCGGCTACGGCACGGTCGGCAACGATTTCCCGATCAACGCCGCCTATCCGCTCTTCACAGAACTCGAGCAGCGCACGTTCGATCCGGACAAGGCCAAGTTCCACTACCAGAAGTCGGGCCATTCCGGTCCCGTGCTCCTGCGCACGTCGGACGTGGCCTTTACCGGCGCGGTCGACGCGGCCCAGCTCTACCAGCAGTCCTGCGCCGCGGCCGGCATTACCATCGAAGTCAAGCGCGAACCCGGCGACGGCTACTGGTCGGAAGTGTGGAACAAGCAGCCCTTCTCGACCTCCTACTGGGGCGGGCGTTCCACCCAGGACCAGATGTACACCACCGCCTACTACTCGAAGGCCGACTGGAACGACACGCGCTTCTTCAACGAGAAGTTCGACCAGATGCTGCTGGCGGCGCGCAGCGAGCTCGACGAGGCCAAGCGCAAGCAGATGTATGCCGACATGGGAACGATCGTCCGCGACGAAGGCGGCCTGATCCTGCCGATGTTCAACGACTTCATCGACGCGTCGGGCGCCAAGGCGGGCGGCTTCACTGTCCACCCGGCCGGCGAGATGATGGACGGCTACGCACTGGCCGAATGCTGGGTCGCGGCGTAAGCGGATCAGGGCCGTGGGAGGCTCTCCGATCCTGAGGCTCATCGCCCAACGCGTGGCGATGGGCGTCCTCCTCCTCTTCGCGGTGTCGGCGCTCATCTTCGCCGGCACCCAGATTCTTCCGGGCGACGTCGCTGCCTCGATCCTCGGCCAGTCTGCGACGCCGCAGTCGCTGGCCAATCTGCGTGAGGAGCTCGGCCTCAACGACCCGGCCTACATCCGCTATTTCCGGTGGCTGGGCGGCATCCTGACAGGCGATCTGGGAACAGCCCTGACCACTCGGCAGGACATTGCGACCACCTTGGGTCCGAGGCTGTGGAACACGCTGTTCCTCGCCTTCTGGACGGCGGTCGTCGCCATTCCGCTGGCGGTTCTGCTCGGCCTCCTGGCCGTGCGTTACCGCAACGGGCCGATCGACAAGATGATTTCGGGCTTCGCGCTCGCATCGACCTCGTTGCCGGAATTCTTCATCGGCTACCTGCTGATCTTCTTCTTCGCCGTGAAGCTGCAATGGTTCCCGTCGATCTCCACCGTCTACGACGGCATGCCCTTCCTGGAGAAGCTGCGCGCCATCGTCCTGCCGGGCACTGCACTGCTGCTCGTCGTCCTTGCGCACATGATGCGCATGACCCGCGCGGCTATCCTCAACGTCATGCAGTCGGCCTATGTCGAGACGGCGGAGCTGAAGGGCCTGTCGCAGCTGAACATCATCCGCAAGCACGCCTTCCCCAACGCGATCGCGCCCATCGTCAACGTGGTGATGCTCAACCTCGCCTTCCTCGTCGTCGGCGTCGTGGTGGTCGAGGTCATCTTCGTCTATCCGGGCATGGGCCAGTATCTGGTCGACCACGTGGCCAAGCGCGACGTGCCGGTGGTCCAGGCCGTGGGCCTCATCTTCGCCGCCGTCTACATCTCGCTCAACATCGTCGCGGACATTGCCTCGATCCTGGCCAATCCGCGCCTGCGGCATCCGAGGTGACGGCCATGCTGAAGCGCATTCCCGTCAGCTCGCTCATCGGCCTCGTCTTCACGGCGCTGTTCCTGATCGTTGCCGTCTTCGCGCCGTTCATCGCGCCCTATCCGACCGGACAGATCGTCGGCGGCGTCTGGGAGCCGATGTCCGCGCAATACTGGCTGGGCACCGACAATCTCGGCCGCGATCTCCTGTCGCGCATGATCTACGGCGCGCAGATCACGATCTTCATCTCGGTGGCGGCGACCGCGCTTTCCTTCACGATGGGCTCTGTGCTCGGCTTCGCCGCCGCCGTCATAGGCGGCTGGTTCGAGACGGTGATGTCGCGCCTGGTCGACCTCCTTATGGCGATCCCGACGCTGATCTTCGGCCTGGTCATCCTCTCCGTCCTGCCGACGACCATCCCCGTGCTGATCATGGTCATGGGCATCCTGGACTCCACCCGTGTCTACCGCCTGTCGCGCGCCGTGGCGGCAGACATCAACGTCATGGATTTCGTCGAGGCGGCCAAGCTGCGCGGCGAAGGCACCGGCTGGATCATCTTCCGCGAGATCCTGCCCAACGCGCTCTCGCCGCTGGTCTCCGAACTCGGCCTGCGCTTCATCTATGCCGTGCTCTTCCTCTCCGCCCTGTCCTTCCTGGGTCTCGGCGTCCAGCCGCCGGAAGCGGACTGGGGCGGAATGGTCAAGGAGAACAAGGAAGGTATCGTGTTCGGTATTCCGGCCGCGCTGATCCCCGCGGCGGCGATCGCCGCGCTCGCGATCTCCGTCAACCTCGTCGCCGACTGGATCCTGAACCGGACGACGAGCCTCAAGGGGGGACGCGGCTGATGGCAAGCACCGCTCACCACGTCGACACTCCTCCGCGCCCGAAGCCGGAAGACCTGCTGCTCGACATCCGCAACCTGAAGATCGAGGCGCGCGTCTATCCGCCGGGCGAAACGCCGCGCGACGTCACCATCGTCGACGGCGTCTCGCTGACGCTGGCGCGCGGCAAGGTGCTCGGCCTGATCGGGGAATCCGGCGCGGGCAAATCGACCATCGGCCTGTCGGCGATGGCTTATGGCCGCGGCGGAGTGCGTATCACCGGCGGCGAGGTCATCCTCAACGGCCGCGACATTCTCAAGACCGGCAAGGACGGCGTGCGCAAGCTGCGCGGCGCAGAGGTCTGCTATGTCGCGCAGTCGGCGGCGGCAGCGTTCAACCCGGCACACCGCCTGATGGACCAGGTGGTGGAGGCGGCGATCCTGCACGGCTCGGCCACCCGCGCAGAGGCCGAGAAGCGTGCGAAACACCTGTTCCGCAAGCTCAGCCTGCCCAATCCCGACACGATCGGCGACCGCTATCCGCACCAGGTGTCAGGCGGACAGCTGCAGCGCGTCATGACCGCGATGGCGCTCTGCTCGGAGCCGGACCTGATCGTCTTCGACGAGCCGACGACGGCGCTCGACGTGACCACCCAGATCGATGTGCTCGCGGCGATCAAGGATGCCATCCGCGACACCGGCGTCGCCGCCCTCTACATCACCCACGACCTCGCCGTCGTCGCCCAGGTCTCCGACGAGATCATGGTCCTGCGCCACGGCAAGCTGGTCGAATGGGGCGGCACGCGGCAGATCATCAAGGAGCCGCGGCAGGAATATACCAACGCGCTGGTCTCCGTGCACCACATCGAGCACGAGGAACATGCGCCCACCGCCAATCCAATCCTGTCGGCGAGGAACATCACCGCGGCGTATGGCGGGGGCCCGGTCAAGGTCCTGAAGAACGTCAGCGTCGATATTTTTCCGGGCCAGACGCTGGCCGTCGTCGGCGAGTCGGGCTCGGGCAAGTCGACGCTCGCGCGCGCCATCACCGGCCTTCTGCCGCCCGAGGAAGGCTCGGTCACGTTCAACGGCCGGACGCTATCCAAGGCGCTCAAGGACCGCACCCGCGACGACCTGCGCGAACTGCAGATGATCTACCAGATGGCCGACGTGGCGATGAATCCGCGCCAAACCGTCGGCACGATCATCGGCCGGCCGCTGGAATTCTACTTCGGGATGAAGGGGCGCGAACGCGACAAGCGCGTCGCCGAGCTCCTCGACAAGATCGAGATGGGCAAGGGCTTCGTCGACCGCTATCCGGCCGAGCTTTCGGGCGGGCAGAAGCAGCGCGTCTGCATCGCGCGCGCGCTTGCCGCCAAGCCCAAGCTGATCATCTGCGACGAGGTCACTTCGGCACTCGATCCGCTGGTGGCGCATGGCATCCTCGAACTCCTGCTCGGCCTGCAGAAGGACGAGAACGTCGCCTATCTCTTCATCACCCACGATCTCGCAACGGTGAAGTCGATCGCCGATTCCATCGCCGTCATGTATCGCGGCGAAGTCGTCCGTTACGGTCCCAAGAGCAAGGTGCTCTCGCCGCCCTTCGATGCCTACACCGACCTTCTCCTGTCGTCCGTGCCGGAAATGGAACTCGGCTGGCTCGAAAAGGCGATCAAGGGGCGTCGCATGGAAAGCGCGGGGAACTGAGCGGCGACGTTGGCGATTCGGCCGAAATTTGGTAGGTTGCAGCCATGAACACGCACACGACTGTCAATCTGGACGACCACTCGGCCGCGTTCATCGAGCAGCAGATCGATGGTGGCAATTTCGCCTCGGCGAGCGAGGTCGTCGCGGCGGGGCTAAAGCTGCTTGAAGAGCGGCAGGCCAAGATCGAAGGGCTGCGAGCCGCGATCATCGAGGGGGAAGAGAGCGGACCGTCGGAGCCGTTCGACTTCGATGCGTTCATCGCGCGCAAGCACCGCGAACGGGGCCTATGAGCACCTATATCCTGTCTCCAGCGGCCCAGGCCGATATCGACAGGATCTGGGACTATACAGCAGACAACTGGAGCATCCCGCAAGCCGACCGCTACACGCGACAAATCAGAGAGGCGTGTGCATCGATCTCGCCCAACGGCCGCGAAGGTCGCAGGATTTTCGAGGTCAGGACTGGCTATCGTAAGCTGACCGTCGGCTCACACTTCATCATCTTTAGAATCGTCGACAGCCAGGTCGACGTCGTCCGCATCCTCCATCAGCGGATGGACATCGCTTCGCATCTCGAGGACTAGCACATGCCCCTTTCCTCCAAACTCCTCCTCATCATCATCGACGGCGTGCCGGAGCGCAATTTCCGCCGCTATTTCGGCAATCTCGAAGGCTGGGTGAAGAACGGCGACGCCCGCGTCTGGAAGATGCGCAGTGTGCTCCCGTCGATCTCCGGTCCCTGCTACGCCTCGATCCATACCGGCGTGCCGCCGCAGGAACATGGCGTGCTGGCCAACGAGATCCGCTTCCGTGTCTCGCAGCCGGACGTCTTCTCGGAGGTCTCGAAGGCCGGCGGCAAAACCGGCGCCGTGACGCATTCCTACTGGTCGGAATTCTTCAACCGCTACCCGTTCGACTACGTCCGCGACCTCGAATATGACGAACCGGACAGCCCGATCACGCACGGCCGCTTCCACACCATGACGGGCTACGGGCACGACAACCAGATGACGCCGTCTGATGTCGACCTGTTCGCGACGCTGACGATGCTCGGCGAGCGCTTCAGCATCGACTACGGCATCCTGCACACCTGCACACTGGACTCGATGGGCCACCGCTTCGGCCACGACTGCGTCGAGATGGACAATGCCTGCCTGCACATGGACGGCATGCTGGCCGCCTTCCTGCCGCGCTGGCTGAAGAACGGCTACGAGGTGATCGTCACCGCCGACCACGGGCAGACCGACCGCGGCACCCACGGCGGCCACGAGGACCTGCAACAGGATGTGTCGTTCTACTATTTCGGCCCGGCGAAAGGGCCGAAGCCCGACACGCTGCTCGACCAGTTGGCGCTGGCCCCCACCATCCTCAAGCGTCTCGGGGTGAAAATACCCCCAACGATGAAGGCGAAGCCGTTCCTGGGCTGACACGAGGGAGAGGCGGCATGACGGAGACAGGCTTCAACGATGTCATGCTGCCGGAAGATGCGAACCATCTCGCCCCCGACGAATCGGAGGTCAGGGTGCTGGCGGCGCTCGCCGGTGGCACGATGGCACACTTCGCGCTGCCTCCCGGCGCCGTGTCGAAGGCTGTGGAGCATCGGACCGTCGAGGAGATCTGGTTCATCCTCTCCGGCCGCGGCCAGATGTGGCGCCGGCAGGGGTTCGCCCATCAGATCACCGATCTCGCGCCCGGCCTGTCGCTGACGATTCCGCTCGGCACGCAATTCCAGTTCCGCAATGACGGCGACGCACCGCTGACGGCTGTCGCGATCACCATGCCGCCCTGGCCGGGCGCCGACGAGGCCGTGTTCGTCGACGGGATCTGGTGACACACGCGCAGGTTCTTTCCGGCGTCTCGCCGTACACGGAAATTCCTGCCTATTGAAATCGATCATTCCCGATCTAAATATCGAACATCTTCGATATAAGATCGCAACCGATGAACCATGACCTCATCCTGAAAGCCCTCGCCAATCCGGCCAGGCGCCACATGCTGGAATGGCTCAAGGAGCCGGAGAAGCACTTTTCCGGCCAGCAGCATCCTCTGTCGATGGGCGTCTGCGCCAGCCAGTTCGAGCGCTGCGGTCTGTCGCAGTCGACCGTCTCCACTCATCTGTCGACCCTCGTCTCCTCGGGCCTGCTGACCCAGCGCAAGGTGGGGCAGTGGATGTTCTATGCACGCGACGAGGACGCCATCGCCGCCTTCCGCGCCTCCCTCTCCGACCTCTGATGCCCAGGACAAGGACTGCCCATGCCCACCCTTTACGACCCGATCCAGCTCGGTGGCCTGACATTGCCGAACCGCTTCGCCATGGCGCCGCTGACGCGCAACCGCTCGCCGGGGGCCGTGCCGGGACCCTATGGCCTGACCTACTACACGCAGCGCGCGACCGCCGGCCTCATCGTCACCGAGGGCACTGCGATTGCCCAGCAGGGCCAGGGCTATGTCGATGTCCCCGGCCTCTACGGGGCGGACCAGATCGCAGGCTGGCGGAAGATCACCGATGCGGTCCATGATGCCGGCGGGCGCATCTTCACGCAGATATGGCATGTCGGCCGCGTCTCTCACACCTCGTTGCAGCCCGGCGGCGGGGCACCGGTTGCGCCGTCCGCGATCCAGGCCAAGACCAAGACCTTCATTCTCAAGCCTGACGGCACGCGCGAATTCATGCCGACGTCCGAGCCGCGAGCGCTCGACCGCGCCGAACTGGCCGGCATCGTCGCCGACTATGCGCGTGCAGCGAAAGCAGCGGTCGCCGACGCCGGCTTCGACGGTATCGAGATCCACGGTGCCAACGGCTACCTGATCGACCAGTTCCTGCGCTCCGGCACCAACCGGCGCACCGACGACTATGGCGGCTCGATCGAGAACCGCGCCCGCCTCTTGTTCGAAGTTGTCGACGCCGTGGTCGCTGCGATCGGCGGATCGAAGACGGCAATTCGCATTTCGCCCGTGACGCCGTCCAACGACGCGTCCGACCCCGATCCGCAGCCGCTGTTCGAACATGTCGTGCGTGGTCTGGCCGCGCGAAGCCTCGCCTACATCCACGTCATCGAAGGCGCGACCGGCGGCTTGCGCGATTTCCAGCAGGGTGAGATGCCCTTCGACTGGGTTGCGCTCAAGGCGGCCTATCGCGACGCAGGCGGCACAGGCGTCTGGATGGTCAACAACGGCTACGACCGTGCGCTTGCAGAGGACGCAGTCGCCAGCGGCCGCGCCGACATGGTGGCCTTCGGCCGGCTCTACATCGCCAACCCGGACCTGGTGCATCGGTTCGAGATGAATGCGCCGCTCAACGAGCCGCGGCGCCCGACCTTCTACGGCGGCGGCGCGGAGGGCTATATCGATTACCCGACTGCTGACCGCTCGGCCGCGGCGGCGTGAGCTCACGAGATCTGGACGGCGGTCACGTTGCCGTCCAGTCTTCGTTCAAACGCTCACCCTCGCCGCATGGTCGCCGGCGCCTTGCCGAAACCGCCCTTGAACGCCCGGCTGAAGGCCGATGCGGACGAGAAGCCGGTCCGTGCCGCAATGTCCGCCATCGGCTCGGCCGTGTCGAGCACCAGCCGCCGGGCCGCCGCCAGCCTCAGCCGCAGCGAATAGGCGCCGGGCGTCTCGCCGATCGAGCGCGCGAACATCAGCTCCAGCGCCCGCGCCGACAGGCCCACCCGCCTGGCGATCGCGGCCACCGTCAGTGGCCGGTCGACATGGCTCTCCATCAGCCGGATCGCCTGCGCGAGGCGCGGGTCGTATCCGTCGAGCCGACCGAGCGAGACCAGCGGCTGGGCATCGGTCGCCGCGCGCGCCTGGTCGTAGATGAACACGCTCGCGACATCGAGCGCCACCGCCATGCCGAGCCTGGCACGCACCAGATGCAACATCAGATCGAAGGTCGGCGAGGCGCCGCCGGTGGTCAACACCGGCCCGTCGATGACGTAGCGGTCCGGCCGCACGTCCGTCCCCGGGAAACTCGCGGCGAAATCCTCGAGGTCCTCCCAATGGGTCGTCGCCGCGCGCCCCTCCAGCAGCCCGGCACGCGCGAGCAGCCAGCCTCCGGCCTCGATACCGCCGACCGCACGCGCCTGCCGTGCCGCCCGGCGAAAACCGGACACCAGCGCCGGAGCCGTTTCGTAGCGCGTTCCGAACCCGCCGATCGCCAGCAGGACATCGGTCTTCGCCGCCGGATCGAACCGCCCGGACACCGCCACCGGCAGGCCCGACGTCGTCACCGGCGGCTCCCCATCGGCCGAGACGAGTGACCAGTCGAACACGGTTCTTCCCGCGATGCGGTTGGCGGCGCGCAGCGGATCGACCGCCGACGCGACGCACATGATCGATGAGCCCGAGAACACCAGCATGGTTAGCCGCAGCGGCGAAGGGTCTGGCGCAAAGATAGAGAGTGCTTCGCTTTTCGACATATCGATTTCGTAAATCGTCAAGCTTCAATGCACAAGCCGGGGGAAGCTTGCGCAGGTCGAATGCGATGCCCGGAGGAGAACTGCCCATGCCGCTCGAAATGAACCGCGAGGTCTTCATCACCTGTGCCGTCACCGGTTCGGGCGGCACGCAGGACCGTTCGCCGCACGTGCCGCGCTCGCCCAAGCAGATCGCCGAGAGCGCCATCGCCGCCGCCAAGGCCGGAGCGGCGATCGTCCACTGCCACGTCCGCGACCCGGAGACCGGCGCCCCCCGCCGGGACGTCGCGCTCTACCGCGAGGTGACAGACCGCATCCGCGACGCCGAGGTCGACGTGGTGCTGAACCTGACGGCGGGCATGGGCGGCGACATGGTGTTCGGCGACGTCGAGAACCCGCTGCCGCTGAAGACCGCAGGCACTGACATGGGCGGCGCGTCGAACCGCGTCGAGCATGTCCGCCAGTGCCTGCCCGAGATCTGCACGCTCGACTGCGGCACCATGAACTTCGCCGAGGCCGACTACGTCATGACCAACACGCCAGGCATGCTGCGCGCCATGGGCGGGATGATGACGGCGATGGGCGTTAAGCCGGAGATCGAGGCCTTCGACACCGGCCACCTGTGGTTCGCCAAGCAGCTTGTCGCCGAAGGAGTTCTGGCCCCCGATGCGCTGGTGCAGCTGTGCATGGGCGTGCCGTGGGGGGCGCCGGACGACCTCAACACCTTCATGGCGATGGTCAACAACGTGCCGAAGGACTGGACGTTCTCTGCCTTCGCGCTCGGCCGCAACCAGATGGCCTATGCCGCGGCGGCCGTGCTTGCCGGCGGCAATGTCCGCGTCGGTCTCGAAGACAATCTGTGGCTCGACAAGGGTGTGCTCGCCACCAATGCGCAGCTGGTCGAGAAGGCGGTCACGGTGATCGAGAATCTCGGCGCCTGCGTCATCGGCCCGGCCGAGGTGCGCAAGAAACTCAATCTGACCAAGCGCGCGCCTTTGGCGCTGGCGGCGTAGGAGACGACAATATGACGATCAGCAAGGCAGCCTGCATTGGCGGTGGCGTCATCGGCGCGGGTTGGGTGGCGCGGCTGGTGCTGAACGGCATCGACGTCGCGGTCTTCGATCCGGACCCCGAGGCCAAGCGCAAGGTCGACGAGGTGATGAAGGGCGCGCGCCGCGCCTACAAGCGCCTGGCGACCGCCGGTCTGCCGAAGGAAGGCAAAATCACCTACGCCAAGACGATCGCCGAGGCGGTCGCCGACGCCGACTTCATCCAGGAAAGCGTGCCGGAACGGCTCGAGCTCAAGCACAAGGTGCTGGCGGAGATCGACGCGCATGCGCCGTCTTCGGCGCTCATCGGCTCATCGACCTCCGGCATCAAGCCGACGGACATGCAGGTCGCGATGAAGAAGCATCCGGAGCGACTGGTCGTCGGCCACCCGTTCAACCCTGTCTACCTGCTGCCGATCGTCGAGATTGTCGGCGGCGAACAGACCTGGCCGGAGGCGATCGAACTTGCCCGCGAGTATTATGCCGAAATCGGCATGAAGCCGGTCGTCATCCGCAAGGAGATCGAGGCCTTCGTCGGCGACCGGCTGCTGGAGGCTATGTGGCGCGAGGCTCTGTGGCTGATCAAGGACGGCATCTGCACCGTCGAGGAACTGGACGACATCATGCGCTACGGCTTCGGCCTGCGCTGGGCGCAGATGGGCATGTTCCAGATCTACCGCGTCGCCGGCGGCGAGGCGGGCATGCGTCATTTTATGGCGCAGTTCGGGCCCTGCCTGACCTGGCCCTGGACCAAGCTGATGGACGTGCCGGAGTTCAACGACGAGCTGGTCGACCTGATCGCCGGCCAGTCCGACGAGCAGTCCGGCAAATGGTCGATCCGCGAACTCGAAAAGATCCGCGACGATAATCTGGTCGCGATCATGGAAGCGCTGTCGAAGGAGAACAAGGGCAAGGGCTGGGGCGCGGGCGAGCTGCATAAGTCCTATGTGAAACAGCTCGGCGCCGCGTCGAAGCCCAAGGTCTCGAAGGCGGCCGAAAAAGCGAAGGCGACGAAGCCGAAGAAACGTGTCAAGTGAAGCTGATCAAGAGGACTAGGCACGCGGATGAATTTGGCCTGATAGCCAATGTTTGAGACTATCAACCTGGCCGTTTACATAGCCGTCTTGGTTTGCTGGCCTGTGATGTCAGCTCCAGTGCTGCTTATGGAACACGACCGAACGCTGGCTTGGGCGCTGTGGGCGGTTGGCTTCGGTGTGTCAGCCATGCTGGTCTGGAGCATCGTGACCGGCCAATTCTCGCCTGGCGACAGTCCCGGAACGCTCGGCCAAGAGATGATGCTCAGATTGGCGATGATCGGGTTTTCTGTCTGGCCAGCCGCACTCTCGGCGGCCCTGCTCGTGTACAAACGCGCAAAGCCTCGAATGTCTGTCGAAGGCCGGCGGAGGAGAGTGGTGACCCTCTTTGCCTTGTATGCCCCCAGCATCCTGTTGGTTACGGAGATAATCATGCGCGAGACATTCGGGAGCAGGGCACCATGAACTTCGGCCTCACCGACGAGCAGAAGCTGATCGTCGAGACCACGCGCAGCTTCGTCGAGACGGAGCTCTATCCGCACGAGGCGCAAGTCGAGCGCACCGGCCGGCTGGAGATGGACCTGATCAAGGAGCTGCAGCAGAAGGCGATGGCGGCCGGGCTCTACGCCGCCAACATGCCCGAAGAGGTCGGCGGTGCGGGCCTCGATACGCTGTCCTGGCTGCTCTACGAAAAGGAACTCGGCCGCGCCAACTATGCGCTGCACTGGACCTGCGTCGCGCGGCCGTCGAACATCCTGCTCGCCGGCACAGAGGAACAGCGCCAGAAATACCTCTACCCCTGCATCCGCGGCGAGACCTGGGATTGCCTGGCCATGACAGAGCCCGGCGCAGGCTCGGATCTGCGCGGCATGAAGGCCACCGCCAGGCAGGACGGCGACGACTGGGTGCTCAACGGCACCAAGCATTTCATCAGTCATGCCGACATTGCCGGCTTCGCCATCGTTTTCATGGCGTCGGGCGAGGAGGAGACCTCGCGCGGAAAGCGCAAGAAGATCACCGCCTTCTTCGTCGACAAAGGCACGCCGGGCTTCACCGTCCGCGACGGCTATCGCAACGTCTCGCATCGCGGCTACACCAATGCGATCCTCGAATTCGACGACTGCCGCCTGCCGAAGGAGCAGATTCTCGGCGAGGTCCATCGCGGCTTCGAGGTGGCCAATTCCTGGCTCGGCGCCACCCGCCTTCAGGTCGCTTCCACCTGTCTCGGCCGCGCCGAGCGCGCGCTGCAGCATTCGATCGAATACGCTGCCGCCCGCGAGCAGTTTGGCCAGCAGATCGGCAAGTTCCAGGGCGTGTCGTTCAAGCTCGCCGACATGGCGATGGAACTGAAGGCGGCGGAGCTTCTCACCCGCGAGGCCGGCTGGAAATACGACCAGGGCACGGTCACCGACGAGGACATGGCGATGGCCAAGCTCAAGGCGACTGAGGTGCTCGCCTTCATCGCCGACGAGGCGATCCAGATCCACGGCGGCATGGGCCTGATGGACGACCTGCCGCTCGAACGCATCTGGCGCGACGCCCGGGTCGAGCGCATCTGGGAAGGCACCAGCGAGATCCAGCGGCATATCATCAGCCGGGCGCTGCTGCGTCAGGTCGGGGGCTAGAGTCGTTCATGGCGACCGGCATCCGCGAGACCGACCTCTATCTGCCCGTCAAGCGCATGCTCGAGGGACAGGGCTACACCGTCAAGGGCGAGGTCGGCGCGGTCGACGTCGTGGCCATGCGCGAGGGCGACGAGCCGGTCATCGTCGAGCTGAAAGCGGTGTTCTCGCTGTCGCTGTTCCACCAGGCGATCCAGCGCCAGTCGATCTGCGACGCGGTCTATGTGGCGGTGCCGCGCGGCACAGGGCGCGCTTCCTACAAGGCGCTGGCCGACAACCAGGCCCTCTGCCGCCGGCTCGGCCTCGGCCTGATCTCGGTGCGCCTCAGCGACGGCTTCGTCGAAATCCATTGCGATCCGGCGCCGTACAAGCCGCGCCAGTCCAAGCCGCGCAAGACGCGCCTGCTGCGCGAGTTCGCCCGGCTGGTGGGTGACCCCAACAGCGGCGGATCGACCCGTCGCAACCTCGTCACCGGCTATCGCCAGGAGGTGCTCGTCTGCCTGCGCATGCTCGGCGACCACGGGCCGAGCAAGGCGGCCGAGGTCGCACGCGCCACCCGCATCGCGCATGCGCGCCGCCTGATGGCGGACAATCACTACGGCTGGTTCGAGCGCGTCGCGACCGGGGTCTATGCCCTGTCGCCCAAGGGCGTGACCGCCATCGAGGACTATGCGGCGGAGCTGGAGAAGCTGGCCGTGGGCCGAATTTCCGACACCTCTCCCGATAGGGCGATCACAGCATGACCCGCCTCGAACGCCTGCTGCGCCCCAGATCCATCTGCGTCGTGGGCGGCGGCGGGTTCGGCACCAACGTCGTCAAGCAGACGCTGAAGATGAAGTTCCCCGGCGATCTGTGGGTTGTGCACCCGACCAAGGAGACGGTCGAGGGCGTGCCGGCCTACAGGACCATCGCCGACCTCCCCGGCGCGCCGGACGCGGTCTTTATCGGCGTCAACCGCAACCTGACCATCGACGTGATCCGCCAGTTGCGCGCCAAGGGCGCCGGCGGCGCGGTCTGCTTCGCCGCGGGCTTCCGCGAGACCGGCGACTACGATGCCGAAGGCGAGCGCCTGCAGCACGACCTGATCGAGGCGGCCGGCGACATGCCGGTGATCGGGCCGAACTGCTACGGCCTGATCAACTATGCCGACGGCGCGCTTTTATGGCCCGACCAGCATGGCGGGCGGCGGCTGAAGCCGGGCGAGAAGGGCGCGGCGATCATCACCCAGTCGTCCAACATCGCCTGCAACCTCACCATGCAGACGCGCGGCCTGCCGGTGGCCTACCTGATGACGGCCGGCAACCAGGCCCAGACCGGACTGTCGGAAATGGCGCTCGGCCTGATCGAGGACGAGCGGGTGTCGAGCCTCGGCCTGCACATCGAGGGGTTCGACTCCACCGCCGGCTTCGAGCGATTGGCCGCCCGCGCGCGCGAACTGAAAAAGCCGATCGTGGCGATGAAGGTCGGCCGCTCCGAACAGGCGCGCGCCGCGACCGTCTCGCACACGGCCTCGCTGGCGGGGTCCGATGCCGCCTCGGACGCGTTCCTGCGGCGCCTCGGCATCCCACGTGTGGACACGATCCCGTCCTTCCTCGAGACGCTGAAGTTCTTCCACGCGATCGGCCCGCTGCCGGGCAACAGGCTGTCGTCGATGAGCTGTTCGGGCGGCGAGGCCTCCGTCATGGCCGACAGCGCCGAGGGCCGCCGCGTCCGCTTCCCCACGCTGACGCCGGAGCACAGGGCGCGCGTCTCGCAGGCGCTCGGGCCGCTGGTCGCCGTCGCCAACCCGCTCGACTACAACACCTATGTCTGGAACAACGAGCCGGCGATGACGGCCGCCTTCACCGCGATGGTTTCCGGCGGCTTCGACCTGAACATCCTGGTGCTCGACTTCCCCCGCACCGACCGCTGCTCCGATGCCGACTGGTGGCCGACGGTCAACGCCTTCGAAACGGCACTGAAGGCGCACGGCGCCAGGGGCGCCATCGTCGCCTCGATGGGCGAGAATATCCCCGAGGCGCATGCCGAGGAACTGCTCCGCCGCGGCATCGTGCCGATCCTTGGGATCGCCGAAGCTGTGGACGCGGTCGAGGCTGCGGTGTTCGTGGGGGAGGCGTGGACGAAGCCGGCCGCAGAAGCGATCGGACGGGTCGGAGCCCGCTCTGCCCTACCGGGCAGGGCTGAGGGGGGCATTGCAGCCGCCACGCCCGACGAGGCCGCCGCCAAGTCCTTCCTCTCCGCCGTCGGCCTGACCGTCCCCGCCGGCCGCCGCGCCGCGACCGCCGACGAAGCCGCCGCCACGGCCGAGGCCCTCGGATATCCCGTCGCCGTCAAGGCGATGGGCGTCGCACACAAGTCGGAAGCGGGCGCGGTGAAGCTCAACCTGCGCGATGCGGGGAGCGTCCGCGCGGCTGCCGACGCCATGGCCGGCCTCGGCACCGGCCTCTATGTCGAGCGCATGGTCACCGGCGCGGTCGCCGAGCTTATCGTCGGCATCACACGTGACCCGCTATTCGGCCCGGTCATGACCGTCGGCACCGGCGGCGTGCTGGTCGAGCTTTTGAAAGACACGCGGACTCTTCTCGTTCCGCCGTCCCGCGTCGAGATCGAGGACGCCCTGCGCTCCCTGCAGATGTTCCCGTTGCTCGACGGCTATCGGGGCCGATCTAAGGCCGATCTCGAGGCCGCAATCGACGCCATCCAGAGGATCGCGGATTTCGCCCTGGTCACCGACGTGGTGGAGATGGACATCAACCCTTTGATCGTCTGTGCCGAAGGCCAGGGCGCCTGGGTTGCGGACGCGTTGATGGTTTTCGCTCCGGCCTCAGACTTTTTGCTTGGTCGCATCGAAGGTGCAGGCGAGGGTATTGCTGGATCAGCCTTTGTCTAGGTCAGCCCCTATCCCGACCGGCCCCGCCGGTCGACTTTCAGCGCGAGGGCAAGGGCAAACGCGGGAGGAATTCATGTCCGTCATAACCTTGCGCAGCGATGGTCCGGTCCTCGAGGTCACGCTCGACCGTCCGAAGGCAAATGCCATCGACCTCGCCACCTCGCGCCTGATGGGCGATACGTTCAAGGCGTTCCGCGATGACCCCTACCTGCGCGTGGCGATCGTCAGGACAGCGGGCGAGAAGTTCTTCTCGGCCGGCTGGGACCTGAAGGCAGCCGCGGATGGCGACGCGGTCGATGGCGACTACGGCGTCGGCGGGTTCGGCGGGCTGCAGGAACTGATCGACATGAACAAGCCGGTGATCGCCTGCGTCGACGGCATGGCGGTCGGCGGCGGCTTCGAACTGGCGCTGTCCTGCGACCTGATCTACGCCTCGGAGCAGTCCTCCTTCGCGCTGCCGGAGATCCGCGCCGGCACACTCGCCGACGCAGCCACGGTCAAGCTGCCGAAGCGCATCCCCTACCACGTCGCCATGGACCTGCTTCTCACCGGCCGCTGGATGGACGTTCAGGAGGCGCACCGCTGGGGCCTGGTCAACGAGGTGCTGCCGAGGGCAAAGCTCGAAGCCCGCGTCTGGGAGGTTGCGCGCCTGCTCGCCTCCGGTCCGCCGCTGGTCTTCGCCGCCATCAAGGAAGTCGCCCGCGAGGCCGAGTCCATGGGCTTCCAGGAGGCGATGAACTGGATCACCAAGCGCAAGTTCCGCACCGTCGACGCGCTCTACGGCTCGGAGGACAATCTCGAAGGCTTCAAGGCGTTTGCCGAGAAGCGCGATCCGGTGTGGAAGGGGAAATAGTGACCAATTACACCAATCTCATCGACGCCGAGACCTGGGGCTTCATCGAGCGGACGAACTCCTTCTACCCGCCCGACACGATCGACTACACGATCGCCCAGCAGCGCGAGATTTATGATCGCATGTGCCGCGAGTTCCACGCCGGCTATCCGGCCGGACTGACCACCGAAACGACCGCGATCTCCACATCGGCGTACGACATCCCGATCCGCATCTACCGCGCCGCGCAGCCTGACGCGGCGGCGATGGTGCTCTACTTCCACGGCGGCGGCTTCATGCTGGGCGGGCTGGAAAGCCATGACGACGTCTGCGCCGAACTCTGCGCCCGCACCGGATACGAACTCGTCTCGGTCGACTACCGCCTCTGCCCCGAGCACATTTATCCAGCCTACCGCGACGACGGCTTCGCCGCCTTCGAATGGGCGGCGAGGACCTATCCGGACCGCGCCATCGTGCTTGCGGGTGATTCCGCCGGCGGCAACATCGCCGCAGCGATCGCCGGGCGCCATCGCCGCCATGCCCACGCGCCCGTGGGACAGGTGCTGATATATCCCGGCCTAGGCGGCGACCACACGAAAGGCTCCTACATCACCCATTCCGACGCGCCGATGCTGAGCACGCGCGACATGGCCTTCTACCAGAAGATCCGCACCGGCGGCGCGGACGTGTCGAAGGACGCCGGCTTCGCACCGCTGCGCGATACCGACTTCTCCGGCTTGCCGCCAACCGTCTGCGTCATGTCGCAATGCGATCCCCTCGCCTCCGACGGACCCGCCTACCGCGACGCGATCCGTGCCGCCGGCGGCAAGGCTGTCTCGTTCGAGGAGAAAGGCCTCGTCCACGGCTATCTGCGCGCGCGGCACTCCGTCGCCCGGGCCCGCGACAGCTTCACGCGCATCGTCAAGGCCGTCCGTATGCTGGGCCGCGGCGAATGGGATGAAGGATCGCTTCAATGAGACGGGCCGGCCTTGCGCTCATCCTCATCTTCGCCGGTCTTTCGAGTGCCAGCGCCGCCGAGAACCGCTGCGGCTGGCTCGTCAACCCGACGCCGGGCAACTGGTGGCTGACCGACAGCGACGGCACCTGGACGCTTGCGACGCAAGGCATCGAGGCTTCCGACGAGGTGATGCTCAACCTGCCCGAGTTCGACGAGAACGAGTATGTCGCATCCAACGGCAATTACGGCTATGGCTGCGCCTGTCTCTCGGTCGACCTCGACGATTCGGGCGAGCAGATCGTGAACGTCTACGGCGGCAGGATCTTGCCGCTGTCGCGGTGCGAATCGGACAAGGCGCTGCCGCCGCCAGAGTGAGGATCGATGGCCAGCCAGGGCGGTTCGAAGACGGTTATCTATGCGGCCCTCGCCGGCAATCTGCTGATCGCGGCGACCAAGTTCGTCGCCGCGTGGTTCACCGGCAGCTCGGCAATGCTGTCCGAGGGCGTTCACTCGCTGGTCGACACCGGCAATGGCGGCCTGCTGCTCTACGGCATGCACCGCGCCTCGCGCCCGGCCGACCGCGCTCATCCCTTCGGCCACGGCCGCGAGATCTATTTCTGGAGCTTCGTCGTCGCGCTGCTGGTCTTCGCGCTTGGTGCCGGCGTGTCCTTCTACGAGGGCGTGATCCACATCATGGATCCCGAGGAGATCAGCAATCCGACCATCAACTTCGTCGTGCTCGGCCTGTCGATCGTCTTCGAGGGCTCGTCCTGGTATGTAGCGCTGCGCGAGTTCCGCAAGACCAAGGGCGATCTCGGCTACTTCGAAGCCGTCCGGATCTCGAAGGATCCCAGTGTCTTCACCGTCCTGTTCGAGGACAGCGCCGCCCTGCTCGGCCTGGTCATCGCGCTCGCCGGCGTCACCGGCGCGCATCTGCTGCGCATGCCCGAACTCGACGGCCTCGCCTCCATCGGCATCTCCCTCGTCCTCGCCGGCACCGCCATCTTCCTCGCCCGCGAGACCAAAGGCCTGCTGATGGGCGAGCCTGCCTCGCCCGAGATCCAGGCCAAGGTGCTGGAGATCGTCCAGGCCGATCCCGCTGTCCACAAGGCCAACGGCGTGCTCACTGTCCATCTCGGTCCGCACCAGATCGTCATCGGCCTCAGTGCCGACTTCGAGGACACGCTGACGGCGCCCGAGATCGAGGCCTGCGTCGAGCGCATCGAGGCCAACGTCCGCGCGGCGGTCCCCGAGATTACCGGCGTATTCATAAAGCCGCAGACGGCCGGCACCTGGAAGCAGCGCAGCGACGCGGTCATCGCCAATGGCTGATCTCAAGCCGATCGGCGAGGAGGCGCTGCCCGCGATCCTCGCGCTCAACAACGAGCATGCGCGCGAACTTTCCTGGTTGGAAATGCCGAAGCTCCAGCATCTCGTCGGTGAGGCGTTTCTCGCACTGCGCGCGGGCGAAGCCGATGCCTTCCTCCTCGCCTTCGACCAGGACGCCAACTACGATTCCGAGAATTTCCTCTGGTTCAAGGCGCGCTATCCGCGCTTCGCCTATGTCGACCGGGTCGCGGTGGCCCTGCACGCGCGCGGACGTGGCTTTGCCCGCGCGTTCTACGAATTGCTGTTCGACAAGGCCCGTGACGCCGGGCACACAATCGTCACCTGCGAGGTCAACTCCGACCCGCCCAATCCGGGTTCGGACGCGTTTCACGCGGCGATGGGGTTTCGTGAGGTCGGCGCCGCCGCGATCTATGGCGGGGAGCGGTCGGTGCGGTATTTCGTGCGGGAACTTTAGCTCACACCCTCTCGATCGCGATCGCGATGCCCTGGCCGACGCCGATGCACATGGTGGCGAGCGCCAGCCTGCCGCCGGTCTCGCGCAGCTGCAGCGCCGCCGTGCCGGTGATGCGCGCGCCGGACATGCCGAGCGGATGGCCGAGCGCGATGGCGCCGCCGTTCGGGTTGACGTGCCCCGCGTCCTCGGCGATGCCGAGTTCGCGGAGCACGGCAATGCCTTGGGAGGCAAAGGCTTCGTTCAGTTCGATCACGTCGAAGTCGGTGGGCTTGAGGCCGAGCCGCGCGCACAGCTTCTTCGTCGCCGGCGCCGGGCCGATGCCCATGATGCGCGGCGCGACGCCGGCGGTCGCAACGCCGAGGATGCGCGCGATCGGGGTCAGGCCGTACTTCTTCGCTGCCTCGGCCGAGGCGACGATCAGCGCGGCGGCACCGTCATTGACGCCCGACGCATTGCCAGCGGTCACCGTGCCGCCCTCCTTCTTGAAGGGGGTGCCCAATTTGGCGAGCTGCTCGATCGTCGTGCCCGCGCGCGGATGTTCGTCCTTGGTGACGATGACCGGATCGCCCTTCTTCTGTGGGATGGACACCGGCGTGATCTCCAGGCCGAGTCGGCCCGACGCCTGCGCGGCGACCGCCTTGTCCTGGCTCCTGACGGCAAACGCGTCCTGCGCCTCGCGCGTCACGCCGAACTCTTCCGCCACGTTCTCGCCAGTCTCCGGCATAGAATCGACGCCATACATCTTCTTCATCAGCGGGTTGACGAAGCGCCAGCCGATCGTCGTGTCATAGATCTCGGCATTGCGCGAGAAGGCTTCAGACGCCTTGGGCATGACGAAGGGCGCGCGCGACATGCTCTCGACACCACCGGCGATCATCAGCTCGGCCTCACCCGCCTTGATGGCACGCGCGGCAATCCCCACCGCGTCCATGCCCGAGCCGCAGAGCCGGTTGACCGTCGAGCCGGGGATCTCCTTCGGCAGCCCTGCCAAGAGCACGGCCATCCTCGCCACGTTGCGGTTGTCCTCGCCCGCCTGGTTGGCGCAGCCATAGATCGCGTCGTCGACGGCCGCCCAGTCGACGCCCGGGTTGCGCTCGACCAGTGCGCGCAGCGGGATCGCGGCGAGATCGTCCGCGCGGACGGACGAGAGCGAGCCGCCGAAGCGGCCGATCGGCGTGCGGATATAGTCGCAGATATAGGCTTCGGTCATGGTCTCAGAGCTCCGGTACGATCAGGTCTTTCGGCGTGCCATTGACCCTCAGCGTCGCCTCGGTCAAGGCTTGCAACTCGTCCAGGCTAATCCCCCGCAGTTTTTCACGCAGCAGAAAATGCCCGCCGACGATGTCGATCACGGCAAGGCTGGTGAAGACGGTCGTCACGCAGCCGACTCCGGTCAGCGGCAGCCGGCACTGCTTCAAGAGTTTCGGCTTGCCGTCCTTGGTCACGTGGTCGGTGACGACCCAGACCTGTTTCGCGCCATGGACGAGATCCATCGCGCCGCCGACGGCCGGCACCGAGCCCGGTCCCGTGCTCCAGTTGGCGAGGTCGCCATTCTCCGCCACCTCGTAGGCGCCGAGCACCGCGACGTCCAAATGTCCGCCGCGCACCATCGCGAAGGAATCGGCATGATGGAAGAACGACGCGCCGGGGTTCAGCGTCACCGCCTTCTTGCCGGCGTTGATCAGGTCCCAGTCCTCCTCGCCGGCCGGCGGCGCCTCGCCGAAATCGAGGATGCCGTTCTCCGTGTGATAGACGACCTCGCGGCCTTGCGGCTTGAACTTCGCGATCATCTCGGGGAAGCCGATGCCAAGGTTGACATAGGCGCCGTCGGGCAGGTCCTGCGCCGCGCGCCAGGCGATCTGGGCGTTGGTCAGCTTCTTGGCCATCACTTCGCTCCCGCGCGCAACAGCGCCTCTTCCTGGACCGGGTTCGCCACCTCGACGATCCGGTTGACGAAGATGCCGGGCGTCACGACCTGCTCGGGGTCGATGCCGCCCGGCTCCACGACGCGGCTTGCCTGCACGATTGTGATCTTCGCTGCCATCGCCATCAGCGGCGAGAAGTTGCGCGCGGCTTTGCGGTAGGTCAGGTTGCCCTTGCGGTCGGCGAGGTCGGCCTTGATCAGCGCGACATCGGCCTTGAGCCAGCGCTCCTGCACGTACATCCGCCCGTCGAACTCGGCCTGCGGCTTTCCCTCGGCGACCTGCGTGCCATAGCTGGTCGGCGTGTAGAAGGCGGGAATGCCCGCGCCGCCGGCGCGGATGCGCTCGGCGAGCGTGCCCTGCGGCACCAGTTCCAGCCCGATCTGGCCTGCGAGATAGGCGTCGGTGAAGGCCTTCGGATCGGTCGAGCGCGGGAAGGAGCATACCATCTTCGCGACCATGCCGGCATAGATCATCGCCGCGATGCCGACCGCGCCGTTGCCGGCATTGTTATTGATGACGGTCAGATTGCCGGGCGAGCCGGTGGCCTTGTAGCGGTCGACCAGCGCATGGATCAGCTCGATCGGCGCGCCCGCCCCGCCGAAGCCGCCGATCATGACGGACATGCCGTCCTCGATGCAGTCCAGGGCGCTGTCGATGCCGGGATAGATTCTTGCCATTCCCGCCCCCACCGCTGATCTCAAAAAAGTTCGCATTGCGAACATAAGTTTCGTATGCGATACTGAATAGATGAACGCTCGAACCGAGTCAACCGCACCTGACGGCGCAGCGCACGACCGCGACCGTGTCGGCGCGCTGGAAAAGGGCCTCGGCGTGATGGAGATACTCGCCGCCCATCCCGACGGCATGACGCTGACCGAAATGGCCGAAGCGGCGGGCCTCACCCGCGCCGGCGCCCGCCGCTTCCTGCTGACCCTAGTCGCTTCCGGCTATGCGCTGCAGGACGGCCGGACCTTCCGCCTGTCGCCGCGCCTGCTTTCGATCGCGCGGAGTTGGATCGGCGGTGCCTCACTGTGGACGTTCGCCGAGCCCTTCATGCGGGAGGTATCGCAGGCGCTGAACGAATCCTGCTCGGCGGCTGTCCTGTCCGATCTCGACGTGGTCTATGTCGCCCGCGTCGGCTCGACCCGCATCCTCTCGGTGGCGCTCCATGTCGGCACGCGCCTGCCCGCCTGGTGCACCTCGATGGGCCGCGTGCTCGCCGCCGGACTGCCGAACGCGGATATCGACGGCTTCGCCCGCCGGTCTGCTCCGAAACCGCTGACGCCGAAATCGCTGACGGATCCTGCCACGCTCGCCGCCGCGATCCGTCAGGCTCGCGCCGACGGCTATGTGCTGGTCGACGAGGAACTCGAGCTCGGCCTGCGCTCCATCGCCGTGCCGATCCGCGACCGGACGGGTCGCACCGTCGCGGCGATCAACGTGTCGACCCAGGCCGCGCGACACTCGGTCGAGGAAATGCGCCGCGATATGCTGCCGATGCTGCGTGAGGCGGCCGAGCGGATCGAAGGGTATTTCGTGGTCCAGTAGTCTAAGCTGCCCGCGCCTCGCGCTCGATCGCCTTGCGCATACCCTCCGCCAGCATCGTCTCCAGCCGCGACTGCACGGCCTTGCGCCACTCTGGCGCGGTGGCGAGGTCGTCGGGGAAGAGGCCAGGCAGACCGAGAAGCCGGTCGACGATCGACGCGGAGTAGTTTCCAGCCTCGCCCAGCAGCGTGGCAATCTCCGCCTCGCGCGGATCTCTCAGCGCATATGTCCGGCCCTGTTCGTCCATGCCCAAACAGTACCGCATCCAGGCCGCCACCGCGAAGGCATAGGCATCCATCGAACCGCCCGCGCGCAGCGTTGCCATCGCTGGTTCGATCAGTCGCTGGGGCAGTTTTTGCGTCCCGTCCATGGCGATCTGGTAGGTCTGGTGCGCGATCGCGGGATTGGCGAATCGCGCGAGCAGGTCGGCCTTGTAGGCCGTGAGATCGACGCCGGGCACCGGATCGAGCGTCCGCGCCGCGGCGTCCATCTGCCGTGCCACGAGCCTGGCCAGGTCCGCGTCCTTCATCACGTCGCGGACGTATTGATGGCTGGCAATGTAGCCGGAATAGGCGAGCATGGAATGCGCGCCGTTGAGCATCCTGAGCTTCATCTTCTCGTAAGGGGCGACGTCCTTGGCGAAGATCGCCCCGCCTGCCTCCCAGCGTGGCCGGCCGGCGACGAAACCGTCCTCGATCACCCACTGCGTGAACGGCTCCGTCTCCACCGCCGCGCGGTCCTCGAAGCCGGTCAGCCGCAGCGCGTCGGAGAAGGTGGTTTCGGTGCTGGCCGGCGTGATCCGGTCGACCATTGTGGAGGGGAAGGTGACGTTCGCATCGATCCATACGCCAAGATCGGGATCGACAACGGCGGCGAACTCGCTCACCAGCCGCCTCAGCACCTTGCCGTTGTGCGGGAGGTTGTCGCAACAGAGTGCGGTGAAGGGGGCGATCCCCCGCTCTCGCCGCAGCCGCAGCGCTTCCACGAGATAGCCCACCGCGCCCGTCGGCCGGCGCGGGTCTGCGAGGTCCGGCGCGATCGAGGCGTGTGTCCGGTCGAGACCGCCGGTCTTCGGGTCGGCGCCGTAGCCCTTCTCGGTGATGGTCAGGCTGACGATCTTCGTCTGAGGTGCCGTCAACGCGTCGATCACCGTATCCGGCTCGCGCGGCGCGACCAGCACGCGCGCGATCGAGCCGATAACGCGGGCGGACGTCCCGTCCTGGCCGCGCACGACCAGCGTGTAGAGGCCGTCCTGCGGGTTGAGCGCGTCGGCAACGTCGCCCGAGCGCAGCGAGACGCCGGTGATCATCCAGTCGCCGCCTTCGGCCAGCGCATCATCGGTGTAGACCGCCTGATGCGCCTTGTGGAACGCGCCGGTGCCGAGATGCACGATGCCCGACCCGCGCGCCGCGCGGTCGTAGGCCGGGGCTTGGACGGTGGCGGGAAGCGATGAAGTGGAGGAGAGACGCATCACACTCGTGCCATCGCCGGATGGCTCAGCGCCGCCATGACGCCGCGGAGTTCCGCCAGTCCCTTCAGCCGGCCGATCGCCGGATAGCCCGGCTGCGCGCCGCGCTTCAGGTCGTCGAGAATGTCCTGACCGTGGTCAGGCCGCATGGGGATCTCCGCATCCCTGCGCCCGGCCGCGCGCCGCCGCTTCTCCTCCGCCAGCAGTTCCGCGATTACCGCGACCATGTCGGTCTGGCCGGCGAGATGCTCGTCCTCGAAGAAGGAACACGGCACTTCCTCGCTGTCGCGCCGCACATTGCGCAGATGAACGAAGTGGATTCGATCGGCTAGCGCGCGTGCCATCGCGGGCAGATTATTGTCCGGCCGAGCGCCGAGCGAGCCGGTGCAGAAGGTCGCGCCATTGGCGGGAATGTCCACGGCCTCCAGCACCGCGCGATAATCCGCCTCGGTGGACATGATGCGCGGCAGGCCGAGCAGCGGGAACGGTGGATCGTCGGGATGGCAGCAGAGCCTCACCCCGAGTTCCTGCGCCACGGGAACGACCTCGGCGAGGAAGTCGATCAGGTTCCGCCGCAGCCGCTCCGGCGAGATGCCGTCATAGGTGGCAAGATGTGCCGAGAGTTCCGGCAGCGACCAGCTCTCGACCGCGCCGGGAAGGCCCGCCGTCACGTTCGACGCGAGCTGCTTCCTGCGGGCCTCGCTCATGCCGGCGAACCGCCTGGCTGCCTCCTCGACGACATAGGCCGGGAAACTCTCGGCAGCGCCCTTGCGCTTCAGGATATGGATGTCGAAGGCGGCGAAGTCGGACAGGTCGAACCGCATCGCGCGTCCGCCATGCGATATTCGCCAGGCGAGGTCTGTCCGTGTCCAGTCCAGCACCGGCATGAAATTGTAGCAGACCACCTCGATGCCGGCGGCGGCCAGATTGGCGAGGCTGCGCTTGTAGTGCTCGACATGCGCCTTGAAATGCCCGGTCTGCGTCTTGATCGCCTCGGAGACGGGCAGGCTCTCGACGACCTCCCACTTGAGACCGCTCATCGACCCGTCGGGCAGGAAGGCGACCTCGCGCTGGCGCTGTTCGATGTCCTCGGGACGCCACACCTCTCCCGTGGGCACGTGATGCAGAGCGGTGACGATGCCCTCGACGCCCGCCTGGCGCGCATCTTCGACCGAAACCTTGTCCTTCGGCCCGAACCACCGCCAAGTCTGCCGCATCGCCGTCCTCCGCTCGCGCAAACTTGTATGGTAGTTTTGCGGGAGCGGGTCAAGGCGCAGGGGTGGAGCCTCGGGTCGTGATTAGGTGTCTCTTGCACCACCGCCGTCGACGGGAGCATGGCTGCGAGGCGAGGCAGGCGTACGGGAAATTGCCCGCGATCGCTATCTTCCCTCACACGTATCGATTGACCACGTTCTCCAGCAACTCCTGCCGGCCCGACTTCGGCTGCGGCTCGATCTTCTTCTTGATCACGCGCTCCGACAAGTCCTCCAGCGTGCGCTTGCCCGACAGGATCGCCTTGCCTTCGGCGGACTTCCAGCCGGCATAGCGCTCCTCCAGCGGGCCGGACAGCGCCTTGTCCTCGATCATCCTGGCCGCCGCCTTCAGGCCGCGCGCGCAGCAGTCCATGCCGCCGATATGCGCGATGAGCAGGTCCTGCGGGTCGAGCGACTGGCGGCGCAACTTGGCGTCGAAGTTCGTCCCACCGGTCTTGAAGCCGCCGGCCTGCAGCACGTGGTAATAGGCCAGCGCCATTTCCGGAACATTGTTGGGGAACTGGTCGGTGTCCCAGCCGGACTGGTAGTCGTTGCGGTTCATGTCGATCGAGCCGAAGATGCCGAGCGCATTGGCGAGCGCCAGCTCGTGCTCGAACGAATGGCCGGCCAGGATCGCGTGGCCCTGCTCGATGTTGACCTTGACCTCTTTCTCCAGCCCGAACTCCTTGAGGAAGCCGTAGACGGTGGCGACGTCGTAGTCGTACTGGTGCTTGGTCGGCTCCTGCGGCTTCGGCTCGATCAGGATCGTGCCCTTGAAGCCGATGCGGTGCTTGTAGTCGACCACCATCGACAGGAAGCGGCCGGCCTGCTCGCGCTCGCGCTTCAGGTCGGTGTTGAGCAGCGTCTCGTAGCCCTCGCGCCCGCCCCACAAGACATAATTCTCGCCCTTGAGCTTCTTGGTTGCGTCGAGGCAGGCCTTCACGGTCGCGCCCGCATAGGCAAACACGTCCGGATCGGGATTGGTCGCAGCACCCGACATGAAGCGGCGGTTTGAGAACAGGTTCGCCGTGCCCCACAGAAGTTTGACACCGGTCTGCTTCTGTTTGGCCGCGAAGACCTCGACGATCTCCTCGAAACGGCCAAGGCTTTCCGAAAAGGTCTTGCCCTCGGGCCGCACATCGGCGTCGTGGAAGCAGTAGTAGGGCGTGCCGAGCAGGGTGAACATCTCGAAGGCCACGTCCGCCTTCAGCTTGGCGGCCTCCATGGTTTCGCCGAACCACGGCCGGTCGAAGGTGCGCCCGCCGAACGGATCGCCGCCCTCCCAGGCGAAAGAGTGCCAGTAGGCGATGGCGAAGCGCAGATGGTCCTCCATCCGCTTGCCCGCGACCACCTCGTCGGGGTTGTAGAAGCGGTAGGCGAGCGGATTGGTCGAATCCGGACCTTCGTACTTGACCGGCTTGATGTCGCCGAAAAATCCCGTGCTCACGTGGTTGCTCCCTTGATGGCAGGATAGAGGTCGCGCCAGCGCCGCCAGGCATCCTGGTCGGCGGCGGTAAGCGCGGTATCGGGTTCGATGGTAACCAACGTCGCCGGCGGCGTGCAGACGACGAGCGGATCGGCGCCGGTGGCCGCGATGAGGCCAAGCCGGGCGGCACCGAAGGCCGCGCCGAAATCGCCGTCGGCGGGGATGTCGACCGCGATGCCGAGGCTGTTCGCGATGACGCCGAGCCAATAGCGCGAGCGCGAGCCGCCACCGATCGCGGTGACGCGGGAAAGTTCCGTGCCGGCGGCACGCAA
This sequence comes from Pseudomonadota bacterium, assembly GCA_043822005.1. Lineage (GTDB taxonomy): Bacteria > Pseudomonadota > Alphaproteobacteria > Rhizobiales > Rhizobiaceae > Mesorhizobium_A. Next base: position 13,843 of record JBDRCE010000025.1, on the reverse strand, counting down.
CGCCTCGAGATTGTCGCGCAGGGCGAAGGCGACGCCTTCGAGCACGGCTTGCGTCAGTGCGGCCCGGCCGCTCTCGTGGCCGAGGCCGGCAAACGCGCCGCGGATCGCGGCATCGTTGTGCGGCGTGCGTTCGCCGGAGAGATAAGGCAGGAACGCCACCTTCCCCGGCCCACGGGGCGCGTCGCCGAGCTCATCGGTCAGGTGTTGCGCGTCGCGCCCGGTCACCTCGCAGAGCCAGTTGAGCGAATCCGTCGCCGAGAGGATCACGCCCATCTGGTGCCAGGTGTCCGGCAAGGCGTGACAGAAGGTGTGGACCGCGCTTTCGGGGTTCGGAAGGTAGGAGGCGTTGGCTGCAAACAGAACGCCCGAGGTACCGAGCGAGACGAAGGCGCGTCCCTCAGCCACGGTGCCCATGCCGATGGCAGACGCCGCATTGTCCCCTGCCCCGCCCGCGACGACCACGTTTCCGCCCATGCCCCAGCGGGCCGCGAGCGCACCGCGCAACATGCCGCCGGGCGCGGTGCCCTCGACCAGCGTCGGCATGTGGCTCTCGTCGAGGTCGGTTGCGGCGAGCAGGTCCGGCGACCAGCGCCGCGCGGCGGTGTCGAGCCAGGACGTGCCGGCCGAATCCGACATTTCGGAAATGTGTTCGCCTGTCAGCCAGAGCCGGAGGTAGTCCTTCGGCAGCAGCACCTTGCGCACCTGCGCGAAGACCCTTGGCTCGTTCGCCTTCACCCAGGCGAGCTTCGGCGCGGTGAAGCCGGGAAAGACGATGTTGCCTGAGATCTTCCGAAACCTCGGATCCGCGTCGAGCGCGGCGGATTCCTTGAAGCTCCTCGTGTCGTTCCATAGGATGCAGGGTCTCAGCACCTCGTCGGCGGCGCCCAAGAGCGTCGCGCCGTGCATCTGCCCCGACAGGCCGATACCCTTGACCGCGGCAACCTCTTTAGGGTGGCTGGCCTTCAGCGCCAGCATCGCGTCCTCGGTCGCGCGCAGCCAGTGCGCCGGCTCCTGCTCGGACCAGCCGGGATGCAACCGCGTGACGTCGAGATGTCCGGTGGCGGAAGCGACGACATGCTGGCCGCCGTCGATCAGCAGCGCCTTGACGCCGGACGTGCCGAGATCCAGTCCGAGATACATGTGTCCTTGTCCTCCCGGCCGGCGCGCGTGCTGTACACGTCTCCTGGTTCGGCCAGACGCTCCTGCGTCAGGTTCTTCCATACCAGAAGCGGAGAGAATTTGAACCGAATTTTTTCGTGGCTCGGAATAATTCTGGTCTGGCCAGATGCGTCCGTCTCGAGTAGTCAGTTCGCCGCGATCTCCTGCGCTCTGTCGCGGAAGATTGCCGACAGCGGGCTGTGCGGCCGCGCGATCATGCGCTCCTCGGCGAGCTGGCGGGCCCGCGCCGCGTCGCCGGACCGGATCGACGCCTCGATCAGCGTCAGGTCGATCACGTCGCGCTGCGCGTGGCTGCCGCCGAAACGGTGGGCGATGGCGCGGATTGGTCCGAGCAGTTCGGCCGCGGCCTTGTAGTCGCCGTCCTCGAAGGCGAGGATACCGCGCGTCGCCGGCAGGCCGATGTCGCGGGTGAACCCGGCATTGTCGCCGCCCGCCTCGACCGCCGCCTCCTGCGTCGCCAGCAGCGTCCGCGCAGCATCCGTCCGACCGGCGGCGGCGAATGCCATCATCGCGTGCATGTCGTTGAAGGCATAGGTGCCGTCCCGGGCGAGCGGCAGCCAGTTGTCGGCCAGCACCTGCCAGCGCTCGCCCGCCTCCACCCCGCCTAGATGCAGACGCCAGAGCAGCGCGGACGCGTCGACCATGTTGAGCGCCAGCGTCGACCGGTCGCCGTAGATCGGCCCGTCATAGAGCGCGAACACCTCGTCGTGCAGGCCGAGATCGTAGTGGAACAGCGCCAGGTGCCACCAGTTGTGCACCTTCATGAAGCTGTCCTCGGCGCCGTTGGCAAAGGCCGTCCGCATCCAGCCGATGCCGTCGGCCTGACGGCACTGCATCTCCATCACATGCGCCACCGCGTGCTGGCCCCAGCCGTCATGCGGCTCGAGCTCCACCGACTGTCGTCCCGCAGCCTCCGCCGCGGCATAGTCGCCGGTCTCCTCCAACCCGAAGGCGTGCGCGGCCAGCATGGCGTGATAGCCAGGCATCGAGGCGTCCCAGTGAGGCAAGGCGGTGGCGACCCGGTCGCGCAGCATCGGCGCGTTGCCGGTGAAGAAGTCGATCTGGTGTCCGGCCTGCAGCGCCAGCGCGTCGCGCGGGTAGTCGCGCGCGACCGCGGCAAGCGTTTCGCCCGCGCCGTTCCATTCGCCGCCGACCAGGCGCCCGAGTGCGGCGACATGGCCTGCTTCGCGCGCGGTCATCTCCAGATCCTTGATCGAGGCATGGATTCCGCGTGCGACATCCATCGCCGCCCTGTCGGTCGACAGGCCGTACAGCCAACCCTTGAGCATCTGCGCCATGACGAAGTCAGGCGTCTCCTCGATGGCCGCGTTTGCCGAAGCCACCGGATCGCCGGTGAAAGTCTGCAACTGGCGCAGACCCCGCTCATAGTGCCCGATCGACGCCTCGTTCGCGCCCGTCAGGTCCAGGCCGAGCCTATCCTTCATCGCAATTGCCTCATGCTTGTCTCCGGAAAGTGTAGACTCGCGCATTACCACGCGCCAGCGACGCGGCGTCGCGGCCGGCGCCTAGACCTTGCGGCGGATGGTGCCCTCGAGCTTCGTCGCCGCGGCGACCGTATTCGAGATCGTGCCGTATTTGCGGATATTGGTATGAAGGAGGTCGAGCCGGCGATCGTCCTCGTCCGTGTCGACGACGATCTCGTAGTCGATCGAGACGATCTTCGGCGGCGCATCCTGCCGCACCGCGTGAAGCCGGATCTCGACGCCGGAAAACGCGAAATGGATCATCGGGGCGACGCGCTCGACGCCCTTGATCATGCAGGCAGCGACCGAAGCGACAAACAGTTCGGCCGGATTGAACGCGTCCGGTCGTCCCTTGACGTCGGTGTCCATGACGATCTCGGCGCTCTTGGTCGTCGCGACACTGCCATGCGAATCGACCCGCCGTGCCTCGACCCTGTATTCGAGCATGTTCGTTCTCCTACCGGTTTCTCAGCTTAGACGGTCGGCCGCATCGCCACCGTTGCAACCCCGGCGCCGATCAGCAGCGAGCCACCGGTGCGGTTGAAGATGCGGATCGCGCGCTCGCTGGAGAAGACGCTGCGAGCGCGGGCCGCCACCAGCGCGTAACCAAAGGCATTGCAGAAGGCGAGGACGAGGAACGTTGCCTCGAAGATTGCCATCTGCGTCCAGAAGTCGGCATGGCGGTCGAGGAACTGCGGCAGGAAGGCAACGAAGAAGGTGATGCTCTTTGGGTTCAGCGCGGTCACCAACCATGCATGCGCCAGCATCTTTGCCGCACTCGCCGCATCGCGCCGCGGCTCGGCGCCCAGGGTCCCGCCGGCCCGGAACAACTTTATGCCGAGCCAGATAAGATAGGCCGCACCAATCCACTTGAGCACGGTGAACAGCGTGGCCGAGGCCATCAGCAACGCGCCGATGCCGAGCATCGACAGGGTCATGGCGGTGAAATCGCCGAGCGCAACACCGACGGCCATCGGCAGCGCCGTGCGCCAACCCTGCCCCAGCGCATAGGACACGACGAGCAGGATCGTCGGGCCGGGAATGACCAGCAGCACCGCCGAAGCAGCGGCGAAGGCAAGCCAGGTTTCGAGTGTCATAGGAAATCTCCACTCCGTCGATCAATCCACCGAGCTCTCAGGAAGTAAAGTGACTTTTCTGTCGGGTCGTCACCCCGCAGAGGACCCGCCTCCTTGCGCCGCTGCTTGGTCCGATGCAGATTTCACGAAGGACAGCACGTACAGGGCGTCTCCATGAAGCTGATCGTCGGTTTCCTCACTGCCAAGACGGGCAAACGCGAGGACTTCATCGAGGCCGCGCGGCTCCACGCCGAGGAGAGCCGCAAGGAGCCAGGCTGCCTCTATTTCGAACTGGTGCCGCTGCCCGACCATCCCGACCGGATGTTGCTGGCCGAGGCATTCATTAGCGAGGAAGCGCACAGGCTGCACGAAGATACTGACCGCATGCGCGATCTCTGGGCGGTCATGCCTAAGCTGCTCGCTCACACGTCATTCGATCATGTCGTTTCCAATGACATCGCGCATGACGAAGAGACATTTCCCGACTAGCAGCGAGCGTCAGCTTCCGGACGTCCTTGCAAGATACTCCCGCGCGATCTCGCGCATACGCGCCCCGCCGAACGGGTCGCCATGGCCGCCGAAGACGATCCTCGCGTCGACCTCGTCGATCAGCCGGCGCATCGTCGCGCGGTAGGCGACCTTGTCGCTGCAGGGCATGTCGTCGAGAAGCTGGTCGTCATAGATCGCATCGCCCGCGAACAGAATTCCATTCGCTTCGTCGAACAGCGCGATGCAGGGGGAATGGCCCGGCAGTTCGAGCACGGCGAACGACCGGTCGCCGAGGTCGACGCGGTCGCCCTCCTTCAGGAGCATCGTCAGCGGCGCAGGTTCGAGGCGGTAGTCCGCGATATTCCAGCCCGGGGAAGGCGACCTCGTCACCGGCATCTCCCGCTCGCGATACTCCTCGGCATAGGTCGCGTCGTCGGGCATCGTGTCGTATAGCGCAGCTTCAGCGGCGAGGCCCGCGCGGTCGGCGAACTCATGTAGCGCGCCGACATGATCGACATGGATATGCGTAGCGAGCGCCAGCACCGGCTTGCCTTCGGTCAACGGCAGGACGGGCCGGAGCGGCAAGATGCCCATCCCGGCGTCAACCAGCAGGTCGCGGTCGCGGCCGCGCACGAAATAGAGATTGGCGCTGTAGTAGGGGTCGACAAAAGGCTCGGTGATGCGGGTCACGCCGTGGCCGGCATCCGAGACGCGATACCATTCGGCGGGCGTCACGAATAGCGCTCCTCTTCCCACGGGTCGCCGCGGTCGTGATAGCCGTTGCGTTCCCAGAAGCCGGGCTTGTTGCGGTCGAGGAAATGGATGCGATTCAACCACTTGGCGCTTTTCCAGAAATAGAGATGTGGCACGACCAGCCTGACGGGTCCGCCATGATCGCGCGTCAGCGGCTTGCCTTCCCAGCTGTGGGCGATGATCGCGTCCTCGGCGGCGAAGTCCTCGATGGTCAGGTTGGTCGTGTAGCCGTCGCTGGAATACAGCTCGACAAAGCGCGCTTCCGGCCTCGGCATGACGACGTCGAGGAGGTCTCGCGTCGCGACGCCCTGCCAGCGGTTGTCGTAGCGCGACCAGGTCGTCACGCAGTGGATGTCGGTGACGAAGTCGGACTGCGGCTGCGCCTTGAACTGGGAGAAATTCCAGCTCGCCGGATGCTCGACGGCGCCGGTCACGTCCAGCCGAAAATTGTCCTCCGAAACCCGCGGCGTGGTGCCGAGGTCGAGGATCGGCCAGTCGCGCACCAGGTGCTGGCCGGGCGGCAGCCGCTCGTGCTCGCCACGCACGATCTTGCCGGTCAGGAACTTCCCTTCGGCGGCCCATTTGCGCTTGGTGCGGGTGAGTTTCGTCTCGTCGGTCGGCTCGGTCATGGACGGTCTCCTCAGCCCAAGGTAGCCCGGCGGACACCCGGCGCAAGCCCTGTCGCGGCAAGGTGATCTCGCGCAGCGGGTCGCCGCCGTCGATCAGGCACGGCCGCGTTGCAGGCTCACTCCGCCGGTCATGGGGAGGCTTCCAATGTTCACGATAAAAATACTTGATAACCAAAATTCCGATTTGGAATTGGACAACTCCGCGGAAGTGCCCGGAAATGCCGCCTTCTGCAACGCATGGGAAGGCCAATGCCAGATCGGAAGCTCTACCTCAAATTCGTGGACAGCGACGTCACGGGCATCATAACTCTTTATTGGGACAATGCCCCCGAGACCTGCAAGGCGCTTTGGGGCGCTCTGGAGAAGCCGGTCCGCTGGCCTGCCACTCACGCCATGTTCTCCGGTCCGGAAATCATGATGGGGCTGCCGGAAGAGAACCGCAATTTCGACCCGACCAAGCTGCCGCCGGAGAACCAGACGGTTCTTCCCGATCCCGGCGAACTCTTGTGGTTCTATCAGCCGAAAAACTTCTTCAAGATCGATCCGACCGAGTTCTGGGAAATCGGCCTGTTCTACGCCGCCGGCGGGCGCACCTTCGGCCCGACCGGCTGGATTTCCTGCACCTATTTCGGCCGCATGACCGAAAATCTCGACGGCATTGCCGCGCAATGCCGCCTCATCCGCACCGAAGGCGCCAAGGTCGTCGAAATCGGCCGCCTGTCCTAGATACGATAGAAGCAAGAAAGGGGAATTCCATGAAATCAGCATTCAAGACCACCATTCTCGGCGTGTCGGCTATCGCTCTCACCGCCGGCGCAGCACTCGCCCAGGACAAGACGCTGACGATCAACTCGTTCGGCGGCGCCTACGAGGAAGCGCACAAGAAGTGCATCATCACGCCGTTCGAGCAGGAGACCGGCGCGAAGGTCCAGATCGTCACGGCCTATTCGGCCGACGCGTTCGCCCAGTTGCGCGCCCAGAAGGACGCGCCGCAGTTCGACGTCATCCATTTCTCCGGCGGCCAGGAGATCGTCGGCGCGGCCGAGGGCCTGCTCGCGCCGATCGATGCGGCCAAGCTCTCCAATGCCGGCGACCTCTACGACTTCGCCAAGGCAAACCTCGCCAAGGGCGAAGGCCCGGCCTATTCGATCGCGGCCATCGGCCTGGTCTACAATTCCGAGAAGGCACCGAAGGCGCCGACCAGCTGGAAGGACCTGCTCGACCCCGCCATCGGCGAGCACCTGGTGCTGACCGACATCTCGAACGGCTACGGCATGCTGGGCTTCCTGATGCTCAACCAGGTCCAGGGCGGCGATCTCGCCAACATCCAGCCCGGCCTCGATACGGTGAAGAAGCTGATCGACGGCGGCGCGGTCGTCGTGTCGAAGTCGCCCGAAATCCAGCAGGAGTTCGCCCAGAACGACGCCTGGGTCGCGCCCTATGCGTCCGACTACGCATACACGCTGCGCAAGGCGGGACTTCCGGCCAAGTTCGTCCAGGGCTCAGAGGGAACGCCGGCCAGCTACATCACCGCCAGCCTGGTCGCGAACCGGCCCAATACCGATCTGGCGCTGAAGTTCATCGACATGTCGATCTCGCCGGCCGCCCAGACCTGTTTCGCCGACGCTTTGCGCTATACGCCCACCAATTCCAAGACGCAGTTGTCGCCGGAAGTGGCGGCGGACGTTGCCTATGGCGAAGACAGCGTTAAGGGTCTGATCCGCTTCGACCCCAAGACGATCGAGGCGAATCGCGCCGCGTGGGTCGAGGCCTGGAAGAAGACCATCGCGCAGTAAGCCTTCGAAGGAGCCCGGGCGGGTGAGCGATCGTACTGAAAACCTGTTGCTCATTCTGCCCGGGCTTCTGCTTCTGGCATTGGCGTTCTTCCTGCCGATCTTCCAGATGCTCACGCTCAGCGTCGCCGGGCCGGATGGCCCGACGCTCGCCCATTTCGCTCGGTTTCTCGGCGATCCCTATTATCTCGGCATCCTGTGGCGCACCGTGCGCCTGTCGCTGATCATCACGGCTATCTGCGCCGTCATCGGCTTTCCACTCGCCTACATCATGGCGCGCGTCGGACCACGACTGCGGCTTTGGCTCATCGTCATCGTCATCCTGCCGCTGATGACCAGCGTCGTGGTGCGCACCTTCGGCTGGATGGTGCTTCTCTCGCGATCCGGGCTGATCCCCGAGCTGCTGCGCGACCTCGGTCTCGTCAGGCGCAATTTCTCGCTGATGCAGACCGAGACGGCCATCATCATCGGCATGGTCCAGGTGTTGCTGCCGTTCATGGCGTTGTCGATCCTCGGCGTGATCACGCGCATCGACCCGAGGCTCGAGGAGGCCGCGCGCACCATGGGCTGCTCTTTCCTCCAGACGCTGCGGACGGTGATCCTGCCGCTGGCGCTGCCCGGCATCGTCGCAGGCTCGCTTCTCGCCTTCACGCTGTCGACCAGCTCCTTCGTGACGCCCAGCCTGCTCGGCGGATCGCGCATCGAGGTGCTCGCCGCGTCGATCTACAGTTCGGTGACGCAGACGCTCGACTGGCCGTTCGCGGCGGCGCAGGCCGTCATCCTCTTCGTCGGCGTCATCCTCGTGCTGATCCCCTACATGAAGGTCACGGGGCGCAGCCATGGTTAGGGCCGTTCCCACCTGGCTTAGGGCAGCGAGCGTCGTCTTCCTGATCCTGACGGCGCTGATCCTCCTGGCGCCGCTGGTCGTGGTCGCCGGCGCGTCCTTCAGCGCCAGCCAGTTCGTCCAGTTCCCACCGGACGGGCTGTCGCTCGAGTGGTATCGCAAGGTGCTGTCCTCGCCCGAATACCTTTCGGCCGGCTGGACGAGCTTGAAGATCGCGCTTCTGGTCACCGTGAGCGCGACGCTGACCGGCGGCGCGGCCGCGATCGCCATCCACCGCAGGCAACTGCCCGGCTCGCAGGCCCTGTCGGCGGTGTTCCTGTCGCCGCTAGTCCTGCCGACCATCATCTACGCCATCGGCATGCTGATGCTGTGGAGTTCGCTCTTCGGGCCGGTGAATTTCCTGACCCTGTGGCTCGGACATACCGTCGTCGCCATTCCCTATGTCATCCGCACCACGCTCGCCGTCCTGTCCGAGTCCGACCCCTTCCTCGAGGAGGCGGCGCGCACGATGGGCGCAAGGCGCCTGCAGCGGCTCTGGCTCGTGGTCGTGCCGCAGTGCACGCCCGGCCTCGCCGCCGGCGCTTTCTTCGCCTTCAACGTCTCGTTCGACGAAGCCGTCCTTTCGCTGTTCCTGCGCAAGCCGGGACTGACGACGCTTCCCGTCCAGATCTACGGCCAGCTCGAATTCAGCCCTGACCCTTCGGTCGCGGCCGTTTCGACGATCATGATCGCCATCACCGTCATCCTGATCTTCTGCATCGATCGGCTGCTCGGCATCAGGAACTTCGCGGAGACTTGACCTTGCCTGCAGTAAAACTCGACGCGATCCGGAAGTCGTTCGGCAAGGTGGCCGTGCTGCACGGCATCACGCTCGATGTCGAGCCGGGCGAATTCGTCAGCCTGCTCGGCGCTTCGGGTTGCGGCAAAACGACGTTGCTGCGCATCGTCGCCGGCCTGGAGAGCACGACGTCCGGAAGCGTCCACATCGACGGCCACGACGTAACCGGACTGCCGCCGGAGGACCGGGACATCGCCATGATGTTCCAGTCCTACGCGCTGCTGCCGCATCTGTCCGTCTCGGAGAATGTTCGCTTCCCCCTGCGCATGCGCCGCATCGGCTCCCGCGAGGAACAGGATGAGCGCGTCAGGAAGGTGCTGGAGACCGTCCAGCTCGGCGCCCTCGCCGAGCGCAGGCCGCGCCAGCTCTCGGGCGGCCAGCAGCAGCGGGTGGCGCTGGCGCGCGCCATCGTCTCGAACCCGAAAGTCCTGCTCCTTGACGAGCCGTTGTCCAATCTCGATGCGCGGCTGCGCGAAGACATGCAGGTGGAACTGATCGAAATCCACAAGCGCCTCGGACTGACGACGATCTTCGTCACCCACGACCAGGAAGAGGCGCTCAGCCTGTCCGACCGCATCGTGCTGCTCAACAACGGCCGCATCGAGCAGGAAGGCTCGCCGGCGGCGATCTACGACAGGCCGGCAACTGAGTTCGCGTCGAACTTCCTCGGTTCGGCGAACATTCTGCCGGCGACGATCGAGGTTTCGGGCGGAACGCCGGTCGCCGTACTCGCCGACGGACAGCGCTTGCCGCTCGCGACGGGCGAACCGGCCCGCGGCGACGTCCGCCTCGCGCTCCGTCAGGAGGACATCCACCTGGCTATCGCCGGAGACGGACCCGACGCTGAGGTCCGCACGCGCGTCTATCTCGGTGCACGCAGCCGATACGTGGTGTCGCTCGCCGGCCAATCGGTTCGTGTTCTCGCGCCGAACGACACGGTCTTCGAGCCCGGCCAGCGCGTGACGCTGACGATCGCGCCGGAGAGGATCCGGGTCATCGCCCGCTAAATCCCGGGAGCACTCCCATGACCGGCAAGGTACTGCGCCGGAAGAGAGTTGCTGGTAGAGCGTCCATCATGCGCACGCTCGACATGATGACGTTTCTCGTACTCGCCCGAAACCGGCATTTCGGCCGCACCGCGCAGGAGCTCAACACGACCCAGCCCGCGATTTCCTCGCGTCTCTCGCAGCTTGAGTCCGAATATGGCTGCAAGCTCATTCACCGCGGCGACCGCGAATTTCGCCTGACGCCAGAAGGCGAGCGCGTGCTGGAGGTCTTCCAGCACGTCGTCGAAAGCCTGCAGGATCTCGAGGCTGAACTGAAGGCGGGCTATGTCGGCCAGATGGCGAATGTCCGCATCGGCGCGATCGATTCGGTCGCCTCGACCTGGATGCCGCATCTGATCGAGACGCTGCGCGACATCGCGCCCAATCTGCGCATCGAACTGACCGTCGACGGCACCAAGGATCTCGTGCACGACATGGGCAAGGGCAAGTTCGACCTGATCTTCTGCCTCGATCCGGCAATCGGCGACGGGTTTCGCAGCTTCGTCGCCTGCGTCTGGCAGATGATCTGGGCTGGCGCGCCGAAGCTGATCGACGAGCATGCGACGTACAGCGTCGACGATCTGGCCCGCATGCCGATCATCACCTTTCCGCGCGATACGCCGCCCTACCGCCAGATCGCACCTTACTTCCAGGACGAGCGGGTGCTGGCGTCGAAGATGACGAGCTCCAATTCGCTGTTTGCGATCATCAATCTGGTGATCGACGGCTTCGGCGTGGCGGCCCTGCCAACCGTCACCATCGACCGCGAACTCAAGACCGGGCTGCTCGTGCCGATGAACGTGTCGAAATGGTTCCCGCCGATGCCCATCGTCGCGACCTATCAGTCCTCGACCCACCAGAAGATCATCCAGCTCGTGGCCGACCAGGCCCGCGAAAGCGCCCGCGCCTTTTGCGAGCGGGCGAAAGCGGGTGCAGCCTGGACGATCTGACGCTTTCGCCGAAGCGCCCGGGGTGACCGGACCCCAAAACGCAAACGGCCCGCACAAGGCGGGCCGATTTCATATTCGATTGCGGGGCGAGATTTGATCCTGCGACTTTCAGGTCGTAGCCGACGGAAACGCGTCGCAAGCGTAGCGGCGCGGCTGGGATGACCTAGCGAAGGCTGCGGCATGCCGCCGAGGTGCCAGATACCGTGCTGGCACGCACCGATGAGCCGCCCCCTGCCGCGAAGCTGAGCCTTGGTGGCTCAGAGGCGTCCGGTGAGGACCAGTACAAGCAGGATAATGATCAGGACCCCAATCACGCCGACCCCGCCATGCCCGAAGCCGTAGCCATATCCGCCGAAGCGACCGCTGAAGCCACCGAGGAGGAAGATGACGAGAAGGATGAGAAGAATGGTACCGAGTGACATAACGCTCTCTCCGTTGGCAGGACCCTGCCGATCTGTTGACCAATCCCGACAGCGACCCGGCTGATGGCCAGTCCTCGGGGATGCACTCCACCGGTCGCCATTCAGAAACCGGGTCGGCTAGTTCCCGTCTATCGTGATGCCGTCCTCGCCGATCTTGATGTCGATGCCGCTGCGACTCTCCTGGTAATAAAGGTAGCCGACAACGACGACACCTGCGACGAGCAGGCCGATCACGAAGTAAAGAGCGTTGCGACTCATTGCACCCGACCTATTGCGCGACCTGACGCCTGCTGGCTGCACGCTGATAGTTTCGCCGCCACTGCATCGCGGCACAAACGCAGGTGCCGCGACGCAACGCCCTGCGAGCTATTTGCCACGCAACACATCTTTCACGCCGCCGACGGCGTTCTGAATCTTGCCTTCGACCTTGTCAGCTTTGCCCTCAGCCTCAAGCTTGGCATCACCAACCACCTTGCCGACAGCTTCCTTGACCTTTCCCTTGACGACCTTCGCGGAACCGATCACCCGATCCTTGTCCATTATATGCTCCTTCCGAGCCACACGGCACAGCTTTGAACGGTAGAGGGAGTTGGGGAATGTGCGTTGATCAAGATCAAAAAGCGTCATGTGCCGTGACTGTACTCGTCCTCACGCTTGAGGACCCATCCCGTGCCGCACTGGTGTCGAACAGAGTGATCGCGGATGGTCGGGACGGAATAGGATCTTTGGGGGAATGCGTCGAACTGTATCGCAACGCAAAAAAGGCGCCTCCTGGGCGCCTTGCAGTGGCATAGGCCGCTGATATCTTGTGGTTGGTTGCGGGGGCAGGATTTGAACCTGCGGCCTTCAGGTTATGAGCCTGACGAGCTACCGGGCTGCTCCACCCCGCGTCACCTTCTTCATATAGGCATGACGCCTATACAAAACCAGATGCTCCGAATGACAAGGGCCGCTCGCGCGGCCCGATAGCCGCCTTTCAAGGCGGGCATACGTAAGGAGAAGATTGACAACATGCGCTTTGCAGACCTGGCAGCGACTTACTCTCCCGCGTCTTGAGACGAAGTACCATCAGCGCTGGAGCGTTTCACGGCCGAGTTCGGAATGGGATCGGGTGCAGCCGCTCCGCCATAACCACCAGGTCAGCGAAGTGCATGTTGTTTCGAGAAGCTGGAATTTTATGCCTACCCATAGATGGGCATGAGTAATGAGAATGATCAAGCCAATCGAGCTATTAGTACCGGTAAGCTTCACACATTGCTGCGCTTCCACACCCGGCCTATCAACGTGGTCGTCTTCCACGGCTCTCAGGGAATACTCGTTTTGAGGTGGGTTTCCCGCTTAGATGCCTTCAGCGGTTATCCCGTCCGTATATAGCTACCCTGCTATGCGGCTGGCGCCACAACAGGTCCACCAGAGATACGTCCATCCCGGTCCTCTCGTACTAGGGACAGATCCTCTCAATATTCCTACACCCACGGCAGATAGGGACCGAACTGTCTCACGACGTTCTGAACCCAACTCACGTACCGCTTTAAATGGCGAACAGCCATACCCTTGGGACCTGCTCCAGCCCCAGGATGCGATGAGTCGACATCGAGGTGCCAAACAACCCCGTCGATATGGACTCTTGGGGGTCATCAGCCTGTTATCCCCGGCGTACCTTTTATCCGTTGAGCGATGGCCCTTCCACACGGGACCACCGGATCACTATGACCGACTTTCGTCTCTGCTCGACTTGTCAGTCTCGCAGTCAGGCAGGCTTATGCCATTGCACTCAGCGAACGATTTCCGACCGTTCTGAGCCCACCATCGCGCGCCTCCGTTACTCTTTGGGAGGCGACCGCCCCAGTCAAACTACCCACCATACACTGTCCCGGGCCCGGATAACGGGTCGCGGTTAGACATCCATATAGATAAGGGTGGTATTTCAAGGATGACTCCACCAGAGCTGGCGCCCTAGCTTCAAAGTCTACCACCTATCCTACACATGCCGACACGAATGCCAGTGTAAAGCTATAGTAAAGGTGCACGGGGTCTTTCCGTCTAACCGCAGGAACCCCGCATCTTCACGGGGAATTCAATTTCACTGAGTCTCTGCTGGAGACAGCGGGGAAGTCGTTACGCCATTCGTGCAGGTCGGAACTTACCCGACAAGGAATTTCGCTACCTTAGGACCGTTATAGTTACGGCCGCCGTTTACTGGGGCTTCGATTCAAAGCTTGCACCTCTCCTCTTAACCTTCCAGCACCGGGCAGGCGTCAGACCCTATACGTCGTCTTGCGACTTCGCAGAGCCCTGTGTTTTTGATAAACAGTCGCTACCCCCTGGTCTGTGCCACCC
>JBDRCE010000024.1:0-2186 GCA_043822005.1 Pseudomonadota bacterium | reverse complement strand
GCCGGCAACTGTCGCTGCCCGTGCTCGGCGTGATCGAGAACATGAGCGGGTTTGTGTGCCCCGGATGCGGTGAGGTCACGGATGTGTTCGGTTCGGGCGGAGGCGAGAAGATGGCCGGCGAGATGGGTGTGCCGTTCCTCGGTAAGGTGCCAATTGAGCCGCGGGTGTCCGACAGCGGCGACGCCGGCCGGCCGTTTATTACGTTGGAGAATCCCGGACCCGGAGTTGAGGTATTTCGCGCGGCTGTCGAGCGCGCAACAAGAGCAAAGGAGTAAGGATATGCGATATGCCGTACCGCTCGTGAACGGCGTCTTGAGCGCGCACTTTGGCCATTGCGAGGAGTTTGCGTTCATCGATGTTGACCCGGAGACACGGACCGTTGGCGAATCGATAAAGGCCGTTCCGCCGGCGCACGAACCGGGCGCGTTGCCCGCCTGGCTGAGCCGGAATGGCGCCGAAGTCATCATCGCGGGCGGCATGGGAAGCCGGGCGCAGGCCCTGTTCAGCGAGAACGGCATTAAGGTTGTCGTCGGAGCGCCGGCAGCCGCACCCGAAGAACTCGTTGCGGCATACCTTGACGGAACGCTCGAAACCGGGGGCAACATCTGCGATCACTGACAAAGGTCATAACAATGCCGCTTGGCCAAGTAAAAGCAACGGTGCTTGTGGAGAACACGAGTGACCGCGCCGGCCTCGAGGCCGAGCATGGATTCTCGGTCTGGATCGAGGCGGGCGACTCGAAGGTGCTGTTCGACACCGGCGCCTCTGGGTTGGTGTGCGACAACGCGGAAACGCTCGGCATCGATCTTTCCGAAGCGGGCGCAATCGTGCTGAGTCACGGCCATTACGACCACACCGGCGGCCTGGCCGACGTGATGAAGCTTGCGAGAAACGCAAGGATCTACGCGCACCCGGCAGCGGGGATCGATTGTTCCGGGCGGCGCGTGATGCTCTCCCGCGCTTCGGAGATCGTCGTGCCGGGGATCCGGACGACGGGCGAGGTGGCGCGCGTCTCGGATTTCGAGCCCGATAATTCGGCCCGGTTTCCCGACGACCAGGCGATCTTCTTCGAGGTCGACGAAGGCATCGTGGTTGTGGTGGGCTGTGCGCACGCCGGGATCGTCAACACGCTCAGGCAGGCGGTGAAACTGACAAAGGGCAAGAGGATTCACGCGGTGTTCGGAGGGATGCACCTGCTGCATGCCTCGGGTGAGCGGTTAAAGAAGACGGTGGACGCGCTGCGGAAGTTCGGTTTCGACCGGATTGCGCCGTGCCACTGCACCGGTGAGAAGGCCGTCAAGTTGTTCGAACGGGAGTTCCCCGGGGCATTCCTTCGTTGCCGGACCGGAACGGTGATGACCTTTGGAGGCAACAGTGGCTGAGAACAGGCAGACACACGTCTATGGCCCGGTGCCGTCGCGGCGGCTGGGGCGGTCCCTGGGCGTCGACCTGGTCCCGTTCAAGGTTTGCTCGTTCGACTGCATCTACTGCCAGCTCGGACCGACCACGATCAAGACGACTGAGCGGCGCGAGTACGTCCCGGTGGACGAACTCATCGAAGACGTTCGTGTGGCCTTGGCGAAGGGAGACCGGCCGGACTATGTCACGCTCGCCGGTTCGGGCGAACCAACGCTTCATATTAACCTCGACGAGATCATCTTCCGGATTAAGAAACTCGCGGACATTCCGGTCGCGTTGCTGACCAATGGGTCGCTGTTCTACCGTGAGACTGTGCGCCGGGATGCCGCGTTGGTCGACGTGGTGCTGCCTTCGCTGGACGCACCCAATGCGGAGTTGTTCGAGCGGATCAACCGGCCACACGCCAGCATTGAATTCAGGCGGCTGGTCGACGGTCTGGTGCAATTCCGGCGGGAGTTCTCCGGGCAGTTGTGGCTCGAGGTCTTCCTGCTGAAGGGGTTGAACGACGCCGAAGCGGACGTGGAACGGTTCAACGAACATATCCGGCGTATCCGGCCGGACCTGATCCACTTGAACACGGCCGTCCGCCCGACGGCCGAAGCGGGCGCATTGGCCGTTGCGCCTGAGGACCTCGCGAAGCTGTGTCCGCTGTTTGGCCCGAAGGCGTCGGTCGCAGCGGGGGCCGAGGACATTCACGTGCAGCACGACTTCGCGGCGACGCGCGACGAGGTGCTTGGCATGCTGAGGCGGCGGCCGTGTACGCTCAA
>JBDRCE010000023.1:0-19131 GCA_043822005.1 Pseudomonadota bacterium | reverse complement strand
GGCTGATGGAGGACTGGCTCGCTGCCTTCGGTGCAGGCGCCGGTCAGCGCATCGATGGTCAGGGAGAACCGCAATGAGGGCCGAGGACCTTCCGGCCGTCGCCGCTGTCACGCCGGAGGCGGTCGAGATCGACGCCTCGGTCGTGGCCATGGGTCTGGGACTTGAGGCGGCGCAGATCCCGGAGCTGATACGTCTCGGTGAGATCACCAGCATCTGCGAAACGGGGATCAACGAAGACGAGGGTCGCCGCCGGTTGACTTTCTTCTTCCGCAACACCCGCCTTTCGCTCGTCATCGATGCGGAAGGGCAACTGCTCGAACGGGGAGCTATCCATTTCGGCGATAGACCTCTGCCACGAAGCCTTCGACGGCCGAGGCCGTAGCAGCTTCGGCAATAGTCGCGTGCGCGTCCGCGGTCTGCAAAACCGAACAACGGCAGATTTTGAGAAGCTTTCATCGAGTTTGGCCGCAATCCCATCCATGGTGGGTTCCAACACCCGGACCTGCGAAGTGCGCGCCCAACTTCAAGCAGGTAACTAGATCGTCGGGCGCTGGTCCGCTTCAGATGCGGCGGACGACTCTCCTCCCTCCCCGCGGCTATAGTCGCGGGGTAGCGGGCCGCTCATCGCCGTCTATTCTTCGCGACGCTCATGGCCGACAAGACTTCCGAAGCAACGCCCTCATAGCGGATCCTGACGAGCGCAGCGCCAAGATCGTCATCTCACAGCACCCGCCGGACCTAATCTGCAACGCGATACCGACATGGATGTATGGCGTTGTCCGGTAGAAATCGTCTTCTGCCCGCTTCAGAGGTCAAATGCATCGCTGCGCGCCGGAAAAACTGAGATGGGCCTCAGAGCGATCATAATTCAATCTGATTCAAACGTCTTTGCGAGTCATATGATCACTTCCAACAAATGTCGATATTGGTGGATGCGGGCCCCCGCAGTAATCTATTTCGGCGACACTGCAGAAAGCGATCCGTTAGGGTCGCTTTTGTCTGTGCCGTTTAACCAGAACCCAGGTGTCGAAGCGCGCCGTACTCGTCGTGGCCAACGGCGCGGTAGAGACATCCAACGATGGCACGCGCCACCGTTTCGTTCGATTAGGCCGCCGCCCTCAACTCCCCTTCGGGCATCACTGGCAATGTGGCCACCTTTGCCTCATGGAACCAACTCAGGTTCGGTCCGTCGGCCTTGCCCCTAGCGCTGTCCATGATGACTTTCGAGATGCGCTCCTGCTGCTTGCGCAGATGGTCGCGCAGCAGGCTGTCACGAGTAATATAGCCAGCGTTTACACCAGGCAGCGAGTGGTTCATCAACAGATGGATGTCGAGTTCCGATACGCCGGCCACCTGCGCCAGCGTCCGGTAGCTCTGGCGCAGGTCGTTGCCCCACTTAGTGAGTACGTCCCGCTCTTCCTTGTGCTCGATCAGATGTCCGCTGTCGCTGTCGGCGGGGAACAGCCAGAACTCGGCCTGGTCGGGATAGAGGATGCGGCCGGCCCGGATCGATCGCAGGATGCAGCGGATCATCGGCCGAGACAGCGGAATATCGAACGCCTTCTTCACACCGCCCTTCGGTTTAGGGATGTGCAGCAACCGACTGCGGAAGTCGATGTGCTCAATCCGCACATTCTTCAGCGCGGTAGGCCGCGAGCCGCTCAGCAGCACCATCAGATGAAACTCGCGGCGGATCGGATTCGTCAAAGCCGTCAACTCCACGAACCACGATTCCGTGTCGCCCGCACCCATGCCCGTGTTTCGGCGCTGTTCCGTGTTCCAGTCGATCGCCATTACTGGGTTGACTGGTGGCAGATCGGGATTGGTCTTCCGTGCGTGGTTGTAGACGGCGCGCAGGCTCCGCATCGCCCCATTAGCTATATAGGGGCCATTCTCCTGACTGATCTTGTCGTGACGGTCCGCTACGAGCTTCGGCTGCCGGCCGAGCCTAGCGAGCGGCTTGTCCAACCAATCCTCGAACAGCCGATCCATATGATCGCGATAGTTCTCGATCGTGCGCGCGTCTCGGCCCTTGCGGATCATGTGGCCGTCCCGATACCGCTCCCACGCTTTGCGAAGCGTGACGGCGCCGGGATTGATCTTTTGCTCGTTACCAGGCCGCTCTCCGCGCGCAATGGAGCCGATCTCCACCTTCGCCTTGCTGCGAGCCTCGCGCGTCGTCAAATCCCCACACTCGCCGAGCTTCACCTGCGCGGCGAACTCCCGGACGCCATCGCGCCAGAACTCCCCTTGCGCCATTAAGGTCTTCTTCTTCTTTCCGACGAGCACGAAGAAGCCGGGAAGTTCGGTGTCTCGCACCTTGTATTGCTTGTCGGTTGCATAGGGCAGGCGTGCGATCGCCTTGTCGGTGAGAAGTCGCCGGTTGTCGGCCATTTCGGACCTCCAATTTTTTAGTCTGGGTTTAGTCTGGGGAAGTGTCTGGCGAAAATTAAGGCGGTCGAACTACGCTAAAACACGACAGATTACGAAAAATTCTAGCAAAATCAGCATATTGTGTCAAATCAAAAAGTATGGTGACGTAGCCGATCGGACCTGCCGATGGGGCCAAAAACATACTACGAATCTGGGGGTCAGGAGTTCGAATCTCTTCGGGCGCGCCAGTTATTTCAAGAGCTTAGTCGAAACGCACCGTTTCAAATCGGCAAACTGAAACGGTTTTTGAAACGGTTTTGCACTATCGGATAGCGCAGCGCGCCGTTGAACGGGTCCAGCGAAAGATCGGACACGCCTCTGTGTGAACAGTACACGTCCAAAGAGACTGAGTAGGTCGGTCAACTGACCGGATCGGGGCCGATTGCCGACGGGCAAGTTTCGGGGACGATTTACAGTATAGCTGCCGTTCGAGGCGTCCCGAGCCTGAGCATGAACAGCCGGAAGCCGTCAGGAGCGCGGTCGACCCAAGCGACGTCATCTAACCGCGAGGGTAAGGTCTAGAAGCGCATCTGCATCGTGCTCCACGACGCCGTGCTGGGGCCATGAAACGGCGATCTTGCTCGACACACCATACGTCCGCGCAGCAGGATTTTGGAAAACGGCCTTCAATAACCGACAGCGCCATTCTCTCGACGCGGCGGCGTCAGACGGGCATCTTGTGGAATGTCCATTCGGACCCTCCGGTGGGTGCTGAAGCGTGTCAACTCCAATCTCACCGGTCAGGTCCAATGGACAACCTCCAGAAAGCTCACACCTAGGACAGCGTACGGGGATATGGCAGACAACCAGCGGATACCTGTCGATCAAAGAGAAGCCGAATGAAGCCGTTGCCTCCTTCCCGCTACGCGCCCTCGGGTCGGGTCGCTGCGCCGTCGCGGGAGACGATGGGCCCGGTTGCCCGCGCCATGTATGACCGCTCGCTGGAGTTGTTCGGAGGCGAGGGCGGTCCTCGCATGCCGCTGCTCCACACGCCGGACATCGCGGACGCCTGGGGCCGGATCGGTCTCGCGATCATCACGTCGCCGCTGCCGGCACGTTATCGGGAGCTGGCGATCATAACCGTGGCGGCCTTCTGGCAAGCCGAGATGGAATGGCTGATGCACGCCTCCGAAGCGCTCGACCAAGGGATCGACCCCGTCGCGATCGAGGCGATCCGCCTGGGCGATGCACCTGTCTTCACGGAAGAAGGTGACACGACAATCTACCGCTACGTCGATGAGTTGCAGCGTGAGCACCGGGTTTCGGACGAGGTCTATGTCGCCGCGCGGGTGCTGCTCGGTGACGCTGGCCTGGTCGCGCTGACGGTGGCGATCGGCCATTTCACCAACGTCGCGATGACGCTTCGCGCGCACGCGCTGTCGATCCCCGACGACTGCGCGAAGGCGTTCGAATAACGCGGTCGCAGGTGGTCCGCCGATTGCCGCGATCGCAACTCGCACGCAGGCGTCAGTCGAAGATCGGGGTCCGCTTTTCGGCGAATGCGGCCAGCGCTTCGGATGTATCCTTTGTGCCGGCGAGGGCGACGGTCTGCGACTGTTCGAACCTGTAACCCTCTTCCAGTGACAGGTTCTCGGTCAGCCCGAACGACTTCTTGGCGGCGCGAACCGCCGAGGGGCTCTTGGCGGCAATGTCGCGGGCGATCGAGAGGGCGGCCGGCATCAGGTCCTCGGCTGACGTGCAGGCCGACGTGACCCCCATGCGGAAGAGCTCGGACCCGGACATCCGCCGCGCTGTGAGGATGAAGAGCCGCGCATCCGATTCTCCGAAGTGACGTCGGATGTGGGCGACGCCGCCGGCCAGGCCGACGTTGACCTCCGTCATCTGCATGTAGGCCGCGTCGCTGGCAAGGAGGATGTCGCAGCAGGTCGCGAGCACACAGCCGGCGCCAATCGCGGCCCCATTGATCGCGGCGATCACCGGCTTGGCGCAGGAGAGAACGGCGTCGAAACCGGCGCGCACGAGACGGTTGTGGGCGGCATAGGCGCCGGGGGTCTGCGACAAGGAGGGACGCTCGCGCAGGTCGGCGCCGGCCGAGAAGGTCTTGCCGGCTCCGGTGAGGACGATCGCGCGGACATCCTGACAATCGCCGAGCCAATCGAAGATCTGCACGATTTCCTTTCGGAACGTACGATTCTGTGCGTTCACGGGAGCGCGGTCGATCGTGACGATCGCGACGTGATCGTCCACCTCGACCCTAAAGCACTCGAATGATTGCGACATGACGTCCTCCCGGTGTGACGGTCTTCCGCCATCGGTTAATCGCTTGAAGGCAATTAGTCATAAAGTCAATATTATGATTGATATATGAGGCATATCGGAATAACGGAACAGGCGGAGGGGTGGGAAGACGATGAAGCAGGCCGAACATCGCGCAATCCAGGTCGACGCGCGAACGCGAATCGTCGTCACCGAGGTTGGGAACGGACCGGCGATCGTCATCCTGCCATCGATCGGTCGCGGCGCTGCGGAAATGGGCGATCTCGCAGAAGCTCTCGCGTCGCGCGGCTACAAGGTCTTGCTGCCGGAGCCGCGCGGGTTCGGCGGCAGCATCGGCCCGGACGATTTCACCCTGCGGGATCTGGCAGACGACGTCGCCGCATCGATTGACGGTCTCGGCCCGGCGATCGTGGCCGGGCACGCCTTCGGCAACTGGGTGGCGCGCATGACCGCCGCTCGCCATGCCGGCAAGGTGGCCGGCGTCGTCCTCCTCGCGGCCGCCGCCCGGAACTGGCCGCGGGAACTCGCCGGCCATGTCGAGGCGAGCGCGGACGCGAACCTGCCGCGGGACGTCAGGCTGGCCTCGCTGCGCCGTGCCTTCTTCGCCGACGGGAACGACGCCGTTCCGTGGCTCGACGGATGGCATCTCGACGTGCTTCACCGCCAGAGGCGATGCATCGATACGGTACCTGTCGAGGAATGGCGGGCGGCGGGGATCTCTCCTATCCTTGATCTGCAGGGGTCCGAAGACCCGTTCCGGCCGGAACCATCGCGGGAAGAGCTTACCGACGAATTCCCCGGACGGGCCGAACGCGTCACCATCGCCGCCGCCAGCCACGCACTCCCGGTCGAGCAGCCCGACCGATGCGGGGAGGCGATCGCAGAATGGATCAAGCGGCGACGGCTTTTCGACTGACCGCAGGTGCGGCCCTCGGCGGCCGAATCGGCATCCAACCGAGCGTCCTAAGAATCAAAAAGTCACTTATTTGATTTTTTAATTGACGACCCGGTGCCCCCGTTGATAACGGACCGGGACAGGTCGGTGATTTCCATTTCGTCCGAGGGAGGAACGTCATGACAAACGAAGGCTTCGAGAGCATCTGGTCTCATCTGATGCGGGTCCCGTTTCGCCAGGACTATGCCGACGCCGGTGGGGTGAAGACGCGCTACGTCGAGGCCGGCGCAAGAGGCAATCCGGCCGTCGTGTTCGTGCATGGCATCGGCGGGAGCTGGGAGGGCTTCTGCGCCAACATCGGCCCCTTCGCCGAGCATTTCAATGTCTTCGCGCTCGACTCCATCGGCGCGGGCTTCACGGACAAACCGGAGCAGGACATCTACGAGATGAAGGACTACGTCCGTCATCTGCGCGGCTTTCTTTCCGCGGTCGGCATCGACAGAACATCGCTGGTCGGCGTCTCGATGGGCTCCTGGATCTCGATCAATTTCGCCCATGCCTATCCGGATATGGTCGAGCGCATCGTCATGTGCGCTGCATCGGGCTTGCAGCGCGACCCCGGCCACACGCCCTCCGCCGCCGCGGCGATCGCCAGCGACCGCGCCAAGGCCATTGATGATCCTTCGTGGGAGAACATTTCGAACATCTTCACCGATCTCATGTTCCGTCCGGAGAAGCGGAATGCAGACTTCGTCAAGGTTCGGCAGACAGTCTACCGGATGCCCGAGATGAAAGAGTCGATGAAGCGCATCCTGGCTCTGACCAGGACGGAGAATTTCAATCGAAGCGCCCTTCCCGACGAGGAATGGCGCAAGATCCGGCAGCCGGTGCTGCTGGTCGAGTCGACCGACGACAGCGAACACTTCCGCAAGAACACGCAGCGGGCCCATTCGCTGCTGCAGAACAGCCGCATCCACTCGATCAGCAAGGTCGCCCACTGGCCGCAATGGGAGGATCCGGACGAATTCAACCGCGTCGCAATCGATTTCCTTCAAGCAAAGCCGCAGGACGCCGCACGATGAGCGAAGAAATGGAATCGAAGGTGCCGGCCTTGCCGAGAGCTTTTCGCCTAGCCTATCTGGATTTCTCGAGCGTGGCGCTCGAGGACGACCTGCAATTCTACACCGAGGTCATGGGACTGAAACGCGCCGACGAGTCGGCGGGCGGAAAGGCATGGCTCACGGTCGGAAGCGACCACCACAACATCTCGCTGACCAGCGGGCCAGCGCAGTCGTTCGACTCGGTCGGCTACCAGCTTCCGAAGGGCGTCGGTCTCGCGCCAATGGAGAAGATGCTTCGTTCCGAGGGCGTGAAGTTCGTCCGCAAGTCCGACGCCCGCCCGGGCGTGCCGGACCTGCTCGAGATCGAGGCTGTCGGAGGGCATGTCGTTCAGCTGATCGAGGACATGACGACCACGGCGAAAGGCTTGCCGCACGACGGCGTGGCCCCTCTCCGGCTCGGCCACTTCGCCGTCATCAGCGCGGAAGGCGACAGGATCAACAAGCTCTACCGCGACGTGCTGCGGTTCCACAACACCGACGCGTTCGGCGACGCGGTCCATTTCTACACGTGCAATTACGAGCACCACGTCTTCAACATCGTCCAGGCACCGGTTCCGCACCGTCTTCATCACGTCGCGTTCCAACTGCGCGAATATGCTGCGCACGCGCGCGCCGCGGACGTCCTGGCCCGCGACGGGAAGCCGATCCTGTGGGGACCGACGCGTCATACGGCCGGCCACAACATCGCCAGCTACTTCCACGACAACTCCAAGCGGCTGGTGGAGCTCTATACGGATATGGACGTCTATCTCGCCGATCTGGATGCCATGGAGCCGAGGCCCTGGCACGAGGAGATTCCGATGCGTCCGCGCAAATGGCAGCGCGGCGATCTCGCCTATTGGAAGACGAAGTTCGGAGTCGAGCTGTCGCAACTGTGATCCCTCCCCGCCGAATTGCCGTCCTCGACGATTATCTCGGCTGCGCCAGGACGCTTGCGGACTGGCGCGACATCGAGGGGCTTGCGGTGGTGGAGGTCTTCACGACGCATGTGGATCCCGCCGACGCGGCCGGCATCCTCAAGGATTTCGACATACTGGTGTCGACCCGCGAGCGGATGGCCTTTCCAGCGGAAATGCTTTGGTCGCTGCCCAGGCTGAAGCTGATCGTCGTCGCCGGCCAGGCGCACAGTCTGATCGACCTGGATGCGGCCCGAGAACGCGGCATAGAGGTCCGCACTCTGTCCGGCATTGGGCCATCGCCTTTCGCCACCGTCGAGATCGCCTGGGGTCTCATTCTCGGCCTGGCGCGCAACCTCCATCAGGAGGCGGCGGGCATGCGCGACGGCTATTGGCAGAGATCCGCGGGCCGCTCGCTGGCGGGCCAGGTCCTTGGAATCATCGGCCTCGGCCGGCTCGGCTCGAGAATGCCGGCCATCGCACGCGCCTTCGGGATGGACGTCATCGCGTGGAGCCCGGGGCTGACGGCCGAGCGGGCGGAGACGGCCGGGGTCCGCGTGGCCTCGAAGGCGGAACTCCTTGCGTCGGCCGATTGGGTCAGCCTTCATCTCAGACTGTCGAACCGCACCCGCCACATCATCGGCACGACCGATTTCGCGCGGATGAAGGATACCGCCTACCTCATCAACACCGCCCGTGGCGGGCTCGTCGACACCGACGCCCTCGTGTCGGCGTTGAGAGACGGCCGCATCGCGGGCGCCGGTCTCGACTGTTTCGAGGAGGAACCGCTCGCACCCGGTCACATCCTGCGACGGCTGCCGAACGTCCTGTCGACACCTCATCTCGGTTTCGCCGTGCAGGAGGAACTGGCGTGGCTCTATCGCGGCGCGGCGCGGGAAGTGCGTGGATGGCTGGTCGGCTCGAGTCTTTGAACGAGGCGCGGATGCGCGTCTATGAGCCGTTGATCTAGCTCATAGAAATATTGTACCGCAGCGGACCTTGTATGCTATCCTACGGGCGACGAGCTTAAATCTGCAGCGCAGACGGGTCCTATCGTGAACACCCATTCCAAAGTCGACTTCGCCGAAGGCGGCATACCCCGCTATCACCAGCTGGCGACCTTGTTCCGTCAGAAGATCCGTTCCGGCGAATGGCTCGTCGACGAACAGATCCCGACGGTAGCCGAATTGTCGAAGGAGTTCGGCGTCGCGACGATGACGATCCGACAGGGCCTCGGCCTGCTCGAGAAGGAAGGGATGATCGAACGCTTCCGCGCGAAGGGCACCTTCGTCCGCGAGACGAGCTCGCCCGGGCTCTGGTGCGAGGTTCAGACGGACTGGTCCGGCATGTTGCAAGCGCGTGAAGGAGCCACGATTGAGGTACTGTCCAAGGAGGATGGCAAACTCCCCCACCTGCCCGACGATATGGCGAAGCTGGCGCCGAGCTACCTGAAGCTGCGCCGGCGGCATTCACGCTACAATGAGCCGTTCCTGCTTGCCGAGGTTTTCGTCGAGAGCCGTCTGGCGAAACGCATTCCCGCGCGCAGTTTCTCCACCAAGACGGCGATGAACCTCGTCGCGGACCTCGATGGCGTCAAGATCGCCAATGCGCGACAGATCCTGACGATCGAATCGGCAAGCCTCGATCTCGCGAACCAGCTCAAACTGCCGCTCAACGCGCCCGTGGCCCGCGTCTTCCGCATCGCGGTCGATGAGGACGGCGTCGCCATCATCGTGGCCGAAGGCATCTACCGCGGCGATCGTGTCCGCCTCGACATCAAACTGCGGTAGAGCGTGTCGCGCGACACGCGCCTCAACCGCCCACCACGACGTTCGAGAGCGTTCCGAGACCCGCAACATGAACCTCGACGACGTCGCCCGCCTTCATCCAGAGCGGCGGCTTCCTGGCCATGCCGACGCCGGCGGGCGTGCCGGACACGATGACGTCGCCGGCCTCGAGCGTCATGAACTGGCTGAGAATCTCGATAAGCGTAGCCACGTCGAAGACCATGTCGTCGATCGGCGCCCGCTGCACCACCTGGCCGTTGAGCCGGGTCTCCAGCGTCATGCCCTTGCATCCGGGCGGCACCTCGTCGGCCGTCACCACGAAGGGACCGAAGGCGCCGGTCGCGTCGAAATTCTTGCCCGCCGTCCACTGCGGCGACTTGAACTGGAAGTCGCGGACCGAGGCGTCGTTGAACAGCGAATAGCCGAAGACATGGCCGAGCGCGTTCTCCCGGCTTATGTTGCGGCCGCCTGCCCCCAGGATCACCGCGACCTCGCCTTCGAAGTCGAACTGCTCCGAAAGCGTCGGGCGAACGAGGTCCTGCCCGTGACCGCACAGGCTCGACGAATACCGCGCGAACAGCGTCGGATAGGCGGGCTGGGCGAATCCGCTTTCGGCCGTGTGGTCGACATAATTCAGGCCGACGCAGACGATCTTGGGCGGACGCGCCAGCGGCGGCAGGAATTCCACTTCCGCGGCGTCCACCTTGCGCCCATGCCGGACCACGTCGTCGTGTATACTCCGCAGTTCCGCCGCGGAGACGGATACGAGATCCTCGAGCCTCCCCGGATAGTGCGGCATGTTGGGGAACAGCGCGAACAGGCCGGTCTCGCGCGAGACTGCGAAACCGGTTTGGCCATTCGAGCGGATGGTCGCAAAGCGCATGTGTAACCTCTGGGGCTGACAGGAGGGGTTATTTGCGGCGGACGCGCTATCGGCGCTGGTCAAGTCCAATCGCCGGGAGCGGAACGATCCCCGCTTCCGTGTCGGGAAGATCGGACGCGATATCGACGGGCACGGGAATGTGGTGGACGTTCAGCGTCATCGCCACCATGGTGTAGTAGCCGATCAGGGCCGCCAGCTCGACCACGCCGACGGCCTGCCACCGCGCATGTACGGCCGCATAGGCCGCGTCGTCGACCGACCCCTGCGCCAGCATCTGCCGCGCGAATTCGTAGATTTCGGCCTCCTCGGCCGACGCCGATGTCGGGGCCACACGCCGGCGCACAGCGTCGATCACGACCGCGTCCAGTCCCGCCTCCGCCGCCTCCCCGACATGGACTGTCCATTCGAGGTCGCTGTTCCAGTGTCGTGCCACCACGATGATCGCGAGTTCACTCAGGCGCTTTGGGAGGCTCGTGCGATAACGCAGCGTCTCTCCGAGCCTCTGCCACCGATCGGCCAATACGGGGTTGTGAAGGGCGGCGCGCAGCGGGCCTACCAGCCGACCGCGGGGCCCCGCGACGACCGCCTCCAGCACGTCCCGCTGCTCGGCCGAGAGCGACGATTCGCTGTCCAGCAAAGGGATTCGCGGAGACTGTGAGGCGACACCCGCGCCAACTCCGGTCGCCATTGCCGCGCCGGTCATGACGCGGCACCTTCGACAATGCGGGAAGGCTCCGCCAGTCCGAGTTCGGCCAGCACCTGCGCGGTGTGGGCGCCGAGCGTCGGCGGCGCGTCGGCGAAGGTGAGCGGGGCGTTTGCGAGGCGGATGGGCGAGACGACCTGCGGCACCGTGCCCGACAGCGGATGGGCGAGATGCCGCAACATTTCCCGATGGGCGATCTGCGGATCGCTGAACACCTTGGACAGCGTGTTGATCGGGCTGCAGGGCACATTGCGGCGGTTGAATTCCGCCAGCCATTCGTCGCAGGTGCGGGTCTTGAGCATCGGCACGATGACCGACATCAGGGCATCCAGATTGACAACCCGGGCAGCGTTGGTCGCGAACCGCGGATCGGCGGCGAGCTCGGGCCTGCCGATGCCGGCGCTGAACCGGTCGAACTGCTCGTCATTGCCCACGGCGAGCACGATGTGCCCGTCGGCGACCTGGAAGACGTCCTGGGGCTGGATGTTCGGATGCTTGTTGCCGCGCCGGACCGGCTCCTGGCCCGACAGCAGATAGTTCATCGCCTGGTTCGACAGCATCGCGACCGCGACATCCAGCATGGCGATGTCGATGTGTTCGCCATGACCGCTCTGCGTGCGCCGGTGCAGCGCGGCGAGCACCGCGACCGTCGCATACATGCCGGTCATGATGTCGACGACCGGCACGCCGACCTTCTGGGGACCCCCGCCGGGAGCCGCGTCGCTCTCTCCGGTGACGCTCATCAGGCCGCTCATCGCCTGGATCATGAAATCGTAGGCGACGTCGGACTTGCGTGGACCGGTGCTTCCGAAACCGGTGATCGAGCAGTAGATAATGTCCGGCTTGACCGCCTTCAGGCTTTCGTAGTCGAGCCCGTAGCGCGCCAGGTCGCCGGACTTGAAGTTCTCGACCACGATGTCGGATCGCGCGCACAGCGCCTTGACGATGTCCTGTCCTTCCGGCGAGGCGAGGTCGAGCTCGATGGAGCGCTTGCCTCTGTTCACCGACAGGAAGTAGCCGGACTCCCTGGTGTCCCGCCCGTCCGCGTCCTTGAGATAGGGCGGGCCCCAGCGGCGCGTGTCGTCGCCGACGCCGCTGCGTTCGACCTTGACGACGTCGGCCCCAAGATCGGCGAGAATCTGCGTCGCCCACGGTCCGGCCATGATGCGGCTGAGGTCGAGGACCCTGACGTTCGAGAGCGGTCCGCTCACGGCCTGGCCTCCCCGAAGAAGAGCGGCAGCCGGCCATCCTCGGATATGTCGGCAATCCGCGTGGCCGCAACCGATGGCCTTTCGGCGAGGTCGTCATACCAGCGCGCCGTGACCGGATGCGCGCGCCGCCATTCCGATTCCGCGTAGCGGAAGTCGAGATAGCCGAGCACGCAGACCGCGGTGATCGCGCCGATGGCGAAGGGCCCGCGCGAAAGCTCCTCCATCTCGCCTTCAAGCATCGCCATGCTCGCCCGCGCCTTCGTCGCGAGACTGTCGAGGACGCGCGGATCGGCGCGATCCGCACGCTGCGCCTCGATCCTCAACAACAGAAGGATATCGAGCATCCCGTCGCCCAGCGCCTGCCAGCGCAGGTTCTTCAACCGCTCGCCCCAAGGGCGAGGAAGAAGCGGCGGCTGCGGCCGGATCTCGTCGAGATATTCGCAGATGACGGCCGAATCGAAGATCACCTCGCCATCGTCGGTGACCAAGGTCGGAATCTTGCCGAGCGGATTGTCCCGCAGCACGTCCCCATTCGGCGCGCCCGCGAAGACCACTCTCGAACGGACCGTCTCCACCTCGGCGAGAAGGTCCTTCTCGTGGATCGCTATCATCACCTTCCTGACGAAGGGCGAGTTCGGAGACCAATGCAGCTTCATGCGTTCGACCCGGGCCACTGAAACATATTCATTAATCGGCTATCTTTTCTCATTTGCGTGAAAAGCTGCTCAGGAAGCGGAGAACCTCTGCGTTGAACCGTTCCGGCCGCTCTAGATTGGGAACATGGCCCGCCGCCTCGATCTCGACATAATGCGCCCGCGGAAGGGCGCCGAAGGTCTTGCGCATGGTTTCGGGCATGGCGCCGTCGCGGGCCCCCGCGACGGCGAGCAGCGGCAGGTCGAGACGCGGAACCACATCGCTCAGGTCGTAATCCTGGAGCACGCGGGCGCAGGCCTCGAAGCCGGTGAACGGGGTGGCGGCGACCATCCTGCGCAGCCGTTCGCCCCTGTCGTCGCCCGGATCTTCCGATTGCAGCCATCGGGCACAGACATCTTCTGCCATCCGCGACATGCCTTCGGCCCGCGCGAAGGCGATGCGTTCTTCCCATGTCTGCCGGCCCGTGGCTGCCGCGCGCGACTGTCCGTCGACCACGACCATCGCGGCGAAAGCCGACGGCCGGCTGCGCCAGGCCGACAAGACCGTGGCGACACCCATCGACAGCCCGACCGCCACGCAGCGGGCAATGCCCACGCGATCGAGCAGCGCCAGCAGATGGCTGCCAAGGATGTCGAAATCCAGAGGTCCCGCCGACAGCGTCGATCCCCCATGTCCGGCCTGGTCGTAGCGCAGGATGTTGTGGTTCACTCCCAGCGCCGCGACCTGGTCATCCCATATCGACAGGTCTGTCATCAGCGAGTTGGAGAAGACGATCCAGTCGGTGCGACCCCGCCGATAGTCGATCGCATAATGCAGGTCGACATCGCCGACGCGCGCGACGGCAAACGTGGTCTTCACCGTGCCGCTCATGACGCCGCCAAGGCCGCAGCCTCGCCGCAGCCCGTCATGCGGTTGTATTCGGACACCAGTTTTCCGGCATCGCCGGTTCCGAAGACGTGGAAATCTGGCCTCACCAGCACGCAATCCGCCGATTTCGCGTCCAGCCACGCGGAAATCGCCGTGGCGAACGGCGCCACGCGATCCTCGTCGAGCGGGATCGACATGACGTCCGACGAACTGACGTCCTCCAGCATAGTGCGGCGGCGGCCGATGAGCATGGCCATGCCGGCGGAAAGATCGTCGAAGCGGAGCGTCCGGCCTCCGTCAGAGGCGACGGGCTGCGGGAACAGTTCGCCCGCCCCGGGCGTGCCCGCGAGCAGGCAGCCTTCGGCAAGCGGCGGATAGGTCAGCGGCGGCGGCATGCGCCCCGCGGAGAGATTTGTGAGCATGTCCGCGTTGCGGAGTGCGGCGCGCTCGGGATCGATCGTGCACACGATGCGCCCCAGTTCGATTGCGGAACGGATGATGAAGGACACCTGGGGCCGGCGCTCGACTTCATAGCTGTCCAGCAGCGCGTCTGACGCCTCGCCTTTGACGACCCTGTCGAGCTTCCATGCCAGATTGAAAACGTCGCGCAACCCGGAACAGAGCCCCTGGCCGGCGAAAGGCGGCGTCTGGTGAGCGCTGTCGCCGGCGAGAAGCACCCGGCCCTTGCGCCATTGCCTCGCGACCAGGCCGTGGAAGCGGTAGACGGCGCTGCGCTCGATCGGGTCCTCGCGCGACACGCCGCGCTCCGCCAGCAGGCGGCGAATGGTCTTCTCATCCTGCATCGAGCCCGGCGGATCGCTCTCGAGCACCATGAATTCCCACCGGTAGCGGCCCGGCCCCATCTGAAGATACGTCGCGGGGCGCGCCGGGTCGCAGAACTGCATATTGCGGTCAGGAAGCCCGCTGAGATCGTCCGCGAGGAAATCGACCACGAGCCAGGGTTCGTCGAACCCGAAATCTTCGAGACCGATCCCGCAGCTGCGGCGAACCTCGCTCTTGGCCCCGTCGCAGCCGACGAGATAGGAGGCGCGGATGCGCAGTTGCCCGGTCTCGGAGCCGAACCTGGCGACGACCGCGTCGGCGTCCTGGTGCAGGTCTTCGAAGGAATAGCCGAGCAGGTAGCGTCCTGCGGCGGAGCGTTCGATCTGCTCGCGCAGCAAGAGTTCTACGGCGGGCTGGTAGAAGGTCACGTTGTGCGGCCAGCTCGACGGATGTCCGCCGGCCGAACGGTCGTAGCGCAGGAGCAGTTGCCCGTCCGCCGCGACGAAGTCGTAGAAGGGCGAGAAGCGGACGTGCTTCGCCACCTCGTCGGCAAGACCCATCCGCTGGAAGATGCGCATAACGTCCCCGTCGAAGCCGACGGCGCGCGGGAGAGGATAGACGGTACGCTCACGCTCGACCACGATGACCGAACGTCCCCGGCTCGCCAGCAAGGCCCCGAGGGCGGCGCCCACCGGGCCGAGCCCGACGATTAGGACCTCGCATTCCATTTCCCTGGTCAACTCTTCCTGCATCGATCAATCCTGATATGCGTATCCGTTTCGGCCGGAGCGCGGCCGGCCCCGCATGTCGATGCAGACCAGTGCGCGTCAGACCTGCGTGCATGGCCGGCGGATTGCTCCGCCGGCCACGGCGAACTCAGTTCGTCCCTTCGGCCTTCAGCTTTGTCTTGAAGGCGTCGAGATATTTGGCGCCGTCCGGAATGGACGAGGTCCAGCTCTGGGTGGCGGCGTCGAAGGCGCCCTGCCAGCCCTGCAGCTGCTCGGCACTCAGCCGGGTCGTCTGCACGCCCTTGTCGCGCGCCGCGGCCTGCATGTCCTCCTGCTCCTTCTTGAAGAGGATGTCGGAAGACCATTTCGACGCTTCATATCCGGTGTTGGCATCGATGACCTTCTTGAGGTCCGCGGGCAGCGCATCGTACCATGCCTGGTTCATGAAGATGCCGACCAGGCCTCCCCCGAACGGGGCCTGATAGGCATTTTTGGTCAGTTCCTCGACCGAGAAGTCGAAAACCGCCGTGCTGGCGCCGAACAGTCCGTCCGCGGACCCCTTGGCCAACGCCTGGTAGTATTCCGGAACGCGCAAGCTGAGCGGCACCCCGCCCATCCCTTCGATGATGATCGCACGCTCCTTGGAGCCGATTCCGACCTTCAGTCCGTTGAGCTTGGTCAGGTCCTCGACCGGCTTGGCGGTCCACAGGTAGATGTTGGTCAAAACCTGGAGCATGGCGACCTTGACACCGGTGACCGGCGGAAGCGTGCCTTCCTCGTAGAGCTTCCACAACGCGCCGCCCGCGCCCTTCGGACTGCCGTCGAAGAGATTGGGCAATCCGACGAGCCCGTAGGCGGCAAACCGCGCCCCATAGGCAAGAGGGACGTCCCAGCCGACTTCGGCCACCCCATCCTGCACGCGGTTGATGGTATCGCCCATCTTGCCGAGGGTTCCGTCGCAATAGAGCTGATAGCCGATACGGCCGCCGGACTCGGTCTTGACCTTCTCCGCCCAGCTCGTCAGGAATTCCTTGCAGGTCCACCCGGCGGAATTGGCGCCCGATGCGATGCGCATCGTGAACTCCTGAGCCCAGGAATAGGTCGGCGCAATAAGGCTCGCAGCGAGTACGAGTCCGGCAAATTTCATCATTTTATTCAAGATTTCCTCCCTCATTTGAGATCGATCACATGGCGCTCGGGAGCCAGGTCACGAGCGCCGGGAACAGAAGCAGCAGGACGATCTTCACGAGCGTCGAGCCGAAGAACGGCCAGCAACCGCGGAAGACCGTGGTGAGGCGGATGTTGGGGTCGAGTGACGATATGACGAAGATGTTGAGTCCGAAGGGGGGCGATATCTGGCCCGCCTCCATGCAGATCAGGGTCATGATTCCCCACCAGATCGGGTCGTAGCCGAGCGAATGGACGAGCGGCACGAAGATCGGGATCGTGATCAGCATCATCGCGAAACCGTCCATGAAGGTTCCGAGAACGAGATATGTCAGGATCAGGATCACGACGATGCTGAGCGGGCTGAGGCCAAACCCGTTCAGGAAGTCGATGAACGCCTGCGGAACGCCGCTGATGCCGAAGAAGAAGGTCAGCAGCGAGGCGCCGAACAGCAGCGAGTAGATCATCGCGAGCGAATGGGTGGATTCCCCCATCGTCTGCAGGAAGGTCCGCGAACTCAGCTTGCCGCGCATGACCGCGATCAGGAAGGCGCCGACTGCGCCGACCGATCCCGCCTCGAGTTCAGTGAAGAAGCCGAAATAGATCCCGCTGAGGACGAGGGCGAGAAGCAGCAGCACCGACCATGCGCCGCGGACCGCGGCCGCGATCTCGCGAAGACTGCTGCGAGGGCCCGCGACCGCGTCTGCGGGGCGCAGCCACAGCCACACCGTGACAGTGAGCATGTAGAGGATGGCGGCGACGATGCCGGGGATGAAGGCTCCGATGAACAGCTTGCCGACGGATTGCTCCGTCATGACGGCGTAGAGGATGAGCGCCGAGGACGGCGGCAGGAGCTGGCCGAGCGTCCCGCCGGCCGCGATCGTGCCGGAGGCGAGCGCCGGCGAATAATTCCGCAGTTGCATCTCCTTGAGCGCGATCCGGCCGATGGTCATCTGCGTGGCGATCGACGAACCCGTCACCACGCCGAAACCGGCGCAGGCCAGGATCGACGCGTAGGCGAGACCGCCGCGGATGTGGCCGACGAGCGCATTGGAGAGGCGGTAGAGATCGCTGCCGACCCCTGCGACGCCGGCAAACGCGCCCATCAGCAGGAAGAGCGGCAGGACGGAGAGCGCATCCCTGGTAATGAAGCCGGTCGTCTCGCTTCCGGTGACCGAGAGCGCCGACGACATGCCGAAGAGCGCGGCGATACCGACGATGCCGGAGAGCCCCATCGCGACGCCGATCGGCACCATCAGCATGATCAGCGCCCACATCACGATCACGACGACCGTCGCCAGGACGATCGGATTTGCAGGAATCATCGCGCGGTAGATCGCCGGATCGACGAAGTTGAACAAGGCGAGCGTCGGGTGCACCAGGGCGAGGATGATCAGGGCGCTGATCAGGGGCGCATAGGGATGCTCTTCGAACAGCCGGAGCGCGGTCCGCGCGGCCTCGAACACCAGAGACACTGCACCCAGCCCGATCGCCACCGCCATGATGCGGAAGAACGGCGACACCGCCAGTCCGGTCATCAGGGTCGTCTGGTTCGACACGGCCATCTGCTCGGCCGCCATCCAGACACGGTAGCCCAGGACCCCGAAGAAGATAGCGCCGAGCAGAGCCCCGAAATAGACGAGCCAGCGCTTGCCACTGTCCGACAGGAGGTGGGAGACCAGGTCGACGTTCAGCGCGGCGCCGACGCCCAGGCCATATGGCAGGCAGGTCGCCGCCGCGATCGCGACGAGCAGCGCGCTGATCTCGTTGAGCCCATAGAGAGCGGTGCCGAAGAAGTTGCGCAGGATGATGTCGACCACGGTGCCGCAGGCGATCAGCAGCAAGGATGCCACCGCCACGATCGCCACACGCTGCCCGAGAGAGCGGAATACCGCCTCGACGCGAGACGGCGTCTCGATTCCTGCCAGCGGCTCCGTCAACTCGATGCTCTCCGCCACTGCGCGTTCCTCCCGCGATCGAATGCATCTGCGGCATGCTGGCTAACAGGTAGGCTGCAACACTTCAAGTCAAAAGTGCAGTCTTATGACTTTTATCCGAAGCGTTCCGGTTGCGGACCTCCTGGATCGTCCTGCTACAGCGCCGTGCTTCCTGGAAAGAGGATGGCGGTTATCGAGCGCTGCGACACGGTGGAGATGCGCCGCTTTCGGCGATTCCTGTGAGCGCGAAACAATAATTCGCCCGCTCCAACGCCGCCATGAAAATGGGTGCGACCGCAACCGCCTGGAGCCCTTGCGCATGACGCCGATGCGACTGCTTTGCCCACGGCGGCTCTCGGGCGCCTTCAGCATCCAGCTATACGTCTCGAATTGAGGCGCGTTGCAGACTGGCAGCAGAGGGGCCGATGAACGAACCCGCTCGCGCGGGAGGGCGCTTGGGATGGATGTAGAGGGCACAGTCCGGACGTCGCGCCTGCATTGAGCGTCACCCAGTAGTGGCAGAGCATGACGGGCTTCTTCAACAAGGAGCCTGTCCAATGTCCCATCCCGTTCTCGATGCACCCATCAGCCCACTGCGCCAGCGGTTGATCGACGACATGAACCTGCGGCGTTTCTCACGCGAGACGCAGCGCAACTATCTCCGCGACATCGGACGCCTGGCGGCATTCGTTTCGTGCCAGCCCTCTTGAGAAAGACCGTCGCGGCGGAATAAATGGGTGTGAGGCACGACATTTGGCGAAGCTGGCCTGCTACAGGGTCACGATCGCCGGGCGCGCTGCCGACCGCACCGCGGGGCGAGGGAAGACG
>JBDRCE010000022.1:0-72259 GCA_043822005.1 Pseudomonadota bacterium | reverse complement strand
AGAGCGACATGTCCTTGCCGTAGCCCGACTGCTTCATGCCGCCGTGCGGCATCTCGTTGACCAGCGCGAAGTGGGTATTGACCCAGGTGCAGCCGTACTGCAGCCGCGACGCGGTCGACACCGCGCGGCCGACATCCCTGGTCCACACCGACGAGGCGAGGCCGTAGTCGCTGTCGTTGGCCCAGGTCACCGCCTCGTCAACGTCGGAGAAGCGCGTGACCGAGACAACCGGTCCGAACACCTCGCGCCGCACGATCTCGTCCTCCTGCAGCGCACCGGCCACGACCGTCGGCTGGTAGAAATAGCCGCCGCCCTCACCCGGCTTCCCGCCGGTGGTGATCTCGATGTGCTTCTGCTCCGAGGCGCGCTCGACGAAGGACGCGACCCGGTCGCGCTGGCGCTTCGAGATCAGCGGCCCGATCTCGTTCTCGGTGTCGTCCGGCTGGTTGAACTTGATCGTCGAGACCGCCGAGGAGAGATCGGCAACCAGCTTCTCGTAGACCTTTTTGCCGGCATAGATGCGGCAGGCTGCCGTGCAGTCCTGGCCGGCATTGTAATAGCCGAAGGCGCGCAACCCGCTCACCACTGCGTCGATGTCGGCATCGTCGAAGATGATCACCGGCGCCTTGCCGCCGAGTTCGAGATGCGTCCGCTTCACGGTCTTCGACGCCGCCTGCAGGATCTTCTTGCCGGTCGCCACGTCGCCCGTGATCGAGATCATGTTGACCTTGGGATGGTTGATCAGCGCGTTGCCCACCGTCTCGCCGCGACCGAGCACGACGTTGACCACGCCCTCCGGCAGCACGTCGGCGAGGATCTTCGCCAGTTTCAGCGCCGTCAGCGGCGTCTGCTCGGACGGCTTGAACACCACCGTGTTGCCGCCCGCGATCGCCGGCGCCAGCTTCCACGCCATCATCATCAGCGGGTAGTTCCACGGCGCGATCGAGGCGACGATGCCGATCGGATCGCGCCGGACCATCGAGGTCATGCCGGGCAGGTATTCGCCGGCCGCCACGGCGGGCATCGAGCGCACGGCGCCGGCGAAGAAGCGCCAGCAGTCGACGATCGCCGGCAGCTCATCATTGAGCACCGCGTTGATCGGCTTGCCGCAGTTCAGCGCCTCGAGCGTGGCGAAAGCCTTCGCCTCGGCCTCGATCCTGTCGGCGATCCTGAGCAGGTAGCCAGAGCGTTGGCCGGGCGTCGTGCGGGACCACGTCGCAAACGCCTTCTCGGCGGCGGCGACCGCGGCTTCGATCTGGCCCTGCGAGGCTTCCGGCAGGTCGAGGATCGTCTCGCCCGTCTTCGGGTTGAAGATCTTCTCGTCCGTCTCGGTGCCCGCCTCGAAGGCCGATCCGATCAGCATTTGGGTGTCCATGTGTAGCTCCCTTTATTGTTCGGTGAATGGTGAATGGGAAAATGGTGAATGGTCAGGAGTTCAGGCGC
Organism: Pseudomonadota bacterium; assembly: GCA_043822005.1. Lineage (GTDB taxonomy): Bacteria > Pseudomonadota > Alphaproteobacteria > Rhizobiales > Rhizobiaceae > Mesorhizobium_A. Next base: position 70,816 of record JBDRCE010000022.1, on the reverse strand, counting down.
GTCGTCCGCTGCTGTCCATTCACCATTTACTATTCACCATTCACCCGTTTCATTTTCCGCTGCCGGCGATCTGGTCGCCGTCGCGGGTGAGGTAATAGGCCGCCAGGATCGGCAGGAAGGTCACGATGACCACCACCATGGCGACGACATTGGTGACCGGCCGCTGCCGTGGGCGCACGAGTTCCTCGAGCATCCAGATCGGCAGCGTCTGCTGCTGGCCGGCGGTGAAGGTGGTGACGATGACCTCGTCGAAGGACAGCGCAAACGCAAGCATGCCGCCCGCTACCAGCGCGGTGCCGATATTGGGGAGGATCACGTGCCGGAAGGTCTGGAACGCATCCGCGCCGAGATCCATCGAGGCCTCGATCATCGACCCGGACGTGCGCCGGAAGCGCGCCACGGCGTTGTTGTAGACAACCACGACGCAGAAGGTCGCGTGGCCCAAGACGATCGTCCAGAACGAGAACGGGATCTCGGCCAGGCTGAACGCCGAGCGCAGCGCGATGCCGGTGATGATGCCGGGAAGTGCAATCGGCAGGATGACCAGGAGCGAGATCGTCTCGCGGCCGTAGAAGGACGTGCCCGAGATCGCCGCCGCGCAGAGCGTGCCGAGGATCAGCGCGATCACGGTGGAGATCGCCGCGACCTGAACGGACAGCGTCAGCGCCTCCCACACGTCCGGCCGGTTCCAGGTCACCGCGAACCATTGCGTGGTGAAGCCCGGCGGCGGCCAGACATAGCTCTTCTCCTCCGTCGTGAAGGCGTAGACGAAGATGATCAGGATCGGCAGGTGCAGGAACAGCAGCCCCGCAGCGGCGGCGATCTTGAGGCCAACGGGGGCGCGCTGCGTGCGATCAGCGGCCATGGGAGCCTCCCTGTTCCCACGCGGTCGTCATCCTCGGGCTTGACCCGAGGATCTGCCGGCAATTGCGGGTGATGAACGACGGTGGCCGAAGGCGCGCACGAAGGGCAGCGATCAACGATCGACCGACGGTAGATCCTCGGGTCAAGCCCGAGGATGACGGCGCAGAGGTGGGCAACCTCTCAAAGCGCATCGAACGCCCCCTGCCGCTTGGCGAACCAGAGGTAGAATCCCATCACCACGATCGGCACCACCGTGAAGGCGGCCGCGAGCGGGATGTTGCCGGCCGTGCCCTGGTGGGCATAAACCGCCTGGCCGATGAACAGCCGCGACGTGCCGATGATCTGCGGGATGATGTAGTCGCCCATGGTGAGCGAGAAGGTGAAGATCGAGCCGGCGATCACGCCCGGCATGGCCAGTGGCAGGATCACGTTCCGGAACGTCTGGCGCGGCGCGGCGCCGAGATCCGCCGATGCTTCGATCAGGTTCCCCGGCACCCGCTCCAGCGCCGCCTGCATCGGCAGGATCATGAACGGCATCCAGACATAGACGAAGACGAGGAACGTGCCGGTGTAGGAGACCGACAGCGAATTGCCGCCGACGATCGGCAGCGCCAGCCACGCGTCGAGCACGAAGGTCAGGTGCAACTTGGCGAAGATCCAGTTGAGGATGCCTTCCTTGGCGAGGATCAGCTTCCAGGCATAGACCTTGACCAGATAGCTCGACCACAGCGGCAGCATGACGCCGAGATAGAACGCCGCCTTCCACTTCCCCTTCGCATAGCGCGCCGCGTAATAGGCGATCGGAAAGGCGACGATCGCCGAGGCGATGGTCACCAGCGCCGCCATCAGCACCGTGCGCACGACGATGTCGACGTTCTGCGGCAGGAACAGCTCGCCATAGGTCTTGAGCGTGAACTCGCGGTTGATCAGTCCGGAAAACTCGTCGATCGCGAAGAAGCTCTGCAGCAGGAGCGCGAACAGCGAGCCGATATAGATGATGCCGAGCCACAGCACGGGCGGTGTCAGCATCAGCACCAGAAACATTTTCGGGTGCCGCCAGACCCAGTCCGACATCGCGCCGAACACGCCGCCGCGGCCGGCGAGGATGGCCGGCGCGCCTGTCCTGTCGGCGGCGAGCGCGCTCATGCCGGCTCGTCCATCACATGCACATGGTCGCGATTGAAGGTCAGCATCACCGCGTCGCCGGGCGAAGGCAGCGCGCCGCCGGAATCGACGACCGCGTGCAGACGCAACCCCTCCGCGTCGAGCGACACGCGCGTTCCCGCGCCGAGATAGTTGAGCGCCGCGACCCGCGCCGGAACGCCGTCGCCGCTGGTCTGCGCGAGGATACGGATATGCTCGGGCCGCAGGCTTCCCCACCGCCGCTGGCCGGCATAGCGCTGCATGAAGTCCGGTGGCAGGATGTTGGACGAACCGACGAAATCGGCCACGAAACGCGTGGCCGGCCGACGATAGATCTCCTGCGGGCTGCCGATCTGCATGATCCTGCCGTCGTTGAAGACGGCGACGCGATCCGCCATCGACAGCGCCTCGCCCTGGTCGTGGGTGACGAAGACGAAGGTGATGCCGAGCTGCTTCTGCAGCGATTTCAGCTCCTCCTGCATCTGTTCGCGCAGCTTGAGGTCGAGCGCGCCGAGCGGCTCGTCGAGGAGAAGCACGCGCGGCTTGTTGACGAGCGCGCGCGCCAGCGCCACGCGTTGCCGCTGGCCGCCCGAAAGCTGGCCGGGCTTGCGCGCGCCGTAGCCCGGCAGCTTGACCAGCGCCAGCGCCTCATCGGCGGCGCGGCTCCGCTCTTCGCGCCCCACGCCCTTCACCATCAACCCGTAGGCGACGTTGTCGGCGACGTTGAGATGGGGGAAGAGCGCATAGTCCTGGAACACCGTGTTGACGTTGCGCCGATAGGGCGGCACGCCGACCGCATTCTCGCCGAAGATCTCGATGTGCCCGGCTGTCGGCTGCTCGAACCCGGCGATCAAGCGCAGGCACGTCGTCTTGCCCGAGCCCGAAGGCCCCAGCATGGCGAAGAACTCGCCCTCGACGATCTCGAGGTCGACTGCGTCAACGGCACGCACGGCGCCGAAATGGCGCGAGACTTTGGTGAAGGAGACGGCTGGAGTCATCGATTCGCAAACTGTTGCCGGCAGCGCAGCCACCCATCCCCCTGCCGGGGACGTCTTCCCACTCGAGGGGAGACAAAGCTGCTTCAACGTCGGCGACCCCCTCTCCCCGCGTGCGGGGAGAGGGTAAGGGTGAGGGGCAGACCTCGCGTAAGCCTTAGTTCACCGTCCGCCGATCACGCCGATATAGTCCGATACCCAGCGATAGTACGGCACGCACTTGTCGCCCTGGGAGGCGCATTTCGAGGTCGGGGTGGTCCAGAACTTGACCTTCTCGAAATTGTCCATGCCGTTCGTCGTGCAGGTTTCCTTTGTCAGCATGCCACGGCCGTCGGTGCAGGCGGCCGGAACGGAGGGGTTGGCGCCGAACCAGACGCCGAGATCGCTCTGCAGGTTGGACGAGAGCGAATGCTCCATCCACATGTAGGAGCAGTTCGGGTTCGCCGCGTCGACATGCATCATCGTCGTGTCGGCCCAGCCGGTGACGCCCTCCTCAGGGAAGACCGAGTCGACGGGCTGCTTCTCGCCCTTGAGCAGGTTGACCTGGAACGGCCATGAACCCGAGGCGACCACGCCCTCGTTCTTGAAGTCGTCGATCTGGATGAAGGCGTCGTGCCAATAGCGGCCGACGAGCGTACGCTGAACACGCAGCAGGTCGAGCGCTGCCTTGTACTGGTCCTCGGTCAGTTCATAGGGGCTCTTGATGCCGAGGTCGGGCTTGTGGGCCATCAGATAGAGGGCCGCGTCCGCCACGTGGATCGGCCCGTCATAGGCCTGCACGCGGCCCTTGTTCGACTTGCCGTCGTCCAGCGTCATCTCCTCGAACACGACCTTCCACGAGGTCGGCGGGGTCTTGATGACATTCGTGTTGTACATCAGCACGTTCGGCCCCCACATGTAGGGCACGCCGTAGTGCACGCCGTCGACCGTATGCCAGGGCGCGTCCTTCAGGCGGTCGTCCACCGTCGACCAGCTCTTGATCAGGTCGATGTTGACCGGCTGGACGCGCTTGCCGGCGATGAGCCGCAGCGACGCGTCGCCCGAGGCGGTGACGAGATCGAACCCGCCCTCGTTCATCAGCGCGACCATCTCGTCGGACGTGTTGGCGGTCTTGACGTTGACCTTGCAGCCCGTAGCCGCCTCGAACTTGGTCACCCAATCGAAGGCCTTGTCGGTCTCGCCGCGCTCGATATAGCCGGCCCAGGCGACGATGTTCACCTGGCCTTCGCCCGCGCCGATCTCCTTCACCTGCGCGAAGGCGGGCGCGGCGAAGGCGACCGCGAGCGTCATGGCGGTGCATGTCTTCAGAAACGACTTCATGTCGAAATCTCCCATTGATCAGGGGCCGCGCTTCATCGGCGGCTTGGACCCTGCAGGAAGAGTGCCACAACCGTGTCCGTTCGCAAATTCATTAAACAGAACGCCGATATCGGAGATTCCGATAGCTATTGCGTGCGCTGCCTCAGCGTCCGCTGCCCCTGCGCGATGCCGATGAAGTCGCGCGCCGGTTGTTGCAGACCGAGCCCACGGCGCCACACCATGCCCACTTGCACCACTGGCAGCGCGCCTGAAATGTCGCGGCTTTCGATCCGGTCGCCTTCGAGCGACCAGGGGCGGTAAACGAGATCGGGCAGGAGCGCCACCCCGGCGCCGGTGGCGACCAGGCTGCGCACGGCTTCCACCGAGCGGGTGCGGAACGCGACGTGCGGCCTGGCGCCCAGCGCCATCAGCAGCTTGCCGGTGTTCTCCTCGATCTCGTCGATGGTGAGCATGATCAGCGGCTGGGATGCGATGTCACTGAGCGAGATCGTCTCCGCGGTCGCCAGCGGATGGCCGAGCGGCAGCCACAGCCGATAGGGCGAGCTTTCCAGGATTTCCGCCTGCAGCGCCATCCGGTCGCGCAGGTTGGAGATCACCATCACCGCGATGTCGAGCTCGCCGCCGACCAGCAGGTGTTCGAGGTAGTCGCCATTGTCCTCGATCGCGGTGACTTCGACGCCCGGAAAGGCGCGGCGGTAGCGGGCGAGAAGGTCGGACAGGACATAGCCGGCCACCAGCGACGTGACGCCGAGCTGCAGCCGGCCGGACGCCGCCTCGGCCTCGCCCGAAAAGGTGCGGCGTGCATCCGACACGTCGGCGAGGATTTTCGTCGCATGGCGCAGGAACTGGTGCCCCTTGTGGGTGATGTTCAGGCCGCGCGGATGCCGCTCGAACAGTTCGACGCCGAGATCGCTCTCCAATTCCTTGATCGCCTCTGTCACGGCGGATTGGGAAATCGACAGGCCCTGCGCCGCGCGCGACACGCCGCCCTGCTCGGCGACGGCAACGAAATATTGCAACTGGCGAAGGGTGAAGGCCATTGCCGACTATGACCACGCCAGCCAGCGATTGGAAAGCTTGACTCCGTGATGATTCGTAACTATTAAAGTTACATGAAACGCAACTCACGCCTTTCCGCCTCCCTCCACGCGCTGGTCCACATGGCGCAGGTTCCGGAGCATCCGATGACCTCCGAGGAGATCGCCGGCTGGCTGCACACCAATCCGGTCGTCGTGCGACGCATGGTGGCCGGCCTGCGCGAGGCAGGCATCCTTTCCGCGGTGCGCGGCCACGGCGGCGGCTGGATGCTGGCCAAGCCAGCCTCGACGATCTCGCTGGCCGATGTCGCTGCCGCGCTGGAGGAAAGCTTCCTGTCGATCAACACCAAACCCGAAAACCCGCGCTGCCTCGTCGAGCGGTCGGTCATCCGTCACCTCGACGGGTTCCGGCTGGAGGTCGAACGGCTGCTGGCCGAACGCCTGGCAACCGTGACGCTGGCCGACATCGCCGCCGAATGCGGCGAAGGCATCGCAGCCTACAAGGAGAACAGACATGCAATATGACGTCGCAATCGTTGGGGGAAGCTTCGCCGGCCTGTCCGCCGCCCTCCAGATCGCCCGCGGCAAGCGCAAGGTTGTCGTCGTCGACGCCGGCTTGCCGCGCAATCGCTTCGCCGCGCATTCGCATGGCTTCCTGACCCGCGATGGCTCCGTCCCGGGCGACATGCTGGACGAGGCCCGGCGCCAGCTGCTGGCTTACCCGACGGCGCGGTTTCGCCAGGGCCTGGTGGAAAGTGTCGAAGGCAGCGCAGACGACTTCTCGTTGCGCCTGCGCGATGGCGAAACGCTCTCGGCGCGCCGGCTCGTGCTCGCCGGCGGCGTCAGCGACACCTTGCCGGACATCCCGGGCCTCGCCGACGAATGGGGCCGCCGCGTCATCCACTGCCCGTATTGCCACGGCTACGAGTTCGGCGACGGTCCGTTCGGCGTGCTGGCCACGGAACCAGAAGCCATCATGAAAGCGCAGCTCGTCGCGGACTGGGGCCCGGTGCAACTGTTCCTGAACGACGCTATGATCCCCGATGCCGATCAGGCCGCAAAGCTCCAGGCGCGCGGTGTGAACATCGTCGCCGGCAAGGTCGGGCGCGTGACGTCGCTCGGCGACCGCCTCTCGATCCGGATCGCCGGTGTCCCGGAAGCATCGGTCGCAGCATTGTTCGTGTCGCCCAAGACCGCCCTGTCGAGCGAGTTGCCACATCAGCTCGGCTGCTCGCTGGCGCAGGGTCCGATGGGAGCGTTCATCGCGGTGGACGAGCGCAAGGTCACCAGCGTGCCAGGCGTGTTCGCCGCCGGCGACATCGCACGCCCGATGCCGACCGTCGCGCTGGCCGTCGCGGACGGTGCGATGGCGGGTGCCGCGGCGCACCAATCGCTGGTCTTCGCGTGACCGCGCGTTGACAACCGGCATCCGCATGCGCGAGATGCCGGCGACCACCGATCACGCAGCCGGGACAGATGATCGACCCGATCACCCGCATAACGGTACTCCCGATCTGGACCAGCGAGGTCCGCCCGACCCTTCTGCCGGGCGGGCTCGGCAATCAGAGCTATATCGTCGATGACGAGGGCCGGAAATTTGTCGTGCGCTTCGGCCGCGACCACCCGCAGCAGCATGTCTATCGCGCCTGGGAATTGATGGTCTCCCAGGCGGCGCACCGCGCGGGCTTCGCCTCCGAGATCGTCTACACCGGACCCGGCGTTTTCGTCGGGGTCTTCATCGACGGCAAGAACTGCACGCCGCAGGATGTGCGGGAAAAGGCCGACGACATCGTCCGTCTCCTGAAGCGCTTCCATCTCGAGATGCCGCCTTACGTTTCCGGGGCGGCGCACATGTTCTGGCCGTTCCACACCGTGCGCGACTATGCCCGCACGCTGCGCAACGAACGGCATCGCAATGCCGGCATGTTGAGCGACTGGTTCGAGGTGTCGGACGAGTTGGAGCGCGCCCAGGCGCCGCTGCCCATCGTTTTCGGGCACAATGACCTCGTCCATCGCAACATCGTCGACGACGGCGAACGAATCTGGTTCGTCGACTACGAACATTCCGGCTTCACCACCTCGGTCGTCGATCTGGCCGGACTTGCCTCGCACTCGTCCTTCGACGACGCGCAGCTCGACCACATGCTGGATCTCTATTTCGGTCCGGACCTGACCGACGACGTCCGCCGCTCCTTCGACGCCGCTTTCGCGATCATGCCGCTGCGCGAGGCGCTGTGGGGCATGCTCGCCGAAACGCATCTCGACATTCCCCAGGTCGACTACCTCGCCTATGGCGCGCAGAAACTCGAGGTCCACCGCGAGGCGCTGGAGCGGTTCCGGAGGAGGTGGGCTAGCAGATCCGGAACACGAACGCCTTGACCGTCACCTCGGGCTCGGCGACCGCGAAGGCTCGGAAGGACGGGCTTTCCTCGACCTTCGTCCAGTGCCCCGACCTCTCGAGTTCTGCAAACTTCGGCCGGAATCCGCCCGCTTCCAGAACGCTATCCCTCACTGTGAAAATGACGAAGCCGCCCGGCCGCACGATGCGGGCGAGATCGTCGAGGCTCGACGCTGGCGCATGGCCTTCGGTGAAGACGCCGGTGGAGTAGACGGCAGCATAAGCGCCGTCCTCAATCGGCAGCCGCCCGCCGAGTGCAGCCTCGATCAGGTTGCGGTAGACGCCTCGCCCGCGCGCCAACGCCAGCATCTCCGCCGACATGTCGAGCCCGTCGATGTCGCGATAGCCGAGCGCCGCCAGATATGGACCAGACAGCCCCGTGCCGCATCCTGCGTCGAGCAGCGGTCCGGCATCGGCTGGCACGTATCGCGCCACCCAGGCCGCGATCATGAAGGGTAGGCAGTAGCCGAGCGCGGCCGTCTCGCGGTCGTAGCCGTTCGACCACGCGGCATAGGCGGCGGCGAGCTCCGTCTCGTTGCGCGCCGCATAGACCTGTTTCAACGCATCGCTGACCTGCTCAGTGCTCATTGTTCACCCTTGTTGCGCATGCGCCGCTCCACCCCGCGCAGCACCAGCGACAGCGAGATCGTCAGGAGAAGATAGATATAGGCAACGATCGAATAGGTCTCGAAAAAGCGGAACGAGCCGGCGGCGTAGATCTTGCCCATCTGGGTGATGTCCGCCACGCCCAGCACCGACACGAGCGAGGAGTCCTTCACCATGGCGATGAAGTCGTTGCTGTAGGGCGGCAGGATGGTACGGAAGGCCTGCGGCCAGACGACATGGCGGAAGCGCTGGAACCGGCTGAGCCCCAGCGTCTTGGCCGCATCGATCTGGCCTTCCGGTACCGACTGGATGCCCGCCCGGAAGATCTCGGCGATGAACGAGGAATAGGCGATCATCAGCGCGATGATCGCGCGCCAGAGCAGCGACACGTCCCGCACCTGCATCTCGCCGATCAGGCCGCCCAGCACTGCGTTCCAGGCGGCCACGAAGGCGGGCGCGCCGGCAAACGCGATCCAGAACAGGAGAACCAGGATCGGCACGCCGCGGATGATCTCGATGTAGAAGCGCGCGATCTGGCTCAGCATCCTCGATCCGGACAGTCCCATCAGCGCGACGCAAAGGCCGAGCGCCGAAGCAAGCGCAAAGGCGACAATCGTCACGAAGATGGTGATCCAGATGCCTTTGGCGATCGTCACGAAGATCTGCGCGTAGAGATCGCTCGCCGCGATCGCCAGCGCCGCCGCGATCCCGACAAAGACGGCCGCGACCAGCCAGTAGGGAAATTCGCGCTGGCCCCGTGGGGTCATGTCAGCGCTTCCGCCGGACGAAGAGCTGCTCGCGCACGCCGCCGCGCCACTGGTCCTCGCTGCTTTCCGACACCAGCCTGAACCCGTGCTTCTCGTAGAGGCCGCGCGCTGCATCCAGCCCGGCGAAAGTCGTGAGCCAGATCTGCGGCACCGAGCGCCTGTCGCAATGTCCGATCGCCCGGTCCATCAGGTCTTTGCCCAGCCCCTTGCCGCGGGTCTCGCCGGAAACGATGAACCACCTGAGATGCGCGCCCTGCGATCCGCCGCCGGAAATGTCGATCGTCACCGAACCGGCGAGGCGCCCTTGCTTGTCCCAGGCGGTCAGGAACAGATCGCGATCCGGCTCCATCCGGCGCAGGAACTCCGCCATTTCCAGCGCCACCTTGGTTTCGAACTCGAGGCCGAAGCCCCAGGCGTCGCGGTAATAGTCGATATGCAGCCCGACGACTCCTGCGAGGCTCCCCGGCCGGTAGCCGTCGAACGCGTAGTCCATCACCGCAACCCGCTCAGGGCTTGTAGTCCACGAACCATTTCTGGGTGATGGCGTCGAACGTGCCGTCGGCCTTGAGCGCGGCGATGCCCGCATTGATCGGCGCGACGAGGTCGGACCCTTTGGGGAAGATGAAGCCGAACTCCTCCGCCTGCAGCGGCTCTCCGACCATCTTCAATTTGCCGCCCGACGCCGCGACCAGCGCCTTGCCGCCGGCGCTGTCGGTGAGCACCAGGTCGACGTCGCCCGACTGAAGGGCGGCGACCGAAGCCGCGAAGGTCTCGAACAGCTTGATGCGCGGATTGGCTTCGTTGCCGTCGAGCACGTTGTAGACCGCGACGTAGAAGGGTGAGGTGCCCGCCTGCGCGCCGACCAGCAGCTTGGCATCCGCCGCGAAGGCCTTCGGGTCGGCGAAGCGTGTCTCGTCGGCGCGGACCAGCATGAATATCTCGGAGAGCATATAGGGGTCGGAGAAGTCGACCTTCTCCTTGCGCTCGTCCTTGATGGTGATGCCGGTCATGCCCATGTCGTACTGCTTGTCCGATACGGCCTGGATCATCGCGTCCCAGGACGTGTTCTGGTATTCGACTGTAAAATTGAGCTTCTTCGCCAGGGCGGCCATCGCGTCATATTCCCAGCCGACCGGCTGGCTGGTCTTGGGATCGACGAACTGCAGCGGGAAATAGGCGTTCTCGGTGACGACCACGACCTTCTTGCCGCCGAGATCGGGAAGCGACTGGGCAAGGGCGAAAGCAGGAAGCAGGACGGCCGCAACGAGGCCGGCAAGGAACAATCTCATCTTCATCATCTCGAACTCCGGGAACGTTCTCTGAAGGATCGAGCAAATCTATCCGGCTGGCGCACGCATGCAAGGCATGGCGCGGCAACTCGTCCAGCCGAAACGAAAAAGGCGCGGATCGCTCCGCGCCTTTCCGGAATTCGAACGGTGGTACCGAGCCTTATTCGCTGGCGGCTTCGGCTGCCTTCGCGGCTTCCGCGGCGGCCTTGGCCTCGGCTGCGTCCTGCGCGGCCTTCTCGACGGCCAGTGCCTGCGCCGCGGCGACCTTCTCGGCCTCGATGCGGGCGCGTTCGGCGTTCAGCGCATCACGCTCGCCGTCGTTGAGCTTGCGGGCGCGCACGCCGGTGTTCTCGGTGATGCGGGCCGACTTGCCGCGGCGGTCGCGCAGGTAATAGAGCTTGGCGCGGCGAACCTTGCCGCGGCGGACGATCTCGACCGCCTCGACCATCGGCGAATAGACCGGGAAGACGCGCTCGACGCCCTCGCCGTAGGAAATCTTGCGGACGGTGAAGCTCTCCTGGAAGCCGGCGCCCTTGCGCGAGATGCAGACGCCTTCATAGGCCTGCACGCGGGTGCGGGTCCCTTCGGTGACGCGCACCTGGACGCGGACCGTGTCGCCGGGCTGGAATTCGGGGAACTTGCGCTTCTCTTCGATCTTCGCGGCCTGCTCGGCCTCAAGCTGACGGATGATATCCATCGTCGGAACCTTTCTTCGTTCTTGCGCCAGCCAGAGCGCCCGACACTTGCCGATCAGTTCTTTGACCGTCCGGCTATGCCTCCCGATGCGGGGAGGCAGGGGCGAATTCACTTGGGTCTTGGTTATGGCACCGGGAATTCCCGATTTCCGCGCGTGCCGATACACCATTGCGCGCGGATTGTCACCACCGCGCGGTGATTTTCCGGCAAAGCGAGGCACCGCATGTGTCCGGCGCGGCTAGGAAGTCGAGTCGTCCTGCTGCTCGCCTTCTAGCATCCTGGCATCTTCGATTGAATCTCGCTTCTTCTGACGCTATATACCGTCAATCTAATCGGCACCGTAGGAGCTGGATTCGGGATGAGCCTTGCACAATATGCCGAGAACGGAGTGTTTGCGCCGCGCAAGATCGCGGACGCGTTCCGCACGACCAGCGAAGAGGTCGCCAGGACGGCCGGGCTCGGCAAGGACGCGATCCAGCGAAGAGATCGAGTCCAATCAGTCAGAACGCAGAGGCGGTTGCGCGAGATGGTCGAAGTCATCAACAAGGTTGAACCGCGCTTCGGATCGGCGCTGGTGGCTTATGCGTGGTATCGTTCGCAGCCGCTCCCCGGTTTCTCCGGGCAGACCGCGATGCAGCTGGTCCGGGGTGGTCGCGCCGACGAAGTGCTCGACTATGTCGACGCCGTCGATGCCGGCGTCCACACGTAGGCCGTGCCGACCCGCTATGAAGGCAAGCTCTATCGGGCGCTGAACCCGGTCTATGCCCGCGAGCCTCTGTCTGGTCGCGGAGCCGAACTCTATGGCGGCCGGTTCAACCCGAAAGGCTTGCCGGCGCTCTATTGCTCCCTTTCGGCAATGACCGCATTGAGGGAGGCGAACCAGATCGGAAATCTTCAACCGACGACGCTGGTTTCCTATGATGCGGAGATAGACCAGGTCTTCGATACCCGTGATGGGACTGCCCTTCTGGCAGAAGGCATGACGTCAACCGCATTGGCCGACGCGGCTTGGCGCGATCAGATGAAAGCGTCCGGCGAAGCCGGAACCCAGGGCCTCGCCCGACGGCTCATCGCGGCCGGATTCAATGGCCTGCTGGTCAGAAGTTTCGCTCCCGGCACCACAAGCGAAGACTTGAACCTCGTGCTCTGGAAATGGGGATCGGCAGCTCCCGCGCGCCTCGTCCTGATTGACGGCGAGAAACGCCTTTCGACTTGACGCCTCGCATGGCGACGGTCTGCGACGAAACTCTCGACGGCCGCTACTTCGCCGGCGAGGCGAGCGGCTTGCCGCGTTCGATCACATAGATGCCGAGCACCTTCACCGGCATCTCGCCGACGGCCTTAGCGTCGTGCGGAACGCCGGCCGGGATGACATAGGAATCGCCCGCCTTCATCGTGACATCGGCCTGCCCGTCGATCGACAGCACCGTCTCGCCCTCCAGCACATAGCCCGTCTCGATGCCGGGATGCGTATGCCGGCCGGCTGATACGCCCGGCTGGATCTCGGCGAGGCCGGTTACTGTCGTATAGCCGTCGGGGAAATCGACCTTCTGCAGCGGCGTGCGCTTGATCCCGTCCTGCGCGGCGGCCGCCGCCGTCATGGCGGCAAGTGCAAAGGCGATGAGCGGCAGTCTCGGCATGAAGGTCTCTCCCTGTCCACGACGCGCGACTCTATCGGGAGCCGTCCCTGCCGCAAGGGGAGGACCGGCGTTCTCCACATGCCTGCCTTGCCGCCCGAGCCGACCGTGGCTACAGCAGGATGACAACTAATGACCGGGACGCCGCCGTGACCCTCATCGACGCCATCATCCTCTTTGCCTCCGGCGCGATCGCGGGCGCGGTCAACGCCGTCGCCGGCGGCGGCACGTTCCTGACGTTCGGCGCGCTCTCGGTCGCCGGCATACCGCCGATCGTCGCCAATGCGACCTCCTCGATCACCCAGTTTCCCGGCTACATTACCTCGACGCTCGCCTACTGGAGCGACATCAGGACATTCTGGCGCGGTGCACTGATCCTGTGCGCCATCTCGGCGACCGGCGCGCTGGCCGGCGCGCTCCTTCTCCTCTCGCTCGACAACCCGTCCTTTCGTGCGCTGGTGCCCTGGCTGCTGATCGCCGCCACCGCCATCTTCGCCGCCGGCCCCTGGCTCAAACCCAAGCCGAAGGCGGGACAGCACGCCGCCGTCGGCGGATTTGCTGGAGCGCTCGTCCAGTTCGTCACCGCGGTCTACGGCGGCTTCTTCGGCGCCGGCATGGGCGTGATGATGCTGGCGACGCTGGGACTCACGCAGGAAGGCGACTACCACCGCCTCAACGCGCTGAAGAACATGCTCTCGATCGTCATCGCCGCGGTGGCGATCGTCGTCTTCGTGGCGGGCGGCGTCGTCGCCTGGCCGCAGGCGCTGGTGATGATCCCGGCCGTCGCGCTCGGCGGATGGTCGGGCGTGTGGATCGCCAAGCGCGTGCCGCAGATCGCGCTGCGCGTCTTCGTCATCGCAGTTGGCCTGCTGCTTGCGGTGTATTACTTCGTCACGGGCTGAGCCAGCAGATCCGGCCGCCGCTCGGCGGTCAGTTTTTCGGCCTGCTCGCGCCGCCAGCCGGCAATCCTGCCATGATTGCCGGACATCAGCACCTCGGGGATCGGGCGCCCTTCCCATTCGGGCGGGCGCGTGTAGTGCGGGTGTTCCAATAATCCGTTCTCGAAGCTTTCCTCGCCGCCCGACGCCTCGTTGCCCATCACGCCCGGCAGAAGCCGCACCACGGCGTCCAGCAAGACCAGCGCCGCCGGCTCGCCGCCCGACAGGATGTAGTCGCCGATCGATACTTCCTCGAGCTGCCGGGCTTCGATCACCCGCTGGTCGACGCCTTCGAATCGGCCGCAGACGATCACTGCGCCCGGGCCCTCGGCCAATTCGCGCACGCGCGCCTGCGTCAGCGGCTTGCCGCGAGGGCTCATCAGCAGTCTCGGACGACCGTCGGCCGCCGGTGCCGCATGGTCGATCGCAGCGCCGAGCACGTCGGCGCGCAGCACCATGCCCGCGCCGCCGCCCGCTGGCGTGTCGTCCACCGCGCGGTGGCGGCCAAGCCCGAAGTCGCGGATCTGCACAGTTTCGAGCGACCAGTCGCCCCGCTCCAGCGCCTTGCCGGCGAGCGAAACACCCAGTGCGCCTGGAAACATCTCCGGATAGAGCGTCAGAACCGAGGCGCGGAAGCTCACCGGTTGCCGCCCGCCGATTTCGGTCCGCGGGGACGCTTGGCGACGGCGGCGTGGTCGTCGCGCGGCGCATCGGGATCGTCTTCGGTGTCGACGAGGCCGGCTGCGATTGGATCGACGGCGACCTTGCGCCCCTTGGTGTCCACCACCGGCACCGCCGCCAGCGTGAACGGCACCAGCACGGTGGATTTGCCCCCACGCGCGATTTCCAGGATATCGCCTCCGCCGAAATTCTGCACGGCGATGATCTTGCCGATCGGCGCGTCCTCCAGGTCGACCGCGTCCAGCCCGATCAGGTCGGCATGGTAGAACTCCTCATCCTCCAGGTCGTCCGGCAGCATGTCGCGGTCGACGAAGAGCGCGGTGCCGGTCAGCGCCTCGGCCGCTGAGCGGTCGTTGACGCCCTTGAAGCGGACGACGGCTATGTCCTTCTGCATGCGGATGTCGAGGATCGTGAAGGCGCGCCCGTCTTCCGCGTAGAGCGGTCCGTAGTCGTCGAGCGCCAGCGGGTCGCCGGTGTAGCTCTTGACGCGCACCTCGCCCTTGATGCCGTGCGCGGCGCCGATCACGGCCATCTGGATGGGATTTTGCGGTTTCGACATGTGTTTGTCTCCTCGCCATTCTCCTAGACCAAGATGAGGTCGGATTGAACCGTTCTGCCGGAGGGAATTCGGGCCAAGGTCGAGGTCTTCGGCGCGGTCGTGCTGGTGGCACGGCCAAGTCCGAAGACCGAAGGATTTGGCGCGAATTCACCCGGCCCGAAGGGTTTCAATCCGGCCTCACCTTGGTCCAGCTCTCCGCAGGGAGCAAGACAATCTGCACCCCGTTTCACACTCTGGTAAGGTCGTGAAATCAGCATGGCGCGGGATTCGGGCGCGAAAGGGCCGGCGTGAACGAGATTCTCATCACCGCCAGGGAAGACCTGCACAAGGCGCGCGGCGACTGGCTGAAGATGCTGGCGCGAGAACGGCGTCTTTCGCCGCTCACGGTCGAGGCCTACGAGCGCGACACCCGCCAGTTCCTGCTCTTCCTCACCGAGCATGTCGGCGGGCCGCCCGGCCTGAAGGACATCGCCGCGCTGCGCACCGCCGACCTGCGCGCCTTCCTCGCTCGCCGCCGCACCGATGGGGCGGGCGCGCGCACGCTCGGGCGCGGCCTCGCCGGCGTGCGCTCCTTCCTACGCTGGTTGGAGAAGCGTGGCCTCGCCAACGCGGCCGGAGCCGCCGCCATGCGCGCGCCGAAGCAGCCGAAATCGCTGCCAAAACCTCTCACCGCTGCCGACGCGCGCCGCGTCGTCGCGGTCGGCGAGCAGTTGAACGAAGAGCCGTGGATCGCCGCCCGCAATGCCGCCGTGCTGACGCTGCTCTACGGCTGCGGCCTGCGCATCTCGGAGGCGCTCGGCCTCTCCGTTTCGCAGTTCAGCCATGGCGAGACGACGCTGCGCGTCACCGGCAAGGGCGGCAAGACGCGCCTCGTGCCGCTGCTGCCGATCGCACTCCAGGCCGTCGCCGAGTATCGTCGCCTTTGCCCGTATCACCTCGACGCGCAGGGCCTGCTCTTCCGCGGCGCCAAGGGCGGACCGCTGCAACCGGCCATCATCCAGCGCGACATGCAGAAAATGCGCTCCGCGCTCAACCTGCCCGACACCGCCACGCCGCATGCGCTGCGCCATTCCTTCGCCACGCACCTGCTCGGTCGGGGCGGCGACCTGCGTACCATCCAGGAACTGCTCGGCCACGCCTCCCTGTCCACCACGCAGATCTACACCGGCGTCGACACCAAGCGCCTGCTCGACGTCTATGACGCCGCACACCCGCGCGCCTGACGTCGTGCATTTGTTCCCTACCATTAACGGAAAAGCGGCAATTTCCGCCTAGGCTCCGCGGCATGAAGAAAGCCGTTGCCCTCGCCGATCGCGCCGCCAGCGTCTCGCTGTGGCTGGTCGCGTTCGCAAACATGCTCTTCCTGCTCGCTTTCCTGGCCACGCTGTTCCTGCTTGCCGGCAGGGCCGAAGCGGCGACGCCGGTTTGCACCGGCAAGAACATGCTCGAGGAGATGGCGACGTCCGACCCCGCCGCGCTCGACAGGATAAGAGCGGAGGCGGCGAAGACGCCGAACGGAGCCGGGCTCCTCTGGAAGATCGAAAAAGAGGGCGCTAAGCCCTCTTTCCTTTTCGGCACCATGCACATGACCGACCCGCGCGTCGTCACCTTGCCGCCGGTCGCGCAAACCGCCTTCGACGCCTCGTCCACTGTGGTGATCGAGACCACCGACGTGCTCGACCAGGCGAAGATGATGGCGGGCTTCATGAAAGATCCGGAACTGATGATGTTCACGGACAAGACCACGCTGCCCTCGCTCCTGTCTCCGGAGGACGAGAAGATGGTCGACGCGGCGCTGTCGAAGCGCGGCATCCCGCTCGCCAGCGTCATCAAGATGAAGCCGTGGATCCTGTCCGCGATGGTTGCGCTCCCGGCCTGCGAGATGGCGCGCAAGGCCGCCGGCGAGCCTGTTCTGGACATCAATCTCGCCAGGCAGGCCGAAGCTGCCGGCAAGGCGCTCGGCGGGCTGGAGACCGCGAAGAGCCAGCTCGAGGCGATGGCCTCCCTGCCGCTCGAGTTCCACGTCGAAGGCCTGGTCGAGACGCTCAGGCTCGGAGACGGCATCGACGACGTCATCGAAACGATGATCGAGATCTATCAGTCCGGCGATACCGGGATGTTCTGGCCTTTCTTCCGCGCCGCGCTGCCCTCCAGCGAGGACGGAGAATCCGGCTACTCGGCGTTCGAGGAAACCATGATCACCTCGCGCAACGGCGTGATGGCCCGCGAGGCGAAGGCCTTCCTGGACGAGGGAGGCGCCTTCATCGCCGTCGGCGCCCTGCATCTTCCGGGCGAAGAGGGTGTCATCGCGCTCCTGCGCAAGGACGGCTATACCGTCAGCCGCGCCGATTGATCACGCAAAGCGTGATTTTGCGTCCCTGTCCGTCGATGTTAGCGTTCCGCCATCGACCAGCATGGGAGACGACGATGAAGACAGTATTCGCCGCAGTCGCAGTGCTTGGAATGACGGCCTCCGGCGCTTTTGCCGCCTGCGGACATGACATGGTCAAGACGGAACCCACCCAGTCGGTGGCGAGCGTCGACATGTCGACCACCGCCTCGACAACAGCCGAGCCGACGGTGAAGGAAGAGGCCGAGCCCGCCGAGGCCAAGTAGCACCTTCCATACCGGGATCACGCGACGGCCGGGCTTTGATGTCCGGCCGTTTCCGTTCGTGAAGGAACTCATTCACGGTGATTTGAACCATTTGCCTCGTTCGACGTTGTTGCCCGGTAAGCAGCAATGGAGAATCAAGATGGTGGATCCCCTTAATCCCGATCCGCGGGGTACCCCTCCGCCTCATCCGGCATCTGATCCAACCCGCGTGGGCGCTGATCCGACCCACGTGGACAACCGGACCGTCGTGCAGTCGCGTAGTGGCGGAACGGGCGTGATGATCGCGGCCGTCGTCATCGTCCTCGCGATCATCGCCTATTTCGTCTTCGCCACCGGCGGTGACACACCCGCACCGGATGCGCCGCCGCCGCCCGCGGCAACCGAGCCGGCGCCCACGGCTCCCGCACCGACCGCGCCCGCACCGACACCGCCGCCCGCGGCAGAACCTGCGCCTGCGCCCACGCAGCCCGCTCCGGCTCCCGAGCCTGGTCCGGCTCCGGCTCCGACGCCTCCGCCGGCACAGCCCGCCCCGGCACAGTAAGGGCGTCTCGGCTCCCGAAACGACGACGGCCCGCCATCTGGCGGGCCGTCGTGCTTTGAAAGCGTGTGTCGATCAGATGTGGATCGGCTTGAAGTACGTCGCCAGCGCCGCCTCGCGCACGGCCTCCGACATGGTCGGATGCGCATGCGTGGTCCGCGCCAGATCTTCGGACGAACCGCCGAACTCCATGAGCACCGTCAGTTCGTGGATCATCTCGCCCGCGCCGAAGCCAACGATGTGCGCGCCGAGCACCCGGTCGGTCGCCTTGTCGGCGAGGATCTTCACCAGGCCTTCGGTGTGCAGCATCGCCCGCGCACGGCCGTTCGCCGTGAAGGGGAACTTGCCGACCTTGTAGTCGATGCCCGCCTTCTTCAACTCTTCCTCGGTCTTGCCGACGGAGGCGACCTCCGGGCTGGTATAGACGACGCTCGGGATCGCGTCGTAGTTCACGTGGCCGCGCTGGCCGGCGAGGATTTCTGCCACCGCGATGCCCTCGTCCTCGGCCTTGTGCGCCAGCATCGGCCCAGCGATGACGTCGCCGATCGCGTAGATGCCCTTGACGTTGGTCGCGTAGTGGCCATCGGTCTTGACCTTGCCGCGGTCCATCTCGACGCCGGCTTCTTCCAGCCCGAGCCCTTCGGTAAAGGGCCGCCGTCCAGTGGCGATCAGCACCACATCGGCCGCGATTGTCTCCGCCGCGCCGCCCTTCACCGGCTCGAAGGTCACGGTCGCGCCCTTCTTGGCCTTCTCGACCGCCGTCACCTTGGCGCCGAGCTTGAAGTCGATGCCCTGCTTGGCGAGCATCCGCTGGAACTGCTTCGAGATCTCGCCGTCCATCCCACCCAGGATCGTGTCGAGATACTCGACCACCGTCACCTTGGCGCCGAGCCGCGCCCAGACCGAGCCGAGCTCCAGACCGATCACGCCGCCACCGACGACGACCATGTTGGCCGGAACCTTGTCGAGCGCGATGCCGCCCGTGGACGAGACGATCACCTTCTCGTCGATGTCGACCTTGACGCCGGGGATGCCGGCCACGTCCGACCCGGTGGCGATGACGATGTTGGCGCCCTCGACTTCCGTCACCTTGCCGTCTTCGCCGGTCACCGCCACCTTGCCAGGCGCGACGATCCTGCCGGTGCCGCGGAAGGCATCGATCTTGTTCTTCTTGAACAGGAAGGCGACGCCGCCGACATTGGACGCGACGGTCGCGTCCTTGTGCGCCATCATCTTCGCCAGATTGAGCTTCGGCTTCACGCCCTCGATGCCGAGCGCGTCGAACGAATGCCCGGCTTCCGCGAACATCTCGGAGGCATGCAGCAGCGCCTTCGACGGGATGCAGCCGATGTTGAGGCAGGTGCCGCCATAGGTCTCGCGCTTCTCGACGACGGCCGTCTTCAGCCCGAGCTGCGCCGCCTTGATCGCGCCGACATAGCCGCCGGGACCGGTTCCAATGAAGATCACGTCATAGGCCATCGCCGGGTCTCCTGTCGTGCTGGTTCAGCGCCCGCCGCTCACGTCGAGCGTCGCGCCGGTGATATAGGATGCCTCGTCGGACAAAAGCCAGACGACGGCCGATGCAATTTCCTCAGGCCTGCCTTCCCGTTTCATGGGAAGTCCGGAACGCACCTTCTCTACCCTGTCCGGTTCGCCACCGGACGAGTGGATGTCGGTGGCGATGATCCCGGGCCGCACGCCGCAGACGCGGATGCCCTCGTCCGCGACTTCGAGCGCCAGGCCCGTTGTAAGCGTATCGATCGCACCCTTAGAGGCGGCGTAGTCGACATACCAGCCGGGGCTGCCGAGCCTGGCCGCGGCCGACGACAGGTTGACGATCACGCCGCCCTTTCCGCCGTGTCGCGTCGACATGCGTTTCACCGCTTCGCGGGCACACAGGAACGAACCTATGACGTTGACGCGCATCATGCGCTCGAGCCGCGCGGCACTCATTTCGTCGACGCGCGCCTTGCGGTCGACGATGCCGGCATTGTTGACCAGCCCGTCGAGCCGGCCGAAGCGCGCGTCGACGGCGACGAACATGGAGACAACGTCCGCCTCGTCGCCCACATCGCCCTTGACCGCGAGGGCTTCGCCGCCGGCCGCTTCGATCTCCGCGACCACCGCCTCGGCGGCCGCCCTGTCGGACACGTAGTTGACCGCGACGCGCCAGCCCCGCGCCGCCGCCAGCCGCGCGGTCTCGGCGCCTATGCCCCGGCTGCCGCCGGTGACGAGGAGGACCTTGCCGCTCATTCCTGGCATCCCGATATCTTGAACACGTCCCACGGCATCTTCGACACCCCTGCCATCCCGTAGGCCGACGACTGGCGGACGGCCGGCGCGAAATCGGGCAGCAGAAGCTGCGCCGCGGAATCCGCGCCTTCGGGCGGCAGCAGATCGACATTGCCCTGCCCGTCGATGGCGTAGATCACGCCCTGCCACACCGTGCAGGCCTCGAGTTCGGCGCCGGTGACGTCTCCCTCCGGGCATTTGTGCATGACGATGCCGACGGGCCGGCCCACCCCCTCGGTCCACATCACGATCCCGTCGAGGATGACCGAATTCTCGGGGAACTTGACCTTGAACGTGTGCGAGGTGGCGCCGTTCGGCGCAGCGGGCGTAAATTCGAGCGAAGCGTTTGCCTCGGGTTCGGAGTAGACGGCGAGCTCCTGCTTGCAGGCGGCGACAGATGGCGAAGCGGCCAGCATTGCCGTGAGCGCCAGTGCGATTGTCTCCTTCGCCCGCATCGCGTCCCGCCTAGAACATCAGCCGAGCGAACATCATCGCCAGGCCGATGATGGAGACAAACCAGATGAGGCTGCGAAGGGTCGAGATCCCGGCTGCGTATGCGGGCACATAGGCGGTCCGCGCTATGATCCAGGTCAGCGCACCGGTTGCCCCGATGCCACCGGTCTTGCCGGTCAGTGCGAGCGCCATCATAAGCGCGATGAAGGCGGGATAGGTTTCGAGAAAATTGCGCAGGGCCCTGTCCAGCCGGCCAGCGACCGGATTCGTCGACGACTTCCGTTCATCGCGCGACCCGACGAGATAGTCCGTGCCCCTGTCCCGGCCGGCCGTCCCCTGGGCGACGATCTGGACGAAGAGAAGCGCGACACTCCAGCCGAGCACCCAGACTTCCATCGACGACGATGTCGCTTCCATTCCGCGGGCCTCCAGTGCCTTGAGCCGGAACGCGGCATCCCGCGTTCCGGTACGACCCCTTTTCGTCGACGACTAGAGGTCGAGCACCAGCCGTTCCGGATCCTCGAGGCTTTCCTTGACCCGCACGAGGAACGTCACCGCTTCCTTGCCGTCGACGATGCGGTGGTCGTAGCTGAGCGCCAGATACATCATCGGACGGATGACGATCTGGCCGCCGACCACCACCGGGCGGTCCTGGATCTTGTGCATGCCGAGGATGCCCGACTGCGGCGCGTTGAGGATCGGCGTCGACATCAGCGAGCCGTAGACCCCGCCGTTGGAGATGGTGAACGTGCCGCCCTGCATGTCGGCCATGCCGAGCTTGCCGTCGCGGGCGGCGATGCCAAGCCTGCCGATCTCCTTCTCGATCTCGGCGATCGACATCTGGTCGGCATTGCGCACCACCGGCACGACGAGACCCTTCTCGGTGCCCACCGCGACGCCAATATGGGCGTAGTTCTTGTAGATGATGTCGGTGCCGTCGATCTCGGCATTGACCGCCGGGATTTCCGCCAGCGCATGCGTCACCGCCTTGGTGAAGAAGCCCATGAAGCCGAGCTTCACGCCGTGCTTCTTCTCGAACACGTCCTTGTATTTCGTGCGCAGCGACATGACCCCGCTCATGTCCACCTCGTTGAAGGTAGTGAGCATCGCTGCCGTCGCCTGCGCGTCCTTGAGCCGGCGCGCGATGGTCTGGCGCAGGCGCGTCATCTTCACCCGTTCCTCGCGCGAGGCGTCGTCGGCCGTCGATGCGGCTCGCGGCACGGCGGGAACCGACGGCGTTTCGGCCGGCTGTGAGGGCGCGCTTTTCGCGATGGCGTCGAGCACGTCGCCCTTGAGCACCTGGCCACGCTTGCCTGAGCCCTGCACGGTGTCGACGGCGATGTTGCTTTCGGCGAGCAGCTTCGCCGCGGCCGGCGCCGGCGGCATGTCGCGCTTCTCGACCGGAGCTTCTCCGGAGACCTTGGCCGTCTTCTCCGCCGCTTCCTTCGACGTGGCGGCGCCGGACGTGCCGGCCGCCTGCGCGACCGCCTCTGGCTTCGCCTCCGCCTTGGCGGCGGGTTTCGCGCCGGCGCCTTCGCCGATCATGCCAAGCAGCGCGCCGAGGCCGACCGTCTCGCCTTCCTGTGCCGTGATCTCCGACAGGACGCCGGCCGCGGGCGCGGGCACTTCCACCGTCACCTTGTCTGTTTCGAGTTCGAGCAGAGGCTCGTCGGCGGCGATCGCGTCGCCAGCCTTCTTGAACCACTTGCCGACGGTCGCCTCGGTGACGGATTCGCCGAGTGTCGGAACACGGATTTCGGTAGCCATCGGTCTGCCTTTTTTCGCTGTGCTCGAGTTCAGTTGCCGCCGAGCGCGTCTTCGAGGAAGGCCTCGAGCTGCGCCAGGTGCTTCGACATCAGGCCGGTTGCCGGAGAGGCGGCGGCGGGACGTCCGGTGTAGCGGACGCGCTGGTGCTTGGCGTCGATATGGGCCAGCACCCATTCCAGATACGGGTCGATGAAGGCCCAGGCACCCATGTTCTTGGGCTCCTCCTGGCACCACACCATCTCCGCGTTGCGGAAGCGCGACAGCTCCGTGATCAGCGCCTTGGCCGGGAACGGATAGAGCTGCTCGACGCGCAGCAGATAGACGTCGTTGATGCCGCGCTTCTCGCGTTCCTCGTAGAGGTCGTAATAGACCTTGCCCGAGCAGAGCACGACGCGGCGGATCTTCGAGTCCTTCACCAGCTTGATCGGCTGGTCGGGCAGCATCTGCGCGTCGTCCCACAGCAGGCGGTGGAACGAGCTTTCGCCCGACATTTCGGCCAGCGTCGAGACTGCCCGCTTGTGGCGCAGCAGCGACTTCGGTGTCATCAGGATCAGCGGCTTGCGGAAGTCGCGCTTCAGCTGGCGGCGCAGGATGTGGAAGTAGTTCGCCGGCGTCGTAACGTTCGCGACCTGCATGTTGTCTTCGGCGCAGAGCTGGAGGAACCGCTCCAGGCGAGCCGAGGAATGCTCCGGACCCTGGCCCTCATAGCCGTGCGGCAGCAGGCAGACGAGGCCCGACATGCGCAGCCACTTGCGTTCGCCCGACGAGATGAACTGGTCGAACACCACCTGAGCGCCGTTGGCGAAGTCGCCGAACTGGGCTTCCCACAGGGTCAGCGCCTTCGGCTCGGCGAGCGAGAAGCCGTATTCGAAGCCGAGCACGGCTTCCTCCGAGAGCATCGAATTGATGACCTCGTAATTCGCCTGCTGGGGGCCGAGATTGTTGAGCGGGATGTAGCGGTTCTCGTCGCGCTGGTCGTAGAGCACCGAATGGCGCTGTGAGAACGTGCCTCGCTCGGAATCCTGGCCGGACAGGCGGATCGGATTGCCGTCGAGCAGGATCGCGCCGAAGGCGAGCGCCTCCGCCGTCGACCAGTCGATTCCCTCGCCCGTGTCGATCATCTTGCGCCGCGCGTCCAGGAAGCGCTGGATCGTCTTGTGCGCCTCGAAATCCTTCGGCGTATCGGTCAGCTTCTTGCCGATCTCCTTCAGCGACTTGACCGGCACCGCCGTCTTGCCGCGGCGCAGTTCGTCCTGGCTGTCGGCGGAACGCAGGCCGGACCATGCACCGTCGAGCCAGTCGGCCTTGTTCGGCTTGTAGGCCTGTCCGGTCTCCCACTCGCTTTCGAGATGGGCGCGCCAGTCGGCCTTCATCTTGTCGACGTCGGCTTCCGAGACCACGCCTTCCGCGACGAGCTTCCTGGCATAGATCGCCAGGGTCGTCTGGCGGGTGCGGATGTTCTTGTACATCAGCGGCTGCGTGAAGGCCGGCTCGTCGCCCTCGTTGTGGCCGAAGCGGCGGTAGCAGAACATGTCCACCACGACCGGCTTGTGGAACTTCATCCGGAATTCGGTTGCGACCTTGGCGGCGTAGACGACCGCTTCCGGATCGTCGCCGTTGACGTGGAAGATCGGCGCCTCGATCATCTTCGCCACGTCCGACGGATAGGGCGACGATCGCGAGAAGCGCGGATTGGTGGTGAAGCCGATCTGGTTGTTGATGATGAAATGCAACGTGCCCGCGACGCGGTGGCCGCGCAGGCCGCTCAGCCCGAGGATTTCCGCGATGACACCCTGGCCGGCGAAGGCCGCGTCGCCGTGCAGCAGGAGCGGCAGCACCTTGGCGCGTTCCTCGAGCGGCACGATCTCCTCGCGCGTGCGTCCGAACAGCTGGTCCTGCTTGGCGCGGGCCTTGCCCATCACCACCGGGTCGACGATCTCGAGATGCGACGGATTGGCCGTCAGCGACAGGTGCACCTTGTTGCCGTCGAACTCGCGGTCCGACGATGCGCCGAGGTGATACTTGACGTCGCCTGAGCCTTCGACGTCGTCCGGCGCGAAGGAGCCGCCCTTGAACTCGTGGAAGATAGCGCGGTGCGGCTTGCCCATCACCTGGCTCAGCACGTTGAGCCGCCCGCGGTGGGCCATGCCGAGCACGATCTCCTTCATGCCGAGCGCGCCGCCACGCTTGACGATCTGCTCAAGCGCCGGGATCAGGGATTCGCCACCGTCCAGGCCGAAGCGCTTCGTGCCCTTGTATTTGACATCGATGAACTGTTCGAAGCCTTCCGCCTCGACCAGCTTCTGCAGGATCGCCTTCTTGCCGTTGGCGGTGAACGCGACACCCTTGTCCGGCCCCTCGATGCGCTCCTGGATCCAGCCCTTTTCCTCCGGATCGGAGATATGCATGAACTCGACGCCGAGCGTCGAGCAATAGGTCCGCTTCAAGAGGTCGAGCATCTGGCGGATGGTGGCATATTCGCCGAGACCCAGGACGCCGTCGATGAAGATCTTGCGGTCGTAGTCGGCTTCCGTGAAGCCGTAGTTCGCCGGCGACAGTTCGTTGTAGTCCTCGAGCGGCTTGGCGATGCCGAGCGGATCGAGGTCGGCATGGAGATGGCCCCGCATGCGATAGGCGCGGATCATCATGATGGCGCGGACGGAATCGCGCGCCGCCCGTTGCACATCCGCCTCGACGACCCCGGCCGGCCCGCTGGCGGCCTTCTCGCGCACCTTCTTCTCGACGACCTTCTCGACCTGGGCCCAATTGCCGTCGAGCGCCGAGACCAGTTCGCCGTTCGCGGCCTGCGGCCAGCCCTTCTGCTGCCACGAGGCGCCTTCGGCGTTCTTGACGACGATTGCCGCCTCGTCCTTCAGCCCGCCGAAGAACTCGCGCCACTCCTCGCTGACCGAGGACGCATCCTTCTGCCAGTCGGCATAGAGTTGCTCGATATAGTCCGCGTTCCCGCCATAGAGGAACGAGGTGATCGAGAACTGGTCGTTGGCCTGATCCTGCCTTGCCATTCGATTGCCGGAGCGCTGCTCCGTCTCCTGTTCGAGTAAATGGTGAATGGTAAAATGGTGAATGGTTGTCGTCCGACCATTTACCATTCACTATTCACCATTCACTTATCCTTTGATCGCTTCCACCAGCGTCTTGCCCAGCCGCGCCGGCGACGGCGAGACCTTGATTCCAGCTGCTTCCATCGCCGCGATCTTGTCTTCCGCGCCGCCCTTGCCGCCGGAGATCACCGCGCCCGCGTGACCCATCGTGCGACCTTCCGGCGCCGTGCGCCCCGCGATGAAGCCGGCCATCGGCTTGGAGCGGCCGCGCTTGGCCTCGTCGCGGATAAACTGCGCTGCGTCTTCCTCGGCCGAACCGCCGATCTCGCCGATCATGATGATCGACTTGGTCTCGTCGTCGGCCAGGAACATCTCGAGCATGTCGATGAATTCCGTGCCCTTCACCGGGTCGCCGCCGATGCCGACGGCCGTCGACTGGCCGAGGCCCTCGTTGGACGTCTGGAAGACTGCCTCATAGGTAAGCGTTCCCGAGCGCGAGACAACGCCTACCGAGCCCTTCTTGAAGATGTTGCCGGGCATGATGCCGATCTTGCATTCGTTTGGCGTCACGATGCCCGGGCAGTTCGGCCCGATCAGGCGGGACTTCGACTTGTCGAGCCGCGCCTTGACCTTGACCATGTCCATGACCGGGATGCCCTCGGTGATGCAGACGATCAGCGGAATCTCCGCCTCGATCGCTTCGAGGATCGCCTCGGCCGCCCCCGCCGGCGGGACGTAGACCACCGACGCCGTTGCGCCAGTCACGTCGCGGGCCTCGGCGACGGTCGCGAAGATCGGCAGGGTCTCGCCCTTCGAGCCGGTCCATTTCTCGCCGCCCTTCTTCGGGTGGATGCCGCCCACCATCTGCGTGCCGTAATAGGCCAGCGCCTGCTCGGTGTGGAACGTGCCGGTCTTGCCGGTCAGGCCCTGCACGATGACCTTGGTGTTCTTGTCGACGAGAATGGACATGCGTCGCTCAGCCTTTCGGGAACAATCTATCGGATGGCATGGTTGCCGGACGGGAAGCTCATTGGCCTGCCTCGTCCGGCGCGGAGGTTGAAAACTTCAGCACGACCCCGTCGAAGCCGGTCTGTTCGACATGCGGGCTGCCGGCGGGGATGTAGGTCAGGTAGGTGTCGAGCGTGCGCGGCATCGACGGCGGCGGACCCCAGACATGGCTGGTGATTTCCGCCGTCTCCATCGACTGCGCGATCCCGGTGCCCAGCATCGCGCTGACATCGGCCGCCGGCACGGGCTCGGTGGCGGAGAAATCGTAGAGATAGCAGCCGATCTGGTCGAGGAACTCGGAACCGGTGAACGACACGATGAGATGCAGGTCGCGGCTTTCGACCTTGCGGACCAGGGAGACCTGCTGGAACGACAGCTCCAACCCGTCGGCCTTTGCCTCTTCGAGCCCCTTGGCGGAATGCTCCATCACCTTGGCGAATTCGGGATGCGACGACGGTTCGACAGCCACCCATCCGAGCGCCTTGGCGTGACCGACCGTGCCCTCGTAGTTCAGCCGCTCGGGCACGCAGGTTTCCCTGAACGTCTCGACGAACGCAGCCGAAAACGGGTTCGCGGCCGCCGGGAGGACCCCGGCGGCCAACAAACCCGATACTGCGGCGACGAGGCCGAGACGATGCACCTGATCAGCCCTTGACCGCCGCGACGATCTTCTTGGCGGCATCGTCGAGGTCGTCGGCCGAGATGACGTTCAGGCCGCTCTCGTTGATGATCTTCTTGCCGAGCTCGACATTGGTGCCTTCGAGGCGCACCACCAGCGGAACCTGCAGGCCGACTTCCTTGACCGCGGCGATGACGCCCTCGGCGATGACGTCGCACTTCATGATGCCGCCGAAGATGTTGACCAGGATGCCCTTCACGTTCGGGTCGGCGGTGATGATCTTGAACGCCGCCGTGACCTTCTCCTTGGACGCGCCGCCGCCGACATCGAGGAAGTTGGCGGGTTCCGCGCCGTAGAGCTTGATGATGTCCATCGTTGCCATGGCGAGGCCGGCGCCATTGACCATGCAACCGATGTTGCCGTCGAGCGCGACATAGGCGAGGTCGTATTTGGAGGCCTGGATCTCCTTCTCGTCCTCTTCCGTCGTGTCGCGCAGTTCCATGATCTCGGGATGGCGGAACAGCGCGTTGTTGTCGAATGACACCTTGGCGTCGAGCACGCGCAGGCGGCCGCTCTTCATCACGATCAGCGGGTTGACCTCGAGCAGGCTCATGTCCTTCTCGACGAAGGCCTTGTAGAGGATCGGGAACAGGCTCTCGCCGTCCTTCGCCGCGTCGCCCGAGAGCCCGTAAGTCGCGTTGATCTTCTTCACGTCGTCGGTCGTCACGCCCTTGAGCGGGTCGATGGCGATGGTGACGATCTTCTCGGGCGTGTCGTGGGCGACGGCCTCGATGTCCATGCCGCCCTCGGTCGAGACGACGAAGGCGACCTGGCCGACCGAGCGGTCCACCAGAAGCGAGAGATAGAGCTCGCGGTCGATGTCGGCGCCGTCTTCGATGTAGAGGCGGTTCACCTGCTTGCCCGCATCGCCCGTCTGCTTGGTGACGAGCGTGTTGCCGAGCATTTCCTTGACGTTGTGCACGACCTCGTCGATCGACTTGGACAGCCGCACGCCGCCCTTGGCGGTCGCCGGCAGTTCCTTGAACTTGCCCTTGCCGCGGCCGCCGGCGTGGATCTGGCTCTTCACCACATAGAGCGGACCGGGCAGCGAGCGCGCCGCGTTCTGCGCCTCGTCGGCCTTGAGGATCGCCACGCCATCCGCGACCGGCGCGCCGTAGCTCTTGAGGATCTGCTTGGCCTGGTATTCATGGATGTTCATAGAGCGCTGGTCCTACTTGGCGAGGTTCGGGGCGATGCTCACGCAGGCCTCGCACAGGCCCTGCACCGCGGCGACCGACTTGTCGAACATCTTCTGCTCGGCCTTGTTGAAGTCGATCTCGATGACACGCTCGACGCCGCCGGCGCCGATCACCACCGGAACGCCGACATACATGTCCTTCAGGCCGTACTGGCCGGAGAGGTGCGCCGCGCAGGGCAGCACGCGCTTCTTGTCCCTGAGATAGGCTTCGGCCATCGACACCGCCGACGCCGCCGGCGCGTAATAGGCCGAGCCGGACTTGAGCAGGCCGACGATCTCGCCGCCGCCCTTGCGGGTCCGCTCGACGATGGCGTCCAGCTTCTCCTTCGAGGTCCAGCCCATCTTGATGAGATCGGGCAGAGGGATGCCGGCAACCGTCGAATAGCGCACCATCGGCACCATGTCGTCGCCGTGGCCCCCGAGCGTCATGGCCGAGACGTCCTCGACCGACACCTTGAACTCCTCGGCGAGGAAGTGGCGGAAACGGGCCGAGTCGAGCACGCCGGCCATGCCGACCACATGGCTCTTCGGCAGGCCGGAGAACTTCTGCAGCGCCCACACCATCGCGTCGAGCGGGTTGGTGATGCAGATGACGAAGGCCTTCGGTGCATATTTCTTGATGCCCGCGCCCACCTGCTCCATCACCTTGAGGTTGATGCCCAAGAGGTCGTCGCGGCTCATGCCCGGCTTGCGCGGCACGCCGGCGGTGACGATGCACACGTCGGCGTCCTTGATCGCCGAATAGTCGTTCGCGCCCTGATAGCGCGCGTCGACGCCCTCGACCGGGGTGGACTGCGCGATGTCGAGGCCCTTGCCCTGCGGGATACCCTCCGCGATATCGAACATCACGACGTCGCCGAGTTCCTTGAGCCCGATCAGATGGGCGAGCGTCCCGCCGATCATACCCGAGCCGATGAGGGCAATCTTGTTGCGTGCCATGCGAACCGTCCCTTGCGCATCGCCGGGTCCACTCGCGGCCGGCGGAGTTGAAACCGTTAGGGCCTATTCGCACAGACTGAAACCTGTGTGACATATGCCCACGCCGCCGGCGCTGTGCCGGCGAAACCGGCGCAGGCATTAGGCCCGGACGGAAAAAAATTCAACCGATTCTTTCGGATTGAACATTTTCAATCGGTTAATACTGTTTTGATTTACGTAAACGTCAAAAAACAGACCAACAAACAGGGGCTCACCGCACAGTGGAGTCCCTGAGGCATTCGCATCGGCGCGCGAACATCGCTACGTCGAGATCCGAGCGCCGCCCCGTCTACCCTCGATGCGGGCCAAGCGGATCTGCCAGAGTTCTCTGCTTCTCATCTCTATCCAGTCACTCCACGCAAGCTTCTCCCTCCACTCCGGCGGAATTGCAGAAATGCCATACAGGGCACCGGCAATCTGGCCGGCCACAGCCCCGACAGTGTCGGCATCGCCCCCGAGATTGACCGCTTTGAGCACCGCCGAGCGAAAGTCCTTCGTGGTTGCGACGGCCCAGCGCGCCGCATCGAGGGTGGCCGGAGCATGGCCGCTACTGACGACACTCGCTCGCGACCGGGCGGAGTAGTGACGGCCGATGAGGTCGCGGTCCCCCGACTCGATCAGATCCCACAGGAGACCCCCGAGTTCCCTGCAGCAATCGCTTGGCACCTCGGCGGCATGCGTTGTCGCTCCTTGGGCAATCGATAGCTTCGTGGCGACCTCGCGATCCGGAGCGCAAATGACCGCAGGCGCCAATCGCATGATCGAACCGTTAGCCTGCATCGCCGGATCGGTGTTGTTCGTGGTGCTTCCGGTGGCTTCGAACGCGAGCAATGCCTTTCTTGTCGCAGTTCCGATGTCGAAGCAGTCGTCCGTGTGCGAGGCATATCCTTCACGCCACCAGCGGACGAAAAGTCGAAGCAGGAGTGCGGGATCTAGCTCGCCCCGACCCGCAATCAGGGTATCGGCGAGGCACAATGCCATCGACGTGTCGTCGGTCCAGCCACCCGGCCGTAGCCGAAAAGGACCGCCGCCAATCATGTCCCGGACCGGCGCGAACGTGCCGCGCGCACTGAATTCGACGGTCGTGCCTAGCGCGTCGCCCACGGCCAGCCCGTAAAGGGCGCCGATGCCGCGATCCTCTTTGCTTGCCATGGACATTGTGGCCTCCGGACCGCCTACAGGCGGGGAATTAAGCGGCGCCCGTCCCCTCCACCCATTCCCGGCTCTGCATCTCGTTCAGACGCGAGGCGGTGCGGGCGAATTCGAAGGCTTCGGTCACGTTGTCGCGCCCGGCATAGAGCCTGTCCGGGGCCGCCTCGGCGCTTGCCACCAGACGGATGTGGCGGTCGTAGAGCGTGTCGATCAGCAGGATGAAGCGCTTCGTCGCATTGCGCCGTGCCTGGTCGAGTATCGGAATGCCGTCGATGAAGAGCGTGTCGAAGCGCTCCGCGAGCGCCAGGAAATCGCGCGCACCCAGTGGCTCGTCGCACAGTTGCGCGAAGGTGAACCGCGCCGATGGGCCAGAGGCGCGTGCGACCTTCACCTCGCGGCCCATCACTGTCAGCGCCGTGTGCGTCTCGCTGTGGCCTTCGGTCGCCGCCGCCCAGGCCTCGTCCATCTGGCGGTCCGCCGCCGGACCCAGCGGGGTGACGTAGACCGGCAGATGGCTGAGCTTCAGCATCCGGTAGTCGGTCGAGATATCCACCGCCACCACCTCGACATTGGCTTTCAGCGTGGCGATGAACGGCAGGAACAGTCCCCGGTTCAGTCCGTCCCGGTAGAGGTCGTCCGGGGCAACGTTCGACGTGGCGACGAGCGTCACGCCGTTGGCAAACAGCGCCGTGAACAGCCGCGACAGGATCATCGCGTCGGCGATGTCGGTGACGCTGAACTCGTCGAAGCACAGGAGCCGCGATTCCTTTGCAATCGCGGCCGCTACCGGTGGGATCGGGTCGTCGCCCTTTGCCGTGCCCGCCTTCAGCGCCGCCCGATGCAGCCCGATCCGGTCGTGCACGTCGGCCATGAACTCGTTGAAATGGGCGCGCCGCTTGCGCTTCAGCGGCGCCAGCCTGAAGAACATGTCCATCAGCATGGTCTTGCCGCGCCCGACCCCGCCATGCACGTAGAGGCCGCGCGGCGCCGACGGTGTCTTCTTTCGTGCGAAGAACCAGCCCAGCGCATTGGACTTGGTGGCGGCGTTCGTGGCGCCGAGTTCGACGATCAGGCGGTCGAAGCGGGCGGTGAGCGCTTCCTGGACGGGATCGCGCGTGATCTCGCCCTTCTCGACCAGGTGTCCGTAGTCGTGCCGCAGCGAGGAATAGGCCGCCAGCCCTGCATGAGAGGTCATGGAGACCGCACCCGAGTTGATTGGCGACTTATCTGGAGAAGCTGATCGGCTGGCCGGTGGCCGTCTGGCCGTCATATTTCTCGGCGCCCGAGGAATAGAGCCGCGCGACCACGTTGCCGGTATTGTCCTTCAGGACGACCTGCTTGCCCGCGACGTTCCAGGCCGCGACATTGGCCGCGTCGCCCGGGCAGCGCAGCGAGGCGGCGCGGAAATCGGCCGCCTGCTTGGTCAGGCTCAGCATCATCTGGCAGCCGCCGCCGCCGGCATTCACCTTCCATGCGCCGACCATCGCTTCCTTGGTGACGTCGGGTGCACCGGCCGGCGCCTCGGGCGGCACGGCGGGGCCCGCCGCGACCTGCGGGTCGGTGGGGCTCGTTCCCGGCGCCGGCGGGAAAGCCGACGGATCGGTCGGGCCGGCCGCTGACGGCGGAGGAAGCTGATTGGAGGTGACGGTGCCCGACGGCGCTGGCGTGAGCGGCTCGGGCCGTGTGTTGACGCGATCGAAGCGCGAGGTGCTGCACCCGGCGATTGCAAGCGCCGCGCAGGCGATCAGCAGGCCGCGCGTTGCGTTGGGATGGAATCGGGCCATTTCACTCGCCATGTCGTCTTCTCCGCGGGGTGCGGACGCTGTGGGGCGCCCCGTCTGTCAGTCCAATCACTACAAACGTGGCGATGTTGCGAACGATTCGAGGCCAATAGGGTTAATATTTGGTTTTGGCGAGCCGAAACGCCGGTCGGGACCGTATTTTTGTACTCGCAGCGAAGTTGCGCCGCCCTTCAGATCGCCTTGCCGGGAACGAAGACATAGCCCGACGGGCCGACGACATGGCACTCGCGCAGCCCGTGCGGCTTGTCGATCGATCCTGACAGGACGACATGGCCCGCCGACCGCGCCCGCGCCTCGATATCGTCCGGATCGACGCCGTAGACACGGATCTCCGCCCCGATGCCGCGCGCCTCGACGCCGTCGAACACGCCGAACATCTCATGGTCGCGATAGGTGTGATCAGCGTGCAGCAGCAGGATCGAGCCGGCGAGGTCGACGACGCAGAAATCCGCGTCGGCATAGACGATCCGCCCGCCGAGCACATCCGCGCAGAATTGCCGCATCGGTTCGATCTCCGGCACCAGCAGGTTAAGGCCGAGACCGCGCGGCAAACCCCGCCCGAACTCGTCCGCCGGCATCCAGGCATCGCCGATGCGCTTCTTGACCATGGCTCACGACCTTTTCATCTTGGCGGCACATTCAATTCACCGCCTTGCGGTTGCGTGCAAGCGCGTTGCTCCTATCTCCTGCGGATGAAGCGACCCAGATTGTTCTCGAAACAGGCACTCGGCGGCAACGATGCCTCCGCGACGCGCCGTGCGAACGCCGGCAACGCCTATTACGGCGGCCCGCGATCGGATCATTTCGACGGCCGGCTGTTCTTCAATCCCGAAGGAAAAGAGCCCGCCTCCTTCCGCGACCTGCTGCGCTGGCAGTTCGGCGGCGGCAAGGCGAAATGGCCCGCCGAGTGGCCAAGCCCGCATCCGCCGGCAAAGCCGCAACCGCGCCTGGTGCCCGAAGCGCTGCGGGTGACGATGGTCGGCCACGCCTCGTTGCTGATCCAGGCGGGCGGGCTGAACTTCCTCACCGATCCAGTCTGGTCGCAGCGCGTGTCGCCGTTCTCCTTCGCCGGGCCGAGGCGGGTCAACCCGCCGGGCATCGCCTTCGACGACCTGCCGCCCATCGACTACGTGCTGCTCACCCACAACCACTACGACCATATGGACGCCGCGACGCTGGCGCGGCTGAAAACCGCCCGCGACCCGCATGTGATCACACCGCTCGGCAACGATGCCATCGTCGGCAAGGCGGCGCCCGGTATCCGCATCTCGACGCATGACTGGCACGAGCGGATCGACGTCGGCGATGGCGTTGCCGTCCATGTCGAGCCGGCGCATCACTGGTCGGCGCGTGGCGCGGGCGACCGTCGCATGGCGCTGTGGTCCGCCTTCACCATCGAGACGCCGGCCGGGCATGTCTATTTCGGCGGCGACACCGGCTTCCATGAGGGCCGCAACTTTGAACTCGCCCGGGAGAAGCATGACGGCTTCCGCCTCGCGGTCCTGCCGATCGGCGCCTATGAGCCGCGCTGGTTCATGGAGCCGCACCACCAGAATCCCGAAGAAGCCGTCGCCGCCTTCCGCCTCCTCGGCGCCGAACATGCCGCCGGCATCCACTGGGGCACGTTCCGCCTCACCGACGAGGCCGTCGACGAGCCGCGCGAGCGCCTCCATGCGGCGCTCGATGCTGGGGGCATCACCCGCCATCGCTTCCGTGCCATGCAGCCGGGCGAGGTCTGGGATGTGCCGGCACTGGCACTGGATGCGTCAGTCTGATTATCTCTAGCCATGGTCGCGCTTGGCGATCCTGGGGGGAAGATCATGCGCATCAATTCGGTTGTTTTTGCCATGGCTTTTCTAGCCGTGAGCAACGCTCATGCTGGTTTCGTGGCCGACAAGGGAGCGGAAGCCGAAAAACTGGTGGAGAATGGCGATCCGCTGGCCGCCGTCGATGCACTGAATGCGGCTGTCGAAGCGGTTTGGCGGGACATGCCGTTGACTGTCCGTAATCTTCGCCACGTCAAATCCGCGATGGGCTACGGCGTCTACGCAGAGCGCGCCGACAATGTCTACAAGTCCAATGAGACCGTTCTGCTCTATGCGGAACTTCTCGGCCAGATGCTTGGTGAGTCAGATCTCGGCGACAAGGAAGTGGGTATCGACATCGATCTCGTGCTTACGAACGGCTCGGGAAAGCGCGTGTTTTCTGGCAAAGGCATTGTGAAGCTGCGCCAGCCGGTTCGGTATCTCAACAAGGAATTCATGCTG
Source organism: Pseudomonadota bacterium (assembly GCA_043822005.1). Taxonomy (GTDB): domain Bacteria; phylum Pseudomonadota; class Alphaproteobacteria; order Rhizobiales; family Rhizobiaceae; genus Mesorhizobium_A. The sequence continues at coordinate 36,074 of JBDRCE010000022.1, read as the reverse complement.
AAGATCGACCTCACATTCAATGGCGCCCCCGCCGACAAGTATGTCGCTGCGCTGACGGCCCGAGATGTGCACTCCGACAAGACCACCAGTTTCGACGTTGCCTTCGAGATCGTGGAGTGAGGGACGGACGGAACAACCGCTCCCCTCCTGCGTTGACCGGCAATGCCGGATCGGCTGAGGGAGCCTGCTATGGTCAAGTGGATCGTCATTCTTCTCATCGTCGCGGCGGTCGCCAGCCTGCTCGGCTTCAACGCCATTTCCGGCGCGGCGATGACCGGCGCGAAACTTCTGATCGGCATCCTGCTGATCCTGTTCCTGCTGGTGATCCTCGGAATCGTCGTCATCGCCTGACGCAGCCGGCCCTGCGAGACTGGTAATTTCGGGCCGCTTCCGCCATATAGCGGCGAGTTCGCAGGGAAACTGGGCCGGTATGGCTTCCGACGTGCAATTCGCCAAGATGAACGGGCTGGGCAACGAGATCATCGTCGCCGACATGCGCGGCACGTCCGCGCGCGTCTCGCCCGCAGCGGCGATTGCGCTCAATGCCGATCCGGCGACGAAGTTCGACCAGATCATGGCCATCCACGACCCGAAGACGCCCGGCACCGACAACTATGTCGAGATCCTCAACTCCGACGGATCGCGCGCCCAGGCCTGCGGCAACGGCATGCGTTGCGTCGTCCAGGCGCTCGCCGCCGAGACCGGCCAGAAGCTGTTCACCTTCGAGACGGTCGCCGGCATCCTCTCTGCGCAGGAGCATCTCGACGGAACAATCTCCGTCGACATGGGCGTGCCGCGCTTCGAATGGGACCAGATCCCGCTCGCCGAGGAGTTCGCCGACACCCGCGCAATCGAATTGCAGGTCGGCCCGATCGATGCGCCGGTGCTGCATTCGCCTTCGGTCGCCTCGATGGGCAATCCGCACGCCATCTTCTGGGTCGACAAGGACGTCTGGTCCTACGATCTCGACCGCTTCGGACCCCTGCTCGAGAACCACCCGATCTTCCCCGAGCGCGCCAACATTTCGATCGCGCAGGTGATCTCGCGCGATGCGCTGATCATGCGCACCTGGGAACGCGGCGCTGGGCTGACCAGGGCCTGCGGTTCCGCCGCCTGCGCCGCCGCGGTGTCCGCCGCGCGGACCGGCCGCACCAACCGCATCGTCAAGGTGACCCAGCCCGGCGGCACGCTCACCGTCGAATGGCGCGGCAACGACCACGTCGTCATGACCGGTCCGGCCGAGTGGGAATTCTCCGGCAGGTTCGACCCGGCCACCGGCACCTGGGCCCGCGACACGGCGGCGGTCGCCTGATGACAGGCATCGACATCGTCACCTTCGGCTGCCGGCTGAACACTTACGAAACCGAAGTGATGCGCCGCGAGGCCAATGCCGCCGGCCTCGGCGCGCTGGAGGGCGGCGCGGTCGTCTTCAACACCTGCGCCGTCACGGCGGAAGCCGTGCGCCAGGCGCGCCAGGCGATCCGCAAGGCCCGCCGCGAGAACCCGCAGGCCCGCATCATCGTCACCGGCTGCGCAGCGCAGACCGAGCCCGGCACGTTCGAGGCGATGGACGAGGTCGATCTCGTCCTCGGCAACGAGGAGAAGCTGAAGGCCAGCTCCTACCGCGCGCTGCCGGATTTCGGCGTCAATCTGTTCGAGAAGGTTCGCGTCAACGACATCATGTCGGTGAAGGAGACGGCGTCGCACATGGTCGACGCGATCGAGGGCCGGGCGCGCGCCTTCGTCCAGGTGCAGAACGGCTGCGACCACCGCTGCACCTTCTGCATCATTCCCTACGGACGCGGCAATTCGCGCTCGGTGCCGATGGGCGCCGTCGTCGACCAGGTGAAGCGCCTCGTCGGCAACGGCTATGCCGAGATCGTGCTCTCGGGCGTCGACATGACCAGCTACGGCGCCGACCTGCCGGGCAGCCCACGCCTCGGCAAGCTCGTCAAGGCGATCCTGCGCCAGGTGCCGGATGCGAAGCGCCTGCGCCTCTCTTCGATCGATTCCATCGAGGCGGACCAGGACTTGCTGGAGGCGATCGCGACCGAGCGGCGGCTGATGCCGCATCTCCATCTGTCGCTCCAGTCGGGCGACGACATGATCCTCAAGCGCATGAAGCGGCGCCATCTGCGCGACGATTCGATCCGCTTCTGCGCCGAGGTTCGCGCGCTGCGCCCCGACATCGTCTTCGGCGCCGACATCATCGCCGGCTTTCCGACGGAGAGCGAGGCGATGTTCGAGAACTCGCTGCGCATCGTCGAGGAGTGCGGGCTGACGCACCTGCACGTCTTCCCGTTCTCGCCGCGCGAGGGCACGCCGGCCGCCCGCATGCCGCCGGTCCGCCGTGACGTGGTCAAAGCGCGCGCCGCGCGCCTGCGCGCCGCCGGTGAGGCGGCCCATGCCCGGCATCTCTCGGCCTTGGTCGGAACCACGCAGTCGGTTCTGGTCGAGCGCGACGGCATCGGCCGCACCGAGGGCTTTACGCTGGTGGCGATCGGCGCGGGGGCGCCCGGCGAGATCCTGCCGGCTCGCGTGACCGGCCAGGACGGCGCGCGGCTGCTGGCCGAACCCCTGAGACAGGCGGCCTGATGGCGTTCGATTTCATCAAGAAGGTGTTCACCTTCGGCCGCAAGGCCGAGGAGGAGCAGGCACCGCCCGCGTCTCCCGCGCCGTCGGATCAGCCGGCCCTTGCACCGTATATCGGGATTGCAGATCAGCCAGCCGCCGAGACACCGGCCGTCGAAGCGATAGAACCCGCTCCCGTCCCCGAGACACCGCTCCAGAGCCTGCCCGAGGCCGAGGTGCTGCCGCCGATCCGCGAGCCGGATCCGGTCTCCGCCGACGCCTTGAGGGCCGAGGTCGCACCGGAGCCGTCGGCACTGCCGACGCCCGAAGCTCGCGCCGCCGAGCCGCCCGAGTCCGTCCCGGTCGCAGAACCGGCCCCGATGCCGCCGGCCGTGGAGGTCGTCGAGGAGGCCGCTCCCGAGTTCGCCAACGCTCCGCCGGTCGAGGACATCCTGCCGCCGATCCGCGTGCCGGACCCGGTACCGAGCCAGCCGCTCGCGGCCGAGATCGCACCCGAACCGGTTCAACCCGTCGCGCCGCCGGCCGCGGAACCGGTACCTGCCCCCGCCCCGGCGCCCGCCGGCAAGGTGACCGTCACGAAGAAGGTGGAGGCCAAGGCCGAGCCGGTCGCTCCAGCCGCGCCCGCGCCGCGCGCGAGCTGGTTCCAGCGCATGCGCGAGGGTCTCGCGCGCTCCTCGCGCGAACTGTCCTCCAGCATCGCCGGCGTCTTCACCAAGAAGAAGCTCGACGAGGAGACGCTGCAGGACCTGGAAGAGGTGCTGATTCGCGCCGACCTCGGCGTCGAGACGGCACTGCGCATCACCGACACGCTGTCCGCGACCCGGCTTGGTCGCGACGTGTCGGACACCGAGGTCCGCACCGTGATGGCGCAGGAGATCGAGAAGGTGCTGAAGCCGGTGGCGCTGCCGCTCGAACTCGACCTGAGCCACAAGCCGCACGTCATCCTCGTCGTCGGCGTCAACGGCACCGGCAAGACGACGACGATCGGCAAGCTGTCCGCCAAGCTCACCGCGGGCGGCCTCAAGGTCATGCTGGCGGCCGGCGACACGTTCCGCGCCGCCGCAATCGAGCAGCTGAAGATCTGGGGCGAGCGGACCAATTCGCCGGTGATCGCCACCAAGCTCGGCGCCGACGCCGCCGGCCTGGCCTACGACGCCTTTGCGCGGGCGAAGGAGGCAGGCTCCGACGTGCTGATCATCGACACGGCCGGACGCCTGCAGAACAGCGCGGAGCTGATGGCCGAGCTGGAGAAGATCGTCCGCGTATTGGGCAGGCTCGATCCGGACGCGCCGCACACGGTGCTCCAGACGGTCGATGCGACGACCGGACAGAACGCCCTCAATCAGGTCGAAATCTTCCGCAATGTTGCTGGCGTCAACGGCCTCGTCATGACCAAGCTCGACGGCACGGCGCGGGGCGGCATCCTCGTCGCCATCGCCGCGAAGCACAAGCTGCCGGTCTATTTCATCGGCGTCGGCGAGCAGGTCGACGATCTCGAACCCTTCTCGGCCAATGAATTCGCGCGCGCGATCGCGGGAGTGTGATGATGAACGAACCCATCCTCGAACGCGACCCGGCAGATCCGCAGCGCAAGGAAATCAACCCCTTCCTCAAGTTCGCGCTGGAACTCGGGCCGCTGCTCGTCTTCTTCTTCGCCAATGCGCGCGGCGAATGGCTGGCTCAGCGCTTTCCGGCACTTGCCGATCTCGGCGGGCCGATCTTCGTCGCCACCGGCCTGTTCATGGCCGCGACGGCCATCGCGCTGATCGTATCCTGGACGCTCACCCGCACGCTGCCGATCATGCCGCTGGTGTCGGGCGTCGTCGTCTTCGTCTTCGGCGGGCTGACGCTCTGGCTGCAGGACGCGACCTTCATCAAGATGAAGCCGACCATCGTCAACACGCTGTTCGGCGGCGTCCTGCTCGGCGGCCTGTTCTTCGGCCGCTCGCTGCTCGGCTACGTCTTCGATTCGGCCTTCAAGCTCGATGCCGAGGGCTGGCGCAAGCTGACGCTGCGCTGGGGCCTGTTCTTCCTCTTCCTCGCTGTGGTCAACGAGGTCGTCTGGCGCAATTTCTCGGAAGAGACCTGGGTGGCGTTCAAGGTGTGGGGCATCATGCCCATCACCATCGCCTTCACCCTGTTCCAGATGCCGCTGATCATCCGCCATTCGACCGAGGAACTCGGCAAGAAATAACACCAGTTGTGTAGACGATTGCGGAAGTTGCTTACGCCTCCGCCGTCATTCCGGGGCCGCGCAGCGGAACCCGGAATCCAGAGTCGCAACATAGCAGGAATGCGCGTGTGTCCGGACAATGCAAGGCCGGCGTTCTGGATTCCGGGCTCCGCTGCGCGGCCCCGGAATGACGGATCGGGGTGGCTGTTCTGCTTCCTCGACTGCTTGGAACCTGACTGTCCACACGGACTAACCGGCCAGCGCCTTCTCGATCCGCGGCATCAGATCGCTCTTCACCGATTCTGGCGTGAACGGGCCGACATGCTTGTAGAGGATGCGCCCGTCCTTGCCGACGAGGAAGGTTTCCGGCACGCCGTAGACGCCCCAGTCGATCGTCGTCGAGCCCGTCGCGTCCACCCCGATCGCGGCGAACGGATTGCCGAGGCTGCCGAGGAAACGCCGCGCGTTTTCCGGCGTGTCCTTGTAGTTCAGACCGGTGAGCACGATGCGCTTGTCGGCGGCGAGTTCCATCAGCAGCGGGTGTTCCTGCCGGCACGGCGCGCACCACGACGCCCAGACATTGACCAGCGTCACCTTGCCGGCGAAGGCTGACGAGGACAGCCCGGGCAGGCCGATGCCGTCGAGCGGCGGCAACTCGGTCGCGGGTGCTTTGGCGCCGATCAGCGCCGACGGCACGATCGAATTGTCCTTGCCGGACATCAACTGCGACATGAACAGCGCCGCGAGCGCCAGGAAAAAGGCCAGCGGCAGCAGCGCCAGCCAGGCGCGCCCCTTTGGTTTCGGTTCAGCCTGCGGCGTCACGGCGGGCCTTCCGCTCCGAGCGGCGCTTTACGCCGGCGGCCTCGAGATCGGCCATTTCCTTCTGCCGCGCGCGCTGGTCGAGCAGGATCCAGGCACCGAGCCCAATCAGTGCCAGAGCCGACACGACGTAGGCGGCGGTGACGAACAGCGCGTGGTTCATGCGGCGGCATCCCGGTCGGCGCGCTTGGCCATCATGCGCCGCATCACCGAGACGCGGCGGCGCCAGATCTCCGCCCGCATCGCCATGATGTGGAAGGTGAAGAAAAGCAGCGAGAAGCCGAGCGCCGAGATCAGCAGCGGCCAGAGCAGGCTCGAATGGATGGTCGGCCCGTCGAGCCGCATCACCGAGGCCGGCTGGTGCAGGGTGTTCCACCACTCGACGGAGAACTTGATGATCGGGATGTTGATGACGCCGACCAGCGTCACGATCGCCGCTGCGCGCGCCGACCGCGCCGGATCGTCGAGCGCCCGTGTCAGCGCGATCAGGCCGAGATACATCAGGAACAGCACGAAGACGGAGGTCAGCCGTCCGTCCCAGACCCACCATGTGCCCCACATCGGCCGGCCCCAGATCGAACCGGTGGCGAGTGCAAGAGCGGTGAACACCGCGCCGATCGGCGCCGCGGCCTTCAGCGACACGTCGGCCAGCGGGTGTTTCCACACCAGCGTGCCGAGCGCGGCAACCGCCATCACCATGTAGCACATCATCGAAATCCACGCGAAAGGCACGTGGATATACATGATCCTGACCGTCGAGCCCTGCTGGTAGTCCTCGGGCGCCGCGAAGCCCATCGCCAGGCCGATGGCCGTGACGATCAGCGCAATCGCGCCGAGCCACGGTAGCACCTTGCCCGACAGGTCGAGGAACCGCGTCGGATTGGCGAGGTCGGCAAGTCGCGTCGGCTGTGTGGCGGCGTCGCTCATCGTTTCCCAATAGACCGGCCGAATGCGGCGCGCAATTGACGCCGATCAACCTCGCGTGAAGCAACTTGTCGCGCGCCGCCTAATCCGACGAGTGCTTCAGGGAAAATCCGGCAGCAAACGGCCCGATGACCGCGAAGAACAGGGTGAGCGCGCAGAGCATCAGGAAGGGCGGCAGGAACGGGTCGGGCTCGGCCGTCACCGCATAGGCGGCCGAGACGCCGAAGATCAGCACCGGGATGACCAGCGGCAGCACCAGCACGGTCACCAGCAGGCCGCCGCGCGGCAAGGTCACGGCCACCGCCGCGCCCGCGGCGCCGATGAAGGTGATCGCCGGCGTGCCCACCAGAAGCGTCAGCGCGGTTCCGAGCGCAGAGTCGAACGTCATGTTCATGAACAGGGCAAGCAGCGGCGCGGCGACCACCAGCGGCAGCACGCTCGTCGTCCAGTGCGCCAGGCATTTGACGAAGACGACGAGCGCCATCATGTGGCGACTGGAGCCGATGATCAGGAGATCGAGCGAGCCGTCCTCCCGATCGGCCTGGAACAGCCGGTCGAGGCCGAGCAGGCTCGCCAGAAGCGCGCCGATCCACAGCATCGCCGGTCCGATGCGGGCGAGCAGGTTCATGTCCGGCCCGATCGCGAACGGCGCGACGGTGATGACGACGAGGAAGAACAGCACGCCGACCAGCGCCCCGCCGCCGGCGCGCACGCCAAGCCTCAGATCGCGGATGTAGAGGGCTAGCACGGGGGCGAAGCTCCCCAAGTAGTCTGCGCTGACGCTCTGTCGCGCCCCCCTCTGTCCTGCCGGACATCTCCCCCACACGGGGGGAGATTGGCCGTCATCTCGGATTTCGCCAATCTCCAAAGCCACACAAAGAGGGTTGCCGTCGGCGATTTGCCAATCTCCCCCCGTGTGGGGGAGATGTCCGGCAGGACAGAGGGGGGCGTGAAGGAACGCAACGTTTGCCAGAATAGGAGATCGCGCCTCATTCGCCGCCTCCCATCACCAGTTCCTTCGCCCCTTCGATCCCGAGCGGCACATGCGTTGCCGCGACGATGATGCCGCCCTCCTCCAGATGTGCCCGCATCAGCGCCGTAAACCGCCGCTCCGAGCCAAGGTCGAGGCCCGCGGTCGGCTCGTCGAGCAACCAGACCGGGCGAAAACTCACCAGCAGTCCCGCGATCGCCACGCGGCGGCGCTGGCCGGTGGACAGATAGCCGAAGGGCAGCGAGGCGACGCTCGGCAGCCCGACTTCCTCCAGGGCCTCGGAGGCGGTGAGGAACGGCCGTCCGAGGAACTCCTGGCGGAAGGTGAGGTTCTCCGCCACCGTCAGCGCCGGCTTCATCGCGTTCTTGTCGCCGAGGTAGTGGCAGGCCGACATCACGTCCGGCCACTCCTCGCCGCCGCCGTCGAGCTTCACCGATCCGCCCGAAGCAGGCAGCAATCCGGCGACGATTCTGAGCAGTGTCGACTTGCCGCTGCCGTTCTCGCCGGTGACGACCAGGCATTCGCCGTCGGACAACGCGAAGGAGACGCCGTCGAAGACCGACTCGCCGCCCCGTTCGCCCACCAGATTTTCAACGACAAGCCGCATTCTGCCCCGTTTCCCGGCCCGTTCGAGGCGCGGCTCAGCATATTCTTGCGACGCAGCAAATTTGCCGATAGTCGCACTGGCGCCCTGTTTAGAAAGCTTCTATGAAGCAGGCAACTGTGCCAGCGGTCGGCACGGGGAACCTCAGATTGCCGAGCCCGCGCAACCCGCTCTCCCAGCGGGGACACGCAGGGGACGGGCAGCGGAAATGACCGCACCCGCAACCTTTGCGCGTCATGCCTCAGGAGTCCGTTCCCGCTTCGGCGAAACAGACCAGGATGGGATCGCACGTGCCTAAATCGCTCGACAGCTTCAACGCCCGCCGCACGCTTGCGGTCGGGGACGCAGAATATGTCTACTACAGCCTCATCGAGGCCGAGAAGAACGGTCTCACCGGCATCTCGCAGCTCCCTTTCTCGATGAAGGTGCTGCTCGAGAACCTGCTCCGCAACGAAGACGGCCGCTCCGTCACCAAGGCGTCGATCGAGGCCGTCGCGACCTGGCTGGTCGACAAGGGCAAGGCCGGCGTCGAGATCGCCTACCGTCCCGCCCGCGTGCTGATGCAGGACTTCACCGGCGTGCCCGCCGTGGTCGACCTCGCCGCCATGCGTGACGCGATGGTGTCGCTCGGCGGCGATCCCGAGAAGATCAATCCGCTCGTCCCCGTCGATCTGGTCATCGACCATTCCGTCATCGTCGACGAGTTCGGCACGCCGATGGCGTTTGCCCGCAATGTCGAGCTCGAATACGAGCGCAACGAAGAGCGCTACAAGTTCCTGAAATGGGGCCAGCAGGCGTTCCGCAACTTCCGCGTCGTGCCCCCCGGCACCGGCATCTGCCACCAGGTCAATCTCGAATATCTCGGCCAGGTCGTCTGGACCAATGACGAGGATGGCGAACTCACCGCCTATCCCGACACCTGCGTCGGCACCGACTCTCACACGACGATGATCAATGGCCTCGGCGTGCTCGGCTGGGGCGTCGGCGGCATCGAGGCCGAGGCCGCGATGCTCGGCCAGCCGGTCTCCATGCTCCTGCCCGAGGTGATCGGCTTCCGCCTGACCGGCAAGCTCAAGGAAGGCGTCACCGCCACCGACCTCGTGCTCACCGTCACCCAGATGCTGCGCAAGAAGGGCGTCGTCGGCAAGTTCGTCGAGTTCTTCGGCCCCGGCCTCTCGTCCATGACGCTGGCCGACCGCGCGACGATCGGCAACATGGCCCCGGAATACGGCGCCACCTGCGGCTTCTTCCCGGTCGACGGCGAGACGATCAACTACCTCACCACCTCCGGCCGTTCCGATGCCCGCATCGCGCTGGTCGAAGCCTATTCGCAGGCGCAAGGGTTGTGGCGGCACGACGGCATTGCCGACCCGGTCTTCACCGACACGCTCGACCTCGACCTCGGCTCGGTCGTGCCGTCGATGGCAGGGCCGAAGCGTCCGGAAGGCCGCCAGGCGCTGCAGGACATCGCCGCCGGCTTCGCCAAGGCGATGGAGACCGAATACAAGAAGACCGTCGAGATCTCGAAGCGCTATGCCGTCGAGGGCACCGACTACGACCTCGGCCACGGCGACGTGGTCATCGCCGCGATCACCTCCTGCACCAACACGTCCAACCCGTCGGTGCTGATCGGCGCGGGCCTGCTCGCCCGCAACGCCAACCGCCTCGGCCTGAAGCAGAAGCCGTGGGTCAAGACCTCGCTCGCGCCCGGGTCGCAGGTGGTCGCGGAATATCTCGAGAAGGCGGGCCTGCAGAAGGAGCTCGACCAGATCGGCTTCAACCTCGTCGGTTTCGGCTGCACCACCTGCATCGGCAATTCCGGCCCCCTGCCGGCGCCGATTTCGAAGACGATCAATGACAAGGGTCTGATCGGGGCGGCCGTCCTGTCGGGCAACCGCAACTTCGAAGGCCGCGTCTCGCCGGACGTGCAGGCGAACTATCTCGCCTCGCCGCCGCTGGTCGTCGCCTACGCGCTCGCCGGCACCGTCACCAAGGATCTCACGACCGAGCCGCTTGGCGAGGACAGGAACGGCAACCCGGTCTACCTCAAGGACATCTGGCCGACCAATGTCGAGATCCAGGAGTTCATCGCCAGGAACGTCACCCGCGAGCTGTTCGCCCGCAAATACGCCGACGTCTTCAAGGGCGACGAGAACTGGCAGAAGGTCCAGGCCCCCACCGGCCAGACCTACGCCTGGGACGACGATTCGACCTACGTGCAGAACCCGCCCTACTTCGTCGGCATGGGCAAGGGCTTCGGCAAGATCGGCGACATCAAGGGCGCGCGCGTGCTCGGCCTCTTCGGCGACAAGATCACCACCGACCACATTTCGCCCGCCGGCTCCATCAAGGCGGCTTCGCCGGCCGGAAAATACCTCACCGACCACGGCGTCGGAGTGGCCGACTTCAACCAGTACGGCACGCGCCGCGGCAACCATGAAGTGATGATGCGCGGTACCTTCGCCAACATCCGCATCCGCAACCACATGCTGGGCGAAAACGGCCGCGAGGGCGGCTACACGATCCACTATCCCTCGAAGGAGGAGATGTCGATCTACGACGCCGCCATGCTCTACCAGCAGGAAAAGGTGCCGCTGGTGGTCTTCGCCGGCGTCGAATACGGCAACGGCTCGTCGCGCGACTGGGCCGCGAAGGGCACCAACCTGCTCGGCGTCAAGGCCGTCATCGCCCAGTCCTTCGAGCGCATCCACCGCTCGAACCTGGTCGGCATGGGCGTCATCCCCTTCACCTTCGAAGAGGGCACCTCCTGGGCCTCGCTTGGCCTCAAGGGCGACGAGAAGGTCGAGATCGACGGCATCGAGACCATCAAGCCGCGCCAGAAGATGATCGCCAGGGTGACCTTCGCCGACGGCACCGTCAAGAACGTGCCGATCCTCTGCCGCATCGATACGCTGGACGAACTCGACTACTTCAAGAACGGCGGCATCCTGCAATACGTGCTGCGCGATCTCGCGGCGTAATCGAGACAGCCGATCAACGAATGGCGCCGGGCGAAAACGTCCGGCGCCGTTCTCTTTCTCCCCGACGATCGAGCCGGCCCGTGATCAGCTTTCTGACCCTCTTTGCCGAAGACATCGAGCGCACGGCCGATGTCTATCGCCTCCTGGGGCTCCGCTTCGCAACCGAACGGCATGGCGCGGGACCGCTGCATCTTGCCAGCGTCGCCGACGGTCTGGTTGTCGAGATCTATCCCGGCAAGGACACGGCCTCGCCCGGCACGATGATCGGGATCGAGGTCGCCGATCTGGCCGTGGTTCGGGCAAAGCTCGCGGAAGCAGGCGTTCGCCTCCATCGCGATATCGAGCAGATCGATGGCGCGCGACGCCTGATCGCCGTTGACCCTGAAGGACGAAGGGTCTTCGTGCGCGAAACGGCCTGACGGTCCGGCATTCCGCTTTGAAATTCGACCGAGTGCTCACCCCAAAGTGACTTCCCGTTGATTGCTTGTCTGCCTATGCTTTGGGCAGATAAGAAGAAGTGGCCGTAGCACGGCCGCGGGGCATGTGAGACCGATGATACTGAAGAGCCTTGGCGCCGCCGCTCTGACGGCGCTGTCGCTGTTTGCGACCAATCCGATCTGCTGGGCGGGCGAGCGCCTGGCCGGGGTCGTCGAGCTGTTCACGAGCCAGGGCTGCAGATCCTCGCCCGCGGCGGATGCCAATCTGACCGAACTGTCGAAACGCGGCGACGTGCTCGCTCTCGGCTACCATGTCGGCTACTGGGACTACCTGGGCTGGCGCGATACGCTCGCCAACCCCGACAGCGCAGCCCGCCAGGACGACTACCGCAAGGCTTTCGAGACCCGCTCCGTCTATACGCCCCAGGCCGTGGTCAACGGCAGGGTTCACGTCAATGGCTCCAGGCGCGGCGAGATCGAGGGATCGCTGTCGTCCCTTGGCAATACCGGGCAGGGCCTCGTCGTCGACGTGGATGTGCGCAAGCGGGGCGACAGCATCGTCATCGAGACCGGTGCGGGCGGCTTCGGGCAGAAGGCCCATGTCACCATCGTCTACTACGACTTTCCCCATTCCGTGAACATTACGGCCGGCGAGAACAAAGGCCAGCACGTGCGCTACGTGAACCCGGTCACCGGCGTCCAGGCCGCCGGCATGTGGCACGGCAAGGCGGCGGCATTCGAACTCCCGGCGAGTGAAATGTCCAAGCGGGGGCCGGGCGGGTTTGCCGTTCTGCTGCAGTCCGTCCGCCCCGACGGCGCGCCCGGACCTATTCTCGGCGCGGCCAATTTCCCGCAGGGCGGCGTCTGATCGGCCAAAGAAAAGACCGACATTCGATCCGAAGATCGAATGCCGGCCGCAGGTCTTTCGGGATTGTCGCTCGAGACACCCGTTATGCTCGGGAGCCCCGAAGGATCGGTCCAGCGCGAGCCCCATGGGCGGGGGGCTTGGGGTTTACAGGGCCGGCGCCGGACCGAACCGTCTCAGGCAACACACGCATACTTCTGTCGAATGCTGGCCGCAGGTGGATTATTTCGCGGCGAGAATGTGTCAAAGCGATCACCAATGTCACATTCGCTTTCATGATGCGTGAACCGCGAGACCGCCCCGACAGCCCACTTTCCAGCATTAGGTGTTGATTTCGTTCGGCGAACGAGCGACCCTGTCACTCAACTGTCACGGAGTGGAGTGGATGGTCGATCGCAGCGCCGGCGGGGAGGGCGGTGACGATTCCGCAATACTGATTCCGCTGTCGGACGCGCGCCGCCAGCAGATGGATATTCCGGTCACTTTCGACAGGCGCGAACTCGATCAGATTCTCCGGCTTTACGGGCGCATGGTCGCCGCCAACGAATGGCGCGACTACGCCATCGACCACATGAGCGACCGCGCGATATTCTCGGTCTTCCGCCGCACCAGCGAGACGCCGCTCTACAAGATCATCAAGGATCCGTCCCTGGCGCGCCGTCAGGGCGCCTATTCGGTCGTCTCCGCCTCGGGGCTCATCCTCAAGCGCGGCCACGAGCTGGCCCGCGTGCTGACCGTCTTCGACAAGACGCTGAAGCTGGTGGAAGCCTGATGCATGTCGCCCAAAAGTGCGTAGCGGTTTTGGGATAACGACATGCATGAAAACAAAGAGCTAAAGCGCGTTGGCTGACGCCGCTCTCCCGCAACGCGCTTTAGACCATCCTGCCGGGAAGTGATTCGGGATCGGGCGGCAGGTCCTTGCCGCCGTTGATCGTCAGCTGCATGAACACAGTGTCGAGCCAGCGGGCGTGCTTGTAGCCGGAGCCCTCCAGCGTGCCCGCATGGCGAAAGCCGGCCTTCTCGTGCAACCGGACGGAGGCACGGTTGCGCTCGCCGTCGCCGATCACTGCCGCGATCTGGCGGAAACCGAGCGTGGTGCATTCCGCGACGAGCCGGGCGAGGAGCAGGCCACCGACGCCCTTTCCCTGTGATTCGGGGGCAAGGTAGATCGAATCCTCGACCATGAAGCGATAGGCGCGCCGCGGCCTGAACGGCCCGGCATAGGCGTAGCCGAGTATCGCGCCGCCGCTGACGGCGACGAGATAGGGATAGCCGGCGGAGACAAGCGACTGGTACCGGTTCCGCATCTCGTCGAGGCCCGGCGCTTCGAGCTCGTAGCTCGCCGTTCCATGCGTCACCGCATGCGCGTAGATCACGGCGATGGCCGGCAGATCGTCGGGCGTGGCGGGTCGGATGTCGATGGTCATGGCACTTTCCGCGATTGGTCGCGTAGCGCGATACCGCATCGAAGCACCAAAAGAAAAGGGCGGCCGAAGCCGCCCTTTCCGAATTCGCTTCCGTTCCGTCTACTCGCGGTTGCCGAGGAAGGACAGCAGGAACGAGAACAGGTTGATGAAGTCGAGATAGAGCGTCAGCGCGCCCATGATGGCCTTGCGGCCGGCGACCAGAACTTCGTCGCCCTCGAAATACATCTCCTTGATCTTCTGCGTGTCGTAGGCGGTGAGGCCCGCGAAGATCAGCACGCCGATCGCCGAAATGGCGAACTGCAGCGCCGGCGAAGCCAGGAAGATGTTCACGACCATCGCGATGATCAGGCCGAACACGCCCATGATCAGGAACGAACCCCAGCCCGTCATATCGCGCTTCGTCGTGTAGCCGTAGAGCGACAGCGCGCCGAACGAAGCCGCCGTGATGAAGAAGGTCTGGACGATCGAGGCCGAGGTATAGACCAGGAAGATCGACGACATCGACAGGCCCATCAGGCCGGCGAATACCCAGAACATCGTCTGCGCGGCGGAAACGCTGAGCGTATTGATGCGGGCGCTCAGGAAGAAGACCATGCCCAGCGGGGCGAGCATGACGACCCACTTCAGCGGCGAGCCGTAGAGCGCGAGGCCGAGGGAGGTCAGCATCTTGCCGTTGCCGAGCGTTGCCGCGGCGGCGGCCGGATCATTGGTGGTCGCGAGCATCATCGTGCCGAGCGCGGCCAGGCCGGTGATTGCAAGGCCGAGCGCCATCAGGTTGTAAACCTTCAGCATATAGGCGCGCAGCCCTTCGTCGATGCCGGTGTCGACGCGGGTGCCCGCGCCTGCACGCATCTGGTAATTGCGAAGGTCAGCCATAGGATTCCTCTTTGCTACTGCCCCGTCCGGTGTCGGCTCGCGGAAATCCGCGCTCCAGGCGCCGCTGGCGGGGCTCCAGCATGCCTGCGCACAATATGATCATTCTTCGTGTCGGTAACAAGGCCCGTAACGCGGCGTCACGCACTGTGATCATACAATGTAGTAAAAACCCGATCACAGATCGCGGAGCACCGGCGCCGCCTTTTGCCCGAGGATGCGCCATGTTCCGGCAAGTCCGATACCGACCGTCAGCAGCAAAGCTATGAGCACCGTGCCGATCGCCACATCGGGCAGAAAGCTCGACGGCAGCGTCATTATCCGCGCCACGACAAACCAGGCAGCCGCGCCACCGGCGGCAAGCGCGAAGATCGCAGTGGCGAGCCCGATCAGCATATATTCGAGCGAAAACGCGGTGATCAGCGTGCCGCGCGTCGCGCCGAGCATCTTCAGCACGACGGCATCATGCACCCGCGCGCGATTTCCCGCCGCGAGCGCCCCGGCGAGCACCAGCACCGATGCGACCAGTGCCACGGCGGCAGCCGCTCGGATCGCGACGCCAAGCTGCCCCACCAGCCGGTTGACGATGTCCAGCGCGTCCTTGACCCGCACGGAGGTCACCGCGGGAAATGCGCGCGTCACCTCGTTGAGGATCTTCGCCTCCTCGGCGGTCGATGCGCCCCTGTCGAGAAGCGTTGCCAGCCACGCATGCGGAGCGCCCGCAAAGGCGTTGGGCGAGAACACCATGACGAAATTGATGCCCATCGATTCCCACTCGACCTGCCTCATATTGGCGATGCGGGCGGTGACGTTGCGCCCGAGCACGTTCACCGTCACCGTGTCGCCGATCTTCAGACCGATTTCCTGCGCCTCCTCGGCCGAAAACGACACCAGCGGCTCGCCGGAATAGTCCTTCGGCCACCACTTGCCGGCGCTTAGCGTCGCATTCTCCGGCACCGTCTCGGAATAGGTGATGCCGCGGTCGCCGCGCAGCACCCACTGGCCTTCGGGCGGCACCTGTATCTGCTGCACATCGACGCCGTTGAGCGCGATGACGCGTCCGCGCAGCATCGGCACCTTGGTCAGCGTGCCGTTCGGCGACGCTTTCGCCACGACCTCGCTGAACCGGCCGACTTCGCTCGGCTGGATGTCGACGAAGAAGAAATTCGGCGCGCGCTCCGGCAGGTTACTCGCGATCTGGCGGCGCAGATTGCCGTCGATCAGGGCGAGCGTCACCAGAAGGGTGAGCCCGAGGCCGAGCGACAGCACCACCGACGGCGTGAGCGCGCCCGGCCGGTGGATGTTGCCGATGGCGAGCCGCAGCGGCGTCGACCGGACCGCCGGCGCCTCGCGCGCGATCCATTGCACCAGCACCGCCACGCTGCGCAGGACGATGAAGGCGAAGACCGCCGCGCCGACGAAGATCAGCGCCACGCGCCGGTCGGACGAGAACCAGACGGCGAGCCCGGCGAGCACGACCGCGATGCCCAGCGCCGCCGCGAGATAGGGCAGGCGCGGCAGGCCGCGGCTCTCGAGGCCCAGTTCGCGAAACAGCGCGGTGGCGGGGATGTCCCGCGCCCGGCCGAGCGGCAGGATGGCGAAGGCGAGCGTGACGAGCACGCCGAACAGCACGGCCATCGCCAGCGCGTCGGGATAGACGCCGCCTTCGGCCGGAACCGGAATGACCGACGACAGCGCGGCGCCCGCCGCGAAGGGCATGGCGACAGCGATCGCCAGACCGATGACGATGCCGATCGCCGCGACGATCATCACCTGGAACAGATAGACCGAGAACACGAAGCCGCCCGACGCACCGACGCTCTTCAGCGTGGCGATCACCCCGCGCTTGGCGTCGAGATGCGCCCGCACCGCGTTCGCCACGCCGACGCCGCCGACGACCAGCGCGGTCAGCCCGACCAGCGTCAGGAACTGCGAGAATCGCTCGACATTGCTGGACAGCGAGGGCGCGGCATTGGAGCGCGAGCGGATGCTCCAGCCCGCTTCGGGGAAATCCGCCTTGGCCCTGTCGGAGATAGCGGTGATGTCGGCATCGGTCGCGCCGGCGCCCAGCCTGATCTTGTAGGCATGCTCGACGAGGCTGCCGGGCTGTATCAGTCCCGAGGCGCGCAAGCCGTCCATCGACACCATCAGCCGCGGCGCGAAGCCGAATCCGTCCGACACGGCGTCGGACTCGTTGAGAATGCGGGCGCGCAGTTCGAAGGTCGCGCCACCGAGCCTGATCCGCGCGCCGTCCTTGAGCCCGAGCCGGTCGAACAGCAGGTCCGGCGCCACCGCGCCCCACACGCCTTCGCGCTCGCCGAACAGGTCGTCGTGCGACAGTGCCGGCTGCGTCTCCAGCGCGCCGAACAGCGGGTAGGTGGCATCGACGGCCTTGGCCTCCACAAGCGTCTGATCCGACCCATCCTCGAGCCGCGCCATCGAGCGCATGCCGGCGCTGACCGCGAGATCGCCCTGTGCCTTCAGAAAGGCGAGTTCCGTCTCGGATGCCTCGCGCTGCACCAGCTCGAACCGGAGGTCGCCGCCGAGCAGCGTCTGGCCCTGGCTCGCCACCGAAGCGGTGATCGCGCGGGCGACGGAATTCACGCCGCCGATCGCGCCGACGCCCAGCGCAATGCAGGTGATGAAGATGAGAAACCCCCTCAGCCCGCCGCGCATCTCGCGCAGCGCGAAGCGCAGGGCGAGGCCCGATCTCGCCGATTCGCCGACAGCGGCCATCACGCGCTCACCGCGACCGGAGGCGTCTCGATGCGGCCGGAGCGGATGGCGATCTGGCGCTGGCAGCGCGCCGCGAGCGCCGTGTCGTGGGTGACGAGCACCAGCGTCGTGCCGCGCTCGCGCGCCTTGGCGAACAGAAGATCGGCGATATGCCGTCCGGTCGCCTGGTCGAGATTACCGGTCGGCTCGTCGGCGATGAGGATTCTCGGCGAAGGCGCCAGCGCCCGGGCGATCGCCACCCGCTGCTGTTCGCCGCCCGACAATTGCCCCGGATAGTGCGTCGTCCGCTCGCCGAGGCCGACGGCCGCGAGTTCGCGTTCCGCGATCGCGAACGCGTCCGCTGCGCCGGCCAGTTCCAGCGGCACGGCGACGTTTTCGAGCGCCGTCATGTTGGGGATCAGGTGGAACGACTGGAAGACGATACCGATATTGCGGCCGCGAAACCGGGCGATCTCGTCCTCGCTGCGGCCGTTCAGCAGTTCGCCCGCGATCCGCACCATGCCGCCGTCGACGCTTTTGAGCCCGGCCAGCACCATCAGCAGCGTCGACTTGCCGGACCCCGACGGTCCGACGATGCCAACAGCCTCGCCGCGCGCGACCGAAAGGCTGATGCCGCGCAGCACATGGACGCGCGACGCGCCCTGGCCGAGCGTGAGCGTTACGTCGTCGAGTTCAATGACGGCTTCTGTCACGGCGGATCGGTCCTATATGGAAGTCGGTCGGGCAGGTCGAAGGTCATATGGGAACCATGCGATGGCATTGAAACAGATGAAACGCGCTTTTTGCACTGCACTAATTTGTGTTGTCGCATGGGCCGGCCAGGCGGCGGCCGACACGTTCAGGATCGTCGGCTTCGGCGACAGCTTGATGGCGGGCTACAATCTTGGCCCGAACGAGGGCTTTCCGCAGAGGCTGGAAGCGGCGCTGAAGACGCGTGGCCATGACGTTTCCGTGGCAAATGCCGGCGTGTCGGGCGACACCACCTCGGGCGGCCTGTCCAGGCTCGACTGGTCGGTTCCGGACGGAACCGATCTCGTGATCCTCGAACTCGGCGCCAACGACATGCTGCGCGGCCTGGCGCCGGACATAACCGAACAGAACCTCGACGCGATGATGGCATCGCTCAAGACACGCGGCATCGGCATCGTTCTCGCCGGCATGCTCGCCGCGCCCAATCTCGGGCCGGACTACGCCGCCGCCTTCAATGGAATCTACCCGAAGCTCGCCGCGAAATACGATGCGCCGCTCATTCCGTTCTTCCTCGATGGCGTCGCGGCAAATCCGTCGCTGCAGCTCGAGGATGGCCTTCACCCGACCGCCGCCGGCGTCGATCGGATGGTCGAAGGAGCGCTGCCGGTGATCGAACCGCTGGTCAGGTAGTGCCCGACCAGGTCGGGGCGGGCCGGAAATAATCGCTTGCCCGGACCGCCATTCGATGATTCGCTGCAATGCGAGATCGAATCGAGGAGGTGCCCACATGCCCCGTCTTTTCACCGCCCTCGAGATCCCGCGCGACGCCGCGCTTTCCCTCTCGCTGCTCCGTGGCGGCCTGCCCGGGGCGCGCTGGATGGATGTCGAGAACTATCATCTCACGCTGCGCTTCATCGGCGACGTCGAAGGCCATGTCGCCGACGAGGTCGCCAACGCGCTCGACCGCATCCGGCGGCCGGCCTTCGACCTGACGCTGTCCGGCGTCGGCGCCTTCGGTTCGAAGAAACCGCACTCGATCTACGCAGGCGTGGTTCCCTCGCCTGCGCTCAATGCCCTGCAGGGCGAGATCGACCGCATCTGCACCCGCGTCGGCGCGCCGTCCGACCAGCGCAAGTTCGTGCCTCACGTCACGCTGGCGAGGCTCCGCAACTCCAGCCCCGGCGAGGTCGCCGCCTATCTCTCGGCCCGCGGCAACTTCCTCACCCTGCCGTTCCGCGTCGGCCGCTTCGTGCTGATGTCGTCGCGTGATTCGGTCGGCGGCGGCCCCTACATCGTCGAGGAAGCCTGGCCGCTCGGTGCGCCGCAGGCGGGACGGCAGGACGGTGCGCTGGACGATCGCCAGGCCTTTCGAGTGATGCGCTGAGCGTCTCCTGGGCTGTTCCGGCTTGGCAAGCGCACTATCTCCAGCGGACCGCTACGGTCTGAACGGAGCATCGCATGACGAGAGAGCTTCTGGACAAGGATGAACTCGCCCGCGCCCTCGCCGACCTGCCCGGCTGGTCGGTCGCCGAGGACGGCCTGTCGATCGAACGCACTTTCGAGTTCCGCAATTTCAGCGAAGCCTTCGCCTTCATGACGCGTTCGGCGCTGGCCGCCGAGAAGATGAACCACCATCCCGACTGGTCGAATGTCTACAAGACGGTCAGGGTCGCGCTGTCCACCCACGACAGGGGCGGCGTCACCGAGCTCGACATCGAACTCGCCCGCCGGATGAACCGCTACGCGGGCAACTGACCGGCGATCTTGCAAAGGCTGTGCCCCGGGGCCACATCCTTTCTGCACAGGAAGGACGAGGATGGACGACGTTAAGATTGGCGAGATCTTGAAGCCGGTGGACGCCGACGAGGCCGGCCGTCGCGAGAAACGCGTCCGGCTGGAGTTCTGGCGCACCGCCAAGCGCGCCGCGCGCTATGTGCCGTTCATGGATGAACTCGTGGCAGCCTATTATTGCGCGCTCGATCCGAAGACGCCGTTCCGTGTCCGCGGCACGCTGCTCGCAGCCCTTGCCTACTTCGTCCTGCCGCTGGATTTCATCCCCGATTTCCTCGTCGGCTTCGGCTTCACAGACGACGTGGCGGTGCTGACGGCGGCCATCACCGCCATCCGCACGCATATCAAGCCCGTGCACCGGACCGCGGCCAGGAAGGCGCTCGAGGAAGCCGAATAGCCTGCCGCCGCCGCAACGTCAGTGCGAAGGTCAAACTCTTGCCGCTTTCCTAGCCCTCTTTCGGCACCGGCAAAGGGCGCGGGGCTCACTGTCGCATTGAAATCGCGCCGATAGGGCGCTCCGCACCGGGTTGGATCCGGAAACGGTCGGGTGGTAACCCTTTCGTAACCTGGATTTAATCAAATTGTATCAGATGCGTCGGCGACGGAACGTTTCCGGGGACGCGCTTCCGGCGTTCGGCACGAATTGCGGCAGGACAATATGCACAAGACACTCCCCATCCTGATTGCCGGCGCGATGCTCGCCGCGGGCGGAGCCGCCCAGGCGCAGAACATCGCCAAGATCGGCCAGAAGGGCGACTGGGCGCTCTATTCCTACAATGACGACAAGGGCAAGGTCTGCTACACGCTGACCATCCCGACCGACAAGCAGCCGCCCTCGCTCGACCACGGCAAGTCGATGTATTTCGTGGTGTCGCAGAAGCCCGGCCAGAACGTCTCGTTTGAGCCGCAGTTCAACGCTTCCTACAACTTCCAGGAAAACTCGAAGGTCGAGGTGACGGTCGGCGACAGCAAGTTCGCCATGTTCACCAAGGGCAACCGCGCCTGGATGGAGAACGCCGCCGAGGAGCCGAAGCTCATCGCCGCCATGAAATCCGGCGCCGACATGAAGGTCGCGGCGAAATCCGGTCGTGGCAATCCGACCAGCTACGTCTTCTCGCTCAAGGGCATCTCGGCGGCGCTGACCGACATCTCCAACTGCAAGTAAGAGCGCGGGTGACCCACCCCGGACAGGCAGAGATAGAGGTCACACTTCTCCAATTTTGCGAGGAGACGCCTCAAAAAGTCGCGATGGTGATTGTCAGGACCACAAATCTATTGGCGAACAAGTCGGACGACTGGGACGCGCTCGCAGATCGGGTTGCCGATGTTCTCTACGTCCTCGTCGAGGCCGGAATGCTCGAGGCGGCCGGTGATGTCACTGATTGGCGCCACAGTGAGGTAAGACTGCCGAAGTCGGGCGAGTAGACCGCTGAACGTGCGTGTAATGTTCGCGTAACGGCTTCTCGCGCCGCCATCGTGACGGATGGCGGCTCTTATGCTATCTGGCGCCGGACGATGCGAAGACCTATCTCCGCGCAAACGGCATCTCGGCACCCATGGCAGTTACAGTTCTGAACGATACGCGGACGGGCGTTGCCCCCGCGACAACCGGGTCTTCCGCGCAGAATGCGCGCGAAAAGCCGTCGCTCGTCGACATGTCGCGCGAAGAGATGGCGGCAGCACTCGTCGGCGCGGGCGTTCCCGAGCGCCAGGCCAGGATGCGCGTCAGCCAGCTTTGGCACTGGCTCTATGTCCGCGGCGTCTCCGATTTCGGCCAGATGTTCAACATCTCCAAGGATCTGCGCGCGACGCTGGCAGAACACTTCTCCATCGCCCGCCCCGAGATCGTCGAGGAGCAGATCTCGCAGGACGGCACGCGCAAGTGGCTGTTCCGCTTTCCCCCGCGCGGCGCCGGGCGCCCGGTCGAGATCGAGACCGTCTACATCCCCGAGGAGGGGCGCGGCACGCTGTGCATCTCGTCCCAGGTCGGCTGCACGCTCAACTGCTCCTTCTGCCACACCGGTACGCAGAAGCTGGTGCGCAACCTGACCTCGGAAGAGATCCTCTCCCAGCTTCTCGTCGCGCGCGACCGTCTGGGCGACTTCCCCGACCGCGACACGCCGGCCGGCGCCATCGTACCGGCGGAAGGCCGCAAGGTCTCCAATATCGTCATGATGGGCATGGGCGAGCCGCTCTACAATTTCGACAACGTCAAGCAGGCGCTTCTGATCGCCTCCGATGGCGACGGGCTGGCGCTGTCCAAGCGCCGCATCACGCTGTCGACCTCCGGCGTCGTGCCCGAGATCGTCCGCGCCGGCGCGGAGCTCGGCGTGATGCTCGCCATCTCGCTGCACGCCCCGAACGACGACCTGCGCGACCTGCTGGTGCCGATCAACAAGAAATACCCGCTCGCCGATCTGATGGCCGCCTGCCGCGCCTATCCCGGCCTGTCCAACGCGCGCCGCATCACCTTCGAATATGTCATGCTGCGCGACGTCAACGATTCCATCGACGACGCCAAGGCGCTGATCAAGCTGCTGAAGGGCATCCCGGCCAAGATCAACCTGATCCCGTTCAACCCCTGGCCCGGCACCAACTACCAGTGCTCGGAATGGGAGACGATCGAGAAGTTCGCGGACTACATCAACGACGCCGGCTACGCCTCGCCGATCCGCACCCCGCGCGGCCGCGACATCCTCGCCGCCTGCGGCCAGCTCAAGTCCGAATCCGAGCGCATGCGCCGCGTCGACCGCCTCGCGCTGGAAGCAATGATGATCGCGGGGCACGGCGAGGAGTGACCCTGTTCCTGCGCATCCTCGGCCAGCTCTTCCTGATCCTGCTCGGCTATGCCGCCGCCTCGGCCGTTGCCAGCGCCTTTCTCCATCTCGTCTTTCTCACCTCCGCCGGCTTCGAGGCGGACGAGGCCCCGGCGATCGTGATGGGTTCGATCGTCTTCTCGATTCCCTTCGTCGCGCTCTTCGTGGCTTACTTCGCCTTCCTGCCGGCCGGTGTGGCGATCGGGATCGGCGAGATCCTCGGCGCGCGCGACTGGCTCTACTACGCCATCGCCGGCGGCGTCGTCGGCGCCTGCGTCGTCGCGCTGTTCTGGTTCTATGTCCCGCCGTCGATCGATCTCGAGCCGGGCGCGGTCGCTCCCCGCGACCCGCTGGTGGAGAATCCCTACGTCCTCTTCACGCTGATCGGCGCCGGCCTCATCGGCGGCATCGCCTACTGGGCCGTCGCCGGCCGGCTCGCCGGCGGCTGGAAGGCCGGCGCTACTTTGCCTGCGCGGTGAGGATCCTGAGCGCGAAGGCGGAGAAGACGCCGGCGAAGAGGTAGTCGATCGCGCGCGTGACGCGCGGACTGCCGCGCAGCAGGCCGGAAAACCCGTCCGCCGCCAGCACCATCGGCGCCGTCACCGGCACCGAGACGACGATGAACAGGAAGCCGAGGAAGAACAGCTTTGCCGCCGCGTGCGGATCCTCGACCGACACGAACTGCGGCAGGAAGGTCATGAAGAACAGGATGATCTTGGGATTGAGCAGGTTGATGCCGATGCCGGTCGCCCAGTTTTGCAGCAGCGAGTGCTGCGGCCCGGCCTTCTTTTCCGGCGAGAATGCCGAGCCCTTCCGGATCGCCTGCCAGGCCAGCCAGACCAGATAGCCCGCGCCGAAGATCTTCAGCGCCAGGAAGGCCTGCGGCGACGCGACGATCAGCGCCGACAGGCCGAAGGCGACCATGGTCGTATGGATCAGGCAGCCGGTCAGCGCGCCCGCCATGCAGGCGAGCCCCGCCGCGCGCCCTTCCGACAGCGCCCGCCCGACGAACAGCGTCATGTCCGGCCCCGGCGTGATGGCGATGATGAAGGTCGCAATCGCGAACTGCGCGATCACCGTGAAATCGGGGACGTAAGCCGACAGCATGACCTGTTCCGTATCCGTTGCGCCGCGCTCCTAGCGCAGATCGCGACGAATGGGAACCGCGCCTCCCGTCCCGGCGCGCCAATGCTGCACCGCAGTATAAATTGCGCGCAATGCACAATATCCCTTCACGTGGGAGAGTACGCGATAATCATACAAACGCTTGCAACACATAACAATTGCCATATTCTTCCCTTGCACGACGCCGATCGAGCAAAAATAACAAACGGGAGGAATGACATGAGAAAGGAATTCTCGCGCCGCCGGTTTCTTGCCGGCACGGGCGTTGCGACTGCCGCGGTCGGCACGCTCGCGGCCCCCGCGGTTCTGGCACAGGCCCCCAAGACCTTGAAGATGCAGTCGTCCTGGCCGGCGTCAGACGTTTTCCAGGAGATGGCGGGCCAGTACAAGGAGCGCGTCGAAGCCATGTCGGGCGGGCGCCTCAAGATCGACCTCCTGCCGGCGGGGGCCGTCGTCGGCGCCTTCCAGGTCCAGGACGCCTGCCATGACGGCACGATCGATGCCGCCCACACCGTCCCGGTCTACTGGTACGGCAAGAACAAGGCGGCCTCGTTGTTCGGCACCGGCCCGGTGTTTGGCGGCGACGCCAACCAGATGCTCGCCTGGTTCTACAAGGGCGGCGGCGAGGCGCTCTACAACGAACTGACCCAGCAGGTGCTCGGTCTCAACATCGTCGGTTTCCTGGGCACCGGCATGCCGGCCCAGCCGCTCGGCTGGTTCAAGAGCGAGATCACCGATGCCTCCCAGCTCCAGGGGCTTAAATATCGCACCGTGGGCCTCGCGGCAGACCTGTTCCAGGCGATGGGCGCGTCGGTCGCACAGCTACCCGGCGGCGAGATCGTGCCGGCGATGGAGCGCGGCGTCATCGACGGGTTCGAGTTCAACAACCCGACCTCCGACATGCGCTTCGGTGCCCAGGACGTGGCCAAGAACTACATGCTGGCGTCCTACCACCAGGCCTCGGAATCCTTCGAATACATCTTCAACAAGGACACGTTCGAGGATCTCGAGCCCGATCTCCAGGCCATCCTGAAGCACGGCGTCGAGGCGGCTCACCTCGCCAACTACTCGCTGGCGATGGACCAGTATTCGGCCGACCTGCAGAAGCTCGCCAAGGAAAACGGCGTCAACGTCAAGCGCACGCCGGATTCCGTGCTCGCCGCGCAGCTCGAGGCCTGGGACAAGATCATGCCCGCGCTCGAGGCCGACCCCTACTTCAAGAAGGTGGTCGAGAGCCAGAAGGCCTTCTGCGAACGGGTGGTCTACTTCACGCTCCTTGCCTCGCCCGACTACAAGCTGGCCTACCAGCACTACTTCCCGGGCAAGATCTGACGTCATCGCGGCGGGGCGCTTGCCGCCCCGCCGTCACGCCACCCGCCGGACCGGGATCTGGGGCATGCAGGGTTACATTCGATTCGCTGACGAGCTGTCGGCCTGGTTCGGCAAGGTCTTTGCCTGGTCGATCATGGTGATGACGCTCGGCATCGGCTACGAGGTCGTCGTCCGCTACTTCTTCCGCGCGCCCACCCCGTGGGCGTTCGACCTCAGCTACATGCTCTACGGCACGCTCTTCATGATCGCCGGCGCCTACACGCTGTCGCGCGACGGCCACGTACGGGGCGACTTCGTCTACCGACTCTGGCAACCGCGCACTCAGGCCACGGTGGAACTGGTCCTCTATTTCCTCTTCTTCTTCCCCGGAATCCTGGCGCTGATCTTCGCCGGCTGGAAATATGCGGGCCGCTCCTGGTCCTACCTCGAAGTCTCATCCAACAGCCCGGCCGGCATCCCGATCTACCAGTTCAAGTCGGTCATCGTGGTCGCCGGCATCCTTCTGTTCCTGCAAGGCATCGCCCAGGTGTTCCGCTGCATCCTGTGCATGCGCACCGGCCAGTGGCCTCCACACGCGCAGGACGTCGAGGAGACCGAGAAGGTCCTGCTGCAGACTGTGGGCGCCGGGCATTCCGAGCCCGGCCTCCCCGGCCAGGGCGTGCGTGACGGAGAAAGCACATGACCGAACCACAGGTCGCGGTCGGCATGCTGCTGATCCTCATCCTCGCCATCTTCCTCGGCTTTCCCGTCGCCTTCACGCTGATGGCGCTGGGCGTGGCCTTTGGCTACTACACCTACTTCGACGCCGACCGGATGTGGCGCACCTACGACCGCGCGGTCGAGAACGGCGCCGATTCCTGGACATTGCTCGAAACCTGGGTCGGCGGCCTGTTCAACAACCGCATCTTCGACCTGTTCGTGAACCAGACCTTCTCGGTCATGTCGAACGACGTGCTGACCTCGATCCCGCTGTTCCTGTTCATGGGCTATCTCGTCGAGCGCGCCAACATTGTCGACCGGCTGTTCACGACGCTCTACATCGCCACCCGCCGCCTGCCCGGCGCCATGGCGGTTGCCGCGCTCGTCACCTGCACGCTGTTTGCCACCGCCACGGGCATCGTCGGCGCCGTGGTCACGCTGATGGGCCTGCTTGCACTGCCGGCCATGCTGAAGGCCCGCTACGACGTTAGTTACGCCACCGGCGTCATCTGCGCCGGCGGCACGCTCGGTATCCTGATCCCGCCCTCGATCATGCTCATCGTCTATGCGGCGACGTCCGGAGTCTCGGTCGTGCGGATGTATGCCGCGGCGTTCTTGCCCGGCTTGCTGCTCGCCGGCCTCTATCTTTTCTACGTCGTTGCCCGCGCGATGCTGAACAAGGACATCGCCCCGAAGCCGCGCGACGAGGACATCGGCGATTACACGACCGGCCAGATCGCCTGGATGATGTTCACCTCCTTCGTGCCGCTCGCCTTCCTGATCTTCGCGGTGCTCGGCGCGATCCTGTTCGGCTTTGCCACCCCGACCGAGGCCGCCGCGATCGGCGCGCTGGGCGGACTGGTCCTGGCGGTCGCCTACCGCGCGCTCACCTGGCAGCGGCTGAAGGAATCGGTCTATCTGACCGCCCGCACCTCGGCGATGGTGTGCTGGCTCTTCGTCGGCTCGGCCACCTTCGCGTCGGTCTTCGCCTATCTCGGCGGCCAGCAGATGATCTCCGACTTCGTCACCGGCCTCGACATGTCGCCGCTGATGTTCCTCATCGTCGCGCAGCTGATCATTTTCCTGCTCGGCTGGCCGCTGGAGTGGACGGAGATCATCGTCATCTTCATCCCGATCTTCCTGCCGCTGCTGCCGCATTTCGGCATCGATCCGCTGTTCTTCGGCATCCTCGTGGCGATCAACCTGCAGACGGCTTTCCTGTCGCCGCCCATGGCGATGTCGGCCTACTATCTGAAGGGCGTCTCGCCGGCCCATGTCCAGATCGCCGACATCTTCAGGGGCATGATGCCCTATATGGGCATCGTCATCCTCTGCATGGTCCTGATCTACGTCTTCCCGCAGATCGCCTATTTCCTGCCGAACCTGCTGTACGGGAACTGAGCGATGGCCACCTCCCGCGCACTGGCTCTCGTCGCCTTCGTCGCGTTTCTCATCTTCTTTGGCGTCGTGCTGGTGAAGGTGCCGCGCATCGACCTGAGCGTCGCCATCCTGATCGGCCTCGGCCTTGCCGGCTACGACCTGTGGACGCAGTTGGGCCCGGGCCGTCGTCAGTGATCCACTACTGCTCGTCCTGCGCGGAAGCGCCTTCCGGCCCAGTCGCCACGGCATTGCCTTCGGAGACCGCGTAGCCGTCGCCGCCCCATGCCCACAGCACCTCGTCGCCGCCGCCCCTCTTGGGCAGGGCGATGAGGTTCGGCCATCCGTCGACCAGCGCGCTGGTGTCGAGATAGAGGTCGGCGCCCTCGGCGTCGTAGACCTGCTTCCATTCCGCCGCATCGGAGAGGCGGGCGAAGACCGCGGCATTGCAGCCCGACGCGCCGTAGTACCAGGACGAGCCGCACAGTTCGACGAACAGCAGGCTGCGCCCGTCTTGCATCACCGACTTGGCGGCCGACACGACCGGCTCGGCCGTCGTCGCCTTGCGGAACAGCCTGATCTCGTCCTTGCGAAGCTCCCTGGCCTCCAGCAGATACGAACTGTAGGGCGTGAGCCCGATGCGCTCGTAGCCCGACATGTCACGCTTCGAGCAGAACGGCTCCGCCGCTTCGATCGCGACCTTCGATCCGCGCAGCGGGAATACGGCCTCGAGTGCCGGCTCCGTGCCCTCGATCGTGATCTTTGCCCGCGTTCCCGCCTTCAGCGGCGCGAGCGCAAGGCCTGCCACCGGAACGGAAAGCCCGCCGTTTTCGGCTTTCGTCACGGCTTCGAACACCTGTGCGCCAACAAAGAGCTTCGCGGCCATCTCCCCCGGCCGGGCGATGGCATCAGGATCGAGCGTCAGCGAGAGCGACCATTTCTGTTCGGCGCAGCGCAGCGAGGCGCCGGCGATACCCTTCGCCTGAAGCGGATCGGGAAGGGTGATGGCGGCTTCGCCGGCGACCGGCTCCCACCGGTCCGCGGCCAGCGCCAGCGACGGCCAGCCGCAGGCAACCGCAAGCAGCGTCGCGCCGAGCCGTTTGCCAAGGATGGAACCCGCGGCGGCGTGTCTTTGCATCGAACTCCACCCTTCTCTCGGCATGTGATTGCAATCGCGGATTGCACCACGAATCAGAAACGAATGTATTCGAGAGCCGGCAGCCGGCAAAAGCAAATCACTCCGGCGAGAGACACTTGGCGGCGGCACGGCTTGCCGCCTTGGCCTTTCCTGCTAAAAGGGCCCGCGAAAGGCGGGTTTGCCCGCGTTGCCAGCACACCTGACAGGATCAGCAATGTCGAAGTGGAAGAACGTCAAGAAGGTCGTCCTCGCATACTCGGGAGGGCTCGACACCTCGATCATCCTGAAATGGCTGCAGACCGAACTGGGGGCGGAGGTGGTCACCTTCACCGCCGACCTCGGCCAGGGCGACAGCGACCTCGAGCCGGCGCGCAAGAAGGCCGAGATGATGGGCGTCAAGGAGATCTTCATCCGCGACGTGCGCGAGGAGTTCGTCTCCGACTTCGTCTTCCCGATGTTCCGCGCCAATGCGGTCTATGAGGGCACCTATCTCCTCGGCACGTCGATCGCCCGTCCGCTGATCTCGAAGCACCTCGTCGAGATCGCGCGCGACACCGGCGCCGACGCGGTCGCCCACGGCGCCACCGGCAAGGGCAACGACCAGGTGCGCTTCGAGCTGTCGGCCTACGCGCTCAACCCGGACATCAAGGTCATCGCGCCCTGGCGCGACTGGTCGTTCAAGTCGCGCACGGATCTGCTCGACTTCGCCCGCGACCACCAGATCCCGATCGCCAAGGACAAGCAGGGCGAAGCGCCGTTCTCGGTCGACGCCAACCTGCTGCACTCTTCGTCCGAGGGGAAGGTGCTGGAGGATCCCTGGGTGGACCCGCCGGAATATGTCTACCAGCGCACCATATCGCCCATGGCGGCGCCCGACACGGTCACCGAGATCGTCATCGGGTTCGAGAAGGGCGACGCCGTCTCGCTGAACGGCAAGGCGCTCTCGCCGGCATCGATGCTCGCCGCGCTGAACGACCTTGGCCGCGACAACGGCATCGGCCGGCTCGACCTGGTGGAAAACCGCTTCGTCGGCATGAAATCGCGCGGCGTCTACGAAACGCCGGGCGGCACGATCCTGCTCGCCGCCCACCGCGCCATCGAATCGATCACGCTCGACCGCGGCGCCGGGCACCTCAAGGACGACATCATGCCCCGCTATGCGGAGCTGATCTACAACGGTTTCTGGTATTCGCCCGAGCGCGAGATGCTGCAGGCGCTGATCGACAAGAGCCAGGAGGATGTCGAGGGCGAGGTCCGGCTGAAGCTCTACAAGGGCAATGTCATCGTTTCCGGCCGCCGCTCGCCGAAATCGCTCTACCGCAACGACCTCGTCACCTTCGAGGACGACCGCGGCGCCTACGACCAGAAGGACGCCGAGGGCTTCATCCGCCTGAACGGGCTGCGCCTGCGCACGCTGGCGGCAAGAAACCGGTCTGCGTAGCCGAGGCGCACGGCTGATTCACGTTGGAAAGAGAAAGGCCGGTCGTTGGACCGGCCTTTTTGCTTGAACTGATGCCCGCGCCTGGCCGGGGCCCGCTGCCTCCGGCAGCTCCCGGCCGTTCGACGCTTTCGCATGCCACCGGCGTCTCACTCCCCGTCGATCGCATCGGCCATGATGATGATGGCCTGCTGATAGACCGAGGCCGAGTTCCAGCCTGCGATCGCACCGCGATTGGCGCTCGCCGGGCCGCCGCGATAGCCATGCCCGCGCAGGAAGTTGGCCGTCGAAGCAAGCGCGGTCGACTTGTCGCGCAGGTTCATGCTCCCGACGCCGAAGTTCAGCACGTTGCCGGGCAGGAACTGCGTGTGGCCGAATTCGCCGTGCGCCGCGCCCACCGAACTGGCGCTCAGCACGCCGCGATCGACGAGCTTGAGCGCCGCGATGGCGTGCGGGTTGAAGAAGTCCGGCCGGCGGCAGTCATAGGCGAGCGTCAGGATCGCCGACACCGTGTTCTGGTTGCCCATCGCCGCGCCGAAACCGGTTTCCATGCCCCAGATCGCCAGCAGCGGACCGGGCGGAACGCCGTAGCGGCGCTCGATATCGGCAAACAGGGCGGCGTTCGCCTTCTTCAGGGACCGTCCCTTCGAGATGATCGTCGCGCCGCCGCGGCGCTTCATGAACGAGTTGACGTCGCCGCTGAACGCCTTCTTCACCGCGCGGTCGACCTTGATGGTCGCGGTGGCGTATTTCGCGCCGGCCAGTGCCTGGAGACCCTTGTTCTTGACCCCCGCGCCCTTGGCTTCCTGGGCGAACGCCTGCTTCCAGGCTTCGAACCCGCTGCCATCCTTGCCGCAGCTCGCGGCGTTCGCCGCTCCCACGCCCAGACCCCACGCAACCATGATACCCGAAACAAGCTTCGCGCCCCGCGCAAGAAACGCCATGTATCTCTCCAAACCCGTGATTCCGCTGTTTTCTGCCATCCTGAACCTGCTTTGTCACGGTTAAGATGAAGTTGCGGCCATTCAATGTCGCGTTATCTCGCCGCTGTTTCAGGGATGTTACACGCCCGGCGTCGCCCGGCTTTTCCGGAACCAACTCCGCCTCTCTCCGTTTGCCGCTTCGAAGGGGTAATCCACAGGAGAGAAAGATGATCAATCGATTCGCACTTCCGTTGGCGGCCTTCGCCTTTGCTGCCGCGACCGGTATCGCATCGGCCCAGAGCGGCGTCACCGCCACCACGGACCTCAATGTTCGCGGTGGCCCCGGCCCACAGTATCCCGTGATCGGCATGATCCCGGCAGGCGGGCCGGCCGACCTCAGCGGCTGTCTCGACAATTCCAAGTGGTGCCAGGTCAGCACCTCCGGCGGCCCCGGCTGGGTCTATTCCGACTATCTGACGATCGACCGGGGTGGTACCGCCGCGATCGTCACCGAGAGCCGGGCCGAGGTGCCGGTGGTGACTTATGAACAGCCCCAGGGCGGCGGCGGTGCCGTGGCTGGCGGCGCGACTGGCGCGGTGGCGGGTGCCATCGTCGGCGGCCCGATCGGCGCGGTTGTCGGCGGCGTCGCGGGTGCGGCGATCGGCGGCACGGCCGAAGGTCTTGCCTCGCCGCCGCCGGACAAGGTCGTTTCCTATGTCCGCACCAACCAGGTCGACCCCGTCTACCTCGACGGCGAAGTCGTGGTCGGCGCCAGCCTGCCGGAAACGGTCACCCTGGCCGAAGTGCCGGACTACGAGTACCGCTACGTCTACGTGAACGGCCAGCCGGTGCTGGTCGAGCCGCAGACCCGGCGCATCGTCTACGTGGTGCGCTAAAAGCCCACTGCCCCGAAACGGAAGACCGCCGGGCCTGTGCCCGGCGGTTTTCGTTTGCCCGGCGCAACGTTTCGCGATTGTCTGCGTTGAAGCGGCTGTCCTTCCCTCCATCCAGCGGATTCCCGCCGTGAAGCTCTTTTCCTGCCCGGCCTGCGGCCAGCGGCTCTATTTCGAGAATTCGCGCTGCCTCGCCTGCGGCGCAGAGGTTCTGTACGATCCGGACGCATCGGACTTCGTGCTGCCCGGCGAAGAAGCCTTCGCCTGTTCCAACGCCGACGAGGCGCTGTGCAACTGGCGCGCCCCCGGCCCGCAGGCATTCTGTCGCGCCTGCGCACTCAACAAGACCATCCCCGACCTGTCGATCGAGGGCAATCGGGGGAGATGGATCCGCGTCGAGGCCGCCAAGCGACGACTAATCTACGCGCTTCTGTCCTTCGGCCTGGAAGTGCAGCCCAGGCAGACTTCCGACACGGGCGTGGGCATCGCCTTCGACTTCCTCGCCGATCCGATCGGCGGCGGACCCGGCGGCGAACACATCCTCACCGGCCACGACAACGGCGTCATTACGCTCAACGTCGCAGAGGCCGATTCCGTCGAGCGCGAACAGCGGCGCATCGCCATGGGCGAGACCTACCGCACCCTGCTCGGCCATTTCCGCCACGAGATCGGCCATTATTACTGGGACCGGCTGATCCGCGACGATCCTGACTGGCTGGCGCGCTTCCGCGACGTGTTCGGCGACGAGACCGCAGACTACGAACAGGCGCTCAAGACCCACTACGCCAATCCTCCCCCTGCCGGCTGGCAGGAAAACCACATCACCGCATACGCCGCGAGCCATCCCTGGGAGGACTGGGCCGAGACATGGGCGCACTATCTGCACATCGTCGACACGCTCGAAATGGCCGACGCGCTCGGCATGTCGATCTCGGCGATGGAGACGAAGGAGGAGGATCTGCACACGCCGAACGCGGACGGCACTGAAACGGCGCCTGAATCGCCGTTCGACCGGACGCTGGAACGCTGGATCGTGCTTTCCAACGCCTCCAACTCGATCAACCGCTGCATGGGCCTGCCGGATCTCTACCCGTTCGTCATCTCGCGAAATGTCGGTGCGAAGCTCGCCTTCGTCGACGAATTGCTGTCTTCCCGACGGTGATGGCTTCAGACGTGGACTTCGCCGAAAGACGATTCCCCCGAGCGGACGTCGGGGCGTATCGATGCGTAGAGCAGGACCGCATAGAGGATGCCGACCGCCATGATGATCACCCATCCCGCGATGGGTCCCAATGCGGCATTCGCCACGGCGTCGGCGACGGAGCGCACGAACTCGACCTTTTCGGATTCGTCCTGCAGCCGCGGGCTCATGATTTTCAGCACCCACGCAAGCAGAAGGATGAGAAGCATCCAGATGTAGTTGCGGCGCACGCGCCGCGCGAACGCGTCGCCGATCGTGATGAGGAACCCCGGTTCGCGCAGGCTCTGTCCCATGATCTGTTGCCAGTTAGAGGAATAGTCCTCCATCGGCGACAGGATCTGGGCGAAATAGTAACGCTCGAACTGCCTGACGCGTGAGCGGTAGACGTCGAAGAACCGATATCTCCGCGCTTCGATGAAGAGCAGCAACAGAACAAGCAGCATGGCGAACAGCAGCACGCCATGATGCGAGGATGGCGTCGACAGCGATACCGATAGCATGGCGGCGACCACAGTGATGGCCCAGTTGCTCGTTCGGTCGATCCGGTCGCGCCAGCCAGCCATGCGCCCCATCTCGGCGCGATAGAAGTGCACAAGCGCGGTGACGGTCTCCGACTGGGTGCCGGGCAGGAGCGTAGGCGCCAGGGTTTCGGGGCCTGGCTGATCGTGCGACATGGCTGCCTCCTCGCCGGTGATTTGCCCCTCTCACTTGACTCCGCGGGCCGTTTCCTGTCTAGAGCCGGCAATTCCGCGACGAGTTGACACTCCGAGCCGCTGACCGGGACGCCTGACGACAGGACCGATCCCGGAAGCCAACACCCGGCAGCGCTGTGCGCCCCCGGGTGCTTTTCGGCTTTGTGTCTTTGGCGCGGAAACACTACCTCTCGCTCATCGCCAGATGAGCGGGAACGAGGAAACCGGATGTTTGAATCTCTCCAGGAGCGCCTTGGCTCCATCCTGAACGGCCTGACCGGCCGCGGCGCGCTGTCCGAGGCGGACGTCTCGGCGGCGCTGCGCGAGGTTCGCCGCGCGCTGATCGAGGCCGACGTGGCGCTCGAGGTCGTGCGCTCGTTCACCGACAAGGTGCGCGAGAAGTCGGTCGGCGCCGCTGTGCTCAAGTCGATCAAGCCCGGCCAGATGGTCGTCAAGATCGTCCATGACGAGCTGGTCGCCATGCTCGGCACCGACGGCCAAGGCATCGACCTCAACGCGCCGGCGCCCGTCGTCATCATGATGGTCGGCCTGCAGGGCTCGGGCAAGACCACCACCTCTGCCAAGATCGCCAAGCGCCTGACCGAGCGGCAGAACCGCAAGGTGCTGATGGCCTCGCTCGACACGCGCCGCCCGGCCGCGCAGGAGCAACTGCGCCAGCTTGGCGAGCAGGTGAAGGTCGCGACGCTGCCGATCGTGCCGGGCCAGACGCCGGTCGAGATCGCCCGCCGCGCCGAGCAGGCTGGACGTTTGGGCGGCTACGACGTCGTCATTCTCGACACCGCCGGCCGCACGCATATCGACGAGCCGCTGATGCTCGAGATGGCCGACATCAAGGCCGCCGCCAGGCCGCACGAGATCCTGCTGGTCGCCGACTCGCTGACCGGCCAGGACGCGGTCAATCTCGCCCGCTCCTTCGACACCCGCGTCGGCGTCACCGGCCTCGTGCTCACCCGCATGGACGGCGACGGCCGCGGCGGTGCGGCGCTCTCGATGCGCGCCGTCACCGGCAAGCCGGTCAAGCTGATCGGCGTCGGCGAGAAGATGGACGCGCTGGAGGAGTTCCATCCCAAGCGCATCGCTGACCGCATCCTCGGCATGGGCGACATCGTCTCGCTCGTCGAGAAGGCTGCCGAGAACATCGACGCGGAACAGGCCGCGGCGATGGCGAAGAAGATGCAGGCCGGCAAGTTCGACCTGAACGACCTCGCCAGCCAGCTCGAGCAGATGAAGAAGATGGGCGGCATGGGCGGCATCATGGGCATGATGCCGGGCATGGGCGGCATGAAGGACAAGATGGCCGCCGCCGGCATGGACGACAAGTTGTTCGGCCGCCAGATCGCCATCATCCAGTCGATGACCAAGGCCGAGCGCGCCAATCCGGACCTGCTCAAGCACTCGCGCAAGCAGCGCATCGCCAAGGGTTCCGGCACCGACGCGGCCGCGATCAATAAGCTGCTCAAGATGCACCGCCAGATGGCCGACATGATGAAGGCGATGGGCGGCAAGGGCAAAGGCGGCGGCCTCATGCGCGGCATGATGGGCGGCCTCGCCAACAAGATGGGCCTCGGCGGCCTCGCCGGCGGCATGCCGGGCGGAATGCCGGGCGGAATGCCCGATCTCGCCAGCATGGATCCGAAGCAACTCGAAGCGCTGAAGAAACAGGCCGAAGCCGCCGGCCTCGGCGGCGGCCTGCCGAAAGGCCTTCCCGGCGGATTGCCGGGCCTGCCCGGTCCGGGCGGACTTCCCGGCCTGCCTGGCGGCATGAAGCTGCCCGGCCTCGGCGGCTTCCCGCCCAGGGGTGGGAAGAAATGATCCCGACTCTCGAGACCGAGCGCCTTGTGCTGCGTGGCTTCGTGCCCGGCGACGTGGAGGCTTTTGCCGGCTTCTACGCGTCCGAAGCCTCGCGCTTCGTCGGCGGGCCGGAGGATCTCGTTTCCACCTGGAAGCGGATCGCCGCCTATGCCGGGTGCTGGGCGCTGCGCGGCTACGGCAAGTTCGTGGTCGAGGACAAGGCAACCGGTCGCGCCATCGGCATCGTGGGACCTACCTATCCCGAAGGCTGGCCGGAGCCGGAGATCGGCTGGACGATCCTGCCGGAGTTCGAAGGCCGCGGCTATGCGGCCGAGGCCGCCGCGCGCGCGCTCGCCTTCGCCTACGATGACCTCGGCTGGACGACGGCCATGTCCGCGATCTTCCCCGGCAACGAGCGCTCGTTCCGCTTGGCCCGACGCCTCGGCGCGCATCATGAAGGCGCCGTGGAGGTAAAACCCTACGGCATGCTCGACATCTGGCGCCACCTGCCGCCCGAAGAGTTCCGCGCCCATCTCGGGAGGCTCAATTGAACGACACAGACCGCGCCCGCGAGATCCTGGCCAGCTACCGCGCCTCGATCGACAATATTGACGCCGCGCTGATCCACATGCTTGCCGAGCGCTTCCGCTGCACCCAGGCGGTGGGCGTGCTGAAGGCGACCCATGGCCTCCCGGCGGCCGACCCCGCGCGCGAGCAGGAGCAGA
>JBDRCE010000021.1:0-6559 GCA_043822005.1 Pseudomonadota bacterium | reverse complement strand
CGTATTACCGCGGCTGCTGGCACGAAGTTAGCCGGGGCTTCTTCTCCGGTTACCGTCATTATCTTCACCGGTGAAAGAGCTTTACAACCCTAGGGCCTTCATCACTCACGCGGCATGGCTGGATCAGGCTTTCGCCCATTGTCCAATATTCCCCACTGCTGCCTCCCGTAGGAGTCTGGGCCGTGTCTCAGTCCCAGTGTGGCTGATCATCCTCTCAGACCAGCTATGGATCGTCGCCTTGGTAGGCCATTACCCCACCAACTAGCTAATCCAACGCGGGCTCATCCATCCCCGATAAATCTTTCCCCCGAAGGGCGTATACGGTATTAGCTCCAGTTTCCCGGAGTTGTTCCGTAGGGATGGGTAGATTCCCACGCGTTACTCACCCGTCTGCCGCTCCCCTTGCGGGGCGCTCGACTTGCATGTGTTAAGCCTGCCGCCAGCGTTCGTTCTGAGCCAGGATCAAACTCTCATGTTTTGAAACTTTGATTGGCTTGTTCGTCGCATCAGCTTTCGCCGATGCAATCTGGTCACGCTTGAATTGACGAGAACATTCACACCTAGACGACAACGACCGAAATCGTCGCGCCTTGGTAGATATTATTCTCACCAGAAACGTGATCCGCCAAAGTCTCTGTTCGGATCTCAAACCCCTGGCGGGATGAGAGATCCTGCAGGACGATGCCGCCCACGTTTCTCTTTCTTCTATATTCAATTTTCAAAGAACAGACATCAGACGCGATGTCGTGGGCCTGTTAGCTTTTGGCTTCGGGCCCGGTCGAGTGTCGCTATAAGCGGCTCTCTATGATTTCGTCAAGGGCAGATTTAGAAGCGAACTTCTTCGTCGCCAGCGGCGCGCCGCCCTCGTTCGTGAGGTGGTGTATAGCCACGTGCCCCCGACCCGTCAACAACGAAAATGAAGTTTTGCGAATTTTTTGCGACACGTAAGGGAAGGTGCATCGAGCCCCTGTGAGCCGGCCATGAGGGGCGCCAGGTCGACTGGAGCGCCAGTCACAAAGGAGCCGCACTGAAGCCGCATTTGCCCGCCACTCCTCCAGGCAAGGAATAGCCAGCGGGCGCGTCGTCTGCCGCATGTGCTTATAGAGAGCGTGTGAATGGCGGGCGCAACCGGGCCGGTTCGTTGACTTGAGCCGGCAGGACAGGCAATTGTCTCGGCCACAAAAGACCGCAGCGGAATACAGAGGGGAATACGCCGTCCTTCATGCCTTATGTAGAGGACACGATCGAAGCGCTCGGCAACGAGCCGCCCCTGATCGCGGATGGCCGCGGGGGGCCGCCCGACCGGCGTGAAGTCTCCGCCCGATGGCTGTCGGGTACCTTCCTGACGGGCCTCACCTCCACCGTGCTGATGGGCGTCGCGCTGCTTGCCGCCCTCGACGGCCGCGAGCAGCTGGCAACGCCGCCTGAGATTGCAACGGTCAACAGGGCCGCCAGCAACGGCCAGTCCGGCGAAGCCGCCAAGACGACCCGGCTGGTCGTCGCCCGCAGCGCGCCAAAGGCGCGCGACCGCCGCCGCATGGAAGTCTCCATGATGACCAAGATCGGCGACCGCAACGTCGTCCGCACCATGCCTTTCGTCCAGGTGAAGATGGATCTGGCCGCAGGCCACGCCACGTCGCGCAGCTACCCGCCCTTCAACCCGCTCGATGTGTTTTCGGACGACGACGCGCCGGGAGTGGTCGCAGCCGAAGCGCCCGGAGTGATCTACGGCGCCAAGGTCGAGAGCGAGGTGAGCCTGCGCACCCTCGATTTCCCGGTCGCGACCGCGGCCTTCGACGAGAAGAGCGCGCTGAGCGCCGACGAGATCGAAGAGGTGGTGCGCGAGACGGGCCTGGCGCTCTCCGACGGCGCCGTCCAGGTCGCGGCACTTCATTATGTCGATCCGGAGCGCTTCGGCCAGTCGATCGGCGGCGCCGGTATCGGCCAGTCCTATGCCCGCATCATTCCCGAGAACGTCTCGACCGCCATCCGCGCGCCTATGGACGAGGTCTCGGTCGGCTTCTCCGAGGACTATGTGCCGATCCGCAGCGAGAAGAAGCTGCGCGACGTGTTCAAGGAAGCCGGCTACGACGAAGCGATGTCCGCCGGCATGGCGCAATCGCTTGAGGCACATCTCGGCGGACCGTCGATCAAGGAAGGCAGCGTGCTGCGCATCGGCGTCGAATCGACCGGCACGCAGAACCGGATCGTCCGCTGCAGCATCTACAACGGCATTGAGCACGTTCTTTCGATCGCGATCGACGACCGCGACAGGTTCGTCGCGGCGGACGAGCCGGAATCGACTCCCGAACTGGCGGCGGCGTTCGATGATTCGCCGGCTCCGCAACGAGCCCGAAGCGACCTGCCAAACGTCTATGACGGCATCTACCGCGCCGCCTATTCCTACGGCATGTCGCGCCCGATGACGCAGCAGCTCGTCAGGCTGCTCGCCTCCGACGTCGATTTCCAATCCCGCCTCAAACCCGCCGACCGCATCGTCGCCTTTTTCTCGCAGCCCGAGGACGACGATACGGCATCCGTGGACTCCGAGCTTCTTTATGTGAATGCGACGTTCAACGGGAATACGCGCACGCTCTACCGCTTCCAGATGGAGGACGGCGCCGTCGACTATTTCGATGAGGACGGCCGCTCGGCGCGCCAGTTCCTGCTGCGCAACCCGGTGCCCAACGGCAAGTTCCGCTCAGGCTTCGGCGGACGGCGGCACCCGATCCTCGGCTATGTGCGCATGCACACGGGCGTCGATTGGTCTGCGCCGCGCGGAACGCCGATCATCGCCGCCGGCAACGGCGTCGTGGAAAAGGCGGGCTGGTCCGGCGGATATGGCCGACAGACCATCATCCGTCACGCCAACGGCTACGAGACCTCCTACAATCACCAGAGCGGTATCGCCAAGGACGTGGTCCCGGGTGCTCGCGTCCGCCAGGGCCAGGTGATCGGCTATGTCGGATCGACCGGTCTGTCGACCGGCAACCACCTCCACTACGAGCTGATCGTCAACGGCAACAAGGTCGACCCGATGCGCGTGCGCCTGCCGGTCGGCAAGGTGCTGAAGGGCGAGGAGCTGGCAGCGTTCAAGAAGGAAAAGGAGCGGGTCGACACGCTGCTCCGCGAGGAAGGCGACGATCCGCTGAAGGTCGCCCAGGCCGCCGCCGCGCAGGCGAAGTAGCTCGCCGCGATTCGGCGTGGGCAGATCGGCCGGCTACTTTGACATTTCTCCTCGCTTCTCCATCTTCGCAGCACCGGGCACCGTCGCGAGCGCGACGAGCGCCGACAGCGCGCACAATCCGGCATTGAAGAACGCGACGGTGGCGAAGGCGCTGTCGCCGGCTGCGATTCGCGCGGCGTCGGTTGCCGCATCGAGCGCCGTCTGCGGCGCGACGCCGAACTCGGGCACCTTGCCTGCGAAACCGCCGAGGGCGGAGGCATAGCCGAATGCGGTGACGACTCCCATCGCGGCCACCGCGATCAGACCGGCAATACGCGAAACCGCGTTGTTGATTCCGGACGCGGCTCCTGTCTGCCTGTCCTCGACGACGGTCATGACGGCGGTCGACAGGGGCGAGACGACCAGCGCCATGCCGAGCCCCATCACGACCATCATCGGGAAGATGCCGGCCCAGAACGAGTGATACTGCGCCAACGAGACGAAGCCGAGAGCGGCGAACGCCGCGCCGACGATGAGGCTACCGACCGCTATGGGCAGTTTCGCTCCGATCCTGTCGGATAGTTTTCCGACGATCCCGGACAGCAGCGCAATGAAAACCGAAAGCGGAAGAAAGAGAAAACCCGTCTGCGCCGGGCTGACGCCCCAGCCGGCAATCAGGAGCATCGGCAGATAGAACAGGATGGCTGACAGCGCGAAATAGAGGAAGAACGTCGAAACGTTTGCGCCGCTGAAGGCGCGATTGGCGAACAGGCCGAGATCGACCATCGGCTCGGACGCGCGGCGTTCCCACAATGCAAAGGCCGCGATGATCGCCAGGCCCGCGACAATCGCCAGCACCGATCGCGTCGGCGTAGCGCCGTTCCCGCTCTCGGTCAGCACCGTCAGTCCATAAGCGAGCAGGCCGAACCCGGTCGCGGCGAGCACCGCGCCGTTGATGTCGAGCATCCTTTGGTCGCCCGGAGGATCCACCGGCACGCGGGTCGTCAGGAGCCAGATCGCCACGGCGCCAAGCGGCAGATTGATGGCGAAGATCGCCCGCCAGATCGAATCGTCGAAGGCCGAGAGCGCGAACCCTCCGACGACGGGGCCGAGCGCGGTGGTCATGGCGGAGGCCGCCGCCCAGGTGCCGATCGCCCTGCCCCGCTCCGCCTTGGGATAGGCCTTGGCGATGATCGCCAGGCTGCACGGCACCATGATCGCCGCGCCGACGCCTTGCACGGCGCGAAATGCGATCAAGAGCGCCGCATTGGGCGCGAGCGCGCAGGCGACGGACGCGGCGGCGAAAAAGGCGATGCCGGCGATGAAGGTGAGCCTGAGGCCGAACCGGTCGCCCGCCGCCCCTCCTGTCAGGATCAGCGCCGACAATGTCAGCGCATAGGCGTTGGAAATCCATTGAGCATCGGCGAGCGAAGCGTCGAGATCGGCTCTGATCGCCGGCATGGCGATGGAGACCACCGATCCGTCGATGAAGCCCATGCTCGACGCAAGGATCGCGGCGGCGAGCACATAAGGCCGGCTTGAGGACGGGCAGAAGGTCGAAGCGGTAGCGGAAGAGACGGCCATAAATGCAGTCTAGCCGTCAAATCGAGTGAGGTGGACCCGAATTCCTTCGAGCCGGGCGGGCGCGGGCCGCCCCTGCCCTATTCGACGAACTCGACGGTCACGCCCTTTGAGACCAGCTTGGCGAGTTCCTGTGCATCCCAGTTGGTCAGCCGCACGCAGCCATGGCTGTTGGTCTTGCCGATCTTGGACGGATCGGGTGTGCCGTGGATGCCGTAGGTCGGCTTCGACAGCGCGATCCACACCGAGCCGACGGGACCGTTCGGACCGGGCGGGATGCGCAGCACCTTGTCGTTCTCGCCCTGCTTGAAGTTGACCTTCGGGTTGTAGGTATATTCCGGATTGAGCGCGATGCGCTCGACCGAGACCGTCCCGGTCGGCGACGGCGTATCGGTCGAGCCGATCGTCGCCGGATAGGCGACGACGAGGCGGCCCATCGCATCATAGGCGCGCACCTGCTCGCGTCCCTTGTCGGCGATGATGCTGGCGACCTGGCGGGTGACGTTGGCGCCGACGGCGGCAACGCGGATCACCGCGCCGGGCCGGAACTCGACGCCCTTGTTCAGCTCCTTGAGATAGGCCTCGCTCATGTGGAAGCGCTCGGCCAGCATCTCCACCGTCGAGGTGTAGCTCATCGCCTCGAGCTGCGCCTTCTGGCCGTAGTCGGCCGGAATCGACGCGACATAGGGACCGGCGACATCCTGCGGCGTGATCGTGTAATCGGCAAAAGCCTCGCCCCCGCGCGCGGCGAGCTCCTTCTCGATCGCCGGAAAATCGATCAGCGTCAGCTTGATGCCGGTGAGGTCGCGGTAGGCGGCGAGCGCCTTGTCGACATTGCCGCCCATATGGCCGTCGATGACGCCGGGCGAGACGCCGGCGCGGTCGAGCAGGATCTGCAGTTTGGCGATGTTGAGGTCGGACTTCTTCGAGATGGTCGGCTGGTCGGTCGGCACCGAAGGCGACAGCTGCGGCTCGTCCGACGGCTCGGGCAGCGCGCGGCGCTCGACCGGCTCGTCACGGACGACGCCGCCCGGCGCCGGCGGGAAATAGGCGCCGTCCTCGTCGATCGACGCTTCGTCGCCCGGATAGTCCTGGTCTTCATAGGGGTCGGCATAGGCCGGATCGAACTCGTCGACCGCCGCGCCATAGCGGCGGTTGCGGTCGCGCTCCAGCCGGCGCATGTCGTCGGGATCGTCGAGATAGTAGCGGTCGCCCTGCGCCGCGTAAGGATCCTGGTAGCGCGGCTGGCTGCGCGGCACCGAGCCGGTAGCGCGGCGGTCGAGGTTGCGCGGCCGCTCGATGCGCAGGATCTCGCCCGTATAGGCGTCGCGAATCACGCGCCGGCCAAACTGATCGTAGGAGACCTCGATCTCGCGCGCCTGGGCGAGACGGTAATCGTCCTGCGCAAAGGCCGGAACGACGGTCAGCGAGGTGGTGGAGATCGCGGCCGCGAGGACGGGCAGCAGGATGGTCTTGAGCTTCATGCGACGAAAACTCGTTTGATCGGATCGGGTTGCAGGAGGTTCGCGATTTCTCCCGCGCCCTCTTTCAATGCGCAGATTATGGTTTCTCGAAGATGAACCGGCGATGAAGAAGAGGAACCCTCTTCATGGGCTGGGGAAGCGCCGACACCTAGGGTCAGGACTCATCGATCACAGCCAGAAGATGACCGCGGCTGCGATGCAGATGGCCGAGAAGAAGGTGTGGGCGCATCGGTCGTAGCGGGTTGCGATGCGCCGCCAGTCCTTGAGCTTGGCGAATAGGTTTTCGACCTTGTGGCGCTGGCGGTAGAGCGCGGTATCGTAGGCGTAC
>JBDRCE010000020.1:0-14031 GCA_043822005.1 Pseudomonadota bacterium | reverse complement strand
GAAAACCTCGAACCAAGACGTCCGGCGAAATCGCAAGCTTTTACGCCCCAAAGTCCCAAACCCTTGCGAAATCGAATACTTGAAACCGCAGAAAACTCCAACCAGCGCAAGCGGTTGCGGGTTTTTCACGACTGACTAGCGGCGCTGCTTCTCGATGCGGTGCTGCGCGCGGGAAATGAGATCGTTCAGGATCATGATACGGTTCCTTGCATGAGGGGCCTTCCGGCCCGTGCGTGGTTCCTCCCGTATGCGTTCAGCCTCTCATATGGGTGCTGCCGATGGAATGCAGAAATGCTGCAGTGCAGCAATGCATCAGGCGCATGGCTCGGTTAACCGGCTGGTAAGGCTCCTGCGAAGAAGGAGCCTTACCACATCGATTTTGCATAGGCCTCGTCAAGCCAGCGGTCTTTCGCTTCCGCCGACTCATCAAGGGCGAGCTGGTCCTTGAGGATCTGGCCGAGCGTCGGCAGCGACTTGCGGTCCGGCCAGGTCTCCGGATGCCAGAGCCGCGACCGCATGAACGCCTTGGCGCAATGCATGTAGGCGGCTTCGACTTCGACGACGATCACCGCCTGCGGCAGCTTGCCGTCCACAGTGAAGCGCGCGCGCAGGGCGTCATCGGCCGTGATCTTCGCCCTGCCGTTGATGCGCAGCGTCTCGTCCATGCCGGGGATGAGGAACAGCAGGCCGATCGACGGCTCCACCAGGAGATTCTCGAGCGTGTCGAGGCGATTGTTACCGGGCCGGTCGGGGATCGCGATCGTCCGGCTGTCGAGCACGGCGACGAAGCCCGGCCTGTCGCCCTTGGGCGTCACGTCCGCGTGGCCCTTGCCGTCCGAGGTGCCGATCAGCACGAAGGGACTGCGGCCGATGAACGAGGCGCAATGGCTGTCGAGCGCCTTCAGCTCCTTGCGCAGCGATCCTTCGCTGGCGGGCTTGTAGATGCTGCGAAG
Organism: Pseudomonadota bacterium; assembly: GCA_043822005.1. Lineage (GTDB taxonomy): Bacteria > Pseudomonadota > Alphaproteobacteria > Rhizobiales > Rhizobiaceae > Mesorhizobium_A. The sequence goes on along the minus strand of JBDRCE010000020.1, from coordinate 13,078 downwards.
TTCTTCGCGGGAGGTGATGAACTGCATGTCGGGCTCCTTTAGAGAGCCGAATGTGCCAAATCGCGGAATGGCGCGCCACCCCGCAAGGGGCGGCGCGCCTCCAAGATTATCAGTCGTCGCCGAAGATCGCCTTGTGCACGACCCCGGCAATCGCGGCGCCCACGATCGGCGCCACCCAGAACAGCCAGAGCTGCGCCAGGGCCGGACCGTCTGCGAACAGCGCAACGCCGGTGGAACGGGCCGGATTGACCGAGGTGTTGGTCACCGGGATCGACACCAGATGGATCAGCGTCAGTCCGAGGCCGATCGCGATCGGTGCGAAACCGGCCGGAACCCGCCCATGCGTCGCGCCAAGGATAATCATCAGGAACATGAAGGTCATGACGACTTCCATGACCAGCGCTGCCCCCATGGAGAACTTGCCCGGCGACGCTTCGCCATAGCCGTTCGACGCGAAGCCGCCGACACCGGCGAAGTCCGCCTTGCCGCTGACGATGAAGTAGAGCACCGCGGCCGCCACGATCGCGCCGACAAGCTGGGCGATCACGTAAGGGATCAGATCCTTGGCCGGGAAGCGGCCCGCGGCGAGAAGACCCACCGATACTGCCGGATTGAAATGCCCGCCCGAAATGCCGCCGACGGCGTAGGCCATGGTCAGGACCGTGAGGCCGAAGGCGAGCGATACGCCGAGCAGGCCGATGCCGACCTCGGGGAAAGCCGCTGCCAGAACGGCGCTGCCGCAGCCTCCGAAGACGAGCCAGAAAGTACCGAGAAATTCGGCGAAGAGACGCTTCTGCATGGACCCCTCCATAGGAGCATATCGCAATATGGGCCGGCGCGAGCCGGCCGGCCGCGCGAGGGCCGGGCGGCTGACTCAAGGAGAGTCACGGTTTTTTCCCTGCGACAAGATCGACCTGCGGATCCTGCCGCCGATCCGCCAACAAGGTTGTGGACCTCTCGCCGAGATGCCGCCGGTGTCCCGTTTCGGAGCAGGATGGTTAATGTGCCCGATGAATCGGATAAGTTGCATCGGAGTGCGGCTGACCCTCTAGCCCCTCTGGGGACGGGAAGTACCAGATGTTGCGGTGAACGGACCGGAAACCTGGCGCGGAAGCTGATTCGTCGCCGATTCGTTCCGGCTTTGGCCGCATCGTTAACGGAAGCCGCCCCGCCGGCCTCGCTCCGCTTAATCTCCGGTTCATCTTCCCTAATGATTTCATAAGTTTGACCGCAGATGCATGTCGCCTTTCGGACGGGATCAGGGTCACCGCGCCGAAACGTTAACGCCAGGTCGGTCAAGCCCCGGTCGGACGCTCGGGCGATTCTGCATGTGGTGAGAAATCCTGATTCAAATCAACATCTTGCGGTGAACAGAACATGAATCTGGTCGAGTCAGTGATTCGTAGCTGATTCGTTCCAGACTCGTTCCGGTTGTTAACGCGTGCCGTCCGGGCGAGTGCCTAGTGATCGCTACGGCGTTGTGCCGGCCCCATGCCTGCCTATATTGGGGTGAAAGTCGGTTCTTCCGCCGGCTGTGCCGCGCAGGCTCAAACGGTGCGCCAAGGCCTCCCTGACCGATGAATGTCCAGCCCAGACCGAAAGATGCGATGATCCTGTCCGGCCGGGGTGTGACTGCCGTGCTCGGTCCGACCAACACCGGCAAGACCCATCTCGCCATCGAACGCATGGTGGCGCATTCGTCCGGCATCATCGGCCTGCCGCTGCGCCTGCTTGCGCGCGAGGTCTATGGCCGCGTCGGCGAGAAGGTCGGCTTCGCCAACGTGTCGCTGATCACCGGCGAGGAGAAAATCCAGCCGCCCGGCGCCCGCTACTCCGTCTGCACGGTGGAGGCGCTTCCGCGCCAGACCAACGCCGCCTTCGTCGCCATCGACGAGGTGCAGCTCGCCGGCGACCTCGAGCGCGGCCATATCTTCACCGACCGGATCCTTCATCTGCGCGGCCGCGACGAGACGCTGCTGCTCGGTGCGGGCACGATGCGGGGCATCCTCGAGCGTATCCTGCGCGGCATCTCCGTCGTCGGCCGGCCGCGCATGTCGCAGCTTGCCTATGCCGGCCAGAAGAAGATCACCCGCCTGCCGCGCCGTTCGGCGATCGTCGCCTTCTCGGCGGAAGAGGTCTACGCCATCGGCGAGCTTATCCGCCGCCAGCGCGGCGGTGTCGCGGTCGTGCTCGGCGCGCTGTCGCCGCGCACCCGCAACAAGCAGGTGGAGCTCTACCAGTCCGGCGACGTCGATTTCCTCGTCGCCACCGACGCGATCGGCATGGGTCTCAATCTCGACGTCGACCACGTCGCCTTCGCCCAGAACCGAAAGTTCGACGGCTACCAGTATCGCGATCTCTCGGCCGCCGAGATCGGCCAGATTGCCGGGCGCGCCGGGCGCCACGTCCGCGACGGCACCTTCGGAGTCACCGGCCAGGTGATCCCGTTCGACGAGGAGCTGATCGAGAAGATCGAGGGCCACGAGTTCGAACCGGTTCGCGTCCTGCAGTGGCGCACGCCCGACTTCGACTTCGCGAGCCTGGAGGCGCTGCGCCGTTCCATCGAGACGCCGCCGCAGGTCGAGGGCCTGACGAAGGCGCTTCCCGCGGTAGACCAGAAGGCGCTCGAATATCTCGCCCGCGATCCGATGATCCGTGACCTCGCCACCACCCGCGAGCGGGTCGCGCTTCTGTGGGACGCCTGCGCCCTGCCCGACTATCGCCGCATCGCGCCTGCCCAGCACGCCGACCTGATCGGCTCGATCTACCAGGACCTCGCCGAACGCGGCCACGTCGACGAAGCCTATATGGCCGAGCAGGTCCGCCGGGCCGATTCCAGCGAGGGCGACATCGACACGCTTTCCCACCGCATCGCGCAGATCCGCACCTGGACCTTCGTGTCGCACAGGCCTGGCTGGCTTGCCGATCCGGCACACTGGCAGGAAAAAACGCGCGAGATCGAAGACAGACTGTCGGACGCGCTGCATGAGCGGTTGACGAAACGCTTCGTAGACCGCAGGACATCCGTGCTCATGAGGCGCCTTAGAGAAAACACGATGCTCGAAGCCGAAATCAGTCAAACGGGCGAGGTCTCCGTCGAGGGTCACCACGTCGGGGAATTGCAGGGCTTCCGCTTCACCGCCGACGCGTCGGCGGGCGGGGAGGACGCGAAAGCCGTTCGCGCCGCCGCGCAGAAAGCACTGGCGACCGAGTTCGAAACCCGAGCCGAGCGTTTTTCGGTCTGCGCCAACGGCGATCTGGCGCTTGCCAATGACGGCACGCTGCGCTGGCTCGGCCAGCCCATCGGCACGCTGGTCGAGGGCGAGGAGGCGCTGAAGCCCCGCGTCATCCTGCTTGCCGACGAACAGCTAACCGGCCCGGCGCGCGACAAGGTCGCCGCGCGCGCCGATCGTTTCGTCGCCTGGCAGGTCGAACTGCTGCTGAAGCCGCTCGTCGATCTGAAGAATGCCGAACAGCTCACCGGCATCGCCCGAGGCCTTGCCTATCGCCTGGTCGAGGGCTTCGGGCTGCTCAACCGCCGCGACGTCGCCGACGAGATGAAGTCGCTCGAGCAGGATTCGCGCGCCGCGCTGCGCAGGCTCGGCGTGCGCTTTGGCGCCTATCACATCTTCCTGCCCGCGCTGCTGAAACCCGCCCCGGCCGGCCTTCTGACGCTGCTCTGGGCGCTGAAGAACGACGGCAAGGACAAGCCCGGCTTCGGCGATCCGGTCAACGCGCTCGCCACCGGCCGCACCTCGGTCGTGGTCGATCCGCAGTTCGACCGCGAATTCTACAAGCTCGCCGGTTTCCGCATTCTCGGACGCCGCGCGGTGCGCGTCGACATCCTCGAACGCATCGCCGACCTGATCCGCCCAGCGCTCGCCTGGAAGCCCGGTTCGGCATCGCGTCCGGACGGCGCCTACGATGGCAGCTCCTTCCTCGTGACGCCGCCCATGATGTCGATCCTCGGCGCCACCGCGACCGACATGGAGGAGATCCTGAAGGCGCTCGGCTACCGCGCCGAGCCCAAGCCTCAGGCCGAAGTCGCCGAGCGCATCGCCCGCCAGGACGCCGAAGCGACGGAAGCGGCGCGGGTGAGGGCGCAGGCACATGCCGCGGCGGAAGCGGCGAGGGCCGCCGCTGCGGCCGATGCGACCTCAGAGCCCGTCCCGGCGGACGCCGAGACCGCGCCTGTCTCGGCTGACGCGGCCGACCTGCAGCAGGCCGTGGTCGAAGGAATGGAAGCCGCCCCGCTGGCCGGCGCCGACCTTGCCGCCGAGGCGATCGCTCCCGTGGCGATCGAGGAAGCGCCCGAGGCCGACGCCGAAGAGGTCTCCGTCGAACAATCGTCCGAGATCGCGGCGGAAGCTGTCGCTCCGATAGCCGTCGAGGCTGCGGCCGAAGCCGATGCTCCCGCATCGTCCGAGCCTTTCGTCGTGCCGGATGTTGCTGCGGCCGATGCCGATACCGTTCCTGCCGCGCCTGAAGAGCCCAAGACCGTGCTCTTATGGCGTCCTGCCCGCAACGAGAACCGTTTCCGCAACCAGCGGCCGGGCGCGCGCGATGGCGCGCCGCAGGGCCGCCGCGACCGTGGCCGTGGCAACAAGGGCCGCGATGCCGCCAAGCCGGAGGATGCCACTCCGAAGGAGCCGAAGGTGCTGTGGCGCGCGGACGATCCTCAGTTCCAGCGCAAGCCGCGCCCCGAAGGCGAGCGCGACAATCGCACCCGCCGCGACGGCAAGCCTCACGAAGGCAAGCGCAGCGACGGCAGGCCCGAGCGCAAGTTCGAGAATCAGGCCCGTCCGCGCGAGGAGAAGCCGCGGCCGGTCGATCCGGATTCGCCCTTCGCCAAGCTCGCTGCGCTGCGCGATCAGCTCCGCAAGTAGGGCATGGCGGCGGCCGGCAGCCAGCGCATCGACAAGTGGCTGTTTTTCGCGCGCGTCGTGAAATCCCGTTCGCTTGCCGCGAAGCTGGTCCAGTCGGGCGGCGTGCGCATCAACTCGGTCAAGATCGACCAGCCTTCGGCGACCGTTAAGCCCGGCGACGGCGTCACCGTGACCCTGGAGCGGCGGGTGCTCGTCTATCGCGTCGTCTCGGGTGGAATGCGCCGGGGACCGGCGGAAGAGGCACGCACCCTCTACGAAGATCTCACTCCGCCGCCGCTACCGCGCGAGGAACGCGTGACGGCGGCCGAACGCGAACCGGGCTCCGGACGTCCGACCAAGCGCGACCGCAGACTGACCGACCGGCTGCGAAACGACGACCGGGACTGACACTGCCGGTTGGGATCGTTGGAATTCCATTTCCCGATGGGTGACCCGCGCGGCAAACCGCCCCTTGCACGGCCATCCCAAACTCGCTACCCAACCGCCCTACAAGACCGCCGGAGCCCGTCCGATGACCTATATCGTCACCGACAACTGCATCAAGTGCAAGTACATGGACTGCATCGAGGTCTGTCCGGTCGACTGTTTCTACGAAGGCGAGAACATGCTCGTCATCCATCCCGACGAGTGCATCGACTGCGGTGTGTGCGAGCCGGAATGTCCTGCCGACGCGATCAAGCCCGACACCGAGCCCGGACTCGACAAGTGGCTGAAGATCAACACGGAATACGCTTCGATCTGGCCCAACATCACGCAGAAGGGCGAACCGCCGGCAGACGCCAAGGAATTCGACGGCGTCGCGGGCAAGTTCGAGAAATTCTTCTCGCCGGAGCCCGGCAAGGGCGACTGATAGCAGCCGCGACTCGTCGACCGGGTTAACCTTCACCGTGGCGAATCCCGCCGCGGCGACTTCGCGCATGCGGCAAATTGTTGATTTCGGCGCGAAATTATGTTATCTAACCTCCCACATGCTGGTGACACGACGTCTCTTAATGGCGCTGAGCCTGACTCATCGAAAGGTTTGAACTGATTTCGGACCAGGGCGATCCGGGCGTCGCGCTTCGTTTGCGCGCGTAACGCTGCCTTCGTTTCCGAAGCCGTTCTGCCATGTCCCGCATAGCGCATGGCCTGCGACCGGGCCGCAGCACGATGTCTCACGGCCTGTCCCGGGGACACGAACAGGAGTTTGAAGCGTAATGGCAATCCCGCAGAAGAAGAGTCCGGCAGCGCGCAACGGTTTCAAGACCGGCGAGTTCATCGTCTATCCCGCGCACGGCGTCGGCCAGATCGTCTCGATCGACGAGCAGGAGGTCGCGGGACACAAGCTTGAACTGTTCGTCATCGATTTCCAGAAGGACAAGATGCGCCTGAAGGTCCCCGTCGCGAAGGCGGCGACGATCGGCATGCGCAAGCTGTCCGAGACCGATTACGTCGAGCGTGCGCTGAAGGTCGTGCAGGGCCGCGCCCGCGTGAAGCGCACCATGTGGTCGCGCCGCGCCCAGGAATACGACGCGAAGATCAATTCCGGCGATCTGATCTCGATCTCCGAGGTCGTTCGCGACCTCTACCGCGCTGAAAACCAGCCGGAGCAGTCCTATTCCGAGCGGCAGCTCTACGAGGCCGCGCTCGACCGCATGGCGCGCGAGATCGCCGCGGTCAACAAGATGTCCGAGACCGAGGCCGTCCGCCTGATCGAGGTCAACCTGAACAAGGGCCCCAAGCGCGGCGCCAAGGCCGCCAACGAGGAGGCCGAGGCGGAAGGCGACGCCGAGGTGGAGCCCGAGCAGGAAGAAGCAGCCTGAGCCGACTTTCCTTCGGACGCATTATGAAGACCCGGCCTCGTGGCCGGGTTTTTCGTTTTCGGACAAGGTCGCATGCCAGCGCCATCCGGCCCCGCCCCAGTGGCGTCATTCTCGGGCTTGTCCCGAGAATCTGCCGACGCTGAAGGACATGAGGGGCGTTGAAGACAGTCTTTCCACGATTGCAGATTCTCGGGACAAGCCCGAGAATGACGCGCGAGATTGGGGCGACCGTCAAGGGCCTGCCTGACCCCTGGAGCCTTGGGTCTCAGCCAATCGCCTCGCCGATTGCCCTGAACAGCGAGATCGTCTCGTGCTCGCGATAGGACGTCTCGTCGTTGGTCGCGCCGTAATTGCGGCTGGCCGAGAGCTTCACGATCGTCACGTCGCGGGCGGGGTTGACGTAGACGAACTGGTTGTAGACGCCGATGGCGGCATACTCGCCCTCCGCACCGTCGATCACCCACCACTGGTAGCCGTAGCCGAACATCGGATCGACGACACCGGGCATGAGATGCGGCGCGTCTGGCGTCACCGACGCCTCGACCCATGCGGCGGGCACGACCTGCCGCCCCTGCCAGGAGCCGCCCAGGCGGTAGAGCTCGCCGATCTTGGCATAGTCGCGTGCGGTGGCGTTGAGGCAGGCATAGGCCATCTCCATGCCGGTGTCGTCGAGCAGCCAGTGGCCCGGCGATTCCATGCCGAGCGGGTGCCACAGCTTTTCCTGCATGTAGTCCGCGATCTTCCGCCCCGTCGCGGCCTTCAGCAGCATGCCGAGCACCTGGGTGTCCATGCTGTTGTAGTGGCAGACAGTCCCCGGCTCCGTCGCCCGCTTCAGCGTCGGCACGAAGTCGGCCATCGCGCCGCCATCCGCCGATACTTTTGCGAAGCGATTGATGTCGGAATCGGGGTCGGAATAGTCCTCGTCCCAGCCTGCGCCGGACGACATCTGCAGGATGTTCTTGATCCGCACCCGGTCATAGGCGGAGCCTGCGAGGGACGGAACGTAAGCCGTGACCGGCTCCTCGATCGAGCGGATCGCGCCCTCGGCGACGGCGATGCCGAGCGCCGCAGAAATGAAGCTCTTGGCCACCGACATCGACACCCAGCACGTCCCGCGCCCGCCGAACGCCGCGTAGTGCTCGAAGCGCACGGCACCGTCCTCGAGCACCAGCAGCGCCATCGTATCGGTCTCGGCGAGGAAGGTTTCGGTCGCGCGGGTCTCGCCGAGATAGACATAGGACCGCGGCAGCTGGATCGGCGCCCCGTCGGGGAAGTCGTATGGCTCGGGCGACGCGCTCATCTCCGCGGCCGGGATGAATTCGCGCAGCCGCGCGAAATTCTCGTGCTGCGGCGCACCGGTGAACAGGCTGGAAACGTAATCTGCGCGGTTCATCGGTGTCCTTCGGTCGGCTGCGCGCTACGCGTATGCCGCTCGATAGACGAGAATCGGTCGAAGTCAAAGGCAGCGCCAGAGCGGGTCGCCTCAGACCGATCGTTCAACCAAGCTTCGCGTCGAGCGACACCTTGATCGCACCGAGCGCCTGCGACACGGGGCAGCCGGCCTTCGCCTTCTCCGCCAGTTCCTTGAACTTGGCCTCGTCGATCCCCGGCACCTTGCCCACGAGCGTCAGCGCACTGCCCGTGATACCTGTTCCCGGAACCAGCGTCACGACCGCCTTCGCTTCCAGGCTCGCGGCCGGCGTGCCGTTCTCGGCGAGGAAATGCGAGAGCTGCATGGCGAAACATCCGGCATGCGCGGCGGCGATCAGCTCCTCCGGATTGGTGCCGGATTTGCCGCTCTCGTCCTCGAAGCGCGCCTTGAACGAATAAGGCAGCGCCTTCAGTGCGCCGCTCTGAGTGTCGAGCGTGCCTGTGCCCTCCTTCAGATTGCCCTTCCATACGGCTGTGGCGTGACGGTCCATGGATTTCTCCTCTGCTTGTAGCCCGGTCGCTCCGGCAGGGAGAACATAGCGCATTGCGTCGTTCGGTCCACGCCGCGTTGCGGCACGGCACGGAGCGGGCGTCTCGTCAGATCGCCTCGCCGCGCAGCAGCCGTGGCGCACCCGGGTTGAGGCCCGATGCCTGGCCGATGAAGTAGTTCTTCATCCGGGGCATGCGGTCGACCAGGCCGAGGCCGATGTCGCGCAGCGCTCTCAACGGTCCGAAGTCGTTGGAGAAGAGCCGGTTCAGGACGTCGGTGGTGACGCCCATCTGCACCGTGTCGAAGCGCCGCCAGCGCTCATATTGCTGGAGAACGTCGAGCGCGCCGATGTCCTGGCCGAGCCGATCGGCCTCGACGATCACTTCGGCCAGCGCGGCGGCGTCCCGGAAGCCCAGGTTCAGTCCCTGACCGGCGATCGGATGGATGCCGTGCGCCGCATCTCCCGCCAATGCGAAGCGCGGCGCGACGAAGGCCCGTGCCAGCGTCAGCCCCAGCGGCCAGGCTTTGCGGCCGCCCTCGACGCGGATTTCGCCGAGCTTCAGGCCGAAGCGTTGTTCGAGTTCCGTCTCGAAGACGAGATCGTCCTCGGCCACGATCCGGTTCGCGTCCTCGCTGCGCTCCGTCCAGACGATCGAGGAGCGGTTGCCTTTCAGGGGCAGGATCGCGAACGGGCCGGCCGGCAGGAAATGCTCCTCGGCTCGCCCATTATGCGGACGCTCATGCGCCACGGTGCAGACGATGCCCGACTGGCCGTAGTCCCAGTGCACGGTCTTGATGCCGGCCATGTCGCGCAGCTTCGAGCGGACACCGTCCGCGGCAACCAGCAGCCTGGCGTCGATGCTGATGCCATCGGCCAGCGCAACGGAGACATGCGACGGGCCGGTCACGAAATGGTCGACCGCCACGCCCTCGATGATGTCGATGCCCAGCGCCGCCGCGCGCTTTCGCAACGCACCGTTGAGCACCTTGTTGTCCACCATATGGGCGAAGGGCTCGCCCGGAGCGACCTCGCCGCCGAAGGTCAGGAAGACGGGACGCACCGGGTCGCCGGTGCGCGAATCCGTGACGATCATCTCGGTGATCGCCTGCGCTTGCGGCTCGATCTCCGCCCAGCAGCCGAGCCGTTCCAGCATCCGGCAGGCGGCCGCCGCGATGGCCGAGGAGCGGCCGTCCTTGCGCCACACCTCCGGCGGCGCCGCATCGACGACCGCGACCTTAAGCGACGGACGCGCTTCGACGATCGCCACTGCGGTCGCAAGGCCGACATAGCCGGCGCCGGCGACCAGCACATCGAACCGCGCGCCGGGCGCCACCTCGGGTTCCTTGACTTCCGGCATGTCCATTCCTCCTCGGACAGTCGTGCGGCCTTGACACACCGCCGCCACCTGTCCGAAAGCCTATCTTCCGGCCCTTGTCGGGCATTTGCCCACGGAAGCAGCAGCAATGACGGCCGAACCGCAGACGATCCAGTCCATTCTCGAACTCGAGCAGCTTGAACACAACCTGTTTCGTGGTCGCAGCCCCGAGACCTCCTGGCAGCGCGTGTTCGGCGGTCAGGTCATCGCCCAGGCCCTGGTCGCGGCGCAGCGCTGCGTCGAGGACGAGCGCTTTGTGCACTCCCTGCATTGCTACTTCATGCTGCCGGGCGATCCGTCGATCCCGATCATCTACCAGGTCGAGCGCCTCAGGGACGGAAGTTCCTTCACGACCCGCCGCGTCACCGCGATCCAGCACGGCAAGGCGATCTTCTCCCTCGAAGCCTCGTTCCAGGTCGACGAGGAGGGGCTGGACTTCCAGGTCCCCCTGCCGCTCGACATTCCCGGCCCCGACGGACTGCTCAGCCAGCGCGAGATCATCGAACGGTATGGCGACAGAATCCCCACCGGCATAGCCCGCTTCTGGCGGCGCGAGCGGCCGATCGAGTTCAAGCCGGTCGACCTCGAGCACTACACCAGCCGGGAGAAGCTCGAACCGCGCCAGAACAGCTGGGTGCGCGTCAAAGAAAAGGTGGCCGGCGACCGCCGGATCCAGGCGGCAGTGCTTGCCTATGTCTCCGACATGACCCTGCTCGACACCTCCACCTTCGCCCACGGGCGGATCCTCGCAGATCCCGACATCCAGGCCGCGAGCCTCGACCACGCGATGTGGTTTCACCGTCCGGACACACTGGATGACTGGCTGCTCTACACGCAGGACAGCCCCTCCACCTCCGGCTCGCGCGGCTTCACGCGCGGTGCCATTTATTCGCGCGACGGCACGCTTGTCGCCTCCGTTGCACAGGAGGGACTCATCCGCCTGCGAACGAAGCAGAAGTCGTAAGCATTCATTAATCTATGCCTATTTCTTAGGCAGCGCCTGAATGCACAAAAAGCAGGCAGCCTCTCCCACCCTGCTCTTCGACAAGGATTTCATCGGCTTAGGTGGTTCCGCGCCAGTTGGCACGGACCTTGAATCTACGTGCGTCAGTCTCCGCCGTCTTCGGGCGCCGGCGATGGACGAAACGCGGGGGATCCGCACTAGTAAAGGGTGAAGCCTAATGAAAATCGTGATGGCAATCATCAAGCCGTTCAAGCTCGACGAGGTTCGCGAAGCGCTGACCGCCGTCGGGATCCAGGGCCTGACCGTCACCGAAGTCAAAGGTTATGGGCGTCAGAAGGGGCACACGGAAATCTATCGCGGCGCGGAATACGCCGTGAGCTTCCTCCCCAAGCTCAAGATCGAGATCGCGGTGAGCTCGGACATGGCGGAGAAGGCCGTCGAGGCCATTTCCACCGCGGCCAAGACCGGCCAGATCGGCGACGGCAAAATCTTCGTCTACCCGATCGAACAGGCCGTGCGCATCCGCACGGGCGAAACCGACAACGACGCGCTCTAAGCCGCCATTCCCGATTTCATGGAGAGAAGCATGACCATAATGAAACGACTTGCGCCAATGGCGCGCACGGCGGCGCTCGGCGCGCTCGCCCTGGGGGCGATGGGGACCCTCGCTGCTTTCGCCCAGGAAGCCGCTCCTGCCGCGACCGACGCGGCCGCTGCCGCTGCTCCTGCCGCTCCTGCGATGACCGTCGACAAGGGCGACACGTCCTGGATGCTGGTGTCCACCATCCTGGTGCTGTTCATGACGATCCCCGGCCTCGCCCTTTTCTACGGCGGCCTGGTTCGCGCCAAGAACATGCTGTCCGTCCTGATGCAGGTCTTCACCATCACCTGCGTCGTGATGATCGTCTGGGTAACCTACGGCTACTCGCTCGCCTTCACCGCCGGCAACTCCTTCGTCGGCGGCCTGTCCAAGGCCTTCCTCGCCGGCGTCGACACGACGACGATGTCTGAGTCCTTCACGAAGGGCGTCGCGATCCCGGAACTGGTGTTCGTCTGCTTCCAGATGACCTTCGCCTGCATCACGCCCGCCCTGATCGTCGGCGCCTTCGCCGAGCGGATCAAGTTCTCTGCCGTGATCGTGTTCGTCGTCCTGTGGGTCACGGTCGTCTACTTCCCGATTGCCCACATGGTCTGGTTCTGGGGCGGTCCGAGCTTCTACTCCGACCCGTCGGGCCTCATCTTCAGCTTCGGCGCGATCGACTTCGCCGGCGGCACGGTCGTTCACATCAACGCCGGCATCGCCGGTCTGGTGGGCGCGATCATTCTCGGCAAGCGCATCGGCTACAAGAAGGAGATCATGGCTCCGCATTCCATGACGCTCACGATGGTCGGAGCCGCGATGCTGTGGGTCGGCTGGTTCGGCTTCAACGCCGGCTCCAACCTGGAGTCGAACGCCTATGCCGCGCTCGCCATGATGAACACCTTCGTCGCCACGGCGGCCGCGGCGGTCACCTGGATCATCCTGGAAGCCATCCTGCGCGGCAAGGCGTCGATGCTGGGCGCGGTATCGGGTGCCGTGGCGGGCCTCGTGGCCGTCACGCCGGCGGCCGGCTTCGCCGGTCCGATGGGTGCGATCGTCCTCGGCATTATCGTTGCGATCGTCTGCTACTTCTTCGTCTCCGTGGTGAAGAACTCGCTGGGCTATGACGACAGCCTCGACGTGTTCGGCATTCACGGCATCGGCGGCATCATCGGCGCCATCGGCACCGGCATCCTGGTCAACCCCGCCCTCGGCGGCGCCGGCATCGTCGACTACTCCACGGCCGATTTCGCGGCCGGCTATGCCGGAACAGCGACCCAGGTCTGGGCGCAGTTGAAGGGCGTCATCGTAACCGTGCTTTGGTCGGGCATCGGCTCGGCGATCCTCTTCAAGATCGTCGACATGGTGATCGGCCTTCGTCCGAGCGTCGAAGCCGAACAGCAGGGCCTCGACCTCACTTCGCACGGCGAAGCGGCGTACCACTCGTAAGGCAATTCCCGGCGCGGGCATCGTCCGCGCCGGCGTCCTCCCGACGACGGCCTGGCCGTCGCAACTTCAGCCCGGCTCCGGCCGGGCTTTTTCTCGTCCG
>JBDRCE010000019.1:0-90883 GCA_043822005.1 Pseudomonadota bacterium | reverse complement strand
ATCCCCGACACCCAGAGCCAGGAGAAGAAGGACGCGCTGCGCCTGCTCGGCGCGGAGCTGATCGAGGTGCCGGCGGTGCCCTACAAGAATCCGAACAATTACGTGAAGGTGTCGGGGCGGCTGGCCGAGCAGCTGGCGAAGTCGGAGCCGGCGGGCGCGATCTGGGCCAACCAGTTCGACAATGTGGCGAACCGGCAGGCGCATGTGGAAACGACCGGGCCCGAGATCTGGGAGCAGACGGCGGGCAATGTCGATGGCTTCATCTGCGCCGTCGGTTCGGGCGGCACCCTCGCCGGCGTGGCGATGGCGCTGCAGCCCAAGGGCGTGAAGATCGCGCTGGCCGATCCCGAGGGCGCGGCGCTGCACAGCTTCTACACGACCGGAGAGCTGAAATCCGAAGGGTCCTCGATCACCGACGGCATCGGACAGGGCCGCATCACCGCCAATCTCGAAGGGTTCACGCCTGACTTCTCGTTCCAGATCCCCGACGCCGAGGCGCTGCCGATCATCTTCGACCTGGTGCAGGAGGAGGGGCTTTGCCTCGGCGGTTCGACCGGCATCAATATCGCGGGCGCTATCCGGCTGGCGAAGGAACTGGGACCGGGCCACACGATCGTGACGATTCTCTGCGACTACGGCACGCGCTACCAGTCGAAACTGTTCAACCCGGCCTTCCTGCGGACCAAGGACCTGCCGATCCCGGACTGGATGGACCGCACGCCGCAGATCGACGTGCCGTTCGAGAAGGTCGGCTGATGGCGCTCAGGACCGAGCCGCTGTTCCGCGAGGACGCCTACCTCGCGGAGGCCGCGGCCGAGGTGCTGGCTGTCACCGAGCGGGGCGGCATTATCCTCGACCGGACGGTGTTCTACGCGACCTCCGGCGGCCAGCCAGGCGATACCGGCACGATCACCTTCGCCGACGGCATGATCGTCCCGGTCGCGGCGACGGTGACGGGCGAGACGAAGGACGAGATCATCCACATTCCGGCCGAAGGCGCGGCACTGCCGGAAGTCGGCGCGCGGGTTAAACTCGCCATCGACTGGCCGCGCCGGCTCAACCTGATGCGGATGCACGCCGCCTGCCATCTGCTGACGGTCGTCTGTCCCTTTCCGATCACCGGCGCGTCGGTCGCCGAAGACGACAGCCGCGTCGATTTCGACATGCCGGACGCAGGCGTCACGAAGGAGGCGGTAACGGAGGCGCTGATGAAGCTGGTGACTGATAACTATCCGATCTTCATCCGCTGGATTTCCGACGACGAACTCGCCGCCAACCCGACCCTCGTGAAGTCGAAGAACGTGCGTCCGCCGAGCGGCACGGGCCGCATCCGGCTGGTCTGCATCGGCGACAACGCCTCTGTCGACAGCCAGCCCTGCGGCGGCACCCATGTGCGCTCGACCGGCGAGATCGGCGAGATCCATGTCGGCAAGATCGAGAAGAAAGGCCGCGAGAACCGGCGCTTCCGGCTCAGGTTCGGCCCGATGCCGGCGGTCTGACGGACGCGAACCTTCGCGTCAGGAGGTCTGCGCCTCGCCCTTGCCGCGTTCGCATTGATGCGTGCCGCCATCAGACGGCGGCGGGGAAGACTGGTCCTCCGCGGCGGTCGCGGCGTGTGCGCAGACAAGAAGCAGCGCGAGGACAAGCGATCGAAGCATCAGTGTTGCTCCTTCCAGTTTGCGACGAGACTATTTCGTCGCGGCGGAGCCGGCAATCTCCCTGCTCAATTTGCTTGCGATGGTTCGCGCCGCCGATAAGGTGGCGGCATTCCGGAGGAATCCATGTCAACATCACCCACCGGCTTTACGGTTTCCCCGGCCTGGCTGGCGGAGCATCTGAACGATCCCGGTCTCTCGGTGATTGATGGTTCGTGGTACCTGCCGGCGCAGGGACGCGACGCGCGCGCGGAATACGAGGCGGGGCACATTCCCCGCGCCGTCTTCTTCGACCATGACATCGTCGTCGAGCCGGGATCACACCTGCCGCATACGATGCCCTCGCCCCTGATCTTCGCAACGTTCGCGGGATCGATGGGGATTTCGCGGGACGACACGATCGTGGTCTATGACGGGCCGGGCTTCTTTTCGGCGCCCAGGGTCTGGTGGATGTTTCGCACGATGGGCGCCCGCAAGGTTTACGTCCTGGAGGGCGGCATCGACGGCTGGAGGAAGGAGGGGCGGCAGGTTACCAGCCAACCGACAAGGATCGCGTCCTGCCTGTTCGAGGTGGACTATGATCCCGATCGCATTGCCTCGTTCGATGAGATGCGCGCGATCGTCGAGACGGGCGGGCGACAGATCGCCGACGCGCGGCCGGCGGGCCGCTTCGCCGGCCGGGATCCCGAGCCGCGGGCCGGCGTGCGCGGCGGACACATGCCCGGCGCCCACAATGTCCCGGCGATCTCACTGTCGCGGGACGGCAGGCTGCTTCCTCCCGACGAGTTGAAGCAGGCTTTCGTGGAGGCAGGCGTCGATCTGGACAAGCCGATCGTCACGTCCTGCGGGTCGGGCGTCACGGCGGCGGTCGTCGCGCTCGCGCTGGAGACGCTCGGGCACCGCGACACCAAGCTTTATGACGGGTCATGGACCGAATGGGGTGGACGGACGGACACGCCCGTGGTGAAAGACGAGGCATGAAAACGCCGAAGAAGCCGGAAAAGATCCCGGTCACCGTCACCTTCCTGGAAATGACCTCGCAGCCTGCGCACTATGCGCCGATCCCCTACAACAGGCCGATCGCGCTGTTGAAGGCGCGGCACATGCCGAACCATTTCTATCGCTACCTGATCGACCGGATCGGACGGAAGTGGCACTGGGTAAACGCGTTGAGGCTGTCCGACGAGGAACTGTCCGGCAAGCTCGCGGACCCGGCGCGCGACATAAGGGTGCTGCATCTGGACGGCGTTCCGGCCGGCATGTTCGAGGTCGCGCCGCTCGACGAAGACATGATGGAACTCGTCTATTTCGGGATGATGGAAAACGCCATGGGGCAGGGGATCGGACGCTGGTTCCTCGGCGCCGCGATCGAGGCCGCCTGGTCGCGCTCGCCACAGCGCGTCGTGGTCCAGACCTGCACGCTCGATCACCCGGCGGCGCTGCCCCTCTACCAGAAGATAGGGTTCAACCCCGTGGCGCAAGTCAGGGAAGAGGTCCGTCCGATGACGCTCGCGGAGCGGGCCGAGATCCTCGCACGGCCGTGAGCCTCATATTGGTCCAGTCGTCGCATCCCTGTCACGATCGCGCGTTAGGAGAAGCCATCGATCGACGTGGCGGCCGCGGATGAACCGGCGCCAGGTCACGATGTCGAGGAAGCCGGGCCGCAGCCCGGCTTTTTTGTTGTCCGAGACGGTCGCGCCCGCGATTTGGACACGTTTTGCGCCGAACGTCGTCGCCGTCGGGACTTGGCTATCCGATCTCCGCGACACGGTGTAGCATCGCCGCGGGAAACGGGACGGGGTGTGGCTCCATGCGCTCATGGGTCGCCGGTTCGCTTGTCTTCATCACTCTGCTCTACGGCGCAATGGCGTCCGGCGTCGCGGAAGAACGCCGCGTCGCGCTGGTGATCGGGAACGGCGCCTACACGGGCACCGGGACGTTGGCCAACACGATCAATGACGCCAGGGCGATGGCGGGCGTGCTTGAAGATCTCGGCTTTGCCGTGACGCTGGCGACGGATACGGACCGCCGGGCGGCCATCAGCACGATCGACGAATTCAGCCGCAGCCTTGTCGGAAGCGACATCGCGTTCCTGTTCTATGCCGGGCATGGAATGCAGATCGGCGGCGAGAATTTCCTTTTGCCGATCGACGTCGACGTAAGTTCCGAGCGCTCCCTGCGCTACAGCGCGATCGACATCGGCGAGGTGGTGCGCGAAATGGAACGCCGCGCCCGCGTCGCGCTGGTCGTGCTTGACGCTTGCCGAGACAATCCCTTCCTCGAAGTTCTCCTGAAGGAGGCGCGCGAGACCCGGGCTGTCGAACCGATACGCGGACTGTCGCTGATGCGGCTGTCCGGCCGCGGCGCGATCATCGCCTATGCCGCGGCGGCCGGCGAAATCGCCGCCGACGGGCAGGGCGGTAACTCGCCTTATACGCAGGCGCTGCTGCAGGAGATCGCGCAGCCGGGCGTCGAAGTCGGGCTGATGTTCCGGCGCGCCGCCGGGCGGGTGTTCGAATCGACGGCGGGCAAGCAGCGGCCCGAACTTCTCGTCCGGCTGGTCGACGAGGTCTATCTGAAGCCGACGCCTGAATCCGAACTCCTGGCGCAGGCCGCCACCGCCGCGCGGGCGCCGAGCGCGGCGGCGGTCGAAACCGCCTCGGCGCGGTCCGTCCCCGGCGCCGAGCGCTCGGCACGGCCGGGCAACTTCTTCGGCGACCGGGTGCTGCACAAACCTGCCTGGGCGGACGCAGTGGCCGTCGCGCCGGCGCCCGACTGGAAGCCGGCGCCTGCCGTGCCGGTCGTCGAGGCAGCCGCCAACGACAATTTCGGTCAGGCACAGCCGATCCCGCTGGCGGCCGACGTTTCCGCAACGATTTCGCAGAACGGCGACGCGGATTGGTTCAGCTTCACCGTCCCGATCGCGGGAGAGCTAAGGCTTTCCGTCGACCCGGCGCCCGCCGCGCTCGACCTCGTTGCGCGGGTCTGGAACGCCGACAGACAGGTCGTCGCCGACTGGCAGAGCGCACCTCGTCCGGGCGGCGCGCTGGACGGTCGCTACCCGCTGCCTCGGCCAGGAACCTATTTCGTCGAACTCGCCGATAGCTACAATGACGCGTCCTCTCCGGATGCATTCGTCCTCAAGGCCGAATTCACGCCGGCAAACGATCCATATGAGCCGAACGGCACGATCGGCAGCGCGCCGGCGGTGCCGCCGACGGTGAAATTCCAGCCAGCGATCTGGCCGCGCGGCGACGCGGACTGGTTCAAGCTGTGGGTCGGCGAACCGGGCCTGCTCTCGGTGCGCGCCGCGAACGTGCCGGAAAACCTCGACATCTCCATCCGGCTCTGGACCCTCGACGGCGCCGTCGTGAAGGACTGGCAGGTGCCGGCGCGGCCCGGCGGCGAGACGGTTCTCGAGGCGGAGCTGCCGGAGCCGGGCATCTACGCCATCGAGATGGCGGATTCCTACAACGACCAGGCGAACACGCGAAGCTTCGACCTTTCGATCGCCTTCAAGCCGGTCGGCGACGCGATCGAACCGAACAACGCGTTCGGCCTCGCCGCGCACCGCTCGGCGAGCGGACGCGACCGGATTGCAATCTTCCCGCGGGGCGACACGGACTGGCTGAGCCTCGACGTCGACCAACCCGGAGAACTGAAGCTCTTGGCCAGCGGCTCGCCGCAGAACCTCGACATCCAGTTGCGCGTCTGGAACGCCAACAAGGATCTGGTGAAGGATTGGACGGGGCCATTGCGGGCCGGCGGCGACGTCGAGACCTTCGCCGACCTGCCTGCGCCGGGCCGGTATTTTGTCGAGATCGCCGACGGCTATTCCGACCAGGGAAGCGCCGATCTCTTTGAGCTTGCGACGGTGTTCACGCCGCAGCCGGATCAGTACGAACCGAACAACGGCATGGCGAGCGCCGCGCCGCTGACGCCGGGCGGCGAGATATTGTTCAACATCCTGCCGCGCGGCGATCTCGACTGGTTCCGCGTCGAGGCTCCGACGTCGGGCGAACTCAGGGTCGAGATCGACGAGGGACCGGACAATCTCGACCTTCACTATCGCGTCTGGACCGCTGATCGGCAATTGCTGCACGACTGGGTGGCACCCTACCGGAAGGGCGGCCTGACCGAAGGCGTCGCCGATCTGCCCAGGGCCGGCAGCTACTTCATCGAGATCACGGACGGCTACGGCGACGAACGCTCCATCCGCCATGCCGTGCTGCGCACGCAGCTGACACCGACCGACGATCCGCTCGAGCCCAACGACACCTACGGGTCGGCGCGACCGCTCGCGTCCGGCGATACCCACAAGGCCTATATTCTGCCGCGCGGAGACATGGACTGGTTTGCCATCGAAGCGGGCGGGCCGGGCGAGCTGTCGGTCGTCGTCGACGAGGTCGATCCCGCACTGGACATATTTGTTCGTCTCTGGGACCCCGACGGCAATGCCGGCCAATGGGTCGGCCCGCCGCGCCTCGGCGGCGTGACCGACGCACGGCTGCCGATCGCCAAAGCGGGCCTCTACCGTCTCGAGGTCACGGACGGCAATAACGACCAGCGATCACCGAATCCGTTCAGGATCAAGGTGGAGCTGCGATAGCCAGCCGGGCGCGGAAAGGACAACGCCCGCCGGGAGGCGGGCGCTGGTATTGCAGGAGGTCGAAGATCAGGCCGCGAGGACCTGCTTCGGCTCGGCCAGTTCCAGGCCGAGCGCTTCCGCGACGGCGCGGTTGGTGACCTTGCCGCGGTGGACGTTCAAGCCGTTGCGCAGGTGATGGTCGTCGGTCAGCGCCTTGAGGCCCTTGTCAGCGAGCTGCAGGCCGTAATGCAGGGTGGCGTTGTTAAGCGCATGCGCCGAGGTGACCGGCACCGCGCCCGGCATGTTGGCGACGCAGTAGTGGATCACACCATCGACCTCGTAGGTCGGGTCGGCATGGGTGGTGGCGTGCGAGGTTTCGAAGCAGCCGCCCTGGTCGATGGCGACGTCGACCAGCACCGCGCCCTTCTTCATGCCGGACAGCATCTCGCGGGTGACGAGCTTGGGGGCGGCAGCACCGGGGATGAGCACCGCGCCGACGATCACGTCGGCCGAGAAGCACTCCTCCTCGAGCGCCTCGACGGTGGAATAGCGGGTGTGGACGCGGCCGTTGAAGATGTCGTCGAGCTGGCGCAGGCGCGGGATCGAGCGGTCGATGATGGTGACGTCGGCGCCGAGCCCGACCGCCATCTTGGCGGCATGCAGGCCGACGACGCCGCCGCCGATCACGGCGACCTTGCCGGGCAGCACGCCGGGCACGCCGCCGAGCAGCACGCCCCGACCGCCATTGGCCTTCTGCAGCGCGGTTGCGCCGGCCTGGATCGACAGGCGGCCGGCGACTTCGGACATGGGCGCAAGCAGCGGCAGGCCGCCGCGGTCGTCGGTCACCGTTTCATAGGCGACGGCGGTGACGCCGGAGGCGATCAGGCCCCTTGTCTGTTCCGGATCGGGCGCAAGGTGCAGATACGTATAGAGAATCTGGCCTTCGCGGAGCTGCACCCACTCGTCGGGCTGCGGCTCCTTGACCTTCACGATCATGTCGGAACGCTCGAACACTTCCGCCGCCGTTTTGGCGATCCTGGCGCCCGCGGCGCGGTAGGCATTGTCGTCGGCTCCTATGCCCGCGCCGGCACCGGTTTCGACGAGTACTTCATGACCATGCGCGACGTATTCACGGACCGCCCCGGGGGTAAGACCGACGCGATACTCGTGATTCTTGATTTCCTGCGGGCAACCGACGCGCATAGTGCTGTTCTCCATTCCAGGGCCGGAAGCCCATGTTCCCTTGCGTTAATGAATATAAACACGATTCATGCCGAACGTCCTTGCGAATGCAGTTGTCGGATCAGGCCGGATTCGCGTATTCTTGCGTTGGGGTGCCGATCTTGCGAAGGATCTTCGAACAATGCAGCTAGACCGGATTGATATCACCATTTTGGACACGCTCCAGAAGGACGGGCGGATCTCCAATGCCGGGCTGTCCGAAAGGGCCGGCCTGTCTCAGTCCGCCTGTTCGCGGCGGCTGGACGCGCTCGAAAAGGCGGGCGTGATCCGCGGCTACCACGCGCGTATCTCGAACACCGCGCTCGGTCACCAGATGACCGCGATCGTGCATATTTCGCTGTCGGGACAGTTCGAGAAGACGTTGTCCGACTTCGAGGCGGCGGTGAAACGGTGCCCGAACATCCTGTCCTGCCACCTGATGTCGGGCGAATACGACTACATCCTGCGGATCGCGGCGCGCGATCTCGCCGACTACGAGCGCATCCACAAGGAATGGCTGACCGCGCTACCGCATGTCACCAAGATCAATTCGAGCTTCGCGCTGAGGGAGATCATCGACCGGGTGGCGCTCGGACTAAAGCCGGAGATGGCGTAGCCGCTCCACCTCTGGACCGGTTCCCGGGACTGTGCAACAAATCCATACGACGTATGAGCGCAAACGCCGCGTCGGGGTGGGGACACGCACAACTGTTTCTGGGAGGAAACACCGTGAAACGCGTCCTGTCACTTGCAGCCATAGCTGTATCTTCCGCATCGATCGCCACAGCGCAGGATCCGGGCAATCTGGAGAAGCTGAGCAACTTCAAGACCACCGGCACCACCGAATTCACCATCATCGAGCAGACCGGCCCGAAGGCGGATGCGATCCGGAAGAATCTCGAGAAGATCAAGCTTCCCGAGGGATTCAAGATAAGCCTCTACGCCATCGTCCCCGATGCCAGGCACATCGCCGTCGGCACTCAGGGCATCGTGACATTCGTGGGCACGCGCAAGACGAAGGTCTGGGCGGTGACGGACCGCGACAAGGACCGGGTTGCCGACGAGGTGAAGGATTTCGCTCCATCCCTCGCGATGGCCATCCCCAACGGTCCCTGCTTCTCGCCCGACGGGTTCCTCTACATCGCCGAGCAGAACCGCGTACTGACATTTCCAGCCGCGGAGTTTTTCTACGAAAGCCCTGACGTCGCGGCGTTCAACGTCATTGCGCAGGGCAAGCTGATCCCGCCCGACGAAGAGAGCTTCAACCATACGGCACGCGTCTGCCGTATCGGACCCGACGGCAAGCTCTACATCACGCTCGGCCAGCCCTTCAACGTGTTCGCGCCGGAGAAGGCCGACCTTTACGGCGAGGTCGGCATGGGCGGCATCATCAGGGTCAACACGGACGGCAGTGGCCGCGAAGTCTATACACGGGGAATACGCAATTCTGTCGGCATGGACTTCAATCCGAAGAATGGCGAGTTGTGGTTCACCGACAACCAGGTCGATGGCATGGGTGACGACATCCCGCCCGGCGAAATCAACCGCCAGACCTCGGCCGGCCAGCATTTCGGCTTTCCGTGGTACGGTGGCGGCAGCGTCCGCACGAACGAATACAAGGACAGCGAGCCGCCGGCCGACGCCGTCCTGCCGGCAGTGGAGATGCCCGCGCATTCAGCCGATCTGGGAATGAAGTTCTATGCGGGAACTCAATTCCCCGAAAAGTACCGGAACGGCATCTTCTCCGCCCAGCATGGCTCGTGGAACCGCACGACACCGGTCGGCGCGCAGGTCATGTTTACACCGGTCAACGAGGACGGCAGTGCCGGGCCGAGCGAAGTGTTTGCCTCGGGCTGGCTCGACGAGAATGGCGAGTATCTCGGAAGGCCGGTCGACATCGCCCAGTTGCGCGATGGCTCAATCCTGGTCTCCGACGACCTGGCCGGTGCGCTCTATCGTATCTCCTACGGGCAGTGAGCAGCCTCCGGGCGCGGCGGATAGCCCGCGCCCGGTTTCAATTCGGCTAGTGAGGTCTTGCATGGGACGAAGAACGATGTGCCTCGTGGCGGCCTGTTTCACCATGTCGGCGGTTTTGATGATCACATCAGCCCCGACTTTCGCAGACGCCGCAGCCGGGCGAAAGCTCGCTCAGCAGCGCTGCGCGGTCTGTCATGGTATCGACGGCCTGGCAAAGATGCCGATCGCTCCTCACCTGGCCGGGGAAAACGAGGTCTATATTCAGACGCAGCTCAAGGCATTCCGCACAGGCAAGCGCGTGCATGAAATGATGTCAGTCGTGGCGAAGGAACTGAGCGACGATCAGATTGCCGACCTGTCGGCCTGGTATGCGTCGATCAAGATATCGGTGACCATGCCGCCTTGAAACAAGCGTTGCTTCCACCGCCGCGCAACGCTCAGGCCGCTTCCTCCAGGGCCGGTGCGAGGCATTCCTCGACGGTCGACGCGATCGCCTCGTGGTCGATGTCCGGGATGGCAGCGACCGGCGTCGGGCGGCCGAACAGAAAGCCCTGGAATTCGCGGCAGCCGATATGGGCGAGGAGGCGCGCCTCCTCCATCGTCTCGACGCCTTCGGCGACGATGGTCATGCCGAGGCCGCTCCCCAGACCGGCGATGGCGCGCACGATGGTCATCGCCGTATCGGATTTCGCCATGTCGCGAACGAAGGACCGGTCGATCTTGATCGTGTCGACAGGGAAGCGGCCAAGATAGCCGAGCGACGAATAGCCCGTGCCGAAGTCGTCGAGCGCGACGGTGACGCCGAGGCGCTTGAGCTCGGTCAGGATGCGATGCGCGCGCTTGTCGTCGTCGATCAGCACGCCCTCGGTGATTTCAAGTTCGAGCATGGACGGGTCGATGCCGGTGTCGGCGATGGCCGCCTCGACCGCCTCGACGAAATTGCGCTGGCGAAACTGGACGGGGCTGACATTGACGCTGACGCGGGCGCCGCCGAGTTCGGAACGGACGCGCAGGCATGCCTCGCGCAATATCCACTCGCCGATCGCGATGATCTTGCCATTCTGCTCGGCGATCGGAATGAAATCCGCCGGGCTGATCAGCCCCTTTTTCGGATGGCGCCAGCGCACCAGCGCCTCGTAGGACACGACCCGGCGGGCGGCGATGGAGATGCGCGGCTGGAAATGCAGGTCGAATTCGCCACGCTCCAGGGCTTCCGCCAGATCCGTCTCGATCTCGCGGCGCTTCTCCAGTTGCGCATCCATGCCGGGCTCGTAGAGGCAGTAGGTGTTCCGGCCCATGTGCTTGGCGTGATAGAGCGCGGTGTCGGCGCGCGAGACGAGCCGTTCCAGCTCTCCGCTCTGGTTTTCCGCCACGGATACGCCGACGCTGGCGCCGACCCTGACCTGTGTCCCGTCCTCCAGAATAATCGGCAGGATGAGGGTCGAGACGATGCGGAAGGCGAGGTCGGCCGCCTGCGCCGCGAAGGCGAGGCCGGGCATCAGGATGGCGAACTCGTCGCCGCCCAGACGCGAGGCGAGACAGTTGTCTGGGGCGAGTTCTGCGAGGCGTTTGGCGGAAACCTGAATGACCCGGTCGCCGGCGGGGTGGCCGTATATGTCGTTGATGTTCTTGAACCGGTCGAGGTCGATCAGCAGCAGTGCCGTCTTGCCGCCGGCGGCGCCGCCGGTGCGGGTCAGCGCCGCGAGCTTCTCGTTGAAGAGGGCGCGGTTCGCTAGGCCGGTCAAGGCATCGTGCTGGGCGAGGTGGCGGATGCGGTTCTCGGCGTCCTTGCGTTCGCGCAGATCGACGATGCAGCCGACGCGCGACCTGACGCCGTGATAGGTGACTTCGCGCCCGCGCATCTCGACCGGGATCCGGTTGCCCGACATGTCGACGATCGCGGATTCATACGGGTCGACGACCGGACGCGCGATTGCCGCGCGAACGTCGGCGACGCCGTCCGGGGCGATCAGATCGAGGATGTTGCGGCCCTTCAGTTTAGCAAGGCTGGTGCCGAACAGTTCGGCTAGCTTGTCATTGCCGTCGACGATCCTGCCGTCCTGCAGGATGACGATCGCCTCGAAGGTGGCGTTGGCGAGCGCCGACAGGCGTTCCGCCTCGGCCGCGTCGCGCGCGATCTGCTTGGTCTCGGCACGGGCATCCTCCTCGCGCTGGATGCTGTCCATGAGTCCGTTGAAGAGGCGCGTCAGGGTTTCCGATTCGTCGCCCGGCACCGAAGGGATGCGCATGGTGAGGTCGGCGTTGCCCTGCACCAGCTTCTCAAGCGCCTGCTCGACATGGCCGATCCCCATCCGGGTGCCGTGCTCGGCCTCGTTCAGGCCGATCTGCTCCTCCTCGCTGGTGACGCGCAGCCGGGTGAAGCGCGAGAGTGCCCAGAAGAAAGCGAGCGCGACGCCGAAGCTCCAGGCGAAATTGATCGCGACGCCCGTCGCCTGGACCTGCAACTGGTCGAAACGACCGCCGGCAGGCAGGTTTTCGACAGGCGCAAGCAGAGCGACAGCCAGAGTGCCGACCACGCCTGCGAAACCGTGGACGCCGATGGCGCCCACCGCGTCGTCGATCTTCAGGTCGCGCTCGACAACGTCGTTGCCCCAGATCGCGACGAGTCCGCCGAGGATGCCGACCAGAAAGGCACCGAGTGGACCCAGCGCCATGCAGCCGGCCGTGATGGCAACAAGGCCGCCGAGCATGCCGCACACAGCCTTCTCCGGATAGACAACTCCATCCTGGTGCCAGCCGAGAAGATAACCCGCCGTGCCGCCGGTGCCCGCCGCGATCACCGTGTTGGCGATGATGTGGGCGATGTCGGGACTGGCGGCGACGGTCGAGCCGCCGTTGAAGCCGATCCAGCCGACAAAAAGGATCATCGCGCCGGCGGTCGCAAGGACGGGATTGTGACCGGCGATGCGGACAGGCTTGCCGTTCGCATCGTAGCGGCCTTCGCGTGCTCCCATGATCCAGCACGCGGCTAGCGAGACCCAGGCGCCGGTGGAATGCACGACGGTCGAGCCGGCGAAGTCGACGAAGCCCATGTTGGCCAGGAAGGCGCTGCCGTTCGGACCGAGGCCGGTGCCCCAGGCCCAGTGGACGAAGACGGGATAGATGACGAGCGCGATGAAGATCGAGCCGAGAACGTAGGCGAACAGGCGCATGCGCTCGGCGACCGCGCCCGAAACGATCGTCGCGGCGGTGCCGCAGAACATCACCTGGAAGACGAAGAAAGCCATCTGCCACGGATCGAGATCCGACAGCAGGAAATAATCGCCGTCGAAGCCGAAGGGCAGGCCGCCGCTCGGCGCGAATGCGAACATGAAGCCGGCCGCGCCGAAGGCCACGATGGCGAACACCATGTCGAGCAGGTTCTTCTGCGCGACATTGATCGAGTTCTTCGACCTGACCATGCCGGCTTCGAGCAGGAGGAAACCAACCTGCATCAAAAGGACGAGCCCCGCCGCCAGCAACGTCCAGCTCATGTCGAGTTCGCGCTTGAGAGCTTCGATCGACAGGTCGGCGGCTGCCGCCTGCCGCGTGGTGCCGGCAAACGCCAAGCCGGCTGCGATCAAAGTCGAAACGCTGCGCAGTCGCGAGATGCGCGTCATGCTGCCCCCTAACCCCTCACGCTCATCACACCAGAAGTTGATTAAGCTTGCGTGAATTTGCGGATGGTCGAGGGCAGAGAAGTGTTTAAAAACAATGGGTTGAATTGTGCAATTGCCTAAAGTTTAGTCAGACTGTCCGGTTATCGCGCGCCTCGTCGAGGGGGGCTCCCATAAGGTCTCAAGCAAGGTGGCAGTTGCGGATGGGGCCGAAATTATGCCGGCAAATGTTCATGGGCCTGTCACGTAGATGCTGGACAGAGGCTCGCAGCGGCGCGAAACTCCCTTCTTCCGCCCGCGCCTTCCTCGACGTTTTACAGGAGAGAGAAATGTCCGAGATGTTGCTTCCGATTTCGCGCCGCGCCTTCCTGGCCGGTAGCGCCGCCTTCGGCGGCCTGGTGATGCTTCACCCGTTTTCCGCTCGAGCGCAGGCGAACCAGGCGCATCTGCGTATCATGGAGACCACCGACATCCATGTGAACGTGCTGCCGTATGATTATTATGGCGACAAGCCGAACGACACGATGGGCCTGTCGCGCACCGCTTCGCTGATCGCGGCCGTCCGCGCCGAGGCGACCAATGCAATGCTGGTCGACAATGGCGACTTCCTGCAGGGCAATCCGCTCGGCGACTACATCGCCTACGAGAAAGGCATGAAGGACGGCGACATCCACCCCGTGATGAAGGGCATGAACCTGCTCGGCTATTCCGTCTCGACGCTGGGCAACCACGAGTTCAACTACGGTCTCTCCTTCATGGACAAGGTGCTGGCCGGCGCGAACTTCCCATTCGTCTGCGCCAATCTGGTGCGCGGCAGCGAACTCGCGGCCAATCCGCGCGAGGACAAGCTCTATCTCAAGCCCTATGTGATCCTCGACAAGACGGTGAAGGACGGCGCGGGCGCGGAACACCCGATCAAGATCGGCGTCATCGGCTTCGTGCCGCCGCAGATCATGGTGTGGGATTCGAAGAACCTCGAAGGCAATGTCCTCACGCGCGACATCGTCCAGGCGGCCAAGGCCTGGGTGCCGCAGATCAAGGAGGAAGGGGCGGACATCATCATCGCGCTGTCCCACTCAGGCATCGATACCGGCACCGGCGACATGATGGAAAACGCGTCGTTCCACGTGGCCGGCATCGAGGGCATCGACGCGGTCTTCACCGGCCACCAGCACCTCGTCTTCCCGGGCAAGAAGGATTTCCAGGGTCTCGCCGGCGTCGACACGGAGAAGGGCACCCTGCAGGGCAAGCCGGCCGTGCAGGCGGGATTCTGGGGCTCGCATATGGGCCTGATCGACCTGATGCTCGAGCGCGACGGCTCGAAGTGGAAGATCGCGGCGGCGACCTCCGAGGCGCGGCCGATCTTCGAGCGCAAGGACAACAAGAACGTCGCCACCGTCGGCGACGTGCAGGAGATCGTGGACGCGCTGAAGCAGGATCACGAGGCGACGCTCGCCTATGTCCGCCGCCCGGTCGGCAAGACGTCCGCGCCGCTCTATTCCTACTTCGCGCTGGTGGCGGATGATCCGTCGGTGCAGATCGTCAGCCAGGCGCAGACCTGGTACATCAAGGATCTGCTGAAGACATCGAAGTGGAAGGACCTGCCGGTGCTGTCGGCGGCGGCTCCCTTCAAGTCGGGGGGACGCGGCGGTCCCGAGTATTACACCGACGTTCCGACCGGCGATATCGCGATCAAGAACGTCGCCGACCTCTATCTCTATCCGAACACGGTGCGCGCGGTGGAAATCACCGGCGCGCAGGTGAAGGAATGGCTGGAGATGTCGGCCGGCATCTTCAACCAGGTCGAGAAGGGCAAGGCCGACCAGAAACTGATCAACCCGGATTTCCCCGCCTATAATTTCGACGTGATCGACGGAGTGAACTACAAGATCGACTTGTCGCAGCCGCCGAAATACGATCCGAAGGGTGCCGTGTTGAACGCGAGTTCGAGCCGCATCGTCGACCTGATGTTCGACGGCAAGCCGATCGATCCGGCGGCGAAGTTCGTCGTGGCGACGAACAACTACCGCGCCGGCGGCGGCGGCAATTTCCCGGAGATCAACGCGTCCAAGATCATCTTCGAGGCGCCGGACACCAACCGCGACGTGATCGTGCGCTTCATCATCGACCAGGGCACCATCAATCCGTCGGCGGACGCCAACTGGAGCTTCGCCCCGGTCGAAGGCGCCACAGTGCTGTTCGAGACCGGCCCGAAGGCCAAGCAGTTCCTGGCCGAGGTGAAGGGCGTGAAGATCGAGGACGCCGGCGAAGGCGAAGGCGGCTTCGGGAAATACCGGATCACGCTGTAAGGCTAGGCCCGAATACGTGGCAGATAGCCGCCGGAACCGTCGCATCGCGCAGTTCCGGCGGCTCGTCGGTCAGCCATCGTGCCAACTGATTGCTTAGCAGTCGACATAGACGTTGAACGGAAGATCAGCGGCGGCCCCGCTCTTGTTCCAGGTCTGGACGAACACGCCGTTGAGCGTCCCGGCTCGACCGGTCACGCTGATGAAGCTCGGCGCGGTCGATCCCGACATGGTGCCGAATCCGATCGTACCCTGCCAGGCGCAGCCCACGATGTTGCGATAGAAACGCACTTCGTAGATGCCGGTGCCGAGCTTCGTCGACGAGGCGTCTCCCTTTCCCCTCAGCCGAGTGCCGTTGGCGTTGAGCACGGCGAACAATTGGGCCGACCCGAGATTGGAGCCGCCAAAACCCTGCGGAGCCGCCCCTGTTCCGATGTTGTTCGGGTTGCTGCCCGAGCCTCCAAGCTGCGCGGAGGAGTCGGTCACGGAACCGAGCAGCATCAGCGAAGCCGCGACACCCGCGATCGTTCTTGTCAGAAATCTGGTAGCCATTGTCCCTGTCCTTCCAATCAAAGGAAACCGTCGGTCGATCACCCCGGACACGGAGTGACCCAACGGCGACCTGAGGATGGGCCGGACTGTGGGTGGTGTATGTGAGACGGCTAACGCAGGATCGGATACGGGCTCGCTGCGAAAACCGTCAGGACTTGTAGACGACCTGGCGGACGTCGATGTATTCGGCGCGGAAGCCGGCTTCGCAATAGTGGAGGTAGAACTCCCAGAGCTTCTTGAAGCGGTCGTCGAAGCCGAGCGGGACGATGCGGTCCCACGACTGCCAGAAGCGTTCCCGCCATTCCGCCAACGTGCGCGCATAGTCCTGCGGAAACACGCGCTCGCGCAGGAACGACAGCCCGTGCTGCGCGCCCATCGACTTCAGGATCGCCGGCGTCGGCAGCATGCCTCCGGGGAAGACATAGCGCTGGATGAAGTCAGGCCGCTTGCGATAGGTCTTGAAGGCACCCTCGTTGATGGTGATGATCTGTAAGCCGGCCGTGCCTTCGGGTTTTAGACACTCCTTCATCTTGCCGAAGAAGACAGGCCAGTATTTTTCGCCCACCGCCTCGAACATCTCGATCGAGGCGATGCGGTCGTAGCGTCCCGTCTCCTCGCGATAGTCCTGGAACTTGAAATCGACCTTGTCGGCGAGACCGGCCTTCTGGATACGAGCGCTGGCGTAGTCGAACTGCTCGCGGCTGATGGTCAGGCCGGTCACCTTGCAGCCGATCTCGCGCGCGGCGAATTCGGCGAAGCCACCCCAGCCGCAGCCGATCTCCAGCACATGGTCGTTCGGACCGATGCCGGTATCGCGCGCCAGCGCCCGGTATTTCGCGGCCTGGGCGGATTCGAGGTCGTTCGCGCCGGTCTGATAGAGCGCCGAGGAATAGGTCATGCTCGGGTCGAGCCAGCGGCGGTAGAATTCGTTGCCGAGGTCGTAGTGGGCCGAGATGTTCCGCTTCGAACCAGTCCTGGTATTGTCGTTGAACCAATGGCGGATCCGCTGGATGGTCATGATCAGCCAGCTCGCGCCGCCGGCGACTTTCTCGCCCGCCTCCTGGTTGACCACGAAGAGTTCGAGGAAGGTGGTTACGTCAGGGCTTTCCCAGTCGCCGTCCATGTAGGATTCGGCCACGCCGATCGTCCCGCCCGAAAAGGCACGTGCCGGCAGCCGCCAGTTCTTGAGGATCAGCCTGGCCTCTGGGCCCGGCGCGTTGCCGCCGACCTTGACGGTGCGGCCGTCGGGGAGGCGCGCGATCAGCGAACCGAACGGCAGCGACATGCCCGCTTGGAGGACCATTTTCGCCTTGGCGGGAAGACCGCGCGCGAACTCGGCAAAATTGGAAGGCTCGAGCCGAACGGCGTGTTCCGCCCACAGCTCGTCCGCCGCGATGCTTCCCCCTTGCACCATCTTTCATGCCCTTTCCGCAGCAGCACTGCCGCGGCTGTCGTGCTTCACATGCCCGGTTCGGACAGCGCGACCGAGTCATTGTGACTCACGGGCGCCGGAGCGGGAGGACCCTTGTGGAAGCGCGCGCCCTTCAGCCAGAGCTTCAACGCCTCCCAATGGATTCCAGCCGTAATCTTCCATGTCATGAAGGGAATCTTCAAGAGGCATCTGGCAAGCGAGGACGTGGTGAGTTCCGCGGCCTTGCCGGAGAAGGTCGCGGCAAGCAGTGGCTCGCCGGCTTCCGTTTCGTGAATTCGCAGACGGATCGCCTTTCCCGGCGGCAGAATGCGGAAATGGTAACGCGCGCCCATGCCGATGAAGGGCGACACGTGGAAGAGCTTCCGGCGCGTCTGGCGCACTCCCGAATCGGTGACCTCGCCGGACGCGACCGGCGCGACATAGGTATGCCGCTCGCCGAATGTGTTGCGAACCGAATAGATGAGTGCGACGAGCTGGCCGGCGCGATCATACGCGAAATAGACCGAGATGGGATTGAAGACGTAGCCGAAGATGCGCGGATAGGCGAGAAGCAGGATCCGCGCGGCAGGCTCGGCGAGGCCGGCCTCGGCAAGCAACCGGTCGGCGAAGGCTCGGATAGTCTCGCCGTTGTCGGCATGATCGCTCTCGCGGAAGGATGCGGGGCCGGCGCGGTTGACGCCGAGGAGCGGCGTCATGCGGCCGAGCTCGTCGAGACGGTCGACATCCACCAGCAGCGAAAAGACCGTATAGGTGAAGCGATGGCCGAACGGCTTCAGCCGGTGGTGCATCACCTGGCCGGGATAGAGCGTGCCGGGCGCGTCGGGGGGCGGGCCGTTGGCTGCCATCGTGGTGATGCGGTCGTCCATCGCGCTCACTCCGCAGCCATCGCAAGAGGCCTGGCCGCCAGTGCGGGTGCCTCGCGCCAGGGCACGGAAGCGCCGAGCGCGATCGCCGCGTCGAGGCCCGACCGCAGGCCGTCCTCGTGAAATCCATAGCCTGTCCAGGCGCCGGCGAACCAGGCGCGGCGCTGCCCCTGGATCTCGTCGAGGCGCAGTTGGGCGGACAGCGCACGCAGGTCGAACTGCGGGTGGTCGTAGCTCCACTCGCCGAAGACGAGTTCGGGGCGCGGCTCGACAACCGGGTTCAGCGAAACGAACAATGGCGTCTCGTTCGGAATGGCCTGCAGTCGATTCATCCAGTAGGTGACGCAGACATCGGCCTCGCCGCCGCCGCGGCTCTCGCGCAAGTAGTTCCATGCCGACCACGCAGCCCGTCGCCGGGGCATCAGGCGAGGGTCGCGATGGAGCAGGACGCGGTTCGGCCGGTAGGGGATGGCGCCGAGCAGCCGCTTCTCGAGGTCGGACGCATCGGCGAGCATGGCCAGCGCCTGGTCGCTGTGGCTCGCGATCACTACCTCGTCGAAGCGGTCGGCCTCGCCGCACGACCACACCGTCACGCCGAACTGATCGCGCAGGATCGCGTCGACCTTGCGTCCAAGTTTCAGCTGTTGGCCGAGCGGCCGCAACAGATGCGAAAGGTAGGTGCGTGCGCCGCCGGTGACGGTGCGCCAGGCCGGACGCTCGTTGTGGATCAGCCGGTGGTTCTCGAAGAAGGAGATGAAGGTGTCGGCGGGAAAATCGAGCATTTTCACCCGCGGCGTCGACCAGATCGCGGCGGCCATCGGAATGAGATAGTCGTCGCGGAAGGCGTCGGAGAATTTCCGCATCCTGAGGTATTCGCCGATGGTCGCGCGGCCGAGAACGCCACTGTCGCGATCCTGGGTGCAAATGCGGTTGAAGCGGAAGATCTCGCGCAGCATCCAGAGGAAGGGTGGCGAAATGACGTTACGCTTTTGCGCGAAGACGGAACGGTAAGTCTCGCCGCACCATTCGAGACGGCCGCGGTCGAGCGACATCGAAAACCCCATCGAACTCTCATGCGTCGCGACGCCGAGATGGGCGAAGAGGCGGGTCAGGTCCGGATAGTTGAGCTCGTTGTAGACGATGAAGCCGGTGTCGACGGCGACATGCGTCCCGTCATAGTCGACGTCGACAGTGGCGGTATGGCCGCCGGGTCGACGGTCTGCCTCGTAGATGGTGACGTCGTGATGGCGGGAAAGCGCCCAGGCCGCCGAGGCGCCCGAGATGCCGGATCCGATTATGGCGATACGTCTGCGGTGTCCGGCATCTCGCGGTCGCAGCAATTCAATTGTCATTCGTCCCCTCGCGTAGCGTTGTAAGCCGCCAGAGCGCGCTCGCGCGATTTCTGGTGGTCGACAACAGCTACGGGATAGGTCGTGCCGAGTTTCACGCCGGCGAAAGAAAGTGTGGTCGCGTCCGCCGCCCATGGGCGGTGAAGCAGATTGTCCGGCAATGCGGCGAGCTCGGGGACGAATTCGCGGACATAGACGCCCTTCGGATCGAACTTCTCGCCTTGCAGGACGGGATTGAAGACACGGAAATAGGGGGCGGCGTCGGCACCCGATCCAGCCACCCACTGCCAGCTGGCGGCGTTGTTCGCCGGATCGGCGTCGACGAGCGTATCCCAGAACCAGCGCTCGCCCTCGCGCCAGTCAATCAGAAGGTGCTTGACGAGAAACGATGCGGCGACCATGCGCACCCGGTTGTGCATCCAGCCGGTCCGCCAGAGCTCGCGTATGCCCGCGTCGACGATCGGATAGCCGGTGAGGCCCTTTTGCCAGAGGCGCAGGGATTTCGGGTCGTCGCGCCATTCGAAGGCGTCGAACCTCGGGTTGAAATTCTCGGTTGGGAGGCGGGGGAAGTGGAACAGGAGATGCCAGGAGAACTCGCGCCAGGCGAGTTCTGCCAAGAATTTCTCGGCGTCGTCTGGCGACGGGGATTTGAGGCTGCGGACGGCGTGCCAGATCTGGAACGGCGAAATTTCACCATGGGCGAGGTGCGGCGACAGCCGGGACGTCCAGCGGATGCCTGGGTAGTCCCGGCCCTGCGCATAATGGTCGATAGCGCCTGAAAGGAAATCGTCGAGGCGCCGGCGGGCGCCAGCTTCGCCCGGTGACCATTCGGCGTCGAGTTCCACGGCCCAGTTCGGGTGCGCGGGAAGCAAGTTCCAATCGGTGAGGTTTTCCGTGCTGACTTTACCGGAGAAGGCGGCGAGACTTGTCGGCGCGGGACGCGGAGAGCGCGGCTCGCCCATGGCAACGAACGCGCGCCGGAACGGCGTGTAGACCTTGTAGGGGCCGCCCGAGCCTGTCTTCAGCGTCCAGGGCTCGTGCAGCAGAAAGCCATCGAAGCTGAGGCAGCAGACACCGTCTGCCGAGAGCGTCGATTTCATCGCCCTGTCCGCCGCGACGGCGTGGGGGTCGTAGCGCCGGTTCCAGACGACCATGTCGGCGCCGGTCTCCTCGACCAGCGAAGCGACGATCGCCTGCATCTCGCCGCGCCGCATGACGAGGGGTACGCCCAGCGATTTCAGGTCTTGCGCGAGAGCTACGAGCGAGCGGTGAAGCCACCAGCGTCGCGCTCCGCCGAACGGCCGTCCGCCCGGCGCTTCGTCGTCGCGCACGAAAGCGGCCACGAGCGGCTTGCCGGTGGCCACGGCCTCCGTGAGGGCTCGATTGTCCGACAGGCGCAAATCGTGCCGAAAGAGCACGATGACCGGTCGCGCCGGATCGGTTCGTCGTTCAGTGGTCATCAGCGCTGTCGCCTGCCTGGTCTGCGGGAATGCTGGGGCAGATACGACTATGGCCGATAAATGTTTCGCCGCCGGGCGAAATCCCGCACTTTTTCGAGCAGGCGGGCGAAACGGGGAGCCGGCCGAGGCCGGCTCCCGATGGTTCAGGCGCTTTTGACGAGCCTGATGAGAACGAGGAGGATCACCGCGCCGATCGTGGCGTTGATGATCGCGGCGAGGACGCCGCCGCCGACGGCGAGTCCGAGACGCGGCAGGATCAAGCCCGCAACCAGTGCGCCGACTATGCCGACGACGATGTTGCCGAGCAGGCCGAAGCCGTAGCCCTTGACGATCAGTCCGGCGAGCCAGCCGGCAATGGCGCCGACAATGATGAAGACGAGAAGACTTTCGATACCCATGTCATTTCCCTCCAGTGGGAGTCGGAAGCAAAACAGAAAGCCACCGGCCCGTCGAGGCACCGGCCGGTTTCTTCCGTTGAAAACCTTCCCCAAAGGAAAAGAGGCCACGGCTTTCCATCCTGCGCGTTCCTTCACTATGGTCCGCCCATGCGGATTCCACTCCTGGCGGCGCTTGCCGCGTCCTTCCTCCTTCCGGTCCTTTCGAGCGCGTCGGCGCTGACGCTGAAGCCGTACAAGGACGATCTGTTCGCCTATCCCGGCCTGCTTGCCGAGGAGGACGGAGGCGGCCGGCTGGTGGTCGACTACAAGGAACTGCGCGACATCAACCAGCGCGACGAGGTGCCGGAGCGGCGGGTGAAGGGCGACTATGTGCGCCTGTCGGTCCGCAGCGCGCAGAAGGACCTGTCGCTGAAGACGGGCTCAGGCGAGATCCGCCATTTCGCCGTGGGCAAGGCGGATGGCGCGTCGGCGATCGTCATCTACATGCATGGCCAAGGCGGCAGCCGGCGGCAGGGCGTCGACGATTTCACCTTCGGCGGCAATTTCAACCGCATCAAGAACCTGATGTGGGAGAACGGCGGCCTGTATCTGTCGCCCGACTTCTCCGAGTTCGGACCGAAGGGCGTGGCGGAGATCGCCGCACTTCTCGACCATTATGCGTCGCGCTCGCCCGGCGCGCCGATCTTCGCCGCCTGCGGCTCGATGGGCGGGGCGATCTGCTGGGGGCTGGCGGGCGATCCGTCCATCTCGGGCAAGCTATCGGGCCTGCTGCTGCTCGGCTCGTTCTCCTCGGACGACTTCTCCGGGAGCCTCGCCTACAAGCGCAAGGTGCCGCTCTATCTGGGACAGGGCAGCAAGGACACGGTCTTTCCGGTCGATACCCAGGAGGCGATGTACGAGAAGCTGAAGGGAGCGGGATACCCGGTGCGGCTGGTTCGCTTCGAGACTGGAACCCACGGAACGCCGATCCGGATGACGGACTGGCGCGACATCCTCAACTGGATGCTGTCGAGATAGGAGAGGACATGAGCGGCCATATCGACCCGACGCGCGAAACCTTCGGCGAGTTCCGGCGGCTGCCGGACGACGGACCGGTGCACATGCTGAACCTCGTGCGGCTGCGCGAGCGTGCCGCCTATCCGGACGGTAGGGAGGCGACCGGCCAGGAGGCCTACGCCGCCTATGGGCGCGAGAGCGGGCCGATCTTCCGACGCGTCGGCGGGCGGATCGCCTGGAGCGGCGATTTCCGCCTGATGCTGATCGGGCCGGCGGAGGAGCGCTGGGACCTCTGCTTCATCGCGGAATATCCGTCGGCCGCCGCTTTCGTCGAAATGGTGAAGGACCCCGACTACCAGAAGGCGGTGATCCACCGTCAGGCGGCGGTCGAGGATTCCCGCCTGATCCGAACGGCGCCGAAAGCCGGCGGGGCGGGTTTTGGCGAGTAATCAGGGCGGGGTATCGTAGTCGACCACGGTCTGGTGCTCGATCTCGCCGTCGTAGGAGGCATCGACCTCGAACTTTACCAGCGCGAAATCGCCGTTGCGGAACACCCAAGTGCCGATGGATGAGGCGTCGCCGATGCCGCGCCACTTCGACCAGGAGCCGATCGTGTTCGTGGCCGGATCGAACTCCGAGTTCACAAGTCCGTCTTCGGTGTTGAAGCCGATGACGTTGATGCTTTCGACCTTCGCGTCCGAGTCGTTGTTTTCGTAGTGGATGTCGAGCTCCGGCACGGCGAAGTGAAGTTCGCGCATCTCGCCGATGTCGTCGGCGAGGTAATAGACGTGGACCTCGTTGTAGGCGCCGCGCGAGCAGTAGAAGCGGACCAGAGTGGCCTTCCGCGCCGGCTCGCTCTCGGTGTCGGACGTGTAGTGATAGCTGATGTCCCAAACCTGCGGCTCGTTGCCTTCCTCGATCTGGCAAGAATCCAGGCGCGACCCCATGAACTTGGCCTTCGCGCGCTCGAGGACCGCGTTCTGGGCGGGCAGAGGCGGGCTGTCGGGGCAAGAGGCGGGCAGGGCGGTCTCGATCGGACCGGACACCGGCGAAAGCGAGCCTTTCTCGATGGCGAGCGGCTTGTACGGATCGCCCTGGATCTGCGGGTTCGCCAGCCGCATCGTGTAGCAGCCGGCAAACACCTGCTCGTTGGCGCCGGCCGCGGAAATTGCGATGGGAAGGGTGTAGAAGGTACTGCCGGCGGCGCCTTCCTGGGCGGGCGTGCCCACTACGAGCGTCACGCCCTCGGTGTCGGCATAGCCCTCGGCGTAGTCGTTCAATGTCGGGGAGGGCGGGTTGGCGAAGTAGGCGTAGGCCCGCGCATATTCCTTGCGGTTGATCGCGTTGTAGAGCGATCTGACCAGCGCCTGCGGGGTCGAACGGTCGTCGAGATAGGGCTGTTCCTGAGCCGGTGCCGGGCCAATGACGGCCGTGAATGCCGCCAGGGCAAAGGCCGCAGAAGCGAATCGCATGGGTTTTCCCTCCATCCCGCGCGAGCCGATGATATCACCGATTGCGGCACCCTCGCGGCGCTTGCGCACCAGGAACCGCGGGTCTATCCCTGCGCCGCCCGAGGCTCGGGCATAGGGGATGAAGATCACATGACCATTTCGATGTACCAGGCGTCGGTGCCTGTCTTTTCCGGCGTGCTGAAGAACCTGTCGCACGTGCTGTCCAAGGGCGAGGCGTTCGCCGCGCAGAACGGCATCGATCCCGCCGACCTGCTGGCGGCCAGGCTCGCGCCCGACATGCTGCCGCTGACGAAGCAGGTGCAGATCGCGACCGATCATGCCAAGGGCGCGCCCGCCCGTCTCGCCGGCAAGGATATCCTGAAGATCGACGATACGGAGACGAGCTTCGCCGACCTGCAGGCGCGCATCGCCACGGTACGCGAGCATCTGGAGAGCTACAAGCCCGCGGAGATCGACGGATCGGAGGAACGGCCTATCCTCATCAAGGCCGGCACGCTCGAACTGTCCTTCACCGGCCAGCAGTACCTGCTGGTCTACGCGATGGGCAATTTCTACTTCCATGTCGTGACCGCCTACGACATCCTGCGGCACAAGGGCGCGCCGCTCGGCAAGGGCGTCTTCTTCGGCCGCGGCTGACCCGCGGGCGAAGCCCTCTCAGCGGGTCGACATCTCGCGTGCGATCCGGGGGAAATCCGCCGGCTTGATGCCGATGTCGGCCCGGTCGGTATTGCTCATTGAATTGAGGACCGCGAGCGCGGCCTGATAGCGCGCCATTTCCTTCGGGCGCGGGCGCGAAAACAGTTCGGTGAAGAACGCCATCGATTCGGCTCCATATTGTTCCTCCCGATGTATCTAAGATACTTCGATTACGGCTTTGTTGCAGTGCAGCAAAAGCATGGCTGCCATGCGTCGCATCCGCGCCGCTCCGAGCCGACCCAATTCGCGAAGATTCGCCGGATTTCCAGCGAATCTTGTTAACGCCAGGCAGCTAGGATCGCAGCTTGTTCGACGTCTCGCATGTGTAGGCGAGGAGACTGTCATGGCCGGGTTCACAACGAGAGACTTCGCGTCGCTGCTTGACGAAGCGCTTGCCTCCAACGGCACGGAGGAGCCGACGGCGCCGGCGCGTCCAAAAATACCGTTCGACATCCTTGGACGGCGCGCGGCCGATCGCACGGCGACCGTGAGCGACCCGGAGGTCGCGGCCGAGTATCTCTTTGCAGCCGCCGATCATTTTTCGATCGAGCCGGAGCTTTCCCAGCTGATGGAGCAGCCGTCGATCGAACCTTTCGACATCGCGCACGAGCTGCGCCTGACGGGCCGCGAGACGCCCGATGCGCTCGATCACATCCGCCGCGAGTTCGCATTTGCCAACCATCCCGACCGGGTGTCGGAGGATCTGCGCGACCGCGCCCTCATCCGCATGCAGATCGCCAACCGGATGATTGACGACGCCAAGGAACGCAGCGCGAAGATCGCCCGCATCGGATAGCGCGCTGGCATTTGCCGCGCACCTGCCCTAATCTTCCCGCGTGGCATTCGTCCCCGCCATGCAGGAGATTTGCGTGAACCAGTTGCCGAAAGACACGGAGTTCAGGGTCTCGTCCGAGCACGAACCGCGCAGGATCGACTGGGTGAACGTCGTCGGGATCGGCTTCTATCACGCGATGGCGCTGCTCGCCTTCGTTCCGTGGCTGTTTTCGTGGACCGGCGTCGTCCTGACGCTGTTCGGCGCCTATGTCTTCGGAACGCTCGGCATCAATCTCGGTTATCACCGGCTTTTGACGCATCGCGGCTATCAATGCCCGAAAGCGGTGGAGCGGGCTCTGGTGCTGCTGGCGATCCTGTCTTTCCAGGACACGCCCGCGCGCTGGGTCGCGGTTCACCGCCGCCACCACGAGCACTCCGACGAGGAGCCCGACCCGCACAGCCCGATCGTCACCTTCCTCTGGGCGCATATGGGCTGGCTGTTCGTGCGGCCGCCGGAAATGGAACGCACGCAGATCTACCCGCGCTATGCGAAAGACATTCTGCGCGATCCGTTCTACCGCAGCATGGAACGGCAGACCGTCTATCTCGGCACGATCATCGCATCGTGGGCGGTCTTCTTCGCCGCGGGCTTCGCCTTCGAACTTGCGACCGGCGGGACGCGGGCGGAGGCGCTTCAGTTCGGCGCGAGCGTGCTGGTCTGGGGCGTGTTCGTGCGCACCGTCTTCGTCTGGCACCTGACCTGGTCGGTCAATTCCCTCGCCCATATGTTCGGCTATCAGACCTATGAGACGGGGGAGGAGAGCCGCAACAATTTCTTCGTTGCGCTGGTGACGAACGGGGAGGGTTGGCACAACAACCACCACGCCGACCCGCGTTCGGCCCGCCACGGCCACAGGTGGTGGGAGATCGACGTGACCTATCTGTCGCTGCGCCTGCTGTCTTCCGTAGGCCTCGCCTGGAAGATCGCCGAACCCAACGTCCACAGGCTGGCGTCCGTGACGCCGGCGACGGAGAAGACCAGCTGACGCGGTTTGCGCTCAGATACCGATCGGCACTTTCAGTTCCTGCCCGACGAATATCTGGTTCGGATTGGTGATGATGTGCGGGTTCGCCCGCTGGATCAGGCCGAACAGGTTCGAGTCGCCGTAGTTATCCTGGGCGATCTTCGACAGCGTGTCGCCGGCCACAACGCGGTGGAGGCGGAAGCCGACATAGCCGTCGACGATGCGCGGGCCATAGATCACCGGCACGATGACCTTGTTGACTTCCGACCCATCGGCGGCGCTCTCCTCGTAGACTTCGACGAACAGCCGGTCGAGCTGGAAGGCGGCTGCGCCGATCGCGGCCTCGACCTGGAACTGCCCGTGTTCGCCCGTGCCTCCGCCGACGTTGAAGAAGCCGGTGCGCTCGTCGTGGCCGTCGTGGACGCGCCAGTTGAGGGTCGCCTCGAAGCCCTGGCCGATGCCAGAGATGCGGATCGGGTCTCCCACCAGGTCGAAGGGCTGCGGCTGCTGGATCTGGTTCTGGATGATGAGCGGCATGGCGGCCTCCTCTGCGCATGTGCTCCAAAGTGAACCGTGTTACCGTCGTCGGGTCTGTAAGCTCCGTCACACAGAGACCGAACAGTCGGGCGCGTGAGCGACTTCACAGCGCGCTTGTGCGGTTCATGGCAGAGTGTGGCGAAGATCGTTGACCGGGAGGGTTCGACATGCCGCCGCGCGGGGAAACCATCACTTTGTCCGAACTGCGCCGCCGCATCGACGCGGGCGCGCTGACGAAGGACGAGATCGAACTCTACTTCGAACCCGACGAGAAGAAATCGAAGCCGTTCGCGCCGGCGCTGAAGCTGACGAAACGCGTCGACAAGGAGGGCAAGCGCCCGGGCGCGCGGACCGTCACGACCCTCTATTTCGACGCCGAGGAAAGGCTCTCCGCGCCGGCTCCGGCATCGGCGGGGCGCGCCCGGGCGCGGACCACCGCGGCGGCCGCGGCGAGGATGAAGGTGCTCGCCGAGGGCGATTCATGGTTCCGTCTGCCGAACATCGGCTGGCCGGACGACATGGTCGACGTTTTGCGCAAGACCTACGACATCCCGAAGCTCGCCATGTGGGGCGACGAGATCGGCAAGATGGTCACGACCAAGAAGAACAATTACCTGGTGCCGCTCGGTTCCGGCCTCTACCGGCATTTCATGTTCTCGGGCGGAGGCAACGACGTGCTCGCCTCCGTCGAAGACCATGTCAAACGGTTCGGCGCAGCAGGCACGAATCCTGCCGATGCCGGCAGTTACATCAAGCCGTCCTTCGTCAACGCGCTAAACACGGTGATCGGCCATTACGAAACACTCGCAGGCCACGTGCGGACCGTACCGAATCCGAAGGCGACGCTCTATGTCCACGGTTATGCGCATGCGCGGCCGCGTCCGGGCGGGCGCTACATCGGCGCAAAGCTGGAGGCGCTCGGCTTCGACGCGACGAGCAGTCTTGCGCGGAAGATCGTGGCGGCGATGGTCGACAGGTTCAATGTCAGGCTGAAGGCCTTTGCAGAGGCTGAGAATGACGACCATCCGGACTACAAGGTCGTCTACGTGAACCTCAAGCCTGCCTTCACCTCCGCCGCCGACTGGAACACGGACGAAATCCATCCGAGCAGCGCGGGTGCGGCCAAGGCGGCGGCGATCATGGGCGACAAGATCGCCGCGAACGTCCCGGTGGCGTGAGCCTCACAGCGGAATGTTGTCGTGCTTCTTCCAGGGGTTCTGGAGGTCCTTGTTGCGCAGCATCTTCAGGCCGCGCGCGATGCGGCGGCGGGTCGAGTGCGGCATGATCACCTCGTCGACATAGCCGCGCTCGGCCGCCACGAAGGGTGACAGGAAGCGGTCCTCGTAGGCCTTGGTGTGGGCGGCGATCTTGTCGGCGTCGCCGATGTCCTTGCGGTAGATGATCTCGACCGCGCCCTTGGCACCCATCACCGCGATCTGCGCTGACGGCCAGGCGTAGTTGATGTCGCCGCGCAGGTGTTTCGACGCCATGACGTCATAGGCGCCGCCATAGGCCTTGCGCGTGATGATCGTGATCTTCGGCACGGTGGCTTCGGCATAGGCGAAGAGCAGCTTGGCGCCGTGCTTGATGAGGCCGCCATATTCCTGCGCGGTGCCGGGCAGGAAGCCGGGCACGTCGACGAAGGTGACGATCGGGATGCTGAAACAGTCGCAGAAGCGGATGAAGCGCGCCGCCTTGCGGGACGCGTCGGAGTCGAGCACGCCGGCCAGAACCATCGGCTGGTTGGCGACGAAGCCGACGGTGCGGCCGTCGACCCGGCCAAAGCCGGTGACGATGTTCTTGGCGAAGGACGCCTGGATCTCGAAGAAATCGCCCTCATCGGACGTCTTCAGGATCAGTTCCTTGATGTCGTAGGGCTTGTTGGAATTGTCGGGCACCAGCCGGTCGAGCGACATGTCGGCATCGGTGATCGACTGATGGTTCTCGATCTCGGGGATTTCCGACGTGTTCGACTGCGGCAGGTAGTCGATCAGCCGTCGCATCTGCAGGAGCGCCTCGACGTCGTTGTCATAGGCGCCGTCGGCGATCGAGGACTTCGTCGTGTGGATCGACGCGCCGCCGAGCTGTTCGGCCGTCACCACCTCGTTGGTCACGGTCTTCACCACGTCGGGGCCGGTGACGAACATGTAGGACGTGTCGCGCACCATGAAGATGAAGTCGGTCATGGCCGGCGAATAGACGTCGCCGCCGGCGCACGGGCCCATGATGACGGAGATCTGCGGGATGACGCCGGAGGACAGCACGTTGCGCTGGAAGATTTCGGCGTAGCCGCCGAGGGCCGCCACGCCTTCCTGGATGCGCGCGCCGCCCGCGTCGTAGAAGCCGATGATCGGCGCGCGGTTCCTGAGCGCCATGTCCTGGATCTTGGTGACCTTCTCCGCATGGGCCTCGGAGAGGGAGCCGCCGAAGACAGTGAAATCCTTGGCGAAGACGAAGACGGTGCGGCCATTGACCGTGCCCCAGCCGGTGACGACGCCGTCGCCCGCGACCTTGGTCTTCTCCATGCCGAAGTCGGTGGAGCGGTGCTCGACGAACATGTCGAACTCCTCGAAGGAGCCTTCGTCGAGGAAGATCTCGAGCCGCTCGCGCGCCGTCAGCTTGCCGCGGGCATGCTGCGCCTCGATGCGCGCCTTGCCGCCGCCCTGGCGGGCGGTCTCTCGCCGGCGTTCGAGTTCGACGAGCACATCCTTCATGGGGACCCCTCCGCTGGTGACGGCCCCGCTGTTACCATGCCGACGCGCGGGCGCAAGTGCGGCGTTCGCACAAAGCCGCTCTGCCGCGGAAGACGCGCGGTTTCGCGGCCAACGAGCCGGACCCCGGCGGCGGGTGGCTTACCAGCTTCCTGTGTTCGCCATCGATGCCCAGGGCTCGGCCTTGGGTAGTGCCGGACCCTTCTGCAGCAGTTCGATCGAGATGCCGTCGGGGGTGCGGATGAAGGCCATGTTGCCGTCGCGCGGCGGACGGTTGATGGTGACGCCCTTGTCCATCAGCGACTGGCAGGTCTCGTAGATATTGTCGACCTCGTAGGCGAGATGGCCGAAATTTCGGCCGCCCGTGTATTCCTCCGGATCCCAGTTGTAGGTCAGTTCCACCAGCGGCGCCTTGCGGTCGATGCCTGACTGCTTGTCTTCGTTGGCGGCGAGGAAGATCAGCGTGAAGCGGCCCTGCTCGCTCTCGTGGCGCCGCACCTCGGTCATGCCGAGCTTGTTGCAGAAGAAGTCGAGCGACTGCTCGACGTCCGAGATCCGGATCATGGTGTGGAGATAACGCATCGGCAGAGGTCCTGTATGGAATGGCTGACGTCCATATGGGGCAGGGCGCGCGTCCGGGCAACCGGATATGCGGCTCCAGCCTCGCGAAAGCCGACTGGTTAATAAATGGTTGAAATGTGGCGAAATCAGTCTCCGCTCATGCTGACAGGAAGAAGTGACATGTTATCCTGCAGTAAGAATCAGTGGCGTTGTCTCGAAGGAAGGGTGCGTTCGGATGGGGGATAAGACCTCTTCGGAAGGCCAGAAGGCCGCCTGGGGCGGCTCCGGCGGGATCGGCGAGAACGAAGACCTCCTGGAGGTTTCGGGCGCCATCAAATGG
This sequence comes from Pseudomonadota bacterium, assembly GCA_043822005.1. Classification (GTDB taxonomy): domain Bacteria; phylum Pseudomonadota; class Alphaproteobacteria; order Rhizobiales; family Rhizobiaceae; genus Mesorhizobium_A. The sequence goes on along the minus strand of JBDRCE010000019.1, from coordinate 60,353 downwards.
TTCGACGTCGCCAAGGGCTACGGCTTCATTCTGCCCGACGAGCCCGCCATGGGCGACATCCTGATCCACGTCACCTGCCTGCGCCGCGACGGTTTCCAGACGGCGATGGAAGGTGCGCGGGTGGTTTGCCTGGTGAAACGCGGCGACCGCGGCATGCAGACATTCCGCATCCTTTCGATGGACACGTCGACGGCGGTTCATCCGCTGGAGCAGCCGGGCGACCGGACCCATGTGCACGTCACCGCCGAAAGCGGCATAGAGCGTGCGCTGGTGAAGTGGTTCAACCGCACCAAGGGCTTCGGCTTCCTGACCCGCGGCGAGGGGACCGAGGACATCTTCATCCACATGGAGACGCTGCGCCGCTTCGGCGTGACGGAGCTTCGGCCCGGCCAGGTCGTGCTGGTGCGCTATGGCCATGGCGACAAGGGCCTTATGGCTGCCGAAATTCACCCGGACAACGGAACCTTGCCCTCTTCGCACTGAAAGGCAGGGAAAGATGGTTCTTCACGTTCGGGCCGCGCTGGCCGCGTTCGCGGTCGCCTTGATCATGATGATGAGCGCTCTCGCTCCGGCCGCGGCCGATTCGCGCGCGATGCGCCTGCCGGTGCAGATGGTGAAGCTTGCCGCCGACACGGCGACGGGCGAGAAACTCTTCTCCATCGAGGTTGCGGACGAATCGTCGGAGCAGGAGCGGGGACTGATGTTCCGAGAGGACATGCCCGACGACCGGGGCATGTTGTTCGACCTCGGCGTGACGCGCCAGGCGTCGTTCTGGATGGAGAACACGCCGATGCCGCTCGACCTGCTGTTCATCGGCGAAGACGGTCGCGTCCGCGCCATCCTGCCCGGCCAACCCTTCTCGCGCGCCGCGATTTCGCCCGGCGTTCCGGTGCGATTCGTTCTCGAGCTGAAACAGGGCACATCGGAGAAGAACGGCATCGCGCCCGGCGACCGGCTGCGCCATCCGGTGATTGACGCGGTGGCGGGGTCGAACTAGGCGTCGGTCGTCAACATTCGGCGGTGCAATGCATTATTTCGAGCACGAGGGCTTCCGGCTCGCCTATATCGACCAGCATCCGGAAGAGGGCAGCGGCGAGCCGATCCTACTCATTCACGGCTTCGCCTCGAACATGGCGGTCAACTGGACCAATCCCGGCTGGGTGCACGATCTGCGCCGGGCCGGCTACCGCGTGATCGCCTTCGACCATCGCGGCCACGGCAAATCATCGGCGAGCTACGACCCGGCCGACTACACCCCGTCGAAGATGGCGGGCGACGCGGCGGCGCTCCTCGACCATCTCGGCATCGATCGCGCCCATGTCATGGGCTATTCGATGGGCGCGCGCGTCTCGACCTTCCTGGCGCTCGAGCACCCGGAGCGCGTCGCGGCGCTGATCCTCGGCGGGCTCGGCATCGGCATGATCGAAGGTGTCGGCGACTGGGACCCGATCGCGATTGCGCTCCGGGTCGAGGATGCGACGACAATCACCCATCCACGCGGAAAGTTGTTCCGCGCCTTCGCCGACCAGACGAAGAGCGACCGGCTGGCGCTTGCCGCCTGCATCGAAACCTCGCGCGAATTGCTGACCCCGGCCGAAATGGCCCGCGTGACGCAGCCGACGCTGGTGGCGGTCGGCACGAAGGACGACATCGCCGGCTCGCCGCATCGGCTGGCCGACCTGATGCCCGACGCGGAAGCTTTCGACGTCGAGGGGCGCGACCACATGCTGGCGGTCGGCGACCGGACCTTCAAGAAGAAGGCGATCGAGTTTTTGCGGGAACACCCGCTATAGGCTGTTATTTGCCCTGGAAGTTTGGCCTGCGCCGTTCCTTGAACGCGGCGCGGCCTTCGGCGTAGTCGACGCTGTCGAAGGTGGCGTCGCCTGCCTCCTGCGCCATGCGGGCGACGAGCGGATCCTTCGTCACCACGGCCATGATCGACAGTCGCGAGGCTTTTACCGACAGCGGCGCGCTGGCCGCGATCGAGGCGGCGATTTCGCTGACGCGGTCGTCGAAGCGGTCGCCTGCCACGATCTCCAGCAGGAAACCGCCGGCGAAGGCCTGGTGCGCGTCGATCGGTTGCGCGGTCAAGGCGAGATAGCGCGCCATCTGGGGACCGGCGGCGGAGACGATGTCGACCATTGCGTCTTGCGGATAGGCCAGGCCGAGCCGCGCGGCCGGGACAGCGAAACGCGCGTCTTCCGTCGCGATCCTGAGATCGCAGGCGGCGGCGAGGCCAAAACCGCCGCCGAAACAGATGCCCCGAATGGCCGCGATCACCGGCACAGCACTCGTTCGTATGGCGGCGAAGGCGGCCGAATTGGCGCCTTCATAGACGCGGGCGGTCGCCGCGTCCCTGCGCACCGTGTCGAACTCGGAAATGTCGGCGCCGGCGCAGAAATCGCCGCCCGCGCCGGTGAGCACGATCGCCCGCACGTCGGGTCGCGAGGCAAGCTCGGGAACAAGCGCGGCGATCGCGCGCCAGCCGGCGAGATCGACCGCGTTCTTGCGCTGCGGATTGTCGATGACGATCCGCGCGACATTCTCCGAGATCGTCACGGTCAGGCATTCGCTGCCCGAGAGGGCTTGAAAGAGCATGCGGGAAATCCAATTGATTCTACGCTAAGGAAAATTGAATTCCTTCACGCTATTGGATCGCATAGGATGCGCTTCCGCTTCCGACAAGGGGAAACACATGTCCACGAAGGTTGCACGCTCGCACCTCCAGCCGGTCGATCCGATCTGGTCCGCCGTCCGCGACGAGGCGAAGGCGGCGGTCGAGCGCGATCCGCTGCTCGCGGCGTTCCTCTATTCGACGATCCTGAACCATCCGACGCTGGAAGACGCGGTGATCCACCGCATCGCCTCGCGCCTCGACCACCCGGATATCTCGGCCCCGCTGATCGTGCAGACATTCGAGGCGATGCACGCCGACCAGCCCGACTGGTCGAACATCGTGCGCACCGACATTCAGGCCTATTACGATCGCGATCCGGCCTGCGACCGATTCATCATGCCCGTGCTCTATTTCAAGGGTTTCCATGCCATCCAGACGCATCGCCTGGCGCACTGGCTGTGGAATGACGGCCGTCGCGATTTCGCGCTCTACCTGCAGAGCCGCTCGTCGGCCGTCTTCCAGACGGACATCAATCCCGCTGCAAAGATGGGCAAGGGGATTTTCATCGACCATGCAACCGGCCTCGTCGTCGGCGAGACGGCGGTGATCGAAGACAATGTCTCGATGCTGCATGGCGTGACGCTCGGCGGAACCGGCAAGGCCGGCGGCGACCGGCATCCGAAGATCCGCTACGGCGTGCTGATCGGCGCCGGCGCGAAGATTCTCGGCAATATCGAGGTCGGTCATTGCGCCAAGGTGGCCGCAGGCTCAGTCGTGCTCAACTCCGTGCCGCACAACAAGACGGTGGCGGGCGTGCCGGCGCGCGTCGTTGGCGAGAGCGGCTGCGACCAGCCGTCGCGCCAGATGGACCAACTGCTGCCCTCGCAATCGATGGATCAGGCCGAGACGGTTGACGTCTGAGGCTTACGCGGGGTCGGTTCCAATCTGGCCCGGCAGCCTTTACATCCGCTTCGCGGGCATGGCAGAAGCGCGAACCATTGCGCGGCACTGCTGCGTTCCGCGACGAGGAGATGAGCCGTGAAGCCCGAAGAGATCCGCAAGCTGGACGCCTATTTCAAGAAGACGTTCCGCAACCCCGAGCTCCAGGTGAAGGCCCGGCCGCGCAAGGACGATTCCTGCGAGGTCTATCTCGGCGACGAATTCCTCGGGATTGTCTACAAGGACGATGACGACGGCGACCAGTCGTACAATTTCTCCATGGCGATCCTCGACATCGACCTCGCTTGAGGAACGACGCGAGGAAACGTCGCGAAAGGCTTGATTGCGGCCTGCTATCGCGGCTTCGACAGGTTCAGATCCAGCGTCGCACGCGCTTTGTGTAGTCGCGGAAGCGCTTGCCGAAGCGGGCGTAGAGGTGGCGTTCCTCGCGTTCGATCGCGAGCTTCTGCGTCGCGAAGGCGGCAATCAGCGCCAGCGGCAGGAACCAGGCAATGCCGCTGATCAGCCCGACGCCGAAGGTCAGCATCGTGTTGCCGAGATAGATCGGGTTGCGGGTGAAGGAAAACGGCCCGTCGGTGACCAGATGGGCCGAGCCGCGATGCGGCAGGATGGTCGTGCGGTGCTTCGTCATCGTGCGCATCGCGCCGATGTCGATCGCAATGGCAGCGACGACCAGAAGCCAGCCGAATGCGAACAGCAGATCCGATGTCGGCGACGGCAGCCAGGGCAGGGGTATCGCATAGCCGAGGAGCAGGGCGATCGCGATCGCCACGCAATAGATCACCGGCGGCCAGGGAAAGCGGTTCGGCCGATCGCTGACATCGCTCATTGTGCACCTCCCGATCCGACCGTGCCTTCCGTCTGGGCTGTGCACAGGTCGGCCATGTCGCGAAGTCTGCCACGAAACGCATCCGATGGGGCGCGTGAAAATGCGTCGGCGAGCAGATTCTGGGCCGCGAGGCCCTCGATCATGCAACCGCAATAGGCAGCGCAGAATTTCGCGTCCCGATCCTGGGCACAGGTCCGCTCGCAGGCCGAGCGGAAGCGCGCTTCGTGGTCGATGTCCGGCGGCATCACCTGCGAGAACAGCCAGATGCAGGCGATCAGGACCGGCTGATGGATCAGGTAGAAGGCAAGGCTGTGCTGTCCGATGAACCGCAGCGGCCGCGACCAGGCGCCCGGGCGCACGGCGGCGAGGCGCTCGACCAGGCCAGCCGCCGAGGCCAGCTTCGCCAGCGAAATGCCGGCCAGCACCGCGCTGAACCAGGGAAAGACGGGGACGAAGTCGCTCGACCGCGGCCGCGTTTCGGCAAGCCCGGTCCACCAGCCCCAGGGACCGTCGAAGATCGCGCTGGAGAAGACGTTGGGCAGGGCGATCACGAACGCCGCGGCGAGCAGGGTGACGACAGGTGGCAGGCGCAGGAACAGCAGGCCCGCGACACTGGCGAAGGCGATCTGGTGCAGGATGCCGAAGAAGATGAAGTAATCCGGCGTGGCGAAATACGTCGCGACCGTGATGGCGAGGGCCGCAGCGACGATCATGCCGAGGCGGCGCCAGAAGCCTTGCCAGCGTATTTCGCGCCCGTGCGCGAGAAACAGGCTGACGCCGACGAGGAACAGGAAGCTCGACGCAATGCAGCGCGCGAACAGTTTCCAGCCGCCGACGGCCGTCATTCCCGGCTCCGTATAGCCGAAGAACTCCAGGTCCCAGGTGAAATGGTAGACCGCCATCGCGACAAGCGCGATGCCGCGGGCAAGGTCGATCCACTCGATACGGGTGCGGGAAGGGGCGGAGGTCATGCACTCATCTGAGGCGCGCCGGAGAAAAGGGCAAGTCCTGGCGTCGCCAGACGACTGCGTCAGCGGCAGCCCAGCTCGCTCTCGACCTGGACGATGCGGTTGACGTTACCGCGTTCATAGGTGTTCAGGCTCACCGCGCCGGGATCGTCGATGTAGCAGTCGGAATTGTCGAAATAATCCTGGGCGCGGGCCGTGCGGAAACACAGCCCGTTCTCGTCATAGATCGTATTTCGGACGAGCCAGAGGTTCTCGCAGGACAGATGCCGCAAGTCCCTCAACGGAAAAGTCTCTTCGTCGGTGCAACCTGTCTCGCCGAGATCCTCGAAACAGGCGCCATAGGCCGCGCCGGTCGCCAGGATGGCGATGATCGTCAACAGCGCGCGCATCGATGCCCCTCAAACGTCGCAGTCGCGCGAACGGTAACATCGACGTCACGGCTCGTAAATCCTGCTTTCTCCGAGGGTTAACGCGACGTGTCGGACCGTCGGAAACTCCGATGCGAGCGTTCCCGTAGCTTGTGGCATGATTTCAGCCGAGCCGGGGAGGAGCACGAGATGCTTGAACGAGACGACGACCACCCGCCGACGGCCGGTGTCCTGGTGTATCGCCAGTCAGGCTGGACACGCGTGACGCACTGGCTTTGGGCGGTCAGCCTGTTCTTCCTTCTCCTGACTGGCCTGCAGATCTTCAACGCGCACCCGACGCTCTATGTCGGCGACCAGTCGGGCTTCTCGTTCGACAACGCGGTGTTTTCGATGAGCGGCGAGAATACGCCGCAGGGGCCGGCGGGCTACACGACGATCCTCGGATATCAGTTCGACACGACCGGGGTCTTCGGCGTCAGCGAAAGCCGTGGCCAACTGGTCGGCCGCGGTTTTCCGGCCTGGGCGACGATCCCCTCCCATGTCGATCTCGCGACGGGGCGGGTGATCCATTTCTTCTTTGCCTGGCTGCTGGTGGGCACGCTGCTGATATGGTTCGCCGCCAGCCTCGCCAACGGCCACTTCCGGCGCGACATCGTGCCGAGCCGGGAGGATGTGCGCAATCTGCCCAGGGACATCGCCGACCATGCGCGGCTTCGCTTCCACCACGCGCGCGACTACAGCGTCTTGCAGAAGCTCGCCTACGCCTCGGTGCTGGTCGTCATGCTGCCGCTGATGATCCTGACCGGGCTCGCCATGTCCCCCGGCATGAACGCGGCGATGCCGTGGCTTCCCGAGATACTCGGCGGACGCCAGACGGCGCGGACGATCCATTTCGTCGTCATGACGCTGCTGGTCGGATTCTTCGTCGTCCACATGCTGATGATCCTCGCCGCGGGGCCGCTCAACGAGATGCGCTCGATCATCACCGGCTGGTATCGCACCGGCAGCACCCGTCATGCCCGTTCAGGAAAGGAATGAGCCATGGCCTTCCAGCTATCCCGCCGCCGCTTGCTGACCGGCGCGACCGCCGCCGGTTCGGCGCTGGCGCTCTCGGGCTGCGATGCGTTCGACAGCCTGACGCGCAACGGCAGCGCAGTGCGCTCGGTGCTCGAACAGGCGAACAGCCTGACCTACCGCATCCAGCGCATGCTTCTGTCGAGCGATGCGCTGGCGCAGGAATTCTCCGAGAGCGAGATCAGGCAGCCGCAGCGCCCGAACGGGGTGACGCAGCCCGCGGACGCGCTCTATCGCACCATGTCCGCGGGCGGCTTCGCGGACTACCGGCTGACGGTGAAGGGGCTGGTGGAGAAGCCGCTGACACTGACGCTGGCCGAACTCCAGGCGATGCCGGCGCGCACGCAGGTCACCCGGCACGACTGCGTCGAAGGCTGGAGCTGCATCGCCAAATGGACGGGCGTGCCGCTGGCCTATGTGCTCGACCAGGCCAGGCCGAAAGCGGTTGCGCGGTTCGCCGTCTTCCAGTGTTTCGATACGATCGCGAGAAGCCTGTCGGGCGAGGTGAAATACTACGAATCGATCGACCTGATCGACGCGCGCCATCCGCAGACGATTTTGGCCTACGGTCTGAACGGCGAGGCCCTGCCAGTGGCGAACGGTGCGCCGCTCCGCCTGCGCGTGGAGCGCCAGCTCGGCTACAAGATGGCGAAATATGTCCACACGGTCGAACTCGTCGAAAGCCTCGACGGCTACGGCGCGGGAAAAGGCGGATATTGGGAGGACAACGGCTACGACTGGTTTGCCGGGATATAGTCCCCGGGTTAGATCCGCGCCGCCTTCTTGCCCCGTGTCGTGACGAGCGGGCGCGAGGCGAGCACCTTGTCGACACGCCGGCCATCCAGGTCGACGACCTCGAAGCGCCAGTTCTGCAACAGGATATGATCGCCAACCGCCGGCAGGTTGCCGAAGGCCTCGATCAGGAAGCCGGCGACGGTGTCGTAGTTGCGGTTCTCCGGGATAACGAGGCCCAGTGCCTCGGCAAGTTCGTCGGCCTGCATCCAGCCGGCGATGAGCAGCGAGCCATCGTCGCGCTTGACGATCGCCGGCTCTGGGTCGCCCTCCTCGGTGGCGAAACTGCCGACGATGGCTTCGAGGATGTCGGATGAGGTGACGACGCCCTGGAAGTGGCCGTATTCGTCATGGATAAGGCCCATGTGGACGGAAGACTTCTTCAGGATCTCGACCACGTCGAGCGCATCCATCGTCTCGGGGACGATCGCCGCCTGCCGCACCATGGCGCGCAGCTCGGTTATCTTCGGATTGTGGCCGGCATCGAGGATGTCCTTCACCCACAGGATGCCGATCACCTCGTCCGGGTTGCCTTCGTGCACGGGAAACCGTGAATGCTGGCTTTCGCGCACCTGGGCGATGATCTGGGTCGGGCTGTCGGACAGATCGATGACGTCGACATCGAAGCGCGGGGTCATCACCTGCCGCACCGGCCTGTCTCCAAGCCGCATGACGCCCGCGATCATCTCGCGCTCGCCTGGCTCCAAGACGCCGGCGTGCTCGGCTTCGGCGACGATGGTGCGTATCTCCTCGTCGGTCACGCGCTGGTCGCTCTCCGCATTCTGGCCGAGCAGAATCAGAACGAGCTTGCCGGATCTGTCGAGCACCCAGACCACCGGCGCAGCGACCCTTGCGATCAGCCACATCAGCGGCGCCACCATGCTGGCGATGCGCTCAGGGTTCTTCAGCGCGAGCTGCTTGGGCACGAGCTCGCCGATGATCAGCGACATGTAGGTGATGCCGGTAACCACGAGACCGACGCCGGCGACATAGGCCCAGCGCGCGGGTATGCCCTGGCCGATGAACCATTCGCTGAGCCGATCACCCAGCGTGGCGCCGGAGATCGCACCGGAAAGGATGCCGACCAGCGTGATGCCGATCTGCACCGACGAGAGGAATTTTCCCGGGTCGCCAGCAAGCTCCAGCGCGCGCCTTGCGCCGCTGACGCCGCGGTCGGCCATTCCCTTGAGCCGGGCGGGGCGGGAGGAGACCACCGCCAGTTCGGACATTGCCAGCAACCCGTTCAGGAGCGTCAGAACGAAGACCAGCAGCAATTCGAGGTAAAGCATGGACTTTCCCTAACACGCCATCGCAGCGCAGCAAAAGCCCGCGGCGATCATCCTTCTGGAAAGCCGGAGCCCCGCATTTCGTTGCGCACCCATTGCTGGAAACGGTGGACGTCGTATTCCTCGGGCATCAATACGCCTTCGCGGTGACGACGCGAACGCAGGCCGCGCTGGTTGATCTCGCAGATCGCGGCATCCTGGTCGAGGACGAGCCGTCCGAAGGCGACGATCCGCTCGACGTCGATCTCTCCCTTGGCGAGAGGTTCCGCCGGGAAAAGCCAATCGGCCGTCAGCTCCGTCTCCTCGGGCCCGACCGGCATCAGGCGGACGCTGCGCACATAGTCCGCGTGGCCGACGACGAACATCGACGGCAGATGGGTGGCGTAGCTCTGTCCGGCGTCCCGTTCCGCCTCCGTCAGGTTGGCGAAGATCGGGCCGTGCGTCTTGCCGTCGATCGACCAGCTTTCGGCGCCGTGCCGCAACCCGCCGGAATACTCGGGCGACCGGTCGTCGGCGTGTTTGTGCCATTCAGGGTCGTCGTGGCGTGCCATCAGACCGCGGCCGTAGATCGGCACCAGGTTCGACAGCTCCGGATGCACATTCGGGCAATGCAGGCACTCGTTGAAGTTCTCCCAGAAGACCTTCCAGTTGCATTGCATGCGTTTGACATAGCGGTGGCCGACGGTGAGCTCCTCCAGCGGCCAGTTGGCGAGGCTCACCGAGCCGCTGTCGAAGGTCTGCGCGACCGACTTTGCCGGCCGTTCGTCGAGATTGACGAAGACGAAGCCGCGCCATTCTTCGATCGCCACTGCGTAGAGCCCGTGCTCCGCCTTGTCGAAGCCGGCGGGGAGAGTTTTCGACGGCACGCCGATCAGCCGTCCGTCAGTGGCGTAGGACCACGAATGATAGGGGCAGACGAGCAGCCTTCCCTTCAGCCGCCCTTCGCTTTCGGTGCAGAGCGCGGAGCCGCGGTGGCGGCAGGTGTTGTGGAAACCGCGCAGGACGCCGGCCTCGTCGCGCAGGAGTACGATCTCCTGCGTGCCGATGCGCACGGTGCGGAAGGAGCGCGGGCCGTCGAGGTCGCTCGAACGGCAGACATTGATCCAGTTGCGGCTCCAGATCGTGTCCATCTCGGCGCGGAAGCGGTAGGGATCGTGGTAGGAGGCGGCCGGCAGTGTCGCCTCGGCCTTGCGCAGCCCGTTATACGGGTCGGCGGGGTCTTTCGCGATGATCGTCATGTGCGCCTCGCTTCGAGATCGCCAAGCGGACACCGGAACGGGCCGCTCTGTCAATCGCCGCGCCAGCCTTGGACGCAGCGGATGGTTTGGCTATAAGCCGTCCGACCATCCTCCCGCGACCTGCCAGACCACTTACCGGAGTTCCCCCATGGACATGCGCCGCATCGGCCGCACCGATCTCATTGTTTCGAATATCTGCCTGGGAACCATGACCTGGGGCCAGCAGAACACGGAAGCCGAAGGCCACGCGCAGATGGACTACGCCTTCGAGCGCGGCGTGAACTTCCTCGATACGGCCGAACTCTATCCGATCCCGCCGAAGGCCGAGACGCAGGGGAGGACCGAGACCTACATCGGCAACTGGATGAAGGCGCGGGGCAACCGCGACAAGGTCGTGCTGGCGACCAAGGTGGTCGGCCGCACGCCGATGGACTGGTTCCGCGGCGGCCGGCCGTCGAGACTCGTTCGCACCGACATCCTGCACGCGGTCGAAGGGTCGCTCAGAAAGCTCCAGACCGACCATATCGACCTCTACCAGATCCACTTCCCCGAGCGGAGGGTGCCCTGGGGCGCGAACCCGACGCGCGTCGGCAACTGGCCGGCATCGCGCGACGCCGACGAGGCGCCGATCGCGGATATCATCGCGGTGTTCGAGGAACTCGTGCAATCCGGCAAGATCCGCCATTTCGGCCTGTCCAACGAAAGCTCGTGGGGCGTGATGCGCTATGTCTTCGAGAGCGAGAAGGGCACCGGTCCGCGACCGGCCTCGCTGCAGAACGCCTACAACCTCGTCAACCGCACCTTCGAGACGAACCTGGCCGAGGTCTGCGACCGCGAGGAGGTCGGCTTTCTCGCCTATTCGCCGCTGGCGCAGGGCTATCTCACCGGGAAATACGACCACGGCGCGCGGCCACAAGGCTCCCGGTCGCAGCTCTTCAACCGCGGGCAGCGCTACGAGACGCCGAATGCGGCGCAAGTGCAGTTCGAATATAACGAACTCGCACGTTCGTTTGGCTTGGAGCCGGCGCTGTTTGCCAATGCGTTCGTGGCCAGCCGGCCCTTCGTGACGTCGAACATCATCGGTGCCACCTCGATCGCCCAGCTCGACATGGCGCTGTCGTCGGCGGGGGTGAACTGGACAAAGGAGATGCAGGAGGCGGTGGACGCGATCCATCAGCGCACGGGGAACCCGTGCCCCTGATGGGTCTGCGACTGTCCCAGCGCTGCCGGAATTGCGCCGACCGGCGTCGCGGGCGATCCTCAGCCTTTCAATTTGCACAATCGCGGTGACAATGACGCACGGTTCCAAGCCATCTCGCCGAGGGAGATTCGCGTTGAAGAAACGGCAGTTCATCTGGACGCTCGCGCTGTGTGCGTCTCTCGCCGCGGGTGGGTCGTTCGCGCAGGACAACGGCTCGATCCGCGACCTCTTCGGCAATCTGCTGCGGGGAACCGAGGGCGCGCAGACCGGCACGGTCGACAAGCGCGTCCCGTTCGGGCGCGAGGAGGTCCAGCTCTCCTTCGCGCCGCTGGTCAAGCAGACGGCGCCGGCCGTCGTGAACGTCTACGCCTCCCAGATGGTGCAGCAGAATTCGCCCTTCATGGGAGATCCATTCTTCGAGCGGTTCTTCGGCGGCGGGGGTGCGATGCCGCCGCGCGAGCAGTCCTCGCTCGGCTCCGGCGTGATCGTGGACAAGTCGGGCATCGTCGTCACCAACTACCATGTCATCCGCGACGCCGACGAGGTGAAGGTGGCGCTGTCGGACGGACGCGAGTTCGAGAGCAAGGTGATCCTGAAGGACGAGCGGGTCGACCTCGCGGTGTTGAGGATCGAATCGGACAAGCCATTCCCGACCATTCCCATCGGCGACAGCGACGCGCTCGAAGTCGGCGATCTGGTGCTTGCGATGGGCAATCCGTTCGGCGTCGGCCAGACGACGACCAGCGGCATCGTCTCGGCGCTGGCGCGCAACCGGGTCGGCATTTCGGATTTCGGCTTCTTCATCCAGACCGACGCGGCGATCAATCCGGGCAATTCCGGCGGCGCGCTGATCGACATGGCGGGCCGGCTGATCGGCATCAACACGGCGATCTATTCGCGCGGCGGTGGCTCGAACGGCATTGGCTTCGCCATTCCGTCCAACATGGTGCGGGCCGTGGTGACCGCTGCCGAAAGCGGCAGCGACGTGTTCGAGCGACCCTATGTCGGCGCCGGATTCGAGGCAGTGACGCCGCAGGTCGCGGAGGCGCTGGGCCTGCCGAAGCCGTCGGGCGCGCTGATCTCGTCGGTCGACAGCGATAGTCCGGCCTCGCGGGCGGGCCTGAAGCCAGGCGACGTGGTGCTGGCCATGAACGGTTCGGCGATCGAGCATGTCGACGCGCTGGGCTACCGGCTCGCCACGCAGAATATCGATGCCGAGGTCGCGCTGACGATCCTGCGCCAGGGCAAAGAGACAGAGGTCAAGGTTAGGCTGGAGCGCGCGCCCGAGGGCAAGTCCAATCGCGAGATCACCATCGACGGCAACAGCCCGTTCGGCGGCGCAAAGGTGACGGACCTGTCGCCGCGCAGCGCCGATCGGCTCGGACTGCCGACCAACCTGCGCGGCGTCGTGATCGTGGATACGGCGCGCAACTCGACTGCCGCGCGCGTCGGTCTGCAGCCGCGCGATATCGTGCGGGCCGTCAACGGCCGCCAGATCGATACGGTCGAGCAGATGCAGGCCGCCGCCGCCCAGCAGACGCGGCTGTGGCGCTTCACCGTGGAGCGCGAGGGCCGGCTGATGACGCAAGTCCTGCGCTACTGATGGCCGACCTGTTCGACGACCCTTCATCGAAACCGCCGGAACCCGGCCGGCCGCTGGCCGACCGGCTGCGGCCGACGCATCTCGACGAGGTCGTCGGCCAGGAACACCTGACCGGCGAGGACGGGGCGCTGACGCGGATGATCCGCTCCGGCACGCTCGGCTCGATGATCTTCTGGGGACCTCCGGGGACCGACAAGACGACGGTGGCGCGCCTTTTGGCCGGCGAGACGAACCTCGCGTTCGAGCAGATCTCGGCGGTGTTTTCCGGGGTTGCCGACCTGAAGCGAGTGTTCGACGCGGCGCGCCTGAGGCGCGCCAACGGGCGGCAGACGCTGCTCTTCGTCGACGAGATCCACCGTTTCAACCGGGCGCAACAGGATTCCTTCCTGCCGGTGATGGAGGACGGCACGGTCGTGCTGGTCGGCGCGACGACGGAGAATCCTTCGTTCGAGCTCAACGCAGCACTTCTTTCGCGCGCTCGGGTGCTGACCTTCCAATCGCATTCGGAAGAGAGCATCGGCAAACTGCTCGCCAAGGCCGAAGCCGAACAGGGCAGGGCGCTGCCGCTCGATCCCGATGCGCGCCAGATGCTGGTGCGCATGAGCGACGGCGACGGCCGCGCGGCGCTGACGCTGGCGGAGGAGGTCTGGCGGGCGGCGAAGCCGGGCGAAGAGTTCGACCAGACCGGGCTGCAACGCATCGTCCAGCGGCGCGCGCCGATCTACGACAAGGGCCAGGACGGCCACTACAATCTGATCTCGGCGCTGCACAAATCGGTGCGCGGGTCCGATCCGGATGCCGCGCTCTACTATCTCGCGCGCATGTTCGACGCGGGCGAGGACCCGCTCTATCTCGGCCGCCGCCTGGTGCGCATGGCGGTGGAGGATATCGGGCTCGCCGACCCGCAAGCGCTGACGATCGCCATCGCGGCGAAGGACGCCTACGACTATCTGGGTTCGCCAGAGGGCGAACTGGCCTTCGCGCAGGCCTGCGTCTATCTCGCCACCGCACCGAAATCGAACGCGGTCTACACAGCCTTCAAGGCGGCAACGGCCGCGGCGAAGCAACACGGCTCGCTGCTGCCGCCCAAGCACATCCTCAACGCACCGACCAAGCTGATGAAGGAGGAGGACTACGGCGCCGGCTACCGCTACGACCACGACGAACCCGACGCGTTCTCCGGCCAGGACTATTTCCCGGAGAAGATGGGCCGGCAGAAATTCTACGATCCGCCGGAACGCGGGTTCGAGCGCGAGGTTAGGAAGAGGCTGGATTTCTGGGCGAAACTGAGAAGCGAGCGGAAGCCTTGACCCATCGTGCAAACTCGCGAGACGATTGACGCGGTCGCGGCCCCCAGCCAGAACACTCCCATGAAGCACCTCCTCATTGTCGCCGCCGGCGGCGCGATCGGCTCGTCGTTCCGGCACCTCGTCAACATGGCGTCGTTGCGCTGGTTCGGCCCGTCCTTTCCGTGGGGCACGATCTTCGTGAACCTGGCCGGATGTTTCGCAATGGGCGTGATGATAGAGCTGATCGCGCGCAGGTTTGGTGCGAGCCAGGAGATGCGGCTTTTCCTGGCGACCGGCATCCTTGGCGGCTTTACAACCTTCTCGGCCTTCTCCCTCGATGCGGCCGTGCTGTGGGAGCGCGGCGCGCATCAGATGGCAGCACTCTACGTTGGCGCGACCATCGTCGGCACGCTGGCGGCCATCTTTGCCGGATTGTGGCTCGCAAGAAGCCTCGCCTGATGCTATTGCGCCGGGCTTAACGGAATTTTGATCAATGTCAGGCGTCGAACAGATCGCGGTGGACGCCGGCGAAGCGGGCATGCGGCTCGATCGCTGGTTCAAGTCGCATTATCCGGGCCTCGGCTTCGGACATCTCCAGAAGCTGCTGCGCTCCGGCCAGATCCGCGTCGACGGCGGCCGCGTCAAGGCCGACACGCGCGTCGAGCCCGGCCAACTGGTGCGGGTACCGCCGCTCGACATCGACCGCAAGGACGGCGCGCCGCTGACCGCAAAGACCATCCGCGGCCAGGAGGACGGCGACGTTCTCGCCAAGATGCTGCTCTACGAGGACGACAAGGTGTTCGTCTTCAACAAGCCGGCGGGCCTGGCCGTGCAGGGCGGGTCAGGCGTCGTGCGTCATGTCGACGACATGCTGGAGGCCTGGCGCAACAAGAAGGGCGAGAAGCCTCGCCTCGTGCACCGGCTCGACCGCGACACGTCGGGCGTGCTGGTCGTCGCGCGCACGCGGCTCGCCGCGATGAAGCTCGCGGAAGCCTTCCGTGCGCGGGAAACGAAAAAGACCTACTGGGCGCTGGTGAAAGGCGTGCCGCCGAAGCACGAGGACAAGATCTCGTCCTGGCTGGTCAAGGAGGCGACGCCGGACGGCGACCGGATGCGCGTCGCCAAACATGGCGAGAAGGGTGCCGATCATGCGGTATCCTACTATCGCATCGTCGAGCAGGCGGCGCAGACGCTGACCTGGCTGGAGATGGAGCCCTATACCGGCCGCACCCACCAGCTGCGCGTGCACGCGGCCGCGATCGGCTGCCCGATCATCGGCGATCCGAAATATTTTGAGGCGGACACCAACTGGGACTTTCCGGGCGGCCTGCAGAACAAGCTGCATCTCCACGCGCGACGGATCATCATTCCGCATCCCGAACACGGCAAGATCGACGTCACAGCGCCCTTGCCGCCGCATATGGTGCAGGCATGGAACCTGCTGGGCTTCGACGAAGCGAGCGCGGAGTGAGCGTGAGGTCTGCCTCCACTGTCGCGCGGCCCGTCACGCTCGACGGACTCGCCGTCGGCCTGATGATTTTCCTCACCTTCTCGTGGGGGCTCAACGGCGTCGCCGTCAAGATCGCGAACGGCGGTTTCGATCCGGTTTTCCTGACGCTCGTCCGCTCGGCCATCGCCACGGTGCTCGTCTGGGTGTGGTGCGCGATTCGCGGCATTCCACTGTTTGCCAGGGACGGAACGCTGTGGGCGGGGATCGCGGCCGGAGCCCTGTTCGGCTTCGAATTCCTGCTGATCTTCAAGGGGCTGGACTATACGAGCGTCGCCCGCAGCGCGCTGATGACCAACACGATGCCCTTCTGGGTGCTCCTGGGCGGGCATTTCATGCTTGGCGAACGGATGGATCTGGGCAAGGTCGCGGGCCTCGTCCTGGCCTTCGCCGGCGTCGCCGTCATCTTCTCGGACGAGCTGAGCCTGCCGGGTCCGGACGCCTGGATCGGCGACCTGATGTGCCTCGGCGCCGGCATCCTGTGGGCTGCGACGATCATCGTCATCAAGGGCAGCCGGCTGTCGACGGCGGGGGCAGAGAAGGTGCTGCTCTACCAGCTCGCAGTCTCGGCGCTGGTCACGGTGCCGCTTCTGGCCGTCAGCGGGCCGGCCTTTCGCGAGGTGACGGCGCTGGCGACCGGGACGCTGCTGTTCCAGGCGGTCTTCATATCCGCCTTCACCTATCTCCTCTGGTTCTGGCTGGTGCGGCACTATCCCGCGTCCGGCCTCTCCAGCTTTGCCTTTCTCACGCCCGCATTCAGCGTTCTGATGGGCGCGCTCGTCCTCGACGAGCCAATGACCCTCCGGTTGCTGTTGGCCCTCGGGATGATCGCGGCTGGAATCGTGATCGTGAACAGGCCTCGGCCCGCGGCCGCCGGCACCTGACGGAAACTGGACCATGCGCGACATTCTCGGAGACCTTGAGGCAGGCCTTTATCTCTCGGACCCGGATCCGATCCGCCGGGCGCAGATCCAGTCCAAGATGCCGTTGCCGAAACGCTTCTATGCCGAGGTGTCGGTCGGCGAACGTGACGGCGGCTACGCGATCCTGCTCGACGGCAAGCCGGTGCGAACGCCCGGACGCGCGCTACTGATCCTGCCGACCGAAGGGGCGGCACGCCTCGTCGCCGACGAATTCGCCGCCCAGGAGAGCCATATCGATCCAGTCGCCATGCCGGTCACGCGCATCGCCAACTCGACCGTGGACGGCGTCGCCAAGGATCCGCAGCCGGTGGCGGATGACATCGTCAACTATGCCGGCACCGATCTTCTCCTCTATCGTGCCGGCTCTCCCCGGCCGCTCGTCGAGCGCCAGGCGGCGGCGTGGGACCCCGTGCTCGACTGGGCCCGTCGGCAGGTCGGGGCTCGCTTCATCCTTGCCGAGGGCGTGATGCACGTCGCGCAGCCGGCGGAGTCGATCGAGGCGGTGCGCCGGCACATCGCCGCGCGTAGCGAGCCGCTGCGGCTTGCCGCGATGCATGTGATGACGACGCTTACCGGATCGGCATTGCTGGCGCTGGCGGTCGAGGCGGGGGCTCTGGACCTCGACAGGGCATGGGACGCCGCCCATGTCGACGAAGACTGGAACATCGAGATGTGGGGCACGGATGCGGAGGCGATAGCCCGACGCGCCTTCCGCAAGGCGGACATGCTGGCGGCGGCGAAGGTGATCGCGGCGCTAGGTTAGAAACCCAGCGCTTTCAAAGCATTAGGAATGGCCGGGAGCGTCAGGACGGCAGCCGCTGCGATCCAGATCATGCCTGCAACCGCGCCACCTTCGGGGCCTTTCGCACGCTCGTAGAGAGCCGCCGGCACCCCGGACACCATCAGCGTCAGCGTCGAGAAGATGATCGAACTCAGCATCGCGATAATCTCGGGCGACGAGGGCAGGAACGTGCCCGGATACCAGAACCAGTTCGCGAGATAGACGATCAGCATGAAGGGCGAGAAGATGCCGTTGAGGATCGACAGTGCCATGACGGGCACGAGAACGTTGCGTTCCATCGTCACACTCCCGCCGTCGGCGCGAGGCCGAGATTTATCATCGTCGCCAGGAAGACGAAGCGGAGCGCCATCACCCAAAGATAGGCCAGCACGACGATCGCCGGCCCAGCGATCGCGCTCGGCGTGATCGCCCGGACGAGGCGGACGAAGGGATCCGTGATCAGGCGGAAGAAGCGCCAGATGTAGTTGTCCCAGTTCTCCGGCACGAACAGCCCGAGTACGAAGCGTCCGACGAGCGTGTAGGCCACCGCCGCGAGCGCGAAATTGGGGATGTGGATGTACCAGTGGGCCCAGAACTCGTTCATGCGTCGCTTTCCGAATTGCTGCACTGTATCGCAGCGATGGTCGTGAAAAGAAAGCGGGGTCCGTCGCCGGACCCCGCCCTCGTTGTCGTAACCTGCCCGATCAGGCGGTCTTTTCTTCCATCATCGACTTGCCGCGCGGAACGCGGATTTCTTCGATGAAGTCCTGCATCGCCTGCGACGGTGCCTTCGTGAACATGCTCACGACGATCATGACTGCGAAGCCGACCGGCAGACCGAAGGCGGCTGCCGAGAGGTTCTTCACGCCCCACCAGTTGGCGATCGTCTGCGCATGCTTGTCGAGCGCAGTCATGGCCGCAGCCTGGGCATCCGGAGCCGCCGAGGCAACCGCCGCCTTCAGCTCCGCATACTTGGCCACCGCTTCCGGCGATGCGGTCGAAAGCCCGCTCCACATTTCGTAGAACCCGATGGCGCCATAACGGGTGCCGAGCAGGTAATACAAGCAGAGACCGAAGCCCGCGATCATGCCCGCGATGGCGCCGGCCGAGTTGGTGCGCTTCCACCACACACCGAGCACCAGCGCCGGGAAGAGACCAGCTGCCGCGAGCGAGAACGCCCAGGAGACCATCGCCAGGATGTCGCCGGGCTTGGTCGAGGCAACGTAGGCCGCCATGATCGCCACGACGACGAGCAGGATGCGCGACACGATGAGACGACGCGAGGTCGGCGCATTCTGGTCGATCATCTTGTAGTAGATGTCGTGGCTGAGGGCGTTGGCGATGGCCAGCAGCAGGCCGTCCGCGGTGGACAGCGCGGCTGCGAGACCGCCGGCGGCGACGAGGCCGGAGATGACATAGGGCATGCCCGCCATTTCCGGGGTCGCCAATACGATCATGTCGGCGTTCAGGCTGATGTCTCCGAATGCGAGCGCGGTGACGCCCTTCTCGGCGCAGGCGGCGGCGACCGCAGCGGCATCAACCGCCGCCTTGCCGCAGATCTGCACGAGAGCGTTGTCGGCCGCGGCCCAGCGGAACATCCACGATGCCTTTTCGCCGATATTCTCCGGCGTCAGGCCAGAAGCCACCAGATCGAGCATCGTCCACTTGGCGAACGCCGCGTAGGCCGGCGCCGTGAAGTAGAGGAAGAAGATGAACAGCAGCGACCAGGCGACCGAAACGCGCGCCTCACGCACCGACGGGGTGGTGAAGTAGCGCATCAGGACGTGCGGCAGAGATGCCGTTCCGACCATCAGGCAGAGGATCAACAGGAAGTAGTTCAGTGCGTTGTAGCCGCCATGCACGAACGGCGTGACATGGTGGACGGCGATGCCCTGCGCAGTCTCGAGCGCGGTGATGTTCGCCAGGGCCTGGCCCTGCATCAACTGCGGAATCGGGATGCCGGTCTTCACCGTCGACATCCAGATCGCGGGGATCAGGTAGGCGATGATGAGCACGATATATTGTGCGACCTGCGTCCAGGTGACGGCGCGCATGCCGCCGAGCATCGAGCAGACGAGAATGCCGGCAAGACCCACATAGACCGCGACGTTGAAGTCGAGGCCGAGGAAGCGGGCCGAGATGATGCCGGTCGCATAGATCTGCGCGACGACATAGGTGAACGAGCAGGAAAACAGCACGATCACGCCGATGAAGCGGGCGAGATTGCCGCCGTAACGGGCCGACAGGAAGTCCGGAACCGTGTAGGCGCCAAACTTGCGCAGGAACGGCGCGACGAGCACCGCGACCAGAACATAGCCGCCGGTCCAGCCCAGCACGAAGGCAAGGCCGTCATAGCCGAGCGCGTAAAGCGTGCCCGCCATGCCGACGAAGGAGGCGCCGGACATCCAGTCCGCGCCTGTCGCCATGCCGTTGTAGATCGCAGGCACCCGGCGTCCGGCGACGTAGTATTCGCCGACCTGCATGGTGCGGGAGAGAATGCCGATGACGGCATAGATCATGATCGTGAAGCCCACGAACAGGTAGCCGATGATGCGGTTCGGCACGCCCATCGCGCTGAGGATCGCCATCAGGATGATGAAGGCGATGAAGCCGCCGGTGTAGATACCGTAGATGCGGCCGAGATTGGAGGTGAAATCGCCTCCGCTTGCGGTTGTGTTGGCCATGGTCGTCCTCCCGATCAATCTTCGGCCACGCCATGCTCTTCGTCGATCGCATTCTGGCGTCCGGCGAAGACGAACAGCATGACGACGAAGGCAATCAGCGAGCCCTGCGCGGCCATGTAGTAGCCGAACGGGAAGCCGAGGATGACGATGTTGTTGAGCGATCCCACGAACATGTGGATGACGTATCCGAAGAACACCCAGAGAGCCAACATGACGAACATGAGGTTCTTGGTCTTGTTCCAGTAACTGACGCGATCAGGCGTTGCCATTTCGCATTCCCTCCTCCTTTGTCGCGGCATTGAGAGAAGCCGCCGTCTCATTCTCCACCCTGCGAGACCTGCGCCCCGCACACCCCGTGACGAATCCCATCCCATACGGACTCATCCGACGTTGGGAATTTGGTAACACTTGTAGGAGGCGGTTGTGCATACAACTTTAGAATCGGTCCGCCCGGGCAAGGCGCGAGTGGCTGGCGCGCCGGCCCGGTGGCGGTTAGTCTGGGCAACCAACAAGGACAAGAGCCGCATGGGCCTCCTCGACAACCTCGTTTCCACCGTCTTCCGCAAGACTCCGCCGATCGCTTCGGCGGCGGAACTCGCCGACTTCCTCGATGCGAGGTCGGCGTTCCTGGCGCAGAAATGCGTGGTGGAGTTCTGCCGCGTGAGAGCGGGCGTCTACTGGCAGAAGCTGTTTTCGGAGCAGGATTTCCAGGAAAAGCTGACGGCCGCGTGCTGGCAGAGCTTCCCCCCCGCTACCGCGATGCTTGCGGAGATGCTGGAGGGAGCCATACGCCCGGCGGCGGGACTGCGCCAGCGCCGCCTGCCGGCGGCGATCGAGGAGGTCGCGGCGTCGGTGTTCGCGCGTCATCCGCTGCCCGCGGGCGCGCCCGATGATTTCTGGCAGGAGGCGCGCCAGCTCGTGCGCGAGCGTCTCGAGGCGACCCAGGCCAGCGCGCCGCGGCCGGTGCGCAAGGTGGCCGAGCCGATGGCGAAACTGATCCACGCCGCGCTTCCGATCCACAAGGATATCGTGGAGCACGACTACGACTACATCCGCAACAATCTGCGGATGAACCTTCTGCGAGCGCATGAGGACTTCCTCAAGGTGGCGGACCTGAATGCGCTGGCGGACGATCTGGTTGGCAAGGGCAGTTGAGCGCCCCAGTTTTCCCGCTCAGGTCTTGCAGGGTATTCAGATTCCGATGGTGACCATCAACCTGCTCGATGAAACGACGCGGCCGAAAGCGCCGAAGATCGAGGGCGCGACGCGTCTTCACCGGGCCATCGGTCAAAGGCTCGCCATGATCCATCGCATGCACCTTCAGGAGATCGATGGGGTTCGTGCGATGGTCGACGCCATCGAGGCGGACTACGCCAAGGCGGCCGAACTGGCGGAGGCCGTACCGGAACTCGAAATGGCACGCAATTACCGCAGGTTCGGTGCGATGTGCGGCCGCGAGTGCCAGATGCTCTCGTTCCATCACACCAGCGAGGACACGGAGATCTTTCCGCATCTGCGGCGAGAGGGAAGCGAAGGGCTTCGCCGCGTCGTCGATCGCCTTGCCGTGGAGCACCTCGTCATCCATGCCTTGATCGAAGACCTGGGGCAAGGCGCCAGCTCCATCCTGTCGTCTCCGGGGCGCGAGGCGTATGACCGCCTCAGAAAGACCTTCGGCGAGCTTGAGCGTTTCGTGCGGTCGCACTTCCGCTACGAGGAAACCGAGCTCGAGGAAGCCCTCGGCTACCACGACGTTCTGATCTGACCGGCGTCCGCCAAGGCAGCCGACCGCGCAAAGAAAAACCCCGGCGTTTCCGCCGGGGTCGATGTGGGTCGGGTGAAGGCTGCGCCTTACACCGAATAGTACATGTCGAACTCGACCGGGTGCGGGGTCATCTCGAAGCGCATGACTTCGGCCATCTTGAGTTCGATATAGGAGTCGATCTGGTCGTCGTCGAAGACGCCGCCGGCCTTGAGGAAGCCGCGGTCCTTGTCGAGCGACTGGAGCGCCTCGCGCAACGAGCCGCAGACGGTCGGGATCTTCTTCAGTTCCTTCGGCGGCAGGTCGTAGAGATCCTTGTCCATCGGCTGGCCGGGGTGGATCTTGTTCTTGATGCCGTCGAGGCCGGCCATCAGGAGCGCCGCGAAGCCGAGATAGGGGTTCGCGCCCGGATCGGGGAAGCGAATCTCGACGCGCTTCGCCTTCGGCGAGGAGCCGAAGGGGATGCGGCAGGAGGCGGAGCGGTTGCGCGCCGAATAGGCGAGAAGCACCGGCGCTTCATAGCCCGGGACCAGACGCTTGTACGAGTTGGTCAGCGGGTTGGTGAAGGCGTTGATCGCCTTGGCATGCTTGATGATGCCGCCGATGTAGAACAGGCAGGTCTCCGACAGGCCGGCATATTCGTTGCCGGCGAAGGTCGGCTTGCCGTTCTTCCAGATCGACATGTGGACGTGCATGCCCGAGCCGTTGTCGCCGAAGATCGGCTTCGGCATGAACGTGGCCGTCTTGCCGTAGGCGTTGGCGACCTGATGCACGACATATTTGTAGATCAGCATCTTGTCGGCGTTGCGCACCAGCGCGTCGAACTTGATGCCGAGTTCGTGCTGGGCGGC
The DNA here is from genome assembly GCA_043822005.1 of Pseudomonadota bacterium. Lineage (GTDB taxonomy): Bacteria > Pseudomonadota > Alphaproteobacteria > Rhizobiales > Rhizobiaceae > Mesorhizobium_A. The sequence continues at coordinate 37,623 of JBDRCE010000019.1, read as the reverse complement.
GGCGACCTCATGGTGATGCTTCTCGACGCGCACGCCCATCTCGGCGAGCACCGTCAGCATCTCGGAGCGCATGTCCTGCAGGCTGTCGATCGGCGGAACGGGGAAATAGCCGCCCTTGACGCGCGGACGATGACCGAGATTGCCGGTCTCGTAGTCGGTGTCGTCGTTCGACGGCAGTTCGGTCGAGTCGAGCTTGAAGCCGGTATTGTAGGGATCGGCCTTGTACTTGACGTCGTCGAACACGAAGAACTCGGCTTCCGGGCCGACAAAGACCGTGTCGCCGATGCCTTCGGACTTCATATAAGCCTCGGCCTTCTTGGCCGTGCCGCGCGGATCGCGATTGTAAGCCTCGCCGGAGATCGGATCGAGGATGTCGCACAGGATGACCATGGTCGACTGCGCGAAGAAGGGGTCCATGTGGACGGTATCGGGATCCGGCATCAGCACCATGTCGGACTCGTTGATGGCCTTCCAGCCGGCGATCGACGAGCCGTCGAACATCACGCCGTCGGCGAACATGTCCTCCTCGACCTCGGCGACATCCATCGTCACGTGCTGAAGCTTGCCCTTGGGGTCGGTGAAGCGAAGGTCGACGAACTTGATGTCGTTGTCCTTGATCTGCTTCATGATGTCTTTGGCTGTCGTCATGAGTCGTTTTCCCTAGTGGATGACGAGTGTTGTTACGTCGACGTTGTGTCGATCAGACGGCGTCGAGGCCGGTTTCGCCCGTGCGGATGCGGATGACTTCCTCGATGTTCGACACGAAAATCTTTCCATCGCCGATCCGACCCGTTTGCGCCGCCTTTCGGATGGCGTCAATGGCCGCTTCGACCGCATCGTCGCCAAGCACGATCTCGACCTTCACTTTGGGCAGGAAGTCGACGACATATTCGGCGCCGCGATAGAGTTCGGTGTGGCCCTTCTGGCGACCGAAACCCTTCGCCTCGGTCACGGTGATGCCCTGCAGACCGACTTCCTGCAGCGCTTCCTTCACCTCGTCGAGCTTGAACGGTTTTATGATCGCTTCGATCTTCTTCATCTGGACATAGCCTCCGCATAGGGGAAAACGGGCGAAAGGGCCCGTCCCGGACCACTCGAAGCACGAAGCATGCCAGACCCGGCCCGCTCGATGCCACTCATCAAAAACGACGCCCACCGGGGCGGGCGCCGCAGTTTGGTATGGACGCCCCGCTCTTGCCGTCCATCCGCGCCCTAGCGACATCTGACGCCAGATGTCCGGACTGCGCATTTGCAAGGCAAAACGCCCAAATCATAAGCACATTGCCGGTTTGCCAGAACCGGCGCAAGCAGGCTAGCTTGACTGGGCTGAGGAATCTCCACGCCACAATGCCGCACGAAATCCTCTCTCCGGACGAGATGGCCGATGTCGACCGCGCCGCGATCGAAGCGGGGCCGTTCGACGGCTATCGGCTGATGCTGAACGTCGGCGCGGCCGTCGCGGCCGAAGTGCTGCGCCGCTATCCGGGCACGGCGCGTTTCGACGTGCTTTGCGGCCCCGGCAACAATGGCGGCGACGGCTACGTGGTCGCGCGACTGCTGGCGCAGGCCGGCTGCGCGGTGAACGTCTGGGCGCATGGCACGCCGAGGGCGGGCAGCGACGCGGAACTGGCGGCGCGGGACTGTCCGGTCGAAGCGAGACCCTTCGGCGACTATCGCCCCGATCCGGCAAGCATTGTCGTCGACGCGCTCTACGGCGCCGGCCTGGCGCGGCCGCTCGATGCCGCTTTCGGGCCCGTTTTTGATGCGATCGAAAGCGCGGGCGGGACGGTGGTCGCGGTCGACCTGCCGTCGGGCCTGTCGGGACTGACAGGGCGCGCCGACGGGCCCTGCGTGAAGGCCGACGTGACCGTTACCTTCGTGCGCAAGAAGCCCGGGCACCTGCTCGAACCCGGCCGGTCGCTCTGCGGCGAGGTCGTGGTGGCCGACATCGGTATTGCGGACAGCAGCGTCGGGTCGCGCGCCCTCAACGAGAACCTGCCGGTGCTGTGGAAAGCGGCGCTGCCGTTCCCCTCGAGCGACACGCACAAGTATGCGCGCGGTCACGTCGCCGTCTTCTCCGGCCGGCCGACTGCGACGGGTGCCGCGCGGCTGTCGGCGATGGCCGCTGCGCGGGCAGGCGCCGGGGCCGTGACCGTGCTGTCGCCGCCGGCCGCACTCCAGGTCAATGCCGCGCATCTGACCTCGGTGATACTGCGCCGGATCGAAGGTGCTGCCGACGCAGTCGGGTTCGTTGCCGAGCGCAAGGTGCGCGCGGCGGTGCTCGGGCCGGGCTTCGGCGATCCCGGACGGCTGAGGGAGACCGCGCTGGCGCTGCTCGATAACGCCTCCGCGCCGTTCACGCTGGTGCTCGACGCCGACGCCTTCACGGCCTTTGCCGATGCGCCGGCCTCGCTGTTCATCTCGGCCGGTGCGTCGAAGGCGAGGCTCGTGATGACGCCGCATGCGGGGGAGTTCGAGCGACTGTTCGGCGACATCGCGCGCGATGCCTCGCTGTCCAAGGTCGAGAAGGCGCGCAAGGCAGCGGAGCGGTCGCATGCCGTGGTGGTGCTGAAGGGGCCGGACACGGTGGTCGCGGCCCCCGACGGACGCGCCGTCATCAATTCCAACGGTTCACCATGGCTCGCGACAGCCGGATCCGGCGACGTGCTGGCCGGCCTCGTCGCTGGCCTCACGGCGCAGGGCATGGACCCCTTTGCGGCGAGTTGCGCGGCCGTGTGGATCCACGCCGAGGCGGGCAGCCGCTTCGGTCCCGGCTTGATCGCGGAGGACCTGCCGACGCTGCTGCCGCCGGTGCTGATGGAGCTGTTCGCGAGATCCGGGGCCAGATGATCCGTCTCCTGTGTCTTCTCGCGGCGCTCCTGTCCGCCTCGCCAGCGTTGGCATCGTCGCCGGTGCTCTATCTCGACGACCGGGCGCTCCTGACCGAGCTGGAAGGCAAGGGGTTTGCCTTCGAGGACCTGTTCGGAATGCCGCCGGGCGAGGGGCTGGGCAGGCTGCACGACCGCTCGGCGGCGTATCGCGCGATCGTCTCGATCATCTCCGCCGACGTGGCGGAACTTCGGGCCGAGATGAAGGCCGGCGGGCGCATTCTCTACGAGGTGACCGACGGCAATGTCGGACGCGTCATGGACATGCGCTGGCTTTCCGCCAACGCTGCGCGGCTGCGGCTCGTCGCGATCGTCAACCGCATGGACCGCAAGGATTTTTCCGATCTGCGCGGCGCGCAAGGCTGCGGCGAAATTCGGCTGATCTACCGCCTCGCCTACAGGTTCAAGGCCAAGGGCCGCACGATGGCATCGCGCATGCCGTTCAACGTCAACGCGGTCTATACGCTCCCGCCCGACCCCGACGGCGGCTGCGAGGGCGTCGCAGCGCGCTGGACGCCCGTTCTCGACGAGGCGGTGGATGCCGGCTGGCTGACGGGCGGCATGCTCGACGGGCTGCGGCTGAAGCAGCTGGAGCTCAATGCGCAGGTGGTGCGCTTTCCCTCCGGCCAGGAGACAGAGTTCGGCGGTCAGGCGGCCTATCTCATGCGCATCTTCGGCCTCGACGGCGACACCGTCACCAAGAAGCCGCTGGAGAATACGCCCGATACGGAGGCGCTGGCCTCCGACGAGACGCTCAGGGCCGAGTTGGCGGCTTATATCTCGGAGAACAGCGCTGCGATCGACCTGGGCGTCTATGACGTCCCCGAAAAATTTCTGGCGCGAAAGGTCGTGTCCTATTCGACCTTCGGCAGCGTGCGGCTCGCCAACCGGCCGTTCCAGCCGCTGTTCGACGCGGCTGCGTTTGCGGACGTGTCGTTCGACGGCATGCGCCTCCTGAAATCGCCGGAGGCGCTGGTGGCGCGGCTGGAGAACGGCTCGTGCCAGGGCTGCCACCAGGCGGGCTCGACGGCGGGCTTCCATGTCATCGGCAAGGACGACGCGGACTCCTCGCCGCTGAACCGGATCGAGGTCGGCATCTCGCCGCATGTCGCGGCCGAACTGCCGCGACGTGCAGCCTGGCTCGGGGCTATGGCGGAGGGCAGGGAGCCCGACCGGTTCCGCCAGCTCTCCTCGGCGCCGCCGGGCGCCTGGTCGGGGGGACAAGTGGCCTATGCGCCCGCCAAGGCCGGCATGTCCTGCCTGCTGCCGGACGAGGCGGCGGGGTTTGTATCAGGCTGGGGCTGCGAGGCGGGGCTGGCCTGCACGGCGCTGGCGAGCGCCAGCGCAGTCGCACCGAAGCTCGGCCAGTGCCTGCTGCCGGTGGACTCGCCAAAGATGTTCTCCGGTCATCCGTGCGTCAGCGGCGAGATCGCGACCGACGAGGCGCGACCGTTCAACGACCGGATGAAGATCTCCGCCCCGTTCACGGCAAAAGCTCCGACGATCAACCGTGAGACCTATACCTGCCGCCCGCCGAAAATAGGCGTGCCGGCAGGCATCGCCTACCGCGCCTGCACCGATCGGGACCGCGCTTTCGCCGACTTCAGGCCGGGAAAGCCCGCGCCGCGCGAGATCTGCGGGTTGGCCGGCGGCAAGGCCTTCGACCTCTGCGTCGCGACCAACGATTTCGACTCCTGCCTCGGCGGCGCCGTCGTGCGCGGCAACCGGCCGACCTGTTCGGCCGACGATTTCTGCCGCGAGGACTACATGTGCCAGGCTTTTCCGGCCGATACGCCGGGACTAGCGAAGGTCAAGGGCAAGGGGTTCTGCTCGCCGACCTATTTCATCTTCCAGATGCGGATCGACAATCATCCGACGCCTTGGTGAGGGGCTGGCTCGTTCCGGCAGTCCGCTGCGCGGCCACGCCATCGGACCCACATTACCCCTCGACTTCCTCGATCTGCGAGCAGGGATAGGCTTCGGCAATACAGAAATGGTGCTTGCCCTTCTTAGAGCAGCCGTACTGGGCAAGCTGCGCCTTCTTCCAGTCGTCGTATTTGCCGCCGAACTTCCTCCAGGCCTGGTACTCCCAGTTGCCGCGCGCCTTCTGCTTCGCCCGGTCGAGCTTGCTCGCCTTCTGCATGTGCGAGCCGATGTAGGTGGTCTTGCAGCTTCTTCCCGGGCTCACGCCGTCGGGCGCGCGGGCATCGGCGGGGATCGTGAGGCCCTCCAGGCAAACGGCCGCCAGCGAGGCGAGCGCGAACCGTCTGGTGCGTGACGCGGTGAAGGCGGATCTTCCAGACATGACGGATCTCCTTGGTTGAGTCGGCGGACCGCGCCAGGGCGCCCCATGTCGGGGCGAACCGGGCTCGTCCTGCCGACGATGGCGCGGAGAATTGTCGGCCTGTGCATCGGGGGAATGTCGTGTCGGGGAGGCGACTATTTCATTTGTTTCCGTGCGGGGAGCAGGGCGTCCTTGACGGAAAAACCGCAAAGAGTATATCGCATAAGGTAAAGATGGCCGGTGAGCATGCCCACGAAGATTCTGCAGGCAGCTTTCTATGCGAGCGATACGGGAAGGCGGCCGGTTCGGGAATGGCTAATGGAGCTATCGCCGGAAGACCGCAAGACCATCGGCGAGGACATCGCCACGCTGGAATTCTGCTGGCCGGTCGGCAAGCCTAAATGCTCGCCCATGACGGGCATCAAGGGCCTGTGGGAAATCCGCTCAAACATATCGTCGGGCAGGATCGCCCGCGTGTTCTTCGTCCTGACCGGCAACCAGATCGTGCTGCTGCATGGCTTCGTGAAGAAGGCGCAGAAGACGCCCGACAAGGAACTGAACCTGGCGACAGCCCGCATGAAGGAAGTGCAGCGCTATGAATAAGAACCCGCATATCGGTGAGAGCTTCGACAGCTTCCTGCGCGATGAAGGCATCTACGAGGAAGTCGCCGCGACCGCGATCAAGCGCACCCTTGCGCTCCAGATCGAACAGGCAATGGCCGCGCAGAACATTTCCAAGTCGGAAATGGCGCGTCGCATGAAGACGAGCGCGAGCCAACTCGGGCGGCTGCTCGACCCCGATAATGACCGTATCCAGCTCGACACGCTGATGAAGGCGGCGTCGGCGGTGGGCAAGAATCTGTCAGTCAGCCTTGTTTGAGAGGAGGCGCGTCGGCCTCTCCCGAACGCCCTCGGAAAAAGCTCCCGGCTTGAATCTATTTCTCCTTTGCCACCGCATCGGCGAAAGGCGCGCCCGGTTCGCAGACGTAGAATAGCGCCATTCGCGCCGGTGCGGTGCCTACATTGGAGCCGGTCATGTTGACGCCGGCCGGCTCGACGAAGGCCTGCCCGGCCGCGATCGCCACCGGTTCGCGGCCGTCCAGCGCGAGGGTGAAGGTGCCTTCGGTAACGTAGACCGTCACCGGGAAGCGGTGCGAATGGTAGGGGGTTACGTCGCCCGGCAGCAGCGTCGCGAAGAGCACCCGCACCTCCTGCTCGGCGAGGTCCGGCATGCCCGTCACGACCTCGCGGTGCAGCGGCGTCAGTTTCGCCATGCCGCTGTCCTGAGCGCTGCGCGTCACTCCAACGCTGAGCCCCGCGATCATCGTCTCGACATTGCTTTTCTCGTGCATGACATACTCCTTCGTTGTTCGCACGGACTGTGGCAGGAGGGCGGGCGCGGCGGCAGCAGCGAGTTTGCAAACCCCACGCGCAAAAGCGCATAGTCTCGTCGATGTTTGACTGGAATGACCTGCGCCACCTGATCGCCGTCTCGCGCCATGGCAGCACGCTCGCTGCCGCCAAGGCGCTGGGCGTCAACCAGTCCACGGTGCACCGCCGGCTGGCGGAGCTCGAAACCCGCGTCGGTCTTGCGCTGGTGAAGCGCCATCCCTCCGGCTACCGCCTGTCCGAACTTGGCGAGACACTGATCGGCCAGGTGCTGTCAGTCGAGACGGCGGTGATGGGGCTGGAGCGTCAGGTCCAGGCGCTGAAGCATGACCTGAAGGGCGTTATCCGCCTCACTTGTCCTGAGCCCACAGTCTCGCGCATCGTCGCGACCGGTCTGCTCGACCGTTTCTACGAGCGCTATCCGGGCCTGACGGTGGAGTTCGTCACCAGCGATCGTTATCTCGACATCGCCAAGGGCGAGGCCGACGTCGCCTTCCGCTCTGGCGAACCCGCAGACGACAGCCTCGTCGGCCGCAAGATCTGCGATTCCGTATGGGCGATCTACGCCAGCAAGAGCTATGTGCAGCAGCATGGCCGGCCTGGCAGCATCGCCGAACTGGCCGATCACGCCCTGATCGGCTTCGACGGCATCATGCAGAACCACCGCGTGGCAAAATGGCTGCCGCTCGCCGTGCCGAACGCGCGCATCGTCAACCGTAACAACAGCATGCTGGGCACGCTGTCCGCCGTAAAGGCGGGGATCGGCGTAGCGCCGCTTCCCACCACGCTCGGAGACGCCGAAGAGACGCTCATTCAGGTTTTGCCTCCGGTGCATGAGCTCACCCGGAGTTGGTATCTGCTTACGCATCCAGATCTGCGCAGGACGCCTCGTATCGCCGCCTTCGTCGATCAGGTGTTGGACGACATTCCCGCACTGAGGATGGCGTTGGTCGGATGAAGGGGACCTGCCTGGGCCGCGGTGCGCCTAAGATGCCCGCCGCCGCGCTTTCGAGCGCTTCCTTACCGTCCGCTTGGCGCTCGTCTGCCGTTTCGCCGGCTTGAGCAGCTTTTCGATTTGGCGCAGGCGTTCGGTGGGTGTCGCGGCGCGACGCCTGCGGCGGCGCCGCTTTGTGGTCGTCGCCTTCTTGAGCATGTCGTTGAGCACGTCCGAGACCACGCCCTTGACGAAATCGCCGATGGTCACGGCCTCACTCCGGCGCGCTGGTCTGCAGGGCGAGTGCATGCAGCACGCCGCCCATGTTGCCCTGGAGGGCCTTGTAGACCATCTGGTGCTGCTGGACGCGGGTCTTGCCCTTGAAGCTGGCGGAGACGACCTCGGCAGCGTAGTGGTCGCCGTCGCCGGCGAGGTCCCGGATCGACACTTTCGCGTCCGGAATGCCCTGCTTGATCAGCCGTTCGATCTCGTGCGCGTCCATCGCCATGGCCGATTCCCTTCCACTGCAGCAGTCACACCAAAGCTATGCGGCAAGCGGGTGGGGCGCAATCCTCACGCGTCCATGTAGCGCGGGAACCAACCCTCATGCGCCGCCTTGAGGTCGGCAACAGGGATTGCACGTGCGCCGGCGAGCTTGAGCTCTGGCCCACCGGTCTCGCCGATCCAGGGGGCGGAGATGCCGAGTTCGGCCGCTTCGTCCTGGATGTCGCGCACCAGGCCGGGGTCGGCGCGCGAGACGGTGACGAGATAGCGGCCCTGGTCCTCGCCGAACCAGACCGGGATCGGGTCGATGTCGACCGGCATCTGCACCTCGGCGCCGATGCCGGACGCAATCGCCATTTCGGCCAGCGCCACAGCCAGCCCGCCGTCGGAGACGTCGTGCACGGCGGTGAGCGCACCGGCGCGGATCATGGCGCGGACGAAGTCGCCGGCGAGCTTCTCCTTCGCCAGGTCGACCGGCGGGGCGGAGCCGTCGCGGCGGCCGTGGATGTCGCGCAGATAGATCGACTGGCCGAGATGGCCGCCCCAGGTGGCAGGCGCGCCGACCAGCAGGATGCGCTCGCCCGGGCCGGCGAAGCGGATGCGCGCCATCTTCGACCAGTCGTCGATCAGGCCGACGCCGCCGATCGCGGGCGTCGGCAGGATGCCGCGGCCGTTGGTCTCGTTGTAGAGCGAGACATTGCCCGAAACGATCGGGAAATCGAGCGCGCGGCAGGCCTCGCCGATGCCTTTGATGGCGCCGACGAGCTGGCCCATGATTTCGGGCCGCTCGGGATTGCCGAAGTTCAGATTATCGGTGGCGGCGAGCGGCAGGGCGCCGACGGCCGAGAGGTTGCGCCAGCATTCGGCGATCGCCTGCTTGCCGCCCTCGAACGGGTCGGCCTCGCAATAGCGCGGCGTAACGTCGGCTGAGAAGGCGAGCGCCTTGGTCGGATGGCCCTCGACGCGCACGACGCCGGCATCGCCGCCCGGAATCTGCAGCGAATTGCCCTGGATCAGCGTGTCGTACTGCTCCCAGACCCAGCGGCGGGAGGAGAGGTCGGGCGAGCCGAGCATTTTGAGCAGGGCGTCGGCGATGTCGGCCTGCGGCACGTCGGTCTCGGCGAGCGGCGCGGGCTTTGCAGTCTCGACCCAGGGGCGGTCATATTCCGGCGCTTCGTCGCCGAGTTCCTTGATCGGCAGGTCGGCGACCTCCTCGCCCTGGTGGATGACGCGGAAGCGCAGATCGTCGGTCGTCCAGCCGACTATGGCGAAGTCGAGGCCCCATTTCTTGAAGATGGCCTCGGCTTCCTGCTCCTGTTCGGGGCGCAGCACCATCAGCATGCGCTCCTGGCTCTCGGAGAGCATCATCTCGTAGGCCGACATGCGCTCCTCGCGCACCGGCACCTTGTCGAGTTCGAGGCGGATGCCGAGATCGCCCTTGGCGCCCATCTCGACGGCCGAGCAGGTCAGGCCCGCGGCGCCCATGTCCTGGATGGCGATGACGGCGCCGGACGCCATCAGCTCGAGGCATGCCTCCAGCAGGCATTTCTCGGTGAATGGGTCGCCGACCTGCACGGTCGGACGCTTTTCCTCGATCTTGTCGTCGAACTCGGCCGAGGCCATCGTCGCGCCGCCGACGCCGTCGCGGCCGGTCTTGGCGCCGAGCTAGACGACCGGCAGGCCGACGCCCTTGGCCTGCGACAGGAATATGCCGTCGGCCTTGGCCAGACCGGCCGCGAAGGCGTTGACCAGGCAATTGCCGTTGTAGCGCTCGTCGAAATTCACCTCGCCGCCCACGACGGGCACGCCGAAGGCGTTGCCATAGCCGCCGATGCCGGCAACGACGCCTGACACAAGATGCTTCGTCTTGGGATGATCCGGCGCGCCGAAGCGCAGCGCGTTCATCGCCGCGATGGGACGCGCGCCCATGGTGAAGACGTCGCGCAAAATGCCGCCGACGCCGGTGCCCGCGCCCTGATAGGGCTCGATGTAGGAGGGGTGGTTGTGGCTCTCCATCTTGAAGACCACGACATCGCCGTCGCCAATGTCGACCACGCCGGCGTTCTCGCCCGGCCCGACCAGCACGCGCGGGCCTTTGGTCGGCAGCGTGCGCAACCACTTCTTGGAACTCTTATACGAGCAGTGCTCGTTCCACATCGCCGAGAAGATGCCGAGCTCGGTGAAGGAGGGCTCACGGCCGATCAGGTCGAGGATGCGCTGGTATTCGTCGGGCTTGAGGCCGTGGGCGGCCACGAGCTCCGGAGTGATCGGGATGGCGTTGGGGATGGTCATGTCGGCTCGGTCGGGGTTCGGTGGCTGCGGCTCAGGCCCGCGCCACGCAGGACGGATCGCCGGAAGCCCAGCGGTTCAAATCGGCGGAAATGCGCTTGCCGTGCTCGCCTTCGAGCAGGGGCCCGAAGGCCTCGACGCGCGCGGCGGGGCCTTCCGACTGGACGACCAGCAGCGGGCGCGATTCCATGCTCTTGGCCGGCACGATGAGGAACCGCGGCCGGCCGGAAAAGGAGCCAAGCTCGTTCGACATGCGGTAGGCCTTGAAGGCTGGGTCCCTGGAGCCGAACCAGCAGGTGTGGGCGGCGAGCGCCACCTTCTCCATCTTGCGTAGCGCGGCACTCTTGCCGGGCGGGGAAAGCACAGCTTCCGGCTTGTTCGACTGGCAGCCGGCGATGCCGAGCGCCATTGCCAGGACGAGCAGGGCAGGGCGGAGAGGACGGAGCATGGCTCTCACGCGGCGATCCCGAGCACGCCCTCGAACAGGGCGCGGCCGTCGGAGCCGCCATGTGCGGCCTCGATCAGGTTTTCCGGGTGCGGCATGAGGCCGAGGACGTTGCCGGCCTCGTTCATAACGCCGGCGATATCGTTGATCGATCCGTTCGGATTGGTGCCTTCGGCGTAACGGAAGACGACCTGGCCGTTGCCTTCGATGCGGGCAAGCGTCTCCGGATCGGCGAAATAGTTGCCGTCATGGTGCGCCACCGGGCAGCGGATGATCTGGCCGGGCTCGTAGGCGCGGGTGAAGGCGGTGTTGGCGTTTGCCACCTCGAGTTTCACCTCGCGGCAGACGAATTTGAGCGAGGCGTTGCGCATCAGCGCGCCGGGCAGGAGGCCGGTCTCGAGCAGGATCTGGAAGCCGTTGCAGACGCCCATGACCATGACGCCCTGCGCCGCTTTCTCGGCCACCGCCCGCATCACCGGCGTGCGCGCCGCGATCGCTCCGCAGCGCAGATAGTCGCCATAGGAGAAGCCGCCGGGGATGACGATCAGGTCGACGTCGGGAATCTCCGTGTCGGTCTGCCACACCGTCGCGGGCGCCTTGCCGGAAATCTTGGTCAGCGCCGCGATCATGTCGCGGTCGCGGTTGAGGCCGGGGAGAAGGACGACGGCGGATTTCATGTCGGGTCTTAGGACCTCCGGGCTTCAGCGACTTCGGGACCTAATATAGCTCCTGCAACCTCAGGCCAGCGAAATGGAATAGTTTTCGATCACCGTGTTGGCCAACAGCTTCTCGCACATGGCCTTCAGGTCGGACTCGGCCTTCGCCTTGTCCGAGCCGTCCAGTTCGATGTCGAACACCTTGCCCTGACGGACGTGGCCGACGCCGCCGAAGCCGAGGGTGCCGAGCGCACCCTCGATCGCCTTGCCTTGCGGGTCGAGCACGCCGGTCTTGAGGGTCACGGTCACGCGGGCCTTGATCACGCCGATGTCGCTCCGGTCTGCTGTCAACTACCGGCGGTCGAGCCGCCGGTGCTTCGTACTATCAGTGCTTGGTACCCTTGGGCGGCGTGTCGGTCGAGGCGACCAGCACTGGCCCCGCAGGCCGCGGCGGCTCGTTCTCGTTCATGATGCCCAGGCGGCGTGCCACTTCCTGATAGGCTTCGACCAGCCCGCCCATGTCGCGGCGGAAACGGTCCTTGTCGAGCTTGTCCTGCGTGACGACGTCCCACAGGCGGCAGGAGTCCGGCGAGATTTCGTCGGCGACGACGATCCGCATCATGTCGCCCTCGTAGAGGCGTCCGCACTCGATCTTGAAGTCGACGAGCTGGATGCCGACGCCGAGGAAGAGGCCGGAGAGGAAATCGTTGACGCGGATGGCCAGTGCCATGATGTCGTCGATCTCCTGCGGCGAGGCCCAGCCGAAGGCGGTGATGTGCTCTTCCGACACCATCGGGTCGTCGAGCGCGTCGGCCTTGTAGTAGAACTCGATGATCGAGCGCGGCAGCACGGTGCCTTCCTCGATGCCGAGGCGCTTGGCGAGCGAACCGGCCGCGATGTTGCGGACCACGACCTCGAGCGGGATGATCTCGACTTCCTTGATCAGCTGCTCGCGCATGTTGAGGCGGCGGATGAAGTGGGTCGGGATGCCCATCCGGTTCAAATGGGTGAAGATGTGCTCGGAGATGCGGTTGTTGAGCACGCCCTTGCCGTCGACCACTTCGTGCTTCTTCTTGTTGAAGGCGGTCGCATCGTCCTTGAAGAACTGGATGAGCGTGCCCGGCTCGGGTCCTTCATAGAGGATCTTGGCCTTGCCTTCGTAGATGCGTCGGCGACGATTCATGTGCGCTTGTCTCTGTTCTGGACGGCCGGAGGGAATCGGCAGGTCCGAATCGGCGGCGGGGCGCGCCGCACCCTTGAATTTCAGGGGTGCTCTAGCCTACTCGACCGGTTTCCTCAATCACAATCCGTAACATCGGCGGGTTTGATGCCTGCGCCGGCCAACGGATGCCGCCCGCGACGCCGATACCTGTTGAATTGCGGCCCGATGCCCCATATGGAGGCGCAAGAAACGCCTAGTTCGGGGAGCATTCCGATGACCAGCATGAAGGACCGGGAGGACGGCTTCGAGAGGAAGTTCGCCCATGACGAGGAGCTGAAATTCAAGGCGGTCGCCCGCCGCAACAAGCTGCTGGGCGCCTGGACCGCCGAGAAGTTGGGCAAATCGGGCGATGAAGCCGAGGCCTACGCGAAGGAGGTCGTGATGGCCGACTTCGAAGAGGCGGGCGAAGAGGACGTGTTCCGCAAGGTGCGAAGTGATCTGGACAAGGCCGGTGTCGCTGTGACCGACCATCAGATTCGCCATGCGATGGCCGATCTGCTCGACACTGCGGTGAAGCAGATCACCAACGGCTAGTCGCCGTCTGGATGTAACTGGACCAACCGACCGCCCGCCTTTCCGGGCGGTTTTCTTTTGCGTGTCGGTCAAAGTCGCGGCAGATTGCGCCGCCAATCGCTGACGGAGCCGCCATGACCCTCGCCGAACGCCTCAATTCCGGAACCGTGAGCTTCACCGCCTGGTCGGGTGTGCCGGACACCCTGACCGTCGAAATCGTCTCGCGGCTTGGATTCGAGGTCGTTACGCTCGACATGCAGCACGGCGCGCATCACGAGGACAGCGTGGCGCGCTGCATTCCCTCGATCACCGGTCCGGGCAAGCACCCGGTGATCCGCATCCCCGTCGGCCGCTTCGACATGGCGAGCCGGGCACTCGACCTCGGCGCCGAGGCCGTGATCGCGCCGATGATCAATTCGGTCGAGGATGCCCGCAGATTCGCCGCCGCGATGAAGTATCCGCCGCTGGGCGAGCGCTCCTGGGGGCCGACCTTCGGCTTTCCGAGGTCAGGCGTGAAGGACTACGCCCAGTGGCTGGCGACACAAAATACGGCCACGATCTCGTTTGCGATGATCGAGACGCGCGCGGCCTACGGTCTCGTCGACGAGATTCTCGACGTGCCCGGGATCGACGGCGTCTTCGTCGGGCCTTCCGATTTCTCGATTGCCTGGACCGGGGGAGCTGCGCTCAATCCCAATCTCGAGGACATGATGGGCGCTGTCGCCGACATCGGGCGGCGTGCGCGAAAGGCCGGCAAGTTCGCGGCCATCTTTGCAACGGATCCGAAGATCTGCGGCCGCTACGCCTCGATGGGCTACCAGCTTATCGCGCTGGGCAACGAGCAGACTTACATGCGGCTCGGTGCGGAGAATATGATCGCCGCCGGGCGGGCGGCGATCGGCTAGGCTCACTCGGGCAGTTTCGACAGGAACTGCGCGAAGGCCATCGAGCCTTCCGGCCAGGGGCCGTAGCCAGCTTCGGTATTGAGGTGCCCGGCTTCGCCCGCATTGATGTAGAGCGAGCCCCAGGTTTCGGCGAGCTGCTCGGAGACTTCCGGCTTGCAGTACGGGTCGTTGTTGGAGCCCACCACCAGCGAGGGGAAAGGCAGGCGCAGTCGAGGATAGGGTCCGAAGCCGAGCAGTTGCGGCGGACCGATGTCAGGATCGTCCAGGTCCGGCGGCGCAACCATGAAGGCGCCGTGCGGGCGCTTCGTCAAAAGGTCCAGTGCATTGAGCAGGCTGGCGATGCCGAGCGAATGCGCCACCAGCACGACCGGCTTTTCCGCCGCGTTGACGACGTCGGCGACATTCTGCGCCCAGGCGTCGCGCACAGGCGCGTCCCAGTCGGGCTGATGCACGCGCTTCGCCGTCGACAGCCGCTGCTGCCAGCGGGTCTGCCAGTGCATGGGACCCGAGCCGCCGAGGCCGGGCACGATGATGATATCTGCGTCTTTGGCTTTCATGGCGGCGCATGTAGGCGAGGGACCCGTCCAGTGCAATGAACGCGGCAGGTTGAACAGCGTGTTCGCCGTTGGGCGGCTTGTGGTGAACGATCGTCGAGACGATTTATGTTCGACAACGAAACTCGCGAGAGCGTCGCGCCATGAACATCAATCGACGAACAGTCCTCGGCAGTGCAGGAGCCGCCCTCGTCGGCGGAACGCTTGCCGCCCGATCGGAGACCACAATGTCAGATCTTCCCTTTGCCGCGGATGCGCCGACGCATATCGGCCGCATCGGCATCGTCGCGCGCGACGCAGCCGCGATGTCACAGTATTACCAGCAGGTCGTCGGCCTGAAGGAGCTCGCGAACTCGGGCGGGCACATCACGCTCGGCGCCGGCGGGCGCCCGCTGATGGAGATCGAGCAGTCGAGTGCCGTGCGTCCCGACGACCCGCGCGCGGCCGGCCTCTACCACACGGCGTTCCTACTGCCGTCGCGGGCCGATCTCGGGCGCTGGATCCGCCATGCGATCGAGAACCGTCTCCGGATCGATGGCGCGGCCGACCATCTGGTTTCGGAAGCGCTCTATCTCACCGATCCGGAGGGCAACGGCATCGAAATCTACGCTGACCGTCCCGCCGACAGCTGGGACTGGGAAGGCCGCTCGGTTCGCATGGCCACCGATCCCCTGGACGCGGACGGAATCCTTGCCTCCGCAGCCGGCGCGCCGGCGTGGGACGGAGCCCCGGAGAACAGCATCATCGGTCATGTGCATCTGCGCGTCGGCGACGTGCGGGCGGCCGAAGGGTTCTGGAACAAGGATGTCGGCTTCGACACCGTGCTGAACTATGGCGGCCAGGCGGTGTTCCTGTCGACCGGCGGCTATCACCACCACATCGGCGCCAACAGCTGGCAGAGCCGCGGAGCGGGTCCGCGCGACAAGGATCGCACCGGGCTGCATTGGGTCGAACTGCTGGGCAAGGGGCCGGTCGCCGAACGCAGTCTGGTGGATCCGTGGGGTACCGAAATCATTCTGCGAGCGGCTGCCTGACAAACGAAAGCCCCGCGGCAGGGATGTCGCGGGGCTTTCGGACTGGAAGCGAGGAACCGTTCACTGGCCGTCTATGGTGACCTTCGGCAGTTCGATCTTCATCTGGACAGTGTCCTGTTCGAAGTAGCCGTCGGCATAGAGGAAAAGGCCGATCGCCACGGCGACCGCCAAGGCTCCGGCTGCGAACCAGCCGATGGAATTGCCGCCGTTGCGGACGATGAAGTCCTGATCTGCCATTTCGAATGCCCTTGCCTGTTGTTCGGGGCAGAAACGGCGGATGCGGTCGAAGGTTCCCTCAGGCGGTACCGAACACGCGGCGGAAGATCGTGTCGACGTGCTTGGTGTGATAGCCGAGGTCGAATTTCTCGCGCAGGTCCGCCTCGCTGAGCGCCGCCATGACTTCGGCGTCGCCAAGCAGTTCGGTAAGGAAATCCTTGCCCTCTTCCCACACCTTCATCGCGTTGCGCTGCACGAGCCGATAGGCGTCCTCGCGGGAAACACCGGCCTGGGTCAGCGCCAAAAGCACGCGCTGCGAATGCACGAGCCCGGAGAACTTGTTGAGGTTCTTCAGCATGTTGGCCGGATAGACGACCAGCTTTTCAATGACGCCGGTGAGTCTCGCCAGGGCGAAGTCGAGCGTTACAGTCGCGTCGGGGCCGATCATCCGCTCGACGGACGAATGCGAGATGTCGCGCTCGTGCCACAGTGCCACGTTCTCCAGCGCCGGCGTGACCATGCCACGCACGAGTCGGGCGAGGCCGGTCAGGTTTTCCGTAAGCACAGGGTTACGCTTGTGCGGCATTGCCGAAGAGCCCTTTTGGCCGGGCGAGAAGTATTCTTCCGCTTCGAGCACTTCGGTCCGCTGCAGGTGGCGGATCTCGGTCGCCAGCCGCTCGACGCTGGAGGCGACGACGCCCAGCGTGGCGAAGAACATGGCGTGGCGGTCGCGCGGGATGACCTGCGTCGAAACCGGTTCGGGCTTCAGCCCGAGCTTTTCGGCGACATGTTCCTCTACGCGCGGATCGATATTGGCGAAGGTGCCGACAGCCCCCGAAATCGCGCAGGTGGCGATCTCTTCCCGCGCGGCGACGAGGCGCGCACGGCAGCGCGAGAACTCCGCATAGGCCTGGGCCAGCTTGACGCCGAAGGTCGTCGGCTCGGCGTGGATGCCGTGCGAGCGGCCGATTGTGACCGTGTCCTTGTGCTCGAAGGCGCGGGTCTTCAGCGCCGCCAGCAGCGCATCGACGTCGGCGATGAGAATGTCGGCCGCGCGGGTGAGCTGGACGCTCAGGCAGGTGTCGAGCACGTCCGACGAAGTCATGCCCTGGTGGACGAAGCGCGAATCCGGCCCGATGAATTCGGCGAGATGCGTCAGGAAGGCGATGACGTCATGCTTGGTGACGCGCTCGATCTCGTCGATGCGGGCGACGTCGAAAGTGGCCGAGCCGCCTTTCTCCCAGATGTTCTTCGTGGCTTCCTTCGGGATGACACCGATCTCGGCCAATGCGTCGCAGGCATGCGCCTCGATCTCGAACCAGATGCGGAAGCGGGTCTCGGGCGACCAGATGGCGACCATTTCGGGCCGCGAGTAGCGGGGGATCATCGGCGTGCCTTGCCTTCACTGTCTTGGAACCGCCGCCTCCTACCAGAGGCGAGCGCGATGCTCAACGCATGCCGCGCACGTTCCAGAAGGAAGCGGCCGCCAGAAGCAGTATGCCGATGGGAAAATAGACGCGCGTGCCGAGAACGAGGAACTGGTAGACCGCGGCCCCGACGGTGAAGATGAACTGAAAGAACCAGTGTACCGACAGGAACGGGTCGTGCCAGGCGGCATAATATTGGCGGTACTGGAGGCCGATGAAGAACGCGGTCAGCGCGATGGTGCCGATGCCCAGTGCCAGAAAGGTGGCGGCGAAGCCGGCGCCGCGCCGGCCGCGAGACAAGAGCCGGCCGGTATAGATGCCGGGCAGGAAAGCAACCAGCCCGCCCGCGGCGAAGAACGATGCGATCAGGGCAATGCGCGGCGGCTCGTACCATTGCATCCACAAGAGCTTGGCGACCGCCATCAGGCCCATCGCCACGGCCCAGAGCAGGCTGCCCGCAACGATCGTGCGCATGTCCGGCATGGCGCCAGCGAACAGGCGACGGGTCCGTTCGAACGGACCCGTCCGGTCCGGCGCAACGCCCGCCTGGCGCGTGGACGCCATGCTCAGAGCCGGCCCGTCATGGCGATCCAACGGAAATCGGGACCTTCGAACCCTATCGAACGCACGGCGATCATCACGGCGAAGACCGGGTCGCCGCTCTGTGGGTAGAACGTCTGAACGCCGCCGATCCTGTAGCCCGTCGGGCAGTTGCGGCTGGCGGGGATCGAGGCATCCTCGTGGACGAGCGTCGTTTCGCCGCCGGGCGTCGGGTCGATCCGCACGAGCCGGAAGCCCATGGTGTCGCCGAGATTTTCGCAGCCGGAAGGCGCGCGAAGGGGATCTCCTCGAGCCGGAACTCGACAGGCGAGTCGACGGGCGGGAAGACCGGTCGCGGATTGACCACCATGCGGAACGGATCGGCGGATTGTTCGGTGATGGCGTTCCAGCCGGCAGTATCACCAGGATTTGCCGCCAGGACCGATTCGCCGACGATCTTGTCGCCCTTCTCCTTGGCCTGCGCGCGGGCGGCGGCGATATCGGCCGCCTCGTCGTCGATCCGGACGCGAATCGGCGTTCCGGCGAGAAAGCTGTCGGTCGCGGTGTCGATGTAGGACCGGTTGGCATAGGGGAAGCCGGAGCCGTCCTGGATGCCGTGTTCCTCGAAGGCGAACACCTTGCCGTCGGCCGAGAAGCCGAGAACCTGCGGCGTTGCCGTATCACCGGCGGACGCCTCGAGGGAAAACACTCCAAGCAGGATGATCAGGGCGAGGCGTATGGTCGACATGGCTGTCTCTCCTCTGCGGCGGCACTGCCGGACTTTATCGAGCTTCGGCTTTCATCCGTCTCAACGACCTGTGTCGATCACGCGAACTTGTTCCGCCAGGTCGGCAGGAGGTCGTTGTCAGCGGACGTAGCGAGATAGACCCCCCGTGCGATCGCACGGGCCATGGTCGCGCCTGCTGCGGCGAAGAGGTCGATGGCGCCGTCATGGTCGAGCGGCACCTTGCTGCGGCCGGTGGCGAGCGAAAAGACGAGGTCGCCGTCGACCGGCGTGTGCACCGGCCAGATGGCGCGGGCGAAGCCGTCATGCGCGGCGATCGCCAGCCGCTTGGCCGCGGCCTTGGTCAGCACCGCATCGGTCGCGATCACCGCGATCGTCGTGTTGACGCCGGCCTTTGCCATCTCGCGGAATTTCAGCCGCACGTCGGAGGAATCGGCCGGAAGCGGGTGCGGGTAGCCAAGACCCCCGAACTCGTCGCCGATCTCGAACGGGGCGGCCCAGAAATGCAGCGTCTCGCCGACAGTCACCGAGCCGGTCGGGTTGGCGCCGACGAGCGCCGCAACGGTGATACCGTTGGGCAGCACGGTGGACGCCGATCCCAATCCGCCCTTCAACCCCGCCGACAACGCGCCGACGCCCGCGCCCGCTGTGCCGATCTCGAAGCTGGTGCCCGCGGACATCACGGCTTCGTAGCCGAGCTCGCGGTAGGGCGGATAGCGGCCCCAGCGCTTGTCGCCACCGTTCTCCAGGTCGAACAAGATCGCGGCCGGGACGATCGGGATGCGGTTTTCCCTGACCTGAAAGCCGATGCCCTGTTCGCGCAGTGCTGCCTGCACGCCCGACGCCGCATCGAGGCCGAAGGCCGAACCGCCGGACAGGACCAGCGCGTTGATCGTCTCTACCGAATTGTGCGGCTCGAGCAGATCGGTCTCGCGGGTGCCCGGCGCGCCGCCGAGCACCTGCACCGCCGCGACTGCCGGTTCGTCGCAGAGGATCGCCGTCACGCCGGATTTCAGCCGGGCATCGGACGAATTGCCGACGCGCAGGCCCGCGACATCGGTGAGGAGGTTGGTCGGCCCGGTGCGGAAGGTCATTGCTGGTCCACTTCGATGAATGCGCCGCCGTCGTAGCGGTAAAGGCGGTAGGGATTGTCGGTGCGGTCGCCTTTTTCGTCGAAGCCGACCGGGCCGAAGATCGTCGAGAATTCCTGATTGCCGAGTGCCGACAGGACATCCGATCCGCTGGCCGCGGCGGCTTTTGCCGCCTGCGCGGCGATCTCGACACTGGCATAGGCCGGCAGGACGTAGCCTTCAGGCTCGATCTTCTGGTCGCGCAGGCGGGTGACGACGGCCGGATCGGCGATGTCGGCCCATTCGGGGAGACCGACCATCAGCGTGCCGGGTGCGAGGTCCACGCCCTCGGAGGGCGCGCGCAGCACCTCGCCGCCCGCTATAGTGACCCGGTAGCCGATCTGCGCCGCGTCGCGGGCGAGAATGGCGACGTCGGGGCGGTCGGCTGCAGCGAAGACATGCGTCGCTCCCGATTTGCGCAAGCGTCCGGCGAGCCCGATCTGGTTGTCGAGCTGGGGTCGCAGCGTGTCGATGAAGGCCGCCCTCAGGCCAGACTGTTCAAACGAGATGCGCAGGCCTTCCGCCAGTTCACGCGAATAGATGGTGCCGTCGTCGACGATGGCGAACAGCTCGTCGCGCCAGGACTTGCCGAGGATGGCGGAAGCCGCCTCGACCTCGTCGTCTGCGCGCGGAGCGATCCGCACCACCGGCCAGCCGGTCTTGCCCCGGCGGTCGGTCAGGGCGTTCGTCCGCACGCCGGTCGCGATGACGGCGATGCCGGCCTCTTTCAGGATGGGCAGCGCTGCCTCGATCGCCTCGGTGCAGAGGAAGCCGGTGACCACGGCGACCCTGGCGGCGGCAAATGTCCGCGCGGCTTTCGCGCCGCCTTCCGCCGTGCAGGAATCGTCGGCGATCTCGAGCCGTGCGCCGGTGGCCCGTGCCGCGGCTTGCGCTCCCGTCCGAATCTGCTCGCCGAGCAGGGCCGACGGACCGGACAGTGGAGCGGCGACGCCGATCACTGTTTCCGCAGCCGACGCCTGGACGAGCGTTGCGGCGAGGCTTGCGGCGATGATCAGGGCAGGGCGCATCGATCCCGGGAGCGTGGCCGCGGCGGTCTCGCCGGGCAATTGTCGGTGGTGCGCAATCTCGTAGCCTCACAGCCTGGACTAGGCAACCTGGTAGGCGCGCCGCAGGCCCGCTTGTGGGATACCACCCGAAACCTATATTCAGGACGAAACCGGATATCCCGCCTTGCTGAAGAAAAGCGACATCGATCCGCAGATCTACCGCGATGCCATGGCGCGCTTCGCAGGCGCAGTGCACGTGCTGACGACCGACGGACCGGCCGGCCGGCGCGGCACGACCGTCATCGCCGCCTGTTCCGTCTCTGATCGGCCACCGACGATCCTCGTCTGCATCAACCGCGAGAACGTGTCGAACGGCACGTTCTGGGACAATGGCGTCTTTGCCCTCAACACGCTCGCCGGCCACCATCAGGATCTGGCGAACGCATTTTCGGGTCTCACCGGTCTCACGCAGGACGAGCGATTCGCGCATGGCGACTGGACGAAACTGTCCACCGGAGCGCCGGTTCTTGCCGATTCGATGATGAGTCTCGACTGCGAGATCGTCGAGACGGCGGACATGGCGACCCATCGTGTGCTTTTTGGCAAGGTGACAGGCGTCCGCATCGGCGATAGCCTCGACCCGCTGACCTACTTCAATCGCGCCTACCGCGTCCTCTAGGGATCTCGCGCTGGGCCGGACCGGACGGACATTTCGCATCATGGCAGACGTCACCCCCAAAGGGGTTCCACAGTCCATAGACGAGACGCTGGAGATGCTGCGCGCCGCCGACTATGTCGCCGACCGCGCGCTTGCCACCGTCCTGTTCCTCAGCCTGCGCATGAAGCGGCCACTGTTTCTCGAAGGCGAGGCCGGCGTCGGCAAGACCGAGATCGCCAAGGTTCTGGCCGCAGCGCTCGGCCGGCGGCTGATCCGGCTGCAATGCTATGAAGGCCTCGACGTCTCCTCGGCGGTCTACGAGTGGAACTATGCGGCGCAGATGATCGAGATCCGCATGGACGAGGCGGCGGGCCAGACCGACCGCGACCTGATCGAGCGCAATGTGTTTTCGGAGAAATACCTGATCCGCCGGCCGATCCTCGATGCGCTCAGCGGCACGAAGGGTGCGGCGCCGGTCTTCCTGATCGACGAACTCGACCGCACCGACGAGGCCTTCGAGGCCTTCCTGCTGGAAATCCTGTCGGACTTCCAGGTGACGGTGCCCGAACTCGGCACGATCAGGGCCGAGGAACCGCCGATCGTCATCATCACCACCAACCGCACGCGCGAGATCCACGATGCGCTGAAGCGACGCTGCCTCTACCATTGGGTCGACTATCCGAACGCCGAGCGCGAGCTTGAGATCGTGCGGCGCAAGGTGCCGCAGGCCAACAAGCGGCTGTCGGAAGAGGTCGTGCTCTTCATCCAGAAGCTGCGCCAGATCGACCTGTTCAAGGCGCCGGGCGTCGCCGAGACGATCGACTGGGCCGGTGCGCTCAACGAACTCGACAAGGTGGCGCTCGATCCCGAGACGGTGTCCGACACAATCGGCGTGCTGCTCAAATACCAGGACGATATCGCCCGCATCGAACAGGGCGAGGGCCGCCGCATCCTCAAGGAGGTCAAGGCGGAGCTCTCGGCCGCGGCGGAGTAGCCCGTCATGGCGATGGGAACCTACTCCTCGTCGAACACTCCAAAGGAAGCGGTAGCCGACGGCCGCATCGCCGACAACATCGTCTATTTCGCCCGGGCGCTACGGAAGGCCGGCATGCGGGTCGGGCCGGCGTCCGTGGTCGATGCGATCGATGCCGTCATCACCACCGGCATCGGCACCCGCGACGACTTCTACTGGACGCTGCATGCAGTGCTGGTCACCCGCCACGAGGACCATCCGATATTTGACGAGGCGTTCCGGCTGTTCTGGAAGTCGCGCGAGCTGATCGAGAAGTTGCTGGCGATGTTTTCGCCGGTAGCCCCCGATACCCGCGAGAAGGAGAAGCCGCGCGCCGCCGAGAACCGCGTCAGCCAGGCGATGTTCGAGGGGCACCAGAAACGGCAGCAGCCTGAAGAGGTGCCGGAGATCGAGATCGACGCTCGCCTGACGACGTCGGGCAACGAGATCCTGCGCGCCAAGGATTTTGCCCAGATGAGCGCGAAGGAACTGGACGAGGCCAAGCGCGCCATCGCCGAGCTCAGGCTGCCCTTCGACATGGTGAAGACGCGCCGCTTCCGGCCGGATCCGCGCGGCAGCCGGGTCGACCCGCGCGCGATGATGCGCTCGGCGCTCAGGACCGGCGGCGACCTGATCTTGCCGAAACTCCGCGAGGCGCGCGAAATCCATCCGCCACTGGTGGTGCTGGCCGATATTTCGGGCTCGATGAGCCAATATTCCAGGATCTTCCTGCATTTTCTTCATGCGCTGCTGGAGAAGCGCCGCCGTGTTCACACCTTCGCCTTCGGCACGCGGCTGACGAACCTGACCCGGCAGTTGCGCAACCGCGACCCTGACCAGGCGCTGTCGGATGCGGCGGCAACCGTGCGCGACTGGTCGGGCGGCACGCGCATCGGCGAGACGCTGCACGAGTTCAACCGGCTGTGGTCGCGGCGGGTCCTGTCACAGGGCGCAGTGGTGATGCTGATCACCGACGGGCTGGAGCGCGACGACGTGACCATGCTGGAAATCGAGATGGAGCGGCTGCACAAGAGCTGCCGGCGGCTGATCTGGCTGAACCCGCTGCTGCGCTTCGACGGGTTCGAGGCTCGCGCAAGGGGTGTGAAGGCCATGCTGCCGCATGTCGACGAGTTCCGCGCCGTCCATACGCTCAACGCGCTTTCCGACCTCTGCGCCTCGCTGTCCGACGTCCGCTCGCGCGAGGCCGACCCGAAGCGCTGGCTGGCGGCGGCGGGGCGGCTGGCCGCGTGAACGGACACTGGGAGGATTTCGCAATGGAAACCGCATCAAGCCCTGACGGCCCGCTCGATCCGCTCGACGTCGCCGAGAGCTGGAAGGCGTCCGGGCGCGACGTGGCGCTTGCCACCGTGGTCGAGACCTGGGGCTCGGCGCCGCGTCCTGTCGGCAGCCATCTGGTGATCGATGCCGACGGCAATTTCCACGGTTCGGTGTCTGGCGGCTGTGTCGAGGGCGCGGTCGTCGCCGAGGCGGTCGATGTGATCGGCTCGGGCGCGCCAAAAATGCTCGAATTCGGCGTGGCCGACGAGACGGCGTGGCGGGTGGGGCTCTCCTGCGGCGGCCGCATCAAGGTCTATGTCGAGCGGCTGGGCTGAGCGATGGACCTGAAGACGCTAAGCGAACTCAACGCGGCCCGCACCGCGCGGCGGGCGGCGATCCTGCTCACGGATCTCGCCGATGGCAGCGCCCGCGTGATCCACGAGGGCGACGAGGTCGGCGGAGAGCTCGGCGTCGCGATCGCCAGGGCGTTCCGGTCCGGCGCATCCGGTTCGATCGAGGCAGACGGCAGGAACTGGTTCCTCAACGCGCATCTGCCGCCGCCGCGCATCGTCGTCATCGGCGCGGTGCATATCAGCCAGGCACTGGCGCCGATGGCGCGTATCGCCGGCTACGATCTGGAAGTGATCGACCCGCGCACCGCCTTTGCGACGGCCGACCGCTTCGAGGGGATTTCGCTCTTCGCCGACTGGCCGGAGACGGTCTTGAAGGAGCGGCCGCTCGACGCCTATTGCGCGCTCGTGGCGGTGACCCACGACCCCAAGATCGACGATTTCCCGCTGAAGGCCGCGCTCGACGCCGGATGTTTCTATGTCGGGGCGCTGGGCAGCCGCAAGACGCACGCCAAGCGCGTGGAGCGGCTGACGGCGCTGGGTGCAAGCGAGGCGCAGATCGCGCGCATCGCGGCGCCGATCGGGCTCGACATCGGGGCATCGAGCCCCGCCGAGATCGCCGTCGCCGTGCTGGCGCAGATCATCGGCGCGTTCCGTTCGCGCGGTCTCGCCGGCACGGGCGGCGACGCGTGAAATTCGGGCCGGTCCCCCTCGACGATGCCGAAGGCGCGATCCTGGCGCATGCGACCAGCGCCGGCGACGTGAAGCTCAGGAAGAGCCGACGCCTGACCGCCGACGATGTGGAGGCACTGCGCGCGGCGGGCATTCCGGAGGTGATCGCGGCCGTTCTGGATCCCGATGACGTGGCCGAGGACGAGGCGGCGCGCCGGGTCGCAGCCGCTCTGACCTTCACCGGCATTGCGCCGAAGCCGCCTGCGACGGGGCGGGTTAACCTGCATGCGCAAGCCGCGGGCGTCTTCACAGTCGACAGGGCGCTGATCGACGCGATCAACCGCGTCGATCCGGCAGTCACGATCGCCACCGTGCCCGACCATGCCGCGGTCGCCGCCGGCCAGATGGTCGCGACGGTCAAGATCATTCCGTTCGCGGTGCCGGAAAACGTGCTCGCAGCGGTCGAGCGGCTGGCCGCAGGCAGATCCGCGTTCGACCTGCATCCCTTCGCCGCGCGCCGCGTCGGCCTGATCCAGACGGTGCTGCCGTCGCTGAAGGCAAGCGTGATGGACAAGACGGCCCGCGTCACCGCTGCGCGGCTCGCCCGCTCCGGCAGTTCCATCGCCGAGGAAAGGCGCGTGCCGCATCGCGAGGACGCTCTCGTTCCGGTCATCGCGGACATGGCCGCCACGTCCGACATGGTGCTGGTGTTCGGCGCATCGGCGATGTGCGATCCGGGGGACGTGATCCCCGCCGCGATCCGCGCTGCGGGCGGCGAGGTGCTGGCGGCCGGCATGCCGGTCGATCCGGGCAATCTTCTGGTGCTTGGGCGGCTCGCCGGCAAGCCGGTGCTGGGCGCGCCCGGCTGCGCCCGCAGCCCGAAGGAAAACGGCTTCGACTGGGTGCTCGATCGGCTGATGGCGGGCCTGGACGTCAGCGCAAAGGACCTCGCCGGCATGGGGGTAGGCGGCCTGCTGATGGAGATTCCGACGCGCCCCGAGCCGCGCGAGAGGCCTGCCCCGGCGCCGCGCGCAGCCGTACATGCCGTGGTGCTCGCGGCCGGGCGCTCCAGCCGCATGGGCGGACCGAACAAGCTTCTCGCCCGCTTTCAAGGCGAACCGCTCGTGCGCCGGGTGGCCGAGAGCGCGCTTGCGAGCGATGCCGCCGGCGTGACGGTGGTCACCGGCCATCAGGCCGACCGGGTCCGTGCCGCGCTCGAGGGACTCGGCGTTTCCTTCGTTGCCAATCCGGATTTCGCGAGCGGGCTGGCGAGTTCGCTCAAGGCAGGCATCGTATCGGTTCCGGGCGATGCCGCGGGCGCGCTGATCCTTCTCGCCGACATGCCTCAGATCGAGGCGGACGACCTCGACCGGCTCATCGATGCGTTCCGCCGGGCCGGAAGTCGCGCCATCGTTCGCGCGACGCACAACGGCAAACGCGGGAATCCCGTCATCCTGCCGCGAACGGTGTTCGGAGAGATAGCGCATATCGAAGGCGACACCGGTGCGCGCCATGTCGTCGAGGCGGGCATCGCCGACGTTCTGGACGTGGAACTCGGCCGTTCGGCGAGCCTCGACGTTGACACGCCGGACGCGATGGCCGAGGCCGGCGGTGTGCTTCAGGACTGACCGTCAGCAGGCGCCCGCGGCCTCGAACGACGGGCAGGAACAGGCCACGCTTCGTCCCGGGCAGGCCGGCAGCGTGGTTCCCTCGGGACAGCCGCAGGTCGGCCAGTTCGGACAGATGAACGTCCGGCGCTGCCCGTTGCAGGTGGCGCAGGTATGGCCGTTGGCCGCCGGAATCGCCCGGCTCCTTTGCCAGCCGGCGAGCAGATTGCGCAATGGCGAATGCCGAAGCAGCGCGTGCATGAACGTTTCCCCGCGGCGCGATGTCCTCGCGCTCCGGTCTCAAGATACACCGCACCGCTTAAGGTCTCGTTGCATCCGCCGGACGGGGGGCATCACTTCGATCCTGCCCGGTCGATGTCCGTGCTGAGGGCCGCCGGGCCCGCGCTGCCCCATCCGCCGCGATCGGCGCGCAGATAGGCGACGAAGCGGAGGCGCCCGTTGCCGGAAATCGCCTGCTTGGCCACGTCGTCGGGCAGGATCACCTCGCGTCCATAGCTCGGCCGGCGCGGCAGCCGCAGGTCGGAAATCCCCAGTTCGATCAGCTCGGTGCAGAACACATATTCGCTTTCGTCCAGCCGGTAATGATGGTCGAAGCGGGTGCCGACCAGGGCGAACAGCCTGACGATGGCTGCCTCCTTCCGCTCCGTGCCGAGCTTCGGCCGCAGCACGACGAGACGGTCGGTCTCGACGAGACGCGATACGGGCGTGAGCGTCGTGCCATGAGCCTGTCCCGATTCGACGATCGATAGCCCGCGCCGGATGGCGTCATGGTGAGGCACGATTGCAGGGTCGTCCCATAAGCCCATCGATTTCAGCTCGCGTTCGGATCCCAGATAGACGGCCGAATGCCCGAACAGGCCGGCGCCGGTATGTCCCGAAAGCCGGCCTTTGTTGCTGAAGAGAAACACGTCCAGCGGTCGTATCCGAGCGCGGACGTGGTTCAGCGCGCCGCCGCCAGAGTCGAGATAGCCATGCCGCCACTGGACCTGTGATATCGCCATGCCGATGGCGGGCGCGGCGGGTTCGGCGACTTTGATCAGCCAAGGCGGATAGGCGCCGACCTCGCTCTTGTCTCGGCTGGTGGTCGAACACGCCGCGAGCCCGAGCAGGACGAGTATCGCCAATGTCCTGAGCCCAAGCCTCAAGACCCATGCCGTGTGCCCGTGATGTCTCATATGTCCCCGCCATCCCACCAGGATATCCTTCTGATAGGGGCCGCACGGCTGGTCGCCTTGATCAGCGTCAAGCGCAGCAAGATAAGGAGCAGGCCAACGACGAGCTGGTGACGGCGCTGGCGCGGCCGGAAATGGCGAAGTTGTTGAAGGAATGGCTCCCCGGGCCGGATTCGAACCAGCGACCAACCGGTTAACAGCCGGTTGCTCTACCACTGAGCTACCGGGGAACACTGGTGCTCGTCAGAGTGCGGTGCCTATAGCAAACCCGTTTCCGATTTGCCAACAGCAAGGTGGCGATTTTTTCGGCTATTTGCCGCATCCGGGTCGAAATCCGGCAAGTCGGACCCGATATGCGCTGTTGTCGCGCCTGTGCGAGACGATCAGACTGAGTGATGGACGCGGAGAATGGACGAACAGCCCGACAGTGGACGGCCCAGCCCGAGGATCAAGCTTCTCGGCCGCGAGATCGCGTTGCCGCAATCGCGGGCGCCGCGCATCGCGCTCGGCCTCGGACTGGTGATGATGGGCTCCGTCGGCTTCCTGCCCGTGCTCGGCTTCTGGATGATTCCGCTCGGTCTTTTCGTGCTGGCGCACGATTCGCCGGCCGTCCGCCGCTTCAACAGGCGCTCGGGCGTATGGCTGCGCCGCAAGTTCCAGAAGAAGGGCTGAAAAGTCGCCGCCTGGACGGCAAGGGAAAAGAAACGCAAGCGACCGCCGACGGCTTGTGGGCCAGGATTCCCTCTGTTAACAGAGCGCGGTTCCCACCATGAGGCCTCGTGGCGGAGTGGTTACGCAGAGGACTGCAAATCCTTGCACCCCGGTTCGATTCCGGGCGAGGCCTCCAGGGTGGGAAGGTTACCGGCCCGCCGCGATGGGTGGGCCTTTTTACGGCGATCCTCGTCGCCAAGAGAGCGGGCCGACCATGATGGCAGATTTCTCCGGGTTGCGGACCAAAATGGTCGACGGGCAGGTCCGCACGACCGATGTGACCTCTCTGCCGCTGCTCGACGCGCTTTTGTCGGTGCCGCGCGAGGAGTTCGTCCCGGCTGCCCGGAAGAGCCTCGCCTATATCGACGAGGATCTCGAGATTGCCCCCGGACGCTATCTGATGGAACCGTCGCCTTTCGCGCGCATCGTGCAGCTGGCGGACATCCAGCCGGGCGATTTCGTGCTCGATGTCGGCGCGGGCACCGGGTATTCGGCGGCGGTGCTGTCGAAGCTCGCGGGCTCCGTGGTCGCCCTTGAGCAGGACCCGATGCTTGCCGCCAAGGCGCAATCGGTGCTCTCGTCGCTGGGCTACGACACCGTCGCGGTCGTGGAAGGGCCGCTCTCGGCAGGCTATCCGGCTCAGGCCCCCTATGACGTCATTTTGCTCGAAGGCGCGGTTGAATCCATCCCGCAAGCCCTCTTCGACCAGTTGAAGGATGGCGGACGGCTGCTGGCCGTCGAAGGGCACGGCAATTCCGCCGACGTCCGCGTCTATGTGAAGCATGGCACGTCGGTGTCGGCTCGGCGTGCGTTCAACGCCGCCGTCAAACCGTTGCCCGGTTTCAACAGCGTCCCGACATTCGAGTTTTGACCGCTTGATTTAAATCGGCCATGCAACCATGTTGGCCGGGCGCGAGCGACGAATCTGCCGGTTGACAAGGCACACGCGTCTCGCGCGACGGGGTGTGCGCTGACCTTACGAGGCTGCCACGCGTAGTCGAACTGAAGCCGGCCATCGGACCGGTACCAGGAAACGAGGTCGGTCGTGTCGGTTGTTCGCAGATTGGTTGCACTCGGAGTCGCCTCAACCTTGTTGATGAGCGTGACGCCGTCCTATGCCGAGACGATTTTCGGTGCTCTTTCAAAGGCATATCAGTTCAATTCGGAGCTGAATTCGGCGCGCGCGGGCGTGCGCGTGACGGATGAAAGCGTGGCGATCGCCAAGTCCGGCTACCGGCCGACCGTCACCGGCTCGAGCAGCATCAACTACGCCTCCCAGGCCGGTTACCGGATCACCACCGGGTCGTTCGGCGTCGCCATTTCGCAATCGCTGTTCGACGGTTTCCAGACGCGCAACAACGTCCGCGCGGCGGAAGCTCAGGTACGCGCGTCAAACGAGGGCCTGCGCAACACCGAGCAGAACATCCTGTTCAACGCCGCCAGCGCCTACATGGACGTGATCCGGGATCGTCAGATCGCCGTGCTGACCGAGCGCAATCTGCAGTTCCTGGTAGAGCAGGTGCGCGCCGCGCGCTCGCGTTTCGAGGTGGGTGAAGGCACCCGCACCGACGTGGCCCAGGCCGACGCGAGCCGATCGTCGGCCGTGGCGTCGCTTGCCGCGGCACGCGCGCAGGCAGCTTCCAGCGAAGCGCTCTACCGACAGATCGTCGGCGAGGCGCCCGGGAGGCTGAACGGCGCGGGGCCCGCCAAGGGCCTGCCCGGCGGAATCGACAAGGCGTTCGTGATCGCGGCGTCCGAACATCCGGCGATCATCGCCAACAAGCATCTCGTGGATGCTTCGGGCTATTCAGTGAAGGCGGCCGAAGGCGCGCTCCTGCCGCAGAT
This sequence comes from Pseudomonadota bacterium, assembly GCA_043822005.1. Taxonomy (GTDB): domain Bacteria; phylum Pseudomonadota; class Alphaproteobacteria; order Rhizobiales; family Rhizobiaceae; genus Mesorhizobium_A. The sequence goes on along the minus strand of JBDRCE010000019.1, from coordinate 7,615 downwards.
TTCAGCGTCCGCCGGCGTGTCGCAAAACTATTCGGAGACCTTGCCGGGTGTCGGCCAGAACAATGGCTGGGGCGATCGCGCCAATATCGGCGCGACCCTCACCGTGCCGATCTATTCCGGCGGCCGTACTTCCGCGACGGTCAGGCAGCGCAAGGAGTCTCTCGGCCAGGCGCGCATCGAGGTCGATGTCGCCTATGATCAGGTCCGCCAGGCCGTCGCCGCCGCATGGACGCAGTTCCAGGCTGCGAAGGAAACGGTCGTGGCGAACCGCGAACTCGTCTCTGCCGCCCAACTCGCGCTCAACGGCGTGATCGAGGAGCGCAATGTCGGCCAGCGCACGACGCTCGACGTCTTGAACGCCCAGGCGGACGTGATCAACGCCCAGATCAACCAGATCAGCTCGGAGCGCAATCTCGTCGTGGCGAGCTATGCGATCATGTCCGCCATCGGCCGACTCAATGTCCGCCAGCTCGGGCTGAGCGTCGCCGAATACAAGCCGCAGGAACATTACGACGCGGTCAAGAACAAGTGGATCGGACTGCGCACTCCCGACGGGCGGTAGCGGCCTCACTTATCCTGTGAGCAAATCGGATTAATCGGCGGCGGGGATTCACCACCCGCCCTGCATCGGCTACCCTGAAGGCCTGATTCGAAACGCGAATCCTCAGTTGCTCGGGGTAAAGGCATATGGCGTCGCAGGCAGCCGAAGCAGTCGTCCAGCAATTGGGGGGCGCCCAGCGCGAGCCCTCGATGGAAGAGATTCTCGCCTCGATCCGGCGGATCATCGAGGACAGCGATACGACCCGCTCCGCGCAGGAGACCGCGTTTCCCGCGGCCGCCAACTCATCCTCTCCTGGCATGGGCGCCCGCGACATCGAGGCGTTCCGCGAAGAGTTCCACGCTTCGGCGGAGCCGATCGCTGCATCGCCGTTGTCCGAGACAAGCCCTGTCGCGGAGCCGGCATCCGCGGTCGATCGCCCCGTGCCCGCGGAATCGGAAACAGCTCCGGCGTCTCGGACCGAACGTCCGCTGCGGACCGTAACGGCCGAGCCGGCCAGCGATACCATGGCACGGACCGACTGGAAGCAGCGCCTTGCCACGCCGGTCGGTTCAACGCCTCCGGCGCCCGAGCCGGCGCCGGCGCCGCAGGCCGCCGTCAATCTGCCAGAGACGCCGCGTTCCGCGATCATCTCGGAAGTGGCGGGCCGTCAGGTCGCCGCTGCATTCGGGGAATTGTCGGACGCCTTCGCGGCGAGCCGCCGCCGCTCCTTCGACGAGGTTGCCGAGGAAATGATGCGGCCCATGTTGCAGGAATGGCTGGACAACAACCTGCCGACGCTGGTCGAACGCCTCGTGCGTGAAGAGATCGAGCGGGTTGCCCGCGGCACCGCGCGCTAATCCTAGCCGGGCGCTCTAGCCCATATCTATAGCATTTCCGGCTGAGCGGCAGTCAAACCGCTCGCTTGCGCCTGGGACTGCGCCTATGATCCGGCACGCTCGCCGATACGGCCGCGGGGGACGCAGGTTGACACGCTGACGCCCCTCGGATTTACACGGGCGCTCGTTCCCCAACTGCCCGGATGCACGCGATGCTCGACAAGACATACGATTCAAAGACGATCGAGCCCCGCATCGCCAAGGCCTGGGAGGATGCGGACGCATTCCGCGCCGGAGCCGGCGCGGAGGAGGGGGCCGAGCCCTTCACCATCGTCATCCCGCCGCCCAACGTCACCGGCTCGCTGCATATGGGCCACGCGCTCAACAATACGCTGCAGGATATCCTCATCCGGTTCGAGCGGATGCGCGGGAAGAACGTGCTCTGGCAGCCGGGCATGGATCATGCGGGCATCGCGACGCAGATGGTGGTCGAGCGGCAGCTGGCAGACCGGCAGATCCAGCGCCGCAACCTGACGCGCGACGAATTCGTCGACAAGGTATGGGAATGGAAGTCCGAGTCGGGTGGCATCATCGTCAACCAGCTCAAGCGCCTCGGCGCCTCGTGCGACTGGTCGCGCGAGCGCTTCACGATGGATGAGGGCTTGTCGAAGGCGGTCATCGAGGTTTTCGTCAAGCTCTACCGCGACGGACTGATCTATCGCGGCAAGCGGCTGGTCAACTGGGACCCCAAGTTCGAGACGGCGATCTCCGACCTGGAGGTGGAGAACCGCGACGTCGATGGCCACATGTGGCATTTCAAGTATCCGCTCGCCGGGGGCGAGACATATCTTTATGTCGAGAAGGACGCCGACGGAAACGTCACCTTCCAGGAGGAGCGCGACTACATCTCCATCGCCACCACCCGGCCCGAGACGATGCTGGGCGATGGCGCGGTCGCGGTGAATCCGTCCGACGCGCGCTATGCGCCGATCGTCGGCAAGCTGTGCGAGATTCCGGTCGGCCCGAAAGAACACCGGCGGCTCATTCCCATCATCACGGACGAGTATCCCGACCCGACTTTTGGTTCGGGCGCGGTGAAGATCACCGGCGCGCACGATTTCAACGACTACCAGGTCGCGCGCCGCAACCGGATTCCGCTCTACCGCCTGATGAACGGGGTCGCCGCGATGCGCGACGATGGCGAGCCCTATGCGGTCTGCGCCGCGCAGGCGGCCGCGATCGTCGAAAGCGGCGAACTGCCGAGCGAGGCCGAGGTGGATGCGATCAACCTGGTGCCGGACGATTATCGCGGCCTCGATCGCTACGAGGCGCGCAAGCTGATCGTCGCGCAGATCAATGCCGATGGCCTTGCCGTCACCGTGACGGACGCCGACGGCAACGCGGTGCCCTATGTGGAATCCAAGAAGATCACGCAGCCGTTCGGCGACCGCTCAGGGGTCGTGATAGAGCCGATGCTGACCGACCAGTGGTTCGCCGACGCCGCGACGCTGGCGAAGCCCGCCATCGCCTCCGTTCGAGAAGGCCGTACGAACTTCGTCCCCAAGACCTGGGAGAAGACCTACTTCGACTGGATGGAGAACATCGAGCCGTGGTGCATCTCGCGCCAGCTCTGGTGGGGACACCAGATCCCGGCCTGGTACGGCCCGGACGGCACGATCTTCGTCGCCAAGTCCGAAGAGGAGGCACTGGAGGACGCGGTCCAGTTCTACATAGCCCACGAGGGACCGTGGAAGGGGTGGGTCGAGGAACGTCTCGAGAATTTCGAGCCGGGCGCGATCCTCACCCGCGACGAAGACGTGCTCGACACCTGGTTTTCCTCGGCACTCTGGCCGTTCTCGACACTCGGCTGGCCGGAGAAGACGAAGGAGCTCGACACCTATTATCAGACCGACGTTCTGGTGACGGGCTTCGACATCATCTTCTTCTGGGTCGCCCGGATGATGATGATGGGCCTGCATTTCATGGACGAGGAGCCGTTCCACACGGTCTACGTCCACGCGCTCGTTCGCGACAAGAACGGCGCCAAGATGTCGAAGTCCAAGGGCAACGTCATCGACCCGCTTGAACTGATCGACGAGTACGGCGCGGATGCGCTGCGCTTCACGCTGACGATCATGGCGGCGCAGGGCCGCGACGTGAAGCTCGACCCGGCCCGCATCGCCGGCTACCGCAACTTCGGCACCAAGCTCTGGAACGCCACCCGCTTTGCCGAGATGAACGGCGTCGCGCGCAACGACCAGTTCTGGCTCAACGACGCCAAGCTGACGGTCAACCGCTGGATCCTGACCGAACTGACCCACACGGCGCGCGAAATCACCGCCGCGATCGAGACCTACCGGTTCAACGAGGCGGCGGGAGCTGCCTACCGCTTCGTCTGGAACTCGTTCTGCGACTGGTATCTGGAATTGCTGAAGCCCGTCTTCATGGGCGACGATGCCGCGGCGAAGTCCGAGTCGCAGGCAGTCGCGGCCTTCGTGCTCGACGAGATCTACAAGCTGCTGCACCCGATGATGCCGTTCATGACGGAGGAACTGTGGGCGCATACGGCGGGCGAGGGTGCCTCGCGGGCAACGCTGCTCTGCCATGCGGCCTGGCCTAATCCCGATTTCGAGGATGCCGAGGCCGCGGCCGAGATCAACTGGCTGGTCGACCTCGTCTCGGGCATCCGCTCGGTGCGTGCCGAGATGAACGTGCCGCCGTCGGCGGTCGCGCCGCTCTGCGTCATCGGCGCCGGGACGGAGACCGAAGCCCGGCTGCAGCGCCACGCCGCGGCGATCGCCCGCCTTGCTCGCGTTGGTCATGTCGGTCATTCCACTGCGGCACCCAAGGCGTCGGCGCAGATCGTGCTCGGCGAGGCGACCTTCGCGCTGCCGCTCGGCGACCTGATCGACGTCAAGGCGGAAGCCGCCCGGCTCGCCAAGGAGGTCGCCAAGATCGACGGCGAAATCCTGCGGGTGGAAAAGAAGCTCGACAATCCTCAATTCGTCGCCAAGGCCGCGGAGGATGTGGTCGAGGCCGAGCGCGAGAAGCTGGCCGAGTTCAAGGAACAGCTTGCACGGCTGAAGACGGCGCTGGCGCGGGTCAGCTAATCGAGGGGGCGCCGGCCATCGCCGGCGCCCTCTTCCGTCGATTTCGTTCAGTCGGAATACTGGACGACGGTCATCATGCCGCTCGCCATATGATAGAGATGGTGGCAATGGAAGGCCCAGGTGCCCGGGTTTTTCGCATCGAATGCGACAGTCACCTCGCGCCCCGGCGGCAGCCAGACCGTATCGCGCATGGCACCTGCGAAGCGGCGGCCATCGATGCCCACCACCTGGAAGTGATGCCCGTGCAGATGCATCGGATGACCCATCATACTGTCATTGCGCATGACCAGTTCGACGCGGTCGCCGCTGCGGACGGAAAGCGGCCGGTGACTGCCCCAGGCCTTGCCGTTAAGGGTCCAGGAGTAACCCCCCATCGTGCCGCCGAGGACGACCGGTTCCCTACGCACTGCGGCCCGCTCGGCAAGCGGCCTTTCGGCGAGGTGGCTGGCCTCGAGTTCCAGGTCTAGCGGTCCGGTAGCGAGGACTCCGATCGACGAGAGGCGTCTTATCGAGCCTTCTTTCGTCGCCAAAACGAACCCGGTCCGCTCGACGCCGCCCTCGCGCAGAGCCAGGATCGGCCATGCTCCCTCCTCGTGCGGGAGGCGGATGCGGATGTCGATGCGCTGCCCCATGGCGAGCGGGAAACGGCGGCCCCGAACGGGAACGACCGGATTTCCGTCGACCGCGACCACCTCGCCTTCGAGCGTTCCCGTGTCGATCCAGAACGCGGTGGCGGTCGCGCCGTTGATTAGGCGCAACCTGACCTTACCGTTCCGCTCGACGGGAAATACCTGGGGATCGTCCAAGGTCCGGTCGTTCGCCAGATACGCGTCGTACTCGATGTCGTTGATATCCATGCCGGAGCCCGCGGGCATTGCCATGCCTTGTCCGCCGGTACTCATGGAGTGACCTGCCATAGCCCCATGCCCTGGCATCGCCCCGGTTGACCCGGTCAGCCCCGCAAGCAGTTCCTCGGGTGTCTTGAAACTGAAGTCGTGGAACAGCACGACGACAGGCTGTTCATCCAGGCCTGTGTCCGCCGGATCAGTGACGACTAGCGGCGCTGCCAGAAGCCGTTGCTCCTGCAGCGTGTGGGCGTGCATCCAGTGGGTGCCAGGGGTGTCGAGGGGGAAATCGTAGTCATAGGCCTGCCCAGGCTCCAGCAAAGGCTGCGGCAGGTCCGGCACCCCGTCCTGTCCGAATGGCGGCGTCAGGCCGTGCCAATGGATCAAGGTCGGCGCGTCCAGCGTGTTCTTGAGGCGGACCCGAAAGCCTTCGCCGGCTTGCGCGACTACACCATGCGTGCCGTTTGGCTGAACGAGGCCGAGCACCGTGGCCGCCTTGCCCCCGATGTCGATGACGCGGGTTTCGGCGCGGATAATCGTGGGGGCGGCGGCGCGTGAGGCCGCAGTGAACCCGATCAACGAGGGCACGGCGGCGGCTGCGCCGACAGCCGTGGTGGACGCCAGGAACTGGCGACGCGATATATGTTGCATGTCAAAGCTCTTCTTGTTCGTGACTCAAGGCCGGATCGGCCGATGAAGGAGCACGCGAGCCGCAAGGGCGGCTGTGCGCTCAGGCTGTCACAACGAGCTTTGGCGGTCGCAATTGCATCGTCACATCGCCCGGCAGCGAAACCGGGACCAGCGCAATGGGCGCGGGCTCGCTTCGCGACGAGATTGCGAGAAGATCCGTCGTCACAGGGACGCAGAACGAACATCCGGAAACCGAAACGCAACAACCGCCGTCGTCCCGCGCCTCGCGTTCGTCGTGGCAAGGCACCTGATGATCGCCATCCGTCATCGCATCGACATGGCTGCGTTCAACCTCGAATTGGGACTGTGCCAGCATCGGACTGCTGGAATGGCCTGCACCGTATAGCGATGTGCCCGCCGCCAGAAGGATCGCGAGGAACAAGGCGAGCGACCGAAGCATGCCGAGTGCCGGCGGACGTCTGCCTAAGCGGATGACCCGCGATTGGACGGTTTCCGGCTCCAACTATCTGATCCTCCCCGAGCGCGCAGAGCCGCTGAAATGCCAATTTGCTATCAGAGGCACTTACGGTCGGATTTGTTCCAGATCAACATGGTCTGGAATCGCATGCGGATTGCGCCTAAAGGAAGTCCGGAAAACGAAGACCAGACCAGGATCGCCATGCCCGCCTATCGTTCACGCACCACCACCCACGGCCGCAACATGGCCGGCGCGCGCGGCCTCTGGCGCGCCACCGGCATGAAGGACGGCGATTTCGGCAAGCCGATCATCGCGGTGGTCAACTCCTTCACCCAGTTCGTTCCGGGGCATGTCCATCTCAAGGACCTCGGCCAGCTGGTCGCGCGCGAGATCGAGGCGGCCGGCGGCGTCGCCAAGGAGTTCAACACGATCGCGGTCGACGACGGCATCGCGATGGGCCATGACGGCATGCTCTATTCGCTGCCCAGCCGCGAGATCATCGCCGACAGCGTTGAATACATGGTCAATGCGCACTGCGCCGACGCGATGGTGTGCATTTCCAACTGCGACAAGATCACACCCGGAATGCTGAACGCCGCGATGCGGCTGAACATTCCCGTCGTCTTCGTCTCTGGCGGCCCGATGGAAGCCGGCAAGGCGATGCTGAAGGGCAAGCTGCAGGCGCTCGACCTGGTCGACGCGATGGTGATGGCGGCCGACGACAAATACAGCGACGCCGAGATCGCTACCGTCGAAGAGGCGGCGTGCCCGACCTGCGGCTCCTGCTCGGGCATGTTCACCGCGAACTCGATGAACTGCCTGACCGAGGCGCTCGGCCTGTCGCTGCCCGGCAACGGATCGACGCTGGCCACCCATGCCGACCGCCGCCGCCTTTTCGTGGAAGCGGGGCACCTCGTCGTCGACATCGCCAGGCGTTACTACGAGCAGGAAGACGACAGCGTGCTGCCGCGCAACGTCGCCAACCGCAAGGCGTTCGAGAACGCCATGTCGCTCGATATCGCCATGGGCGGCTCGACCAACACCATCCTGCACATCCTGGCCGCCGCGCACGAGGGCGAAATCGATTTCGACCTCAACGCGATCGACGAATTGTCGCGACGGGTGCCCTGCCTGTCGAAGGTGGCGCCGGCCAAGAGCGACGTGCACATGGAAGA
>JBDRCE010000018.1:0-3396 GCA_043822005.1 Pseudomonadota bacterium | reverse complement strand
TTCGGCGTCGCCCAATATCTCACGCGTGGCGTCGCGCGACTGCTGGTCACCGGCGTCATCGAGTTCTGGCGCAGCTCCGCCGTCATCATCCTGCTGTTCGTCTTCTACTACGCGCTGCCTGTCGTCGGGATCACCTTGTCGGCCATGACGGTGAGCGCCATGGTTCTTGGCCTCAATGCCGGCGGCTATGCCAGTCAGGCGGTGCGCGCCGGTCTCCAGGCGCTCCCGCCGGGCCAGAGGGAGGCGGGTGCGGCGCTTGGTCTGTCGCGCCCGGCTATCCTCCTCCTGATCGAACTGCCACAGGCGCTGGTCGCGATGAGCCCGACCTTCGTCAACACCCTCATCCAGCTGGTGAAGGCGACGGCGCTGGTGTCGCTCGTGACGCTGACCGACATGACCTTCCGCGCCAAGGAAATCGCGCAGGTCGAATACAATCCGGTCGCGATCTACACGGCACTGCTCCTCGCCTTCTTCGTCGTTTGTTACCCGATCGCCTTGGCCGGCCGCTGGCTGGAAGCGCGTGTCGCCGCACCCGGGAGCCGCTCCCGTGGGATTTGATCTGGCCTTCGCCCTGTCCAGCGTGCCGACGATCCTCGGCGCGGTCGGCACAACCCTTTGCGTGGCGCTTGTCAGCTGCATAGGTGCTGCTGCAATCGGCTTTTTCTTCGAGATGGTGCGCCGCGCCGGTGGCGTCGCGGGCCTCACGATCGGCTTCGTGATCGACTTCATCCGGTCGACGCCCGTGCTGGCCTGGCTCTATTTCCTCTACTTCGTCCTCCCGTTCTACGGCATTCGCCTCGGCTCGATGACGGTCGGCGTCATGGGGCTCAGCCTCTATTACAGCGGCTATCTGGCCGAGGTCTTCAAGGCGGGGATCGATGCCATTCCGAAAGGCCAGTCGGAAGCGGCCCGGGCGCTGTCCCTCAGCCGGCGTGATGCCGTCATCCATGTGATCGCACCGCAGATGTTGCGCAACATCGCGGCTCCGCTCGGCAACTACTTCGTCTCGATCCTCAAGGCGACGCCGTATCTGGCGGTGCTGGCGGTTCCGGAAATGTTGGGACGCGCTTTCGATATCGCCTCGGAGACGTATCGCTACACCGAGCCGCTGGTCGTGGCCGGCCTCATCTTCCTGGCGCTCGCCTTGGTCATTTCCTACGGCGTCAAGCGTCTGGAACGGCGGCTGTTCGCAGTCGGCGCACGATAAGTCATGGAAAGTCAGGTCAGGGCATGAGCGCGCAATCGGATACCATCGTCGACATCCAGGGCCTCAACAAATGGTTCGGTGCGCTGCACGTGCTGAAGGACGTCGACCTCACGGTCGCATGCGGCTCGCGCGTCGTGGTGTGCGGGCCGTCGGGTTCAGGCAAATCGACCCTCATCCGCTGCATCAACGGGTTGGAGAGCTACCAGCAAGGCGCGTTGCGTCTTGCGGGAACGACGCTCGGCCTCAATGCGAGGGAGACGGCCTCCGCGCGCCGCCAGACCGGGATGGTGTTCCAGAGCTTCAACCTGTTTCCTCACCTGACGGTGCTGTCCAACTGTACGCTGGCGCTGCGGCGCGTCGCCGGCCGGAGCCGCTGCGAGGCGCAAGACATCGCCATGGCGCATCTGGAAAAGGTCAGGATACCCGAGAAGGCGATGTCCTATCCCGGCCAGCTCTCCGGCGGCCAGCAGCAGCGCGTAGCGATTGCCCGCGCACTGTGCCTAAACCCCCGCATCATGCTTTTCGACGAACCGACCTCGGCGCTCGATCCGGAGATGATAAAGGAGGTGCTCGACGTTATGGTCGCGCTGGCCCGTGACGGCATGACGATGGTCTGCGTCACCCATGAGATGGGCTTTGCCCGTGAAGTCGCCGACCAGGTCGTCTTCATGGATGGGGGATGCATCCTCGATCGCGCACCGGCGCGCGACTTCTTCGGCTCGGCGGGGCATCCCCGCTCACGGCTTTTCCTGGATACGATCCTGAAGCACTGAGAGAGTATCAATGACTGGTTACACGCAGGTTTGGGCGCCGCTCGACTTCGAGGCGGATGGGAGGCAATGCGACTGGCTGCGCGTGCCCTATTCGACTGACTTGTCAGGTTATGGCGTGGTGCCGATCCCCATCGTATGCATCCGGAACGGCGCAGGTCCCACGGCTCTACTCATGGCTGGCAGCCATGGCGACGAATACGAAGGACAGGTCGCGCTTGCCGCGCTGGCACGTGAAATCGATCCGGTCGATGTAAGAGGCCGGATCATCATCCTGCCCGCGCTCAATGCTCCCGCCGTCGAGGCGGGCCGGCGCGTTTCGCCGCTTGACGAAGGCAACCTCAACAGATCCTTTCCTGGCGATCCCGTTGGCGGGCCGACGGCGATGATCGCGCACTACGTCACCACCGTGCTCCTTCCCATGGCGGATCTTGCCGTCGACCTCCACGCAGGCGGACGATCATGTGACTACCTGCCATGCGCGCTGATCAGAAGCGGGGGGACCGAAAAGGAGCAACGGGAGCTTGCCGACCTCGCGGTCGCGTTCGGCGCTCCGATCACCTCCATCAGCGACGGTTCCGGCGGCGGCGGCAGGACTACGTTCTCGGCAGTCGGGCAGGGGCTTGGGGTGCCGGTGCTGACCGCCGAACTTGGCGGCCGCGCCGCGCTGTCGCGGGACGGCCTGGCGATCGCGGAACACGGGCTGCGGCGCATCCTGCAACGCTATGGCTTGTTGTCGGGCTCAACCGCCGATCCCGCCTCGCCAACCCGCTTCATGCGGGTTCGGGGCAGGGGGGCTTTTGTCTATGCCATGCGCAAGGGGCTGTTTGAACCGGCGGCGGAAATGGGCGCGATCGTCCAAGCCGGCCAGCTTGCCGGTGTCATCCATGCCCTCGATCGGCCGTGGCAGGTGCCGGAGCCGGTCTCGTTCACCGAAAACGGGATGGTGGCCTGCCGGCGCGCGCCTACGCTGACTGAGCCGGGAGATTGCCTTTACAAGCTCCTCGTCGACGTCGACTGATCGCTGCAAAGGCGCTCGATTGGAGCGATCATGATCCGTTGACGTCCGATCCGCCCTTCGACGATCCGTCCCGTGGGCGTCAATCCACAGGCAAGGTTCAAATGGAAGGCCGCGAGATTGGCGACGTTCACGCTCGACATGACATGTGTGACAGCCGGCCGTTCCCGTGCGATCCATTGTGCGGCGAGGCGGATCGCCGCCTTGCCGTATCCGCGCCCCTGGAGGCGCGTGTCGATCCGCAGATTGTTCAGGGTCATGCAGCCTTTCTCTGCCCACACGGGCAGGGCGGCCTCTTCCCGCGCGACGATGAAGCCCACGATCCTATCGCCATCGGCAAGCGCAAAAGGAGTCTGGCGTGGCGGCGAGGCTCGCAACTGATCGAATATGTCGCCCATGGG
>JBDRCE010000017.1:0-35652 GCA_043822005.1 Pseudomonadota bacterium | reverse complement strand
GCCTCGGGCGAAACGGAAGGCGGCGCGGCTTGCGCAAGATCGGAAAGATGGTCCTCTTCGGCCTCTTCCGCCGTATCGGTCACGTCGGAAGGAACAGGCTCTTCGGCTGGCAAGGCAGGCTCGATATCCTCGAGCGTGTCTTCGAAATCCTCGTCGACCAGGAAACGTGCCGCGATGTCCGGCGCCGTTTCGGCCATCGGCTCGATCTCTTCGGGCGAAACTGATAGCGGCGCGGCTTGCGTGGGATCGGAGAGATCGTCCTCGGCTGCCTGTTCGGCCTCCTCGACCGTATCGCTCACGCCGGAAGGAATTGCCTCCGCCGCCGGCAGTGCGCTCCCGACACCCTCGATCGTGTCTTCGAAATCCTCGTCGGCCGTGAAACCTGCCGCGATGTCGGACGCTGCCTCGGCTATCGGCTCCACCTCCTCCGGCAACGCGGGTGCTTCGAGGATCGGGTCCGCGTCCGGCTCGACGGAAGGCGAGACCGGTTCGGGAATATCGGCCGTGGTCGCGTCTTCCGCGATCGTCTCGACCGGTCGGGCAGCAGCCTGCGTCGGTGCGGCCTTCGGCAGGTCGTCGAAGAACCAATCATCGCTGTCGCGTGCCACCAATGCCGCGGCTGTCGCCGGGATCGGCGCCGGCTCAGGCGCCATTGCCAGCGCCGGTTCCGGCTCGGCGTCAAAGACTTCCGGAGCCGGCGATTCCAGCGGCTGAGGATCGTCGACGACGATGACGAGATGCCGCTCGGGATCGTTCGAGAGGTGGGCGATCCCGACCGGGTAGGCCATGTCGCCGATCGCCACCAGACGCTTGATCAGCCGATCGGTTTCCTGGCGCACGTCGCCGGCAAGCTCTGCCAGAGCCTCGTGTCCCGGCCCGGCGGAAATGAAGCCTGGCGACGCCGCGATGGCCGCGCCGCTGCCGTCGATAAGCGCGGCGTGATGGCCCGCCTCGCCGATACCATGGATCACCCGCGCGCCGATTTCCTCGGGGCTGCGCTTCGCGGCGTCGAGATCCGGCGCGACGAGCATGATGGCGTGCGTGCCGTCCGGCAGCGCGATCTCGCTCGCGAGGAAGCCGACCGCGTGGCTACTCAGCCGCTGCGTGACGCGCACAAGAAGAGTCCGGTTGGCGCCGATCGCGGGAAAGCCCGGCATGCCGGCAATCTGCCTTCGCGCCGAGAGGCCGAGGTTGGATGCCGCGCCGCGCGCTTCCTCGATGTCGTCATAGCCGAGTAGGGCCGCGCCCGCCCCGTTCGCCCAGATCACGCTGTCGAGCTCGACGGTCAGGATCACCACCGCGTCGCCCGCAAGGAAATGCGGTCGCACGGAATCAAGCACGGCAATGTCTATGAACGGATAGACTCGTGTCGGCATCTCGACCGTCACTATACTCCACCCCTCGCGCCAATAGCTGCAGTTAACGGATTTTTAATAATAGGAGTCCCGGTCCCGCGTCCATCTTCCGCGCGCATTTCCGGGCCGGTTTCGCCTTGCGTGGTTAATCGCCGGAGGCGGTTCCGCTGCACTGCAACAAAGATATTGCACTGCACAAAAATATGTCCTATATTAAAACCAGTCGTTCGGAACAGGGACTACGAGTCACATCCGAGCCATTAAGGAAACGCTAGCAAGGATATTAAGATGAGCAAGACCGCCAAGGACACCATCGAATTCCCCAGCTTCGACGCTTCGAAGGCGACCGAGCAGCTGCGCGATTTCACCGACAAGGGCATCGAGCAGACGAAGGAAGTCTACTCCAAGCTGAAGTCCGGTGCCGAAGACGCGCAGAAGACGTTTGAATCCACCTACGAGACCGCTCGCGCCACCGGCGCCGACCTGTCGCTCAAGACGATTTCCGCCATGCGCGCCAATGCCGATGCGGCTTTCTCGCATCTCGAGGCCCTCGTCGGCGTGAAGTCGGTCTCCGAGTTCATCGAACTGCAGACCGCCTGGATGCGCAAGAGCGTCGAGACCGCGGTCGAGCAGGCCAAGGACATCCAGGCGACCTCGACGAAGGCTATCGAAGACGTGGCCAAGCCGATGAAGTCCGCCTTCGAAAAGACGATGAAAGACCTCAAGGTCGCCTGACACGTTCAGGCGCCCGGTAAATCCCGGGCGGCATCCTCCTCCCGCCGCTTCGGGTCGGTGGCCGGCTCCTCTGGCCAACAATGGAAAAGACCGGGTCCTCCCCCCGGTCTTTTTCCGTTTCTGGAGGGGAGCTACCCTCTCGTGACCGGGCACGACGCGGTCGCGACGATCTGGCGGGGGAAAAGTCTTGAAATGTGCCGCCGCCCGACGTATGCACCCTCCGTCGTCGACAGGCCCAGTGCCGTTGTAGCTCAGATGGTTAGAGCGCCGGATTGTGGATCCGGAGGTCGCTGGTTCGATCCCAGCCAACGGTACCATTTCTCCTCACCGATATTCCGACCTCGATCCCGGCCATACGGTTGACGCATCCGGGCTGCAGGCCCAAGCTTCTGAATCCATGACGCGCCCATAAGAGCGGCCAGAGGCCGCGAAGGAGCGACGATGAGTGGCACATTCGTGATCGCGCAGGGCGGCGGCCCGACCGCAGTGATCAATCAGACGCTCGCCGGAGCCATCGCCGCGATCCGCACGCGTCACCCCGGCGCGCGCATCCTGGGTGCGCGGCACGGTGTGCGGGGTCTGCGCGACGGACATCTGGTCGATCTCGACACGCTGTCGGCTGCGGACCTGGCGCGCCTTGCGCGGACGCCGGGGGCGGCGCTCGGAAGCACCCGCGACAAGCCGGATGCCACCTATTGCGACGCCGTCCTGAAAGGCCTGCGGGCCGCCGGCGCGGACGCCTTCATCTACATTGGCGGCAACGACACCGCCGGCACGCAGAGCATGATCGCGCAGGCGTCGGGCGGCGCCATCGCCTGCGTGCACGCGCCCAAGACCATCGACAACGATCTGGTGGAGAACGACCACACGCCCGGCTTCATCTCCGCGGCCGAGTTCGTCGCGGGTGCCTTTGCCGGCGCCGATCTCGATTTCCGTTCGCTGCCCGGCATCTATGTCGGCATCGTCATGGGCCGTCACGCCGGCTTCCTGACCGCCGCGTCGGCTGCATGGCGCTCGGACGACGACGGCGGTCCGCATCTCGTCTACGTGCCCGAGCGCCCCTTCGAGCGGGATCGTTTCCTCGATGGCGTGCGCAGCGCCGTCGCGCGCCACGGCCGCTGCATCGTGGCGATGTCGGAAGGCGTCCAGGACCGGGATGGTCGCTCGCTGGTGGAGGGGCTCGTGCCGCCCGAAATGCTCGAGCGCGACCCGCATGGCAATGTCCGGCTCTCGGGCACCGATCTCGGACAGGCGGTCGAGCGCATCCTGGCGCAGGACCTGCCGCGCGTCCGCGCGCGCGTGGACACGTTCGGCTACCTGCCGCGCAGCCATGCCGGTCTGGTCAACGCGATCGACCAGCGCGAGGCCTTCGAGGCCGGCGCCTTCGCGGTGGAAGTCGCCGAAGCCGGCAGCTATTCCGTCGCGCTCCAGTTCGACGGAGAGGCCACCCGCCCGGTCCGAGTCCCCCTCGACGCGGTGGCGGGGAAGACCCGACATATGCCGCACGATTTTCTCGTCGCCGACAGGGATCAGGTGTCGAGTGCCGGCATGGCCTACCTCGCGCGCCTGTTGCCGCCGCGCCCGGATATCGGCCGCCTGCTCCTCTAGCGGCAGATTCGGCGGGCGTAGCGCGGCCACCGGAGTCCTGTCGCTGCAGTCCTCAGAACAGGCTGCCTTGATCCGCCTTGGGCTTGGCGACACCTGTCCGCGCCTTCGCCCGTGCCAGGTCGGTCGGCGCCCCGCCATCCCCTGCGACCGCGCTCCTGTCGCCGTCGGCGAAGCGCAAATTGAGCCGCATGCCGTCGGCTATTTCCGCTGCCCGCTTGGCCAGCGTGCCGTCCTCGCGCTCCACCAGCGCGAAGCCTCGGTCGAGCACCGCCTTTACTGACAGCGAATCGACCAGCCTGGTCGCCTGGCCAAGACGCGTGCGCCGTTCCGCCAGCATCGTGTCGATGACGCGCGGCAGGCGTAGCGCCAGCCGCTCCAGAGCACGGCGGTTGTCGGTGTTGCGCCGCGCGAAGGGCTCGACGGTGAGCCGCCGCGTCGCGGCATCGAGGCGCAGCCGCCGGTTCGCAGTGGCGTTGCGCACCGCATTGGGCAATTGCACCGCCGCCCGCGCCAGATGCCGGCGCGCCTCGGCGATACCGCGTTCGAGGGTCGCCGGCGAGAGGCGTATCGCGGCCAGACGCGCCCGGCGCCGTTCCGCGCCGACCGCCGCTGCTCGATCGAGCCGCCCGCCGACTTCGTCGAAATGCCGCCGCGGCAGGGCGAAGAGCTGGTCGGGCGAGGGTAGTGACCGCGCCGCGCTCCTGAGCGCCTGCTTCTTCCGGTCGAGAACGCGCGAGGAACAGGAGCGCAGCCGCGCGCCAAGCGAGGCGAGAGTCGCCTCCAACTCGGCCTTCACCGGCACCGCCATCTCGGCCGCGCCGGTCGGCGTCGGCGCGCGGATGTCGGCGGCAAGATCGATCAGCGTCCAGTCCGTCTCGTGGCCGACGGCCGAGATGACCGGGATGTCGGACGCAGCCACCGCGCGCACCACCGCCTCGTCGTTGAAGCCCCACAGGTCTTCGAGGCTGCCGCCGCCGCGCGCGACGATGATCACGTCCGGCCGCGCGATCGGCCCGCCGGCGGGCAGCGAGTTGAAGCCGGCGACAGCGTTCGCGACTTCCGCGCCGGTCGTCTCGCCCTGCACGCGTACCGGCCAGACGATCACATGCAGCGGAAAGCGGTCCGAGATGCGATGGATGATGTCGCGGATCACGGCGCCGGTCGGTGACGTGACCACGCCGATGACGCGGGGCAAAAAGGGTAGGAGCTGCTTGCGGCCGGCGTCGAACAGGCCTTCCGCCGCGAGCTTGCGCTTGCGCTCCTCCAGCAGCGCCATCAGCGCGCCGGCGCCGGCGGGCTCCAGATTGTCGATGACGATCTGGTATTTCGACGATCCCGGATAGGTGGTGAGCTTGCCGGTGGCGATCACCTCCATGCCTTCTTCAGGCCGGAACTTGAGCTTGCCGAACGTGCCCTTCCAGACCACCGCCTCGATGCGGGATCGGTCGTCCTTCAGCGAGAAATAGGCGTGACCGGAGGAATGCGGGCCGCGATAGCCCGAGATTTCGCCGCGCACGCGCACATTGCCGAACGCGTCCTCGACCGTCCGCTTCAGCGCGATCGAGATCTCGCTGACGGAATACTCGTGCGCGTTGGTCGGGGAATCGGCGGATGGGGCGGGGTCGCTCATGCTCGGATCGGACGCATTTATCCGGCTTAGTCAATCGGTTTTCCGAATTAAATCCAGGATTGCAAAAGCGAAAAATACAACTATTACTAGAATATCACCCGAGGGATGGAGAGGGAGAATGGATCGCGAAGCATTTATCGGCGCGTTGGTGGACGACCTTGGCCCGCTGTCGCAGGATCAGCGTTCGGGCTGCGGTCTTCTGGTGGATGAGGCGGAAAGGCGCGGCACGCCGCTAAACCACCTCGCATATATCCTTGCCACCGCATGGTGGGAGACGGCTCGTGCGATGCAACCTGTGCGAGAGGCATTCTTCGTGGCCGACTCGTTCGAGAAAGCCGAGAAGTGGCGCAAGAAGAACCTTCACTACTATCCGTACTATGGTCGTGGCTTCGTCCAGCTGACTTGGAAGAACAACTACAAGAAGGCCTCGGACAAGCTGGGGCAGGATTTCGTGACCAATCCGGACCTCGTCATGCGTCCGGAATATGCGGTTCCCATCACGTTCGACGGCATGACGGAAGGCTGGTTTACGGGCCGTGCGCTCGACGACTATATCGACGAGATCGACGATCCGGATCAGAAGGATCTCCAGGAATACGTCGACGCGCGCCGGATCATCAACGGAACCGATAAGGCGAATACGATTGGAAAGATCGCCCTTCAATTCGAGCACGCGCTGAAGCGGAGCGGCTATGCCAATGCCGCTTCGGACGCGCCATTGACGTTCGCGCAGCCGGCGACGACGGTTGCGGCGCGGTTCGATACGCATATCACGGCCCTGGGGCTACGCTACTTCAAGCCGTACGAATTCCTCGCCAAGGGCAGCGCTCACGGAAACCCCAACAGCCCGGCTTTCGGGCTGAACACCGACCCGCCGGAGAGTCTCTGGAAGAACATCAACAAGACCGCGTTGATGATCGACGAGTTGCGGCACCGCCTGCAAAGACCGATCACCCTGTCGAGTGTCTATCGCTCGCCTGCCTACAACGGCGCGATCGGCGGCGCGTCGAACAGCGAGCACAAGCAGTTTCGTGCCATCGATTTCAGCGTGGTGGGGTCGCCGGTCGGCCCTGTGCAATGGGCGAACGCGCTTCGGGACATGCGCTCGACCGGCATGTTCAAGGGCGGAATCGGCGTCTACACGACATTCGTTCATCTCGACACGCGCGGTACGAATGTCGACTGGGTGGGGTAGACGGCGCCATCCACAATCCACAGCGGACTGCCCGGTGCAGTCGAACACCGGGTTTATCGTCTGTCATCGGTCTTGAGCTCGCAGGGGCCTGTCGCTAACCATGTCCGTCCCGTGGAGGCGACCATGCCCGATAGACCGAGCCTAACTCTGAAGCGGCGCTTCGCCGCCGTGCCGCAACTGGTGTATCGCGCCTGGACCGATCCGGCGATGATCGTCATGTGGTGGGGGCCGACCGGCGCGAAGACGCTCTCCGCCGAGACCGACCCGCGCCCAGGCGGTCGCTATCACGTCGTCTTCACCACGCCTGACGGCGAGGTTCACGACGTCAGCGGCGAATACCGGGAGGCTGAGGAATTCTCTGTGCTCTCCTTCGGCTGGATGTGGCGCACGCTTCCGGACCGCGCCTCCTTCGTCAGGCTCACCTTCATCGACGACGGCAAGGGCGGCACCGAATTCACCATGCATCACGGCCAGTTCTTCGATGAAGGCGCGCGCGACCGTCATATCTGGGGCTGGACCGGCGCGCTCGACAAGTTGGAGGCGCTGATGGCGGGGATGGGGAACCCTACCACCCCGGCATGACCTGACCCGGACGCAGCCGCTTGCTGCGCACGCCGTTCAGCGCGGCGAAGTCAAAGGCATGCTCGTCGGCGGCCGGCGCGGTGATGTTGTCGAGGCTCTCGGTGATGTGGCGCGCCACCGCGTCGATCAGCTCGCGCTGTCCGGTGTGGCCGCGCAGGATGCCGATCCGGCAGTCGGGCAACGGCGCGAATCCGTCCGCCTCGCCGAGCACGCGCATCCCGGGCCTGAGCGCGCATTCCGGCAACACCGAGACGGCAAGCCCCGACAGCACGCTGGCGATGATGACGGTCGCCGACCATGAGGTGAACAGAACGCGATGCTCCCGGCCGGAGCGCTGCAGTGCTTCGGTCGCAGAACGCCGCCACTGGCAGGTTGGCCGCCCGACGGCGAGCGGCACCACCGGTTCCTCGTGGATAGAATGGCTCGCCGACGTGACCCAGAGTAACGGCTCGCGCCGGACGATCTCGGTGACGTTGACGTCGTCGCACTGCGTGACCAACGCCAGGTCGAGCTGGCCGCGGCGCACCAGTTCGGCGAGGTTGATCGTCGGTTCGCAGATGACCGACATCTCGATGCGCGGGTTGGAGCGCGCGAAGCGGCCCATGATCTCCGGCAGGAAGCGGTCGGCATAGTCGTCGGGCGTGCCGATTCGCACCTGCCCTTCGAGCTGTGACTCGTCGAAGGCGGCCAGCGTCTCGCGGCTGAGCCGGAGCAGCCTGCGCGCGTAGGCGAGCAGCCTCTCGCCTTCCTCCGTCAGCCGGTTCGTGCGCCCGTCCTTCTCGAACAGCGGCTTGCCGATGCGCTCTTCGAGCCGGCGCATCTGCATGGAGACGGCCGACTGGGTGCGGAAGATCGTGTCGGCGGCTTTGGTGAAGCTGCCGGTGTCGGAGATGGCGATGAAGGTCTGGAGCTGGTCGAGGTCGAGCGGAGCATTCATGGCGATATCCCATCAAGAGATGTGATCTGTAGGATCAGAAACATTCGTTAGACTAATCGATCTCCGGCTGTCAAACAGCCCATGTCCACTGAAAGCGCGCGATCGATCGCCGCGAGAGACGCCTGCGCATGCCCGCGCCGGCGACCGGTATCGCGCGCGCCGGACAGGCACAGGAGAATGATCATGACGACGCTTGACCGCACCACGTTCCCGATGACCGGCACCACCCGCCCGGCCGTGGCCGTGCGCGTCGTCAACGCCATCGTCCGCGCGCTTCGCGCCTGGAAAAACCGTCGCGCGATCTATCACCTCGGCGCGATGTCCGACTGGGAACTCGCCGATATAGGCCTGACGCGCGGCGATCTGCACGTCGCCTGGCGCGAGCCGTTGGGAGTCGATCCGACGACCGTCCTCGGACACCTCGCCGACGCGCGCGCCGTCCAGGCCATGCGCGAAGCGGCCGAGCGTGCCGCCCGCCAGGTCTGCTGAGTTCCGTTTACGCAGGCGCTCCCGTTCACTCCCGGCTCCCCCGCCGGACGCCTGCCGACTGCCCGGTCCCTCCCAAGGACCGGGCTTTTTCGCATCTAGCGGTAGCGCTCCATCCCCTTGAGATACTGGTCGAAGATCGATTCCATGCCCTTCTGGTATTCCTCGCGCTGCTTCGAGCCGCTGTCGAACATCTCGCCGAACAGGTCGTCATAGGGGTTGCGCGCGCGGCCGCTCGGGTTGGCGCGCGGCTGCGGTTCCGGTTCCGGCTCGGCCTTGCGCTGGCCGCCGCGCAGCATCTCCTCGAAGATGCGGCCGAGCGGATTGTCGGTCATCGGGTCCGGCTGGCGCTGCTGGCGCTCCTGGCGCGGCGCCGGCTGCGCCCCGCCGCCCATCATGTCCTTCAGGATCTTGCCGAACGGATTGTCGAACGGGTCCATCGGGTTGGGCTGAGGCGGCGGCGCCTGTCGCTGCTGCGGCTGGCCCATCATGCCGCCGCCCTGCTTCATCATCTGGTCGATGATCTCGCCGAGAATGTTGCCGCCAGCGCCGAAGCCGCCGGCCTGCGCCTGCTCAGGCTGGGCAGTGCTCTGCCGGAACAGGCCGCCCATCAGCATCGAAGCCATCGCCGGCAGCATCTGCTTCAGGACCTCCTGCTGGATTCCCGTCACCTGCGCCGCCTGCGCCGCGACGGCCCGAGACAGTTCCTTCGAACCGAACAGATGGCCGAGGATGCCGTTTCCCTCGGACATGCCTGCGGGCGAGAAGGCGTTCGCCGCGTCGTCGTAGTATTTGGCATGCTGGCCGCTCGCCAGCGCCTGCAGGAAGTTCGACACTCCGTAGGGGTCGGAGGTGTTGCGCTTCAGCCCCTGGCTGAAGGCGGGCATCAGCGCTTCCATCGCAAGTGCGGCCTGCTGCTGCGACAGGTTGAACTGGCGCGCCATGAGCTCCACCGCGCGCTCGTTCTGCGCCATCATCTCGTAAAGCGGTAGCATCGCGGTCTCCTCGCTGACGTTGCCTAGTGTCGGCACCGTAAAGCGGAACCCGGATGCTTAGAAGAGGCAAACGCGCGGAGCGCCGCGCTCAGGCGACCGACCCCCTGATCGCCCACGCCCGCGTATTCAGGGCAATCGAGCCGTCGTCGCGGCGGGGCAGGGTGTCGCTGAGCCGCTGCCGCAGCTTCTCTCGGGCCGGGGCATCGAGCGCGATGCAGTAGCCTGGAGCCGGACCGGCGCCCAGAGTGAAGGGCCGCCAGAAATCGTCGAAATCCTTGAATATCGCTGGTGCTTCGATCGCCGTGGATGTGACGGATGTGAGCCCGGCCTTCACCGCCATCTCGGTCAGCCTGTCCTGCGTGCAGAATGGAAACCGTCTGTACTCTGTCAGATCCTGGGCGGACGGGTCGAGCGCGGTCGCGGCGTCCCAGAAAGCGCTCATGAAGCCGACCCCACGTCCTGGATAATCCCAGATATAGAACCCGACCTTTCCGCCGGGCCGGCATGCGCGTTTCATCTCGGCAAGCGCCTTGTCCCGGTCCGGCACGAAATTCAGCACCAGGGCGGACACTGCGACGTCCAAGCTCGCCGTTTCGACCGGCAGCGCCTGCGCGTCGCCGATCTGGAAGGTGACGACATCGCTCGGGCAGTTCGCACGGGCCGTCGCCAGAAATCCCTCCGAGGGATCTATGGACAGCACACGCCTCGGTTTGCACGTCGTCACGATCGCGGCGGTGAGCGCGCCGGTGCCGCATCCGACATCGATCCAGTCGACGCCTTCGGGCGCGGCGAACCAATCGAGAAACCGGGGCGCGATCTGACGGCTCCAGCGGCCCATATAGGCGTCATAGCTGTTGCCGGCCTGCCAGGCATCGTGCCGCGTCGTGTCGGCCATGTGTCCACGTCCAACCGTTGGTCATCGGTGCTTAGCTTGACGCCGCAACCGATCCGAAGCGATCTTGAACGCGGAGTTCCGTTACGTCAACGGATGACAGATGATGACCTGTCGAGCCAAGCCCTATTCGGTTCGTTCAGCTAGCTCTTAAGCTTGTCTTTACCAACTACTCAAAAACCCGCCCGTCCCGTCCGTTCGGGATAACGATATCTCCATACGCCTCCCGCACAGATGCGGTGTTAGCTCGCTGAAACCGGTTCGTGCTGCTTGATCTGCATGCACTGAACCGCAGGCGCATCGGAGAGCCAGCATGCCGAGACCGCGACCGAACGACCGTAACTCGACAGCCGGACACCTTGCCCCGGAGGCTCGTCGCGGTCGAGCCGTCCCATGCGCACAACCTGCCGCTGGCGGGTTGGCCGCCGAACTTGCAACGCTCTACGCTGCGCTCGACAATATCGAAAACGGCGTGATCCTCCTCGACCATGAACTGCGCGCGCAATATGCCAACCCCGCGTTGCACGCGATGTTCAAATCCCCACAGGAATTCGTCGACGGCAAGCCGCTCTTCGCCGAAATGTTGGAATACGCCCGGCGGAGCAGGGCCTATGCTGTCTCGTCCAGGGAACTCAGGCAATACGTCTCGGAGCGGCTCGCCTGGGTCGTCTCCGGCAATCAGGTTCCCATTGATCAACGCCTCAGCAACGGGCGGGTCATACGTTGCCAGTGCGCCGTGCTTCCCGGCGGCGGGCGCATGCTGACCTACAGCGACATCACCGATATCGTGCGCCATGCCGAAATACTCGAGCGGCTTGCAACGACGGACGGGATGACCGGAATCTATAACCGGCGTCACTTCATGACGCTGGCCGACATCGAATGGAGCAGATCGGGGCGTTACCGGCGGCCGCTGTCGTTCCTGATGATCGACATCGACTACTTCAAGTCGATCAATGACCGTTTCGGCCATGAAGTGGGCGACCAGATGATCGTTCATCTCACGAAGGTCGCGACAGCATGCAAGCGGGATTCGGATGTGCTCGCCCGCATAGGCGGCGAGGAGTTTGGTCTTCTGCTGCCGGAGACCGACCTGGCACAGTCACAGTTGGTTGCTGAACGTCTGCGCCGCGAGGTCGCTGAAAATCCGCTCGTCGCCGAGGCCGATCGGATATCGACGACGATCAGCATCGGCGTGGCATCGCGCGACGACGCGATGACCGGAATCTCCGATCTGATGAAAGTGGCCGACCGCGCGCTTTATGACGCGAAAAACAGCGGGCGCAATCGTGTGGTCTGCGCCGCGGGCACCGGCGAAACCCCGGGCCACAATCCGAGCGTTTCGCTCACCGCGGGCGCACCGGAATAAGGCCAATACCGAGCCGCGCTGCCCGACATTGCGTCAGGATTGCCGGCGCTCAATACGCATATTCCAGGAACGCCGGCTCGATCGAGTCGCCCCAGCGCGTGTGGTAGGCGGAGAGCATCTCCTCGGCGCTCGTGGTGCCGCGGGCGACGACCTCGTCCAGCGTCGACAGGAAGCTGGTTTCGTCATAGCCGTCGCGGTTCGTGCGCGCCCGGTTCTTCAGGCCCAGCCGCGAGATCGCGAGCGTCTCTCGCGCGATCTCCAGCAGCGAGCGGTTGCGGAACACCGTCTTCAACGCCTGTTCCGGCACCGCGTCGCGCATCGCCAGCACCTCGTCATAGGTCCAGTCGCGGGTCAGGTCTTCGGCTGCGTCCAGCGCTTGCGGATCGTAGAGCAGGCCGACCCAGAAGGCGGGCAGGGCGCAGATGCGCCGCCACGGTCCGCCGTCGGCGCCGCGCATCTCGAGGAAACGCTTCAGCCGCACGTCGGGGAACAGCGTCGACAGATGGTTCGCCCAGTCGCCCATGGTCGGCATCCCGTCCGGCACCACGTCGCGCGCATTGCCCGCCATGAAGTCGCGGAAGGTCATGTGCGTCATGTCGATGTAGCGGCCTTCGCGGATGACGAAATACATCGGCACGTCGAGCGCCCAGTCGACATAATCGGCGAAGCCGAAATCGGGCGAGAAGCAGAAGTCGAGCAGGCCGGAGCGCTGGTTGTCGGTGTCGCGCCAGATGTCGCCGCGCCAGCTCTGCAGTCCGTTCGGCCGTCCGTCGGTGAAGGGTGAGTTGGCGAACAGTGCGGTGGCCAGCGGCTGCAGCTTCAGCGACACCTGCATCTTGCGCCGCATGTCCGCCTCGCTCTCGAAGTCGAGGTTCACCTGGATCGTGCAGGTGCGATACATCATGTCGAGGCCCTTGGTCCCGACCTTGGGCATGTAGCGCGTCATGATCTCGTAGCGCGACTTGGGCATCTTCGGCGTCTCGGCAAGCGTCCATTTCGGGCTGCCGCCGAGGCCGAGGAAGCGGATGCCGAGCGGCTCGGCGATCTCGCGCAACTGGGCCAGATGCGCGTTGCCCTCGCGGCAGGTCTGGTGGATCGTCTCCAGTGGCGCGCCGGACAGCTCGAACTGCCCACCGGGCTCGAGCGAGATCGCGCCCTGGCCGGTCGGCTCGACCAGGCCGATGATGTTGCCGGCGTCGATGATCGGCTCCCAGCCGAGCATCCCCTTCATCCCGTCGAGCAGCGCCTTGATGCCGCGCGGACCCGCATAGGGGACGGGCGCATTGCCGTCGACGTAGAAGGGAAACTTCTCGTGCTCGGTGCCGATGCGCCACTTGTCGCGCGGCTTGTTGCCGGCGGCCAGATAGTCGACGAGCTCGTCCATGCCCTCGATCGGGCTCGAATCCGTCGTGTCGCGCGCCATGGCGTTGTCCCTGGAACAGTCTTTTTGCGCGCGAGCATTGGCCGGAAACGGGTGGCCCCGGCAAGCGAAATGTTCTGAGCCAGCCGTCAACGAAACTTGATGGACGGGAAGCGCGACCTTACCGCCAGTCCCCGATCGTCGCCTGGATCACCGCCATCGCCGCCACTGCCGCCGTGTCGGCGCGCAGGATGCGCGGCCCGAGCGGGATAGGCGTGACGTAGGGCAGGGCGCGCAACTGCTGGCGCTCCTCTTCGGAAAAGCCGCCTTCCGGCCCGATCAGCAGGCCGAGCTTCTGCTCCGCGATTCCCTGCAGCGCCGGCACCGGATTGTTGGTCTCGGCGCCCTCGTCGCAGAAGATCAGCCGCCGTCCCGGCTCCCATTCCCAGATCAGCCGGTCGAGCTTCACCACCTCGCGAACCTCGGGAATCGCCAGGATGCCGCACTGCTCCGCCGCTTCGATCACGTTGGCGCGGATGCGGTCGATGCCGATGTTCGACATCTGCGTGTGCTGGGTCAGCACGGGTTGCAGCACGCCTGCGCCCATCTCGACCGCCTTCTGCACCAGGTAGTCGAGCCGCCCCTGCTTAAGCGGCGCGAAACAGTAGACGAGATCGGATTGAGCCGGCTGCGGCCGCACCTGCGTCATCAGCGTCAGCCGCACCTTCTTGCGCGTCACCTCGGCCAGGCTCGCCAGCCATTCGCCGTCGATGCCGTTGAAGACCAGCAATTGCGTGCCGGGCTGCATGCGCAGTACGTTGATGAGATAGTGCGTCTGTTGCGGGTCGGGCTCGACCTCGCCGTTCGCCTGCATGGGGTGCGGCAGGAAAAGCCGCTGCATCCGATAGTTCGCGCGCATCGGCCTGCCATGCTTCAGGCTTGCGGCGAGTTCAAGGCACTATCGGACGGCGGAAGGATGCCATCGCGGAACGTATCCTTGGCGCAGTGCGCGAATCGTGCCGGGAGGCACGAGAAGCGACGAAATGCGAGGGTCCGGCCTCTCTGCATCTGTCCAGCCGCCGAACGACCATTTCAGCCAACCGGACGCGGATCTCGCGAACGCCTCCCGGCCTGATGCGACCGTCGCGCCGGCAGGAAGGGCGTCGAGGTCCGTCGATTCGCGCGACACCTGCCCCCCTCCGCTCGCCCACCTCTCCCGATGCAGCACCGCATCCATTTCCGGCGCGCTGATCATTTCCCGTCCTTGCCCCGCCGCGAAGCACCTTACGAACTCCACGGCGCGTTCACGCCGGCAGTAGAAGCAGGGGCGGTGGCCGGCGGCGAGCGCCGTCACCTCGTCGAGGAAGAACAGTTCCGTCCAGCCCGCCCGTCCGGATGGCGCGTTGCGCCCCATCACCTCGCGCCTGCGGCCGCGGAACTCGCATTCGCAGATGATCCACGCCTTCGTCGTCCAGCGCCGCTTCAAGAGCGTCTTCGTATCGGGATCGTGGATCACGCCGCGATTGCCCGTGAACAGGCCGAGCGCGGCGACCGCGTGGATCTCGCCGAACGGATCGACCCTGTTCTGCAGCGGCATCGTCGCCTCCTTTTCCATCGCCTGCCGTCATGATACCGCTCGGGCCGATCCTGCCCACACGGAAAGCGCGCTATGAAGGTGCTCGTCGTCCAGAACTACGACAATACCGGTCTTGGCCAGATGGCGACCGCGCTGGACGAGGCGGGCGCGGAGATCACTGTGGTGCGCGCCCATCTCGGCGACGAATTGCCGACGGCGCCGGACGGCCACGACGCGATCATCGTGCTGGGCGGCGGCCAGAATGCCGTCGCCGACGAGGAGTATTCCTACCTGCCGGCGCTGGCGGCGCTGATGCGGGCCTTCGCCGATTCGGGCAGGTCCACGCTCGGCATCTGCCTCGGCAGCCAGATCCTCGCCCGTGCCTACGGAGCGGAAAACCTCATTGGCGCCGCACCGGAGTTCGGCTGGCAGACCGTCGGCCTGACCCCTGAGGGCCGCGACGATCCGGTTCTGTCAGCCGTGCCTGAGGCCTTCCCGATCTTCCAGTGGCACGACGACACGTTCACCCTGCCGCGCGGAGCGACCCGTCTCGCCGGCAACGACGCCGCGCACAACCAGGCGTTCCGGGTCGGCCGTGCCGGCTATGGCATCCAGTTCCATTTCGAGGCGGACCGGAAACTGGTCGGCGAATGGCATCAGGCCTTTCCCGAAGCGATTGCCGCCAAGCGCACCGGCTGGATGGACATCTATCCGGCCGAAGCCGAGATGCACGGCCCCGCGGCCGATGCCGCCGGACTTGCCATCGCCCGCGCCTGGATCGCCACGATCCGCCGCTGACGGTCGGCACGTTGCCGAATTGCCACGTCCGACAACTATCCACAGTTGTGTGAAACGCCTCCTTTTCATTCCCGTTGGGGAGCGATAGAGCCTCGCCCGCGTTGCAGCCGGCCGGAATCGTGGCGGAACCTTGTTACAGGCCCGGCGTTTTCGTGAAACCAAACGGTAACGTTGAATCGCTAAAGAGTTCAGGACCCTAAACAGAGATGACCCCCGTGAAAGCAGCTCTCCTCTCCGTCCTGATGCTCTCCGGCATTGCGCTCTGGGGCGCGGGAATCTATTCAGCCGACGCAGCCGGGGGCCATGCTCCGGTGGACGGCTACGGCGTCGTCCAGGCTTCGCGCTGACCGCCCTCGCCGATCTGAAGAATCCGCTTCCGCGTTCCGTCGATCGATAGCGCCGTCAAGACGCCCGTCGAGAAGGCCGCCGTATCCACGTTCACCCTGTTCGGCATGATCTCCGGGGCCTGCGACGGCGTGTGCCCGTGCACGACAACCTTTTCGTGCAGCAGCGGCGAGTTGAGGAATTTTTCCCGAATCCAGATCAGGTCTTCCGGGTTCTGCAGCGCCAGCGGCACGCCGGGCCTGATCCCCGCATGGCAGAAAAAGAAGTCGCCGAACGTGACGCTGCGCTGCAGGGTCGTCAGGAAGTTGACGTGGCTCGCCGGCATCGCGGCAAGCAGCGCATCCGCGGCCTGTCGCGCCAGCCGTTGCGAGCTGAAATCAGCCTCCACTCCATAGGACATCGCCGTCTGGCGCCCGCCGTGGCGCGCGAACAGCCCTTCTTTATCCGGCATGGACAGAAACTCGACCAGTCCCGCATCATGGTTGCCGGCCAGCGCGATGTGTCGGCTGTCCGCGCTGATCGCCGCGATCAGGAAATCGATGACGCCTTTCGAATCCGGTCCCCGGTCGACATAGTCGCCGACAAGAACGATCCGCCAGTCGGCCGGTGCGTCGCGTTCGATCTCTTCGCGGATCCGCGCGTGCATCCATTGCAGCAGGTCGAGCCGCCCGTGCACGTCGCCGATCGCGTAAATGCGCATGCCATCCGGCCCGGCGGCATCCATCAGGTGGATGCCTTCCGTGCCCGCCCGCTCAGCCATCGACCAAAATGATGTGCAGCGCCCGCGGCCCGTGCGCGCCGAGAATGATCTTCTGCTCGATGTCGCCGGAGCGTGAGGGGCCGGTGATGAAGTTCAGCGTGCGCGGCATCTTGCCCTTGCCGAACTTCTTGCGGACCTTCGCCAGCACGCTCTCCATGTCGCCGTCGACATCCGCCGCCTCCAGCACCACGATGTGGTGCTCGGGCAGGAAGTTGATGGTCGACGGGTTGTCCTTGCCGGAGGTCATCACCAGCGTGCCGGTCTCCGCGATGCCGCCGAACGCATGACTGACGCCCGCCTCGTCGTCGCCGTCGGACGGGCCGTTGCGGATCTCCATCGCCTTCTGCCTGTCCCATGGCATCGCCGCCAGCCGCTTGTCGGCGCCGATGCGGATCGCAGCCGGCAGGTTCTTCGCGCGCAGATAGGCCGCGACCGCCTTCGGCACGTCGCCAGGCGAGCGCACCCGCTCGACCGTCGCCGCGAACTTGGTCGCCAATGTCTCGAACAGGTCGACGCGCGCGTCCTCCGGCAGCCTGCCCCGTGCCGGGATCACGCCCTTCGGCGGTTTCGCCATCCGCGCGGCGACCGCCGCCCGCCGCGCCGGATCGTTGCCGCCCTCGGAGAGGGAAGCCCGCACCTTCGCCAGGATCGCCTCGCGTCCGCTCATGGCGCGGCCTGCTTCATCACCGCGTCGCGCTCGCGTAGTTGCTGCATGAACGTCCGTCCCTCCGGTGCGGGAAGCTCGCGATACTTCGTCCATCCGCCGGCAAAGGGCAGCCAGGAAAACCGCTCATTGCCGAACGAGAACATCCTCAGCGCCGGTATCCCCATCGCGGCGGCGAAGCGGTAGAGCCGCGGCCGCTTGGCGAAGAAGGCCCAGGCTTTAAGCCCGTAGCGCGCCACAGCCGGATTGAGCCCCCGCTCGAATTCGCGCTCGCGCCAGTGCCGCATCATCTTCGGCAGGGGTATCTTCATCGGGCACACGCTCTCGCAGCGGCCGCAGAATGTCGAGGCGTTGGGCAGGTGGCCGCCCTTGTCGACGCCGATCAGCGACGGCGTCAGCACCGCGCCCATTGGCCCCGGATAGACCCAGCCGTAAGCGTGGCCGCCGACCGCGTGGTAGACCGGGCAGTGGTTCATGCAGGCGCCGCAGCGGATGCAGCGCAGCATGTCCTGGAACTCGGTACCAAGCATCGCCGAACGGCCGTTGTCCAGCAGGATGACGTGGTATTCCTCCGGCCCGTCCGGGTCGCCCGGCCGTCGCGGGCCGGTCGAGACCGTCGTGTAGACGCTCATGTCCTGCCCGGTGGCGGAGCGCGCGAGCACGCGCAGAATCTGCGCCGCGTCGTCCAGCGTCGGCACCACCTTCTCGATCGAGGCCACCACGATGTGGATCTTCGGCAGGATCTGCGTCAGGTCGCCATTGCCTTCGTTGGTGACGATGATCGAGGACCCTGTCTCGGCCACGAGGAAGTTCGCGCCGGTGATGCCGACATCGGCCTCGAAATAGCGCGAGCGCAGCACGCGGCGCGCCTCGTTCAGCAGCGCTTCCGGCTCGGTCAGGTCGCGGCCCGGCGCCAGATGGTCGTGCACGCGGCGGAAATCCTCCTCCACCTGCTCCTTGTTGAGGTGTACGGCCGGCGCGATAATATGGCTCGGATGCTCGCCGCGCAGCTGGATGATGTATTCGCCGAGGTCGGTCTCGACCGGCGTGATGCCGTTCTTCTCGAAGAAATCGTTGAGCGCGATCTCCTCGGTAATCATCGACTTGCCCTTGGTGACCACCTTGGCGTTCACGCTGCGGCAGATGGCGAGGATCGCCTGGCGGGCGTCCTCAGCCGTCCCGCACCAGTGCACCTTGCCGCCCGACTCCAGCACCTTGCCCTCATAGGCCTCCAGATAGAGGTCGAGGTTGGACAGCACATGGTCCTTGATCGCCTTGGCGCTGTCGCGCAGCCGCTCGAACTCGGGCAGGTCGGCGACCGCCTTCAGCCGTTTCTCGATGAAGCCGGAGCGCACATTGCCCAGCGCCTTCTGCAATTGCGGGTCGGCGAGCGCGGCTCGAGAATTGGCTTTGAATTCCGGCGAGGTGATCTGCATCGGCTCAGCCTCTCCCGCCGATCGGCGGCTGGTCGGTCATCCCGGCCAGCACCTCGGCAACGTGCCGCGTCTCGACCGCCGAACCCTGCCGCTTCAGCTTGCCCGCCATGTTCATCAGACAGCCGAGATCGCCGGCCAGAAGCATGTCCGCGCCCGATGCCTCGATCTTGCTGGTCTTCTCGCTGACGATCGCATTCGAAATGTCGGAATACTTGACGCAGAACGTGCCGCCGAAGCCGCAGCAGACATCGGAATCCGGCAGTTCCCTGAGCGTCAGCCCGTCGACCTGGCCGAGCAGCGCGCGCGGCTGGGCGCGGATGCCGAGCTCGCGCAGGCCCGAGCAGGAATCGTGGTAGGTGACGGTGCTGTCGAGCCTGGCGTCAATGTCGCTCACCCCGCGCACGTCGACCAGGAACGACACCAGTTCATGCACCTTGGCCGAGAACGCCGCGACGCGCGGCTCCCATGCCGGATCGCCCTTGAACAGGCCGGGATAGTGCTTCTTCAGCATGCCCGCGCACGAGCCCGACGGCGCGACGATGTAGTCGAACTCCTCGAAGGCCTCGATTGTGTTCTGCGCGATCGCGCGGGTGTCCTTGCGGTCGCCGGAATTGTAAGCCGGCTGGCCGCAGCAGGTCTGTGCCATCGGGATGTCGACGGTGCAGCCGGCATCCTCGATCAGCTTCACCGCCGCGAAGCCGACCACCGGCCGGAACAGGTCGACGAGGCACGTCACGAACAGGCCGACGCGGGGCTTTTTCACTGCTTGCTGGGTCACGATGGTTCCCTGGCTGATGCCTTATCAGAGCCGTTCCTGCGCCGGTCGTCCAGCCTCTGCCGCAGCCTGAGCCGCGACACCCTGCGCCAGTCGCCGGTCCGCTCCGCTTCGAGCATGGATCGCTCGACATAGGTGATGTGGTCCATGGCCGCCCGCCGCGCTCCCGCCGGGTCGCGCGCCACGATCGCGGTGTGGATCGCCCGGTGCTGCCCCAGCAGTTCCTCGCGCACGCCCGGCAGCTCGAAGGCGAGCAGCCGGTGCTGGAAAACGCCGTCAGACAACAGCCGGTAGCAGGAACGCAGCGTGTGCAGCAGGATGATGTTGTGGGCGCATTCGCCGATCGTGGCGTGGAACTCGACATCGACCGCCGCCTCCTCGGCGACGTCCGCCTCCTGGTGAGCCGCCTCCATGCGCGACATGATGCGCTCGAGCAGGGCGAGGTCGTCCCGGGTCGCGCGCCGCGCCGCGTATTCGGCGGCGATGCCTTCGATCTCGCGGCGGTATTCCAGATAGTCGGCCGCCGCCTTGGGATGACTTGCGATCAGGTCCATCAGGGGCGGTGCGAAGACCTGGCCGATCACGTCGGCGACATGCGTGCCGCCGCCCGCGCGCGTGACGAGCAGCCCGCGCGTCTCCAGCGTCTTCAGGGCGTCGCGCAGGATCGGGCGCGAGACTTCGAAATCCCGCGCCAGGTCGCGCTCGCCCGGCAGCCTGTCGCCGACGCGCAGCACGCCTTCGAGAATCAGCCCCTCGATCTGCTGCACCACCTCGTCGGCCGTGCGCGAATGCTCGATTCTGGAGAAGACGTCGCCCAAGCCGCGAGGTTCCTGTTTGGACCAGCATAATGGCCCCAGCCTCAACTGGTCAATTTATTTATCCGCATTGTACTCGTTGCGCCGGTCGAGCCGATCCGCTCCTCTTCGCGAGGCCTGCCAGGCGTGGCCGACATCGGCGAGGTGTCGCTTCGACGCCATTTGAAGGCGCGACAACGTCCCGCATGGGAGAACTTATCCCGTAAGGTCATAAGCGAGGACGTCCGCACGGGGAGAGCGCCGGTGACGACAAAGCCGCACCAGGCCGAGCCTGCCCATTCCCTGGCCGGGACCGTCATGGGCTTCCCGATTCACCATGGCCGCGACGGCGCGATCGGCGAGGTCCACGCGCGGCCGCACCCGCTGATCGAGGCGCCGAGGGTTCTCATCCAGCTTTCCTTCATGACCGAGGGTGGGTCCGGCGTCGACCACGCCGTTCTTGCCCAACTCTCGCGCGCCCAGGGCGTCGCCGCGCCTGACCGCCAGGCCCGCCACCATGTCGCGAAGTGGGGTAGCGGAACGCTGCGCTGGGAGCGACACACCGAGTTCTCGACCTACCTCTGGGAGGGACCGCCCGGCAGCGGTGGCGCGGCGGACAATCCGTTCGGCAACGGCTTCAGTGCCCCCGGCACGGTCATCTCCGGCATCAGGCTGGAGATCCGGTTGTGGACGCCCGAAAGCGAGGAACTCGTCGCGGATTTCGATCCCGAGAGCCTCTGCTATTCCAGCGTGGAAGGCGGCATGGCGGCGGTGGCCACGGATTTCCGGCAGGACCGCGACGGGCTGACACGCATCCTGGTGCTCGATCGCGGCCTCTCCGCGTCGCGCCGGGGCGCGCTCGCTCAGCGCCTGCTCGAGATCGAGACCTATCGAACGCTGGCCTTGCTAGGACTGCCGCTGGCGCAGTCGCTGTCGGCGCGGCTGCGGCGGATCGAAGACCGTCTCGCGCAATTGACAACGCAGATGCGGCTGTCCGAAAACCGCGACAGCAAGGGGCTGTTGGCCGAACTGACCGAGCTTGCCGCCGAGCTTGAGGCAGATGCGGCGGCGAGCCTCTACCGCTTCGGTGCCAGCCGCGCCTATGACGGCATCGTCGAGGAGCGTCTGTCGGCTCTTGCCGAGGAACCGGTGCCGGGCCACGACACACTGGCCGCGTTCCTCCAGCGGCGCGTGGCGCCGGCGATGCGCACATGCCGCTCGGTCGAGGAGCGTCAGGCCAACCTGTCGCGCAAGCTGACCCGCGCCACCACGCTTCTGCGCACATGGGTGGATGTCGAGGTCGAGAAGCAGAACCGCGAACTCCTGGGTTCGATGAACGACCGCGCCCGGCTGCAGCTTCGCCTCCAGCAGACTGTGGAAGGCCTCTCCGTGGCGGCCGTCTCCTATTACGTCGTCGGCCTCGTCGGCTATCTCGCCAAGGGCGCCACCATCGCCGGCGTCGCAGTAAAGCCCGAACTCGTCACCGCGCTCTCGGTGCCCATCGTGGTGGTGGCGATCTGGCTGTTCGTGCGGCGCATCCGTCGCGCCCATACCGACGACCGTCACTGACGTCGCCATTTGCCAATCGTAGGGTAGACTGGTAAAGACTTGTGACCAGTTTGGGAGCCAGCGACATGTCCGGTCTCGTGATGCCCGCGCCCGATGCGGAGACACTGCGTCGCCGCGACGAGATCGTCGCCGATATGAGGATCATCGTTCCCGGCGAGGGCGTCGTCGACCAGCCGACCGGCATGCGCGTCTTCGAAAGCGACGGGCTGACCGCCTATCGCCAGTTGCCCTTGGTGGTGGTGCTGCCCGAGACGGTCGCCCAGGTCTCGCGCATCCTGAAATATTGCAACGACCGCAACATCCGCGTCGTGCCGCGCGGCTCCGGCACGTCGCTCTCCGGCGGCGCGCTGCCGCTGGAGGACGCGGTTCTGCTGGTCATGAGCCGCTTCAACCGCATCCTCGACATCGACTTCGCCAACCGCGCGGTCGTCGCCCAGCCGGGTGTGACCAATCTCGGCATCACCGTGGCGGTTCAGGACGAGGGCTTCTATTACGCCCCCGACCCGTCCTCGCAGATCGCCTGCTCGATCGGCGGCAACGTGGCCGAGAATTCGGGCGGCGTGCACTGCCTGAAATACGGCCTCACCGCCAACAACGTGCTCGGCATCGAGATGGTGCTGATGGACGGCGAAGTGATCCGTCTCGGCGGCAGGCATCTCGACTCGGAGGGCTACGACCTGCTCGGCGTCATGACCGGCTCGGAAGGCCTGCTCGGCGTCGTCACCGAGGTCACGGTGCGCATCCTCAAGAAGCCCGAGGCCGCGCGCGCGCTCCTGATCGGCTTCCCGACCTCGGAGCAGGGCGGCCAGTGCGTCGCCGACATCATCGGCGCCGGCATCATCCCGGGCGGTATGGAGATGATGGACCGGCCCGCGATCCATGCCGCGGAAGACTTCGTCCACGCCGGCTACCCGCTCGACGTCGAGGCGCTGCTGATCGTCGAGCTCGACGGTCCGGGCCCCGAGATCGACCATCTGATCGGCGAGGTCGAAACGATCGCGGCGAGGAACGGCTCCACCACTTGCCGCGTCTCGACTTCGGAAGCCGAGCGTCTGTCCTTCTGGGCCGGCCGCAAGGCGGCATTCCCGGCGGTGGGCCGCATCTCGCCCGACTACTACTGCATGGACGGCACCATCCCGCGCAAGGAACTGCCGAAGGTGCTCGCCGGCATGCGCGAGATGTCGGAGCGCTACGGGCTGGGGGTCGCCAACGTCTTCCACGCCGGCGACGGCAATCTGCACCCGCTCATCCTCTATGACGCCAACATCCCCGGCGAACTGGAGAAGGCCGAGAGCTTCGGCGCGGACATCCTGCGCCTCTGCGTCAAGGTCGGCGGCGTGCTCACCGGCGAGCATGGCGTCGGCGTCGAGAAGCGCGACCTGATGCCGGAAATGTTCAACGAGGCCGACCTCGACCAGCAGATGCGCGTGAAATGCGCTTTCGACCCCAACCACCTGCTCAACCCCGGGAAAGTCTTCCCGCAACTGCGCCGCTGCGCCGAACTCGGCCGCATGCACGTGCATCGCGGGCAGATGGCGTTTCCGGACATTCCGAGGTTTTGAGAGTGCGCCGTTCACGATGACCACCTTCACCCCCCACACATCCGCCGAAGTCCTCGACGCCGTCCGTTGGGCGGCGGCCGAGGAGCAGCCGCTGGAAATCGTCGGCCACGGCTCGAAGCGCGGCATCGGCCGGCCGGCGC
This sequence comes from Pseudomonadota bacterium, assembly GCA_043822005.1. Taxonomy (GTDB): domain Bacteria; phylum Pseudomonadota; class Alphaproteobacteria; order Rhizobiales; family Rhizobiaceae; genus Mesorhizobium_A. The sequence goes on along the minus strand of JBDRCE010000017.1, from coordinate 12,089 downwards.
AGACCGAGCACGCGATCGACCTGTCGCGGCTCACCGGCGTCACGCTCTACGAGCCCGAGGAACTGGTGCTCTCCGCCCGCGCCGGCACGCCGCTGGCCGAGATCGAGGCGATGCTGGCCGAACGCGGCCAGGAACTCGCCTTCGAGCCGATGGACTATGCGCCATTGCACGGCGGCTCGCCGGGTCAGGGGGGCAAGTCCGGCACGATCGGAGGTGTCCTCGCAACCAACCTGTCCGGTCCGCGCCGGCTGAAGGCCGGTGCGGCGCGCGACCACATCCTCGGCGTCCATTGCGTGTCGGGTCGCGGCGAGGCGTTCAAGTCGGGCGGACGCGTCGTCAAGAACGTCACCGGCTACGATCTCTCCAAGGCGATGGCAGGTTCCTGGGGCACGCTGGCCGTCGTCACCGACCTGACTTTCAAGGTCCTTCCCCGCGCCGAGACCGAGACCACCGTGGCGCTTCGCCGCCTCGACGACGAGAAGGCCGCGGCCGCGATGGCTGCGGCGCTTGGATCCAGCGCCGAAGTGTCGGCCGCCGCACACCTGCCCGAACGAGTTGCCGCGCGCGTGGCGGACGGCGTGCTCGGCTCTGATCCAGCGACACTGCTGCGCGTCGATGGCTTCGGCCCGTCCGTCGCCTATCGCGTCGCGATGCTGTCCGATCTTTTCGGCGGCCATATCGAAAACATCGAGGCGGAGCGTTCGCGCGCGCTGTGGGCCGGCATCCGCGATGTCGAACCCTTCGCCGATGGCACGGACTGTCCGGTCTGGCGCATCTCGATGGCGCCGTCGGACGGCTGGAAGCTGGTCGCGGCACTTCGCATGCAGGCGGCCGTCGACGCCTTCTACGACTGGCAGGGCGGCCTCGTCTGGCTGCGGATGGAGGGCGACGCGGAAGCCGAAGCGATCCGCGGCCTCGTCCGCGCGCATGGAGGCGGCCATGCGACGCTGGTGCGCGCCGCGTCTTCGGTCCGCGCCGCGACGCCGGTGTTCGAGCCACAGCCGCGCGCGCTGGGCGCCCTTGCCGCGCGACTGAAATCGGAGTTCGACCCGAAGGGCATCCTCAATCCCGGCCGTATGGCGGCTGTATGAACTTCTGCTAGATTGCCGCTACGAAACGAGGGGAACGACATGACCGACATGAACACGCCGCCCGCAGCACCGCGCCAGACCGACCAGTGGCTGGAGCCGGGAAAGACCAACGTCCAGATCGTCTACTTCCTCTATATCGCCGGCATGTTCATCCCGGTCCTGCCGCTGGTCGGTCTGATCATGGCCTATATAAACCGCGGCAAGGCGGGCGGCTGGGTCGACACGCACTACACCTATCTCATCCGCACCTTCTGGATCGGCCTTCTCTACGGCTTCATCGCCGTGATCCTGATGATGCTCCTGATCGGCTTCCTGCTGCTCGTCGCCGTCGCCGTCTGGATCATCGTCCGCTGCATCATCGGCCTCCAGGCCGCGGGCAGGGGCGAGCCGGTGAAGAACCCGGACAGCTGGCTGATTTGAGGGGAATCTCGCAGACCGCATTCAACCGAGCGGTACGCTTCTATGGAGGATGAGATGAAGATCTCCGATGTCCTGAGTTCCGACCCCGAAATCGTCTCGGGCGCGGTGGTGTTCAAGGGCACGCGCGTGCCCGTCGATGCCTTCTTCGAGAACATCGCCGGCGGCATGTCGGTGGAGGGCTTTCTGCGCAACTTCCCAACCGTGGAAAGGGAGCAGGTCGATGCGCTTCTGCGAGCGCTGTCGGAAGATGCGAAACGTCAGTTCCCGAGGGCAGCTTGAAATCGATCGTGGACGAGGGCGTCCCGAGGGATTTGGTCAAGCTGCTGCGAGAATTGGGTTGTGACGTTCACAGTTTCCCGAATTCGTGGAAGGGCACGAAAAACGGCCGGCTGCTGCAGCTTGTCTCCGAGAGCGGATTTGGCTGTCTGATCACTTCGGACAAGAACCTAACAAGTCAGCAGAACGTTGCACGTGCTGGTGTGGCCGTGGTCGTGCTGCCTCATCAATTTCTTGATGAGTTGAAGGAGATTCGGGAAATGATCGTCGACGTCGTGAACGGCGCAGAGGTTGGCTCGATTTCCCACGTAGCGAAGAAAGTCGACTGAGCGTCGTTCATGCAAACCACCTTCTCCCTCGCGCAGCTCGCCGATCCGCATGTCGCGGAAGCGGAGAAAATCCTGCGCAAGTGCGTTCACTGCGGCTTCTGCACGGCGACCTGCCCGACCTATGTCACGCTCGGCAACGAGCTGGATTCGCCGCGCGGAAGAATCTACCTGATCAAGGACATGCTGGAGAATGGGCGGCCGGCGGACGAGGAGATCGTCACCCATATCGACCGCTGCCTGTCCTGCCTCGCCTGCATGACAACCTGCCCGTCGGGCGTGCACTACATGCACCTCGTCGACCATGCGCGGGCGCATATCGAGGAGACGTATCGCCGACCGATCATCGATCGCGCGATCCGTTCGGTCCTCACGCAGGTGCTGCCCTATCCGGCCCGCTTCCGCGCGGCGTTGAATCTTGCCGCGCTCGGCCGCCCCTTCGCGCCGCTGTTCGCCAAGGTGAAGGCGCTGAAGCCGCTCGCCGCGATGCTGGCGATGGCACCGCGCGCCGTGCCCGCTGCCTCCGCCGTCTCGACGCCCGCCACCCACGTAGCCACCGGCGTAAAGCGTGGTCGCGTCGCGCTGCTCACCGGCTGCGCGCAATCGGTGCTCGACCCCGCCATCAACGAGGCGACGGTACGCCTGCTCACCCGCCTCGGCGTCGAGGTCGTGGTGGCCGAGGGCGAGGCCTGCTGCGGCGCGCTTGTGCATCACATGGGCCGCGAGGAGGCGGCACTCGCCGCGGCGCGCAACAATGTCGACGCCTGGACGCGCGAGATCGATCGCGGCGGACTTGATGCCGTCATCATCACCGCGTCCGGCTGCGGCACGACGATCAAGGATTACGGCTTTATGCTACGCCTCGACCCGGCCTATGCCGGTAAGGCCGCGCGGGTCTCGGCGCTGGCCAAGGACGTCACCGAATACCTTGCGTCCATAGACCTGCCCGAACCGGCGCTGAAACCCGGCCTCGCGGTCGCCTATCACTCCGCCTGCTCGATGCAGCACGGCCAGAAGATCACCCGCCAGCCGAAGGATCTCCTGAAGCGCGCCGGCTTCGACGTGCGCGAGCCGAAGGAGGGGCATCTGTGCTGCGGCTCGGCCGGCACCTACAACATCCTCCAGCCCGACATCGCCGGGAAGCTGCGCACGCGCAAGGTCGCCAACATCGAGGCGACGGGCGCGGCACTGGTCGCCACCGGCAACATCGGCTGCATGACGCAGATTGGCGGCGGCACGAGCCTGCCCGTCGTGCACACGGTCGAACTGCTCGACTGGGCCTGGGGCGGGCCGAGGCCGGAGGGCGTGCCCGAGACGAAGCCTGAACTGGCAACAACATGACCGACGAGGCCGCGCGGACAGCCGGCGAAGCCAAGGCGCTCAACGATATCGAGCGATACGGCCTCCATGTCCTCCACGTCCTCCACGTCCTGCCCGAGGACGATAGACCCAACTTCAGCTATTCGATCGGTATCGAGGCGACGCTGAAGATGCCTGAGGCGATCGTAATCGGGCTGAGGCCCGAAGTCGCGCAGTACATGATCAACGAGTTTTATCGGAAAGCGAAGGCAGGGGAAAACGTCGGCGCCGGCGCCTTGGTCGCTGATCTTATCGATGGCTTCGAGTGCAGGATGTCGCCAGTGGATGCCACGCGGTTCCGGGCGGCTTTCGGATGGGCGTCATGGCTGCATGGTGGAAAGCCCTTCCGGGTGCTGCAGATCGTCTATCCCGACCTCGATGGCCGTTGGCCTGAAGACCCGGAGGTCGATCCCGCTCTCCACTTGCAGCAGCCGATCTTGGAAAATCCCGGCGTCGTGTTTCCCTAATCCACCACCCGTCTCCGCCACAGCACGAAGGGGATCGTCACCAGATACATGGTGATGCCGTAGACGCCGCTCGGCAGCGAGAACGGCGGCAGTGCGCCGGCCTGCTCCGCGATCAGCGAGCCGACGGTGATGCCAAGCGTCGCGTTCTGGATGCCGGTCTCGATCGCGATCGCCGTCGACTGCGCTGGTCCAAGCGCGAAGACCCGCCCCAGTGCCAGCCCGATCGCCAGTAGCGCGACATTGAGCACGACCAGGCTCGGCGCCAGCACCGCGAGGTTCGCCACGAACAGCGCCCAGTTGGCAGCCAGCGCGCCGATCACCACGACCACGAACAGCACCAGCGCAAGCTTCTCCACAATGGGTTCGATCGACAGCGCCAGCCCTTCGGCGAAGCGCCTGACCAGGATGCCGATGACGACGGGCGCGGCGGTGATCAGGAACATCGAAATGCCGAGCCGTGTCACGTCCACCGGCGGCGCGTCGAGCCCCATGAAGTGCCGCGCGAAGTAGGCGACGAGCGGCGGCATAGTGAACACGGCGACGAGGCTGATCACGCCGGTCAGCGAGATCGACAGCGCCAGATCGCCCTTGGCGAGCTTGGTGAGAATGTTCGACGTCACCCCGCCGGGGCAGAACGACAGGATCATCAGCCCCACCGCCAGTTCCGGCGGCAGGCCGAAGGCCTTGGCGATCAGGAACGCGACGAGCGGGATCGTCACCAACTGCGAGAACGCGCCGACGCCAAAAGCTCTCGGCTGCGCCGCCACCCGCGCAAAATCCGCCACCGTCAGCCCAAGGCCCAGCGAGAACATGATGACCGCCAGCGCCAGCGGCAGGAATACCGTGATGAGTGTGTCCAACGATCCCCTCCCTGATCGGCCGGAGGCTTCCGGCAGGCCAAGGCTTAGGCAAGATCGGGCGATTCCGCAATCGTATGAGAATCAGCCTTCGCCGGGCCGCCCGCGAACGGAAAAGGGCAGCGCGACGGCGATCGCGCTGCCCTTGTCGCGACAGGAAGGCCCCCGACGCCTCCCGTCGCCGTGGCCGCCCCGTCCCCCGGTGCGGCCATCCCCTCTCCGGGATTACATGACCACGACCTTGGTGCCGACGCTGACGCGTTCGTAGAGGTCGACCACGTCTTCGTTGCGCATGCGGATGCAGCCCGACGACACCGCCCCGCCGATCGTCCAGGGCTGGTTGGTGCCGTGGATGCGGTAGAGCGTCGAGCCGAGATAGAGGGCTCGCGCGCCGAGCGGATTGGCCGGCCCGCCTTCCATGTGCACCGGCAGGATGCGGCCCTTGGCGCGTTCGCGCACGATCATCTCCGACGGTGGCCGCCAGTCCGGCCATTCCTTCTTCTGCGTCACCTTGTGCGTGCCGGCCCATTCGAAGCCGGGCTTGCCGGTGCCGACGCCATAGCGTCGCGCGGTACCGCCGCTCTGTACGAGGTAGAGGAAATTGTCGGTCGTATCGATGACGATCGTCCCGGCGCCGTGGGGACCGGAATACTCGACCTCCTGCGGCAGATATTTCGGATCGATGCGGTACTGCTGTTCCTGTGCCGGAGGCACCCGCACGGCCGCGGTGCGGATGGTCGGGTCGGCGGTCTGGCGCTCGACGCGGCGCAGTTGGCGCAGCTGCGGCTGGCTCATCGAGACGTTGCGGCGGATCACAGGTGCCGCCATGCGGCGCCCGTCGGGTGAACGCTTCAGCTGCATTACCCAGGGCGCGGAGAGGTCGGGGCTGACCATCAGCGGCGGCGGCTCGGCATAGCGGCTCTGCGCGGCGGCGGGTTGGGCGGCGACAACGGCGGCGGTCGCCGCACCGGCGAGGAGAAGGATACGCAGCATCACACAATACTCTCGTTCACACGTCACTTGGGCCGGCGGGAGAGGCGCCGTATGTGTCAGGAGATTGCGTCGGCACCGGTAGCAAAAAGTGAATCGGAATTGATAAAAGGCCGCCGATCGCGGAAACCATTTGGTGTGGTTACCGGCCGGTTCAGGAAACTGGTGAATGGTCGGTGAATCGGGTTCAGGGCGGAGAAACGGACGGATGGCGGAACTTGCAGGCGGGCTGATCGAGGGACCCGACGGTGCCGTGCGCTGCTTCTGGCACGGCAACCTGCCGGACTATCTGCACTACCACGACCACGAATGGGGCCGGCCCGTCGCCGACGACCGCGGCCTGTTCGAAAAGCTCTGCCTCGAAGGGTTCCAGTCCGGCCTGTCCTGGCTCACCATCCTGCGCAAGCGGGAGAACTTCCGCGCCGCCTTCGACAATTTCGACCACGAGAAGATCGCGCGCTACACCGAGGACGACGTCGCGCGCCTGCTGGCCGACAAGGGCATCGTCCGCCACGCCGGCAAGATCCGCTCGGTCATCAACAATGCCAACCGCGCCCGCGAAATGGTCGCCGAACACGGATCGCTGGCCGCCTTCTTCTGGAGCTTCGAGCCTGGCGATGCGGAGCGCCCGGCGCGGGTCGACCTCGAACACCTGCGCGCCAATCCGACGACTGAGGTGTCGAAGCGCATCTCGAAGGAATTGAAGAAGCGCGGCTGGAGCTTCGTCGGGCCGACGACAGTCTACGCCTTCATGCAGGCGATGGGCCTGGTCAACGATCACATCGAGGGCTGCGTCTGCCGCCCGGCGATCGAGAGGGAGCGCCTTGCCTTCGTCCGCCCCCGTTGAGCCCGGCGCCGCGGCCTATTTTGCTGGCCTGCCGAAGCGGGCCGGCGACGAGCTGCTGCGGCTGCGCGAGCTGGTCCACCGCGTCGCAGGGGAGATCGGAGGTGTCGGTCCGCTGGCCGAAAGCCTGAAATGGGGCGAACCGTCCTACACCCCGGCGAAGGCCGGCGTCGGCAGTTCGGTCCGTCTCGCCGCGCTCCGCGACGGCCGCGTGGCGATGCATTTCATCTGTCATACGGGACTGGTCGAACGTTTCCGTGAGCTTTACCCGGATGTCTTCGACTATCAGGGCAAGCGATCGATCCTGATCGAGCCCGGCAGGCCGCTCGACGAGCAGGCGCTGTCTCATTGCGTGGCGATGGCGCTGACCTATCACCGCGACCGGCGGCCTTCCGACTGAAGAAAAGCGCCCCCTTCGCAACCCTCGGGCGGATCGGGAAGGGGCGACCATCCGGCCCGGGGCATATGGGCCGGATTTCGTGAAACGGGCGTCTACTTCCTGTATCGGCCCTTCCCGCCATAGGGGATTTCCCAGACGAGATCCCGGCCGTCGACTTTCAGCAGCATGCCGGTGAAGCGCCGGTCGGCCGGCGTATGCGTGCCGGAGATCGTCCGCTTCCCGGCCGGGATGAGCGCGACGTTCTTGCCGTGCTGGGTCCAGCAGCCCTTGCCGTACTGGTCGTTGGCGCCGTAGGCGAGATAGAACTCGAACGAGCCGTCCTTGCGCAGGACGATCTCCGAGCCGACCTCCATCACGCCGTGCAGCGAGTAGTGTCCGGGAATATGCGCGTCGCCCTTGCCGCAGGCGGGGCCGAGCGCCGAGGCCGCGCCGGCCGGGCTGTGGGCCGCGACGGTGGCTGTCGCCAGCGCGGCCGCGGTCAGCAGGGTTCGTAGGGAATGGCGCATTGCGGGGTTTCCTCGTTCGGCTGGGAAGGACCGGGCCGGCCAGCGTCAGGCCGGTCTGGACGACGATGACGCGATCGCCCGCCAGCGGGAAATAGAAAAGTGCCCCCTTCGCAACCCTCGGGCGGATCGGGAAGGGGGCGACCATCCGGCCCGGGGCATATGGGCCGGAATTCTGGCAGCGCCCGCGGGCGCCTATTTCTCGTAGCGGCCCTTGTGGCCGCTGCCGCCGATGTTCCACACCAGGCTGCTGCCTTCGACGTCGAGGACGATGCCGGTGAAGCCGCGGCTCTCCGGCGTCTGGCGGCCGGTCACCCGGCTCTGACCGGCCGGGACCAGCGAGATCCTGTTGCCGTCCTGCGCCCAGCAGCCCTTGCCGTACTGGTCGTTGGCGCCATAGGCGAGCATGAATTCGAACGAGCCGTCCTTGCGCAGCAGGAGTTCGGAGCCGACCTCCATCACGCCGTTGAGATAGTAGTGGCCGGCGAGGCGCTCATGGCCGCCGCGGCAGCCGACGGCGGCGATGCCGGTCTGCGAACTCACGCAGGCGGCCGCCGTCGCAAAGATCGCGGAAAGGATCAGGAGCCTGGCGATGTGACGCATGATCTTTCCCGTCACACCGGCATCGAGGCGCCCGACAGCGTCAGGCTGGTGAGCACGACGATGACGCAGGCGAAGACCGGGTAGAGCACCAGCATCGACGTGCCGAGCGCGCCGCCGGTCTCCATCTCGGCCAGCCGGGGATCGTTGCGCGGCGAGAACGCGCCGGGGCCGGGCGCGCTCGCCTCGGCCTTGCGGGCTGCGGGGCGCAGGGTGCGGTCTTCGGGGGCAATGGTGTCGGTGGTCATGGTCGTCGTCCCGGATGTCTGTGATGCCGGTTTTCAGCGAGTCGTGTTTCGCCGCGATGGCGCGGGGGAAGGCGAATGTAACGGGCGCGGGGAGGAGCGTCCGCCGCGAGCGTAAGTGCCGGGAACAGTTAATTTTTTTCCGCAGAAGGGCGCGGCCCGTGCAAGGCAGTTACCGTCATCGTCGGGCCGGCCCCTCGGGCGTTCGATTGGCTTTGCAAGGTCCACTGGACCTTGCAATTCGCCCGATGGGCGAACCGCCATCTCACCCCGAGGATCTGCCGGCGTTGAATTGATTGGCGGTTTAGATACTGACAAGCGAAGGTAGATCCTCGGGTCAAGCCCGAGGATGACGCCGCGCGTGGGATGGACCGTCGGCTTCTCACGACGTATCGCGCCTCGCCTCGTAGGCGAAATAGTGCAGGTCGCGCAGGACGTCGTCGATCTCGTGCTCGCGCCTTGGCGAGCCGGGACGGTGGAGGCCATAGGCGCGGCCGGGACGCAGCGGCGAGACGCGGCCGGCACGGCCGGTCTTGCGCAAGGCCTCGCAGCGGGCGCGCCAGCGGGCAAGCCGCATGGCCTGGCGGGGCAGGTCTCCGAGCGCCGAGGCCAGCGCTGCGAGGCGCAGGCGCAGGTGGCCGGCATCGATCGGATCGTTGGGCGAGGGGTCGTGTTTCGGCGCGATCGCGAAGAGCGGCGTCCAGCCGGGAATGGAGATGCGCGGCACGCCGGAGGTGCGGATGTGGAACGGCGGCCTCTTCGGGTCCGGCAGCGGGTCGAGCAGGGGGAACGAGAGTTTGCGTTGGGCCGTCGCTTCGGCGGGTGCCTGCGTTCCGGCGGCGGGTGCGAGTGCCAGGCCAAGGCCGGGGACGGGGACGGGGATGTGCGTGACGAGCGGGCCGGAGTTCGGCTTGAGCGGCGGCAGAACCGGTTCCGCCGCCACCATGTCGCGGCCCACCACGATTATCAGCCGCCTGACCGCAGCTTCCGCCGAGCGCAGCAGGCGATAGACGGCGCGGTGGACGCGGCGGGGAAGGGTTGCACAAGGCAGATCCCCCTCACCAGGTCCGGCTAACGCCTCGGCTTTGCCTCGGCGAGCCGAACCCGGCCCTCCGCTATGGCTCCGGGCGCTCGGGCGCTCGAAAAGCCCATTTTGGGGCTTTTCGTGGCCTTCGGCCATCGCTTCTCGCCTCGCCCGTCGGGGCGAGGAGACGGGGAGCCCGGCCATGACGCACAGCGTGGCGATGATGGGGCTAAGCAGCCGAACATTGCGTTCGATCACGAGATCCCAGTTGATCCCGCCTATCCCGCCGTCCCAGTCGCTCGTTGCGTCCCAACTGCTCACCCGCGCCTCCTTTCATCGCGGACAGTGTCGCGGAGAAGTGAAGGGGCGTGGATTGGTGGTGAATGGTGAATTGTGAATGGTGAATGGGAAGAAGGGGTTGGCGGGGAAGGGTGCGGAAATCGATGCACGGGGGAGATCGCGGCGCACATCATTATGCCTGGCGCGCGCCCGTCCACGCTCCGCGCACGCCCCCTCCACCACGCTGCGCGTGGTCCCCCTCCCCCGTGAACGGGGGAGGATCGGCGCGCTCGGACTTTGCCCGTTCCGAGATTTGAAAAGGGAGCCTGCGGGCGATCGTAGGCACCTGATCCTCCCCCGTTCACGGGGGAGGGGGACCGCCGAAGGCGGTGGAGGGGGCGCCGTTCACTGTGTCGCGCTCCGCCGGGCTGTCGTCTGCCTTGCCCCCCTGCGGTTGATCCGCTAGGACGTGCCCGCGCGGGAAACCGTCGCAAAGCCCAAGAAATCACGCGGAATTCCCGATGGCTGAGAAATCGCAGAAGATGCTGGCGCGGCTGCCGCGCGGCTTCGCCGATCGCACGGCCGACGACATCCGCGCCGTCGAGCAGATGATGGGAAAGATCCGCGCCGTCTACGAGCTCTACGGGTTCGAGCCGGCCGACCAGCCGCTGATCGAATATACCGATGCGCTGGGAAAATTCCTGCCCGACCAGGACCGGCCGAACGAGGGCGTGTTCTCGTTCCAGGACGACGACGAGCAGTGGCTGTCGCTGCGCTACGACCTTACCGCGCCGATGGCGCGCTACGTCGCGGAGAACTACGAGCGCCTGCCGAAGCCGTTCCGCTCGTACCGCTCGGGCTGGGTGTTCCGCAACGAGAAGCCGGGGCCCGGGCGTTTTCGGCAGTTCATGCAGTTCGACGCCGACACGGTCGGCACGCCGGGCGTGGCGGCGGATGCCGAGATGGCGATGATGATGGCCGACGTGATGGAGGCGCTGGGCATCGCGCGCGGCGACTATGTGATCCGGGTGAACAACCGCAAGGTGCTCGACGGCGTGCTGGAGGCGATCGGGCTCGGTGGCGAGGAGAACGCCGGGCGCCGGCTGACAGTGCTGCGGGCGATCGACAAGCTGGATAAGCTGGGCGTCGAGGGGGTGAGGTTGCTGCTGGGTGCGGGGCGTTGGGATGGCGGCAAGGAGGGCGAGGGTGATTTTACGAAGGGTGCGGGGCTGGATGAGGAGCAGATTTTCAAAGTCATCAGTCTTCTAGACGCTAAGGCGACAAACGCAGGGTGGACGCTGGGACGTATGGCTGCGATTCTCGAGGGCAACGCGACAGGAATGCAAGGCGTTGAAGAGCTTGGAGAAATCGCTGCAATGCTCCTCGCCGCCGGTTACGACGAAGGTTCGATCAATGAGGGTAGCGATCGTGGACGCGTACAAATAGACCCCTCCGTCGTCCGCGGCCTCGAATACTACACAGGCCCGGTCTTCGAGGCCGAGCTTCTGGCGGAAATCCCCAACGACGAAGGCCAGATCGTGCGGTTCGGGTCGGTCGGCGGCGGCGGGCGGTATGACGGGCTGGTGTCGCGCTTCCGCGGCGAGCCGGTGCCGGCGACGGGGTTTTCCATCGGCGTCTCGCGGTTGATGTCGGCGCTGAAGGCGCTGGGCAAGCTGGACACGTCCTCGACCGTCGGCCCGGTCGTGGTGCTGGTGATGGACCGCGACACGGAGAGCCTCGGCCGCTACCAGAAGATGGTCTCGGACCTGCGCCAGGCGGGCATCCGCGCCGAGATGTATCTCGGCGGCTCCGGCATGAAGCCGCAGATGAAATATGCCGACCGCCGGGGCGCCCCTTGCGTCGTCATCCAGGGCGGCAACGAACGCGCCGAGGGCGTGGTGCAGATCAAGGACATGGTGGCGGGCGCCGAGCTCGCCGCGAACATCGCGGGCCACGACGCCTACAAGGAAGCCCGGCCGGGCCAGATGACCGTGCCGGAGGCGGAGCTGGTGGCGACGGTGCGCGGGATTCTCGCGGCGCAGGCCGGGGATCGGGCGCGTGGGTAGGAGAGGTCGCGTTCTGTCGCGCCCCCCTCTGCCCTGCCGGGCATCTCCCCCACGAGGGGGGAGATTGGCAGCTTCCACGGCGGCGCTCGTCCTTCAAAGTCGGCGATTGGCGAAACCATTGGTGACGGCCGATCTCCCCCCTCGTGGGGGAGATGTCCGGCAGGACAGAGGGGGGCGCGTCGGAGCGCTGACCTCCCCTTCTCCCCGTGTGGGAGAAGGGGGATGGGCGCGTAGCGCCAAGACGGATGAGGGGTGTTGGAAGGATCGCCAGCGCCTCATTTCGTCCAACACCCCTCATCCGACCTCGCTTCGCTCGGCCACTTTCTCCCACAGGGGGAGAAG
>JBDRCE010000016.1:0-39233 GCA_043822005.1 Pseudomonadota bacterium | reverse complement strand
TCGAAAACCTATTCGCCAAGCTCAAGGACTGGCGGCGCATCGCAACCCGCTACGACCGATGCGCCCACACCTTCTTCTCGGCCATCTGCATCGCAGCCGCCGTCATCTTCTGGCTTTGATCAATGAGTCCTGACCCTAGCGGGGAAGGGGAAGGGTTCTCACGGCCAGCCGGCGCCGGCCGCCTCAATGTCGACCACATCGATCCTTCCCGTCGTCTCCCGGCGGGAGAGGCGGCGCAGATCGGTGTCCGCCGAGCACAGGAACAGCGTCCTGCGACCCGGTCCGCCAAGCATCGGGGCGACGGTGAACGGAAATGCCCCGGCGATCGCCTTGTCGAGCGTTCCGTCGCGATTCAGGCGCACGAAGCGCCCGGCTTCCGGCATGCCAATCCAGAGGCCGCCCGCTTCGTCGAGGCAGATTCCGTCCGGCGGCATGTCGAGTTCGGCAAAGACGCGGCGGTCGGTCAGGCTGCCGTCGGGTTCGATCGTGAAGCGGCCGATGCGTCGCGCCATCGTCTCGGCGACCAGCAGCTCACGCCCGTCCGGCGTGACCACCATCCCGTTCGGGAAGACCACTTCCTCGGCAACGCTGCGCGCTGCCTCCCCCTCGCGCCACAAGAGGATGCGGCCCGGGCGCGGCGCCTGGCCTTTGGCCATGTCGAAGCCGGTGTCGCCGACATAAGCTCGGCCGGTGCCGTCCACCACCATGTCGTTGAGGATACCCTGCGCCAGATGCGTCAAGTCGGCGGCCTCGGACACTGCCGTGCCATCCACCAGCAGCAGCTTGCGGTCGAGCGCGGTGGCAAGCAGCGCTCGTCCGTCCGGCAGGAAACCCATTCCTGATGGTCGGCCCGGTATGTCGGCGATGATGTCCACCTTGCCGTCGAGATCGACCGTCTTCAGCTTGAAATCGTGCACGTCGGAGAACCAGAGCCGGTCGCGATGCCAGCGTGGGGCTTCCGCATAGCGCAGTCCGGTCGCCAGCGGACGCTGCCCCGGCTGCGGATCGGCTTGGCCTTCGAGGCGGGCAAAGAGCGTGTCGGCGAGCAAAGCCAGATCGCGCATGCCGCGCACGGCGCCGAACACTGTGAAGTCCGGTCGCGTCAGCACCGCAACGACACCGTGCTTCGCGAAATACGCCGCATAGGCGCCGTTGACATCCACGACAGCCCCAGGGCGAACGGGGCTCCCCTGCGGCAGAATTTCGACAACGACTGTTCCGAGGGCTTCCAGGCGTCCGACCCGCTCGTCGCCGAGGTAGGACCGCGCGTCCCCGTCGATCGTCATCAGCACGAAACGGCTCGCGCCGATCACGTCGTCGAGCAGTCCCTCTCCCTGCGTCCCCGCGACGCGTGCCTGCAGTCCCAAGGTGCCGGACAGCGGGTGCGCCAGCGGGCTCGTCCGACCCGGGACGCATCCGGTCTCCATCTTCGGCGGCTGCGGTGCGGGGAGCTTCTCGCCGGACAGCAGGCGCTCGTCGCGCTTCGCCGCCTCCTGCGGGTCGAGTTCACAGGAAATGCGTCCCTCGGCGATGGATATGCGCGTCCAGGCTTCCACATGCGCGCGCCGCTCCGCCTCGTAGCTGTCGAGCAGCGTTTCCGGCGCCGCGCCGCGCATCGCGAGGTCAAGCTTCCAGGCAAGGTTGTTGGCGTCGCGCAGCGATGACAGCATGCCCTGTCCGGCAAAGGGCGGCATGGTATGCGCCGCGTCGCCGCCGATCAGCATCCGGCGGTCGCGCCAACGCTCGGCGATGCGCGCCTGGAACCGGTAGACGACATTGCGTGCGATGCGGTGGTTGTCCGGCGTGACGCCGAACTCCTCGAGCAGCGTCCATGCCACCTCCTCCCTTGCCATCTCCTCGTCCGTCTCGTGCGGCATCAGCATCCATTCGAAACGCCGATGCGTCCTGCCGAGCGGCATCAGCATGCGCGGGCGTGCGGGATCGCAGATCTGCGCGATGTTGGGATCGAACACGACCGGCCGGATCGTTTCCATGTCGCAGACGAGCCAGCGCTCGTCGAACAGCCAGTCGACGCGCTCGATGCCAAGCGCGCGACGCACGAAGCTGTTGGCGCCGTCCATGCCGATGAGAAAGCGGGCGCGCACGGTCTGCTCCTCTCCGGCCGGCGTCAGCGATCCATTCGTCAACTCGTTGCGGCGGATCGTTGCGGTGACGCCGTCCGCATCCTGGGCGAGCGCGACGCATTCCCAGCCGAGACGCACGTCCGCGCCCGCTTCGCGGGCGGCGCGGTCGAGCGTTGCTTCGAGATTGGGTTGCCACTGCGAGAAGTCGGAATAGTAGCCGGAGATCGCATCGCCCGTATCGTGCTCCGGCTGGAGCATGAGCACCTTGCGATCCGCATTCAGCCATACATAGTCGCCGCGCACCTCCCAGAGCGTGTCCAGATACGGTTTCGGATCGGTAACGCTCTGCACCATCCGCAGGGTCTCGTGGTCGACATGGCCAGCGCGCGGCAGGCTGTAGAGCGACGGGTAGCGCTCAATCGCGAGCACCTTCCAACCCTTGCGGGCCAAGAGGCCGGCCAGCAGCTGGCCGCCTGGGCCATAGCCGACGATCACGACATCGAACGTTTCCGCAACCGAAGTGCCCCGAGCCATCATTTTCCCCCCTGCAAGATTGTTTCGTGTCGGGACGCCAGCCAGCGGCATGCGCGTCCAGCCGGCGATGCGGCGGGCAAGCCTGACCTAGATGCTCTCGAGCGTGCGGCGTATCAGCGTGGCGCGGTCGCCGTCATGCGTCAGACCGAGCGCATCGGCGGCCGGCGTGAACAGCGGCGGAAACTTCGCCAGCCGCTCCTCCAGCCCCGGCTGTGGATGCCAGCTCACCCGACCGGCGCCCGAGAGGCCGAGCGCCTCCTCGATGCCCTCGACCAGATCGCCCATGCTCATGTGCTGCGCCGGCATCTGCAGCACGCGGCGGTCGGCATAGGCCGACGCCGGCAGCCGGGCCGCCAGCATCAGATTGTCAATGAAGCAGGGGAGCGACAGGAACCACATCATAGCCGCCGGGCTCACGGGCGCGCGGAAGCTGTCGCCGGCTTTCAGCGCATGAAAGACGCTGCTGGCAAAGTCCGGCGACGGCGTGTCGTCGGGCATGCGCGGACGCGGCAGACAGGCCGGCAAGCGCAGGCTTATGCCGTCGAGCTCGCCGCGTCGCGACAGGTCGTTGAGGTAGAGTTCGTTGATCAGCTTGTCCGTGCCGTAGCTGATGGTCGGCAGCGGCTTGGTGTCGTCATCGATCCTGTCGAGCTTCGTGGCGTCGCCATAGACGCCGATGCTGCTGGCATAGACGACACGGGGCGCGGTGCCGCTATGGCGCAGCTCGTTCATGAAGGCGAGGCTGGAGGCGATATTGACCTCATAAGCCGCATCGCGCTCCATCTCGGCGGCCTTTGCCATCATCGAGGCGAAGTGGAACACGCAATCCACGCCCTGCCCGATCGCGTCGCGTCGCGCCTCCACATCGCGGAAGTCGCCCTTCACCACCCGCAGACGCGGGTCGGACGGAAGCTCCTCCGGCCGGCGGGCAATCAGGACCAGCTCGGTTAGAGGTGCGGCGCCACCGCCCAGGCCGTTCTGCCCGAGCAGCCGGTCCACCATCGCGCGGCCCAGGAAGCCGGTGCCGCCGGTCAGGATGATTCGCATCGCGTTCTCCGTGTTCTGTCGTGTCCGCGCCAGCTTCTAGTGGCTCGCGCCGCTGGCCAGATAGGCGCCGTGGAGGATCTCCGGTTGCGCCTCCAGTTCGGCCGAGCCGCCCTCGAAGACGATGTTGCCCCGCTCCATGACGAAGGCGCGGCTCGCAAGCTGCAGTGCCAATGTAGTGAACTGTTCGATCAGCAGAACGCCGACACCGCCCGCCGCGACGCGGCGGATCACCTCGCCCAACCGCACGACGATGGCCGGCGCCAGGCCGAAGGACAGTTCGTCGATCAACAGATACCGCGGCTGTATCATCAGTGCCTGGGCGATGTTGACCATCTGCTTCTGGCCGCCCGACAGATTGCGCGCATCGACGTCGAGCCGGGGCCGAAGCTCCGGGAAGAGCTCGAGGGCTTCGGCGATGCGCCGCTCGCCCTCGGCCTTCGGCAGCATGAGGCCGGCCGCCCGCAGATTGTCGTGCACGGACAGGCCGGCGAGGACGGGATGGCCTTCGGAGACGACGGCCACGCCGCGCTTGCGCACCTGGTGCGGTCTCAGGCCGCGGAGATCCACACCATCGACGGTGATGGTTCCGCCGCTGGCGGGAACGCTTCCGCCGATGCATGTGACGAGCGACGACTTGCCCGCCCCATTCGCCCCGAGCAGCGCGCTGATCACTCCCGGCTCAAGGCTCAGTGACACGCCGTGGAGAACTTCGCGGCCGCCACGCTCCACCCGCAGATCGGTCACCCGTAACATACTCGTCATGTCAAGCTGTCCCCAGATATGCGCGCCGCACGACAGGGTCTTCCAGCACCTTGGCCGTCGGGCCAATGGCGAGTCGTTTGCCGAAGTCGAGCACCAGGGTTTCGTGGCATACCGACGCGATCAGATCTGCATCGTGGTCGATGAGGACGACCTGCACGCCGAAGCGATCCGGCATCGCCGCGACCACCTTGCGCAGACGGGCCGTCTCCGTGTCGTTGAGGCCGGCCGCCGGCTCGTCGAGCAGGACGACCTTCGGTTTGCCGACCAGCGTCTTGGCGATCTCGGTCATCCGGCGTTCGTAGAGCGAGAGCCGGCGCCCGAGCACATCGCGGACGGCCCGCAATCCTACGAAGTCGATCGCCGCCTCGACCTCGCCGGCCGCCGTCACAACGGTGGAAACGTGGTCTGCGATCGCCATCACGTTGTCAAAAGCGGTCAGGTCCTCGACGACCATTTCCTGCTGGAAGACCCGTCGCAGCCCGGCGCGAACCCTCTGTCTTGGGCTGAGCGAAAGCAGCTCCACGTCATCCATCCTGACGCTGCCCTGGACCGGCGTCACGAAGCCGGACAGCACGTTGAGCAGGGTGGTCTTGCCGGCACCATTGGGGCCGATGAGGCCGACGACCGGCGCGCGTAGTTCCGCCGAAAGGCCGTCGAGCGGCCGAACGCCTCCGAACTGAACGGTCAGATTATCGATGGTGATCACAATCCCACCTCGCCCTTTGCCTTGCGCGTGGCCTTGCGGGGCGAGACCTTGTCGACGAGATCATCGAACAGGCCGGCTATGCCGGTCGGACCGAACAGGACGGCGGCGATGAGGCCGGCACCGAAGACGGCGAGACCGACCGTCGCCGGCACGCCCGAACTGTCCAGCAGTGTCGGCACCGCTCGCACCAGCAGACCACCCACCACCGTGCCGACCCAATTGGTCGACCCGCCGAGGATGGCGCCTGCAAACAGCAGGATGGATTCCGATGCGCCGAAGCCGGTGGCATCGAGCTGCCGGTAGGTGCCGGCGAGCAGCGCTCCGCCGATGCCGGCGAGAAAACCGGCAAGCGCGAACGCCCACGTCTGGTAGAGCATGATGCTCGCGCCGCTCGCCACCGCCAGCCGGGGATCCCTGCGGATCAGCGCCCAGGCGCGGCCGGGCCGGGAGCGGCGATGCGCCTCGACCAGAACGAGTCCGAGCAGGCACACGACGGCGGTGTAGAAGAAGTAGGCAAGATCGCTCTGCGCGATCGCCGGCCGGTCGAGAAGCACCCGCTTCAGGCCGGTGCCGCCGACCGGGAAGTTGTAGGCGTTGATGAAGGCCTGGAACGCGCCGGCAAGCATCAGCGTCACCAGCGCGAGGTATATGCCCCGGAAGCGCAGCGCCGGAAGGCCCCAGACGACGCCGACCAGCGCCGCCGCCAGGCCGCCCGCCAGCATCGTCACCTCGAAGGGGAGCTTGTAGGCGTGGAAGAGCCACAGCGAGACCCAGCCGCCCACGCCCACCAGCGCATATTGACTGAGCGACACCAGACCGAGCTGCCCGAACAGGACGTTGGTGCCCATGAGTGCCAGCATGACCGCATAGGCGGCCGTGAGGTTGATGAGCCAGAAGCCACCCGCAGTCGCGCCGATGACGCCGGCAAGCACCAGGAAGAGCAGTGACATGAGCGCTATCTGCTGCGCCCGGGCATTGCTGGACGCGCCATTGCCCGAGGCGGCCAGAAGGAAGTTGCCGAACATGCTCATTCGCCTTCCCCGAGCTGTGCGCGCGTCGCGAAGGTTATGAAGAGGAGCGCGAGCACATAGGGCGCGGCGCTGCGCAGCGTGCTCGCCTGCGGCACGACGGTCAGCAACGCTTCCGCCAGCCCGGCCACCATGCCGCCGACAAAGGCGCCCGGCATCGAGGTCAGTCCGCCGAGCACCGCGGCCGCGATGGCAGGGATCACGAGAAAGGTGAGCGGGATCGGACTCATCAGCAGCAGGTCGGCGAGGATGAGGCCCGAGATCCCGGCGAACGCCCCGGAGATGATCCAGGCAACCGAATCCACTGTGGCGACGTCGATGCCGATCTGGCTGCTGATGGCGCGCGAGCTTGCAAGCGCGCGCATGGCCAGGCCGATGCGGGTGCGTGCGAGAAGCAGGCCCACCGCGATCATGGAGGCCAGAGCGAAAAACAGCGCGCCAAGCCGTGTGTAGGAGATCTTCATGCCGAAGATGACCGCGTTGATCTGATCCGTCGGCAGGGAAAGGCGGCGCGGCAGGCCCGGGCCCCAGATGGTGGTGATCGTGCCGAGCAGAAGGAGAGCCAGTCCCAGCGTCGCGATCGCGCGCACCGACTGACTACGGTCCGTCAGTCTCGACGAGACGTAGCGACCGTAGAGGAACGAGAGAAGGACGGCGAGCAGGATGCCGCAGAGCCAGGCGAGCCAGACCGGAACATCGACCGCGATCAGCGCCCAGGTGCAGTGCGCCGCCGCCGCCCCGAGCGCGCCGAAGGCGAAGTTGATCGTGCCTGAGGAGCGGTAGAGCACGACGAGGCCGATGGCGGACATGCCGTAGACGGCGCCCAATCCTATGCCCGTTGCGATAAATGGAATGAAATTCACGCGAGAATACTCCGCTCGCGGCCGCTGTTCGGTCCGCTTGCCCAGCTAGCCGGAGAAGACGAAAGCGGCCTGCCGCGAACGGGCAGGCCGCCGTGCAATCTACCTCACTCGGCGACTTCCTCGTCGGTGAGGGTGATACAGTCGTCGTTGACCTGCCAGGCGCCGTCATGGATCTGCGCGGTCAGGCCGGAGCGGTTTCCGAGACGGCCGGAGGCATCTTTCGGACCGTAGCTCCAGGGTGTGCACAAGAGGTCGCTCTCGAATTTCTGGACGTCCTCGAGCGCGGCCTTCACCGTCGCGCGGTCGATCTTTGCCGGATCGAGCTTGAGCAGCGTCTCCGTGAAGAGCTTGGCGGCGAGGAAGCCGCCCTGCGCCAGCGCGTCGGCGGGCACCTTGGCCGCTGCCATCATCTCGAGGAAGTTGGTGCCGTCGGGCCCGCTCGTCGCGGCGGGACGGTATTCGAGGTTCACCCATACGCGGTCGTTCCAGTACGCGCCGACGGTTTTCGGGATGTCGGGATTGAACATCGGCATGGGAAACAGGAACTTGAGCTGCGCGCCTGTATCGGCGCGCTCGGCAGCTGCCAGGAACGGCACGTAGGTCGGCACCGAACCGTTGTAGAGCACGGCGTCGCCGCCGGTCTGCAGGATCTGCTGCACGAAGGAATCATTGTCGACGGTCTGCTGGTCGACCGGGAAGCGGCTGAAGGCGATCCCCTTCGACTCGGCGTATTTCTGCATGCCGTCACAGATCCAGTCGGCGCCCGGCACTGTCGGCTGCGGACAGACCAGGTGCTTGGCGCCGAGCTTCTCAACGGCGTATTTCACCACGCCGAGACCGCCGTAGCGTGGCCCTGCATTCATCATGGCGATGTTGCGACCCGCAAAGCAGTGCGGAGCGACCGCAGCAGCCATGACGCTGACAATCCCCGTCTCCTCGTAGTATTGCGCGGTGGCGATGCAGTCCACCAGGCTCGAACTGCCGATCAGGGCGACGGCCTTGTGATCCTCCACCAGCTTCTTGGCGAGTTCCGCCGCCTTGTCCGGACGGGTCTGGTCGTCTTCCATCTTGAAGTCGATGGGACGGCCGTTGATGCCGCCATTGGCATTGACGCAGTCGAAATACGCCTTGGCGCCCTGCGTGCCCGTCGAGATGTCCGCCGCGCCGCTGGCGGTCGCGATGGCCCCGACCGGGATGGGCTCGCCGGTCGCGGCCTGGCCGTTGTTCAGGCCGCACTGGGGAGCCGCCTCGGCGACCGACGCCGACCCCGCAACCATCGCAGCCACCGCCACACCCGGCAGCCATTTCCAAAGTCGCCTCATGTCATCCTCCCTTTGTTCGTCCGTCAGCCGGACAACCCGTATCGCGCGTCGCCGCGCGAAACCTCCAACCCAAGTTCCTCGCCGCCCCGAGACCCTCGCGGCGGCATCAACCCGGCCCTCTACTCAGGCCGGTTCACATTCACGCGCCCTCGTCATCGAACGGCGCGTCCGAGGCCAACAGCAGGTCCGCCGTCAGCTGCAAGTGATCGTGAATGGCCCGCGCTGCGGCGTCCGCGTCGCGCGCCAACGCCGCTTCCGCGAGCAGGCGGTGCTCTCCGGCCACGTCCCTTCCCATCCGGAAATGCGGAACCGTCAGCCGGCGGTAGCGCTCGGCCTGAAGGAAGAGCTGTGCCCTCAGCCGCAGCCACCAGGCGCTGTCGCCGGCTGCCACGAGTGCGTCGTGGAAATCGGCGTGAACCGTCGGCCAGTCCGGATGGGTCTTGCCGTCGGACAGATGCTCCGGCGTCTTGATCAAACGGTGATGCGCGGCAACGATACCGGTTTCCCAGTCCACTCCGCCCAGCTCGATGGAGCGTCGCAGGCATTTCACTTCGATATCGATGCGGACGGAGGTCAGATCGCGCAGATCCCGCTTCGAGATCGGCGCCACGAGGAACCCGCGCTGTGGTTCGGCCACGACCATTCCGTCCGAGGTGAGACGCGAAAGCGCTTCCCGGATTGCACCGGCGCTGACGGTCAGCTTCTCAGACAGTTGTTCGATACGCAGCCGCGTCCTCGGCCGCAGCGAGCCATCCAGGATGCTCTGCTTCAGCGTCTCGTATGTCTCGACCGTGCGACTGGTGCTGGACATCCATTCCTCCGTTCGTCTTGATGGCACTAATAGAGATTATCTTCAAGAAAAAAGATTTTTCTGGCACATATCGAAATCTTCCTCTAAGACGGCGGCGAATGCGAGCGGAAGGGAGACATCATGCGCTTCACAGCCTTCAGGGATGGCAACAGGATTGGCTTGGCCGCGAGCGCGGATGGCGCGAATTGGCGCGGCCTGGGCGAGGGCGATAAAACCTATCCGGGCAGTCTGGACGAAATTCTTCGCCAGGGAACGCTCGCCGAGGCCGGCAAAGCGCTGCTTGCCGGCGATGTGGTCGATCTCGGGAAAGTCTCAATCCTACCGCCGATTTCCAAGGCATCCAAAATCCTCTGCGTCGGCCTCAACTATGTCGACCATGCCGCCGAGGGCGGCATGAAGGTACCAGATTATCCGACCGTCTTCGCCCGCTTCAACTCCAGCCTCATCGGCCACGGTGCGCCGCTCGTCTGCCCGAAGGTCTCCGAGCAGTTCGACTATGAAGGCGAGATGGTCGCCGTCATCGGCAAGGGCGGACGCGCGATTTCGGAAGCCGACGCCCTGTCCCACATCGCTGGCTATTCTGTCTTCAACGACGGTTCGGTGCGCGACTACCAGTTGCGCACGCCGCAATGGACGATCGGCAAGAATTTCGACGGCACCGGCGCCTTCGGTCCCGCCTTCGTGACCGCCGACGAACTGCCGCCAGGCGCTGCCGGCCTGCGCATCCAAACCCGGCTCAACGGTCGCGTGCTCCAGAATGCATCGACCGACGATCTGGTCTTCAGCGTCGCGCGTCTCGTCTCGCTCATCAGCGCCGCCATGACGCTCGAAGCGGGCGACGTCATCGTGACCGGCACTCCGGCCGGTGTCGGTCTCGGGCACAAGCCGCCGATCTTCATGAAGCAAGGCGACGTCTGTGAGATCGAGATCGAGAAAATCGGCCTGTTGAGCAATCCTGTGGTCAAAGAGCAGTAGGCGGGCGCAGCGGCGCCGGAAGCGGAGGAGACGATATGACCTACATGATACGCCAAATGGGCCATGTGGCCTTCAACTCACCCGACCCGGAGAGTGCTGCGCAGGATCTCGTCGAGATCGTCGGAATGCGCATCACCGAGCGTGACGGCGACACGATCTATCTGTCGAGCAACCGTCGGCATCACGAGATCAGCTTTACCAAAGGCAAAGCCGGGACGGTTAGGGCGATCGGCCTTGAGGCTGTGAGCACCGAGGCCGTCGATGAGGTGCGCCGGCGTGCGCAGTCGGACGGTCTGGAAATCCTGGACGACAAGCCTCTCGGCAAGCACTACGACCGCGCTGTGCGCTTCGTGGCGCCGGGCGGCGCGATCTTCGAGGTCCATGCGCCGATCGCGCGGAACCAGCCAGCAGACTATATCGGCGTCGGAGCCAACCCGAAGCGCCTCGAGCATATCAACGCCTTCGCGCCCGACGTCGCGGTTTTCGGCGAGTTCTGCGAAAAGGTGCTCGGCATGAAGCTGTCCGACCGCACCGACGACGGCAGGCTGCGCTGGTATCGGGCGCAGGATGGTTTCCATCACACCGTCGCGATGGGAACCGGCGAAAACGTGCTGCACCACTACGCCTTCGACCAGTACGCGATGGAGGATCTCGTCGCCATCGCCGACACCCTGACGCTCAAGGGGCGCGCCATGGCCTGGGGGCCCGGCCGCCATGGCGCCGGCGGCAACATCTTCACCTACTACGCCGACCCGCACGGCTGTATCGTCGAGAACTCGGTCCAGATGGACCACATCGACAACGACGCGGTCTACACGCCGGGTGACTGGGATGCATCGCAGGGGCTCAACGGCAAGTGGATCAATCTGTGGGGAACGCCGCCGACGCCGGCCTTCCTCGTGCCGGGCATCCCCTTCGAGCGTTAGCCTTCCACGGCGCTGCACAGGTTCCATCGCTTTCGGGAGGAGCATTCGATGGCCGAATTCGACGTCATCATTGTCGGCTATGGTCCGACGGGCAAGGTGCTTGCCCGTCTGCTCAGCGATAGTGGCCACAGCGTCGCCATCGTCGAGCGCTGGCCCGCGGCCTTTCCCCTGCCGCGCGCGGTGGGCTACGACCACGAGATCAAGCGCATGTTCCATGCGCTCGGCATCGTCGACAAGGTCGAAGCCATCTCCCGGCCGATGCGCCACTACGTCTGGTACAACGCCGACTGGAAGGTGCTCGTCGACATAGACGAGACGCGCGAGTCCGTTTCGGGTGGCCCAACGGGTTACCTCTTCAATCAGCCCGACCTGGAGCGGGTACTCGAAAACGATCTCGAGGGCCGACCCGGCGTCACACTCCTGCTCAGCCATGAGGCGCGATCCGCCGCCGAGGTCGAGGAGGGCGTGGAGGTCGAGGTCGTCCCCTTCGATGCTGAACGGAGACAGGCTGAGGATGGCCCGGTACGACGCCTGAGGGCGCGCTACGTCGTCGGGTGCGACGGCGCCAACAGCCTGATCCGGAAGACGATCGGCGCCACCCACGTCGACCACGGCTTCGACGAGGACTGGCTCGTCGTCGACTTCCGCCCTCACGACGCGTCGACGCTGAACATCCCCGACGCCGCGCAATGGTGCAACCCGGCACAGCCGACGACCATCGTGCCGAGCGGGGTCAACATGCGCCGCTTCGAGTTCATGATCCTGCCGGGAGTGACGCCGGAAGAGGCCGCCTCGGAAGACTATGCCTGGAAACTGCTGAGCCCGTGGGTGAAGCCGACAGACGGCGTGCTGGTCCGCAGCTCGTCCTACAGGTTCCGCTCGCTCCTGGCCCAAGGGTGGCGAAAAGGGCGCATGATGGTGGCCGGCGACGCCGCGCACCTTATGCCTCCCTTCATGGGCCAGGGCATGTGCTCGGGCCTGCGCGACGCATGGACGCTCGGCTGGACGCTCGACCGCGTGCTGAGCGGCCGCTCGCCCGACAGCCTGCTCGATACCTACGAACCGGAGCGCTCGCCGCACGCCGACGCTCTCATCCGCCTCTCGATGGAGATGGGCCGCATCGTCTGCGTTCCCGACCCGGAAGCGGCCCGCCAGCGCGACGAAGCCTTCTTCAGCGGAAAAGTGCCGCCGCCGCCACCTTTCCCCAACCTCGTCGGCGGCGTGATCCGGACGGGCCGGAACGGTTCACCAGCCGGGCTTGCCGGCAGGCTCCTGCCGCACGACGCGATCGAGACCCCGGAAGGGCCGCGCCGACTGGACGACGTGACCGGCCGCCGTTTCGTGCTGATGACGGCCGGGATCGGCACGGACGGGCTGTCGGAGCGCGCGCCGTGCCGCCGATCTCGCAGGCGTGACAATCGTTCCGCTTGGACAAGGCCATGTCCGGGACATTGGCGGCAGACTGTCGGGCCTGCTCGAAACGGAGGGCTTCGCGGCGGTACTCGCCCGGCCCGACTTCTACGCTTTCGGTTCGGCATCCGATGCAGCCGACATCGAAGCCATGCTGGAAGAGCTGGTCGCCGCTCTCGGGGCTAAAGCCGTGCCGGCCGCGAAAGTCGCGATGCAATGAGCGAGGTCCGGCCGGGCCAGGTGATCTGGACGCCTCCCTCCCGCTTCGTGGAGGCGTCGAACCTGCATCGGTTCCGGTCATGGCTCGCCGCGCGGCACGA
Organism: Pseudomonadota bacterium; assembly: GCA_043822005.1. Classification (GTDB taxonomy): domain Bacteria; phylum Pseudomonadota; class Alphaproteobacteria; order Rhizobiales; family Rhizobiaceae; genus Mesorhizobium_A. Next base: position 26,445 of record JBDRCE010000016.1, on the reverse strand, counting down.
TCTGCGCTTCGCGTCCTACGACGAACTCTGGCGGTGGTCGGTCGCGGAGCCCGATCGATTCTGGCAGGCGGTCTGGGATTTCTTCGACATCATGTCGGAGACGGCGGCGACATCGGTCCGCCAGGGCGACATGCCCGATACGCGGTGGTTCGGCGGCACGCGGGTGAACTATGCCGAACACGTGCTGCGCGCTGGCACGACCGGCGATCCCGGCCGCGCGGCAATCAGGCACGCCTCGGAAAGCCGCCCGATCGGCGAGACGAGTTGGCGCGATCTCGCCTCGTCCGTCCGCCGCGTCGCCACTGCGCTCCGCGAACTCGGCATCCGCCCCGGCGACCGCATCGTCTCTTACATGCCCAATATCGTCGAGAGCGCGATCGCGATGCTGGCAACCACGGCGATCGGCGGCGTCTGGGCGACCGCCGCGCCAGAATTCGGCGTCGAAACGGTCGTCGACCGCTTCGCCCAGATCGAACCGAAGCTGATCTTCGCCGCCGACGGCTACCGCTACGGCGGCAAGGATTTCGACCGAACGGCGGCGGTCAGGCAGATCGTGGATGACGTTCCGAGCCTCGAAACCGTCGTCTGGCTGCGATATCTCTCTCCAGCGGCCGCGGCCCCGGAGGCAGGCCGCCGCAGCTTGAAGTGGGACGATCTGGCCGCCCGACCCGATCCCGGCGAGGCCTTTGCCTTCGAACGGGTGGCGAGCGACCATCCGCTCTGGATCCTGTTTTCGTCCGGCACGACCGGCCTGCCCAAGGCGATCGTCCACGGCCATCAGGGCATCCTCCTCGAAGCGTACAAGTCGGCTGCCTTTCACCAGAACATCAAGCAGGGCGACTGCCTGTTCTTCTATTCCACCACGGGCTGGATGATGTGGAACACGCTGTACAATGCGCTGCTGATGGATGCCACGGCCGTGCTCTACGACGGCCATCCCAGCCAACCCGACCCAGCGGTTCTGTGGGAACTCGCCGACCGCGTCGGCGCAACGCATTTCGGCACCAGCCCGACGGTCACGCAGATCATGCGCCAGCAGGGCCTTCGCCCGCGCGACCGCTTGGCTTTCGCGCGCATGGAAAGCCTGATGCTGGTCGGCTCGCCCGCGACGCCCGAGTCCTTCGCCTGGGTCTACGAGAACGTGAAGCCGGACCTGTGGGTCACCTCGCAGTCCGGCGGCACGGAGTTCTGCAGCGGGCTGATCGGCAGCGCCCCGGAACTGCCGGTCCGCGCCGGCGTGATCGAGGCGCCGCTGCTCGGCGTCGATGTCGATGTCTTCGACGAAGCGGGCAACCCCATCCGCGAGACGCCGGGAGAACTGGTGGTGAAGGCCCCGATGCCGTCGATGCCGCTGTTCATGTGGGGCGACGCCGATGGGCAGCGCTATCGGGACTCCTATTTCGACGAGTGGCCGCAAGTCTGGCGCCATGGCGACCTCGCCCAGCGCGGTCGCAACGGTTGGGTCATCTTCGGCCGCTCCGACGCCACCCTCAACCGCTTTGGCGTGCGCATCGGCACGGCGGAGATCTATCGCACCCTGGAAAACATCCCGCAGATCGCCGATAGCCTCGTCGCCTGCATCGACGAGCCGGGCGGCGGCTTCTATATGCCGCTCTTCGTCGCCACGCGCGACGGTGCGGAACTGGACGAGGCTTTGCGCGCGGAGATCGTGCGGCGGCTGCGCAGCGAGCGAAGCCCGCGCCACGTCCCCGACGAAATCATCCAGGCGCCCGGCATTCCGTTCACGCTGACCGGCAAGCGCATGGAGGTGCCGGTGCGCAAGCTGCTCCTCGGCATGCCGCTCGCAAAGGCCGCCAGTGTCGGCTCGGCGCGCGACCCGGACGTGCTGCACTGGTTCGCGGACTTTGCCGCGAAATCTCACTGGCGCAAGACTTCGGTCGACGCATGAGGATCGGCGTCACCGGAGCTGGCGGTTTCGTCGGGGTCGCACTCGTCGATCGATTGGCCAGAGAATGGCCCGATGCTGCGGTCGTGGCGATTGACGCACGCCTGCCGGAAATCCCTCCCGCCGGGACCGAGCGAGCTGAGGGCGATCTCTGCGATCCGCAATTCCGTGCAGATCTCTTCAGCGCGCCCTTCGATGTCCTTTTCCACCTTGCCGCCTTGCCGGGCGGCGCGACCGAACGCGACTACCGCGCGGGCTGGAAGGTCAATGTCGAGGCGTCGGCGGCGATTCTCGACAGCCTTGCCGGTCAGGCTAAGCCGGCCCGCCTCGTCTTTGCCTCGTCGATCGGCGTGTTCGGCACGCCTCTGCCGGCGAACAAGGTCGATGACGAGACATTGCCGCTGCCCACGATGAGCTACGGCGCGCAAAAGCTGATGGTCGAAGCGCTGGTCGCCGACTTCGCCCGGCGCGGGCTGGTCGACGGTCTTGCCTTGCGCCTTCCCGGCATCGTGGCGCGACCACGTGTGGTGGGCGGGCACCTGTCGGCCTACATGAGCGACATCCTGCATGCGCTGCGGGCAGGCGAGGCGTTCGTCTGTCCCGTCTCGGAAGATGCGACGTCGTGGCTGATGTCGCGTCGTTGCATTGTCGAAAACCTGGTTCACGCGGCACAGGTCCCGAGCGACGGGCTCGGCCCGCGGCGGGCATTCAACCTGCCGGCCTTGCGGCTGAGCATGGGCGATCTGGTGGCAGGCGCAGCGGCCCATTTCGGCCCTCAGGTGCGGGCGCTCGTCTCCTACGTGCCTGACAGTGCGCTCCAGGCGCAGTTCGGCTCCTATCCGCCGCTCCTTACGCCGATCGCAAATCGCCTCGGCTTCCGACATGACGAAACTGCCCGCGCGTTGGTGGCAGCGGCGCTGGAGTTGGAGACGGGGACGGACACATGAGCTGGTCTGCGATCGAGACCACTGCCGGCGACAAGGAGCAGGCCGATTTTCGCGTGCGCTGCCTCGGCTGGCTCAACGCGGCGTGACCGCGCAAGGGAGGACGATTTGAAACTCGCGACAATTCCGAACGGCACGCGCGACGGCGAACTGGTCGTCGTCACGACAGACCTGGCGAACGCCGTATCCGCCAGCGGCATCACGCCGAACCTGCTGACCGCGATGGAGACCTGGACGGACGTGGAACCGAGGCTCAGGTCGCTCGCCGGTGATCTTGCGGCCGGACGGGCATCCAACGTCTTCACGTTCGACCAGTCGACCGCGCTGTCGCCCTTGCCGCGCTCTTTCCAATGGATCGACGGCTCCTGCTTCAAGAACCATCTGCGCCTGATGGCGCTTGCAACCGGGCGTCACGTCGAGACAGAGATGAACTCGCCGTTTCCCCTGATGTATCAGGGCATGTCGGACGACTTCTATCGCCCGCACGGCGATATCGTACTGCCGCGCGAGGAGGATTTCATCGACTTCGAGGCCGAGGTCGGCGTCGTGCTAGACGAGGTGCCGATGGGCACGACGGCGGCCGAGGCGCCGAAGCATGTGCGGCTGGTGTTATTGATCAACGACGTCTCCTGCCGCGCCTATGTAAAGCGCGAGATCACGGTCGGCTTCGGCTGGATGAACGCAAAGCCGTCGACCGCCTTTTCGCCCGTGGCCGTGACGCCCGACGAACTGGGCAGCGCGTGGACCGGGAAGGTCGAGCTGCCGATCCGGATCGACTGGAACGGCAAGCGTTTCGGTGAACCGAACGGTCGCGAGATGTCCTATTCCTTCTACGATCTGATCGAGCATGCGGCGCGCACCCGCAAACTGGGAGCGGGCACGATCATCGGCTCGGGCACTGTGTCCAATGCAGATTATGCCCGCGTCGGCTCCGCCTGCATCGCCGAGCGCCGCTCGATCGAGGCGATCGAGCAGGGCGGTGCGAAGACCGAATTCATGAAATTCGGCGACCGTGTCCGCATCGAGATGCTCGATCCGGCAGGACGCTCGATCTTCGGCGCGATCGACCAGCGCGTCGTCAAGTATGAGAAGGCGTGAGCAGGGCATGGCAAGCGAACTTTTCGACCTGCGGGGCAAGGTCGCCCTGGTCACCGGCGCGCATCGCGGCATCGGCTATGCCATCGCCGAGGAAATGGCCAAGTGCGGCGCCCGCGTCGCGATCTGCAGCAACGACGCCAATGGTGTCGAACGGGCGCAGGCCGAGCTGAGAGCGGCCGGGCACGATGCACGCGGTTTCCGCTGCGACGTCTCGATCAATGCCGATCTCGACGCCCTGGTCAGCGATGTACGTGGCGCGTTCGGCCGCATCGACATCCTCGTCTGCAATGCCGGCATCGCGCCGCATTTCGGCCCGATGGCGACCGCCACGGACGATGACTACGACGCGACCATGCGCGTCAATGTCTATAGCGCCATGCAGCTCGCCAACCGGGTGATCCCCGAGATGGCCGCGCGCCGGGATGGCGCGGTGATCTTCACGTCCAGCATTGCGGGACTGCGCGGCAACGCCAAGCTTGGGGTCTATGCCCTGTCGAAGGCCGCCGTCGCGCAACTCGCGCGCAACCTCGCCGTGGAGCACGGGCCGGACAATGTGCGGGTCAACGCGATCTCGCCGGGCCTGACAAGGACGGAATTCGCCACGCCGATCCTTGGCAATGAGGAGGGGCTGAAGGCCAGGCTGCTGAAGACGCCGCTGCGTCGCTACGCCGAGCCGCGCGAGATCGCGGGGGCCGCGGTGTTCCTTGCCTCGCCGGCCGGCGCATTCGTGACCGGACAGAATCTGGTCGTCGATGGCGGCACAGTGATCTCGGACTGACCGAGACCACGGTGCCGCATCGCCGTCTCACCGGGCGGCGAGCAGTCCTTCCTGCTCGAGGGCGCGGCGAACCGCCGGCCGCGCCGCAAGCCGCTCGCGGTAGTCTTGGAGATTCTGCGGCACGGCGACATTCGCCCGGCCTGCCCAGCTGACGAGATAGAACAGGGCGGCGTCGGCGATGGTGAAGCCGTCGAAGAGATAGGGTTTCGCGCCAAGCTGGCGCGACAGAGCCTCGAAACCCTCGGTGGCGATCATCGTGCCATGGGCCTTGAGATCGGTCTGGCCTGCCTCCGCGCTGGTGAACTTCTGCGGCACCAACGCGAGGGTGAAGCCGCGCATGTGAACCGTGCCGATCATGTAGTCGAGGCTTTCCATGATCCGGATGCGCATTTCGTCACCAGGGGGCAGAAGTTCGGCATCAGGAAAGTTGAGCCCAAGCCACCACGCAATCGCGGGGAATTCGGTCAGGACCGATCCGTCCTCGCGTTGCAGCGCCGGCACCTTGCCCTTCGGATTGACGGCGCGGAACGCTGCGGAGAACTGCTGCCCCTGTCGAATGTCGACGAGCGACAGTTCATACGGCGCACCGATCTCCTCCAGAAGCAGATGGATCCCGAGGGAGCATGCCCCGGGTGAGTAGAACAGCTTCAAGTCTTGTCCTCCTACGGATGTCGGTGGCCATTCATGCCGCGCGGGGGAACGCTGTCATACGCCCCCCTCACCGATTCAAGGATGATATATATTTTCCAAACGTAAAAGAATTTTCTATTGCGGAATATAGATATTTTGATACCGTCAGGCTCGGAGGAGGAGCAGACGCGCTCCTGATGCGATCGGGGCGCCTGAGGCGAACCGTGCGCGGTCCTTTGGGGAGGAACAAACATGATCAGCCGTCGCACTTTTTTGGCGAGCGCAGCGCTCGCACCCGCCATGATGCCGAGGCTTGGTTTCGCGCAGGGCGCGAAGATGAAGCTGTCGCACTATCTGCCGCCGATGCATCAAATGCATGGCTGGCTCACCGCCTGGGCAAGCGACCTGCGCGAAAAATCCTCCGGCGAGATCGACATCGAGATCTTCCCCGCCTCGCAGATGGGGCCGCCGCCGCGCCAGTACGATATGGTCCGGACCGGGGTCGCCGATATTGGCCTGTTTTTCCCCACATTCACGCCGGGGCGGTTTCCGCTCACCGACGTGCACCTGATGTCGTTCGCCTATGCGAAGCCGGACACCCTGAAGCCGATCCTGGCCAGCGACGCGTCCGAAATCGCCACAAGACTGTTTGATCACTATGCGGCCACGTTCGAGGGCACCAAACCTCTGCTGGCAGCCGTTACGCCGGGCGGCGGTTTCTTCATGCGCGACAAGATGATCGCCAAGCCGGCCGACCTCGCCGGCTTGCGGCTGCGTCCTCCGGGTCCAATCGTCGCCAGTTATGTCGAAGCTTGGGGCGGCGCGAATGCCATGTTCCCGCCGGCCGAAGTGGGAGACGCGATCAGCAAGGGCACCATCGATGGCGCCGTTTTCAGCTTCGAGGCCGCGCGCGCGTTCCAGCTCGGCGTCGCGGTGAAGAAGGTTTCGCTGCTGCCGGCAAGCACCGGCATTTTCGTTCTCACCATGAATCAGGGCGTCTATGACGGCCTCTCGCCTGCCTCTCGGCAGTTGATCGACGCCACGACCGGACCCGCCGCCGCACGGACGATCGGCGGGCTCTACGCCGATGCCGAGGTGGCGGGCCGCAAATACATGGAAGGCGCGGGGGCCGAGATCGTCGACATCGAGCTGGAACAGGCGAAGGAGTTCAAATCCATCACCGATGGCGTCATGGAAAAGGCGCTGGAGGACATGGAAGGCAAAGGCATCCCGGCCCGGGCACTCAATGCCGCACTCCGGAAGATGGTCGCTGATGCATAGGCCAATGCGGACGGGGCTGGGGAGGATCTCCCGAGCCCTCACGATCCTCGGGGTCGTGGCTCTGTTCATCATGATGATGGCGACGGTGGCCGATGTCCTGCTTCGCAGCCTTGCGGGCAGGCCGTTGCGCGGCGTGGTGGAACTTGTCGAGGTCACCATGCTGCTGGTGGTTTTTCTTGGCCTGCCGGAAGCCTTTCTCCGGCGCGAGCAGGTGGTGGTGGACTTGATCGATTCCTTTGTGTCGCCATGGATTCTGAAGTTGACGACGACGCTTTCCCTCCTGTTCACGATCCTTGTCCTCTGGATCATCGGCTATAACGTGATCCAGCCCATGCTTGACGCCTACCGGTTTTCGGACGTCAAGTTCGAGCTGAATATTCCCGTCTATCCTCTCTACGCGGTGGTCCTTATCTGCTTTGCGGCCTCGCTGGTGACGACTGCCTATTCGTTGCTCGAAATCTGGCGCGGGAACGACGGGCAGGTCACCCAATGACGCCGTTTGCCATCGGCGCGGTGGGCGTGTTTGGGCTCATCGCCCTCATCCTTCTGCGCGTGCCCATCGGGGTGTCCTTGGCGCTGGTCGGCTATCTCGGCTATGCCTCGATCGAAGGCTGGCAGCGCGCCGGCCTGGTGCTTGGGAACGTCCCCCTCGAACTCGCGTCGGCCTACACCCTGTCGGTACTGCCTTTGTTCGCGGTCATGGGAACCCTGACCGCCGTCTCCGGCCTGTCCTCCGACCTGTTCAGGGCAGGCAATGCGATGTTCCGGGGCGCGCGCGGCGCTTACGCGCTCTCGGCCATCTTCGCGTCGGGAATGTTCGGCGCCGTCTGCGGTTCTTCGCTCGCCACCGCCGCGGCAATCGGCAAGGTTTCGATCCCCGAAATGCTGCGTGCCGGCTACCCCAACGCGCTTGCAGCAGGGGCGGTCGCTGCCGGAGGGACGCTTGGAATCCTGATCCCGCCGTCGCTTGTGCTGATGGTCTACGCGGTTATCGCGCAGCTTTCGGTCGTCGATCTATTCGCCGCCGCCCTGATCCCAGGCCTCGTGCTGATGCTGCTCTACGTTGTCGTCACATTCTGCATTGTTCGCATCCGCGGCAGCGCCTGGTATATGGCCGCCAGTTCGGAGCCGGTGGAGCCGATGCGGGAAGCGTTCCTGCGAATTTGGCACGTGGTTATGCTGTTCGGCGTGACGATCGGCGGCATCTACCTCGGCTGGTTCACGCCGACGGAAGCAGCCGCTATCGGTGCGTTCGGCGCCCTGGCCCTCGGCTTCCTCACCATGCGCCTGAGCTTTCGCGCGGCCTTCGACAGTTTCGAGGAGACGGTTCGCCTCGTCGCGAGCCTCACCTTTATCGTCATCGCCTCGATCATGTTCTCCTACTTCGTGGTCCAGACCGGCCTCTCGCGCGGGATCGCGGCGTGGATCACGGAGGCGGATATGAATCCGGTCGCCGTCATCGCGCTCGTCTTCGTGTTCTACCTGGTGCTCGGCTGCTTCCTCGAAGGACTCGGCATGGTCCTGATCACGGTGCCTATCCTCCTGCCGGTGATCATGGCTGTCGGCTTCGATCCGGTATGGTTCGGCGTCTTCCTCGTCGTCATGGTTGAAATCGGTCTGATCACGCCGCCTGTCGGGATGAACCTGTTCGTGCTGAGGGCCGTGGCCCCCCAGATCAGCATGCGGGATACCTATCTCGGGGCGCTGCCTTATCTCGTCGCGCCCTTCCTGCTGACCGTGCTGATGGTCGCATTTCCCGACATCGCGCTCTGGCTGCCGAACGCGATCCGATAGGCATAACCAGTGTTCGCCGAGCCGCCCGAAGTCGCCGACGTCGCCGTTCTTTTCGCCGCTTGCGACCGCCGGCTCATCGCCGCCCGGAGCAGCGTCACAGATGGCGGGACATTGACTCCGTTTGACAGACCGATTGCGCTAGGAGACTGAGATGGCGTGGGAGGACAGGCTCGAATGCAGCGACCTGATCGTCCGCTGGGGATTGTGCCGCGATCAGGGCAGGTGGGACGAACTGGCGGATTGTTTCTGCCCCGAGGCGCTGATTCACATCAGCTGGTTCAGCGGTCCGGCACTCGAATTCGTCGCCGAATCCCGCCGCACCTTCGACGCGAGCCGCGCGCGAATGATCCTGAAACATCTGATCTGGCCGCCGAGCGTCGAGGTAGTCGGGGACCGCGCAGTGGCAGAGACGAGCGTGGCGATCGTCGTGCGCCAGAAGGTCGACGACTTCCTGATGGACAACACGTCCTATGCCCGCTTCCACGATCGGCTCGAGCGCCGCGATGGCAAATGGCGGATCCTGGAACGCACCGGCATCTATGAACTCGATCGTTACGACGCGGTCGATTCACCGGACAAGTTTGCCCGCTACATGAGTGCGAATGATTTTTCAGCCGTTCCGGCCGCCTACCGATACATCGGCTCCCGGTTGCTTCAAGTGGGGCGGCAGATCATGCCAGACGTTTATGTCGATGGGGCCGAGGCAACCTCAAAGCTGTACGACGCGGGACGGGCTTGGCTCGCGGCCGGGCAGGGTCACCGGTCCGCCTCGCTGCGTGAAAGGACATAGCTATGATCGACGTCCACCAGCATATGCTCCCGCCGGACTACCGCCGATGGCTGACGCGCGGCGGCGAGGTCCATGACGGTTTTCCGGTTCCGCAGTGGAGCGTCGAATCCGCCCTCGAGGCAATGGAGAGGCTCGGGATCGACCTCGCCTATCTGTCGATCTCGTCGCCGGGAATCGTCGATGCCAGCGTGGCTGACGCGCCGTCGCTCGCACGCGACGTGAACGCGTTCGGCTCGGCCGTCACTGAGGCGCATCCGGATCGATTGCGCTACTTCGCGGCCCTGCCGATGGCCGACCCAGACCGCGCCACGGCGGAAGCTGCGCACGCACTCGACAATCTCAAGGCAAGCGGCGTCGGGCTGCTTGCGAACACGAAGGGCATCTACTTGGGCGATCCGTCGCAGCAGGGATTGTTCGAGGTTCTCGACGCCCGCCGCGCTGTGGTCTTCGTCCATCCGACAACCTTACCGGGCGGGCCGGCACAGGGCATCCCGCCTTTTGCGGCCGACTTCCTCCTCGACACGACCCGCGCCGTGATCCGCCTGATCGCGTCCGGCACGCTCGCCAACTATCCCAACATCCGGTTCATTCTCCCGCATGCCGGAGGCTTCGTCCCTTATGCTGCGACCCGCATCGCCCGCACGACGGCGAGCGAGGGCCGCGATTGGCCGGACGTCATGGCGATGCTGAAGTCCTTCTATTTCGATCTGGCCATGTCGGCCACGGCAACCGTGCTGCCGAGCCTTCTCGCGCTGGTGGGACCGGACAAGGTCTGCATCGGCAGCGACTATCCATACGCCCCGGCGGAAGCCATCGCCGCCAATTTCGCGGCTTTCGCAGCCTATCCGCTCGACGACGCCGATCGCGCGATGATCACGCGGGGAACCGCGACGGCGTTGTTTTCCCGCGACAGGTAGGCCGACCGGCACCGTATTCGAACGACAGGAGGAAAATGATGAACAAGGACACGTTCCTGGCTTACATCGAGACCTACAACTCAGGCTCGATCGACGAGTTGCTGCACCACTACACCCCCGACCTGGAGTTTCAGAATTTTGGCCAGCCGCCAAAGCGTGGCGAGGAGGCCTTCGCCTTCCTGCGCAGCATCCGGCAGGATTTTCAAGACAGGATCGTCCCGCTGCACGTCCTGGCCGACGGCAACCTGATCGCGCTCGAGGCGCTGATCGAAATGGAGGCCAAGCGCGACCTGCCGCATTTCTTTGGTGGCGCCAGAAAGATGGGCGACAGGAGCCGCATGCATATATTGGGCTTCTACGAAACGAGTGGAGATTTGATCCGCGCGGTTCGGTTCTGTGGCTGGCCCGAGGCCTAGACTCAGGATCAACAGCCGATCAGCGAAAGACCGGGCTGTTTCTCCAGAGCGTGCCGGCGGCGAGCCCTTCGTATCCGAGATCGTAGACGGCCGTCATGTAGCCGCTGTTGAACGGATCGAGCATTGAATAAGGCACTTGAGCGTCGATTGCCGCAACGTGAAAACTGGCTCCTGTTCGCTCCGCGAAATTGTAGAGGGCTGTGAGTTCACTTTGGGCCTGCGACTTCATGTAGATCGAGTAGGCCGTGGAGATCGCGGACACCGTTCTGTTCCGAGTGACGCCGAATTCGGGCATCAACGCGTTGTTGACGATGACGTAGAAGTTCACTTTCTGACGATCAGGCGGAGCTGCAGGGTTGCGACTTGTCAGAAGCACTTGCGGAAGAGTCAGGATCTGTGACGTCGATCCACCATCCGAATGCATTTCCTGGAAGTAGTGTCCTTCTGCCTGGGCCCGGATCATGACGGCTGGATAGATGCCAGGAATACTTGCTGAGGCGATGATAATGTCGTGGAATAGTCTCAGTGCATCCGGGTGGCCGCTTGCGGCGATAGCACCCATGTTCCAGACAACGCCACGCTGGGTGTCGAGATTGGTCGTGAGGACGAACAGGCGTCTGCCCTTGCGGTGTTCGGTGGCAATCTGGCGCATGACGCCAGCCGTGATGGCGCGTTCGATCATGCTTCGCAACGGCCCGGCTCTCAGCAGGCTCGACCCGAAAAGCCCGATCGGCCCCTTCGTCTTAACGAGATCTCCTGCGACGCCGCTCGTGTAAAGCCGCTTCAGCTCGTCGTCATAAGCCGATCCGAGGAAAGCATATGGAGCGATGAGAGCGCCCGTGCTGACGCCGGTGACGACATCGAATCGCGGGCGCTTCTTCGTCTCGCTCCATGCCGACAGCACGCCAACGCTGAAGGCTCCTCCGGAGCCGCCGCCGGAGATCATCAGGAAATCCATTCCATCCGCCTTGGCCGGGCCCCAGTCGCCGATGTTTGCTGGGATTTCGTCCAGGCGCGCGTCGAAATAGGTCCGGATTTCGCCATAGCCGGCAATAGAGGCTTTGCCGGCTTCGAGAGCGCTGTGAGCCCGGTCCGGCGCATGCATACAGCCGGACAGGACAAAGGCCGCCGAAACGAGAAGCATGAATGCCCGCATCAGTCGCTTCGCCAGCCCAAGCGCTTCATGCTGACCTCATTTTGTGGCGGCGGCTGCCTGGCCGGGCGTCCGCTCGCGTTTGGGTCTTGCCGGCGCAGGTACCTGTTCTACGCGTTTGAGTCCCAGCCCCAAGCTCTTGGCCAGGGCGGATCGAGATGCGGAATAGTTTGGGGCGACCATTGGATAGGTTGGCGCCAAGCCCCACTTTGCGCGGTACTCGTCGGGTGTCAGGCCGTACTGCCTGTTCAGATGCCGCTTCAGCGACTTGAATCTTTTGCCGTCTTCGAGACAGATGATGTAGTCGCCTGTCACCGAATGCTTGATGGGCACGAAAGGGCTCAGTTTTTCTCGAGCCTCACGCGGTGCGCCGGTGCGCAACCGCTCGATCGCCGCATGGACGTCAACGATCAGCGCGGCAAGGTCGGAGCGGGGCACGGGATTGTTCGCGACATAGGCGGCTACGATGTCGCGCGTCTGCGAGACACTGGGCGCTTCGTATCTGTTCGTAACTTGGTCTGTCATTGAAGGCTTCTCCTGGTTCAAGGTTCTCGATGAAGTCTGCGATCCGCCAACGGTGGAAATTCGATGACAGCGCTTTCCGCGCATTCGTCTGGATTTGCCGCCGATCGTGGGAGTTGTTCATTCTGCGTCGGTTGAAGTAATCCGCGTCTGAAATGGTAGATCAGACTGGTTCCTGCAGTTGTGCGATGGGCAACTTGACGGTCTGGAGCAGGCCCTTTGGCTTCTTGCTGTTTACGATTGTGATGGACCCGCCAAATCGCTCGATGATCTCCTTTGCGATGGCGAGGCCGAGACCTGCGCCGAGCATCGTCTTGCGGCGAGCAGCATCGACCCGGAAGAAAGGTTCGAAGACACGGTCGATCATTTCTTCAGGAATCCCGGGCCCTTCGTCGCGGATCGTGATCACTGCGTAGTCACCTTCCCGTCCAAGACCCACCTTGGCGCCTCGGCCATGGGTCGCGGCATTGATGATGAGGTTTCGCAACGCCCGCTTGAGCGCGAGAGGGCCGACCGCGATCGGCAGATTCACCAGCGACGGTGTGGCCACTTTGTATCCGAGCTGAGCAAGCTCCTCGACAATCTCGTGCACAAGCGAGCCGAGACGAACGATCTCGCGGCTGTCCCCGCCTACTTCTTCCCTCACGAGCCGGATTGCACTGTCGGCAATCATGTCCAGTTCCTCGAGGTCGGCGAACCATTTTTCGCGCTCGTCCTCGTCGGGAACGAACTCGGCCCTCAGCCGCATCCGCGTCATCGGTGTACGCAGGTCGTGTCCGGCGGCAGCGACAAGTCGCATCCGGCTTTCCATTGCCGATTTCAGACGGGCTGACAGTTTGTTGAGAGCGTGAGCGGTGGCGCGGACTTCGTCTGAGCCGGTTTCAGGAATAGGGGCGAGCACTCCATCCGCGCCGATACGTCCAATGGCGTCTTCCAGCAATTGAAGGGGCCTTGTGATCTTCGAAGCGGCGAAGATCGAGACCGCCATGCTGCCGAGGACAATCAGGACAATCCAGCCGGTTAGCGCCCGCCATGCGCCCGGGCCCGGCCTCAAGTCGGGGATTTCCGCGACCAGCCAATCATGTTCGCCAAGCTGGATGGAGGCTACGAGCAACGGTGTGGCAGGAGCCTGACTAACCATGGCGGTCCTCGCAACGCCTGTCCTGGCCAGCGCCCTGCTCAGGAAATGCGACATAGGTTCAATTTCAGTCCCCTCCGCCGGCGTGTCCCGCAGCGTCACACCCATCGCAACCGCATCTTGCCTGTCCCTTTCGACAAGCGAGGCCAGGAAATGAAGGTGGCGGGCAATTGGCCCCATCGTCGCTTCAGGGACGGGGGGAAGCAAAGCTCGGCTCGCCGCAAAAGTGGCAAGACCGACGACTGTGATGATGGCAACGATCAATAGCAGGACGAGGCGGTTCCGCAGGGACCTCATCGCGTTGCCGCCTGCGCCTTGACCGGCATCGCGAGCTGGTATCCGCCGTTGCGCACAGTCTTGAAGATCGGATCGGTATCGGTCTCGGCGAGCTTGCGCCGCAGCCTGCTCATCAGCACGTCGATCGAACGATCCATGGGATCGCGGGTGCGTCCCTGTGTGAGATCGAGCAGCTGATCGCGTGAGAGCAGCCGACCCGGCCGCTCCAGGAACACTTTCAGAAGGTCGAACTCTGCCCCGGTCAACTCTACCTGGGCCCCGTCCTGGCGTACGATGCGGCGCAGATGAGGATCGACCTCGAATTCGGCGAAACTGTAGCTCTTCGCCTCGGGAAACACCTGTTCCTCGTGGTCGCTCCGACGCAGTACCGCCTTGATACGGGCGACCAGCTCGCGCGGATTGAACGGCTTGCCGAGATAGTCATCGGCGCCGATTTCGAGCCCGACGATACGGTCGACATCTTCCTTGAGCGCGGTCAGCAGAATCACGGGTGTACGCGGGCGGCGCCCTTGCATGCTGCGACAGATGTCGAGTCCGGAGCCATCGGGCAGCATCACATCGAGGACGACGAGATCCGGATCGCTATCGGCGAGCAGGCTTTCGCACTCGCTACGGTTGGCAGCGACAGACACACGAAAGCCCTGTCCTCCGAGATACCGCGCCAACAACGAGCGTATTTCAGGATCATCGTCGACTATCAGTAAGTGAATTTGGCCAGTCATGCGATCTCGGCTGCCTTCCTTCGTCTCGCCCTATAGATCAGATGCGTCGGATCGGCCGAAGATTTTTGCAACGGAAGTTTGCTGTAACCTGTTCAGCAAAACTCTGTTGCAAATATCACCTTTCGAGCAATCTTCAGAAACATTCAAACGAACAAGGGTTACGCTCGAGCTCGCTCGTATGTCCCTTCGCCGTTCATTTTTCGCCGTTGCTTCAGGTGCGCTTGAATCGGCGAGCAGGCTCTGCCGCGTGGTATCGCCTTGCTATGGTTTCGGCATCGAGCCGAACCTGCGCCGGGTGCTCAAACAGATTGGCGGGAACTGCTCAAGCCGTGCCTTATGCGGCCTGCTCGCCTTGTCAGCTCGCCTTCGCAGGCATCGCGTCTGTCTCGTTCTTCTGTTTGCGACGAAGCGGTTGCTTGAGGAGTTGAAGGAAGTCGTCGATGAACGTGAAGATGACCGGGATGACGATCAGGCTGAGGAAAGTGGATGTCAGCAGTCCGCCGATAACCACGATCGCCATCGGCTGGCGGAAGCTCGAATCGCCGCCAGTCAGGCTCAGCGCCACGGGCAGCATACCGCCTCCCATGGCGATCGTGGTCATGATGATCGGACGGGCCCGCTTGTGGCAGGCATCGACGAGGGCATCGAACCGCGACATGCCGCCGCGCCGCGTCACGATCGCGTACTCGACCAGGAGGATCGAATTCTTCGTCACGACGCCCATCAGCATCAGGAGCCCGATCACCGCCGACATGGAGAAGCTCGTGTCGGTAATGATAAGCGGCAGGAGAGCTCCGCCGAGCGCCAGCGGCAGCGCCGTGAGGATCGTCACGGGCTGGAGGAAATCGTGGAAAAGCAGGACGAGCACGGCGTAGATGCAGAATACGCCGATTGCCATGGCGATGGCGAAGCTCGAAAACAACTCGGAGCTGCGCTGCAGTTCACCCTGTTCGACGAGCCGGACCCCTTCCGGCAGGTTCTCGAATGCCGGCAAAGCCTGGGCTTCGCTATATACATCATTGAGAATCCGGCCATTCAGCTCGACCGAAAGCGTTATGTTGCGCGAGCGGTCGATGCGATCGATCTGGGACGGGCTGCTGCCAAAACGGATGTCGGCGACGGAGCCGAGGTCGACGATTCCGTTGGTACCGGCCACGCGGAGGTTGGCGATGTCGTCCAGCGTCGTCCGGTTTTTGGGATCGAAGCGTACACGGATCGAGATCTGCCGCTGCGGCAGATTGAGCTTCGCCATCGACGAGGAATAGTCGCCGTTCGTTGCGACGCGGGCCACCTCTGCAATCGACTCCGATGTCACGCCGAGCGCGGCCGCTCGTGCAAAATCAGGCACGATCTGAACTTCAGGCGCTTGCAGCGAAGCACTGGACGTGACAGCGCCGATACCCTGAAGGGTTCTCAACTCTTCTTCCAGGGCGGATGCGGCCTGATCGAGTATGTTGGAATCGTCAGCTGCGAGAACGATCTCCAGTGTCGTCCCATTGCCGCCGGAACCGACTTCAACCCTGGCACCCGGCAGCGCCGACAAAGCCTGCCGAATGTCGTTTTCAATAAGAGACTGCTTTCGATCGCGGTCGTCGATGTTCGTCAGATCGACGACAAGCGTCGCCGTCGTCGGATCGCTCGACGTCGAGGAGTCCATTCCTCCACCCGTGGTTGCCGTGCCCACCGCGGTAAACACCTTCGTGACGTCGGGCACAGTCGCGATGATCTCCGCTGCCCGGCGCGCGATTGCGTCAGTCTGTCCGATCGTGCTGCCGGGCTGCAATGTCAGCGCTACCTTGGTCTGAGAATCGTCTGAAGCTGGCAGGAAACCCGATTTCAGAAATGGGATCGTCGACAACGACAGGGCGAGGAACGCAAAGACAGCGAGCATCGTCAGCTTGCGGTATCGCAGACAGGTTTGGACGACGACCATGTAGGCCTTCATGACCCGTCCGTCCTTCTCTTCGACCGGATGGACTTTCATGAAGTAGGCGGCCATCATTGGCGTCAAAAGTCGCGCGACCAGCAGCGAGGCCAGCACCGCCACGGCGGCGGTCACACCGAACTGGCGGAAGACGAGGCCGGGAATGCCGCTCATGAAGGCGGTCGGAAGGAACACCGCGACGAGCGTGAATGTGGTGGCGATGACCGCCAGCCCGATCTCGTCGGCGGCTTCGAGCGCGGCGTCGAGCGCCGATTTTCCCATCTGCAAGTGGCGGGAGATGTTCTCGATTTCGACGATCGCGTCATCGACGAGAATGCCAACGACCAGGGAGAGAGCGAGCAGCGTCACCGTGTTGAGGCTGTAGTCCAACAGGTACATGGCGAGAAAGGTCGGGATGATCGACAGCGGAAGCGCCACCGCGGCCAGGAAGGTCGCCCGCCAGTCGCGCAGGAAGAGCCAGACCACGAAGATCGCGAGAATCGCGCCCTCGTAGAGCATGTCCATCGAGCCTTCGTAGTTGTCGATGATCGGTCCGACCGTGTCGTATGCGTCGATGATCTCGACTTCAGGGTGAGCAGCCGCGAATTGCTTGACTGCGGCTTCGATGTCGGTCGCCACCCCCGTGTCGGAAAAGCCGTTGGAGCGCTTGACCTGGACGCCGATCACCGGCTGCGTGTCGAGATAGGCGAGCGACGAGCGTTCCGAAAAACTGTCTGTGACATCGCCAATCTCGTCGAGGCGGACCAGTTCGCCGCTTCCAAGCGAGATCGTGATGGCCTTGAGTTCCTCCAGCGATTCGACGGAGCCAAGTATCCGGATCGTCTGCCTTCCGTCTCCGATCTCGGCGCGGCCTCCCGACGTATCCGACTGCACCGACCTGAGGCTTGAGGAGACACTCGCCGCCGTGATCCCGAGCGATCCCATGATCTGCGGATTGAGATCGACATGAACCTCGCGATCGATCCCACCGACACGACTGACCTCGCCCACACCGGATACCGAAAGCAAGGCCTTGGTCATGTCGTTGTCGACGAACCAGGAAAGCTCCGTCTCGTTGAGCTGGGTCGAGCGCACGGCATAGGTGAGGAGCGGCGAGGCTTGCACCGTCACCTTGGTCACGCTCGGTGACTCCATCGCCGACGGCAGATCTCCCGCAACACTGTCGACGGCGTTGCGTACCTCGTTCAGGGCCGTCTCGCTATCCTTCTCGATTTGGAAAGACACACTGATCGAGACCGACCCGTCGGTGATCGTTGTCGTGATGTGGTCCAGAAGACTGAGGGAAGCGAGGCTGTCCTCGATCTTGCGGGCGACTTCCGTTTCGAGCTGGGTGGGAGCAGCCCCTTCAAGCGAGGCGGAGACCTTGATCGTCGGAAGGTCCATGTCCATGAAATTCTGGACCGCGAGCCGATCGAAGGCGAGCAGGCCACCGATAGTCAGAAGAACAAACAGCAGAATAGACGGAACCGGATTGTGGATAGACCAGGCGGAGAAGTTCATTGCGCTTCTCCCTCAACCTTGACGAGCGCGTTGTCCGAAAGGAATGCGCCGCCTGACTTGACGACGCTTGCCGATACGTCGATGCCGGACAGGATTTCCACCTCGCCGGCATTGCGACGGCCGGTCTCGACACGCACACGCTTGACGCGGCTTTCCTCATTGACCGTGAAGACATAGTTCAGGCCGTCACGGAACAAGAGCGCCGTTTCCGGCACAGTCAGCGCCTGCGTCGTCTGAAGCTCTATGTGTCCTATGGCATAGAGGCCACTGGGGGGATTGTCGTCGGTTGGCAGCGTGACATAGATGATCGCACGGCCGGTATCAGTGTTTACCGTCGGGCCAATCAGCCTGACCTTTCCCTCGATGCGCTGGCCGCCGGGTCCGTCGATAGCGGCAACGAGGCCTTCCTTCATACTACGGAGATAGCGTGCCGACACCTCGGCCTGCCATTCGACGCGTTGCTGCCGCACCAGCCGGAACAGCTCGGTGCCGGACGAGACCACCGCTCCAAGCTGGGCCGAACGGGACGTGATCAGCCCGTCGTCGACGGCGGTTATCGTAGTCTGGTCGAGCTTGATCCTCTGACCTTCCAACACCGCTTCCGCCGATGCCAGGCTGGCCGCCGCGGTCTGCTCCCCGATCAGATATTCGTTGACCTTTTCATCCGAAAGCGCGCCGCTGCCCTGCACCTTGCGCGCCCGCTCGGCGTTCGCCTTCGCCTCGGCGAGATCCGCCTTTGCCGTCTCGACCGACGCTTCTTGCTGGCGCAGTTCCGCAAGCGTCGATTCCTGCGCGAGCTTGACCAGAGGCTGGCCCTTCGAGACAACCGATCCAACGTCGGCAAGAACCTCCGTTATGCGAAGGCCGCCGATCTCCGATGCGACAATCGCCTCGTGCCAGGGCTTCAGCCAGCCGCTGGCTGGGACTGTTTCAGCCCACTGGCGCTCCACCGGCTTCACCACAGCTACGGTGAGAGCGGTTGGCCCGTTCGCCTCCTGCGCATAAGAAGGCTGGCCAGCAAGAGGAACACCAGCCCCGACGAACAGAGCAACCAGAAGATGAGCGGGCCGCATCAGTAAAGTCCTTGTGGTTTTGTCTGGACCTGCACCGGGTTGACCATGCTGGCGTCCCAGCCGCCCCCAAGGGCCTTGTAGAGCGCAATCCAGTACCGCACGGCGTCGCGGCGGATCTCGATGAGGGTGATCTCCGACGATTGCGCGGACCGCCGGGCCTCCTCCCGGTCGATCAGGCTGACTCCACCGGCCCTCCAATTGGCATCGATGGAATTGAAGTAAGAGCGATAGTTGCGGGCCGCGTCGCTTGCATCGCCGATCCGCCGGCGCGTGCTGTCTACACGCACAAGGGCGGTTTCGACCTCCGAAATGGCGCTCAGCACGCCGGATTTGTACCCCGCCAGAGCCAGATCGTAGTCGGCTATTGCGCTTTTGACCGAAGCCCGACGCGATCCGCCATCGAAAACGGGAATAGTCAAAGCCGGACCGAAGGACCAAGGTGTCGATGCGCCGGTCAGCGTCGAACTGTTGATCGTGATGGAACCGCCCAGGCTCAGGCTTGGATAGAGATCGGCCTTTGCAGCGCCGACGTCGGCGATGGATGCCGCGATTTCCAGTTCGAGCGCGCTGATGTCCGGACGCTGGCGCAAGGCCTCCGCCGGTACCTCTGCGATGCGCAAGCTCTTCGGGGCAGGGATCCCGCGCTTGCCCTTGTCCAGAAGCTGCCGGACCCGCGGCTCGTCGCCGCCGGTCAGTTCGACCAGCGACTTGACCAGGATCTCGCATTCGGCGCGCTGGGCCGTCAGGGTCGACGAGGACGACGCCGCGCTTGCCCGCGCGAGCGCCAGGTCGGCGGTTGAGGTCAGGCCTGACTCCGCGGCCGTTTTCGTCGCGCGGATCGTTTCCCGCTGCGACTCAAGTTCTGCCCCGTAGGCATTTTCGAGCTGCCGACACGCCCTGTACTGGACATAGTAATCAGCTACTTCAGCGGCGAGAGAGACGCGCGCATCGTGCCAATTGGCAACCTGCTCATGGACCCGCAGACGGGCCGCCTCGCTCGTCTGTCTGCTCTTCCCGAACAGATCAAGCTCCCAGGAGGCGTCAAGACCGCCACTCGATGTCGTCGATGCCGCAACCCGATTGGCCGCGTCGCCCTCAGCGCCCGAGCGCGTCACAGAGCCGGAGCCGTCGAAGGTTGGGAAGAGGCTGGCTCGTGCCGACCCCAGTGTCGCGCGGGCCTTTTCGATGTCGGCGGCGGCGGAGTCGAGGCTGGGGCTGTCGGCCTGCGCATAGCCGATCAGGGCGGTCAGCGATGGATCGTTGAATGTCGACCACCATGACACGAGACCGGATGTCTTGCCGTCGTGAGGCAACGTCGCGTGCCAGTTATTCGCGACTATGAGGTCGGTCGGCCGTAGTTCAGCGAAGCTGGCGCAACCTGACAGAATAAGTCCGGCAGCAGCGACCGCACTGTATCTGGCAATTTTGCGGTGCGCCGCTGTCATCATCGTCCTTCACGATCCATACGGCTAACCCATTTAGTCGATCGAATGTAAAGTGCTGTCAACTTACCGTTAAGATAGGTAAAATTCGATGCCGAACCGGGCGGCGTTCTGTATGCCGTGAACGCATGAACAATGGACCGACCGCGATGGAAAAGGTTCTCCTGGTCGACGACGACGTGGAACTCACCACGCTGCTCAAGGAGTTCCTCCTCGAGGAGGGCTTCGAGGTGTCGACCGCTGTCGACGGGCGCACTGCGATCACGCTGGCTTGTTCGAATGCGATCGACATCGTCGTGCTCGACATCATGATGCCGCACATGAACGGCATCGAACTTCTCCGGCGGATCAGACGGTCGAGCGCGGTGCCGGTGCTGATGCTGACGGCCAAGGGTGACGATGCAGATCGGATAGCCGGGCTCAATCTCGGCGCCGACGACTACGTGCCAAAACCATGCTCGCCCGGTGAACTTGCCGCGCGTCTGCGCGCGATCCTTCGCCGTTCGGGTCGTTCCGTTCAAGCGCCGGAAGTGTTGCGGGCAGGTGACCTCGTCATGCATCCCGGCAGCAGGGCCGCCGAATGGCTCGGCGAGCCGCTCGACCTCACCGGCACCGAGTTCAGCCTGCTCGAAGTGCTTGCCCGCAGCGCCGGTCAGCTCGTATCGAAGCAGGAGATTTCCAAACGCGCGTTTGGCAGGCCCTGGACGCCCTTCGATCGCCGCATCGACGTCCATATCAGCAGCGTCCGCCAGAAGCTGGGAACGAGGGACGATGGTCAGTCCTGGATTCAGTCGGTTCGCGGGCAAGGCTACCAGCTTCTGCAATACCGATAATGCAACGGCTGTTCTGGAAGTTCTTCGCCATCATCTGGCTGACCATTGCGGCGTCGATCGCGGTGCTGTTCGCGGTGTCCAACGTGTTTGAGATCATGCCGTTCTCCCGGGAAGTCGAACGCGGACGGCAGGCCTTCGCACTCGATATCGCATCGCAACTTCTGGCGCGCGACGGCAGGGACGCCGCCATCGCATTTGCGACTGAGGCAGCCCGGGCTCCGGCGCCGGTCGACCTGTCGATCTCCTCAACCGGATCTTCCGCAGGCTGCTCTGCCGAAGCAGGCGGCGATGAACGAAACGTCGAGAGCGGGGGGACCTGCTATCGCGTCGTCCTTCACAGCCAGGAGCCTGGCCTTTTTGCGGAATACTGGCCAAGGATTTTGCCCTGGGTATCCGGCTTGCTGGCAGCCGCGGTCGCTGCGTACTGGCTCGCGCGATACCTTATTCAACCTGTCGCCCATCTTCGGAGCGGGTTGAGTGCGCTCGCCGGCGGCCGCTTCGACATACGGATCGGCGCCAGGATAGGTGGCCGCAAGGACGAAGTCGCGGCCCTCGCGCACGATTTCGATGTGAGTGCCGAGCGCCTGGAGCAACTCCAGAGCGCCCAGCAGCGTCTCTTTCATGACGTGTCGCATGAGCTGCGCTCGCCGCTGTCGCGCCTGCAGGCCGCGATCGGCGTGCTGCAGCAGAATCCGGCCAAGCTCGAAGTCATGATGGATCGCCTGGTGCGCGAGGTCGAACGCATAGATGGGCTGGTGGGCGAGATCCTCACGCTGGCCCGGCTGACGGACCGGTCAAAGGGCAGTCTGGATGTCCAGAAGCTCGACATCATCGACCTTCTGAACGACATCGTCACCGACGCGGCCTTCGAAGCTCAAGCGCGCGGCATCCATGTAAACCACCAAGGAGCACAGACATTCGTCGCGGAGGTCAATGGGGAGCTGATCTATCGGGCGTTGGAGAATGTCATCCGTAACGCCGTCAAGTTCACGTCCGATGGCTCCGAGGTCTCCATCCGCTCGCAGGTGACGGACGATACGCTGCGCGTCGTCGTCACGGACGAAGGGCATGGAGTACCGACCTTGGAGCTGGACAGTATATTTGAGCCGTTTTCCCGCGGAGACAATGCTGCCGCCTCCAGCGGCTATGGGCTCGGTCTCGCGATCACCAGGCAGGCCGTCGAACGACACAATGGGCGGGTTGTTGCTTCCATTGCCGAGAAAGGCGGCTTGGCCGTCGTTTTGGAGATTCCAAGATCAATCGTTTGCGCGCAGTGACAGCCTTGCTTTTCTGTTGAGCCGCATCCCTCGGGCTTTGCAATCGGACCAGGCATCGCCAGGTTGGGTGCCTGCGTCGGGGTGGCATAGTCGTTGTGAATACGACCACGGTCGCAGAACCGGCTGCCGGCGACAAGCAATCCTTGCACGGAATTGTATCATACCGCCGCAGCGTTTCGCCTGGGGTCGGGACTCATTGATCAGAGTCGAAGATGACGGCTTCCGCGATACAGATTGCCGAAAAACTGGTGTAGGCGCAGCGGTCGCCTCCTCGGCGGCGTCCCGCTGCGCCACGGACATGGATCTCCCTCGGGGAACGACGTCTCGGATGTCGGTGAATGGACGCTCTATCGGGTCCGACTGACGCCGCTGGGCTATTGCAGCACGGACCAGGCCCGGCTGGCGGCACGTTCATCCGGCCCTACCGGCCCAGGCGGGTCGAGCTGAACGACGACTTGCCACGAGCCGCCATTTCGATCTGACTTTGGCGATTTCCGCTCGTTAGCGGGTCACTGGCGGAGAGGGAGGGACTGTAGGTCGGCCCGCCAAACTTCAGTAAAAACAACGTCTTACAAAGCCGAAGCTGTCACCGTGTGTATCACTCGTGTGTGTCGGTGTCTAGGCGCCGGCCGTCTCGGATCATTATGGAAAGAGCCTCCGCGCCGAGCACACGCCTTTTTATCGTTGCCCCGACTTGGCCAGGTTCTATTGCCATTGGCGGGTTGGTGCAGCCTCGTAGATCGAGCCCATTCGATACGTTCACACGAAATTGGCTAGCTTTCCCAACGCCATCATGCCATCGCTCGTTAATGAGGCGCGTTTCTGCCATTTCCGTTTTCATGGCCGCACTTGCTATGTTGGCAATTGTCATTGCGCCGATGACGACATCCATTGCCGCGTCGGCAATGGTGATGAAAATGGATATGGCAATTTCGGACGGCATGCCGTGCTGCCCCGATGATCAACCAGCCGTTCCCGATTGTGCCAAGGGCTGCCCTTACGCTGTGGTATGCGCTTCTGCTTTTGTCTGTGCGCCGATGCCGGAGTACCGTCCACTCTCCATGCGCATACCGTTGCAGGACCGCTTCGCGGCCCCAGGTGATGAGGAACTCTCGTCTCTAGTTGGCGAACCTCCGCCCAGACCTCCTAAAGCCTGATTGTCCAGCGGCGCTTCAAGAGCAGGAACTTGAGCGCGTGAGCGCCCGGGTAAACGGCATGGCGTTTGCCGTGCCAAACTCCGTGCGCAAGCGCGGTCCAACGACAGTCGGAACTACTGAAGATGAACCCGAAACCTTTTCTCCGCGCCGCTTTAGCGGCGTGCGCGTCCGTCATCGTTTTCACAGGGGCAGTGGCCGCACCCGATGACTACGAATTTCAGCTTGCCGAAAAACAGATCAAGCAAGGCGTCGGCGCGACCATCGTCCTAAGACTGATCGACAGACGCTCCGGCAGGCCCGTCGAGAACGCGGTCGTTTTCGCGACACGCATGGACATGGCGCCCGACGGCATGGAGACTATGACAACGCCCGTCGAGGCGATGCCATCAACGGAGCCGGGCGTTTACAACTTCAAGTCAAATCTAGTCATGGCTGGTGGCTGGCGCTTTTCAATCGCGGCCAAGATTCAAGGCGAGCACGAGACCATCGAGAGCAGGCTCGAATTCGAGGCCGTCGAATGAAAAGGTTTGGCTATTTCCTGGCCCTTGCCGTCGTCATGGCAGGGGCGGGAGCCGGCGGATATTGGGCCGGACAAAATGGCCTATCTGGTCCCGCCGCCGTCCAAGCCATCCAGGCTGTCATGAGGCGGGCATTCGGGACTGAGCCGGGTGCGATGTCGGCCGTCTCTGCGCCCTTGGGACCGATAGTTTACTATCGCCACCCGGACGGGGAACCCGCGTATTCGGCGACGCCCAAAAAAACCGGTGACGGCCGCGACTTTGTGGCCGTGCACGCGAGCGAAGACCTGAGCTTCGATCCGCTCGCAGAGCCTGACGCGGGCGGAACAGCTGAAATGGGGGAGGAACGAGATCCAAGAGATCCACGCGTTCTTTACTACCGCAATCCCATGGGCCTGCCGGACACCTCTCCTGTCCCGAAGAAGGATTCGATGGGGATGGACTACCTGCCCGTCTTTGAGGGGGAGGCCGAAGACGGCTCGGCCGTCACCGTCTCTCCAGGGAAGCTGCAGCGGACAGGTGTGAAAACGGACTTGGCGACCAAAAGCAGGATTGTGCGCCAGGTTCGTGTACCCGGGAGGGTCGCGCTCGATGAACGTCTGATCAACGTAATCTCCACTCGCACCGACTCCTTTATCGAAGAGGTCTCGAAGGTCACCACAGGATCGATCATCCGGGCAGGCGATCCGCTCGTCCGCCTGTATTCTCAGGAAATCGCCGCGGCAGGCGCTCTCTATGCAGCCGACTTGAAGAGCGGGGACGGCAAGAGCGCTGCGGCCGGGAGCCTCCAGAGGCTGGCGAATCTTGGCGTTCCGGCCGAAGCAATCGCCGAAATCGAGGCCACCAAGAAGGTACCCCTCTCGGTTACACTGACGGCTCCGAGGGCTGGCGTCGTGCTGGAACGCATGGCCGTCGACGGAATGATGGCAGAGGCGGGCCAGACGCTGTTCCGCATCGCGGACATCTCCACGGTGTGGATCATGGCGGACGTACCGGAATACGACCTGAGTTCAGTCCGCTTAGGAGACAGGGCTTCCGTTAGCGTTCGCAGCCTGCCGGGCAAGCAGTTTGAGGGCAAGGTCGACGTGATCTACCCGGAAATCGAAGCTCAGACCCGCACAGCCAAGGTCCGCATCGAACTGCCAAATCCGGATAGGTTGCTCCTCGCGAACATGTATGGGGAGGTCGATATCGCGACGGGAGGAACTGCACCTGTCATCACCGTGCCGGACAGCGCAATTATCGACACGGGTGACCGGCAGATCGTCATCGTTGATATGGGCGAAGGCCGCTTTGAACCCCGCGACGTCAAGATCGGCGCGCGGGGCACGGGTATGACAGAGATCATGGAGGGCATCGCCGAAGGCGAACGTGTCGTTGTTTCAGCCAACTTTCTGATCGACGCCGAAAGCAATCTCAAGGCGGCGCTCTCCGCGCTGACATCTGCCGAGCCACAGCCATGATCGCAAAAATCATTGCATGGTCGGCGCGCAATCTGATTCTCGTCTTCTTCGCTGCCGGGCTCGCAACGGCGGCCGGCCTTTACGCAGTTAAGACCTTGCCGCTCGACGCCATTCCCGACCTCTCGGACGTGCAGGTCATCGTTTTCACCGACTATCCGGGCCAGGCGCCGCAGGTGGTGGAGGATCAGGTCACCTATCCACTGACGACGGCCATGCTGACCGTGCCGCGCTCCAAAGTCGTGCGCGGCTTCTCCTTCTTCGGCGTGTCGTTCGTCTATGTAATCTTCGAAGACGGAGTCGACCCCTACTGGGCGCGCAGCCGAGTGCTCGAATACTTGAACGCCGCGGCGGGGCGACTGCCTGAAGACGTCGCGCCAGCGCTCGGACCGGACGCGACAGGTGTCGGATGGGTTTACCAATATGCCGTCGTCGCCAAGGAACTGTCGCTCGCCGAACTGAGATCGCTGCAGGACTGGGTTGTGCGTTTTGCAGTTTCCAAAGCTGAAGGCGTGTCGGAGGTCGCCAGCGTTGGCGGTTTCGTCAAGCAATATTCGATCGTCGTGGATCCGGCCCGGCTGCGCGCGCAAGGAGTGACGCTGTCGGAGATCGGCGAGGCTGTGCGCGATAGCAACATTGACACCGGCGGGCGCACCGTTGAAATCTCCGAATTCGAGTTCATGGTGCGCGGCCGCGGCTATCTGAAGAGCATCGCCGACATCGAAAGCATCGCGCTGAAGACCGTTGGCGGCGTGCCGCTGAGGCTCGGCGACGTGGCCACAGTCGAGATCGTACCAGACGAACGGCGCGGCATCACCGAATTGAACGGCGAGGGCGAGGTCGCGAGCGGTATC